>CAWCBS010000016.1:0-10579 GCA_963793875.1 uncultured Chloroflexia bacterium | reverse complement strand
CCGCCCGGCTGGATGCGAACGTCTGTACGTTACCCGAACCGACCCGCGCCGTCCACCCCGGCCAGGCGGGAGGCGTCAGCCGCCCCGGAGAAGCGGGGCGGAGGTCGTCGTTCCTCCCCAGGCCGCCAATTCAGCTGCCCTCCCTTCGAGGGACGCGAGCGTAACCTCGGAGGCAAGCACCATCCGGAGACGTGACGGGGGTCCCAGATGGCATGACGACGGGCGGCTTCCGCCACCGCCTCGGGCTGGGCAACGCCCGGCTGCCGTTTCGACGGGCCAGCCGGGCCCGCTCGGAGTGGGAGATCCCGCCCCGGAGGGCCCCCCGGCTCGGCCGGGAGTGGCTGGCCGCCCTGGCCGCGATGGCCATCAGCCTGGCGGCGGTCGCCTACCTCGCGGCGCTGGCGATCAGACTGCCGGCCTTCCTCGCCCAGGCAGTTCCGAACAGCGACACCGTCAGCGCGCCGCTGCTCGCCACGGCGCTCAGCAGGCCGGGGCATGGCACCGTCTTCCTGGGCAACCACGCCGGCTACAGCGATCTCTTGCTCAGCGCCCTGGCGCTCCATCTCCCCGACCGGGCGGTGAGCAGCCAGGCCGTCACCTGGGCCGTCTACGCAGCCGGCGCCCTTCTGCTCACGGCAACCCTGAGGCGGCTGGGCGGGTGGACGGCGGCCGCCATGGGGGCCCTGCTCAGCCTGGCAGCCGCACCCGCCCTGCTGGCCAGCGAGGCGTCCCCCACCGGCAGGGTCACCTCGCTCGCCAACCTGGTGCTGCTCGGATGGCTGGCCGCGTACCTCCTCGAGGGGAGGCGGCGGAGCAGGGTCGCGATCGTCGCCCCGGCGCTCGCCGTGGGTGTGGTCACCGGCCTGGACGCCGTCTCCGACCCTCTGCTGGCGGTGGTGGGTGTGCTGCCGTTCCTTGCCACCGGGCTGCTGCTGGGACTTCGCGTGCGCGACCGGAGCGGAGCGACGCTGGTGTTCGGGACGGTGGCAGCGGCCGTCGGCGGATTCGCCTCGGCGCTGCTCACCCTCGCGGTGGCACGCGCCCTGTCGCTCAAGGTCCAGCCCAACCCGGTGCACCTTACGAGCCTGCGGGCCGCCCTCCACACTCTCCACATCCTGGGGGGTGACACCGGGATCGCCCTGGGCGGGATCCTCAGCGCGCTGGGCTCCGGCCCGCTGAGCTACGTCGAGACGGGACTTGGCCTTCTGGTCTGCGCCGCGGTGGTGGCCACCGCCGTGCACGCCGGGCGCGCGGTTGCCGGTCCCCGAGCGCAGAGCGGCCGCGACGCCCCTGAGCTGGCTCATCTGGTCTTCTGGACCCTGGTCGCCGTCACCGACCTGACCGCGTTCCTCCTCACCAGCTACGCGGTGGATCTGAGCGCCCTCCGCTACCTCACCCCGCTGCTGCTGGCATCAGCCGCCCTGCTTCCCCTGCTGGGGCGCCGGCGACCGGCGGGCCGGGCCCTGCTCGCGGTCGGGGTGGCGGCTCTGGCCTGCGCCAACGCCTGGGCCCTGGCGGCCACCCGACTGCCGGCACCGGTCCAGGAGACGCCCCTGGTACGGGCCCTCGAGGCATCCGGGGTGCGGAACGTCTATGCCGATTACTGGGAGGCCAATGTCACCACCTGGATGACCGGGGGCCGGCTGAACGTCCGCCCGGTGACGGAGTGCGGGAGCTCTGGCACCCGCCTCTGCCCGGTGTTGCTGAACGCCGCCACCGGCTGGTTCCTGGATCCGCCCGACCCCACGGCGGTGATCGTCGATCCCAGCCGTTCCGTGCCGCGAGCTCCCTCCGCCACCTATGGGACGCCTGAACGGGTCATCCGCGTCGGGGTCGCCACCATCTACGTCTGTGCGTACGGCCTCCGTCTGACCCCCTCCGGCTGAGCGCGCAGGATGGCGGGACCGTCTGGTCCCAGCCAGGCGACGGCGGTGGATTGGGGGGCCATCCGGCCCCAGCAGCTTCGTTGCAATCAGCCCGGTGAGGCGTAGCGGGTTTGGGTGTATACCTGCTCCAGGACCGGGGGGCCCTCAGAGGAGTCACCACGGAAACCCGAAGCGCCGCCGGATCGATAGGGCGCGTCGCTCAACCGCCCAGCGGCGGAGCGCAGACAGTCGACCGGACGATCAGCGAGCCAGCGGGTGCCGCCGGCCGGATGGCGGCCGCCGTGGACCGGATGGAGGGGTGGCGCGACCGGCTGGCCACCGCCGCAGCCGCCGTCCAGCTGATCCGTCCCGGTGACCGGGTCTGGGCGCAGCAAGGCCCCGGGACCCCGGCGACGCTGCTGGATGCGCTGGCCGAGCGGGGGGCGGAGCTGCGGGACGTCGAGATCTGCCACATGATGACCCTCGGTCCGCTCGAGTATCTCCGCCCCGATCTCGCCGGCCACCTGCGCCACAACGGCCTGTTCCTGGGGGAGAACGTGCGGGCCGCGGTGGCCGAGGGGCGCGCCGACTACACCCCGGTGTCGCTCAGCGAGATCGAACGCCTCTTCACCGACGAGCTGCGCATCGACGTCGTGCTGCTTCAGGCCTCGCCCCCGGATGAGGACGGCTTCCTGACCCTCGGCACCGGCCCCGACTGCACCCTCACCGCGGCATGCCACGCCTCGCGCGTGCTCGTCGAGATGAACGATCAGATGCCGCACGCGCTGGGTGACACCCAGCTCCACGTCAGTCGCGCCACGGCGATCATCCCGGTGTCGCGACCGCTGCGGGAGCTGGTGCCGGAACCCCCGGACCCCGTCCAGATCCGGGTGGCGGAGCGCGTCGCGGCGATGGTCCCGGACGGCGCCACCCTCCAGATCGGGATCGGGGCCCTCCCCAGCGCCGTGCTCGCCCGGCTGGGCGACCACCATGACCTGGGCATCCACAGCGAGCTCTGCCCGGACGGCGTGGTCCCGCTCATCGAAGCCGGGGTGATCACCGGGGCGCGCAAGACGCTCCACCCCGGCAAGGTGGTGGCCGGGTTCGTGCTCGGCTCTCGGATCATCCTCGACTACATCGACAACAACCCGATGTTCGAGTTCCACCGCACCAGCTATGTCAACGATCCCTTCGTCATCGCCCAGAACGACCTGATGATCGCCATCAACTCGGCGATCGAGGTCGATCTGAGCGGACAGGTGTGCGCGGACTCGATCGGGACCCGGCCCTACAGCGGGGTGGGCGGGCAGCTCGACTTCGTCCGGGGCGCCTCGCGAGCCCGGGGAGGCCGGGCCATCATCGCGCTGCCGTCGACCGCCCGGAGGGGCAGCGTCTCACGGATCGTGCCCACCCTCGCCCCCGGCGCGGGGGTGGTGACCAGCCGCGCGGATGTGCATGATGTCGTGACCGAGTACGGGGTGGCCCACCTGCGCGGACGGAACCTTCGTCAGCGCGCCGAGGCGCTGATCAGCATCGCCCACCCGAGCTTCCGCGCCGAGCTCATGGAGTACGCAGTGCGCGCCCACCTGCTGGATGCCGTCTCGGCGCCAACCTAGGAGATCCGATGGAAGAGATCCACGACCGAGGGGCGGTGGCCGTCGACCTGGAGGAGTGCAAGGGCTGCGGTCTCTGCATCGAGGCCTGCCCACCGCGGGTGCTCCGGCTGGCGGCGGGGCTCAACCGCCAGGGCTACCACCCCGCGGAGTATCTCGGGGCGGGCTGCACCGCCTGCGGCATCTGCTACTACGTCTGCCCGGAGCCCGGCGCCATCACCGTGCTGCGGCGCCTGGCGGCCTGAGCCATGGAGCCGCGGCTGATCAAGGGCAACGAGGCGGTGGTCAAGGCCGCGCTGCTGGCCGGCTGCCGGGCCTACTACGGCTACCCCATCACCCCGGCAAGCGAGATCGTGGAGATGGCGGCCCTGTACCTCCCCGCGGTGGGCGGCGTCTTCGTCCAGGCGGAGAGCGAGGTGGCGGCCATCAACATGCTCTACGGGGGCGCGTCCACGGGGGTGCGCGCCATGACCGCCTCCAGCGGGCCGGGCATCAGCCTGATGCAGGAGGGCTTCAGCTACCTTGCCGGAGCCGAGCTCCCCTGCGTCATCGTCGACATGATGCGGGGCGGACCGGGGTTGGGGAGCATCGGCCCGGAGCAGGGTGATTACTTCCAGATCGTCAAGGGCGGCGGCCACGGCTGCTACCGCAACCTGGTGCTGGCCCCGGCCTCGGTCCAGGAGCTCGTCGATCTGACCATGCTGGCCTTCGAGCTCGCGGATCGCTACCGCAACCCCGTCGTGGTGCTGGCCGACGGCAGCGTCGGGCAGATGATGGAGCCGGTGTCCTTCCCCGCGCCGCGGGCGGTCCCGGCCGCCCCGGCATGGGCGGTCACCGGCACCGAGGCCACCCGCCGGAACCTGGTCAACTCCATCCACCTCGAGCCCGACGTGCTGGAGCGGCACATTCGCGGTCTCGAGGCCAAGTACCGGGAGGCGGAGCGATCCGAGCCCCGCTGGGAGTCCTGGAACGTCGAGGATGCGGAGATCGTCCTGGTGGGATACGGCATCGTGGCGCGGGTGCTGCGGGCCGTGGCGGAGGCGGCCCGCCGACGCGGCATCAGAGCGGGACTGCTGCGCCCGATCACCCTCTATCCCTTCCCGACCGAGGCGATCCGCGCTCTGGCCGGCAGGGCGCGCACCTTCGCAGTGGTCGAGATGAGCACCGGGCAGATGGTCGAGGACGTCCGGCTGGCTCTGGAGGGTCGGAGCCCGGTGGAGTTCTACGGCCGCGTGGGCGGCAACATCCCGAACGTCGAGGAGGTGCTCCAGTTCGTGGAGAGGACCCTGTCCGGCGCGCGGGTTCCCGCGGAGGTGAGCAGCCATGGCCAGTGACACCCGGGCGATGGCGGTGATCCACGGACGCTCGCCGATCTTCTACTCCCTCTTCGACCGCAAGGACGACGACCAGCACCAGACCCATTACTGCCCCGGCTGCGGTCATGGGATCGTGACCAAGCTGCTGGCCGACGCCATCGACGGGCTGGGCATCCAGAACCGCACCATCCTGGTGAGCCCGGTGGGGTGCTCGGTGTTCGGTTACGAGTACGTGGACGTGGGCAACATCCAGTCGGCCCACGGCCGCGGCCCGGCGGTGGCCACGGCGGTCAAGCGCAGCCGCCCCGAGAGCATCGTGATCAGCTACCAGGGCGACGGCGACCTCGCCGCGATCGGGACGGCCGAGATCGTCCACGCGGCGAACCGCGGCGAGAACCTCACCGTGATCTTCGTCAACAACGCCATCTACGGCATGACCGGCGGCCAGATGGCGCCGACCACGCTGCTGGGCGAGAGGACCACCACCACCCCGCTGGGCCGCGACCCGGCGGAGCAGGGATACCCGATCAAGGTGTGCGAGCTCCTGGCCACCCTGGACGCACCCGTCTTCCTCGAGCGCGTCGCGCTGGGCAGCAACAAGCAGATCATGGCCACCGGACGGGTGATCCGCCGCGCCCTCGAGAACCAGATTCAGGGGCTCGGCTTCTCGCTCGTCGAGGTGCTCTCCCCGTGCCCCACCGCGTGGGGCCTGGAACCCGCCGAGGCGCAGACCTTCGTCCGCGAGACGATGACCCGCAGCTTCCCGCTCGGCAACTTCCGCGACCGCTCCGCGAGCGCGCTCCCACCCCGCCCCCGCCCGACCGTCCCGGATCTCGGCGAGCTGCCGCGCATCCTCGGCCTGGACCCCAAGCCCGAATCCGACGGGGCGTGGGACCCGATCGCCACCGCCGCTCCGGACCCGACCGCCGACCACCGGATCGTGGTGGCGGGGTTCGGGGGGCAGGGCGTGCTGCTGCTCGGGGAGTTCCTCGCCGAAGCCGGGCTGAGCGCGGGGTACCACGTCTCCTGGCTGCCGTCGTACGGGCCCCAGATGCGCTCGGGCACCTCGAACTGTCACGTGCGCATCTCCGCGGCGCCCGTCGACGCCCCGCTCGTCTCTCACCCCACCGTGCTGATCGCGCTCAACGAGCCTTCCCTGCGCAAGTTCCTGCCGGCCATGGAGCCCGGCGGGCTCGTCCTCTACAACGCCGACCACCTGCCGGCCGACTGCGCGGTGGACGGCCTTCGGGTCACCCCCATCGCCAGCACCGCCATCGCCGATCGACTGGGGTCGCCGAAGGTGGGCAACATGGTGATGCTGGGGGCCCTGCTCGAGACCACCGCGATGCTCCCCGAGGCGGCGCTCGAGCGGGCGCTGCACCGGCTGGTCAAGCGGGAGAGCTGGGTCGAGCTGGATCGCGCGGCGCTGCAGGCGGGGCGGCTGGCCGCGCGGCAGCCGGCGGGCGACGCGGCGGGGGGCTGACCTCTCGACCGGCGGGCTATCCTGCCCCTCCATGCTCGCCGCAGCCCGGCTCCTGGACGTCGACACGGTCTTCCTGGATGTCGGCGGGGTCCTGCTGCTGCCCGAGCACCGCACCATCGCCCGGGCCTTCGCCACGGTCGGCGCGCGGGCCGAATCCCGGCTTCTCGACGCCGCGCACTACACGGCCCTGGCGGAGGCGGAGGTCACCGGCGGGGCCGCTCCGCCGATCGACTACTGGGTGGCCTACGCCCGCGCCGCCGGCCTGCCCCGGGCCCTGGCCGAGCCCGCCGCCGCCCAGGTCCGGCGGCTCCAGCAGACCCGGCCCCTCTTCACCCGGCCCGTCCCGGGCTGCCGCGCCGGCCTCCGAGCGCTGGCGGCGACCGGGGTGCGCCTGGCCCTGGTCAGCAACACCGAGCACGGCCACATCGAGGCGACGCTCCGGCGCCTCGGTGTCTGCCAGGTCGGGCCGGGACGTGGCGTCGCGCTGGCCGCGGCCGTCGACTCGCACGTGGTCGGGGTCGCCAAACCCGACCCGGCGATCTTCGGGCTCGCCCTGGAGCGCGCCGGGGCCGAGCGCACCCGGACGGCCCACGTCGGCGACAGCCTGAGCATCGATGTCGCCGGGGCCGTCGCCGCCGGTCTCACGGCCATCCACCTCGACCCGCACCGCCTCTGCCCGCGCGACGACCATGCGCACGTGATCAGCCTGGCCGCTCTGGCGGCGCGGTTCGCCCATGGGGGCGGCGAGGCCCCCGGGTAGGCGGCCGCCCGCGCACCGCCGGCCGGACTGGTCGCAGGGAACGGGGGAAGCGGGCCCGGCGCGGCTCAGGACGCGGGGGGCGCCAGGACGGCGCGCAGGCCGGTGAGCACCACCTCCAGCCCGCGCACGAACTCGGCGTCCGCGTCCCACTCGTCGGCCACCAGGTGGGCGGCGCGCAGCGCGTCGAACTCCGGGTCGGGGTGCTCCTCCAGCAGGTCCAGCATGGGGGCGCCCCGGGTCGCCTCGCCCACGCCGCTGATCTCGCACAGGACGAATCCGAAGGTGTAGGCGAGCAGGGTGTCCCAGGCGGTCGTGGCGTCCCGGCGATCGAATCCCGCCGCCTCGAGGATGGCGAAGGCGCGGGCCACCGGGGCCAGGCTCTCCGGCTCGGTCGGGGGGCGGGTGGCGATGAGCGTGAAGAGGGCCGGGTGCGCCAGCAGCAGGCGGCGGAAGTCCGAGAAGCCCCGGCGGACCGCGTCCTCCCAGCCGGTCGGGGTGGGCTCGGGCAGCGGCAAGCGGGCCAGCACCGTCGCCACCAGGCCGTCGAGGAGCGCCGCCTTCCCGGGGACGTGGTGGTAGATGCTCATCGCCTCCACACCCAGGGCGGCACCCAGGCGGCGCATCGAGAGCGCCTCCAGGCCCTCGGCGTCGACCAGGGTGAGCGCCGTCTCCAGGATGCGGCGGCGGGTGAGGGTGGGGCGGTCGGCCTCGACCGCAGCGGGAATCTGGTCGGTCACGTCTGTTCCATCTTGCCCCACACCGGGGTTGCGCCGAGGGATGCTTACGTTGTAAGGTACGACCACCAACCTTACACTGTAAACATCATCCGCCCACATCGACCACCCGCCGGCAATCGGCGGAGGGAGAGCCCTCGATGTCCAGTCTGGCGCGCCTCGCCACCCACCGCCCCTGGCGTGTCCTGCTCGCCTTCCTCGCGCTCGCCGCGATCGGGCTCGGCCTCTCGGGCGCCGTCTCCGGCCGCCTCAGCAACGGCCTCTCCGACTACGACGACCCGGCCTCCGCCAGCGCTCAGGCGCGCGCCGCGGTGCAGCGGGCGACCGGCATCGACCTCGAGGAGGGCTACACGCTGCTGGTCCGGCTCAGCACCCCGGCGAGCGTCGCATCGCCCCCGCCGGCGATCGTCGCCGCGGCGGTCCGGGTGCTGCGCGGGCGGCCCGAGGTGGTCCAGATCATCGACGCGTGGTCCCAGGATCTCCCCGAGCTGCTCGCCAACGGCGGCAGCAGCACCATCGTCGTCGCCAGCCTGCGCCCGCTCAACGAGGTGAGCGCGGTGCACGCCCTCCAGGCCACCATCGACGCCGATCCGCTGCTCGCCGGTCACGTGCTGCTCGGCGGCTCCACCGCCCTGGACGCCCAGGGCAACGACCAGAGCCTGCGCGACCTCAGCTTCGCGGAGACTATCGCCATCCCCATCCTGCTGGTGCTCCTGCTGCTGATCTTCGGCAGCGTGGTCGCGGGACTCCTCCCCCTCTTCGGAGCGCTGGTCAGCATCGGCCTGACCACGCTCGGCCTCCTCCTCGCCACCCTGGTGGGTGACATCTCGGTGTACTCCCTCAACCTCGTGTACGCGCTGGGGATCGGGCTCAGCATCGACTTCAGCCTGCTCATCGTCTCCCGATACCGCGAGGAGATGGCCGGCAGCGGCCCCGGCGCCGCGGCCCTCTCCAGGACGCTGACCACCGCGGGCCGGACCGTCCTCTTCAGCGCCGCCACGGTGACGGCGGCGCTGGGCTGCCTGCTGCTCTTCCCGATCCCCGCCATCTCCTCGATGGGACTGGCCGGGATGATGGTCACGATCGCCTCCGCGGTCTCCGCCGTGGTGGCACTGCCGGCCTTGCTCGCCCTGCTGGGCGCGCGCGTCGACATGCTGTCGGTGCGGCGCCGTCACGGTGCGCCCGCCCTCAACACCGGCGGGTGGTGGGCGCGCCTCGCCCGTGGCGTCATGAGACACCCGGCGCCGATCGCCCTGGTGGTCGCCCTGGTGCTGGTCGGCGCCGGTGCGCCACTCCTCGGTGTCCAGTTCACCGGGTAAACCAAGGGGCTTCCCGCCGGCCTCCCGGCGGTGCAGGTGGAGAACATCGTCGCCGCGGGCTACTCCGACGTCAGCGACTCGCCGCTGCAGCTCATCGTCAGAGCCGGGCCGTCGTCGGCAAGCGCGGTGGCCACGTACGTCGCGGCGGTGGCCCGGGTTCCCGGGGTCGCCGCCATCGAGAAGCCGACCATGATCGGCTCCGACCTCTGGGAGATCAACGGGACGCTGCGGGGGACCACCCTCTCCTCGAGCGCAGAGGACGCGGTCATCGCCGTCAACCGGCTGCCCACCTCCCTCACGGTGTGGGCGACCGGGTACACGGCCAACTACCTGGACTTCCGGGCCAGCCTAGGCTCCCACCTGCCCAGCGCCGCCATCCTGCTCGCGGTGACGACGCTGCTCATCCTTTTCGTGATGACCGGGTCCCTGGTGCTGCCGGTGCTGGCCCTGCTGATGAACGTGCTGACCCTGGGGGCCACCCTGGGGCTCCTCGTCGTCGTCTTCCAGAAGGGATTCCTCAGCGGGGTGCTCGGCTTCTCGCCCGACGGCATCGACCTGATGACCCCGGTGCTGGCGGGCGCGCTCGCCTTCGGCCTCTCCACCGACTACGGGGTGTTCCTGCTCAGCCGCATCCGCGAGGCGTACCGCAACGGGCTCTCCACCCGCGAGGCGGTGGCCCTGGGGCTGCAGCGGGTCGGCCGGGTGGTCACCTCGGCGGCCATCCTCTTCTGCGTCGCCGTGGGGGCGCTGGTGCTCTGCCAGACGGTGGTGCTCAAGGAGATCGGCCTGGCGGCCGCGCTCGCCGTCCTCATCGACTCGAGCGTGGTCCGGGCGCTGCTGGTCCCCTCCCTGATGGCGATCCTGGGCCGCTGGAACTGGTGGGCGCCCCACCCCCTCGCGATCCTCCACCGCCGGCTCGGTCTGCGCCGTCTGGAGGCGGGCGAAGAGACCACCGGTTAGGCGAGCAGGGGCCGCGGGTCAGCCGTCGCGCTGGCCATGGAGCGACGGCGTGTGGCAGACGGCGATGAGCAGGCCCTCCGGGCTCAGCAGCCGTGCGGTGACCTGGCCCCAGGGCTCGGTGCGGGCCGGATGGATGAGCCGCTGGCCGCGGGCGGTGAGCTCGGCGGCCCGCCACCGCGACGTCGGCGACCTCGAACTCGATGCTGGCCTGGGGGACGGGGAAGTCGGCGGGCCATGCGGCGGTCCCGAAGCAGGCGCTCGCCGCCTCCGACAGGGGCCACAGTCCGAAGTGCTTGGTCCCCTCCAGCCTGTCGGTGAAGACGTAATCACCCGCCTCGCCCTCGAAGGAGAGGCCCAGGGCGTCCCGGTAGATGGGTGGGCCGCCTTGGCGTCGCGCACGATCGGGGCGACGCTCGCAACGAACTGGACGTCCATCTTCTCCCGCCTCCTCAAGCCGGCCTCGCCGGACCCTCGGCTCGAACTCTACGGGGCCGGCCCGGAGGCGGCTTCCGGCCCCGGCGGGGAGGGC
>CAWCBS010000015.1:0-13344 GCA_963793875.1 uncultured Chloroflexia bacterium | reverse complement strand
GAGGTTCTCCCGCGCGATCGCGTGAGCGAGCTCGTTCAGCAGATCGGCCTCCAGATAACGAAACGGTCGCGGCAGGATAGACCCCACCTTGCCAAGTTAGTTCCGTTGCGTGTGGCGCGTGGCCCGAATCGTCCACGCGAAGCCGATGCCTGGTAGCGACAATGAGCGCGGCTGGGCGCCGCGAGGCTACGGGGTGAGCGGACCTGCCGGCGCGAAGCGGGCGAGATAGGCATCTCCATCCCCCTCGACGACCGACCACGCGGTCCCGCCGGTGGTGACCGCGATCGGCCCAGCCGCCTCGAGCGCTGACCCGCCGGCGCCGGCGGGCAGAGCGTGGCTGCGATCGATGCCGCCGCTGCCGTTCATCCGGAAGAAGCGGGTCACTCCGGCATTCTCAAGACCCACGATCCACAGCCCTCCGTCGGGTGCCACGGCCAGCTGATCCTGTTCCGGCACACGGTACTGGGAGCCAGCGGTGGACACCGGGAAGATGTGAGGGGCGCTCTGGCTGACACCCGGAACCGCGACCGTCGCAGTCTCGCAACTGTTGCTGCAGTTGTAGATCTCGCGGGCCACCCAGAGGCTGCCGTCCGGCCGCCCCCAGATGCCCGTCCACTGCTCCGGGCTGGGCGAGGCGAAACCGGTCGGTGGGCCGCTCGCCGCGTATCGGCCCAAGAACGCTTCGCGCTGCCCTTCGAGAACCCACACGGCCCCGTCGCTGCCGAGGGTCATCTGGCCGGGAGAAGCGCCCGAGCTCACCGGCCGCCACAGCGCCGCCACACCGGTGGGGGTGATCTCCGCGACCAGGCCGACCCGGCAACCGCAGCCCGAGTGCGGGGGTTCGCGCAGCGAGACCCAGAGGTTGCCGCCGGCATCTCCGGTGCCGCCGTCGCAGTAGTGCCCGGCGGCACCGGTCGGCAGCGTCGGACCGAACACGCTGCCGTCCGGCCGCACCAGGGTCACGGTGCAGGCGAAGACGCCATCCGTGTAGTCGAGCGTGCTCGTGTATGCCCAGACGCCCTCGGGTCCGGCTGCCGCCAGGGTCGCGGGCGTCGTTCCGTGGGGAAGGACCACGCCGGTCAGGCTGGCCTGCCCGGACGGGGTGACCTCCCCCAGCTGCGAGTTGGCGGTGACGAACCAGAGGCTGCCGCCAGTCCCCGCGAGCAGCTGGATCGGCGTCTCGCCGGGCGGGATCGGGGTGACGGTGATCGTCCCGGGCATGCTGCCGTCGGGGGCGGCCCAGACCATCGGCGCCCCTGCGGCCGACCCGAGGACGGCGATCAGCGCCGCCCCGGCGAGTGCCCCGCACAGACGTCCCCGCAACGACAGTGCCCCGCTCATCATCCGCCCGCCCTTCTCGATACCCTCACTTGGTCACCGTACCAGTGCTGACGCCGACGGGGAAGTGATTGCAAGCGCAGAACGAGTGCCGGTGGCGCCCGGCCGGCTCAGCGGCGGCGCAGGCGGCTGTCCGCGATCTCCGGGGCGACCCAGCCGGCGTCGGCGGGGTTGACGTTGGTCCCCGGAGGCACGATCTCGTCGATGCGGTCGAGGGTGGCCTGGTCGAGGGTGACGTCAGCGGCCCCCAGCTGGCTCTCCAGGTGCTCCATGGTGCGCGGCCCGATGATCGCCGCGGTCACCGCCGGGTGCCGGAGGACGAACGCGATGGCGAGGTGGATGAGGCTGAGCCCGGCCTTGTCGGCGAGCTGAGCCAGCGCGTCGGCGGCGTCGAGCTTGCGCTGGTTCTCCGGCAGCGAGAGGTCGAAGCGCTGCGGCAGCCGCTCCGAGCGCAGGCTGCCGGGTGCCGGCTGACCGCGGCGATACCGGCCCGAGAGGAAACCGCCGCAGAGCGGCCCCCAGGGGATGACCCCCATGCCGTACTTCTGGCAGATGGGGAGGACCTCGGCCTCGACCCCCCGGACCAGCATCGAGTAGGGCGGCTGCTCGCAGAGGAACCGTTCCCGGCCCCGGCGCTCGGCCACCCACTGGGCCTCGACGATCTGCGACGGGGGGAACGTCGAGCTGCCGATGGCGCGCACCTTGCCCGCCCGGACCAGGTCGGTGAGCGCGCCGAGCGTCTCGTCGATGTCGCAGCTCGGGTCGGGGCGGTGGATCTGGTAGAGGTCGATCCAGTCGGTTTGCAGCCGGCGCAGGCTCGCCTCGCACTCGCGGATGATCCAGCGGCGCGAGTTGCCCTGGGCGTTGAGATCGTCGCCCATCTGGCCGTGCACCTTGGTGGCGAGGACCACATGGTCCCGTTTCCCCCCGACCAGAGCCCGCCCCACGATCTCCTCGGACTCGCCCTGCGAGTAGACGTCGGCGGTGTCGATGAAGGTGATGCCTGCGTCGAGCGCCCGGTGGATGATGCGGATCGACTCGTCCTGGTCCGGGTTGCCCCAGCCCCCGAACATCATCGCCCCGAGGCAGAGCTCGCTGACGCTGATCCCGGTCCGGCCGAGAACCCTCTGCTCCACGTCGACGACGATACGCCGCCGGTACCCGGCGGCGACCCCGGGGCCGGGTGGGCTTCCGGCGTCAGGGCGCGGCGGGCGCCGCCCCGAGCTCAGGGCTCGTAGACGACCGCGCCGCCCTCGGTCCCGAGCATGCGCCAGGTCGTCGGGGGAGACCAGGTCACGGGCACGACGTTGAACTCGGCCTCGGTGCCGACCACCACTGCGGCAGCGTGGAGGGACTCGATGCGCAGCGTGAGCTGGGCCGGGTTGCGTATCGGACGCTCGGCACCCACCGGGCCGTTGCCCACGGCGACGATGTCGGTGTCGAGCTGGGGACCGAGGATGGTCGCCACGTCCCCGACATCCATGACCACCACGGGCGCGCTGGGGTTGCGCGCCGCGTCCAGGGCCCGCTGCACGGGGCTCGGGCTGGTGGACGGCTGGAGGTGCGCGGTGGCCAGGACCGCCAGGGTGGCGACCGCGACTGCCGCCGCCACCCGGACCGAGGGCCAGCCGGCCGCCGCGCCCAGGGCCACCCGCCAGCGGATGGCGGCGAGAACGCAGACGGTCACCGCACCGGCAACCACCAGCAGCGGCAGGTTGACGAAGTTGTTCGACCATTCGACGTCGATCAGCACGACGGTGTCGACTGCCAGGGTGACCAGGGCGGAGAGCCGGAACCAGCGGTCGGGGAGGACCGCGCCGACGGCGACCACACCGAGAGCGACGGCGGGGAGCAGGAAGCGCAGCCCGCCGGTGAGCTGGGCCGGCAGGGAGGAGCCGGTGAAGGGGGTCACCGTGTACGCGGCGGTGCAGGCGAGGGCCGCGATCGCCACCAGCCGGGAGCGGCCGCGGAACCAGACCACCGCGAGGCAGCTGACCGGAGCCGCCAGCGAGACCCCGAAGTTGAGGACTGCCGGTCCCACCCAGCGCGCGACACCCGAACCGCCGGCGGCGAGGAGGGCGCCGGCCAGGGACTGGTCGTATCGGGAGTAGTCGGCGGCGCTTCCGCTCAGACCCGCGAAGAGGACGCGTGAGCCGATCCGCACGGTCTGCGGGAAGAGCGGGTCACCGGTGATGATCCAGTCGCGCACGTACCAGGCGGCGCAGAGGCTGAGGGTCGCGGCGAGGAACCCCAGCGACCCGACGCGACCGGGGTGCGTGCGGTGAGCCCAGAGCACGACCGCAGCCACCGCGACACCGGGAAGGATGTACGACCCCTTGGTCCCGACGGCGAGGCCGAGGCTCAACCCCGCCAGCAGCAGGGTGAGGCGATCACCGCTGCGCGCCGAGCGCAGGCCGAGGAGGACCGCGGCCAGCAGCCCGAGAAGCCCGACCGTGTCGTCGTACCCCGACCGCACCTGGGTCTCGAAGAAGCACACGGCAGTCACGATGACCAGGCCGGTGACCAATCCGGGCCAGGCCCCCCGACCCAGCTCGCGGGAGAGCAGGGCGGTGACCGCCACCAGCAGCCCCGCGCAGAGGAGGTCAGGGAGGGCGACCAGGCCGGCGTTGTGGAAGGGCAGCATGACCGCGAGCAGCAGCAGGCTGCCGTTGCCCGGAGCCGCCCCGGTGTTGTCCCCCGGCTGGGCGAAGGGCAGGCTGCGGATGGTCCCGCTGTCGAGGTAGTGGGCGGCGTTGACGACGTGGTAGTGGAGGGTGTCGTAGCTGTTGGAGAGCGGCGGTCCCCACAGCACCTCGACCACGGCGAGCACCGCGAACGGCGCGGCGACCGCGACCAGGCCCCAGGGCACCCGGGAGGCCACGACCTGACATGGCGCCGGAGAGGGAAGCGCGAGCAGGCTGATCCCGGCGAGCACGGCCAGGCAGGCGGCGACCACCGGGAGCCAGAGGATGCCGATCAGGCCAAGCACCTGGAGGAGGGCGACCCAGCCGGTGATGCCGGCCAGTCCGGCGAAGACGATCCGTTCCAGGACGTCGGAAGGCTCGGGAGCCAGCGCGCAACCCACCCGGTACGCGGTGAAGCCGGCCAGTCCCAGCAGGACCGCTTCGAGGACGAGCCCCCCCAGGACCGAGAACCAGAAGCTCATGGTTGTCAGTCCGAGATTGTTGGGGCCCCCGGCGCGGGTGGGGGCTCCGCTCCACCGGTCGGGTCCGGATCGTTACAGGGCTCCGGCGCTCCCGCCTATTGGAACGCGTCCTCGCCGGTGATGGCCCTGCCCAGGATCAGGCTGTGGACCTCCTCGGTCCCCTCGTAGGTCAGCACCGCCTCGAGGTTGGCCATGTGGCGGGCGACCGCGTAATCGAGGGTGATCCCGTTGGCGCCGAGGATGGCCCGGGCCTCGCGGGCGATGTCGAGGGCGATCCGTGTGTTGGCCCGCTTGGCGAGCGACACCTGGACCGGGTGAGCCCGGCCGGCGTCCTTGAGAGTGCCGAGCCGGTGGGCGACCAGGCGGCCCTGGACCAGCCGCGTGGCCATCTCGGCGAGCTTGGCCTGGGTGAGCTGGAAGCGGGCGATCGGCCGGCCGAAAGCCTGCCGGCTGCGGGCGTATTCGACCGCGGCCTGGAAGCAGGTCCGGCCGGCGCCCAGCACCCCCCAGCAGATGCCGTAGCGGGCCTCGTCGAGGCAGGAGAGCGGCGCGCCCAGGCCACGCGCGCCCGGGAGCATGGCCGCGCCGGGCAGGGTCACCTCGTCGAAGACCAGCTCCGAGGTGATCGAGGCGCGCAGCGAGAGCTTGTGCTCGATGTCACGCGCGGAGAAGCCGGGCGTGCCGCGCTCCACGAGGAAGCCGCGGATCCCCTCCTCGGTCTGGGCCCAGACCACCGCCAGGTCGGCGATCGAGCCGTTGGTGATCCACATCTTGGTCCCGGAGAGGACCCAGTCGCCGCCCGAGCGGCGAGCCCGCGTCCGCATCGCAGCCGGGTCGCTGCCGGCGTCGGGCTCGGTCAGCCCGAAGCAGCCGATCGCCTTCCCCGCGGCCATCTCGGGAAGCCACCTGGCGCGCTGCTCCTCGCTGCCGTAGCGGTGGATGGGGAACATCGCCAGCGATCCCTGCACCGACACGAAGGAGCGCAGCCCGCTGTCCCCCGCCTCCAGTTCCTCGCAGGCGACCCCGTAGGCGACCGCCGAGGTCGCCGCGCAGCCGTACCCCTCGAGGTGCATACCGAGGAGCCCGAGGCCGGCGATCTCCGGCACCAGCTCGCGCGGGAAGGTGCCCGCCTCGAAGTGCTCGTCCAGGAGCGGGAGGAAGCGGCCCCGGACGAAGTCCCGGACGGTCGCCTGGATCATCCGCTCCTCGGAACCGAGCAGCTGGTCGACCGCGTAGAGGTCCGCCGGGTCGAGGTGGGGCCGCGCCTGGTTGGGGGCGCCGGCGTTCGACATCCGGGCATTGTCACATCAGGCGGGCGGGGGCGCGCCCGGCCGGCCCGGCGCCGTCAGTGGCTGAAGCCCAGCTCGATGGCCTTGACCAGCAGCAGCAGCACCGCCACCGCGATGTAGGCGCCCATCGCGGTCATCCCGATCCGGCGGCCGCGCGACGGCACGGGGCGGGTCAGCAGAGCGATGGGCGGCATCCGCCAGGTGAAGCGATCCTCCTTCGCGCGCGCCGAAACAGCCGGGGCCAGGCTGCCCCGGGTGACGAGGCCGATGCCGGCCAGGCCGACCACCAGCAAGCCGCCGAAGACGATCAGCAGGAGGGTGACGCTGACCCCGGAGAAGATCGTGGAGAACACCAGGATCAGGGAGAGCATCACCAGGATGGCGAGGATGACGGTGGCCAGCACGTTGAGCCAGGGCCGGTTGACCCAGGGACCCAGCACCGCCGGGTCGTTGCAGAGCAGCAGCAGGAAGAGGCTGGCGCTGGGCAGCAGGGTCCCGGCCAGGGCCTGGACCGCGGTGGTGATCAGGCCGAGGGGGGCATCGGGGATGAGCACGATGCCCGCCGCCACCACCACGACGGCGGTAAAGACGCCGTAGAAGAGTTTGGCGTCGCGCCAGGAGCGGTGCAGTGAATGGCGGATCCCGAACACGTCCCCGAAGGCGTACGACGTCGCCAGCGTGACCGCGCTGGCGCCGATCACCGAAGCGTCGATGAGCAGCACCGCGAAGACCGCGCCGAGAGCCGGGCTCACGTGACTCGCCAGCCCCCGCGCCACCAACTCGGCGTCGTGGAAGTTCCCGGCGAGGGCGGTCCCCTGGAAGGCGGCGGCGGCCGCGATGATGATGAAAGCGGCGCCGATCACGACCACGAAGGCGCCCACCACGGTGTCGGTGCGCTCGTACGCGATCCAGCGCGGGGTGATCCGCTTGTCGACGACATTCGACTGCTGGAAGAAGAGCTGCCACGGGGCCACCGTGGTGCCAACGATGGCGACGATGAGCAGAGCGCCATTGGAGCTCAGGCCCCCCTGGATGCCGGGGACCAGGAAGCCATGGAGCACCGGCCCGAGGGTGGGGTGGGCGAGCACAACCAGCGGCACCACCAGCGCGTTGCCTCCCAGGATGAGGAACATCAGCCGCTCCCAGGTCGAGAACCTTCCGGTGACGGTGATGCCGATCAGGAAGAGGGCGCCCACGGGGACCGCGATGTAGGGGCTGACCCCGAAGTAGTTGGCGCCCAGGCCGATCCCGATGAACTCGGTGGTGATGGTCAGGAAGTTGAGGAGGAAGAGGTCACCGACCGAGAACCACCCCCAGAACTTCCCAAAGCGCTCGAAGATCAGCTTCCCGTGGCCGACGCCGGTGACCGCGCCGAGCCGGACCACCATCTCCTGGTTGACGATCAGCACGGGGATCAGCAGCACCAGCACCCAGAGCAGGCTGGTCCCGAAGTCCTGGCCGGCCTGGGCGTAGGTCGCCACCCCGCCGGCGTCGTTGTCGCCGACCATGACGATCAGCCCCGGCCCCATGATCACGGCCAGGGCGAGCAGCCGCCGCCGCCAGGTCCGGTGGGTGGCGTGCTCCTGCTCGCGGATGGTGCCGAAGGCTCCCCGGATGTCGCCCAGGTGAGCGTCGTCGAGGACCGCCGTTCTGCGCACGGTCTCCGGGTTCGGGAGCCTCTCCTCGACCAAGCCGGACCTCCCGCTGCCCTATGGGCAGCACAACTGAGCGGATCCGCCCGCTCAGGAGGTCACGACGCCGTCAGACCCCTTTGCAGGCGTGATCTTTGGCGCCGGCACACCACGACATCGCGGGTGATGTCGATAGAGTTCCGGGCCGCCTACTATCGCCGCCTTCCATATGCACCTCTGGCTGCTGACTGCCGGCGCCAGTCTACCAGGGGCCCCCCGGCCTCGCGATCCAGCCCCGGATCGGGTGTCAGCGCAACTCGACGGGCGCCTCAGCCATGGTCCGCCTCGGAGCGGCGGCGCCAGGAGTCGGGAAGGATGGCCTCGAGGACGTCGTCGACGGAGATGACCCCGACGATGCGGCGGCCGTCGTCGACGACGGGGGCCACACTCAGGTTGAAGTCGGTCATGAGCCGGGCCACCTCGGGTAGGTCGTCACCCAGCTCCAGCGCCGTGTCTCCGCGCTGCACCAGCTTGGCGACCCCGCCATTGCCGCGAGCCTGGATGAGGCTCACGAGCGGCACGGCGCCGACCAGCCGGCCCGAGGCGTCGGTGACGAAGACATCGGTCAGGACCTGGGGGGAGAGGTCGGCGGCCCGGACGGCGGCGAGGGCCTCGGTGACCGTCGCGGCCTCGGCCACGGCCACGAAGTCGGGGCTCATCAGTCCCCCGGCGCTCTCGGGGCTGTAGCTGAGCAGGGCGCGGACCTTGGCCTGCTTGGCGGCCGGGAGCAGGGCGAGGATGGGAGCGCGCCGCTCCTGGTCGAGCTCGGTGATGAGGTCGGCGGCGTCGTCGGCGCCCATGCCGGCCAGCACCGCGGCGGCCTCCGCGTCGGAACGCGAGCGGAGGAACTCCACCTGGTGCTCGGTGTTGAGCTCCTCGAAGACGTCCGCCTCCAGCTCGGGGTCGGCGTGGACGGCGGTGATGATCTCCTCCCCCTCCTCATGCGAGGCGCTCTCGACGATGTCGGCGATCTCGGCGGGATGGAGGCGGCGCAGCCGGCGCAGCGGCATCAGCAGCCGAGATGTCGGGACGTGGCCGACGAAGGGCTCGACCTGCGACCAGTCGACCAGGTACTGGGGGTCGTGGCGGAGCGCGCCGAGGGGCGGGGGGAGCAGCCGGCGCAGGCCACCGCGGGGGCTCGAGTTCGACCCCCGCCACCCGCCAGCCGCCGCGCCCGGCGCTGAGCTGGATGTCGGCGGCGGTGATCAGCCGGCCCGTCTCCACGCTGATCAGACGCCGTCCCAGAACGTCGCTGCGGAGCAGCACCTCACCCTGGCGGCGCTCGAAGCGGAGCAGGCTGAGGGTCTCGCCGGTGAGGTCGACGCGCCGCGGGGAGATCTCCCCGACCCGGTCGCGGGGGACGAAGAGCTGGCGACCGGCGACCCGCCCGACCAAGCCGATCACCGGCGGGTAACCGCCCGCGCCCAAACGGACGATGACGTCCTCGACCCGCCCCAGCGTCTCCCCGGCGCGGTCGACGAGCCGGCTGCCGGTGATCTGGGTGAGCCAGAGGCGGGCAACCGCCGACGGCGACGGCTCAGGGTCTGACGTGGTCATCTGACGGCTTACAGTCTGCCACGTCCACGCCGCCCCCAGGCGGGCTCAGCCGAGGGGCTGCAGGTCGCCAGCGGGGTTGCGGTGGAGCGGCGCCGAAGCGGCCGGCGGCGAGCCGGCATCCCCGTCGGTTGGGGGTGGCGCCGGCGGCGCGGTGGCGGGAGGCGGCGGGGGTGCCGGGACGGCCGACCCGAGCGGCTCCGGCGTGGCGCCCGCCGAGCCGTGGGCGCCGCTCAGCGATCGCGGCCAGGTCACGCCCAGGCTGGCACCACCCAGCGGCAAGTCGCCGACGGTCCAACGCCCACCGGTCGCGCCGACCACCGAGTTGGCGATGGCGAGCCCGAGGCCGGCACCGCCAGGCTGATCCGTGGCACGGCGGAAGCGGTCGAAGATGCGTGACCGCTCGGCGGCCGGGATGCCCGGCCCGGAATCGTCCACCGCCAGGTGGACCCGATGGCCGTCGGCCCAGACGGCGACGTCGACGGTGCCACTCTGCGGCACGTACTTGCAGGCGTTGTCGAGGAGAACACCGAGCAGCCGGTCGAGCCACTCGGGGGGAGCGTGGACGACCAGCGGCACCGGGGCGGTCCGCACCGACAGCCGCACCCCCTTGGCCTCGGCGACGGCGGCAAACCGGTCGGCCGCCATCTCAGCCAGGATGGCGAGATCCACGTGCTCCGCGGGCGCGCGGTCGCGGGTGGTGTCGAAGCGCGCCAGCCAGAGCAGGTCCTCGACCAGGCGGCGGATCCGGCCGCTCTCGCCCTGGACCCGCTGGAAGGCGGCCCGGTACCAGGCGGGGTCGCGGGGCTCGGCGAGGGCGAGCGAGGTCTGGGCCTCGATCACCGAGAGCGGTGTGCGCAGCTCGTGAGAGGCGTCGGCGGTGAACTCCATCTGCCGGACCCGAGCCTCCTCGATGGGGGCGGCCACCCGCCGCCCGATGGTGAGGGCGCCCAGGAAGACGGCGAGAAGGAGGATCGGGCCGACGATGGCCTCGGCCAGGATCAGGTTGCCCTCGGCGGAGGTGGCCCCGCTCAGCGACTGCCCGATGATCATCCGCACCAGCGTGAACCGCTCACCGATGGGCAGCCCGGTGGTGGGATCGGTGCCGACCTGAGCGTCATAGGTGACCGGGGTGATGTCGGTGCCGATCACCCGGAAGTCGCCGCTCGCGACCGAGACCGTCTGCGGACTCGCGCCTACCAACTCGGCGGAGGCGGGGAGACCCTGGTTGGCCAGGCCAGCAATCGGGCACTGCTGGAACTGTGACTGCGGGTCGCAGGCGATCTGGGAGCCGTCGGTGGCCACGAACCAGTACCAGAGGGGCGTGCCGGACGAGCTGTCCGGCTGCGGGGTCCCCCCCGCGATCGAGTTGGTCAGCGCCTGGCTGAGCTGGGTGTCGACCTCCGTGGTCTCCCGGGACGTGACGATGAGCATCACCACCATCGCGATCACCAGGTAGACGGCGGCAACGATGGCGGTGCTGATCAGGGCCACCCGGGTGGAGGCCACGCGCACCCGGTGGAGCGCATCGGGCGGCCGGCTGCCGTGAGAGCCGCGCGCGGCCCTCACCGCTCTCATCCCTGCGCCTCCTCGAGCCGATATCCGGCCCCTCGCACGGTGACGATGCGGATGCCGGCACTGGGCAGCTTGGCGCGGAGCCGGCTGAGCTGGACGTCAATGGCGTTGGAGCCGAGGGCGTCGGTCTCGTCGCGCCAGCCGTGCTCGGCGATCGCCTTGCGGTCGACCACCGCCGGGGAGCGCCGCATCAGCAGCTCCAGGATGTTGTACTCGGTGGTGGTCAGGGCCACGGGACGGCCGAGCGCGGTCACCTCGCGGCGCAAGGGGTCGAGCGAGAGGCTGCCGCGGCTGATCACCGGCGCATCCACCCCGCGGGGCCGGCGCTGCAGGGCGCGGATCCGGGCCAGCAGCTCGGCGAAGTCGAAGGGCTTCACCAGGTAGTCGTCGGCACCGGCGTCCAGGCCCTCGACCCGGTCCGGCGGGGTGTCGCGGGCGGTCAGCATGAGCATCGCGGTGGGGCGCTCGTTGCGCCGCGCCCAGCGGATCACGTCGATGCCCGCGGTCCCCGGCATCCGCCAGTCGATGACCGCGACGTCGTACTCGTAGAACTTGAGCTGGTCGATGGCGTCGTCGCCACGGCCGACCGCGTCGACCTGGTAACCGGCGCCCTCGAGGCCCTGGACCAGCACCGCCTGGAGGCCCGGGTCATCCTCGGCGACAAGGATCCGCATGGCATCAGTCTCCCGCAGCCGGGGCCGGTTCGCACCCGCGGCTCATCTCAGACGATCACGACGTGATCGTGGACCCCCCGGCGTCTCCCGCACCACCGAAGCCGCCGCCCCCGAATCCGCCGAAGCCGCTGCCGCCGGTGAAGCAACCGGTGGGGGCGTCCGGCTCGATGAGCAGCGCGCTGGCCTGAACTGTCCCGGACGAGTTGCGCGGGCCGATGGCGGCCACGCAGGCGCCGGCCACCAGGTCGGCGGAGGAGCCCGAGGCGGTGCTCGAAACCTTGGCGGTGGCGGGGACGGTGAGGCTGGCGCTGGAGCCGCTGCTGGCCCGAACGGTCACCGTGTCGCCTTCCACGGCCGTGACCACGCCGCGCACGCTGGCGAAGTCGAAGCCGAACCCAGCGGAGGGCCGTGCCCGGGGGCTGGCGATGAGCCGCCCGCCCGGGAAGCCGCCGGGGTTCCCCCCCGCGTAGGAATCGGTCGCGCACGATCCGTTGACCGCCGGGGACACCGCCACCGACGTGGCGGTGATCGCACCCGGGGAGTCCATGCTGCCGGTCGCGGTGACGCAGCTCCCGACGGCGATGTCCGAGGTGGCGCCGACGCTCGTCTTGCTGATCGGGGTCGAGCCGCTGATGGCGACGGTGACGTTCCCGTCGGCGGTGCTGAGGATGAGCTTGGAGCCGCTCACATTGACCAGCGTCCCACCGGTGAGGTCGCCGGCCCGGAACCCGCTCGAGGGGATGCCCGCCGACGCACCGGCGGTGCCGCAGGCGACCATGGCGAGGCCCAGCGCGGCCATGGATGGGCCGAGGAGGAGTTGAGGGTGGCGCCGGCCGCCGCAGCGGCCGGCACCACCGGGGGAGGGGGAGGATCGCGTAGCGATGCTCATTCCACCCCAACCCACCTTTCGAATCCGTGAAGGCGGTTCAATGGCGGCAGTCTCGCATGCGCATAGCCCTGATCGCTCCTTTGATCGCGCCGCTCGCCGAGCCCCAGCTCGGCGGCGTCCAGACCTTCCTGGTGGACCTCGCCCGCGGCCTCGCCCGGCGCGGCCATGAGGTCACCGTCCTCGCCGCCAACGGCTCCAGGGTCGACGGGGTGACCGTGGCCGAGGTCGGCGTCAAAGCCGCCGAGCTGAGCGCGACCCTGGCCCGTCCGGGAGGGGCGCTCCCCGACGACGTCGCCGAGGCCCGCTCCGACGAGGCCTTCGCGGCTGCCGCGGCGCTGATAGGAGCGAGGGACTTCGACGTGGTCCACAACCACGCCTTCGACGCGCCCGCGATCCGGCACTGGGCAACCCTGGCGACCCCGGTGGTCCACACCCTGCACATGCCGGTCGACGCGCGCATCGGCGCCGCTCTGGCCGGTGCACGGACGAGCGCCAACCCGCCGCTGGTGGCCGCGGTCTCGGAGGCCCAGGCCGGCGCCTGGCGCCGGCTCGGCCCGATCGACTGCGTGCTCCGTCCCGGGCTCCCCCTGGACGCCGTCCCCTGGCGTGCGACCTCCACCTCGACCCGCCTCCTCTTCGCTGGCCGCATCTCCCCGGAGAAGGGCGCGATGGAGGCGGTGGCCATCGCCCGCGCGGCGCGGAGACGCCTCCTCGTCTGCGGTCCCGGGTACGACCCCGAGTACGCCGCCCGGGTGAGGGAAGTGCTGGAGGAGAGCCCCCTCGGCCCTCCGCCCCAGGCCGTGGACATTCTGCCCGCCCTGGAGAGGCGCACCCTCTGGACGGAGATGGGCCGGTCGGCGGCCGTGATCTGCGCGCCGGCCTGGGAGGAGCCGTTCGGCCTGGTGGCGGCGGAGGCCAACGCCTGCGGGACCCCGGTTGTGGGCTTCCGCCGGGGAGGCCTCCCCGAGGTCGTGGACGACGGGGTCACGGCGATCCTGGTCGCCCCGGGCGACATCGCCGGGGCGGCGGCGGGGGTGAGGCGTGCGGATCAATTGAGCCGCGTGGCCTGCCGGCGCCACGCCGAGGAGAATCTCGACCTGGAGGCCAGCCTCGACGCCCACGAGCGGCTGTACCGGCGCGCGGTCAGCCGGCGAGCGTGAGCCGGGCT
>CAWCBS010000014.1:0-456034 GCA_963793875.1 uncultured Chloroflexia bacterium | reverse complement strand
CGCGAGTGAGCATTTGCTCACCAGGTGACGGGGTGGCTGGACCGTGCGGGATGAGTTGCGCCAGGACGAGTACGAGTTCCTGGCACGGCTCGCCCAGCGCTACTACGTCGACGAGCGCACCCAGGAGGAGCTGGCCGCCGAGTTCGCCCTCTCCCGGCCCAAGGTCCAGCGGCTGCTGGAGCGGGCGCGGCGGTCCGGCGTCGTCGCCATCCACATCCAGGCGCCGCCCTGGCTCCGGCTGGAGCTGGAGAGCCAGCTGCGCGAGACCTTCGGTCTGAGTGACGCGATCGTCTGCTCGGCGGGCGCCGACCAGGAGGCCGAGCGCGAGGCCGTCGCCCAGCGCGCCGCCCGCTACCTGGAGCGCCGCCTCCACGACGGCTGCGTGGTGGCGGTGAGCCACGGGCGGACGGTGGGCGCGGTGCCGCGCTTCTTCCGGCCGCCCAGCCGTCTCGACGTCACCTTCGTGAGCGCCATGGGGGGCTCGCCGGGGGTCGCCGCCCCGACCAACCCCAACGAGATCTGCCGCGCCCTGGCCGCGGGCTGCGGGGGGGAGGCGGTGAGCCTCTACGCCCCCGCCTACGTGGAGAGCGGCGAGATCCGCGACCAGCTGCTGGCCCAGGAGGCGATCTCCCACAGCCTCGACCGGGCGGCCCAGGCCACGGTGGCGCTGGTCGGCGTCGGCGGCACCGACGACGACTGCACCATGGTGCGCTCGGGCTGCCTCACCACCGACGAGATCGCCTGGCTGCGCAGCCAGGGCGCGGTCGGCGACGTGCTCGGCAACTACGTCGACATCGAGGGCCGGCCGGTCGCCTCGCCCCACCAGGACCGGCTGGTGGCGCTCTCCGTGGACCGCCTCCGCCGGGTGGGGACGGTGGTGGCGGTGGTCAGCGAGCCGGAGAAGCCGCGGGCCATCCTGGGCATGCTGCGGGCCGGGGTGATCAGTGTCCTGGTGGTGGACGAGGACAACGCGCGGGCTGTCCTGGACCTCGCCGCCGGTGGGCCGGTGGTGGCCGGCCGGGTCGGCGGCGGCAGCTCGGCATCCCAACGGGAGGTGTAGACATGCCTGTGGTGACCACGAAAGCCATCCTCCAGCGGGCCTTCGAGGAGAGGTACGGGGTGGCGGCGATCAACGTCGTCAACGACCTCACCATGGAGGCGGTGCTGGCGGCGGCGGAGGAGCTGCGCTCGCCGGTGATCGTGCAGACCTCGGTCAAGCACGTGGTGATGACCGGGGTCAAGGTGATGTACGCGATGTGGCACGAGATGACCAAGACGGTCACCGTCCCGGTCGCGCTCCACCTCGACCACTGCCCGGACCGCGCCGTGATCAGCGACTGCCTGGCCGCCGGCTGGAACTCGGTGCTCTTCGACGCCAGCAAGCTGACGGTGGAGGAGAACACGCGCCAGTGCATCGAGGTGGTCGCCGAGGCGCGCCGCCACGGGGCTGACGTGGAGGGCGAGATCGAGGGCTTCAAGCGGACCGAGGAGATGACCGGCGACGAGGCCGAGCACGTCCAATCGCTGAAGACGGTGGTCGACTTCGTGCACGCCACCGGGGTCGACGTCTTCGCTCCCGCGATCGGCAACGCCCACGGCGTGTACGCGACCAAGCCTCACCTGGACAGCCAGCGGGTCACCGACATCGTCGAGGCCACCGGGATCCCGGTGGCCCTCCACGGCGGTACCGGGATGACCGCTGAGCAGTTCAGCGATCTGATCAGCCGGGGCTGCGCCAAGGTGAACATCTCGACGGCGCTGAAGATCGCCTTCATGAAGTCGGGATACGAGTACATGAGCGCGCACCCGGGCGAGTACGACCCGCCGGCGATCTTCAAGGCCCAGCGGGCGGCGGTGATGGACGTGGCCCGGTACCACATCCGCCTCTTCGGCAGCGAAGGGAAGGCATGGTCGTGAGCGCGATCATCTTCGACTGCGACGGTGTGCTCGCGGACACCGAACGGTACGGCCACCTGCCCGCCTTCAACCAGACCTTCCGGGAGGTGGGGGTGCCGCTGGAGTGGTCGGAGGAGGAGTACGGGCGCAAGCTCCAGATCGCCGGCGGCAAGGAGCGGATGGCGAGCGAGCTGACCCCAGAGTTCAGCCGCGCCCACGGCCTCCCCGGGGACCCCGACGGCCGAGCCGCGCTGCTCGCCTCCTGGCACAAGCGCAAGACCCAGATCTACACCGAGATGGTGGCGGCCGGCAAGCTGCCCCCGCGGCCCGGGATCCGGCGGATCATCGCCGCGGCGCAGGACGCGGGCTGGAAGCTGGCGGTGGCGTCGACGTCGGCGGAGCCGTCGGTGCGCGCCATCCTGGACCAGGCGGCGGGCCCGGAGCGGGCGGCCCGCTTCGACGTCCTGCTCGCCGGGGACTGCGTCCCCCACAAGAAGCCGGCTCCCGACATCTACCTGCTGGCCCTCGAGCGGCTGGGGGTCGACCCGTCCGGCGTCCTCGTCGTCGAGGACTCCCGCAACGGGCTGGAGGCGGCCCACGCCGCCGGCCTGCGCTGCCTCATCACCGTCAACGGCTACACGGCTCACGAGGACTTCGGGGAGGCGGTGCTGGTGGTCTCGTCGCTGGGCGACCCCAGCGGCGAGCGGAGCGTGGTGATGGCCAACCGGAGCAGCGCGCGCCCGGGCGACTTCGTCGCCCTCGGTGACCTGGCGGCGTGTCTGGGCGGATAGGGCGGGAATGCATCAGGGAAGCAGAGGAGGACCGAAAGGCATGGCGGCGAGCGCAATGGATGACGTCGATCTTGTCCTGAGGACGATGGCCAAGACCATCGTTGACAATGCCGTCTACTTCGCCGAGCTGGACGGCGTGGTCGGCGACGGCGACTTCGGCTACTCGCTCCGGAACGGCTTCGAGGTCGTGGTCAGCGACTACGACACCTTCGACCGGAGCAACGTGGGGGCGGTCCTCAAGAAGGTGGGCTTCGTGCTCTCCGGGAAGGTGGGCGGGGTCAGCGGTCCGATCTGGGGCACGGCATTCCTTCGCGCCTCCCAGGCCGCCGGTGAGAAGACCGAGCTGACCGCCGCCGACGTGATCGCCATCCTGCGCGCTGCGGTCGCGGGGATCATGCACCGGGGCGGGGCGTCGCTCGGCGACAAGACGCTCCTCGACGCCCTGGTGCCGGCCATCGACGCCCTGGAGGCCGGGCTGGCCCGACCCGAGGCGGCGCAGGACCACGGGAGCGCGGCCCTCCAGGAGGCGGCGGACGTGGCCACCAAGGCGGCCGAGGCCACCAAGCCGATGCTGGCCATGCGCGGTCGCGCCGCCTACACCGGGGAGCGGAGCATCGGATCGGTCGACGCCGGGGCCACGGCGGTGGGGGTCATCTTGCAGAGCGTCAGCGCGGCTTGGCGCGAGCAGCACACGTAGGGAAGCACACGCAGAGGGAGACTGGCACATGAAGAAATTCGTCAACGACCCGAGGCACTTCGTCCCTGAGATGCTGGAGGGGATCCAGCTGGCCAGCGACGGGAGGCTCAAGTACGAGCCCAAGTACAACCTCATCTACCGGGCCGACATGCCCCAGGCCAACAAGGTCTCGATCATCCAGGGATCGGGGTCCGGCCACGAGCCCGCCCACACCATGATCGTGGGCAAGGGCATGCTGGACGCGGCCTGCCCCGGTGACGTCTTCGCCGGACCGCCGGTGGAGTTCGTGTACGAGACCACCAAGCTGCTCAACTCGCCGAAGGGCGTGCTCCACATCGTCAACAACTACACGGGTGACCGGCTCGCCTTCGAACAGGGCCGTGAGATGTGCGAGATGGACGGCATCAAGGTGGAGACCCTGCTGGTCAACGACGACGTCGCCGTCAAGGACTCCACCTGGACGGTGGGGCGGCGCGGGGTGGCCGGCAACTTCTTCGTCATCAAGGCGGTGGGCGCGGCCTCCGAGAAGGGCGCGTCGCTGGAGGAGCTGGTGCGCATCGGCAATGACGTCATTGCCAATGTGCGGACGCTGGGAATCGCGCTGAGCTCCTGCACCCCGCCGGTCAAGGGGAGCTTCCTCTTCGACATCGCCGACGACGAGATGGAGGTCGGCATCGGCATCCACGGCGAGCCGGGCCGCCAGCGCACCAAGCTGGTCTCCGCGGACGAGATCGTCGACATCATGCTCGGCGCGGTGGTGCCCGACCTGCCGTTCAAGAGCGGTGACGAGGTCGCGCTCATGATCAACGGCCTGGGCGGGACGCCGATCGGTGAGCTCTACGTCCTGTACGGGGCGGCTCACAAGAAGCTCGAGGCCCAGGGCATCAAGGTCTTCCGCAGCTACGTCAACGAGTACTGCACCTCTTTGGAGATGGCCGGTGCGTCGCTGACCCTGCTCAAGCTGAACGACGAGCTCAAGGGCCTGCTCCTGGAGCCGGCCGAGGTTTCGATCCGGGTCTTCTGATCGGGAAAGGGCGGTGGGGGTCCCGCGCCCGGGTCGCACTCCTGGGCGCTCCGGGACGCGGGATCCCCTGCCCCTTCAGCCGGCGGGCTCGAGGGTCTTCTCGGGGTCGCCGACCGCGGGCTCGACGCCGTGGATCAGGCGGTCGATGTTCTCCCGATGGCGGAAGACGACCACCGCGACGCCGGGGAGCGCCAGGGCCAGGCCGGGGACGTCGCGGCGGCGCAGCCCGAGCACCAGCGCGGAGAGCCCGCCCGCGGCGCTTCCCGAGAGCGAGAGCAGGGAGGTCTTGCGGGTGATCGCCAGGGCGGTGGCGCCGGCGACCAAGGACACCCCGGCCACCGGGGGGGTGAGCACGCCGACCGCCCCGAAGAGGGTGGCCGAGCCCTTGCCCCCGCGGAAGCCCGCGAACACCGGCCAGGAGTGGCCGATCACCGCCCCGACGCCGGCGGCGGCTCCGCCGGGCCGGCCGCAGATCGCCTTCCCGACCCGGGCAGCCGCGGCCCCCTTGCCGATGTCCAGGGCCAGGGTGACCGCGGCCGGGCCGCGCCCGGCGGTGCGCAGGACGTTGGCCATCCCCATCGCGTGGCTGCCGTAATCGCGGACGTCGATGCCCCGGGACAGCCGCCCCACCAGCACGCCCGACGGTAGCGAACCGATGGCGTAGCCGAGAGCGGCGGAGGCGGCGAGACCGAGGACGCGCTTCATGGCTGGGAGTTTGCCATGAATGCGGACGGCTGTTGAGTCACCGCCGCCGGGGTCGTCGCGGCGCGTGTCCTGGCGCGCCCGCGGAGGCGGTGGGGAGGCCGCACCCCGGGCCGGGTGGCCTCAGGGCTGGCGGCCGAGGAACCCTGCCAACCGGTCGTCGGCGGGGGCGTCCGCGGGGACCGGCACCTCCGGTCCGAACGGGGTGTTGGCGGCGCGTGCCTCGGGGGTGAGCCGCACCCGCACCAGGGCCAGGGCCAGCTCTGCGATGGCGGGGTCGAGCCGTTCGGTCTGGCCGGTGGCTCGCGCCAGGTCGCCGGAGTGGATGGCGGTCTCCACGGCGGCGATGGGGGAGAGGTGGGCGGCCCGCTCGGGGTGCTCGTGAAGCGCGGTTTCGAGCGCTCGGCGCGCGTCTCCGTAAGCGGCGGCGGGATCGCGGTCGCCGAGGCGGTCGGGCTGCGGCGCGGACGGATCGACGCGTTCGCCCCGGACCATCGCGGCGAAGACGTGTGGCCCACCGACGATGTGGCGGAGCAGGGCCCGGACATCCCATTCGGTGCAGGGGGTCGCCAGGGTGAGCTGGTCGGGCTGGGTGCCCGCGATCACCAGCGCCATCTGGTCCAGCGCAGCTGTGAGGAGGGCCGCGGTGGAGGCCTCTCCGGAGTCCTCGCTGTCGGCGTTGCGGGTCATGGCAGAGGGCACCTCCGGAGCGGCGGCACGGTCCAAGACAGGCTTGGCAAGGCCCCCCGAGGCATCCGCTACACTGGGCCCGGACCCGTCGGGGAGTAGCTCAGGTGGTTAGAGTACTGGTCTGGGGGACCAGGGGTCCGCGGTTCGAGTCCGCGCTCCCCGACAGCCGGATGAGCTCAGCTCAGCGTTGGGATTCCCGGCCACGCCCAGAGCCTGGCCGCTGCGGGGATCAGTCCTCATCCTCGGAATGAGCCCTGGTCTCGCGCTTTTGCGCCGCTCCCGGCAGATCGAATGTTGACGCGCAACGGGCGGTGCCCGAGGCGGGTCGCCCTGGCCGGGGGAAGGCGTGAGGCGGCGGACGGTCTGCACGGAGCGGAACGTAACGCGGCCCTGTTCGCACGGGGGTCGCACATCCCGCCTGCGGGCCGAAACTTCGCGGTGAGGTTCGCCCGGGTCGCCGTGGAAGTGACCTGACCCCCTGGAACTGGTCCACATGATATGAGGGTTCCACCAGGGCCATCGAGGCCAGGAGGGACCCATGAAGGGCAGGAAGCACACGCCGGAGCAGATCGTCCGGAAGCTGCGGGAGGGGGAGCGGCTGATCGCCGAAGGCAAGAGCCTGGCGGAGGCGGCCAAGGCGCTCGAGATCAGCGACTACACCTACCTGCGCTGGCGCAACCAGTACGGGGGTCTGAAGGCGAATGACGCCAAGGAGCTGCGCCGGCTGAAGGACGAGAACCTGAGGCTCAAGCGGGTGGTCGCCGATCTCAGCCTGGACAACGCCATCTTGCGGGAGGCAGCCCAGGGAAACTCCTGAGCCCGGCCCGCCGCCGGGACGCCGTCCGCCGCGTTCGTGAGCGGCTCGGGGTCTCGGAGCGCAGGGCGTGCCGGGCACTGGGACAGCACCGGACCACTCAACGCCGGCCACCGCGGCCGGTGCTGGCGCCGGAGGAGCAGCTCCGCCGGCGGATGCGCCAGCTGGGGCGGAGGTGGTCGCGCTACGGGTACCGGCGGATCTGGGCGCTGCTGCGCCAGGAGGGCTGGCGGGTGAACCGCAAGCGGGTGCAGCGGATCTGGCGGGAGGAGGGGCTGCGGGTGCCGGCCCAGACGCCCAAGCGGCGCCGGTTGGGGATCAGCACGGTCCCGGCGGCGCGGCTCCGGGCGGAGCGGCCCAACCACGTCTGGGCCCTGGACTTCATCTTCGACGCCACCTCGGACGGGCGGCCGCTCAAGGCGTTATCGATGTGCGACGAGTTCACCCGCGAGAACCTGGCCCGCCGGATCGGCCGCTCGATCACCGCCGACGCCGTGGTCGACGCCCTCGACGAGGCGTATGCGCAGCGAGGCGCCCCCGAGTTCATCCGCTGCGACAACGGCCCTGAGCTGGTGGCCGTGGCGATCCGGGACTGGTGCCGGTTCATGGGGACGGGGACCGCCTACATCGAGCCCGGCAGCCCCTGGGAGAACCCCTACGTGGAGAGCTTCAACGGCAGGCTCCGCGACGAGCTCTTCGCCCGCGAGGTCTTCGACAGCGTCATGGAGGCGCGGATCCTCTTCGACGACTGGGGAGATATCTATAACCGGCACCGCCCCCACAGCGCGCTCGGCTACCTGGCGCCCGCCGTCTTCGCCGCGGCGTGGAACTCGCGAAAGGCGGGATCAGACCAGCTACCATCAGCGACCGCGGCCACCCCCGGTGGCGGCATCACCATCCCGGAACCCTCATAGAGGGTGGACCAGGGAACGGGGGCCGGTCAGAAGAACATTGGAGGTGTGGCTTCGGCCTAGGGTCGCTTGCCCCTTCAGGAAGATGGCCCTCGGCCAGCGGAGTGTGCGCTTACTCAGGCTTGACCAAATCGCGCGAATCTGCGCTGGGCCGCCGGCTGCCCGCTACCTGGGCGGACGCCGGGCCGAGAACTCGAGCAGGTCGTCAGGGGACCAGCACCCACCGCGGCCGGGAGGCGCAGGGTCCGACAGAATATGCCGAACCCTCCTCGAGCGATTCCCAACCGCTGATGGCGAAGGCAGCCACCGGACTGGCGGGCTCCGAGGTGGGGCCGTCAGCTCACCCCGGCATGGGGTGAACGCGGAGACCGGGATCGAGGCGGAGAAGGTCGTCCTGGTCGGAGGAGATCACGGGGGCCTCGCGCTGGCGCGCCACCAGGACGACCTGACCGTCGACCACGTCGCTGGTGCCACTCCTGGCCAGGAGCACCCCCACGGCGCGCGCGCTCATCTCGTCCAGAGCCACCACCTCGGTCTCCTGGGCGCCCAGAAGCCGGGCCAGGCGAGCCTGGCGCGGTCCTCGCCAAGCCTGAGCCACCACCCCCGACGCCATGACCACCGGCTCGCCCCGCCCAGCCAGACGATCGAGCAGCGCCATCATCCGCGGGTCGCCTCGATCGAGGGCGATGAGCGCCCCGGTGTCGAGCACCACGCTCACGGGCGGGCCCTCGCACGCCGCTCGGGCCCGGCCACGCGAGAGACCGGTCGCTCGCCCAGACGTGCGATGGTGGCGCCAACCGCCCGGCGCTTCGTCTCCGGCCGCGGTCGACCCAGCACCTCGTCGGCCCACGCGTAGGCCTCCGCCGGCGGGCGTCCGTCCTCGCGGATCCACTCGGCGACCACATCGGCCAGGCTCTCCCGCTGCTCCTGCAGGGCAACCGCCCCGGAGACGAAGGCCGAGACGCTGGCGGCACGCCCTTCGCGCACCGCCCGGCGCATTGCTGCCACCTGGCCGGAGGGCAGGCTCACCGTGATCTTCTCGACGGTCATACCAGCATCATACCAACGTGCCGGTGAGCTCGGGCGGGGGTCGCCTTACACGGGCCAACGAACGAGGGCAGTGGTCAGCCCGGAGAGGGAGGCGACGTGGATCTGAGCGGGCTGCCTGACGCCGACACAGTGGTGGCCTCACCAACCGCCCAGCAGTCGTCGGGCGCGGGGCAGGCCACGCCGTTGAGTCGAACGCCGGGCTCGGAGGTCAGCCGGGAGCCTCTACCCGGCCCCGCCCCGGCCCCGGGCGGGGCCGTGCGGGCCTTGCATCCCCACCAGCCTGGGGCACGCTCTGGACACCCTGCTCCAGGAGGAGCTGGGCGGCGCCCGGCTCACCGCCGGGGCCCTGGGCCACGTGGGCCTCGCCTCTGTCGCTGGTTACACCAAGATCAGTGACCGGTGCCGGCGGCAGGCTGGCGGTGGAGGTGATGGATTGGAGACGGCTGTTGCCGTTTCGGCCTGCGTGACCCATCGTGGCGGACGAGATTCCCCATATCCAGACCCGCACTGGTTTGGCTGTCCGGCAAGGGGACTCCGGCCGTAGGATTTCTGGATCACTGATCCTATCGGCCTCTCGAGGGCCGGGTGTCTCGGCAGAGGGCCGCAGGTCGAAGGTCCTGCGGAAGTAGGGGTGATCTTCCCTGGCCACCGTCGTGGAGCCGGCTATCGTGGGTCTCGGCCACCGTAGGGGAGCGTCAGCCACCGACGCGCAGGCCCCTCGGGACCCTTTGGTGAACTGAGCTTCCCTACCTTGAGAAGCTGAGGAGCGGGCGACGATGGAAGGCCCGTCGACGTCAGGGAACGGCGGGGTCGAGGTGCAATCGGCGCACATCTTCGGGGCACCAGGGACAGCCACTCCTCCCACCATCCACCCCGTGGAGGACGCGGAGCAGCGCGTTCGACGGCTCTCCGCCGCCGTCCGGGCCAGGTACGGCGACGATCCCCTGTTCGACGCCTTGATTGACGAGGCCGCGTGCTTGTGCATCGCTCTGGTTCCTCCCCTGCCGGCGATCGCCGGCCAGACGGTGCCACCCGGGTGGAGTCATCTCACCTCGCGCGAGCGCCAGGTCGCCGGTCTCCTCACGGATGACATGACCGACCGGCAGATCGCAGCAACTCTTGGCATCGCGCTGAACACGGCAAGAAGCTACTCCGCGGCCGTCCTGTCGAAGCTCGACATCCACTCCCGGCGTCGCGTCCGTTACCTCGTCTCACCCGTCACGAGCACCCCGTTCCACAAGGCCAGACCACTTGCATCTGCATGATGTGCTCCGGGTTCGGCCTTGGTACCCTGCCCTGGAGGAGCTGGAACCCGGAGACAGCAGTCCGCGTACTGTGATACGGAGGTCCGAGGTCGTGAGACGCAAGAAGTGGGTTGGAGCCTTCGCAGTCCTGACCGCTGCCGTCGCCACCTTGCTGGTTCCTGTTGCCACTCGGGCCTACAACTTGGAGGGTCCCCGGTGGCCCGGGCAGCCTTCACCGCCCTACTGCTGTGCAGATATCTACTGGGAGCAGCAGGCCGTGTTCTCCAAGGACACCACTGCCTTGCTTAACGGCGCCAATGCGTGGAGCAGCAGCGCAGCCTACGTGATCTTCTACACGTCCAACGTGCCGAACATCTACGCCGGAGACACCAACAACTCGAGCGTCGGATGGGATGGGCTCACCACCTACTCGTCCTACACCGGAAGCAATGGAGTCAAGTACTTCAACAACGGCACCATCGTGACCCTCAACTACCACTACACACAGAACTACAGCGCCAACGAGGCACAGAGCGTAGCTGTTCACGAGTTCGGTCACGCCTTGGGGCTGGCACATTCGTCTACTTGCGTTATCATGAACGGGTCCACATACACCCGATACGTTACCTGCGGTGTGTATATTCCGCAATATGATGACGACAACGGCGTAAATGCCCTGTACTAATGACGCTTGCGAAATGACGCTCGCATCAGGCATGCGCAAAGGTTTCGTCCTGGTGGCTCTCGTAGGGGTAGCCGCCGTCATTGGTGCTTGTGGAGCAGGTCCGCATCCAGAGGCGCCCGTCCATCACCAGGTTTCTACTAGCTGGGCCAACGCCCTCCCATCGGTGTCGGAAATGGCTCAGGAGGCCGATGCCGTGGTCATCGGGCGGGTCGTCGGGATTGCAGGTTCCGGAACCGACCCGACCTCTGTCAAGCCCATTCCTTACACAGAGTTCACCTTCGCTGTCACGCAGTGGCTGAAGAACTCAGGGCCGTCGTCGATCACGCTAAAGCAGACGGGGGGGACGGACGCCAGCGGGGACGTCTGGACGGTAGATGGTGATCCACTACTTCAAGTCGGTGAACAGGACGTTCTGTTCCTCCAGCAGTTTGCTGCGGGGGAGTACTTCATCGTTGGCGGACCGACAGGACGTTACAACGTGAGCAATGGGCAAGTCAGCCCGATGCCTGAAGGCATTGCTCGTGACGGACTTCCTGAGACGGTGCAAGCCTTCATACAGAGGGTGCAGGCGGACGCGGCGGGTTGAGCGGGAGCTGGACGACGCTGGGTACTCAACTCCACAGACCCAGCCCCGCAAAGCAGTTCAGTTGTCACAGCCCCGTATAGCTTGCGGCGTTATCCTCGACGAGGTGCCGCTCCGGATCTAGTGGTCGCTCCCGTAATTACGATCACGTAATTCTGAGCTCGGATGGTGTAAGATGACCTCGTACCACGAGGGTCGTCTTGCCCCGAAGAAGCCCTTTCTCGATCGAGCTGTCGCCGGAGGAGCGCCAGATCCTGGAGGCTCAGGCACGGCGATATACGTTGCCGTATCGGGACGTGGTCCGGGCCAAGATCGTGCTCCTCGCGGCTCAGGGCGTCGACAACGACGAGATCGCCCTGCGCCTCGACACCCGCCGCGAGATCGTCTCGAAGTGGCGGAAGCGCTTCTTCGAAGAACGCCTGGCCGGGCTCGAGGAGCGCCCCCGGCAGGGACGGCCGGGGGTTTTCCCCCCCAGAGGTGGTCGTCGAGGTCAAGGCCATCGCCTGCGAGCTTCCCGGCCACCTCGGCCTCCCCCTGAGCCGCCTCCACGTCCCTGATATCCGACAAGAGGTTCTGCGGCGGGGCCTGGTGGCGGAGATCTCGGGAACCACGATCTGGCGCTGGCTCTCCGAGGACGCCATCAGGCCCTGGGCCCATCGCAGCTGGATCTTCCCGCGTGACCCCAACTTCGAGGCCAAGGCGGGGCGTGTGCTTGATCTCTACACCCGGACCTTCGAGAGCCGGCGGCTGCGCCGCGACGAGTACGTGGTCTCCGCCGATGAGATGCCCTCCATCCAGGCGCTGGCCCGCTGCCACCCCACCCGACCACCTGGGCCGGGACGGGCGATGCGGGTGGAGCACGAGTACAAGCGTCGGGGGACGCTCGCCTACATGGCCGCCTGGGACGTCCATCGGGCCAAGCTCTTCGGTCGCTGCGAGCCCACGACCGGGATCGCCCCCTTCGCCCGGCTGGTGGGTCAGGTCATGAGCCGGGAGCCGTATGCCTCGGCGCGCCGCGTCTTCTGGATCGTCGACAACGGCAGCTCTCACAACGGTGCCGCCGCCATCCGGCGTATGCAGGAAGCCTGGCCGCGGGCTGTCCTCATCCACACCCCGATCCACGCCTCCTGGCTGAACCAGGTCGAGATCTACCTGTCGATCGCCAAGCGCAAGGCGCTGACGCCGCGGGACTTCGCCGATCTCGCCGCCGCGGAAGACCGCCTGCTCAGCTTCGAGCGGTACTACGAAGCAAGCGCCGTCCCCTTCGAATGGAAGTTCACCCGTGCTGATCTCGCCGCCCTGCTCCGCCGCCTTGCCGCTCAGTCACTCCAGCCCGCTGCCTGAACCCACTGGCCCAGGTCCTCGGAATACGTGATCGAACTTCCGGCTGGAACCACTAGCGGCGGAGACATCCCCTCCCCGGGTCGCGGCGGCGATATCAGGTCGTTCATCGGCGTCGTGGAGGTTCATGGTCGTGGGATACGCCGACCGCCGCAAGAAGTTCAGCAACTGACCGCTCTCGGCGGCAGACCGGCCCGGCCGGTTGGCCTCCTGGAGGACCCGCACGGGTGTGGTGTATTGTCCTGACATAGCGGTAGATGAAGCGTCCGTGGGCCTGGCCCGCTTTGACGGACACGTTGGCTAGGCCGAGCGACGGTCGACCCGAAGGTCGGAACCGCGGCCTGGCGGTAGCGTCCCCAGCTCCGCTAGACTATGCCCCTTGACTAATATGAGGCAAGGGTCATAATTACCTTGTGGAACGTCGAGTTCACGGACCAGTTCGAGGAGTGGTGGGAGACGCTCGGCGGGGACGAGCAACGAGCTCTCACTGCCGCCGTCCAGCTCCTGGAGCGCGATGGCCCGGCCTTGGGGCGGCCTCTGGCGGATACGATCAAGGGCTCTCGCCATCGGAACATGAAGGAGCTTCGGCCCCCGGCAACCGCGCTGCGGGTGCTCTTCGCCTTCGACCCTCGGCGGACCGCCATCCTCCTGATCGGGGGCAACAAGCAGCACCGCTGGCGGGAGTGGTACGTGGAGTTCATCCCGGTGGCCGAGAGTCTGTATGACGAGCATCTCGCCGAGCTGCGGCGGGAGGGAGAACTGAGATGAGTGGCCACAAGCCGTTCCAGGCTCTGGCCGACCGGGTGACTGCCACCCCGGAGGGGCGAGAGCGAGTCGAGACCTACCGCCGCCTGATGGACGCGGTGATGACCCTGCACCGACTCCGGGAGGAACGAGGCCTGACCCAGGTCGAGGTGGCCGCGGCGCTCGAGGTCACGCAGGGCAACGTCTCCCGCCTCGAGCGCTCAGAGGACCTTTACCTCTCGACACTCTCCCGATACGTTGCGGCACTCGGCGGTCGCCTGGAGCTGACGGCTGTCTTCCCTGACCAGGTGGTGCCCATCGACCTGCCAGGCGGCGGCCGCGCCGCGTAACGAACCGGGCCGCATAGAGGCTTTGATGTGCCCGCTTCTCGTGGAGCCGAGAGGCAGGCGCTGCATCCAACCAAGTCCAGCGATGTTCAGGCGATTCCAGGCAATTTCAGTTTCCGGGGTGTAGGTCTCATTCCAACCATTTCCCGACGAAAGCACTCTTCTCTGAACTCGATTAGTCGGGGCTAAGTAATCCCTAGTCTGGGGGACCAGGGGTCCGCGGTTCGAGTCCGCGCTCCCCGACAGCCGGATGAGTTCCGTTCAGTGCTGGGATTCCCGGCCACGCCCAGAGCCTCGCCGCTGCGGGGATCAGTACTCGTTCTCGGAATGATCCCTAGTCTCGCGGTCTTGCGCCGCTCCAGGCACGATCGACTGGTGACGCGGAACGGGCGGTGCGCGAGGCGGGTCGCCCTGGTCGGGGGAAGGGGTGAGGAGGCGGACGGTTTGCACGGACCGGAACGTAACGCGGTCCTGTTCGCATGCGGGTCGCACATCTTGCCTGCAGACCTGGGCTTTGCGGTGAGGCTTGCCGTGTCACCGAGGAAGACATGGGCCGCACCCCCACTGACCTGATCCCCCAGTGCGGATTTCGGGTGAAACCGATCACCCGTTTCGGTTGAATCCGACCACCTGTTTCGGCGGAATCCGACCAGGCGTTTCGGTTGAATCCGATCACCTGTTTCGGTGAATCCGACCACCTGACGGAGCTGTCAGCGGAGCGGCAGCGCGGTCAGGAACCTTCCCCTGTGCTCACCTCCTTCCGGAACGTCGGGTTGGTGAGATGCAGTCTGCCAGGCCTGGGCCCCGGAGGGCGCCTGCGGCCAGGTCATAAGGGTCGAGGGCGCTGCTCATCGGGCCGTGGAGGGCCTCCCAGCGGCTCGCCGTCCGGCGGGCACGATGCCGACCGACGCAGACGATTCTTCTGGGGCGGTGATGGTGACCTCGGCGGGCTCACCACCCCGCCGCAGCGAGTCGCCGCGGAGCTCGATGCGGTGAGCGTTGTGGAGCAGCCGGTCGAGGGTGGCGTCGGCGAGGGTGGGCTCGCCCAGGGCCTCGTGCCAGCCGGCGATGGGCAGCTGACTGGTGACCAGGGTGGAGCGGCGCTGGCTGCGGTCCTCGATGACCTCGAGCAGGTCCGCGGCTTGGTCGGTGGTGAGCGGCCGCAGGGCGAGATCGTCGAGGACGAGGACGTCGACCTTGGCGAGGGCGGCGAGCAGCCGTGACCAGCGTCCGTCCAGGCGAGCCAGGGCCAGGTCGGAGAGCAGCCGCGGCACCCGGTGATAGAGGGCGGTGCGGCCGGCACGGACGGCGGCCTGGGCCAGGGCGCAGGCGAGGAACGACTTGCCGCAGCCGGTGGGCCCGACGATGAGGACGTTCTGGTGCCCGTCCACCCACTGGGCGCCGGCCAGGCTGAGCACCTGAGAACGATCGAGACCGCGCGGGTGGCGGAAGTCGATGTCCTCGACGCAGGCCGTGGAGCGCAGCTTGGCGACCTTGAGGTTGCGCTCGACCCGGCGGTTGTCGCGGTCCTAGGCCTCGCGGTCGACGAGCAGCCCCAGCCGCTCCTCGAAGCTGAGCGCCTGGTACTCGGTGCCCTCCAGCTGCTCGCTGAGGGCGCGCGCCATGCCCATCAGGTTGAGGGTGTGGAGCTTGTCCAGGGTCGGGGTGATGAGCATGGGGGAACCTCCTCGTCACTGGTAGTAGGCGGGGCCGCGGACGTTGGCGTGGTGGCCGTGGCCGTTGCTGCTGGGGGGTGGGAATGCCGGCTGGCGGTCGAGACCGGTGCGCAGGATCGAGTCGACGCTGCGATAGCTGAAGGCCCCGATCTCGACCGCCCGGGCGCAGGCGGCCTCCAGCCGCTCGGAGCCATAGCGCTTCTCCAGGCGCAGCACCCCCAGGCAGGAGCGAAAGCCCTGCTCAGGATGGGGCCGCGAGCTCAGGATCCCGGCGGCCAACGCCGCCGTCTGCGGCCCCGTCGCCTCCGCCCAGCGCACGATCCTGCTCGGCGTCCACTCCAGGTGGCGGCGATGGGAGGCGGGCATGTGCTCCGCCACGGTGGTGAAGCCACCCCGCCGAAAGCTGCGCCGATGGCTGGCCACCCGCCGGCCGCGGACGAAGACCTCCACCGTCGACGCCGTCAGACGCGCCTCGTACAGCTGACCGACGAGCTGGTGGGGGACCGAGTAGTAGTGGTGGTCGACCTCGACGTGGTAGTCGATGTTGACCTTGCCCCGCTTCCAGATCCCGTACTCATAGGGGCGCTCCGGCAGCGGCCGCAGCGCCGGCTTGTCGAGCTCCTCGAAGAGGCTGCGCCGACACCCCTCCAGCTTCTTGAAGGGCCGGTCGTTGAGCCGCTCGAGGCGCTCGCGGATGGCGGCGTTGAGCGCCACCCCGGAGAAGAAGGTCTGATGCCGGAGCGTGGCTAGGATCCAGCGCTCCACCATGAGCACGCCGGCCTCGACTTTGGCCTTGTCCCTCGGTCGGGCAGGCCGGGCCGGGATCACCGCGCACCCGTAATGGGTCGCCAGCTCCTCGTAGGTGCGGTTGAGCAGCGGCTCGTAGCGATGGGCCTGGGTGACCGCGCTCCTCAGGTTGTCGGGGACCAGGATCCGCGGACAGCCCCCCAGGAACTGGAAGCAGCGCACGTGAGCGGCGATCCACTGGGGCAGCTCCTGCGACGGCAGCGCTTCGGCGTAGGTGTAGTTGGAGGCGCCCAGCACCCCGACGAACAGCTCCCACCGGTCCTCTCCGCCGGTCTCGGGGTCGATCACCGAGATCGTCTCCCCGGCGAAGTCGAGGAACAGCTTCTCGCCGGCGCGATGCTCCTGGCGGAGGACCACGTCGAGGTGCCGGGCCCACTCCCGGTAGTGGTGCACGAACTGGGTGTACTGGTGGCCGTCGGGATGGGCCTCCTTGTGCTCCATCCAGAGCAGCTGCAGGGTCACCGACGGCCGCCGCAGCTCGCGGTGGACCGCGGCCCATTCCGGCATCGGCCGCCGGCTCTGGGGCGGGAAGTCGCCGCGGGTGAAGAGGCGCCGCTCCAGGTCGGCGTCGTCCATGCCGTCGGGGAGCGGCCAGCTCAGGCCGGCGGTCGCAAGCCGGCCCAGGTAATCGGCCACCGTCGTCGGGGGTACCCCCGCCGCTCGGGCCACCTGACGCCGGCTCAGCCCCTCTCCCTGGCTGAGGCGGAGGACCTCTCGGATCTTGCGCATGGCGGATCGGGGTCGGGGCATCGGCACGCTCCTCGAACGTCGGCTGGGCCGTCCGAGTGAGGGTGCCAGCCCTCCTCACCTCACGCCGCCGCCCGGCCCTCCCCCCAGGTGGTCGGAAACCCCGACCTGGGTGGTCGGATTCAGCCGATCCGGCTGGTCGCTTTCAGCCGAACTGGGTGGTCGGATTCGCCGAACTCCGCACCCCCAGATCAGGTGGACCAGTGGAAGGGGACCGGTCACCACGACGCGTCCCGTGAGGCACCTCCTCATTGGTTCAGCGGGCCCACGGTGAGGTGAGCGGATCCTGCTCTGGCATGATCGCTTGTCCGCCCGTCGAAAGGGCCCGCGAGGCGCTCGTCAGGGGTTCGGAGTGATCTGAATCGCGCCGGAGGGTGCGGTGATCGTCTCGGGGGCGCCGATGTTCGAGAAGGTCATCGACACCGACACGGTCTGCGTGAGCGTGAAGGTGAGGCTAGGGAGATACGACGCGACCGGGCGACCGAATACTCGTTCGCGTTCGCGACTGGAAAGGGCGAGATCAGGACGGGCAGGCCAGGGTGCTCTCGTCTAATACGGGCCAAACCGTCCGAACCAGCCGATCAGTCAGCGATAGGCATCTGCCTTAGAGCTTGCGCCAATAGGTGATTGACGCGTTCATGGGCAGCGCCTCGGACGGGTGTCCCAGCGGTAGCGTTTCCAGGCCTCGCGGACCAGGCGGCGGACGATGATGATGGCGTTGGCCAGGGCAACGTAGAAGCGGATCACCACCCCGCAGCGTTCGGTGCACCAGGCCAGTTTCTTGAAGGCGTTGTGCCAGGCGTTGGTCCGCTCCACGACCCAGCGCGAGGTTGCTCGCAGCGGCGCCGGCTTGCCCACCTTGGCGATGCACGACGCCATGCCTCGGCGATCGAGCTCGGTGCGGGTCTTGGCCGAGTTGTAGCCACGGTCGAGGTGCACGGTGGTCTCGCCGGGCGGCAGGGCACGCTCGGCGAGGGTGTCCAGAGTGGACGCAAGCAACGGCGAGTTGTTCCGATTGGCCGGTGCCTGGACAACACCGAGGGGAATCCCTGCTCCGTCCACGAGAAATCGAGCGCTTGGTTCCCTGCTTGCCACGATCGACCGGGCTCCGCCCGGCCATCTCTCCGCCGCAGGGCGCCTTGGTGATGCAGCCGTCCACCACGATGTCATCGAGCTGCAAACCGATGAGCCGGTCGTAACCATCCTCGGCGATCTGGGCCAGCTGGTCCATCACCCCGAGGCCGATCCACTCGTCGCGGCGGCGGCGCAGGGTGGTGGCCGAACAGCTGGCGTCCGCGATGCGCCAGTAGGCGCAGCCGAATACGGCGACCTGGACGAGCTTGTCGAAGACGAGGCGGTCGGAGACCCGGGGGCGGTGGCAGCCCAGCGTGTGGCTCCCCGGGCGTGTCGGCAAGAGGGCGGAGAGCTGGTCCCAGAGGGGCTCGATGAAGCATGATTGGATCGCAGGCATGGACGCTTCCCCTGAGTGGGTTGGGTCAGATCTCCCAATCATCGGAAAGTCCATGTCCTGCATGTACTTTCACCGCCCGCACCGGAACCCAGGCGACTCAACGGAGTCATCCGACTCAATCACCTATTGGCGCAAGCTCTTAGCTGAGGCCTCGCAGCCCCAGGCGTCGTGACCCTTCAAGCAGCATTCCCCGACACTTGCCCAGGCGAGGGTGCTGTGTCTTGTCTCTGGGTTACCCTACCTAACGAGTGAAACGCGGCATGCGTCCGTTCGCGCGAGGTGATGGGAGCCGGCGCGGCGCTGTCCCGGGCCTGAGTGCCGATGCTGGCCAGGATGCACCAGAAGCGGCTCCGCGGCTACGCGGCCATCGGATACTCGGTCGCCGCACTCTGACATAACCCCCGCAGACGTCGGCATCGGTGGTCTCCTACCCCTTCCAGTATGCATAAAATATGTACTCTCGTATGTTTCGTGACGGAAGAGGGGCGGTCTCGACGCCTCGCTTAGGCGTGGCATACGTGATCGTGGTCTGCTTTATCCGCCACTGTTCGTTCCCATCAAGAGTGGAAATTGACAAGTGCCCCCCTTTCGTTTACGATATCTGACATGAACGTCGGTGTGGTCAACCACGACGCAGGGCCAGCGGCTCGCTCCGAACTCATCACGTCGCTGCGGCGTGCCCACCGGAGCGCTGTGGTCCTGCCTGACGACTGGTCCCTCGTCGACCAGTTCACGCTCTCACGTGCCGCCAGCAGGCGTCGCGTCGACCGTGCCGTCCGGCATGGCGATTTGGTTCGGGTGCGCCGCGGCGCCTACGCGCTCCGCTCCCCGACAGGGACTCTGGGGGACACCGCATTGTCCCTGGTTGGGGAGCTGACCCGGCAACCGCATCTCGTAACCGGTGGTGCCGCCCTCAACCACGCCCGCCTCACCGATCAGGTATACCGGCGTCTCATCGTCCTCGTCGCTCACTCGCAGCGGTCGTGGACCTGGATGGGCCAGACGGTTCAGTACGTCCGCGTGCCCTCGTCCGATCTGTGGGGCGGTCGGCCTCTGCCTGGCGACCCGGCCCGTGCCACGGTGGTCGCCCGAGCGGAGCGGGCAATCCTTGATGCCGTTGCGCACCCGCTCTGGGGCGTGACCTTCTCGGAGGCGGCACGGGCCCTCAGCCGCTGCCTTGAGCATGACCCGGCCTTCGTGGGCGGGCTTGCCGAGGCCGCACGGCGCTACAGCAACACCTTCCTGGCACGCCGCATCGGCTGCCTGGTCGAGATGCTGGCTGACCCAGATGCCGCCATCCCCCTGCGAGCCCTGCGGGGAGCCAGCAAGCGCTTCATCCCGCTCGACCCGTCGGGTGACCTCCGTGGCGGGGTGTCGCAGCCCGCATGGCGGGTGATCGCCAACGCCACGCGCGAGGAGCTCTTGGAACTGCCATGAGGTCGCGCGTGCTAACCGACGACGATCTGCGTGATCTTGCTGTCGCCCAAGGCATTCCTCTGGAGTGGGCTGAACGCGATTACCTCCTGGTGAGCATCGCTGCCGGTCTCGAGGAGGCGTTTCCGGGGCAGCTCTGCTTCAAGGGCGGCTTCGTGCTCCGGCACGTGTATGGTCACAGCCGCTTCTCGCAAGATGTGGACTTGACGCGGCAGGCACCACCCCATCACAAGCTGGACCAAGCGGCCGTCGCCGCGGTCATCCAGGCTGCTGGCCGTCCCCTGTTCAGGGTGCGGAAAGCAGTCGCGGCAACCGACAGCGAGCGGAGCCTGGACTTCGACAAGATCCACTTTCGGGGGCCGATCGGGGACGGCGACGTCTCCGTCGAGGTGAGCTATCGCGAGGCGATCCAGGTGCCTCCGATTCCGCTTCCCGTCGGACCGCCCTACTACGACGCCTTTGACCTTCCGACGATGGCTCCTCGGGAGATGGCCGCCGAGAAGCTGCGCACGCTGGCCCAACGACGGCGTCCGCGCGACCTGCTTGACACCGGCATGCTGTTCACAGGCCTGGCCGGGCCGATCGACGACGCCGATGTCGCCGCTCTGATTCCGGGCAAGTTCTCGCCCGGTCTGGTGCGACCGGGCAATCACGCCGAACGCATCCGGACCAATGTCACGATGATGGAGAGGACCTTCGACGTCGCGGTCCATGCGGTGATGCAGGATCCACCGGCGTATGAGCCCATGGCCCGCGCCGTGCTCTCGCGTCTGGATCGTCTCTTTCGGTGAGTGAGTGCTGAGCATCGTTAGCCGGGGGGGACCCCGACGGTTTGCGGTGTTCCCGTGGGGGAGAGGCGGCAGGGACCGTGTCCAACAGAATCCAGCTATGTCCAGGGGAGTGCAGGCAATTCCAAGACCCGGGGTGTAGGTCTCATTCCAACCGTCTTCCGACGAAAGCACTCTTTTCTGAACTCGATTAGTAGGGGCTAAATAAGCACTGGTCTGGGGGACCAGGGGTCCGCGGTTCGAGTCCGCGCTCCCCGACAGCCGGATGAGCCCAGCTCAGGGTGGGGATTCCCGGGTCAACCGCTCTGGCTGACATCCCCTGCGGCTAGGTGTGTTCGATCAGGGTGTGCCAGCTGTCGGGGCCGTCGGAGGCCGAGCCCGCCGCCCAGCACCGGCCGCCGGGTGCACAGGTGACGGCGTTCAGCTCGGCGTGGGCCATCGTCCCGGCGGCGGCCGGGACCACGCTCCAGCTTCCGCCCGCATACTCCTCGACAAGGTCGCCGCTCCCCGCGTCTCCGACCGCCCAGCAGACGTCGGGCTGCTGGCAGGCGACGCCGTTCAGTTTCCCCCCGGCGCTGTCCGACAGGGTGGGTCCCGAGACCACCGACCAGGTTCCGTCAGCCCAGCGCTCGATGAGGGGCTCCGAGGTGCCGGCGGCATACTGACCGGCGTACTGGTAGGAGCCGACGGCCCAGCATTCCGAGCTGCTGACGCAAGCCACGGCGTCGAGCGTGGCCAGTACGCTCCCGGTCGGGTTGGGGCTGGGAACGGGGAGCCACGCGCCGCCCTGGTCCTGCTCGACGAACGTCACCGTGTCGCCGTCCGTCTCATCGTAGCCGCCCACCGCCCAGCAATCGGACGGGTCGGCACAGCTCACGCCGCTCAAGAACTGCTCCTGGTAGCCGCTGGCGGGGCGGCTGCCGCCCTCCACCGTCGTCCAGGCTCCACTGTTGTCGTTCTCGATGAGCGCCCCGAAGGGGCTGGAGCCCACCGCCCAGCACGCACCCGAGGCGGGGCAGGCAACCCCGTACAGTCCGGAGGCGAGGAGATCCAGGTGTGCCGCCGCGGGGTCCAGGACCCAGGGGCCGCCCGTGTAACGCTCGATCGCCGCGGGACCGGGGGCGGCCGCGACCGCCCAGCAGGCGGTGGCTGTCGCGCAGGCCACGCTCTGCAGCTCGCTGTCGACCAGACCCTGCCTGGGGCTGGCCACGGTCGCCCAGACGCCGCTTCGGTCCTGGTCGATGATGGTGGGACCCTGGGTGTAGCCCACCGCCCAGCAGTCATCGGCGGTGACGCAGGTCACGCCCTGGAGCCAACCGCTCGCCTTCGCACCGGCTTGCGACACCAGCGTCCACGAGACGTGGGTGGCGGTCGAGGCGCCGTCTCCAGGGGCGATCCCGCAGGCTGCGGCAGCGACAGTGGTGGCCAGCGCCAGGGCCACTGTCAAGCACCGACGCTGGGATGGGCCGCGGTCACGAGAGAGCGCCCTCACACGCACGCCGCCAAGGCTCGCACGGCCATCCCGCGCTGCTCGCCGAGTGAGGGAAGCAGGACACCGCCGCGATGAACCCGTCACGGAGCCCATCCACCGCGGAGGACGGCCACCGCTGTCAGCCGCTCGTCGAGAGGATGATGCAGTCGCTCAGGGAGACGCCGGACGGCAGCCGCACGGCGCTGTAACCCTCGGTCACGGCGGTGATCGTCTCTCCGTCCTGCAGCGGGGAGAGGGACCGGCTCGACTGGCAGTAGGTCTTGAAGCTGGTCGTCGTCGCCAGCTGGATGACGGTGCCGCCTGATGTGCTGCGCTCGGAGACCACCGTCCCGGTCACGAGCAGGGTGGCGTCCCGGTAATCGGCGTAGAAGTCATCCTTCTGCATTGCCTGAGCCGCCTGGTCCGGTGACACTCGGCGCACCGACAGATTGCTCAGCGCGATGCTGTCACCCAGGAAGAGGGCTGCCCCAGCGATCCCCACCAGCAGTACGACCAGGCCGGCCAGTCCGAGCAGGCGCCGTCTCGTCATCCTTTCTCCAGAGCGCTGGGTGGCACGCCTCTGGAACGCCGAGAAGGAGCGATCGGTTACCCGGGGCGAGCTCGCGGCCTCGCGGGGTCGGGCCCCTGCGGCGTTCCCATCGCTCTCACGGCGCGTCGTCGACGGGCTCCATCCCGGTTCACCCCGGGCCAACCAGGGTGAGCAGCATGACGGCCGGCTCGCTGGCGGTGAGGCTGTGGGGGGTTCCCGGCTCCATCCGCAGCCAGAAGCCCGGCTCCGCGTCCAGCCGCTCGCTGTCCGCGGTGAACTCGAGTTGACCCCTGAGCAGGTGGACGATGGCGGTGCGGGAGGCCCGATGCTCGCTCAGCCCCTCACCGGCGGCGAAGCCGAAGACCGTGACCTCGGTCTGGCCGTCGCGGAGGATCACGCGCGAGACCACCGCACCGGCCTGAATCTCGACCGCCGCAGCGATGTCCGGAATCACGGAGTGCGCCATCGGGCTCTCCCTGGGTGTGCTCGCCACCCGATCCAGATCGGCCGCCCGTGCCGCCGGCGCCTCTCTCCGGCGGGCTGCTCGGCGGTCACGCTCCGTCCCAGGCGGCGGCCACCACGTTCAGCGGGGCTCCGGAGAGGAAGCTTCGGATGTTGAGCGCGGTGACGTCCAGGATGCGGTCGATCGCCTCCCGGCTGTACCAGGCCATGTGCGGGGTGAGGATCACATTCTCGTGCCGGGCCAGGGCGTGCCCGGTCAGCAGCTGCCGCATCCGTTCCTCGGTCTCGGGGACGTGGAACATCTGCCTCTCCTCCATGAGCAGCTCCTCGCCCTCGATCACGTCCAGACCGGCACCTCCCAGGTGGCCGCTCTCCAGCGCCTCCAGGAGCGCGGCGGTGTCCACCAGGGCGCCGCGGGCGGTGTTGACCAGCAGTGCCCCCGGCTTCAGCATCGCCAGACGGTCGCGGTCGATGAGGTGATGGGTCTCCGGCCGGTACGGCACATGCAGGGTGATGACATCGGAGGCGGTCAGCAGCTCGTCGAGCGAGACGTAGCGGAAGCCCAGCACCTCGGCCAGCAGGGGGTGGGGGTGGGCGTCGTAGGCGAGCACCTCCATCCCAAAAGCCCGGCCGATGCGGATGACATGGAGGCCGATGTTGCCGGCACCGACCACCCCCAGGGTCTTGGAGCGGAGGTCGGAGCCCATCAGGTCGCGCAGCGAGAAGTCCCCGTGCGAGATCCGCCGGGTCACGACACCCAGGCGCCGGGAGAGGGCGAGGATCAGGCTGAAGGCGTGCTCGGCGACGGTGTTCTCGCCGTAGGTGGGGACGTTGGAGACGGTGATGCCCCGGCTGCGGCAGGCGCCGAGGTCGATGTGGTCGTAGCCGGTCGAGCGGGTGGCGATCAGTCGCACGCCGGCCATGCTCTCGATGACGGCGCGGCTCACCTGGGAGCGGATGAACACCGACACCACGGTCGCCTCGCCCACCTGCTCGAGGTTCTGGTCGGAGAGCGGCTGCTCGACGAAGCGGCATTCCACGCCCGGGAGGGCGGCGCGCAGCCGGTCCTCCTGGCCGGCCTCGGCTTCGAAGACGACGACGCGGGCTTCTTGGTTCATGACTGCGAGCCGGGACCTCCTCTGACTGTGGACGTTGCGCTCACCGCTGCGGGGCCGGTCGAGAGGGGGTCGCCCTCTCGCTCCAGACCTGGGAACAGGCCGGGTGAGGGCCGGTACTGTGAGGCATCGAGGATCAGACGGCGCACCCCGCCGGCGACGGTCGGGTACTCGATGCGCACCTCGCGGGTCTCCTCGCTGACCTCGGTGACGGGTGCGTCCAGCCAGATGCCCGCCACGTAGCACTGCACGCGGCGCGGAGGGAGGAGACGGTGCCAACCGCGGCCGCGCAGCTGGCCACTCCCCCGATCCTGCTCATTGAAGCTCATGGGAGGCGTCACCTCCATGACCCGCCGGAGGGGCGGGCTGGACGTCGAGGGCGAGCACCTCCCGGTCCATCGACGTGGGTCAGCCGGCCAGGCGGGTGACGCACAGGGTGGGGGTCACCAGGGGCTCGAGGGTCGTGCCGTCGGCGGGGAGCCCCAGCTCCTCGAGCGCCCCTTTGACGAGGCCGAGGTGCGCCGAGCAGATCACCGCCCGATGCTCGGTGGCGAGGTCCAGGAAGGGGCAGCGGTGGAGCAGGATGCGCCGACCCTCACGCCCGGCCGCCAGCTCCGGTTCGAATCCCAGCTGGCTGAGGAGCTCAACGACCCGCCGCTCCGCCTCGCGACGGCGCGGGTGGGCGAGAGGTCGCGCCCGCTCGGTGAGGGAGCGTCCCCAGGCCCGCCCAGCGGCCTCGGCCGCGCCGGCCGGACGGCGCAGCGAGCTCTCGATCATGGAGGCGAGGATGGCGGCGAGCAGGTGGTAGCCATCGCCGCCTCCCGACTCCGTCCGCTCGCTCTTCCGGTAGATGACCCGGGGGCGGCCACGCACGGTGCGTGCCTCGGACTCCCGGACGACCAGCCCCGCCTCGACCAGGATCTCGAGATGCTGGCGCGCGGTGGACGGATGGAGGCCCACCTCGTCGCCGGCGTCGGCGGCGCTGAGCCCGGCCGGCTGGGCCCCGATCACCTCGAGGAGGCGAAGCCGGCTCACCTCGGCCAGCGCCTGGTGGGCGCGGGCGAGGTCGTCCGGGCGGGCTGCGTACCTCACGCGCTGATTATAGCGTAGAGTCTCGAATAGAAATGCTGAGAGCCACGGAAAAGAAGGGCAGCAGGGCTGCCGGCGACTCCACCGCAAGCTCGATCGATGCGATCGTCGCGCCCCAGGCTGAGCCGGAGGAGGAGCTACCCGCTCGGGTCGGGGTGGGGGCGGCCGGCGCCAGCCTCGACCTCTGGTCGGTCTCCCCCGGGGCTCGCCACGACCAGGTCGGCAGGTGGCTGGCCGCGGTCGCCGCCGGTGAGGCGCTGGTCATCGTCACCGACCACGACCCGCTGCGGCTCCGCGGCCAGGTCTCAGCCGAGCGTCCTGGCCAGCTCGAATGGGAGCCCCTGGAACACGGCCCCGAGCTCTGGCCGGTGCGGATCGGCCGCTCAGCGGCCGTCTCGGGGGAGCCGTCGCGGTGAGATGCTCACCATCAGCGGGCACGCCGTCCTCCTCTGGCTGCACGTTCTCGGCGCCTGTGTCTGGATCGGCGGCCAGCTGGTGGTTGCCGCCGTCGTGCCGCTCACCCGCGGCGAACCTCAGCTGGCCCGTGCCCTCGGCCGGCGCTTCCAGGCGGTGGCCTGGCCCGCCTACGCCCTGCTGGTGGTGACCGGGGTCATCCAGGCCCAGGCCATCGGGATCACTCCGGCAACGCTGCTCGACACCGCCACCGGGCGCACCCTGGGGGTGAAGCTCCTCTTCGTCCTGATCTCGGGCGCCGCCGCCCTCGCGCATGCTCTCATGCCCTCGCGCTGGCGCAGCGCCCGCCTGGCCGGAGGGCTCGGTGGTCTTTCCCTGCTGAGTGCCGTCGCTGCGGCCCTCTACGGGGTCGTCCTCGGCGGGGGCTGATCAGATGCCGGCCGCGCCCCCACGATCGCTCGATGACCGGCTCTGGCGTCGCACGATCGCGGTGACCAGGCAGGGTGGGGTCTCCCGCCACACCCGCTTCGCGGGCGGGGGACGCGTTGGGCCCTCTGGCGAGGGAGCCCCGGACCATGCTCCAGCGATGATCGTTGCCGGCCGTCGCGTCGCAGGCGCCCGGCGTGTGTGAGCATTGCGGCTGTGCGGGGTTCGGCCCGCTTCGGCAACTTCACGAGGATCACCTCGCCATCCTCGACGCCAGCACGCGGCTGGCGGACGCGGTGAGGTCCGGGGACCCCGATGCGGTGCGGCAGGCGGCGGCGGTTCTCGTCGCGCTGCTCGACCCGCATGAGCGGAACGAGGAGGCGGGGCTCTATCGCGAGATGGCGAGAGCCGCGCCGGAATACGTGGCGAATCTGCTCGGGGAGCACGAGGAGGTCGGCCGGCTGATCGCCTCGTCGTCGCAGGCCGGCGGGGGTGGGGCTGAGCTCCTGAACGCGGTCGGCAGACTCCAGATGCACATCTTCACCGAGGAGCAGGACCTCTTCCCCTACGCAATCCAGATGTTCACGGCGGCCCAATGGGATCTCGTCGAGGCCGTGCATGCCGGGCGGCCTGAGCGGCCGGGCGGGGCGTGGTGACGCTAGCGATGCCTCCGCTGCCCGAGGACTGGGAGCGAGCGCTGGCGATCGTCGCCCATCCCGACGATCTCGAGTACTGCGCGTCCGCGGCGGTGGCACGGTGGACAGCGCACGGGAAGTCCGTCGCCTATGTCATCGCCACCCACGGCGAGGCTGGGATCGACAGCATGGAGCCGGCCGAGGCGGGGCGGGTGCGGGTCAAGGAGCAGGTGGCCAGCGCCAGGGCGGTGGGGGTCGACAGCGTCCAGTTCCTCGACCATCCCGACGGCGAGGTGGAGTACGGACGGCGACTCCGGGCTGACCTCGTCCATGCCATCCGGCGGCACCGTCCCGAGCTGCTCATCTCCCTCAACCCCCACCTCCAGACGGCGGGTGGTGGTCCCAACATGGCCGACCACCGCGCCGTGGGAACCGCCGTCCTGGACGCCGCCCGTGACGCTGGCAACCGCTGGCTCTTCGGGCGACCGGCGCCCGACGATCTGCCGCCGTGGGATGGGGTGCGCATGGTCTGCTTCGGCGCCTCGCCCTCCCCGACCCACTTCGTCGACGTCGCCGAGTTCGTCGAGGCGGGCATCGCCGCTCTGAAGGCGCAGCACACCTACATCGCCGGATTGAGGCGAGGGTTCGATCCCGAGCGCTGCCTGCGCGACGAGATGGCGCGGGCGGGCGGGCGAGAAGGCGTGCCCCTGGCCGTGGAATTCGAGGTGTGGCCGCTCTGAATCGCCTCCAACCGCGGCCGCGCGGCCGGGCTGCCGGTGGCGCTCCGGTCCCGGAGCCCTCCCACCGGGCGTCGTTGACACGCCCGGCCTCGCGTGATATAAATGGTGAACAGCATGTTTATTAGCAGACCCGCTCTGATCCCGCCGGCCGCTCGCGGCCACGCCCTTCAGGGCTTGGTCGCGGCTTGGGCTGTCCACCTCCCTGACAGGGGAGGGCTCAGGTCATGAGCTACGTGATCACGGAGACCTGCCTCGACGTCAAGGACATGTCCTGCGTCGACGCCTGCCCGGTGGACTGCATCCACGCCGGTGACGATGATCGGATGCTCTACATCGACCCCGATGAGTGCATCGACTGCGGTGCCTGTGTCGACCCCTGCCCGGTCGACGCCATCTTCGCCGAGGAGGATGTCCCGGCGGATCAGCAGCCCTACGTCGAGGTCAACCGCCTGTACTTCAAGGACCCGGTCGCGGCGCGACGGGGGGTCGACGAGCTGCGACCTCGCGTCGGCACCGACGCGGCGCCAGCCTGAGAGGAGGGGCTTCCCGGCCTCCTCCCAGGCGATGGCGGGAGGCTCGGCTCAGGCCTGGATCAGGGCGTGCTCGATGGCCTGTGCCACCGCGCCCATCAGCTCGGAGCGGAGGCCGAGCTGGGCGGTGCGGATGTCGACCGCGTGGGCGGATGCCGAGAGGGCGTAGTGGTGAATCGATTCCCGGACACCCTCCAGCAGCGGCTGACCGGCGGTGCCCAGCTCGCCGCCGATGACGATCGCGGCGGGGTTGAGACAGTTGCAGAGCTCGGCGAGGACGTGGCCGAGGACACGGCCGCCCTCGGTGACGATCCGGGCCGCGACCGGGTTGACGGCGAGCGTGGTGAGCGGTCCGTCCGAGCTGGACGGCAGTCCCGGGAGGTGGAGCTCCTCCAGCTGGTGGCGCAGCGCGTCGATCGACACCACCGTCTCGAGGCAGCCCCGGTTGCCGCAGCGGCAGAGCCCCTGGGCGCCGGGCAGCTGGATGTGGCCGATTTCCCCGGCGGCGCCGGTCGCGCCGCGGTACACGTCGCCGTTCAGCACCAGGCCGGCACCGATGCCGTGCGACGCCTTCACATAGAGGAAGTCGCGGCAGCCCCGGGCGGCGCCGAACCGGCGCTCCCCATGGGCCCCCATCTCGGCGTCGTTGGCGACCCGCACCGGGCGCTCGAGGCGGCGCGAGAGCTCCCCTCTCACGTCGAAGTCGGACCAGGTGGGATGGTCGCCCAGCGGGCGGGTGCGTCCCGAGACCGGGTCGAGAGGGCAGGGGATGCCGGCCGCGACGCCGAGCACGTCGGCCATCCTGAGACCGCTCTGGGCGATCAGGCCCTCGACGAGCCGGGCGGCGTTGCCCACGGCGGCCGCCGCGCGGTCGTCGACCTCGAAGCTCTCACGATGCTCGGCCAGCACCTCACCGTCGGTGCGGGCGACGGCCACCGCGATGTGCGTGTGTCCCAGGTCGATGCCGACGACCGCACCGCTCGGGGCCGCGGGCACGAGCAGCGAGGAGGGCCGGCCGCGAGATCGGTTGAGGCCGCGCCCCTGATCGCGCTGCTCCACCACCAGCCCGCCCGGGAGGAGATCCTGCACCCCTTCGGCGACCGCGCTGCGGGATAGTCCTGTGAGCGTGCTCAAGTAGCCGCGGGTGACCCCGCCGGGGTGGCTTCGGATGATCTCCAGGAGCTGCTGCCGGGAGCGCTGCCGGCGTGCGGAGGGAGCCGAGAGCACGATGAACCCCTTTTATGGGCTGCGAACGGACGAAGTTATACACCACAAATCCCCCCGGCTGGCCTTTTCACGGCCTCCCATGCGATACTTGGCTCCCCTGCGCAAGGGGGGGAACTTCGTCACCCTGCTCCGTGACGCACGGCCGCCCCTGCATCGGGGCGGCCGTGGCACCGGACCGGCGGGAACCGGCCGGCGGGGGCCACCGACTTCGGCGGTGACGTCCGTTTGGCGGAATTGGTCCGTTCACTGACCACACGCGGGTCAGGAAGTGGCCTCTATTCTCCGGCGAGCGGTGACGTCCGTTTGGCGGAATTGGTCCGTTCACTGACCACAGGCGGGTCAGGAAGTGGCTTCTATTCTCCGGTGAGCGGATCAGGACGATTCGATTGCGACACGTTTACGGCATCCGTGGCACTCGCGTCATCACCGTTGAGGAGCCGGCTGCTATTCAATTCGTCCCGAGGCGGGTCCCGACTCGCTCGCCAGCGGGCCCGACCGGCCTCGGAGCCAACACATGCCGCTGGGGATCCCCCGTCTGGTGCTGCGCCGCCTGACCGCGCTCAGCCACCGTTTCTTCGTCCGCCTGATGGTCCCCACCCTGGCGCTGACCGTGGCGGTCATGGCCGGGGTGGTGTACCTGGTCACCTCGAGCTCCGCGACCGCCCTCACCAACGCGACCAGCTCGCACGTCGAGGACCTGGCCCGCGCGGCCAGCGCCCGCCTCGACGCCTGGAACCAGCTGGTCCAGGCCGAGCTCTCCGGCTACGCCGCCGCCCTGGAGTTCAGCTCCACCCCGCTGAGCGGCACCAGCGCGGAGATGTCGCGGCTCTTCTTCGCTCGCGACTCCGCCTTCAGCGAGATCGCCCTGGTGAACACCCAGGGAGACGTGGTCGCCTCCAGCGCCGGGCTGGCCTCGGGGCTGTCCTTCGAGGGGAGCAGCTGGCTGACCACGGCCAGCCAGGAGGCGATCATTACGCCGATCGAGAAGCAGTCCGGGCATCTGGACTGGTACGCGGCGACACCGGTCACCACCGGGAGCCTCACCTTCACCGGGATCCTGGTGGGCGTGATCAACACCGCGCAATCGCTCGATCCCGTGTTCCTCAGCGTCACCAACAGCACGTCGTCGTCGATCGTCCTGCAGGCGGTGGGGCCGGACCACCTGCTGATCTTCAGCTCCACCATGACCGCCGGAGCCGATGCGCAGATGATCCAGCAGGGTGCCCTGAGCCAGCGCATCGACACCCCGGCGGTGGTCTCGGCGCTTCGGGCCAGCGGCAGCACTGGCACGGTGAGCTACGGGCAGGACAAGTCGGCGACCATCGCCGGCTACACCCAGGACATCCCGCTGGGATGGGCGATCGTCGCCAGCGAGCCGTCGGACGTCGCCCTGGCCTCGGTGGCCAACCAACAGGCGACTGCGATCTTCGCGCTGATCGGTGGCGCCTTGGTGCTGGTGGTCCTGCTCCTAGTCGTGTCGATGATGCTCACCCGCCCGATCGGCCGGATGGCGGCGACCGCGCGCCGCATCGCCGGCGGGGATCTCTCGGCCCGGGTGGGGCAGGCGGGGACAGCCGAGGTGGCGACCCTCGCGGATAGCTTCAACCTGATGGTCGAACGCCTCGGCGGGCTGATCACCCGGGTGCAGCTGACCAGCCTGGAGCTCGCGGAGTCGGCGGCCGGGCTGTCGGCTGCGTCCAGCGAGCTGGCGGCCACCACCGTCCAGCAGAGCTCCGCGGCGACCGAGACCTCGGCGAGCATGGAGGAGCTGGCCGGCGCCTCGACCCAGATCGCGGACACCGTCGATCAGGTGGCGGCCCGGGCCATGGAGACCCGGGAGAGCCTGGAGCAGGCTCAGCAGGACATCCGCGCCACCAGCGAGCGAACCCTGGCCCTGGCCAAGCGCGTGGAGGACATCTCCAAGATCCTGGTCCTCATCAACGAGATCGCCGACCAGTCCAGCCTGCTCGCTCTCAACGCGGCCATCGAGGCGGCTCGCGCCGGGGACGTCGGGCGCGGCTTCACCGTCGTCGCCGACGAGGTCCGCCGTCTCGCCGAGCGGACCAAGGGTCTGGCGGCCGACATCGCGGGCATCACCCAGGGGACCAGGGCCGAGACCAGCGCCACGGTGATGGCCATGGACAAGGGGGTGGCCGAGCTCCAGGGCGGCCTCCGGCTGATGGAGCAGGTCGCCGAGGCCAGCTCCCAAGTCCGGGTGGCGACCCGTCAGCAGCGCATCGCCTCCTCCCGGGTGGTGGACGCCATGGAGCAGGTGAGCGTGGCCAGCCGGCAGGTTTCCACCACCGCCCAGGAGATCGCGGTGGCGGCGGGCGGCCAGGCGACCATGGCCGCCGAGCTGCGCCGCGGGACGACCGTCTCCATGAACGGAGAGATCGGAGGTGACGGCGCGGCGGCGACGCCGGCCGACCTCCCGCCCCTGGCGGTCAGCTCCTCCGCGTAACCGGCGGGGTATGGAGTTAGCCGCTCCATAACCGTCTCTGAACCGGTCCTGCCTCGACGTACCGGGTGCGCCGGACGACCCTGGGACCGCAGCGTCCGCGGCGGGCCGGGGGTGGCGGCAGCTCGCTCCTTGCTGGCACGGTGCGGAGAGAGCCGGCTGCGGAACGGGAGGAGAGAGCATGTCGATACGCAGGAGCCCGGCCCGGTGGCTGGTCGTACTGGCGGCCCTGCCGGTGGTCGCGATTGCGGGCGGGGCGGGAGTCGCCGCGGATGCCGGCGAGGGGTACCACGTCACCGTCCTGGCCTCGGGAGCCAGCATGAGCCACCTGGTGGGCACGAGCCGCGAACCGCTCACCAATCCCGACGACATCACCCTCATGGGCGGGCACGTTTTCACCGCCTTCCAGAACGGGGTCGGCTCCACCGGGACGGCGAGCCCGAGCGGCAACACCGACAGCACCATCGTCGAGCTCACGACCGCGGGAGCGCTGGTCGACCAGTGGGACGTCGGCGGCAAGGTCGACGGCCTGACCGCTGACCCTGCCCGTGGTCGGCTCGTCGCGACCGTGAACGAGGATGGCAACTCGAGCCTGTACACGGTGAGCCCGGCAACCGGCCGGGTGATCCACTTCGCGTACAGCGAGGCGCTGCCCCACAACGGCGGCACCGACGCGATCTCCGTCTACCACGGCGAGATCCTGATCAGCGCCTCGGCCCCTGGAACCACCGGTCCGCCCGCTCCGCAGCCGAGCTACCCGGCGCTGTACGCAGTTTCTCTGGACGCGGCCACCGGCGTCGCCACGGTGCGCTCGCTCTACAGCGACGAGGCCCCGGCCAGGGTCGCCAACCGCAACAGCACCGCCGACGGCAGCACGGTCACGCTGGGGCTGAACGACCCCGACTCGAACGAGGTCGTCCCCTGGGTGAGCCCGCGCTTCGGGGGCAGCTTCGTGCTCGACAGCCAGGGCAACCTGGAGCAGATCTACAGCCGGGATCCGGCCAGCTCCCAACCCTCGCTCTGGGTGCTCAACCTCTCCCAGTCGATCGATGACACGGCCTGGGTCACGGATGTCGACGGCACGCTCTACACCACCGACCCAGCTCACGACCGGGTCGACGCGGTCCGCGGCCACTTCTCGCTGGGAGAGGCGTTGGTGGCGGTGACCCCCTGCGGCGCCAACTCGGCGCCCCCCACCTGCACCACCTCCAACTGGCTGGGCCGGCTGGACCTGGCCACCGGGCGGATCACCCCGGTGGCGCTCACCGGTCCGGCTCTGCAGCCCCAGGGGATGGTCTTCGACCCGGATGAGTGAGGTACGGACGGTGGCTGGCCGTCCCTGAGGGGCGTGGTCCGGGGAGGAGCAGGGACCGCGGAAGCGCTGTGACCGCCAGGTCGGCGGGCGGACCGCCCCCGTCAGGCGGTGACCCGGCATCGCCGGAACCCCGGCTGGACGACGGCGCTCCGCGGCTCCCTGCTCCGGCTCGCCGGGGTCTCAGCGCCGGCGCAGGATCAGCGCCGCCCCGGCGCTGCTGACCAGCGCGATGCCGAGCAGCACCACCAGGTTGGTGGCGGTGACCCCGTACCCGAACCAGGGGTCCTGGAGCGCCCGCACCGCGTAGTTCATGGGGTCGAAGTCGGCCACCTCCCGCATGGCGCTGGGCAGGACCGAGAGCGGCGGGGCGGCCCCCGAGATCATGTACAGCGGGAAGAAGAGGACCATCCCCACGCTCTGGGCGGTGCGTGTGGTCGGGAAGAGGGCGGCGACCAGGAGACCAAGGCCCAGGAACCCGGCCATGCCCACCACGAAGCCGAGCACGACCCCGGGCAGCGAGCGGGGGACGTCGTACAGGTAGGCGGGGCGGGCCAGGAGCAGGAGCACCGCGGTGGCGGCGATCCCGACCGCAAAGCAGACCGCGAGTTGGGCCGCGACGACGCCGGCGACGGGCACCGACGAGGCGCGGAACCGGCGCATGATGCCCCGCTCGTAATAAGAGGTGAGGTGCGGAGGGAGGGCGATCAGGCCCACGGCCCCGATGACCACCGCCACGTTGCTCACCACGTAGTACTCGGCCCCGCGGACGCCCCGAAAGCCGGCGCCGCCGGAGCTCTCGAAGACCCCCGCGATCACGAACATCACGACCACCGGGAAGGCCAGGGTGAATCCCACCGCCAGCGGTTCGCGGAGGAAGAGCTTGGTCTCCAGCCAGGTGAGCTTGAGGAAGGCGGCCGGTCTCACCGCTCGCCCCCGTCCGGGTCCGCCGCCTGGGTGAGGTTGAGGAAGACGTCCTCCAGGCTGGGCTGCTCGGTGCGCAGGTCGTCGGGCTCGAGCCCGTGGGCGATGAGGGCGGCTCCGACGTGGGCGAGCACCGGCCCGTCGCCGGTCACCTCCAGACGAGGGCCGTGGCGAGCCACCAAGCGGACGTGCGGCGTCTGGGGAAGCCAGCTGAGGTCGGCGTCGAGAGGAGCCGAGAAGACCACGCGGACGCCGCCGCCGTGGTGGGTGATCAACCCCTGCGGGCTGTCCATGGCCGCCACCCGGCCCTGGTGGACCACGGCGACACGGTCGCAGAGCTGCTCTGCCTCCTCCATGAAGTGGGTCACCAGGACCACCGTGGCGCCCCGATCGCGCACCGCCCGCACCAGCTCCCAGGCCACCCGGCGGGCGGCGGGGTCGAGCCCCTGGGTCAGCTCGTCGAGGAAGACCACCTGCGGCCGGCCGACCAGCGCCAGGGCCACGAAGAGCCGCTGCTGCTCGCCCCCGGATAGGCTGGAGAAGGCGGCCTTCCGCCGACCCTGCAGGCCCCACTGATCGAGGGCCGCGCTCCAGTCTGCCCGCCCGGGGGCGAGCGAGGCGAAGAGGTCCAGGGCCTCCCAGACCCTGATCCGATCGGGGAGAGCCGCCTGCTGGAGCTGGCACCCGATGTGCGGGCGGAGCTCGCGGGTGTCGCGCACCGGGTCCAGCCCCATCACCCGGATGCGACCCCGGTCCGGACGTCGCAGGCCCTCCACGCACTCCACCGTGGTCGTCTTGCCGGCGCCGTTGGGTCCGAGCAGGCCGAAGATCTCGCCCTGTTCCACCTGCAGGGAGATGTCGTCCACGGCGAGCACGCTGCCGTACGCCTTGCGCAGATGCTCAACCTCGACGACGGCGGTCACGCGCCTCCTCCGGACCATCAGCCACCGGCGGACGCGCCCTCGCCCTCCGGCGGTGCCGGCATCGTAGGGGAGCGCTGGGGGCCTTCGCACGGATCGGAACGGCCCGTGCGCAGTGGCCGGAATGCGGATTCGGCGCCTTTGACCGGGTGATAATCGCGCCGTGAAGGTCCTGGTGGTCGAGGACGACGAGAGGACGGCGGAGACGCTCCGCTGGGGTCTCGGGGAGGCGGGCATTCCCGCCGACGTCGTCCACAACGGCGACGACGCCATCGCCCGCAGCCGGGAGAGCGCCTACGACGTGGTGCTCCTGGACGTGATGCTTCCCGACGGACCCGACGGCTTCGCCATCTGCCGCCAGCTGCGCGACCTGCGGATCCCCACACGGGTGATGATGCTGACCGCCCGCTCCGGCGTCGCCGACCGGGTGTCCGGGCTCGACTCCGGGGCCGACGACTACCTCACCAAACCCTTCGCCTTCGCCGAGCTGCTGGCCAGGATCCGCGCCCTGGGGCGCCGCGACCCGGCACCGCACACGGCGGCCGTCTCGGATCTGGTGATCGACGAGCTGGCCCGCACCGCGCGGGTCGGGGAGGCCAGGTTGCCGCTCACCCGCAAGGAGTTCGACCTGCTGGCGCTGCTGACCGGGCAGGTCGGGCGCGTGGTCTCGGCCGAGCGTCTCCTCGACGGCGGCTGGAGCTACGAGGGGGCGCCCAACCCCGGGCTGGTGGACGTCTACATGAGCCGGTTGCGGACCAAGCTCTCGCGGGCGGGCTCCTCGGTGCGCATCGTCAACGTGCGCGGGGTCGGCTACCGGCTGGAGGTGGCGGATGGCTGACGCGCTTCCGCCCCGCCGGGCGCGCGCCTTCCTCCGCCACCCTCGGCCGGTGCGCCGCGGGGTCCAGGTGGCCGGAGCGCTCGTCCTCCTCCTGCTCCTGATCGGCGCGTCCACCGCCCTCGACCTGGCCCTCCCCCCCGACAACACCTTCGGGGCGATCCCCCTCCTCTGTCTGGTGGCCGCGATCTGGCTCTTGCCCGCCTGGGCGGCGGGGCTGATCGCGGTCGCCAGTCTGGTCCAGCCGGCGGTGCTCGAGGCCATCGGCCAGTGGCCCCCGGTCGCCGCCGATTTCCAGTTCATCGCGGTGGCGGTGCTGACCGTCTTCGGAACCCTCACCGTCAACGCCCTGATCAGGGTGGCGGCGGAACGGGAGACGCTCATCGACGGCCTCACCCACTTCACCTCCGAGGCCGCCCACGAGCTCAACTCGCCGCTCAGCGCGATCCGGGTGACCGCCGAGGTCACCCTGCTCCAGGACCGGGACCCGGCCCGTTACGTGGCCAGCCTCGAGCAGATCCGCGATCAGGCGGTCCGGCTCAGCGTGCTGACCGAGGGGCTGCTGCTGCTGGCCCGCAAGGACGCCCGGGCGCTCTACGTGCGGCGCGTCCCGCTCTCCCTGGACGACGTGATGGAGGAGCTCTACGACCGCTGGCACGGCCCGGTGGAGCGAGCTCGGCTGACCCTCGAGGTGGAGCGGGACAGCGGCGCGGAGCTGTCGGGCGACCCGGTCCTGCTCGGCCGCCTCTTCGACAACCTGGTCGACAACGCCCTGCGCTATGCCAAGGGTCACATCGCGGTCTCCACCCGCATGACGGGGGACACCTGCGTGGTCGGGGTCGAGGACGACGGCGGAGGCCTCCCCCCCGGGCAGCGTCCGGGGAGCGTCGACGAGCTGCGGCGGGAGGGGGGATTCCCGGCCCGCAGCGGCGGCACCGGTCTGGGGCTCTCCATCGCCTCCGCCGTCGCCGAGGCGCACGGCGGGACCATCAGGCTGGAACACCCGATCGGCGGACTGCGAATCCTTGTCCGACTTCCCGTGACATCGAGTTAAGGGTCGCTCCAGGGTCGGCCGTCAGCGTTGCGGTCATACAGCAGCGCACTGGTGGTGGAGAACTCATGACGCGGCTCGTCTCGACCTACCTCAGGCTGCGGGAGACGGCGCGCCGTCACCCGGAGCGCCGGCTCTCGCGGGGTCAGGAGGGGCAGGGGATGACGGAGTACGGCCTCATCCTGGTGCTGATCGCCGTGGTGGTGGTGCTGGTCCTGTCCACCCTGGGGCAGCACCTGAACGGCACCTTCTCCAACGTCAGCAACGCCATCGGGGGCGGCTGAGGCCTCGTCAACAGCTGACCGGGTGGGGGAGGGAGGAGGTCGTGATCTGGCAGAATCCAGGTCGCGCACCTCCCGCAGGCCAGTACGAGGTTTCAGATCGTGGCCGTCCTCGACCCGTGTGACAACTGCGGCCGCCCCACCCCCATCTACCGGCTGGCCGCGGTGATCCTCGACGGAGGGGTGGCCCGCATCTGCCCGCTCTGCGTCTCGACCGAGAAGGAGCGGATCGAGGTGCCCTACGCGCCCCGGCCCGACCAGGGGGCGATCCAGCCCAGCACGACCCGCGACGCCTGGTGAGCCGGGAGCCCTTCTCCGCCCGCCTGGCCGCGCGCGGCCGCGAGGTCGGCTCCCTCCTCTGCCTCGGGCTCGACCCCACCGGTTGCGCGGACGCCGCCGAGGTGGAGCGCTTCTGCGCCGCGATGCTGGAGGCGGCGCTCCCCCACGTGGTCGCCGTCAAGCCCAATCTCGCCTTCTTCGAGCAGTACGGCGCGGCCGGGCTGGCGGTCCTGGAGCGGGTGCGGGGGATGGTGCCGGCGAGCCGCCTGCTCATCCTCGACGCCAAGCGGGGCGACATCGGCAGCACCGCGGAGGCGCAGGCCCGGGCGCTCTTCGACGTCTGGGGGGCGGACGCCGTCACCGTGAACCCGCTGCTGGGCCAGGACGCGGTGGCTCCCTTCCTCACCCGTCCCGGGACGGCGGCCCTGCTCCTCGCCCGCACCAGCAACCCCGGCGCCGCCGACTTCCTGGAGGCTCCTCTCCAGGACGGGCGCCCCCTCTACCGGCACATCGTGGAACTGGCCCTCACCTGGTCGGGTGCGGCCGAGATCGGCTTCGTGGTCGGGGCCACCGCCGCCCCGGCGGTGGCCGAGGTGAGGCGTCTCGCCCCCGCCGCCCCGCTGCTCCTGCCCGGGGTCGGGGCCCAGGGCGGGGACCTGGAGGCCGCGGTGAGCGCGGGCCTGGACGCCGCGGGCGGCGGGGTGGTGGTGCCGGTCTCGCGGGGGATCAGCGGCGCCGCTGACCCCGGCGCGGCGGCGGCCGATCTCTGCCGGCGGATCGAGGCGGTGCGGGCCCGGGCGGGGGCGCCGCGGCGGTGAGCGCGCGGGCCGTCATCGAGCTCTCCGGCCACATCATCGACAGCATGCTGCTGCCCCGGGTGATGGACAGCGTCATGGACATGGGGGCCACCTTCCACGTCGAGGAGTTCCGGGTCGGCACCCGGCTCGACGAGCCGTCGTTCGCCCGGCTGACCATCGAGGCGGACACCGAGGAGCGGCTGGCGGCGGTGGTGGCCGCCTGCCAGCAGCACGGCGCCGCCGTGGTCGGCGCCGAGGATGCCAGCACCGAGCCCGCGCCCTGCGACGGGGTGTTCCCCGACACCTTCTACACCACCACCAGCCAGCCCACCTCGGTGCGGGTCGCCGGCGAGTGGATGGTGGTGGAGCAGATCGAGATGGACTGCGGGGTGGTGATCGCCGACGGTGCGGCCCGAGCGGTCCCGGTCAGCGACGTCCGTGCCGGCGAGGCGGTGGTGGTGGGCCGGGCCGGGGTCCGCATCGTGCCGGTGGAGCGGGGCCGGGGCAAGGAGGTCTTCGGCTTCACCACCAGCTCGCTCTCTCCCGAGAAGCCCAAGCATCAGGTGATCCGCGAGCTCGCCGACACCATGCGGGAGGTTCGCGCCAGAGATGGCCGGATCTGTTGGGTGGGCGGGCCCGCGATCATCCACACCGGTGGAGGCCCTCACCTCGCCCACCTGATCACGGCCGGCTACGTGCAGGTGCTCTTCGCCGGCAACGGGCTGGCCGCCAACGACATCGAGTCCCAGTTCTTCGGCACCTCGCTCGGGCTGGGTCTGGAGAAGGGCCTGCCCATCGAGTCGGGCCACGAGCTGCACATGCGCACGGTCAACCGCATCCGCGCCGCGGGGGGCATCCGGGCCGCGGTCGAGTCGGGGATCCTCCGCCGCGGGGTGATGTACGAATGCGTCCGCAACGGGGTCGAGTACGTGCTCGCTGGCTCGATCCGCGACGACGGCCCGCTCCCCGACGTGGTCACCGACATGCTGGAGGCCCGGCGGCGGATGCGCGGCGCGCTGGCCGGGGTCGACCTCTGCATCATGTGCGCCACCATGCTCCACGCCATCGCCACCGGCAACCTGCTGCCGGCGGCGACCCGGACGGTGTGCGTCGACATCAACCCGGCGGTGGTCGCCAAGCTGGCCGACCGCGGCTCCTCGCAGACCCTCGGCCTGGTGACCGACGTGGAGTCGTTCCTGCGTGAGCTGGGGGAGGCGCTGACCGCGGAGCCCGGATGAGCCTCCTGCTGATCTCCACCGGGCCGGAGTCGGAGCACTCCGCGGCCGGGCACCCGGAGCGGCCCGACCGGGTGGCGGCGATCCTCGAGCGCATCGGCGCCGAGGCCGACCTCGCGGCCATCCCCCGGATCGATCCCGCTGCCGCCGAGGAGGCGGCCGTGGAGCTGGTCCACACCCCAGCCCACGTGGCCGCGGTGCGGGCGATGGCGGCGCGGGGTGGGGGATGGTTCGACGGCGACACCTACTGCGCCCCCGGCTCCCGCGCGGCGGCGCTGCGCTCGGTGGGTGCGGCGCTCGCGGCGGTGGACGTCGTCTGCGAGGGGCGCTCCGACCATGCCTTCTCGATCAGCCGCCCCCCCGGGCACCACGCCACCGCGGAGAGGGCGATGGGCTTCTGCATCTTCAACAACGTGGCCATCGCCGCCCGCCACGCCCAGCGGCGAGGCCGGGGGCGGATCGCCATCGTGGACATCGACGTCCATCACGGCAACGGCTCCGAGGCCATCTTCTGGGACGACCCCTCGGTCCTCTACACCTCGCTCCACGAGTGGCCGCTCTACCCGGGGACGGGAGCGTCCACCGACCGCGGCGGCGACGGAGCCGCGGGGCTCAACCTCAATGTGCCGCTCGCATCCGGGACCACCGGGGAGGGCTGGCTGTCGCGCTTCGACGACGTGGTGCTACCGGCGGTGGCCGCCTTCCACCCCGACCTGGTGCTGGTGAGCGCCGGCTACGACGCCCACAGCGCCGATCCCCTGGCCACCCTGGAGCTGGACTCGGACACCTACGGCGCCGCCGCCGGCCGCCTCCGCGATCTCTGCGCCGGCTCCGGGGCCGGCTCGGTCTGGGTGCTGGAGGGCGGTTACGACCTCGACGCGCTGGGGGAGTCGGTGGCGGCCACCCTGCGCGGGCTGGCCCCGCCGGGGCCGGCGTGACCGGGCCGTGGTCGGGTGCGCGGACGGGCGGGCCCGATCGGCTCCCGGCGGCCGCCGGAGCGGCGATAACCCGCGGGAGGACGCCCCGTTAACCTTGGTGAGATGCGATCCCTCCCCTCCCGGGCCGCCGCTGCCCTGGCCCTGCTGGCCGCCGTCACCCTGAGCGGCTGCAGCCTCTTCTCATCGGGTACGCCGACCCCGACCGGGGTGGCCACCCAGCCGCCCGGGAGCGGGCAGGCCGGCACCCTCTCGCCGTCGGCGACCCCCACCGGGTCGGCGGGCACCCAGACCAGCGGCGAACGCACGGTGCTGGTCCAGGACGGGCTGCGCATCCACAGCTCGGCCTCGCTCTCGGCCTCGGTGCTGGGCACCGCCGCCTGGGGAGTGACCCTCACCGTGCTCGGCTACGACGCGAGCGGGGGGCCCTGGCCGAACTCCTCGACGCCCGGGGGCTGGTACCACGTCGAGGGGACGACCGTCACCGGCTGGGTCATCGCCGACCCGAGCTACACCGCCTCCGGGGTGCTGAGCTCGATCTCCTTCCAGGACAAGCAGATCGGCGGCATCCTCTTCCCCATCAACTGGACCTACGCCGACGATCCGGGGGAGATCATCTTCCAACCCCAGACCGGAACCCAGCTGCCCACCCTGGTGCTCCGGACCGCGGCCAGCCTCAGCGCCCTGGGGGCGACCGGCCTGACCGGGTACAACGCGGTCTCGAGCAACGCCGAGGTGGTGGCCTGCGGCTATACCGGGACCCTGGTCCAGTACGCGTCCAGCCCCAGCGCGACCCCCCAGCCGACCATGGATGCGGGGGGCGCCCAGGTGACCCGGCTCGCCGATTTCGCCCAGTTCCGGGCGACCCTCTCCTCCAGCTTCGCCCTCGACATCGAGATGAACTACTCGACCTCGGCCGAGTACACCGTCTTCGAGAACGTGATCAACAGCATCAGGTACGCGTTCCCCGACTGCGAGGCCGGCACCGGGTCGCCGAGCCCGAGCGCCCGCTGACCGGCCGGCATGCGGACGGTCCTCCTCGAGGTCGATCTGAGCCGGAGCTCGGTGGCCGACATCACCGACGAGGCGGAGCGATTCGTCCGCGGAGCGGGTGACGGGCTGCTGAGCGTCTTCGCCCCCCACGCCACCGCCGGGGTGGCGCTGCTCGAGACCGGCAGCGGTTCCGAGCCGGACCTGGTGGCCGCGCTGGAGCGGCTGCTCCCCCGCGACGACCGGTACCGCCATCGGCACGGGAGCCCCGGGCATGGCGCCGACCACGTGCTCCCCGCCCTGGTCTCGCCGTCGCTCACCATTCCGGTGGAGGCCGGCCGGATGCAGCTCGGCACCTGGCAGCGGCTGGTGCTGGTCAGCCTCAACCGCGACAACCCCCGCCGCCGGGTGCGGCTCTCGTTCCTCGAGGGCTGAGCCCGACCGGAGCGGCCCCGCGGCCCCGCGATCTCAGTTGAGGACCAGACCGTGGGCGTTGAGCCAGGCCACGCTCAGGGTCATGAACACCCCGCTCATCGCCACCAGAGCGACGTACCCCGCCCCGATCATCACCCGGGTGCGGGCGGGGAGCGGCGGTGCCTCCGCGCCGCGCCGGGCGGCCCGGAACCGTCCCCACACCGAGTAGACGGCGATGATGAAGATGAGGATGAGGATGGGGTTGCCCAGGCTGTACCCGAGCACCTCGCTGACCACCAGCCCTCCGAGGATGAGGAGCCCGGCCAGGTTGAACCACTTGCTGATGGCGCTGGTGACCCGGCCCCCGTCCAGGGGCAGGATCGGGATCAGGTTGAAGAGGGTGATGAAGAAGCCGAAGTAGGCGAGCGAGAAGGCGAAGCGGACCCCCGAGCTGTCCACCGCCTGGTTGAGCGCCCAGAGGTAGACGGCGAGGGTGGCCACGAAACCGGAGATGGGCCCGGCGATGGCGATGATCGCCTCGCGCCGGCGGTCACTGGTGAGCCCCTGACCGGCCGCCGTGAAGGCACCCAGGAAGGGGATGAAGACGGGCGCCGACATCGGCACGCCCATCGCCCGCGAGGTGAGGAAGTGGCCCATCTCGTGGACGAAGATGATCAGCACCAGCCCGACCGCGAAGGCCCAGCCGAAGACCAGCGAGTAGGCGACGACCGCGACCACCATGGTGAGGGCGGTGAAGCCGAACTTCCCGAAGTAGCCGAGCTTGGCGATCGCCGCCAGCGCGGTCAGCAGCCCGCCCACGAAACCGCCGCGGCGCGTGGCGGTGCCGCGCTGGGGCGGGGCCTGCTGCCAGCTGCCCCAGCCGGCGGGGACGTACCCCGCCCCAGGGGGCGGGTAGGCGGTGCCCGGCGGGGGGTACTGGGTTCCGGGTGGGGGGTACTGGGTGCCCGGTGGGGGGTACGCCGTCCCCGGTGGCGGGTAGAGGGTCCCCGGGTGGACCGGAGCCTGCCCGGCGGGAGGCGGGTTTGCGGCTACCGGGGGCGGGTAGGCGGTCCACGCCCAGGCTGCGTAGGGGTCGGCCGGTGGGGGAGGGGACTGCCCAGCGTCCCGCACCGGGGGCTGGTCGTGCCCTTCGGGCGCTGCAGGCATCCCGCCGATCATCGCACGGGCCGCGGGTCGGTCTCGGGACCGAGCGTGTGCAGCGCCACTGCGACGCCGCCCTGTATCGTCCCGCAGTCATGAACGACACCACCCTGCACGGCTCCCGGGTCGCCATCGTCGGCGCCGGGGTGATCGCCGAGGCGATGCTCTCCGGCCTGCTGGGGCGCGGCCTCGTCGAAGCCTCGGCGGTGGTCTGCAGCCATCCGCGTGAGGAGCGGCGCCGGGAGCTCAGCGAGCGCCACGGCGTCACCGCGGTGGCTGCCAACGCCGAGGCGGCCGCGGGAGCCGACATCATCCTGCTGGCCGTCAAGCCCCAGATGCTCAAGGCGGTGATGCCCGAGCTGAAGCCGCAGATGCGGTCCGGGCAGCTGGTCATCAGCGTCATCGCCGGAGCCGGCACCCACGCCCTGGCCGCGGGACTGGACCACCCCGCCCTGGTCCGCTGCATGCCCAACACCCCGGCCCAGATCGGGCAGGGGGTGACCGTGTGGTTCGCAACCCCGCCGGTCGACGCCACCGGGCGGGCTCAGACCCGCACCATCCTCTCCGCCCTCGGCCGGGAGTTCGAGGTCCACGACGAGCGCCAGGTGGCGATGGCCACCGCGGTGAGCGGGAGCGGGCCCACCTACATCTTCCTTTTCATTGAGGCGCTGACCGACGCCGCCGTCCACCTCGGCTTCCCCCGCCACGTGGCGCGGGAGCTGGTCCTGGACACCATGCAGGGGTCGGCCGCCTTCGCCCTGGCCAGCGGGCGTCACGTCGCCGAGCTCCGCGACATGGTCACCTCTCCGGGGGGCACCTCCGCCGCCGCCATGTACGAGCTGGAGCGGGGCCGCCTGCGCACCGTGGTCAGCGACGCCGTCTGGGCGGCCTTCGAGCGCACCCTCGGCATCGAGGCCGCCCTGGAGGGCCGGCCCCCCGACCCCTCGGCCCGCCCTCGCTGAGGCTGGCGCCGGCGCGGTTCGGGGGCTGAACAGCGCCACCTGGCCGGCTCCGAGATGGCGACCTGGTGAAGGTGCGGTCACTTCGATCGGGGCGTTGGGAGCGCTGGTGTAGTCTCCGGAATGAACGGGGCATCTCGGACGGTGCCGACACGGCTCCGATGGGACGCAGTTCTCGACAGGACACGACATGAGGGGGGCCCGGGTGTCGCACACCAGCAGCCGCCGGCTGCCAGCGCTCAGGGGGCCGCGACCTCGCCAGGTCCGGATGGCCATGGCAGGCCTGGGCCTGATCGGCGTGGCCGAGGGCATCTGGGCGCTGGCCATCGGCCGCGACACCCCGGCGATGCTGCTCCTGCTCGCGCTCGGCGGTAGCGTGGCCGCCATCGGCGCCGCCTACCTCTCGGAGCGGAACCACCGGCGCCACCTGCAGCACCTAGCCGAGTCGCGGGACCTGCTCCAGCAGACCGTGCACTCGCCGCTCTCGGTGGCGGCGCTGCTGGGCCGTCTCTGCCAGATCTTCGAGGCGGGCTTCGCCGAGGTCGTGGTGCTGCCCGACTCCGCCGCGGGCAGCGTCCTGGTGGTGCGCGTGCGCGAGGGCAGGACCACCGAGACCTCGGAGCCGCTCGACAGCGACCTCCTCGGCGACGTCTACTCGGTGATCATCCCCGCCAATCTCAGCCTCATCCTCCATGGCGGCGGGGCCGAGCAGGGCACCATCCTGGCGCGCCGTGGCCTGCGCGACGGGGTGATGGCGGCGCTCGCCGTGGAGGGACGCATCCTGGGCAGCGTGCTGGTGGGCCGGCGGCGCGGCGCGCCACGCGCCTTCGACGACGAGGACCGCCGCCTGCTCGAGGCCCTCGCCCCCCAGGTGGCGGTCACGGTGGAGAAGGTCCAACTCGACGAGCGGATCAGTCACCAGGCCTTCCACGACTCCCTGACCGGCCTGGCCAACCGGGCCCTCTTTACGGATCGGGTCGTCCACGCCCTGGATCGCCGGGTGGCGCCGGGACGTCTCCGTGCCGCCATCCTCTTCATCGATCTGGACGACTTCAAGGTCGTGAACGACAGCCTCGGGCATCCGAACGGCGACCTTCTGCTCCAGGGGGTGACCGGACGACTGCTCGGGGTGGTGCGTCCCTTCGACACCGTGGCCCGCCTCGGCGGTGACGAGTTCGCCGTCCTCATCGAGGACCTGGCCGGTCCGGAGGAGGCGGTGCTGGTTGCGGAGCGGTTCCTGGAGGGGCTGACGGTCAGCTTCGACCTCGGGGGGACCGCCGTCATCATGGGGGCCAGCGTCGGCATCGCGGTGGCGGGGACCGCCGCGACCACCTGTGACGATCTGCTCCGCGAGGCGGACGTGGCCATGTACCGGGCCAAGCAGCGGGGCAAGGCGACCGTCGAGACCTTCGACGCCAGCATGCAGCGCTCTCTGGAGCGTGGCCTCCAGCTGAGGAGCGACTTCGAGAAGGCGGTGGCCGCCGGAGAGCTCCACGTCGAATACCAGCCGGTGGTCGCCCTCGACAGCGGGCGGGTGGTCGGGGTCGAGGCGCTGGCCCGCTGGGAGAGCGCGGGACGGGGCCAGGTGGGGCCCCGCGAGTTCATCCCCGTCGCCGAGGCGAGCGGCCTCATCCACGAGGTCGGTCAATGGGTGCTCCGGACCGCCTGCGCGCAGGCGGTGGCCTGGATGGCCGGCCTGGCGGAACGCGATCTGATGGTCAGCGTGAACGTGTCGCCCCGGGAGCTGCTCCATCCGGGTTTCGCGCACGACGTCGCCGCCATCCTGCGCGATACCGGGCTCACCCCCGCGCTGCTCACCCTGGAGATCACCGAGAGCCTCCTGATGGAGGGCATGGCCATCGTCGTGGAGCGGCTCCAGGCCCTCAAGGATGTCGGGGTGACCCTGGCGATCGACGACTTCGGGACCGGGTACTCGTCGCTCGGCGACCTGAGGTCGCTCCCCGTGGACGCCCTCAAGATCCCCAAGGGGTTCCTGGACAACATCGCCACCGACCAGCGCGAGCGCGCCTTCCTCGCCGGGATCGTCGGTCTGGGCAGGACCCTCGACCTTCGCCTGGTGGCCGTGGGCGTGGAGCGCGAGGAGCAGCTCCACGAGCTGCGCGAGATGCGCTGCGATCTGGCCCAAGGCTTCCACCTCGCGGCGCCGCTCGACGCCGCCGGGGTGGGGGAGATGCTCGCCCGCGAGGCGGGCGCCGGACCCCTCGACCTCTCCCGCCGGGTCTGGAAGGCGGCCCAGGGGCGGGCGCCCCAGGGCGGCACCGCGCGCCTGCCGCGCATCGCCTGAGCAGCGCTCTCAGATCACCCCGAGGACGGTCACTTCACTCGGACTGCACCCCGGAGACCGCGCACCTCGCGCCGGGAAGTTAAGGACGCGATCGTCCATAACCAGTTGGGGACGCATGGCTACCCGGCGACGTGGATCCACTGGCGCGGTGGGCAGGGGCCGAAGATTGGTGGGCGCGTCGGCGTGGACCAGCCGGCCACCGCCCAGCAGAGCCACCCGGACCGCTGAGAGCGGCTCGCCCAAGGGGTGAGCGGCGGCCACGGCATTGAGCCGTGCTGCGGCTTCAGTGCATCGATCCCTGCCGAGGCACGCGCCGCTCGCCGGAACGGCACGGGCGCGCGACGGTCGTCCCACCACCGCGATGAGTCATGGTCCAAACGCCCACGCGACCATCAGCGGGAACTCTGCTCGCCAGAGCGCATCGCCGTGCGACGCGAGCCGTTCGCTCATCATCACGTCCGCACCTGCAGCGCGCAGCGCGGCCGCCCACCGGGTCGCGTTGCCGAGGAAGAACGGCTCCAGGGTGCCGGCGACGAGGTACACCCGCGGGATCGACCCCGGCATCGCGCCAGGCGGCTTGTATCCCCCGCCCGGCGAGCCGGAGAAGACCGCACCGTAGAGGTCCGGATGCCGCAGGCCAAGGGCGAGTGCGAGCTCTCCACCCGCCGAGACGCCCAGCACCGCGGTGCGTTCGGCGGGCAGCGCGACTCCGAACCGTGACCGCACCCATCGGCCGACGTCCTGGACGAAGAACCTCTCATGCGCCGCAAAGCGCTCCGCGTCAAAGACTGGTGAGTACTCGTGCAGCCGCGCCATCTCATCGGCCAGCCCGTGGACACCGACGATCATCGTGGATGGCACGTCGGCCAGCTCGAGGATCGCACCCCACGGCGAGATCCCCCGTCCGTCACCGCAAACACCACCACCTCGGGCGGACCCGGCGGGACGTACACGGTGACGTGCCGCCCACCATCGTAGTCGAGCGTCTCAGTGACCAGCTCTCCCGCCATCGGGTCGGCACTCGGTGGTTCGGGCAGTGCTTCGGGACCGACCGCGCCGCCGGCTGATTGGTCGTCCATCGTCGGACTCCTCTGTCAGCCGTGGCGGTCCGCTACCCGTGTCCCCAGGCGGTGGTGCCGTCGTTCGGCTGGGCGCCCATGCCGGCCACTCATATCAGCGGGCAGATCCCGGCGGAAGGGAGGCCAGGATCGCCTGGGCGAGCGCTCGGGCAGACGCCGGGGTCAGCTCGACGGCGAGCCGCGCCGACGGCCCCCGGGCCGGGTTGATGAAGTCGACGTTCAGGGTGTGCTCGGCGGGGGCGTGCTGGGGATGGTCGAAGTAGACGGTCGCCGCGGTCACCGGGAACCAGGCGGCGACACCCTTGCCGCTTCCCTGCAGGGCGACGGTCTCGGTCTGGTAGGTGCACATGGTGGGCTCTCCGTGTGGGTCAGGAGTCAAGGTACCGGCCGTACCACTCCGAGATGCGGGCCCACCCCTCGAGGGCGGCCTCGACCCGGTAGCTGGGACGGTCGACGCAGAAGAAGGCGTGCCCGGCGCCCTCGTAGGAGTGGAACTCGTGGGGCTTGCCCAGCCGGGTCAGCTCCGCATCCAGCTCGGCGACATGGTCCGGCGAGGGGAAGCGATCGTCGGCGCCGAAGAGGCCGAGCAGCGGGCAGGAGAGTTGCGGGGCGAGGCTGAGCAGCGGCACGAAGCTGACCGGAGCCTGGGGCGGCGGGGTGCCGACGACGCCGGCGCCGTAGCAGTCGACGGCTGCCTCGAACTGCAGGCTGCAGGCCGCCAGGAAGGACTGGCGTCCCCCCGAGCAGTATCCGATCACCCCGAGCTTCTGGTTGGACGAGGGGAGGGATCGGAGGTGGCGGGCGGCGGCATCGACGTCTCCGACCAGCTGCTCGTCCGGCACCCCGCCGGCCGCCCGGGTGGCGGCCGCGGCGTCCTCGGGGTTGGCCCCCTTGCCGGCGCGGAAGTGGAGATTGGGGCAGATCGCGAGGTACCCGGAGGCGGCGAACCTGCGGGTCACCTCCTTGCTCCAGCGGTCCCAGCCGGGCATGTGGTGGATCACCACCACCCCGCCGTGGGGACCCTCTCCGAGGGGTTGGGCCAGGTAGGCGTCGATCTCGTCGTCGCCGTGCCCGGTGATCCGGATCGTCAGCGCTGTCAGCGCGTCCGCGACGTGTGGCATGGCCTTCTCCCGCAGGGCCTCCGGTGATTGCGATTGCCAATGTCGCACAGACGGCCCGGCCGGCGCGACCGGGCAGATCGCGCCCCCAGGAAGCTCGTCGCCGGGGTCAGATCACCAGGGGATGGGACCGTCCTCGTTGGAGAACGTGCCCGTCGGTCCGTCCGGGCCAATCAGGGCTAGCCGCATCGGCTCGAGAGCGCCCTGCTCCACCGTGCGCCAGCCCTCGAAGTTGTTGAGGTCGGTGGCGGTGAAGCTGACGATGCGTGCTGCCGGCGCCTGGCGAAGGAGCGGCAGCATCGCCTGGGTAACGGCGATGACGCCGAACACGTTGGTTTCGAACACGATGCGAACCTGATCGAGAGGTGCGACGCTCAGGCGCCCGGCCTTCGCCCTCTCCGCGAGCGACTCGCCCGGAAGCGAGCTGATCGGGCCTCCCGCGTGCGAGATGCCCGCGTTGTTGACGAGCACGTCGAGGCGGCCCAGTTCGCTCTGGATGAGCTCTGCCGCGGCGGTGATGGAGGCCCGATCGGTCACGTCCAGCTGGACGGCTCGGGCATCCGCGCCGACGCTCTCCGGGGCCGCCTCCCCGCGCTCAAGGTTGCGCGACCCGACCAGCACGGTGAAGCCGTGCGCCGCCAGGTCCTCGGCGATCTGAAGGCCGATCCCTTTGTTGGCCCCGGTGACCAGGGCAACGGGTTTGTCCTGCATCTCACGCCTCCTTCACGTGTCGTCCGCGGCAACCGGTTTCATCACCACTTGAGCGCAAGCGGAGCCGCGACTCCGACCGGCTCCGGCCAACGGATGCCGCGCCGGGTCACGGCCGGCGCTGCTGGGGGCCGGCGGGTTGTGGGCGAGTCGCTGCGGGCGCTCAGAAGAGAGCCGAGGCCAGCTCGCCGCGCAGGGCCTCCACGCTCGGGTCGCTGGTGCGCTGCGCCTCGATGGCGCCGACCACCACGCGGCGCAGCTGCGACCGCACGGGTCCGTCGCCGCTCCGGATGGCGGCGATGAGCCGGCGCAGCGCCGCCGTGCCCTCGCCGTCGCGAACCAGGGTGGCGAGCTCGGGGTCGCCGTTGCGGCAGATCTCGATGCGAGCCCGCAGACCGTCGCAGACCGGGTCGTCGCGGGCGGGGGCGAGCACCTCGTCGGCCTCGTCGAGCCGCCCGGCCTCGAAGAGCCGGCCGCCGAGCGCCCGGCGCGGGGCCGGGTCCTCGGGGGCGGCGAGGATGGCGGCGCGCAGCCCGGCCTCGTTGGTGGGCAGCGGCGGGGGACCCGCCACCGGCGCCAGCATGGCCAGGAAGCGATCGACCTGGGCGCGTGGCTGGAGGCCGACGAACTCGGCGACCAGGTCGCCATCCCGGAACCCCTTCACCGCGGGGATGCCCTGGATCCCGAAGCGGGCGGTGACGGCCGGGTTGGCGTCCACGTCCAGCTTGGCGAGGGTCACCCCGCCGTGGCGGGCCACCGCATCCTCGAGGATAGGGCCGAGGGTTCGGCAGGGAGCGCACCAACCCGCCCAGAAGTCGACGACCACCGGGCGCGAGCGGGATCCGGCGACGACGGCGGTGTCGAAGCTGGCGTCGGTGACGTCGAGGATGGTGGAGGAGATGGCCATGGTCTTGATTCTGCCTGAGGGGAGACCGCAGGCAGCGCGGCCCCGGTCGCCCGGGGAGCGCCCACCTGCCGCCGCATCCCCCGTGGGGATGGGTACCCTTTGCAGCGGCAGATGAAACCGGAGCACTCCTCGCCCGCCCGTGAAAGGGACCGCGTCGCCCGGGGCGCGATCCTGGCACTCGGTTCCGCGCTGCACGGGGGCACGCTGGCGATTCGCGAGGGCGGCGGCACCCACGTGCTCGGCCACGGCGGAGAGGCTGTCCACGTGACCATCCGTGACCCGCGGACGTGGGGCATGGTGGCCACCGGGGGCGGCAACGGGCTGGGCGTCGCCTATATGCGCGGGTACTGGGACACCCCGGACCTGACCGGTCTGCTCCGCCTGCTGGCTCGCAACCTGGACCGGATCAACCGGGTCACGGCTCCCCTGGACCGAGCCCGGCAGGTCGCCGGACTGCTCCGCTCGCGTCGTCCCACCCGCAGCGCGGATCGGCGCAACATCCACGCCCACTACGACCTCGGCAACAGCTTCTTCGAGCTCTTCCTCGACCCCACCATGGCGTACTCCTGCGCCATCTTCGAGCCCGGGGACGACGACCTGGAGGCCGCCTCGCGGCGCAAGTTCGATCGGGTCTGCGACCGCCTGCGGCTGACCGCCGAGGATCATCTGCTGGAGATCGGCACCGGCTGGGGCGGGCTCGCCGTCCACGCCGCGGAGCGGTACGGCTGCCGGGTCACCACCACCACCATCTCGCGCGAGCAATGCGACTACTCGCGGGCTCGCGTCGCCGCCGCCGGTCTGGCCGACCGGGTGACCGTGCTCGACCACAACTACCGCGACCTCACCGGCACCTACTCGAAGCTGGTGTCGGTGGAGATGATCGAGGCCGTCGACTGGCGCCTGTACGACGAGTTCTTCCGCTGCTGCGAGCGCCTGCTCGCGCCCGACGGGCTGGCGGTGCTGCAGGCAATCGTCATCGAGGACCGGGCCTGGTCGGCCGCGCGCTGGCGCGAGGACTTCATCAAGCGCTACATCTTCCCGGGCGGCTTCATGCCATCCGTGCGCTCGCTGGTCGACGCCGCCAACCGGGCCAGCGGGCTGCGGCTCGTGGAGCTCGACGACATCGGCGCCAACTATCCGATCACCCTCCGCCACTGGCGTGAGGCGCTCGACACGCACCGCGACCGCGCTCTCGCTCTCGGCTTCGACGAGGAGTTCCTGCGCATGTGGCGCTTCTACTTCGCGTACTGCGAGGCCGGCTTCCTTGAGCGGCGCATCAGCGACGTGCACCTGACCTTCGCCGCTCGTGCCTGGCGTCGGATGCCGGCGCGACGCGAGCCGTCCGCTGACGTCAGCGCTGCGCCGCTGGCGGCGGTCGCTGGGCGAGGGCCCGCCTGACCGCCAGGGTTCCGGTGAGCCCGATCCCGAGGACGGACCTGAGATGGGCCCGCGCGCCGCTGACACGACCGGCGATCTCCTCGAGGGCGGCGCCGGGCGTCTCGGGGTTCCCGATCAGGGCGACCGCCACCCGGGAGTTGCGATCGCGAGCCAGTGTGGTGAGCAGGCTGGTGGGCGTCCAAGTACCGCCCGCCACCTGCGCGCGGACGGCGGGCGACCAGTCTCGCGCCAGACGGGTGCGGAGGTGGGCCGACGTGGAGGCGTTGGCCGCGACGGCGCAGCGCACCCGGGCCCGCCAGTCGCGACCGAGGCGTTCGAGGAGCTCCGGTGGTGTGCTTGGATTGAGCGCCACCTGCTTCCGAACTCCCAAGGCCCAGTCACCGGCGAGCCGGGCCAGCAGAACCTCCGTCGCAGCCGCGTTCGACGCAACCGCGGCGCGCACCTCGGGCGAGGGGTCACGGGCCAGGCGTTCGAGCGCCTCCGGAGGCCCGGTGGCGGCACGGGTCGCCCGGTGGCGGATCTCCCGCTGCCGGTCGGCGACAGCCACGCGCGGTGTGGCGGTCAAGGGGGATGGGGCGGCCGAGGTGGAGGCGACGGCGGCGACCTCGGTGGTGGAGGCGGGTGTGACGCGGGCGGTGTCGGTGAGGGTCGCGGTGGACACGGAGGCTGGGTCGGAAACAGCCGACGCAGGCTTGCCCGCCGCCTCGACGGCGGAGTTCGCCGGTTCAGGCGGGGCTGGGGACGCCCGGGGAGCTCTGGGGTTGGCGGCCAGGCGGCGCTGCACCTGCTGGGATCGATCTCCGCCGAGCCCGCGGAGAGTTGCGGGAGTTGTGGAGCGATTGGCCGCGACCTGAGCGCGCACCCGGGCGCTGCGGTCGCCGGCCAGCTCGGCGAGGAGTGGGGGAGGGGAGGCGGGGTTGCCGGCGACCCGGCTGCGCACGGCGATGTCGGCATGGGTGGCGAGACGCTCCAACTGCTCCGGCGTCGTGGTCTGGCTGGCCGCCGCGGCGAGGTCCGTATCGGGGACAGCGCCGGCTGTGAGCTGGGGAGTGCGGCGGGTTGGCACGCACCGATGGTCGCATGGGGTCACTCGCAGCGCCGATCGGGCGAGGCTCCCCGGTGTACGCAGGACGCCCTGGTCAGCTGGAGTGACGGCATCGTTGGCGGGGGCGCCGTACCATGCGGAATTGGTGGAAGTTCCCGACCGTGCCACCCGACCTGCTCCCACCGACCCGATCCTGACCGAACGGTTGTCGCTGGTCCTGATGGACGAGGAGGTCCTCGAGGCGCTTGCCAGGAAGGACAGGCGGGAGGCGTCCGAGCTGCTGGGGCGAAGCTGCTCGCCGACTTTCCCGCCCCGGACGGCTGCGATGACGAGTACATCCGGTTGCAGCAGGAGAAGCTCCGGACCTACGCCGACCAGCGCGAGTGGTGTGCGCGGCTGATGGTCCGGCTCTCGGACCGAGCCGCCGTCGGGCATTGCGGCTTCCACGGGCCTCCCCGGGCGCTGGGCCGCGCCGAGATCGGCTACACGGTCTTCCCGGCGCACCGCGGCCAGGGTTTCGGCACCGCGGCCGCCCTGGTCGCCTGGGCGTGGGAGCAGGGGGAACGGACCGTGGTCGCGGCGGTCCCCCCTGCAAACCTGGCGTCACTGGGAGTCGTCCGCACGGTGGGCTTCGTCCAGACCGGGCGTCGCGTCGACCCCGTCTTCCCCGCCTACGGCGAGGAGCTGGTCTTCGAGATCACCCGGCCCGGGGCCTGATGGGGGAGTAGGGGGCGGCTAGAACTGCGCATCGTGATGCGCATGATTCGGCATCGTGATGTACTCTGAGGGGCATGCGCACCACGGTGGATCTCGATGAAGATGTGGCCGCGGCGATCGACCAGATGCGCCGCGGGGGCTCGGTCGGTCTCAGTCAGGCCGTCAACCAGCTGATCCGCGCCGGGCTGCTCCAGACCCCGCGGGTCCGGCGCTTCCGGCAGCGGTCCGCGCCCCTCGGCCTCCGGGTCGACGCCTCCAACGTCGCCGAGGCCCTCGAGACCCTGGATGGGGCGGGCGGTCGCTGATGCTGGTCGACGCCAGCGTGCTGTTGTACGCCGCCGACTCGACGAGCCCCTCCCATGAGCGGGTGGCCACCTGGCTGGAGGGGGTGCTGAACGGGCCCCGCCGGGTCGGCTTCGCCTGGCCCAGCATCACCGCCTTCCTCCGGATCGTGACCCATCCCAGGGCCCTGGACCGGCCTCTCACCGCCGAGCAGGCGTGGGCCTACGCCGAGGAGTGGCTGACCTGCGACAACGCCTGGATACCCCAGCCGACGGCAAATCACGCCGCCGTGCTGGGCGGCCTGATCACCTCCGCGGGGCTCCGCGGCAACCTGATCGCCGACGCCCACCTGGCGGCTCTGGCTATCGAGCACGGCCTCCAGATCTGCTCGGCGGATTCTGACTTCGCGCGTTTCAGCCAGGTCTCCTGGTTCAACGTGCTGGCTCCGTGAGCCCGGTCGCGACCCCGATTCGCACCCCGCGGCTCTCCCTGGTGCCGCTGCTGGAGGAGACGCTTGCGGCGCTCGTGGCCGGGGATCACCAGGCGGCGTCCCGGTTTCAGGAGGTGGAGCTGCCCGCCGACTTCCCGGCGCCGGACGGCTCTGACGACTTCTTCCTGCGCGCTCAGCTAGAACGGGTCCGGGCCGACCCCGACCATCGAGATTGGTGCGGCCGGCTCATGATCCGGCTTGCCGACGGCGCCGTGGTCGGCCGCTGCGGCTTCCACGGGCCCCCCTGGGCGGTGGGGCGCGCGGAGATCGGCTACACGGTCCTGCCCCCGTACCGCGGCCAGGGGCTCGCCACCGAGGCGGCCGCCGCCCTGGTGGCGTGGGCGTGGGAGCAGGGGGAGGGGACCGTGGTCGCCACCGTGGCTCCCACCAACCTGGCGTCGCTGGCGGTGGTGCGCAAGCTCGGGTTCGTCGAGACGGGCTCACAGATCGACGACATCGACGGCCTCGAGCTCGTCTTCGAGCTCACCCGGGGCGCCCGCGCCGATGGCTGAGCGGAGGCCGCAGAGTAGGGCTCCACGGCATGGCCCGAGGCGGCACTCAGCTTCGTTCGGCTCCGAGCCTCACCCGCGGGTCGACGATCCCGTACAGCACATCGACGATCAGGTTGGCGGCGACCACGACGCCGGAGATGAAGAGAGCGATGCCCTGGATGGTCGGCAGGTCCTCGCTCCGTACGGCGCTGATCAGTTGAAGCCCGAGCCCGGGAAGGCCGAAGACGACCTCGACCACGACCGCCCCGGCGAGGACCGCGCCGAGATCGATCCCGAACTGCGTCATCAATGGCGTCAGCGCCGCCCGCAGCGCGTGGCGGAAGAGAACTCGCCGTTCGGATATGCCCTTGGCCCGAGCTGTGCGGATGTAGTCCTCGGCTAGCACCTCGCCCAGCGAGCTGCGGGAGAGCCGCGCGTACACCGCCGAGTTGACCAGAGCCAGGGTGATCCAGGGGAGGACCAGCTGGTCCGCCCAGGCCAGGGGGTCGACGTGCAGCGGGACCCAGGTACCGGGGAAGGGGAAGAGGTGTATCCCGTGACTGGAAAGCAGGTCGTCGGAGATGAAGAGGCCGAGGCTGCCGAGCACGAAGGCCGGCGTGGAGACGATCGAGAAGATGAAAATGGTGGCGCCCCGCGCCCGCAGGCTCCCTCGCCGCCAGACGGAGAGGATGCCGATGCCGCCCCCGACCAGCAGCCACAGCGCGGCGGCCGGCAGCCCGAGCTCCAGATCCACGGGGACGTCCGCGGCGATGATGCTGGTCACCGGTGCTCCCGGCGTTCCCGCCGACCGCAGATATGACTGGCCCAGGTCCCCGTGGAAGATGCGGATGAAGTACTGGACGTACTGATCCCACACCGGCCTCTCCAGACCGAGAGCCACACGCAGCTTCTGCACCAACGGCTCGGGCGCGCGGAACCCGAGCAGCAGGCGAGCGGGGTCGTGAGGGACCACGAAGTAGATGACGAAGATGAGCGTCCAGATGAACCAGAGGACCACGACCGCCTGGACCAATCGGCGGACGACATATGCAGTCAGCTGGACGCCCCTTGATGGCAGGCCAAATCGACGGTCGGCGGCCCCCGATCATACGGATGGCGGCGCTGATGGCGCGATGCGCGGGCGATTCGGGGGAGGGCGGAGCGCGGGCCGCCGGGCGCCCCGTTCGGTATCCGGTCCTTACTCCTGATAATGTATCTTCTCAGGAACAACGACACCGATGGGCCGTGGGCAGGCGCTCCTCAGCGTCTGGCTAGCCCCTCTCGAGCGGCTGCAGTCGGTCGCGGCCCCCAGGGGAACGCACCTCTCCTGGGAACGCCCATTGGCGCTCCGGGCGTCACTTGTCGAGGTTTTCCGGCCTCAGTACGATGCTTGGCGAGCCCGTGGCGGGTGTTGGGGCGATTGCCGGCCCTGACGCTCACCGAAGCGCCATGTTTGGGGGGAGCCAGCCATGCGTACCAAGAGCCTTCTGCCAGGGCGTCTGGCCGCGGCGTGGGCTGCGGTGATTGCTGTGAGCGGCGCGGTGTCGGCAACCGGGGTGGGAGCCGCCTCCGCTTCTCCTGAGGCCGCCATCTCGGGACAGGTGACCGCGACCCCCGTCTCCCCCACCGCAGTGCCGATTCAGCTGCTGGCCGGGACCGATGGAGGGCTCTGGTTCGTCAACGCGGGCTCGCAGTTGGGCCAGATCAGCGCCACCGGGGAAGCCGGCCTGACCGGCGTCGATCTGCCTCAGGGTCAGCTGATCGAGCAGGGGTATGAGCGCACGATCCCGGCGGTGCTCGCCGCCGCGGGCACTGAGGGCGTGTGGGCCTACACCGACGATGCCGATTACCTGACCGGCGTCTACGGCTGCACGATCACCCTGGTGGACCCGGCCGGGTCGATGAGCCATCCCCAGCTCCCCAGCGCCACCCGGAATCACCAGTGCATGGGTGCCGCCGCCGATGGGTCCGGCGACCTCTGGGTGTCGCTGTACGGGGGCTGCAGCTCCTGCCGCATTGGCGGCGTCGCCGAGGTCACCCCCGCGGGTCAGGTCACCCTGTACAGCCCCGTCCGTCCCGGTGGCAAGCCCGGGCCGGCGGCGCTCGGCAGCGACGGCGCCATCTGGGTCCTGGAGGGGAACCGCCAGCAGGTCTATGGGCGCTACACGGCTGGTGGAACGCCCGTGGACGCGGGCAACACCCCGGCCGTCGGCCACCACGGGGAGCAGTGGCGGACGCTCCTGGCCGCCCCGGCCGGGAGCTTCTGGCTGCTGTACCCCGCGTCGTACTCGGTCGACCTGTCGACGCCGGGCGGAGCGAACACCGCTTACACGTTCCCCGTCTCGCCGGCGGCGGCGGCCGTGGGGTCGGACGGCTCGCTCTGGATGGTCGGAGGCGAGCGTGACGGGGTGTCCCGGTTCTTCCGCATGGGCCTGACCGGCACCGTCGATCGCAGCCCCGCGCTCACCACCGGTGCCGGCGGCGCCGCCCTGCAGGCGGAGGGTCCCCTGGCGATCACCGCAGACGGGACCGCCTGGGCCGTCGCCGCCGCCGGCAGCACCGCCTACGTGGTCCGCTTCGTCCCGTCCTGAGGCGCTTCATCCTCGGGTGAGACCCATCTGAACAGGCCGACCAGGCTCGCCACCGGGAGACGGTCGGCACGGCGTGGTGTGCACAAGCCGGCCGCTTCTTTCTGCAGAGCGTGATCCAGCGGGGCTCTGCGAGCCGTGGTGGATGCACCGCGGGGCGTGCCCCACGCCGCCCGGCCGCGTGGCGGGATAGGCCGAGCCTTCGTCCGGGTGAACCAGAGCGGCCCAGCGGACGTATCCGCTGACCGTGGGGCCCGGCGGAGCGGGTCGTCTTCACCGTGGTGCGCTGCTCGATCCGGCCAGGCCAGAGACGCGTTCGCAGTGTTTTGGGGAGGATCCAAAGTGTTGATCGGCAAGAAGTTCTGGCGTCCCCTGGTAGCCGCCGGCGTGGCCGCCGGTGCCGGCCTGATCGTGGCGCCGACCCTGGTGGGCGCGGCCGGCGGCTTCGCCGGATCGCTGCACAAGGTCAGCGTGGTGGCCTCGACCGTGCCGGCCGACGGGGACGTCAACCCGTATGGGGTCGCGGTGGCGCCGACCACCACTGGACGCCTGGTGGCCGGCGACGTGCTGGTGAGCAACTTCAACGACGGCGCGAACCTGCAGGGCACCGGCCAGACCATCGTGGAGGTGTCGCCGGGCGGCGCGGTCATGACCTTTGCCCATCTCTTCCCCGGGGATGTGCCGGGCGCCTGCCCGGGAGGCATCGGCCTCACCACCGCGCTGGTGGCGCTGCGCAGCGGCTGGGTCGTGGTCGGCAGCCTGCCGACCAGGGACGGGACCTCGGCGACGGCAAAGGCCGGATGCCTGATCGTCCTCAACCCCTGGGGTACGGCCGTCGAGACCATCTGGGGCCCGCCCATCAACGGTCCGTGGGACATGACCGCACTCGACCGTGGCAGCTCGGCCCTCCTCTTCGTCACCAACGTCCTGAACGGGACCGTGGCGGCTAGCCCCAACGTGGTCGACCGTGGCACCGTGGTCCGCATCGGGCTCGCCTTCAGCGGCGCCTCTGCGCCGATGGTGACCTCGGAGACGGTCATCGGCGCCGGCTTCCCAGAGGTGACCAGCGCGGCGGCGCTGGTGGTCGGTCCGACCGGTCTCGGTCTGGGTCATGACGGCTCCCTGTACGTCGCGGACACCGAGGCGAACCGCATCGCGGTCATCCGCGACGCCATCAACCGCACCAGCGCCGGAGGCGGGATGACCGTCTCGATGGTCGGCGCCCTCAACGGCCCGCTCGGGGTGGCGATCGCGCCCGGCGGCGACATCCTGACCGTCAACGCCGGCAACGGGAAGCTGGTGGAGATCACGCCGGGCGGCGTTCAGGTGGCGGTGAAGGTGCTGGACAACACCCCCGAGCCGCCGCTGCAAAACGGCAACGGCACCCTCTTCGGGCTCGCCGTGGCTCCTGATCAGAGCAGCCTGTACTTCGTCGACGACGGGACCAACACGCTGAACCTGGCGAGCTGATCCGACGCCGGTCGCGTGACGGCCGGCACACGGGTCAGAGGGCGGCCTCCGCGACCGGGTCGCGGGGGCCGCTCGTCTCCCCGATCAGCCCCGGTAGGGATCGACCGGACCGACCCTGTGCGATCATCCGGCCGTGGACGCGACGACCGCCCGGCGTCGGCTGGACGTGCTCCGCCGGCGGACCGTGGCGACGCTGGTGCTGCTCGCCATCCAGTTCGTGATCGGCATGGCGCTCAACCTCTACGTGACCATCCCGACCCACCACGCCGGCGCCGGCAGCGGTCCCTATCTGAGCGGCGCCCTGGCCAGCGTCCTATGGAGCTTCACGAGCGGCCTGCCGCCGCTGATCATCCACGTCGTCATCGGCATCCTGCTGCTCCTGAGCGCGGTGGAGCTGGTGGTGCACGCGGTGCGGGCCGGGCGCGAGGCGGCGGCCGTCTGGCTGGCCGCGGGCGGCCTGATCGCGATCATCTTCGCCGGCTTCAACGGAGCGAGCTTCCTCAAGTACAACCTCGAGATCAGCTCGATGCTGATGTCGGTCGGCTTCGCGCTGGCCGTCGTCTGCTACGTGGGGCTGCTCAGCATCGCCGTGTGAGCGGCAGATCCGTTCGAGACGCCCGGTCAGCGCCGGATGCCGAGCTCGTCCAGGTGGACGCGCAGCGCCTCGGGGTCATCGTAGACGCGGAACGCCCCGACCTCCTCGTGCTCCTGGCGGCTGTAGCCGCCGGACAGCAGGCCGACCCCCAGAGCTCCGGCACGGCGGGCGGCGAGCACGTCCCAGATGCTGTCCCCCACCACCACGCAATTGGTGATCGCGACCCCCAGCCGCGCGGCCGCGGCGAGGAAGAGGTCGGGATCGGGCTTGGCGAAGGGGACCTCGTCCCGCGTGATCACCGGCACCGAGGGTGGGACCCCGAGCTTGGCCAGGTTGGGGCCGGCTGTGGCGCGTGCACCGCTCGTGGCGATCGCCCAGAGCACGCCCCGCTCCGACAGCTGGTGCAGCAGGGCGATGGCGCCGGGGAGCGGCCGGACGTGGGGCGCCAGCTCACGGAAGGCGCGGGCGTGAGCCGCCTGCAACGCCACCACCTCGTCGGCGGAGAAGTCCCGCCCCATCTCCCGCGCCAGCCCGTTGACCAGAAGACCGTTGCTCATCCCGACCCGGCGGTGGATGCGCCAGGTGGGCAGGTCGAGCCCGGCGGCCTCCAGGGCGGTGCTCCAGGCGAGCACGTGCTGGTAGACGCTGTCCACCAGGGTTCCGTCGAGGTCGAAGATCAGCGCCGGTTCTCGGTTGGCGTCCATGTCGCGTTCCTAAGTGTAGTGTCTCGGAATTGACTTAGCTGTTATGGAATCGCGTCGATTCACTCTGCCGTGCGGGTCGGAGCGGAAAGGACGAGTCCAAGCTTGTCATTGCCAGTAGAGCATTCGTGGATAATCCGCACACTACCCGGTCTTCGTCGCGTGCACCGGATAGCGCAGGTGAGTGACGCCGACGCCCGGAACCACGGTCGGGGTGCCGAGGACGATTGGGGCGGCGAAGAGGTGGTCGAAGAGTCGGATTCCGGAGCCGAGCAGGACCGCTGCAATGTCAACCTGGATTTCGTCCAGGAGTCCAGCGTTGAGGCATTGCTGGATCGTATCCGCGCCGTGGACTGCTACCAACTTCCCAGCGGCGGCGGTCTTGGCTTGCTTGACGGCGGATTCAATACCGTCGGTGACGAAGTGCACCGTCGAGTTGGGACGCGGCCACCCGTCGGGGATGTGGTGGGTGAGCACGAATGCCGGTCCCCAGGCGTGGTTTCCGCCCCATCCTTCGGCTTTGTCGAAGGTGCGTCGGCCGGTGAGCACGGCACCAGTTTCGGATGTGAAAGCCTCAATATGGTCGGCGCTCGGACGGGATACGTGGAACGTCATCGCGTCCGATCCTCCGGTGTGGATCTCCACGTCCCCAGAGGTGAAGTACCAGTCGAACACCTCGGCCACGCCATCGTTGAGGTCGGCGACGTAGCCGTCGAGCGACATTGACATCGCAGCGACGACTCGCGGTGTGGTTTGTTGCGTGGTTCCCCTCATGGTCGCGCCCTCAGTTTAGTAGCAGTGATTGCCGGGATCGCGCCGCCGCTACGGTCGGCCCCGGGGCGGTCGACGCGGGCCTACTCGGCTACTTCCCCTCCACGAAGCCGGGCTCCGCGTAGGCGGGCTGGGGGTAGCGGTAGAACCCCTCCCCGCTCTTCACCCCGGTGCAGCCGCGATCGATGTAGGCGCGCAGGAAGTCGGCATTGACGCGGAGCTGGGCGTCCCCGGTGACCCCGGCCCAGTACTCGGTGATGTGCCAGGCGGTGTCGATGCCGACGTCGTCGAGGGCGCCGAAGGGCCCGAACGGCGTCTTCATGATCGCCATCCAGGCGCGGTCGACATCCTCGACCGAGGCCACGTCGTTGGCGACCAGCGTGATCGCAGCGCGGTTCATCGCGGTGTAGATGGCGTTGAAGACGTAACCCATGCTCTCCCGGCGCATCCGGATTGGGATCTGGCCGAGCCGGCGGGCGAATGCGACCAGGAGCTCGGTAGTCTCCGCCGAGGTGCCGGGGTGCGGCATGACGTCGACCACGTTCGCCGACCAGACCGGGATGTGGAAGTGGAGCGCGGCGAAGCGGTCGGGCCGCCCGGTCGCCTCGGCGTACATCGACGGGAGCAGCGTCGAGGTGTTGGTGGCGAAGACTGTGCGGGATGGGCAGAGCGCGTTGAACTGAGCGAGGACGCGCCCCTTGAGCTCGGGGTCCTCGGGCACACACTCGATCAGCAGGTCGGAGTCCGCGCCAGCCGCCATCGGGTCCGCGGTCACCGTCACCCGGCCCAGCGACCTCTCGAGCCCTTCGCTGTCCAGGACCCCGGCCGCCTGCTGCTGTTCGGCGTAGCCGCGCAGCCGGCCTGGCGCGGTGTCGCGGGCGGCGGGATCGGTCTCGTACAGCGCGACCTCGAAGCCGTGGGTCGCGGCTTGGAGCCCGATCTGAAGGCCCATGGTGCCGCTGCCGACCAGCAGCACCCGGCGCACGTCCTCACTCCGCATGACAATTCCTCCCGCTCACGCACCCGAATCCGATCCGGTCGGAGCACCACGAGCACGCGGCAGGCTCGGCGGTCACCACGCCAGCCGTCTCCCTGGTCCGCCAACCGGCACCAGCAGGCTAACCCTCCCCTCTCGGGGTTGCCAGGGACCTTCGGCCCAAGCAGCCCGGCAACCTCTTCCAGGCCACCGGACGGGCTCCTATATCGAGTATCGTAGATGGTCGATGATAACCTCCGATCAGGCTAACGCGTGGGCCTCCTGGTTCCGCGCCCTCGGAGACCCGACCAGGATCCGCCTCCTCCACACGCTCGCAGTCGCCCGCGGGCCGATGAGGGTGGGCGACCTGGTCGAGCGTGTCGATGTCGGCCAGTCCACGGTGTCGCACCACCTCCGCCAGCTCGCCGGCGTCGGCTTCGTGCAGCTGCGGCGGGAGGGGACCACCACCTGGTGTGAGATCAATCGGGGCTGCTTCGCCGCCTTCCCCCAGGCCGCGGCCTCGATCATGGATCGGCGCCGAGTTCGACCGATCGGGAGAAGGAGACCGGAGTGGAGCCTGAGCTGACGGTCCGGCCGCTCGAGGCCGGCGACTGGCCGGCGGTGCGAAAGATCTACGCGGCCGGGATCGCGAGCGGTGACGCCACCTTCGAGGAGGAACCCCCCAGCTGGGACGATTTCGACGGCCACCGGCTCCCGGCTCTGCGCTTCGTCGCGGTGGACGCCGCCGGAGGGGTGGCCGGCTGGGTGGCCGCGGGGGCGGTGTCCGACCGATGCGTCTACGCCGGTGTGATCGAGCACTCGGTGTACGTCGACCCGGCGCGGCGCGGGCGCGGCGTCGGCCGGCTCCTGCTCGACCACCTCATCGCTGCCAGCGAGGCGGCCGGGATCTGGACGATCCAGTCGGGGATCTTCCCCGAGAACCTGGCGAGCCGCGCTCTCCATGCCCGCTGCGGGTTTCGCGAGGTCGGCCTGCGCGAGCGGGTGGGCCGGCATCGGGGCCGCTGGCGCGACGTGGTGATGGTGGAGCGACGGAGCCCGGTGGTCGTGTAGTCGATACCTCTGCCACACTCGCTGCCCAGATGGCCGACCCCACCGACCCCATCCACCCTCCCCGTGACGGGGTCGCCCGCAGGCCTTCGCCAGGACGGTGGATCGAGAGCCTGGTCGTGATCGCGGCCATCGCGGTCGCGGCGGGGATCGCCACCGCCGACCACTTCGGCCTCCTCGGAGCCTCTAGACCTCAGGTGGGGCCCGGGCCCGGCGATTGGCAGACGGTCAGCCTGCCCGCCGGATTCGAGGCCACCGGAATCTCCTGCACCGGACCGGATGACTGCTGGCTGCTGGGCGCCCGAGGCACCAATGCCGCCAGCGCCATCTGGCGGTACGGGGACGGAACCTGGACCAGCGTGGGCATCGGGGGGCCAGGCTACCTCCTGGGCCTGACCTGCGTGGGCGCGGACGACTGCTGGGCCGTCGGCGATCACTTCACCAAGCCGGCATCCAGCAACAGCGATGGGGTGGTGCAGCCCCTCATCGAGCACAGCGCCGGGTCCCGCTTCGGCATCGTGAGCGAGCCCCGGGTGGAGGGCGATGCCGACAACCTGGACAGCGTGTCGTGCGTCGGCGCGGACGACTGCTGGGCGACGGGCAGCTACGCAGCCAACTCGGAGAATGGCGGGGATGGCATCTTGCACCCGCTGGTCGAGCACTTCGACGGCAGCGCATGGACGGTGGTCACCGACCCCGGCACCGAGGTGGAGTTCGCCGGGCCGGGCGCGGTCGCCTGCACCGGCTCTGACGACTGCTGGGGCTTTGGACCCACCACCGAGAGCATGCCGCTCCAGGAGTTCGACGGTGCGACGTGGGTGAGCGCGCCATCTTCGCCGCGCTCCACGCTGCCGAGCGGAGACAGCCTGGGCGCCGCCGCCTGCCGCAGCCCCACCGACTGCTGGGCGGTGGGATCCACCGGCGACGCCACCACCTCCGGCTCTTTCGCTTCCGAGATCCACCCTCTCGCCGCCCGTTTCACGGGCGGCGGTTGGACGACCGCCCCGAGCCCCCTGGTCAGCGGGCCCAACGGGGCCATGCTGGGTGGCGTCGCCTGCATCTCCAGCGACGATTGCTGGGCCGTCGGCACCGTCCAGGGACCACTCCCAGACCTCATGGGCGCACCCCCACCCAACACCGAGCCTCCCCTCATCGAGCATTGGGGCGGCAGCTCGTGGACGCTGCTCGAAGGTCTCCCAGCCGACACCCTGGGGGACGGCTTGACCGACATCACCTGCATCCGCCCGTCCGGCGACTGCTACGCGGTGGGAGCCGACCTCTTCTACACGCTCACCGGCGGCTGAGCGGACGCCATCGCTCGCAGATTGCGGTAACTGGAGTAGAGAGCGCCGCTCGCGAAGCGGTGGGTGTCCACGAGCTCGAGGTCGAGGCGCACATCCCGGGGCAGCCAGGGCTTCCCGCCACCGACGGAGACGGGCACTGTGAACAGCTGGAGCTCGTCGACCAATCCGGCGCGGATCGCAACAGCGGCCAGCTCAGCCCCTCCAATCGCCAGATCGTCAGGGGCGTCCAGCTTGAGTCGCCGCACCGCCTCGGGCTCGAAGCGCGGTTCGACCCTGGTCTTGAGGCTGGACGTGGAGGTCAGAGTTCGCGAGTACACGATCTTCTCCACGCCGCGCCAGATCAGGGTCCAATCCCGGATGTGGCCGGGCGCATCGTCCAGTGACACGGTCTCCCAGTACATCATGGTCTCGTACATGCGGCGGCCGTAGAGGTGGGTGCCGATCGGTCGCCCCAGCTCGTTGACGAAGCGGTGCAGCTCCTCGTCCGGCTGAGCCCAGTCGAAGCGACCCTCGGCATCTTCGACGTAACCGTCCAGGGAGGCGATCGCGGAGTAGATCAGCTTGCCCATCGGTGTCCTCCTCTGACGTCCCGTCACCGCTGGTGCCCTGATCATAAGCAACGCCACCGCGGGAGGCCGGGCTCGACGCTGCCTCTCCCCTCCCCCCTCCCCTTCTCATGCCCAGTGCTGCCGGATGAGTCGGCCGCGCCGCACGGCCCGTGCCTCCAAGCCTGCGCCGGTTCTCAGCGCCAGCGCGGGTCGCGCTCGCGCTCGTAGGTGACCACGGCGAGCGGGAGGTCGTAGGGGAGAACGCTGGGACCTCGGCCGTAGACGTTCACGGGGGGGGCCACGTTGACGGTGGCGCCCGAATCCTCCTCGTCGACCACCCGGTAGCCGTGCTCGGTGAGGCGAGCGCCGTCCCGCCTCTGCTCCTCCTCAGACCCGTACCTCCGGCGGAGTCTCCCCGGGTAGTGAGCGCGCGCCGCCCAGTGCTGGAGCCGCCACCGCCGCCACAGGTCCCGCAGCCGGCCCGACGTGGTCACCGGCGGATCTTCTCACCCGGTGGTGCGCTCGACCGCGGGCGATCCCACCCCGCTCGCCGAAGGCCGGAGGCTGGGGCAGTCGAGGGGCAGCTCGGCACCCTCGTCGAGCCGTGCCTCACCTCTCACCGGTGCGATCAGCACCACCGCCCGGGGCCCGCGTGGTCGGTGGGCTCGGCGCGCGCCAGCGCGCGTGCCGCATGCAGATTAGAATGGCCGCCGGCAGGGGGACGCCAACTGATCTCGGCGCGAGCGCCGCAGTCGGGACGCCCTCCGCACCAGGATGAGACGAGGAGCGGCGATGGCGGGAAGGTACATCGACTTCCTGGTGACCGGCGACCCGGCGGCAGCGCGGGCCACGGCCGAGCAGGCATTGCTGGTGCGCAAGTTCCGGGTGGTCTGGCACGACGACTGGACGGCGACCGCGGAGCGCGGATCCCAGGTCGCGAACGCCTTCGCCGGCGCCTTCGCCCAGTACTTCAGGGTCGGCATCCGGCTGATGAGCAGCGACCCCGACGAGACCACGGTGCGCATGGAGCAGCAGACGATCGGGATCTTGGGCGGGGCCATCGGAATGTCGCGGGTGCGGAGGAACATGGCGAGGCTGCGCAGCGAGCTGGAGGCCACCTTCCAGGCCGCGGGGGTCCTGCGCGGGGTCAGCGAGACGTAGACGCTCCGTCAGGCGCCGGGCCCGGCAGGGGCCGGCATGGGCGCGGGCCACCAGCTCGCCCGGCCCGGGTCCGGGCGCCCGGCGAGGCGAGGGGGCCCCATCGCGGTTCACGGCGGCTGCGGGGCCCCATGATTACGCCGATGCCGGCCCGCGTCCCCCCCAAGCGTCGCCCCACCGCGCCGCATCGCCCTCGCCTCCCCGCCTGGATGAGCCAGGTGCCGGGCCCGGGTGACCCGCTGCCCGACCAGGTCCAGCAGTTCCTCGACTACCTGCGGGTGCAGCGCAACCGACCGCTCACGACCGTCCGCGCCTACCGCTACGACCTCGCCAAGTTCGTCGCCTTCGCGCGGGTTAGGTCCCCGGGGACCGGACTGTGCGAGGGGCTGGACGCGGCGGCGCTCCGCCGCTACCAGATCGAGTTGGCCGAGGCCCTCCCCCACCCGCGCACCCGCGCGCGCGCCCTGGTCGCGCTCCGCCAGTTCCTCCGCCACGCGTACGACGAGGGCTGGACCGCGGCCGAGCTCTCCCGCCGGGTGGTGGTGCCCCGTTACATCGTCGGGGACCCCCATCCGATCGCGACCGAGGTGGTACCCCGGCTGCTGGCGGCGCTCCCCCGAGACGGGCTGCGCGACCTCCGGGACCGCGCCTTGGTTCACTTCCTGATCAGCAGCGGCTGCCGGATCGGCGAGGCGTGCGCGCTCGACCGCGGCGACCTCCGGCCCGAGGGCTTCCGGGTGCTCGGCAAGGGCGGCAAGCACCGCACCGTGTTCCTCACCGAGGACGCCTGGGCGGCGGTCCGCGAGTACCTGGTGGCGCGTGGCCAGGACGCCTCCCCCGCCCTCTTCATCAGCGTGGCTCATCCCGACATGCCGGGCGGGCGGGTTCTCCCCGGCAACCGCCTCACCACCGACGGGGCGCGCCGGGCGCTCACCGCGCTGCGGCGCCGTTTCGCGCTGGACCCCGAGGCCTTCCGGCTGATCGAGGGCCTGCGCAGCCCCCACGCGGCCCGACACACCGCGGCCACCACCCTCCTGGAGGCGACAGACGGGGACGTGCGGCTGGTCCAGGAGGTGCTCGGCCACGCCACCCTGGAGACGCTCCGGGTCTACACCGAGATCACCGACCGGCGCAAGCGCGCCGCCTACGCGAGGCTGGGCGACTACCTCCGCGAGGTCGGCGAGGCCTGAACCGCCGGGCTCAGCCGGGGCCCGGCTCGGTGCCGACGATCTCCGGCTCGAGCGTGATCTCGGCGTTGACACTGTTGGCGATGAAGCACTCGTGGTGGGCGCGGACCATCAGGGCCCGCAGCCGCTCCCCCGCCCCGGGATCGACCACCACCACCCGGGGGCGCAGCGTGATCCGGGTGATCCGGACAGGTTTGTCTTCAAGGGGCATGAGCGCCTCCGCGCTGTCCCGGTAGTCGACCACGTCGATGCCCTCGCGGGCGGCCAGGGCCAGGAAGCTGAGCATCTGGCAGGAGCTGGCCGCGGCCAGCAGCAGCTGCTCGGGGTTGAGCCGGTCGGGGTCGCCCCGGAAGGTGGGATCGGCGCTCAGCGAGAGAGTGACCCCGGCGGGGGGCGCGGTGACCTGGTGGGTCCGGTCGTAGGCGGCGTAGCCGCCGCCGGTCGACCCCTGCCAGGTGAGCTCGGTCCGGTAAAGGTGGGGATGGGCTCTCATCGGGGCGGTTTGATTCTAGGTGGCTGCGGACGCCCGCTGGACGGCTCCCGGAGGCTGGGCCGCGGCCAGGCCCTGGGAGCGCAGCCAGCCGTCCATGATCTCGAGGAACTGCTGCGGGACCTCGAGCATCGGGACGTGGCCCACGCCGTCCAGGACGTGCAGCTCCCAGTCGGGGTGATGGCGCTGCGCCTGCCGGGCGGCGCCGACCCGGACCAGGCGGTCCCGGTCGCCGTGAATGACCAGGGTCGGAACCGTCACACGGCGCATCACCCGGCGGAGCCCGACCCGGTGGATCAGGGCCTGGATGATCGAATGAGCCGCCAGCACGTAGGCGGTGTCGTTCTCTCCGAGGCGGCCGCGCAGACGCTCCAGCTCGACGTGGGCGTCGACCACGTCGGCGGGGATGCTCGCGGGCCGCTCCGCGCAGAGCCCAAGCGCGCCCAGCACCAGGTCCTCCACCGAGAGGCGGTCGCGGGCGTGCCGGAGCAGGCGCCGGCCAACGGTCGGGAGCAGGTAGGCGGCGAAGGCGAGGCTGACCACCGCCGGACGGCGCCGCCGCCATGGGCTGGGGAGGACCGAGTCGACGAGCACCAAGCCCGCCACCCGCTTCGGGTGCGACCCCGCCTCGGTGAGGGCGATCAGCCCTCCCATGGAGTTGCCGACCAGCACCACCGGCTCGGTGCAGGTCTGCTCGATCACCCGATCCAGAAGGGCGGCATACGCGGGGACGGTGGCCAGCCGTCCGTTGACCGGGGTGAGACCGAAGCCGGGAAGGTCGAGGGCGAGCACCCGCCCATAGCGGGTGAGCTGCGGGGCAACCCGCATCCAGTTGAGGTGGGACCCGCCGAGGCCGTGGACCAGCATGATCCGCGCGGGCCCGGAACCCCATTCCGCGAGGTGCACCGGGCCGTCGACGTCGATGGTGGACGACCACATGGCTGCAGATCGTAGGCGCTCGGGCGGTCGTGCCCCAGCGCCGGCCGGGATGCCGCCCCACCCCTACGGCGTGTTGGCCTGGTTCGGGCCTGGCCACCGCCCCGGGTCGGGCACCCAGACGTTGCCCAGCACCTGGACCTCAGCCGCGAAGCCGGCGTCCCACGCCGCGGCGATGGCGGAGGCGATGGGTGGATGCAGCTCCAGGGCGAGCAGCTCCTCGCGGCTGACCCAGCGCACCTCCTCGATCGCAGGATCGCGGTGGTAGGGTTCGCCCGGCGTCGTGCCGGCCGGGCCGCTGGCCGCGCTCGCCGGTGGGGCACCGCCCGTCTCCGGGCTCGTAGCCCGGGCGGCGAACACCAGGTTGACCAGGTGGCGCCCGCCCGGCTCGATGGCCTCGCAGACGACGGCCAGGCGGCCGATCTCGGCCTCCAGCCCGGTCTCCTCGCGCAGCTCCCGGCGGGCGGCGTCGACCAGGGTCTCTCCTCTCTCGACCCCGCCACCAGGCAGGAGCCAGTACCGGCGCCCGGCCTTCCCGTGCCCGACCAGGAGCAGCCGGCCACCCGCGGTGATGCAGACGGCGACCCGAACCCGCGGCTCCATGGCCCGATTATCGGCCACCCATTGACAGCGAACAGGTGTTTGCATTAGGCTGCGCCCATGGGAACAGACGTTCTCTTCGACGGCAGGTGGCAGCTCCCCCCGATGGCTCCGCGGCCCGCGTGGCGCGGCAGGGCCGTGACCGTCGATGCGCAGCCGCCCCGCCGCATACCGCGTCGCCGAGCCTGGCCGGTCGGGCGCGGCATCCTGGTGGCAGCCCTCGCCGCCTGCATCGGGTGGGGGCTGGTGGGTGGGGCCGGCGCCAGCTCCGCTCCGACCGCCGCCACGACCGTCGTGGTCCAGCCCGGCGACACGGTCTGGAGCATCGCCGCCCGCCACTCCGACGGCGAGGACATCCGCATCGAGGTGGCCCGGATCCTCTCCCTCAACCGGCTGCCCTCGCCGGTCATCCAGCCGGGGGAGACGCTGGTGGTTCCCGCCGGCTGAGCCTCGACCAGGCAGCGCGACGGCATCCGGTTCCAGGGTCGGGGGTCCCGAGGGAACCGCAGACCTGCGGCACTGGCAGGTCCATGGCGTCGAGGCGAAGGCTCCGGGCTACGAATTAACGCAAGTTGCGCATGCTCCCGGCTGCCTCATCGCGAGCGGCCAGCAACCCCTGGTTCATCGAGTGAAGGCGGCCAGTGGTGGCATGCAGGCCTGGGCGGTGCCCCTGTCGCGTTTCGCGCGGCCGGTCGAGGTGGCCGCATGGAGAAGCTCGGATGAGGAAGTGGGCACTCGGTATCGCCATCGCGCTGTCGGGGGCTGCCCTGATAGCCCTGGTCAGCATCCCGGGTCTGTTCTCGGTCGCTCCCAAGTTCAATGACCTGACCGCCAACTTCAAGCCCGAGATGACGACCTCGTCGCTCGCCGCGCTGCGCACCGATCTGAACGGGCTCGCGGCCGCGCAGTCCCAGTTCGCCGACCAGGCGGTTCCCGCCCTCGCCTCCACCCTCGGCACCACGCCGGCCGGGCTCTCGGCGACGCTGGGGCAGAAGTTCCCGGCGACCGCGACCGGGCTGCAGTCGGTCCCGGCCCTCACCACCCAGTTCAACGGGGTGATCACGACCCTGAGCGCCGAGCAGGCCAACTTCGAGCAGGCGGAACTCGATCCCGACCGCATCGATCGCCCCCACCGTCATCCCGTGGGTGCTGGTCGTGGTCGGACTGCTTCTCATCGTTGGTGCGGTGGTGGCTCGGCGGTGGTGGCGCGTGGGTCTCGCGCTGCTCGCCGGCGCCCTGATGGTGGCGATGCCCCTGGTGCTGTCGCTGCCCGGCAAGGCGACCGCGGCGGACAGCATGAACGCGCAGCTGAGACCCGTGTTCACGGCCAAGACGGTGGCCGCGGCCGACCAGGCTCTGGCGACCATGGAGGCCATGAGCTCCCAGATGCAGAGCGCGATGCTCCCGGCTCTCGCCGAGATGCTCAACATGCAGCCGGCCCAGTTCAACGGCTACCTGGCCGCCAAATTCCCGGCGCTGGGCTCCGCGCTCTCCACGCTGCCCGCCTCGATGACCCAGTTCAAGGCGCTGGTGACCGCCTTCGACCGCAGCCTGACCGACTACAACGACATCAACACGACCCAGTTCACCCCGATCGTCGACACCATCCTCGCCACCGGGGGGTTCCTGCTCTTGGTCGGTCTGCTGGGCGCCGCTGATCTGACACGCCGCAGGCGGGCGGTGCCGGCGAGCTGATCGGCGAGGGGCTCCGCGCCCAGCGCCGTCCGGTCGCGTCACCGGAGCCCGCCGGGTCCCCCCCGGCGGGCTCTTCTCTGCCGCCCCATCTCGGCTCCCGCGCCGGGCCGGGGCGCGCGCCAAGGTCACCCGGGAACGCGGGTGACGGTGAGGGGCCCGGAGAGGCGGCCGGCGGGTCAGCGCGCCGGCTAGAGGCCCAGATGGGCCAGGGCCTGGTCGATGGGGATCGCGAAGGTGAGATGCAGCGCGCAGACGGCGCCGGGGTCGCAGGGCGTGTCATCCGACCCGGCCGCGATCACCCCGATGACCCGTCCATCGGCGTTGACCAGAGCGCCCCCCGAGTCCCCCGTGAAGATGGGGGTGGCGGCCTCGATGATCCCGGCCAAGTTGACCATCGTGGAGCCGACCCCGTAGCTGACCGTGCGGTCGAGCGCCAGCAGCCGTCCGGCGGCGGCCCGGGGGGCGATGTCCAGCCCCTGAGCGTTGCCGATGGCCACCACCGGGTCGCCCACCGCCGCGGAGGGCGACCGCGCCAGGTCCGCGGGTCGGACGGCGCCACCGCCCTGGATCTGGAGCAGGGCCAGGTCGTCGCTGGGATCGTCGACCACGATGCTGGCCGGGCGCACCAGGCCGACGCCGCCGATGCGCACCCCGATGAAGAGGTCACCCCGGACCACGTGGTAATCGGTGAGGATCAGACCGCTGGACGACACGATGATGCCGGTCCCCAGGATCTGCGTTCCCGCCGGCTCGGCGAAGGTGATGGTGTCCACCACCGACAGCTCCACCTGCCGGCTGAGCGCCCCGAGGCTCATCACCTGACCCGGCCGGGACGGAGCACCGGCAGGGCCCGCCGCCGCCGCGACCATGCCGAGCGCGACCAGCAGCGGAGGGCAGCGACGAGCAAGGGACCGCGCCAACCCTCGACCTCCCCGCCGCGTCGAGACGGACGGAGCGGGCATCCTGGTCCCCTAACCAATTCTTAACGGCTTTAATGTTAGCCCATAACCTGCTCCAATTCCCGGAGTTGACGGGAGAGATCTGATCGGTCCGGTGGGGGCTCGCCCGGATCGGCAGGGCGGGCTCCCCCGCGGCCGCGCCCCACCCACCCTCGAACGGCGCATGATCTCGGCTGCTACCGTACCCGCAGGGGAAATCACATCCAGCCGTGTTCGACGGGCGACCCACGGGGTCGTGACGGAATCTGGGAGGCCGTTCCCGTTGGGACGGCGATGTCGCAGGATAGGGACCGCCCTCGCGCGGGGGCGCAGACCCGTCAGGGCTGGTGAGCGACCGTTCAGGACCGATGAGCCGAGACGCCAGGAACACGTGAGAGGACAGGCACCCGCCCGCAAGAGGACGACGACGGTCCCGTACCAGATCGCCCTCCGCACCAGCCGGCCGGCCGAGGAGGTGCTCGCGCAGGTCGACGTGGATCAGGTCCCGGGCCTGGCGGTCGCCGAGCGCGGCGCCCATTACCTCGTGGTCCGACCGAAGCGGCGCTTCCGCTACGGCGCCGACATCGCCGCCGGGCTCGGGGTGGCCGTCGTGCTGGTGCTGCTCATCCTCACCGCGGTCACGCCGGTCGTGCTGGTGGCGCTCCCGGTGGCCTTCCTCCCCGCCATCCCCCTGCTCCTCGAGCATCGGCCCGATCTGGCGGTGAGCGCCATCGAGGACGACGGGGAGACCCGGGTGACGGCTCACGGGCAGGCGTCACCCGAGCTGGTCGAGTACCTGGACCGCTACCTCGAGGCGCTGCCGGGGGTCAACGGCGCGGGGCCGCACGACGGTGACGTCGAGGACGGCGCGGCCGATGACGAGGACGACGTCACCGCGGAGGAGGCTGACGCCGATGCGGAGTACGGGTATCCGGAGTACGAGGACGTGGCCCCGCCGCCCCCGCCCCCCCCACCGGCGCTCGAGCCGCCGCTCTCCCCATCCGCCGTGCCGCCGCCGCCCCCCCCTCCGCCGCCGTGGGCTCCGTCGGGGGCCGTCTAGGATCAGTCGAGGGCTCGCGCAGGTGCGCGAACCGACGAGCCGCCCGGCTGCAGCGCAGTTTGGCGCCCGCGGCGGTGTGGGTCAGCGAACCACCCGGATGACCGCGGTCACCACTCCCTCGAGGGAGAGCTCGCCGCTCACGAAGATCGGCTCGTAGCTGGCGTTCTCCGGCTGAAGCCGGACCCGTCCGCCCTCACGGAAGAAGCGCTTGACCGTCACCTCGCCCTCGCCGGTGGTCGAGTTCTCGATGCGGGCGACCACGATGGTGCCGTTCGGCGGGGGGTCCCGGCGGGGACGGACGACGACCAGGTCGCCGTCCAGGATCCCGGCGTCGATCATGCTGTCGCCGTGGACGGTGAGCGCGAAGGCGCCGTCGCCACCGGCCAGCTCCTGCCCCACGGTGATGTGATCCTCGACGTTCTGGTCGGCGAGGACCGGCGTCCCGGCAGCCACCCGCCCGACCAGGGGGAGGGTGAGGACGCGCGGCGCGCCGCGGCCGGCCGCGGGCTCGGATCCGACCACCTCCACGGTGCGGGATTTGGTGGGGTCGCGGCGGATGTAGCCCTTGGCCTCCAGGGAGTTCAGGTGGTTCTGAACCGTCGAGGAGGAGCTGAGGCCGACGGCCAGCCCGATCTCGCGCACGGTGGGAGGGTAGGCGTGGGTGCGCGTGTGCTCGCGGAGGAACTCGATGATCTGCCGCTGGCGCGGGTTGAGAGCGTCTGCCATCTCGTGTGTCTCACCTCTCAGCGTGTCGGGGCAGCGCCGACTGTAACACGAGAAGGGGCAAAATGCAAACGGATGTTCCTGACGTATGTTCGGTCCCCGGGCGTCTGTGAGGGCGCCGGCGGGCGGCGATCAGGGGCGGCCGCCGGCCACCGCCAGCGCCCGGGTCGCGAGCTCGTCGAGGTCGCCGTCGCCCTCCCGGTGCAGCCAGACGGTGTCCAGGTCGGCCCGGAACCAGGTGCGTTGCGCCTTGGCGTAGCGGAGCGTCCGGCGCACGATCGCGTCGATGGCCGCGGCCTCCGACGCCCGGCCAGCGAGAACCTCGAGGGCCTCGCGGTAGCCGATGCCGCAGCCGTCCAGGACCTCCGCCGCCACTCCGCCCCGGAGCGCGGCCGTGGTCTCCTCCAGGAGCCCGCCCTCGAGCATCCTCCGGGCGCGCGCGGCGATCCAGCGCCGGTGGAGCTCGGCCGGCGCGTCGAGGCCGATCCGCAGGCCGGGTCGGGTGGACCCGCCCCGCCGCCGCGCGGCCAGGCTGCCGCGGGCCTGGACGATCTCGCTCGCCCGAACCACGCGGCGGGGGTTGCGGAGGTCGATGCGCGCCGCTCCCTCGGGGTCATCGAGGCGGAGCTCAGCCGCCAGCGCGGCGAGACCCTCCGGGCTGGCGGCGCGGGCGTTGAGCGCTGAGCGCCGCCCCGGGTCCGGTGCGCCGCCGTCCAGGTCCAGGCCGTCCAGCAGGGCGCGCACGTAGAGGCCCGTGCCCCCCACCACGATGGGCCGGACCCCGCGGCGGTCGAGGTCGGCAAGGCAACCCAGGGCCGCTCTCAGCCAGTCGGCCACCGAGAAACTGGCTCCGGGATCGGCGATCCCGAGCAGCTGGCAGGTCACGCCCGCGAGCTCCTCGGCGGCCGGGGCGTTGGTGCCCACCCGGAGGCCGCGCAGCACCTGGCGCGAGTCGGCGTTGAGCAGCTCGGCGGGACCCATCCGGAGCGCGAGCCGCACCGCCAGAGCCGTCTTCCCGGTGGCGGTGGGCCCGACCACCGCGAGGACCCGGGGCAGGTGGACAGCCCCGGAGCCGTCGTTCGCGTGGACAGCCATCCGCCTAGCTTGGCGCATCGTGCGAGGGGGCCCGGGCGCGTGCCGCGGAGAGGCGCGGACTCTCCGCGGAGCAGGTCCAGCCACCGCGGGTACGCGTCGGGCCGCCGGGGTTTGCGCCCCCGGCGGCCCCCGCGCCGTCCGCGAAGAGGAGTGACGAGCAGGCCCCGGTCAGGCCCACCGGGCAGGCCCGCGCGAGGCGGGCCGGGCGCCCGGTGCGACGGGACCCGGACGCGAGCTCAGGACGACTGGGTTGCGGTCCAGTTGCCGCTGCCGGCCCCCTGCACCTGATAGCTGCCGGACATGGAGCTGCCCGAGATCGTGCCGTTGTAGGTGATCGCCTCCGAGCCCACGGCCCCGAACTCGATGGTGCTGCCGCTCACCGTGCCGGTGAGGGTCTCGGTGCCACCCGGCGAGAGTGTGATGTTGCCGCTCAGGCTCGAACCCGTCTCTGTCCAGGTGAGCGTGAAGGTGCCGTTGAAGCTGCCGGTGTAGGAGCCCGACCAGGTCCCTGTCAGCGGGCCGGCGGCCGCCGTGGGGGTCGCGGTCGCAGCCGGTGTCGGGGTGGCCGTCGCCGGTGCGGAGGTGGCGCCGGCAACCGAGGATGAGGAGGTCGGCGGGGTCGACGACGAGCCGCAGCCCGCCATCGAGAGGGCGGCCAGTGCGGTGAGCAACGGAACGAACGTGCGCGGTGTCATGGCTCTCTACTCCGGATCGGTGGCGGGGGAGGAACGCTGCATGGGTGCGGGGCCGTCGTGCTCGGCTGCGGCCTCCCTCAAGAAAGCGATCAGTCCGTGCGCCGCGGAGAAGGTGATCTGCCGGCCCGAGCCGAGATGCACCGCCGTCCCCCTGACCCCCTCGGAGCGCTCGCCGTCGCCGGGTCTCCAGACCCGCACCATGAAGGTCTCCACAGCGAGTGAGGCTAGCCGGGGCGCTTCGGGCTGCCTTAAGGCTTCCTGAAGGCCGAGCCTGCGCCACCCGGCTGTTCCTCGCCGGCTGGCGGCGGGCCGGGAAACGGAGCCGGCTCGACCCCCAGGTCGTCCATGGCGCGCCGGTAGTTGAGGTAATGCCGGTGCGCCTCGCCGTGGCGGCCCGCGCCCACCAGCGCGGTCACCAGCCCGAGCCGGGCCTGCTCGTCGTAGCGGTCGATCTCCAGGATGCGGAGGAGATGGGGGACCGCGGCCTCCGGCTCGGATGCCCGCGTGGCGTTGGCGGCGAGGGCCCTGCAGACCGAGACGTACGCCGCCCGCGCCTCCTCGCGGGCGGTGATCGCCCAGTCGTCGTAGGGGTTCTCCTCGAGGAAGTCGCCGCCGTACGCGGCGGCGGCCGCCTCGAGGGCGGGGAGGGCCGCCACCAGGTCGCCCCGCCGGGCGCCCGCCAGGCCCTCGGCGGCGGCGCCGAGGAACCGCTCCAGGTCGACGTCGATGGCCTCGAGGTTGAGAGCGACGGCGTCCTTGTCGGCCTGGAGGTGGCCCTCGGACGTGCTGCGGGCGGGATCGAGCACACTCCGGATGGTCGAGAGCGCCACCGAGAGGCGGTTGGCCACCTTCTCCGGGTCCTCGTCGGGCCAGAGCGTCTCCATCAGGTATCCCCGCGATGCCGGGCGTCCGCGACGGGCGACCAGCAGCTTCAGCAGCTCGCGTGCCCGTTTCGACTGCCACTCCGAGAGCCGGACCGGCTCGCCGGCGCGGATGACCGCGAAGCGGCCCAACGACTCGATGCGCAGGCTGGCGTCCTGGCCGCCTCCGACCAGCGCCAGCAGGCCCGCCGCGACCGCGCCGGCGCCGTGGGCGTGCACGCCGAGCTCCTCCAGCCGGTGCTCGGCGGCCCGGCGCCGCGGGGAGGTCCCCGGGCCCGTCTCCAGGGCCGCGAGGGCCAACGCCACCTTGGCCTCGCCCAGCGGGTTGCCGACGTCGCGCCAGATCGATGCCGCCTCGCGGAGATGCTGGGTCTCCCGTCCCGGCCTCGGCGCGCTCATCGCGGTGAGCGCGAGCGCGTCAGCGAGCCCGGCACGATCCCGCCGCAACCGGGCCTGCGCGGCGGCGGCGGCCGCGAGCCGGGCGGCCTCCTGCCTCTCGCCGGTGACGGCGGCCACCCAACCGGCCGAGAGCAGCGCCGCCACGTAGTCGAGCCCGCTGCCCGCCCCGACCGCACGGCGGGCGATCTCGATGGCCCGCCCGGGATCGTCGCCCACCAGAACCGTCGCCAGGCCGGCCAGCGCGGGGACCAGCGCCTGCTTGTCCCCCGAGCCCTCCGCGATGCTCACCGCCTCCTCGTACGCCGCCCTGGCCTGGACCAGGTTGCCGCGCTCCCGGTGGAGCTCGCCGATCAGGCAGAGGGGGTAGGCGACCATGTCGGAGGCGATCTGCTGGTAGCGGTCGCGTGACGCCTCGAGGTCCACCAGCGCCTCGTCCAGCCGGCCCATCCGCATCCGGGCCTCGCCCCGGTTGCAGAGGCTGAGAGCGTGGAAGTTGGCGAAGGAGGTGAGCTCGGCCAGCCTGACCGCGACCTCCAGCTCCTGGAGCGCCTGCGGGTACGACCCCTCCTCCAGGAAGTGGGAGGCGCGGTTGGTCCGGATCCGCACCGTCTGAAGGATGTCGCCCGCCTCCTCGGCAGCCCGGAGCGCCAGCAGGTAGTGGGCGTCGTTGGCCCGCCGGTCACCGTCGAGCGCCGCGAGCATCGAGATCACCGTGTGCGCAGCCGCCAGGGCTCTGCGGTCGCCGCAGCCCTCGGCTGCGGCGAGCGCCCGGGCGGCCAGGTCCCGGCAGGCGTCGACGTCGCCGCGGAGCCAGTGCGCGGTCGCCGTCCAGGCGAGCAGCGACGCCATCTCGGCCGGGTCGGCCTCCGGGTCGTCGAGCCCCCGGCAGTAGGCCGCAAGGGCCGTGTCGACATGGCCGCGGAGGTAGTGGAGCAGCCCGATCCGCCGGGCCAGCGGTGCGGGCAGCGGCTCGCGGCCGCCGGCTGCGCGTTCGTAGCAGTTCAGCGCCCCCTTCCAATCACCCTGGATCTGTCGAGCCTCCCCCTCGACCTGCTCGACCGCGGCGGTGCGGAGGCCGTCCGGGATGGCCTGGCAGGTCTCGAGGACGGTGGCGACGTGACCGGCGGCGAGCAGGCTCGCCCCCTCGTCGCCGATCAAGCGGGCGAGGTGGTCGGGAGCCCCGGCGGCGAGCAGCATCCGGGCCGCGGCGTCGGGGCTGCCGGTGCGGGCCAGCCAGGCCGCGGCGGTGAGGCGCAGCTCGCGCGCGGTCGAGGCGGGCAGGGGCAGATGGTGGAGGGCGTAGTCGCGGATCAGCGGCCGCAGGGCCAGGGAGCCGTCCTGACGCTTCTCCACGAAGAGGCTCTGACCCGCCAGGTCGGCGACCACCGAGCGCGCCTCCACCATGCCGATGGCGTCGCAGAGGTCGGGGGTGAACTGGTCGAAGATGGCCAGCCGGCCGACCGCCTCCCGCAACGCCGCCGTCTGGTGGGCGAACACCTCCTCGGCCAGGTAAGCGAACAGCGGGGTTCGGGTGCGATCGAGGCCGTCGAGCACCGCCGGCCAGCCCGCGCGCGGGGTCTCCCGCAGGGCTTCGACCGCCAGGATGACCGCGGCGGGCCAGCCGCCGGCGAGCCGGTGGAGACGCTCCGGGAGGTCGGGCATTTCGGCTCCCAGCCGCTGCCGCACCAGCTCGGCCACCTCGTCGGTGGTGAAGGCGAGCTGCTCGCCGCCGAGCTCGAGCAGCTGGCCCTGACCGCGCAGCCTCTCGACCGGGAAGAGGAGGTGGCTGCGGCCCGCCAGCACGAGGTGGAGCCGGGGTGGCGCGTGGCGGCAGAAGGCCTCGATGAGCCGGGCGGAGGGGTTGGCCGAGCCCAACTCGTCGACGTCATCGATGATCACGATCAGATCGCCGTCCACGTGCGCGTGCACCACCTGGGCCAGCCGTGAGCCCAGGGCATCCGCGTGAGCCGGCTGATCCGCGTCGGGGCCCGAGATCCCCCTGATGGCGCGGGCGAGCCCGCTGCGCAGCTCGGGGACGCGGAGCCTCAGGGCGTCGGCCAGCTGACGGGCCAGGGTCGGCATGTCGCGGTCGGTGGGGTCGGCCGTGTACCAGGCGCACGGCGCCATCTCCCACCAGGACGAGAGAAGCGTCGACTTGCCGTATCCCGCCGCGGCGATCACGGTGGTGAGTCGCCGACCGAGGACGTCGGCGACCCGCGCTGCCAGCGCAGGGCGCGCCAGGCTGCCCGCCGGTCGAGCCGGCGGCAGCATCTTGGCGACGGGGGTCTGCTCCATCGAACCTCGCGCCGGGGCGTCGGCCTGCCCCCTCTAGGGGTAGCCTGGCACAGATTTCACCAGAGCGGACTGGCCGCGGCCGCCGCGGCCGGTCGGTCAGACCGCCGGCCGGCCGAAGGCCTGGCGGAGGCTGCGGTTGTCGAGGACGACCACCGTGGGCCGGCCATGCGGGCAGGTGAGCCCTCCCGGGGTGGCCACCAGGCGCTCCAGGAGCCGTCCCTGCTCGCGGACGTCCAACCGGTCCCCGAGACGGACGGCGGCGTGGCAGGCGGTCAGGGCGGCCAGCCGGCGGCGCCGGGTGGCCGGGTCGGCCGGATCCTGAAGGCTGTCGAGCAGGTCCCGCACCAGCCGCTCGGGGGCGGCCGGGCCCACCGCCGCCGGCACGGCCCGGCAGCGGACCAGCCCGGGGCCGAAGGGCTCCAGCTCGAAACCCATCCCGGTCAGGGTGTCGAGGGACTCCGGGAGCCGCTCCAGGGCCGAGGCCTCGACGCTGACCACCGCGTCGACGAGCAGGAGCTGGCTGGACGCGGGCCGGCCCTCGCGAGCGGCGGCCTCGCTCTCCCCCATCAGCTCGGTGTAGAGGATCTTCTCGTGGGCGGCGTGCGGGTCGACCATGACCGGGCCCCGGGGCGAGTCGGCGACCAGCCATCCCTCCGCGGTCTGGGCGAGCGGGCGCAGCGGGGCCAGGTCGGCCAGGCGCTGGCCCGCCGAGGAGGTCGTCGGGGGGGGCTCCGCCACGGCCTCCGCGAAGCCGGCGGCGCGGCCCGCGGGGAAGCCGTCGCGCAGCTCGAGCTCCGCCTCCGCCTCGCCGGCGCCGCCGGTGAGGAGCGACCCGGCCGTGCCGCCGAGCTGTGGCAACCGGGTGCCCGTCGCGCTGAGCCGGGCCTCCTGGAGGGCGGTCCAGCACGCCCGCTGGACGGCACGGAAGACGCGGCCCTCGTCCCGGAGCCGGACCTCGCGCTTGGTCGGGTGGACGTTGACGTCCACCAGGGTGGGGTCGAGGCTGACCTGGACCACTCCGAAGGGATGCCGGCCGACAGGGAGGAGCCCCGCGTACGCCTCCTCCACCGCCGCGACCAGGGCGCGGTTGTGCACCCGCCGCCGGTTGATCACGATCACCAGGCCGGTCCGGGTGCCGCGATGGCTGCGCGGCTCGCCGATCAGACCGCCGACCGCGATCTCCCCGGGTGCGTCGACGACCAGCAGCTCACCCGCGTCGCGCCCGAACACCGCGGCGGCGGCATCGACCAGGCTTCCCCCCGGGCTGCGCAGCGCGAGGCGGTCGTCGCTCCGGCAGGTGAAGGCCACCTCAGGGTGGGCCAGGGCGAGATCGCTGACGGCGCGGATCGCGGCCGCCGCCTCGCTGCGCTCGGCGCGCAGGAAGGCGAGCCGCGCCGGCGTGTTGTGGAATAGATCGCGCACCTCGGCCGTGGTCCCGGGCGCGCGCGCGGCCGGACGGTGCTCGAGCACCTCGCCGGCGCGGCAGCGCAGCAGCCACCCATTCTCCGAGCCGGCCGGCCGGCTGGTGAGGCGCAGGTCGCTCACCGCGGCGATGCTGGCCAGAGCCTCGCCGCGGAATCCCAGGCTGCTGACCCGGGCCAGGTCGTCGACCGTTGCCAGCTTGGAGGTGGCGTGCCGGGCCACCGCCAGAGGGAGCTGGTCCCCCGGGATGCCGGCCCCGTCGTCGGCGGCCACGATGCGGACCAGCCCGCCGCCCTCGAGGTCGACGTCGATCCGGCCGGCACCGGCGTCGAGCGCGTTCTCGCACAGCTCCTTCACGGCCGCGGCGGGGCGCTCGACCACCTCGCCGGCGGCGATGGCGTCGGCGACCTGCGGGGGGAGGAGCCGGATGGGGGCCGTCACCGGCCGAACCGCTCCTGCAGCTCGGCCAGCTTGCTGAGGGCCTCGCGGGGGGTGAGCCCGTCCAGGTCGAGCTCGGCGAGCTCCTCCAGCACGGGGTGGGTGGCCGGCGGCGTCGCCAGGCCCAGATCGAGCTGGGCGGGCGCCTCCCGGTCGGCCTCGAGGGGACGGTGACGCTCCAGCTCGCCGAGGACCTCGCGGGCGCGGGCCAGCAGGCTGGCCGGCAAGCCGGCCAGCCTCGCCACCTGGATCCCGTAGGAGCGGTCGGCGCCGCCGGGGCGGATCTGATGCAGGAAGGTGACCGTCTCCCCCTCCTCGACCACCTCCACGCGGGCGTTGACCACCCGGGGCAGCCGCTCGGCGAGCGTGGTCAGCTCGTGGTAGTGGGTGGCGAAGAGGGTGCGGCAGTTGAGCTGCGGCGAGTCGTGGAGGTGCTCGACCAGGGCCTGGGCGATCGAGAGCCCGTCGTAGGTCGAGGTGCCCCGGCCGATCTCGTCGAGGACGAGCAGCGAGCGCGCGGTCGCCTGGCGAAGAATGGCCGCGGTCTCGGCCATCTCGACCATGAAGGTGGAGAGGCCGGCCGAGAGGTCATCCTGGGCGCCCACCCGGGTGAAGATGCGGTCGCAGACGCCGAGCCGTGCGCGGCGCGCCGGGACGAAGCTGCCGACCTGCGCCAGCAGGGTGATCAGCGCCACCTGGCGGAGGTAGGTGGACTTGCCCGCCATGTTCGGCCCGGTGAGGACGACGATGCGATGGGCGACATCCAGGCTCGTGTCGTTGGCCACGAAGGCGCCAGCTCCGAGGCTGCGCTCGACCAGGGGGTGACGCCCGGCCTCGATGTCGGTGACCGTCGAGCGGTCGACGGTGGGCCGCACCCAGCCCTCGTCGTCGGCGACGGCCGCGAGCGCCTGGGCCACGTCGGCGGTGGCCGCGGCGGCGGCGCAACCGAGCAGCACCGGCCCGTGGGCGGTGACCCGCCGCACCGCCTCGGCGAGCAGCTCCAGCTCCCGGGCCACGGCGCGCTCGCGGGCGCTCAGCACGACGCTCTCCTGCTCCTTGAGCCGGGGGGTGATGTAGCGCTCCGCGCCGACCAGGGTCTGCTTGCGCACGTAGTCGGGCGGCACCGCCTCCCGGTGGGCGTGGGGGACCTCGATGTAGTAGCCGAAGACCCGGTTGTAACCGACCTTGAGCGAACGGATGCCGGTGCGCTCCCGCTCCTGCCCCTCCAGCCCGGCGATGAAGTCGCGGGCCTCAGCGGCGGAGCTGTGGAGCCGGTCCAGCTCAGGATCTGCCCCGTCACGGATGAAGCCACCCTCGCGCGAGGTCGGGGGCGGGTCGTCGACCAACGTCGCCCTCAGGATGCTCTCCACCTCCACGGGTGGCACGGCCGTCCCGGCCAGCCCGGCCAGCTCGCCGGGCAGGTCCCCGAGCAGCCGGGCCACGGCCGGCAGCGCCGCGCACGCCTCGCGCACGGCACCGAGGTCGCGGGGTGTGGCCAGCCCCTGGACCGTGCGACCCACCAGCCTCTCCAGGTCCCGGACCGAACCGAGTCGGCGGCGCAGCTCCTCGCGCCGCGGACGGTCACCGACCAGCGCCGCGACTCCCTCCAGGCGCGCCCCGATGGGCCCGGGTTCGGTGAGCGGCTCCTGGAGGCGGCGGCGGAGCAGCCGGGCCCCCATCGGCGTCCGGGTGCGATCCAGGAGCTGGGCCAGGCTGGGCCCGCTGCCCAGCGGCTCCAGCAGCTCGAGGTTGCGCCGGGTCGGCGGGTCCAGGCGCATCAGCTCGCCGCCCTGCCGGGGTACGACCCGGAGCAGGCCCGGCTCCAGGGAGACGCGGGCGCGCTCGCAGTAGCCGAGGACCGCACCCGCGGCGCGGACCCCCACCGGCATCTCCTCGAGCCCGAGCCCGATCAGGCTGGCGGTGCCGGTTGCCGCGGCGAGCCGCTCCGCCCCCCGGCGGCCGTCGAAGAGAGGGATCGGCAGCGCGGTCCGGACCGCGGCGGGGAGGAGCGCGGGGGGCAGGGAGGTGGGGTCGACGACCAGCAGCTCGGCGACGTCGAGCCGCTCCAATTCGTCGCGCAGCGCCACCGCGCCGAATCCCCCCGCCACCTCGGTCACCACCAGCTCGCCGCCGGCCAGGTCGAGGGCGGCCACGCCCACCTGCCCGTCGCTCTCGCCGAGGGCGACCAGGCGGGCCACGCGGGTGGGTTCCAGGAGATCGGCGTCGACGGCGGTGCCGGGGCTCAGCAGGCGGGTGACCTCGCGCCGCACCAGCCGCCCGGCCACCACCTCCCCCACCTGGTCCCAGAGCACCACCCGGTGGCCGGCGTCGAGCAGCCGGCGCAGGTGGACCGCGACCGCCTGGTGGGGCACTCCGCACATGGGCAGCCGGCCCGCGCTGCCGAAGCCGCGCCCGGTGAGGGTCACCTCCAGGATCGGTGCGGCCAGCTCGGCGTCGGCGCCGAACAGCTCGTAGAAGTCGCCGAGCCGGGCCAGGACCAGGGCGTCAGGATGCTCGGCCTTGACGGCGCGGTACTCGCGAAGGATGGGGGTGTCGCCGGCGTCGTCGAGCCCGATGGTAGGGTCGGGCGCGGGCAGGTTCTCGGCGCGCAGGTGCGGGGGCGTCGCACGCTCTCGGCCCCTCACCCGCACCACCGTCGTTCAGGCCGCGGCGGCCTCGACGGCGGCGCTCAGCTGCCAGGCGCTGGCGGCGCTGACGCGCCCCTCCACGAGCTCGCCGGCGGCCGCCGCCCCCACCGGCAGGAGGGCGATCTTCCCCTGGCGGGTGCGTCCGAACGGCCGTCCGTCCGCGGTCACACTCTCGACCAGGACCTCGATCCGCCCGCCGATGAGGGCCTGGTTGCGCTCCAGGGCGATCTGGCGCTGGAGGTCGAGGAGGTGGTTGAGGCGCCGCTTCTTCTCCTCGAGAGGGACGTCGTCGGGGCGCCGGGCCGCGGCCGTGCCGGGCCGGACCGAGTAGGCCTGGAGGTGGACGACGTCGAATCCCACCCTTCGCAGCAGGGCCTCGGTGCCGAGGAACTCGGCCTCGGTCTCCCCCGAGAAGCCGACGATGATGTCGGTGGTGAGAGCGAGTTCGGGGACGGTGGCCCGGGCGGCCCGGATCTTGGCCAGATAGTCGTCGACCGTGTAGAGGCGGCGCATCCGGCGGAGCAGCTCGTCGTCGCCGGCCTGGACCGGCAGGTGGAGCTGCTCGCAGACGGTGGGCAGGTCGCGCATCGCCTCGAAGAGTTCAGGGACCGCGTTGCGCGGGTGGGAGGTGAGGAAGCGCAGCCGCCACAGCCCGGGCACGCGATCCACGGCGGCGAGCAGCTCGGGCAACCCGGCCCCGCTGCCGGGATCCGCGTAGGAGTTGACGTTCTGACCCAGCAGGGTCACCTCGCGCACCCCCCGCTCGACAAGGCGGTGGACGTCCTCCACGATCTCCCCCACCGGCCGGCTGGTCTCGCGACCGCGCACGAAGGGGACGATGCAGTACGTGCACATCTCGTTGCAGCCGCCCATCACCGAGACGTAGGCGAGCAGCCGGTCGGAGGCGGGCATGGGGACCGGGCCATCGAGGTCGCTGCCGTGCAGCGACTGGAGCCGCGCGAAGAAGCCGTCGCAGTCGCGAACGTCGAAGAGGTAATCCAGCTCGGGGAGCTTGCGGAGCAGCGCAGAGCCGTGCTCGACTGCCATGCAGCCGGTCATGGCGATGGCGCGGCCGGGGCGCACTCGCTTCCACTCGATGAGGTCGCGGAACTTGCCGTAGACCTTCTGCTCCGCGTTCTGCCGCACCGCGCAGGTGATCAGCACTGCGAGATCCGCATCGTCCAGCGCGGCGTCGGGGACGAAGCCGATCTCCGCAAAGCGCTCGGCCAGCATCTCGTGGTCGGCGTCGTTCATCTGACAGCCGATGTGCCAGAGGTGGACCCGCGGCGGCCGGCCCAGCACTGGGACGATCGGCTGCCGGCCGGCGGGGCGCTCGGCGAGGGGGATCGCCTGGAAGCCGCGGGCGGATGGGCTGAGCAGGGGAAGGGGTGTGGCCATCAGAGGCTTACCAGACTAACGGCTGGCGGGTCCCGATGTCCTCGCGGGGCCTGCGCGGCACCCGGTCGGCTCAGCGGGGTCCGGCCGCGCCCAGCGTGCCAGAATCAAAGCACCATGAAGCAGGCGCTGGCCATCGGGCTCGTCGTGCTCGCCGTCATCGGACTGCTGGCGTTCCGGCTGTGGACGGGACTGAACGCGCGCAAGCACGGAGAGGGCGACCCCGACCTGCTGGAGCGCTGGGGCAGGCACGTGTTGCGAGGCGGCGACGAGGACTGGCCTCCGCCCCGATGATGGGCCCGCGAATGCTGCACGGCCGGCGCGCAATGGCACCCGATGTGGGTGGCGATCGCCGTGCTGGTGCTGGCGGGTTGTGCCGTCCTGTTTGACCTCCGGAGGCGGGCGCGCGGCGGTCAGGACCCCGAGAGCACGAGCTGGCGCTCTCGCTATCGGCGGGGCTACCGGGACCGCTGAGGCGGAACTCCGCACCCTCAGACGGGTCCGGCGTTCGGCCGTGTCGAGCCCCGCCCGGACGCAGGCTGCCGCGCCGTGCGACCATGGCGCCGTGATCGGGCTGATCGTCATCGCCGTGCTCGCCGTGCTCTTCGTGGTCCTGCTGTGTGCCAAGGCGGTGCAGCCGGAGAACGAGGGCTCGGGCCTGGGCCACAACTCCCCCTACCCCGACTCGGTGTTCGGCCCCTCGGTGATGCGCCCGCCGCTGGGCAGCGCTGAGTCCCTCGAGAGCCACGATGGCACCGACTGGGCCGGCGAGGAGTTCGAGCGGCAGCCGCGTGGGCATCATCACAGGGCCGGGTGAGCCCGGCTCGCCGGCTCACCCCTGGGTGGAGGTGCCCGAGCTCGGCGGCTGAGCTCCGCTCGGCCGCTAGCGGGATTCGATCAGGAGCCGGATGCCGGTGCGTTCCTCGCCATCGATCGAGATGTCGATGAACGAGGGGATGCAGACCAGGTCTATCCCTCCCGGGGCGACGTAGCCCCGGGAGATGGCGATCGCCTTGATGGCCTGGTTGATCGCGCCGGCACCGATGGCCTGCACCTCCACCCGCTGCTGGCTGCGGATCACCCCCGCAATGGCTCCGGCCACCGAGACCGGTTTGCTGCTGGCCGAGACCTTGAGGATTTCCACGAGCGCTGCCCTGCCCTGTGTGGGCGGTTGCTGAGTTCCCTGCGACGACGAAAGCATAGTCGTGAGTGAGGATTGTCCTCACCCAAGGTCGGCGCTCCGGGCTCGCGACCCGATTGTTACGAAGGGTGCGACCCGGGCACCCCCGCCGCGCCGGTCACTTGGCGTATTCGACGCTCCGGGTCTCGCGGAGCACCACCACCTTGATCCGGCCCGCGTAGCTGGCCTCGGCATGGAGCCGCTTGGCGATCTCGCGGGCCATGATCTGCGCCCGGTCGTCGTCGACCTCCTGGGGCTTGACCATCACCCGGAGCTCCTTGCCAGCCTGGATGGCGAAGCTCCGCTCGACTCCGGGCAGCTCGTCGGCGATCTGCTCCAGGCGCTCCAGCCGCTTGATCGATGAGGCGAGCGTCTCCCGGCGGGCACCCCGCCGCGAGGCGGTGATGGCATCCGCCGTCATCAGCACGAAGGCCCCGATGGTCCGCGGCTCCTCGTCGTAGTGATGCGCCCGCACCGCGTGGACCACGGCCGCGGGCCGGCCCAGGCGGGCCAGGATCTCGCCGCCGATGACCGCGTGCGACCCCTCGACGTGCTGCTCTACCGCATGGCCGATGTCATGGAAGAGGCCGATCTCGCGCGCCTCCTGGACGTCGTAGCCGATTTCGGCGGCGAGCATTCCCGCCACCGCGGCGGTGTCCTTGCTGTGCACCAGCACGTTGGCCCCATAGGCGCTCCGATAGCGGAGGGTGCCCAGCAGCTTGACCAGCTCGGGGTGGACGCCCGAGATGCCGACCTCCTGGCAGGCGGCCTCACCCTCCTCGCGGAGCCGGTCGGCGATCTCGGCCCGGCTCTTGGCCACCACCTCCTCGATCCGCGCGGGGTGGATGCGGCCATCGGCGAAGAGCCGCTCAAGGGCCACCTTGGCGACCTCCCGGCGCACCGGGTCGAACCCGGAGAGGACCACCGCCTCGGGGGTCTCGTCGACGATCACGTCGATCCCGGTGGCCGCCTCGAGGGCCCGGATGTTGCGGCCCTCGCGGCCGATGATCCGGCCCTTCAGATCGTCGGTCGGGAGGTGGAGGACGGTCACCGCCGCTTCTCCGGTCTGCTCCGAGGCGTGGCGCTGCATGGTGGTGATCAGGATCTCGCGGCTCCGCTCGTCCGCCTCCTCGCGGACGCGCCGCTCGGAGGCCCGGATGCGCTCGGCGACCTCGTGGTCGAGCTCGGCCTCCACGCCGCGGAGCAGCTCGGCCCGGGCCTCGTCCTGGCTCATCCCGGCGACCCGCTCCAGCTCGCGCCCGACCCCGGCGCGCTCGTCCTCGATCTGCTGCCGGGTCTGCTCCAGCTCCTCCTCCCGCCGGGTCAGCCGCTGCTCCCCCTGCTCGACGTCCCGGTTGCGCTTCTCGAGCCCCTCCTCGCGCTGGGCGAGCCGCTGCTCCAGCCGCGCCACCTCGGCGCGACGCTCGCGCACCTCGGCCTCGGACTCCGAACGCAGCCGGTGTGCCTCCTCGCGGGCGGCCAGGACGATCGAGGCGCGCTCCTGCTCGGCCGCTCCGCGCTCCTCGTGGAGGCGCCCCATCTCGAGCTCGCGTGATGCGCTGACCTGATCGCGAAGTCGGCGGGCGTAGAGGAGGCCGGACACGGCGATGACCACGCCCAGCCCAAGGGCCACATAGGCCAGGATGTCGATGGGAGATGTCCTCGGAGTTGTCGGGGGGTGAGGTGGCCCGCCACCTCGTTCGGTGCGCCACCCTGGAGACGCAGGTCGTGAGCGGTGCGGCACCCGCCCGTGCTCACCACCGAACCGGCGCCGGTCGCCGGACGGTCCCCGGGGATGTGACGGCATTGTACGGACCCAGGGCCCCTATCGGCAGTGCCGCCGTCAGAATTGCTAGAGCAGGGCCACCGTCAGGCTTTGCCGATCTCGGGGTTGGGTGACCGACACGGCAGGTGGGAGGCTTCAGATGACGCGCAGCGCCGAGCCGGTGCGATCCGGGGCAGCCGCCTCGGGTCTTGCAGCGGGAGCGCGGGGCGATCGGCGCGCGGTGTCCGGCGGGGCGCGGTGCCGCCGTTGACGGGGGGTGCCGCACCCGGTCACCACGTGGAGGTCCCCCCAACCGGGGACGCCGCCGCGGCCCCGGACAGGGTCGCCGAGCTGGAGCAGGGGCTCCGTGACACCGTGCGGGTGTCGATCCCGGCACTGCTGACCGGCACCGCCCTGATCAGGGTGGCCGCCTCCGGGGTGACCGTGGCCGTCCAGTTCTACCTCGCCGACCTGGCTCACGGCCGCCCTCACGGCACCACCATCGGGCTGGTCGGCGCGGCCCAGGCGCTCACCGAGATGGTCTTCGCCCCCTTCCTGGCGCGCTACGCGGACCGGCTCGGCCGCAAGATCTTCGTGGTGGGAGGGCCGCTGATCGGCATGCTCGGCGTGCTGCTGGTCGCAGCCTCGGTGCACCCCCAGCAGATCTTCGTGGCCCGGCTGCTGGAGGGGGTCGCCGCGGCGGCCTTCGTCCCCACCGCGCTGGGGGCCATCGCCGCCGCGACCTCGCAGAGCTTCCGGATCCGGGCCAGGGCCAGCGGCGCTTTCGAGGCCTCCACCCTGGCCGGGTACGCCGGGGGCTTCGCCCTCGGGCCCTTCGCCTATCACTATCTCGGGCGGGGCGGGTTCCTGCTGCTCGCCGCCGTCTACCTGGCTGCCGGCCTGGTGTGCCTGCGCTTCGTGGCCCACGTGCCCCCGCTGCCGGTGACCCGGCTGTCGACGCTGCTGAGGGACGTCCTCGGACCGGGCCCCATCCGCAGCTTCCTGCCCGCCTGGGTCGGCACCTTCGCGCTGCTCGGCGCCTATGGGTCCAACCTCGCCTCCCTCCTCCACCACGCCCCGGTTGCGGGTCAGGGCCTGGTGCATCACCTCGATCCCCGCCTGATCTCGCTCATCCTGGTGAGCGGGATCGCCGTCCTGGTCGTCGGGATCGCGCTCTGGACGCCATGGATCCCACGCCTCGGCCCGGTGCGCCAGATGCGACGAGCGGTGCCCGGGGCGGGGCTCTTTTCGCTGGCGCTCCTGCTCGCCAACCATCTCCCCCACGTCGCCCTGATCGCCCTGCTGCCCGTGGCCGCGCTGGGCATCCTCTGGATGGCCGGGTTCGGGCCGGCCGCGGTCGCCTACCTGGCCAACTGCTCGGAGTCCCACACCGCCGACCGCTCGGCGCTGATGTCCTTCTACACGGTCACCCTGGCCGCGGGGGGCGCAGCCGGCGCCGCCCTGGGCGGGCTCGCCGTGAGCCTCGCGTCCTTCGACGGGCTGGTGGTCTTCGGACTGCTGCTGGTGACGGCCACCTACCTCCTGCTCGGTCCCCTGGTCCGCAAGGATCGCGGCCCGGCCGTCGCTGTGCCCGCCGCCTGACCGCTGCCGCCTCAGGCCTCGCTGTCCGGCTGTCCGTCCAGGTTGGAGCAGAGCCGCCGCAGCTCGGTCCGGATGTCGGCCATGTCGAAGCCGCGCCGCTGCAGAGCGGCGGCGAGCCGGCGGACCTCGTCGGGTGCCGGCGGCCCAGCCTGCCCGTGCCGGAGCCGCGCGGCGGCGGCCCGGATGGCCTCGCCCTGGCCGGCCGTCAGCTCGGCGGCGGTCCGGCTGACGGTCTCGGAATCCACCCCGCGCGCCACCAGGTCGGCGAGCACCCGGCGCCGCCCGTAGCCGTGACTCGAACGGCGCCGGGCCAGGTCCTCGGCCAGGCGCCCGTCATCCACCCAGCCCCGCGCCGCCATCCGGTCCACGGCCTCGGTGGCCGTGGCCGGCGCGTACCCCCTCCCCTCGAGGCGGCGCAAGAGCTCGAGCCGGGAGCGATCGGTGATCGCCAGCAGGCGCTGGGCCATTGCCGTGGCCGCCTGGCGGTCCTCGGGGTCGACCGCCGCGGGGGCGCCGGGGCGACGGCCGCGAACGCCCCCCGACCTGCTAAGGGACATGGCTGGGGTTGCCGGGCACCGATCAGGCGACCGGAACTGGGGGCGAGCTTTCCGCCGGCTCCTCGGGGGCTGGGGTCGCGGGCAGGGCGTGGACCCGCACCCGATCCGCGATCTCCTCGAGGAGCTGGGGGTTCTGCTTGAGGAAGTCGCGGACGTTCTCCCGGCCCTGACCGAGCCGGAGGTCGCCGTAGGAGAACCAGGCACCGCTCTTGTCGATGATCCGAGCGTCGACCGCCATGTCAAGCACGCTGCCAGCGAAGGAGATCCCCTCGTTGTAGAGGATGTCGAACTCCGCGTTGCGGAACGGCGGCGCGACCTTGTTCTTGACCACTTTGACCCGCACCCGGCTGCCCACAGCGTCGAGCCCCACCTTGATGGTCTCGATCTTGCGAATGTCCAGCCGCACCGAGGCGTAGAACTTGAGGGCGCGTCCACCGCTCGTGATCTCGGGATTGCCGAACATGACGCCGATCTTCTCGCGGAGTTGGTTGATGAAGATCACCGACGTGTTCGACCGGCTGATGGCGGCGGTCAGCTTGCGCATCGCCTGGGACATGAGCCGGGCCTGCAGGCCGACGTGGTTGTCTCCCATCTCGCCGTCGATCTCCGCCTTGGGCACCAGGGCCGCCACCGAGTCGATGACGACCACGTCGACGGCGCCGCTGCGGACCAGCACCTCGACGATCTCCAGCGCCTGCTCCCCGGTGTCGGGCTGAGAGACCAGCAACTCCTCGGTGCGAACCCCGATCCGGCTCGCGTACTGGGGATCGAGGGCGTGTTCGGCGTCGATGAAGGCGGCCACCCCTCCCCGCTTCTGGGCCTCGGCGATGACGTGGAGGGTCAGGGTGGTCTTGCCCGAGCTCTCCGGCCCGAAGACCTCGACCACGCGACCGCGCGGGATGCCGCCCACGCCGAGCGCGATGTCGAGGGTGAGCGCGCCAGTGGGGATGATCTCCACCCGCTGGGTCTGGACGTCCCCCAGACGCATGATCGCGCCCTTGCCGTGGCTCCGCTCGATCTGGCTCAGGGCCGTCGAGAGGGCTCGCTCCCGCTCTGTCGTCACCGCGTCCGCCTCCGTGGTGGCGGCCGCTCGCCGCCCGGTCACCTCCATTGTACGATCAATGGTACTACTCTGTTGTGTGCTTGTCACGGCTTAATCTCCTGCGGCGGCGTCGACGGCGACTGTTTCGAACAGATGTACGTCTCGCGTACTCTACCGGGTCGGCGATCGCGGCGCAAGGGGTTGGCGAGAGTCTGTGGGCGTTCTGAGAAAACGTCCGTTCTAAGAGTTCTGTGACTTTGTCCTCCCATGGAGGATTCGGTCACTTTGAACGCAGCCGAGCAGCAGCGCCTTCTGATCCTCAACGATCTGGAGGCCGGGATCGTGAACTCAGCGGAGGCAGCCGAGCTGCTTGGCGTCTCCGTCCGCCAGGTGCGCCGCTTGCGCGCCGCGTACCGGGAACGGGGAGCGGCGGCCCTGGCCCACGGCAACCGTGGGCACCGACCGGCCCACGCTCTCGATCCGGCCGTGGCAGCCCGGGTCGTGGAGCTGGCCACCAGCACCTACGCCGGCTTCAACCGCCAGCACCTCACCGAGATGCTCGCCGAGCACCACGGGATCGTCCTCTCCCGCCCCACGGTCCACCGGATCCTCGCCGGGGCCGGGGTGGCCAGCGTGCGGCAGCGGCGGCCCGCCCGGCACCGCCAGCGGCGGGACCGCTATCCGCGCGAGGGGATGCTGCTCCAGGTCGACGGCAGCCGCCACGACTGGCTGGAGGGCCGGGGGCCCTATCTCACCCTGATCGGCGGCATCGACGACGCCACCGGCCTGGTCCCCTGGGCCTGCTTCCGCGAGCAGGAGGACGCCCAGGGGTACTTTCAGCTCTTCCGGGAGGTGGTGCGGCGCCGGGGCATCCCCATGGCCGTGTACAGCGACCAGCACTCGATCTTCTACTCGACCAAGAAGACCCCCACTCTCGAGGAGCAGCTCACCGGCCGGCGCACCCCGACCCAGGTCGGCCGCCTCCTCGAGGAACTGGGCGTGCGCTGGATCCGGGCTCGCTCTCCCCAGGCCACGGGCCGGGTGGAACGCCTCTGGGGCACCTTCCAGGACCGCCTCACCAGCGAGCTCCGGCTCGCCGACGCCTCCACCCAGGAGCAGGCCAGCGTGGTCCTCGAGCGCTACCTCTCCCGCCACAACCGCCGCTTCACCGCGCCTCCGGCAGATCCCACTCCCGCCTGGCTGCCCTGGCCCCGGGGACGGGCCCTCCACGACGTCTTCTGCTTCAAGTACCAGCGCCGCGTCGCCAACGACAACACCGTCCGGCTCGGGGCGGTGGTCATGGACATCCCGCCCAACCGCCAGCGGATCAGCTACGCCCGCTGCCGCGTCGACCTCCATCAGCGCTTCGACGGCACCCTCCACGTCTTCCACAACGGAATCCAGCTGGCCTCCGCCTCTCCGCCCCCCTCTCGCCTGCGCGACACGCGAAGCCAACGGCCCGAGCCCGGCCGCGCCCTCCTCGACTGCCGCCGGTCCCGACTCGGCGGCCGGCAGATCCCCCCTCGGACTTGCCCTGGAAGCCCCCCACCAACCACCCATGGCGCCGGTGAACCGGCCAAAATCACGGAACCGTTAGCCGGACAGAGTCACTGAACTCCGACAGGGGTTGGCGAGAGTCGGTGCCGCGCGCCCGTCGGATAGCCCAATGGCAACAGACCGGCACCCGCGGATGGCGGCTACAGCAACTCGATGACCGGCACCCGCTCCGGGCAATGCAGCGCGTCCCCCCTCGCGTACTGAATCGGCTCGAGCGGGGCTCCGCCGATCCAGCTACGCGTTCGCACCCGGATGGAAAGGGGTGAGCCGGGCGACGTCCGCCTCGGTGAGCTGGGCGAAGAGGGCGAGGTCGTCGCTCCTGCCCAGGAAGCGGACCTGGAGCAGCACGTCCTCGGTGAAGAAACCCACCGGGTGGATCACGATCCCCGCCAGCTCACCCTCGTCGAGGACCAGGTCCCGGACGGTCCCGAGCTTCTTGCCGGTCAGCCCCAGCATCACGTTCTCGCCGCGGTGGATCTCCAGTTCGTCGAGGCGCTTGTGTGCCTCCTCCACCAGGTGGGGCGCGTAGCCCGTCTCACCCAGGTCAGCCACCAGCAGGCGCCCGGAGTCCCCGCGCTCGATGGGAGCGTAGTGATAGGTGAGATACGGCTCGGTCCGGCGGGCCTCGGCGGACGTGATGGCGAGCGTGATCTGCTCGCGTGTCACGTCGCGCACTGCGCTCACCGGGATGGAGATGTCGTCCTCCATCAGGGCGGTCGCGGCAACGCGGTGCCCTGAGAAGCCGTGGGTCTCCTTGACGACGATGGCGCGGACGTCGAAGCTCTCGCCGTCGACGATCATGAAGTTGAGGGAGCCGATGTGGCGGCCGTCCGCGGAGACGACCCTCGCTCCGAAGTGGAAGTCCTCGACGGAGCGGCGTGGGCGGGGATCGGGGGTGGTCACGCGGGTCAGTCTAGCCGACCCTCCCGGGGTGCCTCAGCCTGGCCCGGCTAGGCCTTGTGACCCGACCCGGCACGGCCTTCGACCAGCCGCATCCCGAGGTCGAGAGCGGCCCGCACCGCGGCGGCGCGGTTGCCCTCGCGGTCGCCGTTCTCGCGCAGCTCGGCGGCGTCGACCCGCCCCTCCAGGCACGCGGCCACGTAGATGAGGCCGACCGGCTTGGAAGTCCCCTCCGCGCCCGGCCCGGCCACCCCCGTAACGGCGATGCCGAGGTCGGCGCCCAGGCGCCGGGCGACCCCTCGGGCCATGGCCTCGGCGACCTCTGCGCTGACCGCGCCCAGCCGGGCCAGGAGCTCGGCGTCCACGTCGAGGAGGTCCAGTTTCACCGCGTCCGCGTAGGCGATGACCCCGCCGCGCACGTAGCGCGAGGCGCCGGGCACGGCGGTGAGCGCCGCCCCCAGCAGCCCTCCGGTGCAGGACTCGGCGACCGCCACGCTGAGCCCGAGCTCGGCCAGACGGCGCCCGAGCGCCGCGCTCCCGGGGAACGTGGCAACCAGAAGGGGACCGTCGCTCACCTGTAATTGGTGAACTGCAGCGGCACCTCGAGGTCCATCTCCCGCAGCGCCTTGATCACGCCCTGGAGCGAGTCCTTCTCCCGGGAGACGATCCGCAGCTGGTCGCCCTGGATGCGCGATTGCACCTTGGGGTGCTCGGTGCGGATCTTCTTGGTCAGGGTGCGGGCCAGCTCCTCGGAGATGCCCCGCCGTAGCTTCACGACCTGGCGGACGTTGCCCTTGGCCGCCGGCTCCGGCTTCTGGGGGTCGAGGACCTTGAGGTCGATGCCGCGCCGGTGGAGCTTGCTCTGGAGGACGTCGAGGATGGCCCGGAGCTGCATGTCGCTCTCGGTGAGCAGCACCAGCTGCTCCTTCTCCAGGGTGATCTCGACGGTCACACCCTTGAAGTCGTAGCGAGTCTGGATCTCCCGGCGGGTCTGATCGACGGCGTTGACCATCTCCTGATGGTCGAAGTCGCTGACGACGTCGAACGAGAATTCCTGCGCCATGCCGGGAAAGAAGGATAGCAGCGCCTGTCAGTAGACTCTGCCCGCGGTCCGCCCTGTGTTGTATGAACCAACTCGGGGAGGCGGCCATGCCGGACGCGACCCAGGAGCGGGCCGCGGGGCTCGACTGCGTGGGCTTCGACCTCTGCCTGCACGCCCAGCGGGGGCGCTGTACGGAATCGCCCACAGCATCCTGCGCAACCACGGGGGATGCCGAGGACGCCCTCAGGGGGCGCTTCTCAAGGCGCGGAGAGCCTGGCCCCGGCTGGAGGAGCGAAGCGCCGCCGGGCCTGGATGACCCGCATTTGCGTCATTCACTGCATCGACCACCGGCGGGGCCTCCTGGTCCGCCGGCACCGCGACGTGGACACCCCCCGGGAGGTCCTCTTCCAGGACGAGCTGATCGACTTCGACCGCGCTTTCGGCAAGCTCTCCCGCCGGCAGCCCGCGGCCCTCACCCGCCACCACCACCACCATGGCTACTCGATCGACGAGTGCGCCGCACTCCTCGGCTGCCGGAGCGGCTCGATCGGATGCCGCCATGCCGGGCCGGCTCCTCCGGGGCCGGCCCTACTCCTCCCCCAGCTCGGCGAGCAGCTCGTCCACCTGGAGGACGTCCATCAGGACCTCCCGGGACTTGCTGCCTTCGAAGGGGCCGACCACCCGCTGCTCGGCCAGCTGGTCGACCAGGCGGGCGGCACGCGTGTAGCCGATGTTGAGCTTGCGCTGGAGCAGCGACGCCGCCGCCCGCCCCTCGGCCGCGACGGTGTGGGCGGCCTTGGCGAAGAGCGGGTCGCGCTTGCCGGCGTCGCGGGCCCAGGAGACCGTGGCCTCGACCTGGAAGACCTCCTCCTGGTACTCCGGCTTCCCCTGCTGCTTCCAGAAGTCGATGAGCGCCTCCAGCTCGCGATCCGAGCAGAAAGCGCCCTGCAGCCGCCTCGGCTTGCCCTCGTCGATGGGCAGGTAGAGCATGTCGCCCCGGCCGAGCAGCTTCTCGGCGCCCATCTCGTCGATGATGACCCGGGAGTCCACTCCGCTCGAGACGGCGAAGGCGGCCCGGCTCGGGATGTTGGCCTTGATCAGACCGGTGATGATGTCCGCCGACGGTCGCTGGGTGGCGACGATGAGGTGGATGCCCACGGCGCGGGCGAGCTGGGCTACCCGGCAGACCAGGTCCTCGATCTCGCCGGCCGCGACCATCATCAGGTCGGCCAGCTCGTCGATGACGATGACCACATAGGGGAGCGGCGAGAGGCCGAGCCCGGGGGCGCGCTCGTTGAAGGCGGCGATGTTGCGGGCGCCGTGGCTGGCGAAGAGCTTGTAGCGCTCCTCCATCTCCTTGCACGCCCAGCGCAGCGAGGCGACCGCCGCCTCCGGCTCCACCACCACCGGCACCAGCAGGTGGGGGACGTCCGCGAAGGTGGAGAGCTCGACCCGCTTCGGATCGATCAGGATCAGCTTGAGCTGCGCGGGCGTGGCCTGGAGCAGGAACCCGCCCAGGATCGAGTTGATGCAGACGGACTTGCCGCTCCCGGTGGCGCCGGCCACCAGCAGGTGGGGCATCCGGCAGAGGTCGCCGACCACGGGGTGCCCGGAGACGTCGGCGCCGAGGGCCACCGCCAGCCGCTTGCGGGGATCGGAGAAGGCGGGGGCGGTGACGATCTCCTTGAGGGAGACGAGCTGGGCCGCCTTGTTGGGGACCTCGATGCCGACCGCCGACTTGCCCGGGATGAAGGGCTGGATCCGGATCGGCGCGGCGAGGGCCAGGGAGAGATCGGTCTGAGCTCCCACGATCTTGCGGACGGGTACGCCCGCGGCGGGCTGCAGCTCGTACTGGGTGACGGTCGGTCCGCTGTTGGCGCCCACCACCCTGGCCTGGATCGAGAACGACGCCAGGGTGCTGGTGATCAGCGCGGCGGTCGCCTGCACCTCCTTCTCCAGGCGCTCCCGCTTGCCGCCGACCACGTCGAGCAGCTCGGTGCCGGGCAGCACCCACACCTTCTCGGCCTCCTCCTCGCCGAGCGTCTCCCCGTGGAGCGCCGTCATCTCGGGGATCGGTCCCAGCGGGCGGGCCTCGACCGTGCCCTCGAACTCACGGGTGAAGCTCTCGGGAGCCGGCGGCACACCGCCGCGACCGGCCTCGGCGGGCTCGTCCGCCGGCACCGCGGGGGGCACTGGGTCGAGTGGCAGCAGCCCCTCCTCGGCGGGCGGGAGGTGGGCCGGGGCGGGGATGAAGCCGGCCCGCACCGGCACACCGGTCAGCCGGACCACCGGTTCCCGATCCTTGGGCGGGGTCCGTCGGTAGGGCTGAGCGGCGCTGGCGGCGGCGCGGTTGGAGAGCCAGTCGCGCGCCGCCCCGAGCGCCGGTGCGACCCGCATCTCGACGGCCAGCACCAGGCCGGCACAGACCAGCAGCAGCATCAGGGCACCGGTGGCGGGTCCGCCCAGGCGGTCGGCAAGACTGGCGCTGAGGTGCCGGCCAACCGAGCCGGCGCTGCCGGAGACGACCAGCCCACAGAAGCCGAGCATGGCCACGACCACCACGACGCTCCCGGCCGCGGCCAGCACGCCCCCGGTCCAGGCCCGGCGGCCGAGCAGGCGGGCGCCGGTGAGGACCAGCCCGGCGGCGATCAGCCAGGCGCCGATCCCGAGGGCTCCGAGCAGGTCACTGTGGACCGGGCCGGCGATCGTCCCGCCGGCGGGAAGGGCGAGCACGACCGCGAGCAGGATCCCCAGGCCGACCAGGCCGATCCCGCTGAGCTCGCGGCGCTGGTCGGCGCTGATCAGTGGGGGACGCGGCGGCTTGGAGGGGCGGCGTGCCGCCGCCTTGCGGGGCGCGGGGCGCGCCGGCCGGGAGCGCGGGCGGGTCTGGGTCCGGGGAGGCATGTCGGTCTCTGAGCCTCGTGTGAGCGACGTGGGGAAGGCGGCGGGCCGCGTCGATCGTAGCAGGGCCGGAGCGGTTGCGAATGGGCGTTCGGACGGTTCGGCCGCTCCCCGGGGCCCGTCCCATCCCCTCCTGGGCGCCCAGCCCCGGAGCCGATGTCAACCCGGCGGTGGCTGGAACCACCGCCGGGTCGGGGCATCGGGGAATCAGCCCGCGGTGAGCTCCACGGCCGGGATGTACCAGGGCGCCTCATCGGAGGTGCTCACACCCCAGCAGGGGGTGCCGGGCGAATCGAGGCGGAAGACGCTCGTGCCTCCGGCCCCGCCATCGCAGTACTCGCCCGCCAGCGGAGAGTTCTGGAAGACGGTGCCGGGATTGGGGTCGGTGCCCCGACTGAGGTTGGTCGGGTCCTGGGAGAGGCCGATGTTCAGGGAGTCGTACGGGCAGCCCTGCGCTGTGCTGTGGCACGCGGTGCTGTCGCCGTACGGCGCGTATCCGTAATCACTGGTGTTGTAGGCGATCCCGAAGACGAGGTTCTTGGGGAGGCTCAGGTGGAGCGAGGTGAGATTGAAGGTGATGTTGGTCCCCAGTCCGTTGAAGCAGGAGCCGAGTGGCTTGTCAAACCACGCGCCCGCGCTCGAGCCCGTGCACTTGGTGGCGTTGGCTGACGGGCGGTAGGGGATGGAGAAGGTCTTGGTGACCGACAGGATGCGGGCACCCGGGACGACCGTGGGCGGCGTGGTGGCCGTCGGCGCGTCGTAGATGTTGAGGGTGATCGGTTCCGTGAACTTCGCGCCGGCCGCGGTGGCACAGTCGTCGCCGAACCAGGTCCCGGCCTGGCACGCCCAGGAGCTGAGCGTGACCACCACGGTGCCGGCCTTGGCGGCACGGGTCAGCGTCACCTGATTCCCGAACTCAGCGAAGGCGTAGGCCTCGCCGCCGACGCTGGGCAGGTTGCCCACCCTGCTGAGGGTCAGCGTGCTGTCGTAGAGGACATTCGACGACGCGGGCGCGGCCCCGACTGAGGTTGCCGGTGTGGCCGCCACCGCCGCAACCGGCACGACGGCCGCAACCACTGCAATCAGGACTGCGAGCGGTCTTGCAAATGTGCTCATCGACCCCATCCTTCTCCGTACCTTCGGACTAAGCGAGGATAGGCTGACCGGCACAGCAAAACAAGCGTCAACCGAGGCCGGCTGGCGCGATGATCTGTCGGTCCTGGGGACAGCCGGCGGCTGGTCAGACCTCGGTGACCACCGGGAGGATGAGCGGCCTCCGGTTGGTCCGCTTGAAGAGGAAGCGGCTGAGGACCTCGTGAACCGCCCCCTTCCAGACCGCCCAACCGGCGTCGGGAGAGAGGTGCTCCAGGGTCTGGCGGACCCGCTGCTGCGCCTCCTCGAAGAGGGCCGCCCCGTCGCCGTCCTCGACGAAGCCGCGTGCGATCAGCTCGGGCCCGCCCACCACGGCGCCGGTGGAGCGCTCGACGGCGAGGTGGACGATGATCAGACCGTCCTCGGCGAGCTGGCGCCGGTCCCGGAAGACGACGTCGGTGGCGTTCTCCAGGCTCAGCCCGTCGACGTAGACGTAGCCGGCGGGGACCCGCGAGTCGAGCACGTGGAGACCCTCGGCGTCGACCTCCACCACCCTCCCGTTGTCGACCGCCGCGACGTTGGCGGGGGCCACCCCGGAGGCGATCGCCAGCCCGCGATGGGCCGCCAGGTGCCGGTACTCACCGTGGACCGGCAGGAAGTACCGGGGCCGGCAGAGCGTGAGCAGGAGGCGCAGCTCCTCGCGGGCCGCGTGCCCCGAGGCGTGGAGCCCATGGGCGCTGCCCCGGTAGGTGTGCGCTCCCAGCCGGTCGAGGTTGTTGACCGTGAGGTGGACCGCCTCCTCGTTGCCGGGGATGGGGTTGGCGCTCAGCACGACGGTGTCGCCGGGGTGCAGCGAGACCAGCGGGTGCTCGCCGCCGGCGATCCGGCTCAGCGCGGAGAGGGGCTCGCCCTGAGCGCCGGTGCAGAGGATGCAGAGATCGCGGTCGGGGAGCCGGTCGGCCTGCCGCAGGGAGACCACGGTGCCGCGGGCGACCTCCAGGAAGCCGAGCTCCTGGGCCACCCCGACGTTGTTGAGCATCGAGCGCCCGATCACCAGGCAGTGGCGGCCGGCGTCCTCGGCGGCGCGGATCACCTGCTGGAGCCGTGAGATGTTGGAGGCGAAGGTGGCGACCAGGACCCTGCCCTCGGCGCCGCCGATGAGGGTGGCGAGTGCCGGCCCCACCGAGCTCTCACTGGGGGTCATCCCCTCGACCTCGGCGTTGGTGCTGTCGCTGAGCAGGAGGAGAACCCCGGCGTCACCCAGCCGGGCCAGGCGGGCAAGATCCGGGGGCTCGCCGTGGACGGGTGACTGATCCACCTTGAAGTCGCCGCTGTGGACGATCACGCCGAGCGGCGTGTGGAGCGCCAGGGCGCAGGAGTCCGGCACCGAGTGGGTGGTGTGGATCCACTCGACGGCGACCGCGCCGAGCTGCACCGTGTCGCCGGGTGTGACCGTGGTCAGCCGGGTGCTGCCGAGCAGGCGGTGCTCGCGCAGCTTGTTGCGCAGGATGCCGAGGGTGAGCGCGGTACCGAAGACCGGGACGTCGAGGCGCGGCAGGACGTAGGGAAGGGCGCCGATGTGATCCTCGTGGCCGTGGGTGAGCACGATCCCGCGCACCCGCTCGCGGCGCTCCACCAGCCAGCCGACGTCGGGGATGACCAGGTCGACGCCGAGCATCTCGGTCTCGGGGAACATCAGACCGGAGTCGACGACCACGATGTCCTCGCCGCACTCGATGGCGAGGAGGTTGCGGCCGATCTCACCGAGCCCGCCCAGGGCCACCAGGCGGAGGCGGTCGACCCCGCCCGGCGTGGGCGTCGCGGGTGGTTCGGGCGGGCTGGAGAGTGTCAAAAGAGGCTGAGCTGGTCGCGGGACGGGAGCTCCGCCGGGCGGGCCTGCTCGGAGGAGTCAGGTGCCGCGGTGGCGGGAACCCGGCGGCGCCGGGCCTCCGCCTCGTCCAGGTAGTCGCGCACCTTGAGCATGTCCTCCTCCAGGGTGCGCATCAGCGAGGCCTGGTAGAGGGCGGCGGCGGGGTGGTACAGCGGGACGTAGAGCCGGTCGCCCCGCACCACCTTGCGGCCGTGGAGACCGGTGATCCCCCCGGAGCCCGGGAGCAGCCGGGCCAGGGCATGGCGGCCGAGGATCAGGATGACGTCCGGCCGGATGATCTCGATCTGGGCATCGAGGAAGGAGGAGCAGGCCTCCATCTCGCCGGGTTCCGGGTCGCGGTTGCCCGGTGGGCGGCACTTGACCACGTTGGTGATGTAGATCTCCTCGCGGCGCAGCCCGATGCTCTCCAGCAGCTTGGTCAGCACATTCCCGGCGGCTCCGACGAAGGGCTTGCCGATCCGGTCCTCGTTCTCGCCGGGCCCCTCCCCCACCGCCATGATCCTGGCCGTCGCCGGCCCGACCCCGGGGACGGCCTGGGTGCGGCGCGCGTGGAGCGGGCATGCCCTGCAGACCAGGATGTGCTCGTGAACGACGGCCAGGGCCTCCGCGGCGCCACTCTGCATTGTCCGCGATTGTACGGTCGCAGTGTCCCGAAGCATTGTCGGGCGGTCGGGGCGAACGCCCCGTTGCCAGGCGCGCCCAGGTCCCGGCGGAGCGGCCGGCACTCCCGGCCTCGGCCTCTGCACCGCCTCGATCCAGCCCCGACGGCGCCCTACCGGCGCTGGTTGCCGGGCCCTGTCCCCCCGTCCAGGTACGGCTCCAGCGCGTCCACGATCAGCCGGTGGTCCTCGGCCTGGGGCAGCCCGGAGACCGTCACCGTCCCGACCACTGGGCCGTCACGACTGAGGCGCACCGGGAACGAGCCTCCGTGCGCCGCATAGAGGTCAGGGTCGAGCCGCGACGACTCCTCGAAGGCGCTGCCCCGCCCGCGAAAGCGTGTCCCCACCAGGTAGGAGCTAGCCCCATAGCGCTCGACGACCCGCCGTTTGCGGTCGATCCAGGCGTCGTTGTCGGCGCTCGAACCGGGCAGCGCGCAGTGGAAGAGCTGCTGGGCGCCACAGCGGATGTCGATGGCGACCGGTGCCCGCCGCTCACGGGCGAGCTCGACCAGCCGGGCCCCGAGACGCCAGGCATCGTCGTAGCCGAAGCTCGGGAAGACGAGCCGGCGCTCCTGCTCCTCGAGGTCGTGCAGCAGTCCGTCCGCGTTCTGGGGTTCCGTCACCGCCTGCCTCCATCGAGCCGCTCCCGCAACCGAGCGACTATATGACGGGGGGTGGAGGACGATGATGATGATGGCCGCCCGCATCGGTAGCGCAGGGAGGTGGAGCCGGTGAGCAAGGGGTGGGAGGACCGCTCCGATCAATGGCTGGCGTGGGCGCGCGGTCCGGGCCTGGACCTCTACCGGCGATACCGCGACCACTTCCTCGACCGCATCGTCCCGGGTCCGGGGCGGGCCACCCTCGAGGTCGGCTGCGGCGAGGGCCGCGTCGCCCGCGACCTGATCGCACGCGGGCACACGGTGACCGCCGTCGACGTCTCCCCGGCACTGGTGGCCAGTGCCGCTGACGCCGATCCGGCGGGTCGCTATCTCGTGGCGATCGCCGAGGCCCTCCCCTTCGAGGCCGGCGCCTTCGACCTGGTCGTCGCCTACAACTCGCTGATGGATGTCGATGACATGCCGGCAGCGATCCGCGAGGCGGCGCGGGTTCTGGCGCGGGGCGGCCGGTTTGCGGTCTGCGTCACCCATCCGATCGAGAACGCCGGCCGCTTCGCCGCAGACGACGACGCCGCGCCGTTCGTGATCGACGGCTCGTACCTCGGCACCCGGCGCTTCGAGGTGGTCGCCGAGCGCGATGGGCTGTCGATGGAGTTCGCCGGCTGGGCGTACGACCTCGAGATCTACTTCGCCGCGCTCGAATCGGCGGGATTCGTCGTCGAGAGGCTGAGCGAGCCCGCTCCCCGGTCCGAGCGGGCCTCGAGGTGGGGCCGGGTGCCGATGTTCCTCATGCTGCGCTGCCGGCTGCGGAAGATCACGTGACCACCTCGACGACCCCGCCTGCATCCCCCTCTCCGTGCTCCCATAGCCGGGGCTTCAGCATCTCGCTGACCAGGGACACCGGCGGAGAGGCCTCCCCCATCGCGGCAGCTGAGTGGTTCGCGGTTCACGGTGCCGTGTGGTCGGACATCCCGACCACCGGTTGGCGCGTGATCCGCATCGTGGGGCCGGCTGCCGACGTCCAGTCAGGCTCGATGACGCTTCAGGCGGCCCGGGGCCCGGACGGCACCTGGCAGGTGTTGAGCGGCTCGGCGCCGCTCTGCTGAGGTGGCGCCGCCGTCACATCTGCTCCGGCGCCAGCGTCGTATGAGTGTGGTCTGCGTCGGTGGGCGGCTTGGAGCCGCAGCCCCAGCCGGGAGGCCCAGCCTCCCCTCTCACCGTGGGTAGGCTGAGCGCGGTCGCCGCGCTGAGTGTCGGGCTGGTTGCGGTCGCCTGCGCCCCGCCAGCCTTGCCTCGGCCCTCGAGCCCACTCCCCGTTTGCGCTGGCAACCTCGCCGACGGCGGGTGTCGCCTCTCCCGACCCGATCGGGAGCGCCCCGCCAGGTCCTGACCTCAGCCCCCCCTACAGCCCGAGCGCGCAGTCGTGTGCCGACCTGGACGAGGCGTCGCCGTGTCTGCCGGGAAGCACCAGCGTGGAGTTCGTCTCGTCCGAGGTGGGCTGGGTGGTGGGCCCGGATGTCGTACTGGCCACGACGACGGGGGGCCGCCAATGGCGGGTCGAGCTCGACTCCCGCCAGCCCCTGCTGGGGTCGGACTTCCTGAACAGCCGGGACGGCTGGGTGGTCGCCAGCTCGACGCTCTACCGCACCACCGACGGCGGCGTCCTCTGGCGGTCGCTGGGGGAGCCATCACTCCCGCTCTGGTCGGTGCACTTCGTCAGCCCGCTGGAGGGCTGGGGCATCGTCGGCAGCGCCGCAGTGGCTTGGGCTCCCGTGGAGGATGGGAGCGAAGCCCCTCCCGCCGGGGGGAGCGTGGTGCTCACCAGCGATGGGGGCGCGAGCTGGCGTCAGCTGAATGCCCCGTCGAACGCCGAGTTGATGTGCTTCCCCGACTCCAGTGAGGGGTGGCTGGGTGTCCCCGGGGCGGTCTACCGCAGCGATGACGGAGGCCTGACCTGGTCCCTTGCCTTCTCCGAGCCGGCGGTCGCCGGGGTGGCCGCGGCCGACGACACGCTGGTGGAATGCGCCCACCCGTCGGCGGTGTGGGTCTACTTCCACGGCGAGGGCGGGGCGCTGGGACATGAGGGCTATGTGAGCGTCGCCAGCGTCGACGGCGCCCACTGGCAGGTGGTGCTCGACGAGCCGTACATCGAGGGGCAGCGGTGGGGGGACAGCGTGCCGCAGGGCCCCGGGACCTATCCCGGCCCGCTCAGCGTGGTCTCGACCAGCGCGGCCGCGTATCTCGGCTACACCCCCGCCCTCGGCTGTGGCGGGGTGGAGATGGTCGTTGCCACCCGGGGCGGCAGCGTGCTGGGCCCGGTTCTGCCAGTCCCCCTCACCACCGTGGCGAGCGCCGCGTTCCTCAGCCCCCGGGCGGGGTGGGTGGTCGGCAGCGTGTTCACAACCCCGGGCCCGGGGGGCTGCGGATCCGACACAGCCGAGATCCTGGCCACGACTGACGGCGGAGGCACCTGGCCGGAGCAATACGCCGGCCAACTGTGACCGGCGGGCCTCCGGGCTCTGGGAGCCCCCACTCAAGACGCGAGGCGATCGCCCCCCCCGGCCCCTGCTCCCTCGCCTGGGGGATGATCTGTCCGCCGTGACGCCGTCCTCCGCGCTGCCGCCGTCTGGGCGCCCACCCACCCCCGAGCCGGCAGGCTCCGGAGCCGTCGCCGCGCAGGAGGTCGCGTTCCGGGCCCGGCGGGTCCTCGACATCCGCAGCGGCAGGGCGATCGCCGACGGCGTCGTGGTCTGCCGCGGCGACCGGATCGAGCAGGTGGGCGGCCCCGTGCCGGCGGACGCCGAGCTCGTCGACCTCGGTGACCGCACCCTCCTGCCCGGCCTGATCGACACCCACACCCACTTCCTGCTCCAGGGCAATCGCACCCGCGCGGCGTACGCGCACCAGATCCTGCGTGAGGAACCCGCCCACCGGGTCGTCCGGGCGGTGCGGTCGCTCGGGATCGCACTCGGGCACGGCTTCACCACGCTGCGCGACCTCGGCACCGAGGGTTGCGGGTTTGCCGACGTCGCCATCCGGGACGCGGTGGCCGAGGGGGTGGTGCCCGGACCCCGGCTCCTAGTCGCCGGACCGGCGATCGGGCGCACCGGGACCTACCCCCTTCTCGGTTACCGCAGCGACTGGCGATTCCCGGTTGGCGTCGCCGAGTGCGAGGGCGCCGACGGCTGCCGGAGTGAGGTGCGCCGCGAGGTCGCCCGCGGGGTGGACTGGATCAAGGTGTATGCGACCCAGGGCCGGGGGCTGCACCTCACCGATGACGGCTACCTCGATGCGCCTCCACCGTGGACCCAGGCCGAGCTCGACGCGCTGGTCGACGAGGCCCACCGCCAGGGCCTGCGCGTCGCCGCCCATGCCTCGGAGGCGACCGGAACCGAGATGGCCGTCGCCGCCGGAGCCGACTCGATCGAGCATGGCTACTCGATCCGCCCCGCGACCGCCCGGGCGATGGCGGAGCGCGGCACGGTCCTGGTGCCGACGCTCCTGGTCGCTCGCGAGGTGAGCGGCAACCGTGCCGCCGAGCGCGGTGCCCCCTGGACCCAGGTCCCCGAGATCCACCGCCGGTCGGTCGAGAACTGCCGGCAGGCGGGGGTGCCGATCGTGTGCGGGACCGACGTCGGCGGCTTCGAGTGGGAGGACGTCAACCAGGTCGAGGAGCTCGGCATCCTGGTCGAGCTCGGCTGGAGCCCGCTCGAGGCGATCCAGAGCGCGACCCTGCTCGCCGCCCGGCTGCTCCAGCGCGAGGGTCAGCTCGGCGAGCTGGCCGTCGGGGCGGCCGCGGACCTCGCGGCATGCCCCGGGGATCCACTCCGGGACATCGGCCGGTTGCTTGACATCGACGTGGTGGTGCGCGCGGGGCGGGTGGTGGTCGCACCGCCGGACGGGCTCCATCCGATCCCGGAAGCGTAGCGGCCACGGGCGGTCGTCACCGCCCGGACCTCCCGTCGAGGGTGCCCCTCCGGCTGACGGGCCGCCCGGTCTCCGACCCGGACGGGCCAGCCCGGGGAGCGTTGGCGCGCGCAGACTCGCCGCATGGAGAGCCTCCAGCCCGGACCATCGCTGCCCCCGGACGCGGCCACCCCGCCCGTCTGGGGAGAGCTGCGGGCCCTCCCCCGTCCGGACCCACCCCCGGAGCGGGCCGACGTCTGCATCGTCGGCGGAGGCATCAGCGGGGTGGCGGCACTGCACTGGTGTCGGGAGCGAGATCTGGACGCCATCCTCCTGGAGCGCCGCCATCTCGCGGCCGGTGCCAGCGGCCGCAACGCCGGCTTCCTGCTCGCCGGCGTGGCCGAGAACTACGCGCGCGCCGCCACCGCTCACGGGCGGGAGCTCGCCACCGCCGTGTGGCAGTTCACGCGTGAGAATCACCGCCTCGTCCGCTCGCTCATCGGGACGGCCGAGGCGGGCTACGCGCGCCGCGGCAGCTGGACCCTGGCGGCGAGCGCCGCCGAAGCCGAGTCCCTGGAGGAGGCGGCCACCCTGCTCGCCGAGGACGGGCTGCCGGGGCGGTGGACCCGCGACCTGCCGGAGCATCCGGCACACCTGCACGCCGGCCTCTTCACCCCGGATGACGGCGAGCTCGACCCGGTGCGGCTGGTGGCGGCGATCGCCGCCCCGCACCGATCCCGCGTCTTCGAGGGGGTGAAGGTCACCGGTCTGACCCCGGGGGGTGCGGAGGTGATGGTGCGGCACGGTCAGGGGGAAGTCCGCGCCCAACGCGTGATCATCGCCACCAACGCCCACGCCGCCGAACTGGTTGCGGCGATCCCCATCGCCCCGGTGCGCGCCCAGATGCTCGCCACCGCCCCCGAGCGCGGGACGACCATCGGACCGCCGGCCTACGCGGAGTGGGGCTACCGCTACTGGCGACAGCTCCCCGACGGGCGCGTCCTGGTCGGAGGCATGCGCCACCGGGCCCGCGCCCAAGAGGTCGGCATCGTGAGCCTGCCCACCGCCACCATCCAGACGCTCCTGGACGGCGAGTTGCGCGACCTCGGCGTGACCGCGCCGGTCGGCAACCGCTGGGCGGGGATCATGGGTTTCAGCCCGGACGGGCTGCCGTTCGCCGGGCCGCTGCCCTCATCCCCGGGTGTGCTGCTGCTGGGCGGCTACACCGGCCACGGGATGGGCTTCGCGGTGCACGCCGCCCGCACTCTGGTGTCCCACCTGGTCGACGGCACCGCCATGCCGGGATGGCTGGACCCGGCCCGCGCCGTCCCCGGGCCGGGCGCCGCCTGAGAGCAGCGGACGCCGACCAGCACCGGTGCGGCTTCCCCGGAGGGAGCCGGGGTCAGTCGCCGGTCGCGATGACCCCCGTGCGCTCCAGTATCAGCACCACGGTGCGCTCGGGGACCACAGGCCGGTGCTGCAGCCCCTTGGGCACGAGCAAGGACTGGCGCGGCCCGAGCTCCACGGCCTCCCTGCCCTCCAGCTCGATCTGCATCCGCCCCTCCAGGACCAGGAAGAACTCGTCCTGCCGCTCGTGCCGGTGCCAGTGGAACTCGCCCTGGAGCACACCCAACCGCACCGCGGTGCCGTCCACCTCGCAGAGCGTCTGGTTGAACCAGGGATCGGTGACGGCGTCGATCACCGCCTGGACGTCGAGCTTCTCCAGTGCTCCGGCCAGGGGCTGGTACTCGATCCGGTAGTAGGTCATGGGCGCTCTCTCCGGGTGGTTGGCCGTCGCCTGGACCCAATCCTGGCCGGGGGTGGCGGGCCGGCCTGGGGCCCAGGTTCGGAGCAGCGGCGGCCACGCGGCGGGGCGCGGCCAGCCGGGTCCGCCGACGGTGATTCAGGTCGGCGGGCCGCGACTCGCCGCGTGACCGCCGCTCAGGGACTACTGAATCCGCTCCAGGATCATGATCGGGATCCGGCGCGAGGTCTTCTTCTGGTAATCGAGGAACCCGGGGGCCATGGCGACGCGGTCGGCCCAGATCCGCTCACGCTCCTCCCCCTCCGCCTCCTGAGCTCTCACCTCGAAGGTCTCGGTGCCGGCCTCGGTCCCCACCTCGACTCTCGCCACCGGGTGTGCTTCGAGGTTGTGGTACCAGCCGGGGTTGTCGGGCGCCCCCGCCTTGGACGCGACCACGACAAAGCGCTCCCCGTCACGGTGGTACATGACCGGCGTGATCCGCTCCTCCCCGCTGCGCGCCCCGGTTGTGGTCAGCAGCAGGAGCTGGTTCCCGAAGTCCCCGACCCCCTTGCCGTCCTTGGCGTGGAATTCCTTGATGATCGCCTGGTTCCAGTCCAACATCGCTGGCCTCCTCTCCCCCGCACTACTCAGCTTCGATGAGCTTGCCGCTCCTCGACAGGTTCGGGTCGGTGCATGCGGCAAGGTTGAAACAGCAGGGCCGCCGCTTCCCGCTCTCCATCTTCGAGATGGTCACCTCGACCCGTCGCTGGCGCGTATCGGGGTTCTGGGTCGCGTTGACCCAGCGAACCCATTCCCAGCGCGCCATCGGGGTGATCTCTCGCCACAGGTCGCGGATCGTCCCTGGGGCGGCTGCCAGGGCTGCCGCGAGATCCCGTGGCACGCTCGGCTCGGGCCAGTCTAGGAGCGGTTCCACCTCGAGGGACGCGGTGTCGCCCGGGCTCAGAGCGGCGGCCCGCTGCAGCGCTCCCTCGATCCGCATCCAGTGGCCGAAACGGCCGTCCGGTTCCAGCACCGTCTGGAACCCGTGGCCATTGATCGTTCCCCGTACCGCCACCTGCCCGCGCGACGGCAGCTTCCGGCTCGCTGCCTCGGGCAAGCGCAGGATCGTCGACTTGCCGACCCTGTGCAGCGTGGCCTTGAAACGAGTTGCTGGCGCCTCTGTGCGCAGGCTCATCGTGGCCATATCTTACGGAGCCGCACGGTTCGCGAGGCCCGCGCCCGCTCGATGCCGCGGCGCGTCCGAACGCCAGGTGAGCGATCCAGGCTCACTGGTTGGCCAGCTGCCGCGCCGAGCTGCCCAGGCTCGGCTCCCGTGGGGAGGGCGGGCTGCCCCTGTGCAGGCATCGCCGACGACGACGAGCTCACCGCGGAGGCCGGGTGGTGGCGGCGGGACGACGGGTGCGCCCCAGCGGCGAGCAGCACGGCCCAGAGGGCCCGGCCGGCGACCAGATCGGCCCTGGCGCGGGCCCCAGGCCTGTGCCCTCGTGAGCGTGCTGACCCGTCTCACCACCGTCCTCTCCTCGCCGCTCGGCGCGCGGGTCGTGATCAACGTCGAGGCACAGCCGGTGGAGGTCGACGAGAGCGTCATGAGACGGGCTCCGTTGGCCGTGCGCGGTTCGAGCCGGATGGGGCGGATGCCCATCCCCAGAGCCGAGAGCCAGGCCGTGGCCAGGTTCCGCCCCGGCGCCGTCCACCCGGAAGCTGCCGGGCGGCCTCAGGACCCCGCTCGGTACCGGAGGTAGACGACGCCGCCGGCGAAGCGCCGGGTTTCCAGCAGACGAAGGCGCAGGCTCACGCCTCTGGGAAGCCAGGGCTTGCCGCCAGCGAGGATGACGGGGACCGTCAGCAGACGGAGCTCATCCACGAGGCCGGCGGCGAGCGCCTGCCCAGCGAGGTCCGCGCCGCCGATGGTGATGCGCTGGGCGGCAGCCGCCTTCAGGCCGCGCACGGCCTCGGGGTCGAACTCGTGCTCGAGCCTCGTCCTCGCGCTGGACACCGACTTCAGGCTGCGCGAGTACACCACCTTCTCCGCGTCCCGCCAGATCGCGGCGAATTCCCGGACATACCCCTCATCCGAGGTGGCGCTCTCCCAGTAGAGCATGGCCTCGTACATCCGGCGCCCGTACAGGTAGGTCCCGGCCGGTCGCTCGAGCTCCCGGATGAAGGAGAAGACCTCCTCGTCGGGCGCGGACCAGTCGAGCCGACCGTCAGCGTCCTCGGTGTAGCCGTCGACGGAGGCGTTGGCGGTGTAGACGAGATCGGCCATCGGTTGGCGTGATTGTAAGAGCCCGACTGACATCGGCCCTCGGGAGCGGTCTTCCTGCGTTGGCAGCGTGGAGGGTGATGACGTCTGCGTGGACGCCGGTCGGGGCGAGGTCTCGCCGGGGTGTCAGACCGCTCGTCGGCTAGCCGCAGACCCTCTCCACCACCCGCAGCACATTCCCCCACGTGAGCTTGGCCAGCTCGGCATCGGTCCAGCCCCGCCCGCTGAGCTCGGCAAGCAGCCGAGGGTATCCGGTCACGTCCTCCAGGCCCTGAGGCAGGGCGTCGGTGCCGTCGAAGTCCCCACCCAGCCCGACGTGATCCGTGCCGGCGACCTGGCGCACGTGGTCGACGTGGTCGGCGACCTCGGCCAGGGTCGCCGCCGGCTGCGGATGCCCGACCTCGAAGGCGGGGAGGAAGCGGGCCCGCTGGTCGAGGTCCTCGGGGTCCAGACCGCTATCCGCCATCGTCCGCTGGGCCAACTCGGTCCAGACCCGACAGGCCTGGGAGACGAAGGAAGGCACGAACGTCACCTGGCAGACCCCGCCATTGCCATGGAGGCGGCGGAGCACGTCGTCGGGGACGTTGCGGGGATGGTCGACCAGCGCCCGGCTCGATGAGTGGGAGAAGAGCACCGGGCGTGAGCTCGCGTCGAGCGCCGCGTGCATCGTGGCCGTGGAGACGTGCGCGAGGTCGACGATCATGCCGATGCGGTTCATCTCGGCGACGAGCTCGCGGCCGAACTGGCTCAGCCCCCCAGCCCGAGGCTCGTCGGTGGCGGAATCCGCCCAGGCGGTGCTCTGCTGGTGGGTCAGGGTGAGGTAGCGGACACCCAACCGGTGGAGGTCGCGTAGGACCGCGAGGGACGACGCGATGCAGTGGCCCCCCTCAGCGCCTAGCAGTGAGGCGATGCGGCCGCCCGCCACGGCGCGGCGGCAGTCCTCGGCGTTGGTGGCCAGCACCAGGCGGTCGGGATGGAGGGCGATCATCCGGTGGACCAAGTCCACCTGCTCCAGGGTCACCGCCAGGGCCTCGGCCTCGGGCAGAGTTGATGGCGCGTACACCGACCAAAACTGAGCGCCCACGCCGCCCGCGACGAGCCGCTCCAGGTCGGTGTGGGTCCGCCCGGCCAGCGAGGTGCCCGGGTCCAGCGCCCGGAGGTCACCTCCGGCCAGTCGCCGGATCTCCCAGGGAAGGTCGTTGTGGCCGTCGAAGACCGGCGCCTCGGCGAGCACGGCCCGCGCGGCGGCGATCCTCTGGGCTGCCTGTCTCTCGGACGCGCCTGCTGCTTGCATGGCCGGATGCTGGCACGCCGAAGCCCCTGCCGGCTTGTTTCGCTGTTGGCCGACGCCTCGACGGGAGCGCCCGACGCCGTCCGCCGGCCCCGGCCGCGCGGCGTTACAATGCGCGCGTGCCCAGTCGTCACTGGAGCCCGCGCCGGTTGGTGGTGATGTCCGCCGTGGGGCTGATCGGGCCGTGGGCGGCTACTCCGCCGCCGGGACGAGCGCGGGCGCGGGCCAGGCCGCGTCTGGCCTGAGCGCGGACCCTCGGGCCGCCGCGGAGCAGGAGGCCATCGAGATCCTCGCCCTGGCCCGTGTCCCTTCCGGCGCTCAAGCGCTCCCCTCGCCCCTCCCGGGCGCTCCGCAGCTCGACATCCCGGGGCTCACCTACTCTGACCCCGATCTGGTCGACCTATCGGCGCTGTGGACGGTTCCGGGAACGATGAGCGGGGTGTGCGGATGGGAGCTTGCCAATCCGCCCGCGGGCGGCTCCGTCGTGGTCCGCGGCGGGGGCGGGCCGTCGCTCGCTGGCGAGGTCAGCGTGGTGGTCTGGGAGTTCTCGCCGACCACGCCCTCGATCCAGTCACCAGAGCTCGAGGTGACCGTCGCCCAGGTCGCGGGCCAGGTGGTGGGGATCCGGGTCGACGCGATGATCAGCTACTTCCCGGCGCGCCCCGCGGGGTCGCTGATCTCCCCCGGTGCGGTCGCGCGGATGAGCGCGGGGAGCGGCCAGTGCGGAGCTGGTCCGTGTACCGCCGGTCTGGGCCAGTCGTCCGACGCCTCGCAGATCGACGCCCTGGTCTCGACGCTCGACATCCTGCCGGCGGCGCCGGACGCACCCGTCAGCTGCGGGCTGGTGACCGGTGGATCAGACTTCGCCGTGCGCCTCACGGGGGCGGCGGGCGCACCGGTCGCGACGGTGGGGGGTACCTGGGGTTGCCCCGGCTTCTGGGTGGCCGTTCCGGGAATGGGGAGGGTGGGCCTCGCCGACCCCACCCGAGCCTTCGCCCAGCTGCTGGGCGCCGACTTCGGCATCCCCAAGTCCCTTCATCTCGGCGTCGGTTGAGTTGGGGCTGACACCCACGCCGGGAGCCCACCTCGGTCTCTCCGTCAGTGCGCCGTGCTTCCTCCGCGGGCTCCCTGGGGACGCGTCCGCGGCAGCGCCAGCGACAGCAGCGCGGTCAGCCCCCAGAAGCCGATGTTGAAGAAGAGGAGCACCTCCAGTGCGCTCACGAAGTCTCTGGCGAGCGCCGACGAGGCCGCAGCGGAGAAGGCGGAGGCGGTGGGGCTCGACGTGGTGGCGGCGGTCGACGGACACCCCGGCGTGGTCTGCTGCGGATCGGTGGAGGATGCCTGCGCTTCGAAGCAGCGGGTGAAGGTTGCCACCGCCCCGGTCACCGCCCCCGGGGAGAGGTGGGCCTGGGTGAGCTGTGCCCGCAGCGCCGGGGTCGCCGCCGAGGCCGCGGGCGCGGCGCCTCCGCTCAGCAGCCCGAAGAAGACGACCCCCACCACGGCGACGCCCATGGCTCCGCCGAGCTGTTGGAAGGTCGTGAGCACCCCGGAGGCCGAGCCGGCGTGGCGCGGGGGCACGCCCGCCAGGACGATGTTGAGCAGTGGCGCCACCACCGTGCCCATGCCCAGCCCGCTGATCAGGAAGCTGGGGATGAGGTCCCAGCCGGTCAGCCCGGTGCCGGCCGCGTGCAGGGTGAGCATGACCGCGACGATCCCCACCACCATCATGGAGGCGCCCGCGGTGATGGTCCACTTGCCGAAGCGAGGCGCCAGCCGGGTCGACATGATGGAGGCGAATGCCGTGGCGAGGCTCCAGGGGACCGTGGTGAGCCCGGCGTTGAGGGCGCTAAAGCCGAGGCCCACCTGGACGAGCAGGCTGAAGGCGAAGAAGAAGGCCGGGATGCCCGCGAGCAGGGTTAGCGAGATGAGCAGGCCGATGCGGAAGGAGGAGATCCCGAACAGCGAGAGCTGGACCAGCGGGAAGGCGCTGGTCGGCAGGGATCGCTCGTACAGGACGAAGAGAAGGAGGACGAAGGGGCTGACGGCCATGCAGACGAACGTCCAGAGCGGCCAGCCGGCCACCTGCCCCTCCACCAGGGGGTAGACCAGGAGCACCAGCCCCAGGGTGGCGATGCCGGCGCCGACCAGGTCCAGCCGGGTGGCGTTGGGGGCCCGCGACTCGGTGACCACCCGGAAGGCCGCCACCATCGCCACGATCCCGATCGGCAGGTTGACCAGGAAGATCCAGCGCCACGACCCGCCCGTGAGGTCGTCGCGGATGATCAGGCCGCCGACCAGCGGGCCGGCGATGGTGGCGATCCCGATGACCGCCCCCAGCAACCCGAAGACGCGCCCCCGCTCGTGCGGAGGGAACGTGACCTGCACGATGCTGAGCACCTGCGGGTACATGAGGGCGGCCATCACGCCCTGGAGGACGCGGGAGAGGTCGAGCATCAAGGCGCTCTGGGCCAGCCCGCAGAGCGCTGACGCCAGCACGAAGCCGCCCATGCCGAAGATGAGCAGGCGCTTGCGGCCGAAGATGTCACCCAGCCGTCCGCCGGTGATGAGGGTCACCGCATAAGCGAGCCCGTAGCCAGCGATGACGAACTGGATGTCGGCGTCGTTGGCCGCGAGATTGGTCCGGATGGCGGGGATGGCCACACTCACGATGGAGACGTCGAGCAGCGCCATGAAGAGGGCGGTGAGCACGCTGGCGAGCGCGATCCATCGGCGGGGATCGGGGGCCCCATGCCAGGCCTGACCGGGGTCGGTGGTCGCCGGCGCGTCGGGTCCGGTGGCCGCGGACGCGGGGAGGGCGCTCATGCTCGAACTCCAGGGAGGGGATGCATTAGCTGACTCTAAGGGGGCCTCGTCCGCCCCGTCAAACCGCTGGGTCGGGCCGCGGGCCGGGTCACCCATGCCCTGGCCGCCGAGCCTGCTGGCCGTGATCGTCGGGGCTGCGATCACCACCGGGCTTGGGGTTCCGGGAGAGCCCCACCGTCGGGACGGCCGGCGAGCTTGGGGCGGAGGCGAGGGCGCCGGTGATCCGTCACCCGGCTGGCTTTCGGCTGCGACACCCGGGTCACCGGGATCGGCACGCCCCCTCCTACCCTGGTGGTTGCATGGCGTCGATGGCTAGGTGGGGGCACCGACCGGTGCTGCGCCTCGCCGCGGCTGGCTTCTTCGCGCTGCTCGCCTCGGGCTGGTTCGGGATGGACTGGGGCGGGGTCCACCTCACCCTCGTCGCCGACGACCTGCTTCAGGTCCTCCTGCCCGGCGCGGCCGCGGTGAGCTGCGCGGTGGCCGCGACCCGGGCCCGCGACGGGCGGCGACTCACCTGGTGGCTGGTGGCCGCCTCATGTGGTTTCGAGGCCGGCGGCGGCATCATCTGGTTTGTCATCGAGGCCGTCATGGGCCATGCGGTGCCGTTCCCATCCCTCGCCGACGTCGGGTACCTGACGGCCATCCCCTTCGCCTTCGCCGGGGTGCTGAGCTGGCGCGGCCCGTGGGCGAAGCTGCGCAGCCTGAGCGTCCTCCAGGGGCTGGTGCTCGGCGGCTCCCTCCTGATCGTCAGTTGGGCGTTCGTGCTCCGGCCTCTGATCGCCACCAGCGGCCTCGACTCCTTGGGCGATGTCCTCGACATCGTCTATCCGATCACCGACGTGCTGCTGCTCAGCCTCATCGCCTTCGCGGTCCTCTACCGGATGCGCCCCGTGCCCTACGAGCTGGTGCTGCTCGGCCTCGGGTTCGCCGCCATCACGGTGTCGGACAGCACCTTCACCTACATGACCCTCAGGGGCACCTTCGGGGTGACCAACTGGATCGACGCCGGTTGGCTCCTCGGGTACGCGTGGATCGCCTGTGCGCCGCTGTGGCCCGCCAACGAGGCCACGGCGGTGCCGGCGGCCGCCCACGACAGCACCCTGCTGGTTGTCATTCCCTATGTCGGGCTCACGGGCGCGATCACCGGCGCCGTCTACGAGCTCGTCTCCGGCGTCGGGGTGGACCCGGTCCTCACCGCGCTGGCCTTCGTGGTCATGCTGCTGCTGCTGACCCTGCAACTGTTGGCGCTGCTCGAGAACCGGAGCTGGGCGCGCACCGTGGAGGGTCTGAGCCGGGAGAAGGAGGCGGTCCTCGACTCGGCCGGCGAGGGAATCTGCGTCGTGGACCTGGAGGGGACGTGTCGCCTCGTCAACCGCGCCGCCTGCGAGATGCTGGGTCGGACCGAGGCCGAGCTGCTGGGCGCGGAGTGGCATGCGGCGGTCCACCCCACGCTTCCATCGGGGGCAAGGTATCCCGCCGAGGCGTGCCCCATCCACAGCACACTCAGGGACGGGGCGCGACACCAGCGGCTCGACGCCACCTTCTGGCGGGCCGACGGGTCGCCGCTCGAGGTCGAGTACTCCGCCGTCCCTCTCATCGAGGAGGGCCGCGCCACCGGCGCGGTGCTGGTCTTCCAGGACGTCTCGGAGCGCAGGAAGAGCGACGCCAAGCTGAGCGCGTACGCCGCCCAGGAGAGCGGGCTGGCCAGGATAGCTCGCCGGGGTCTGACCGCCGACCGACCGCAGGCCATCCTGGGCAGCGCCACCCGGGTCGCGGCCCGGGCCCTCGGCGCCGATCTCGGCGCCCTCTACCGCTACGACGGAGACCGGATGGTCAGGCTGACCTCCTTCGGCTCGCCGTCTCTGCCGCGCGCATGGAAGGTGAGCGACTCCCCTCTCACCGAGAGGCTGCTCGCCTCCGCCGCGCCGCTTGCGGTGACCGACTATGCCCAGAGCGACATCCAGCTGAGCGGGCCGCTGCGTGAGCGAGGGGTCCGCAGCTCGGTGATGGTCGCCATCCGGGGTAGCGCATCTCCGTACGGCGCCCTCTTCCTGCACTCATTCGTCCCCCGCTCCCATTCGGAGAGCGACCTCAAATGGCTCCAGTCGATCGCCGACGTGGTCTCCGTGGTCATCGAGAGGGCCAAGGTCAACGAGGCGTTGCAGGCCACCGTCGCCGAGCTGACCAGGGTGGACGATCAGCGCCGCTCCCTGCTGGCGCACCTGGTCAAGGCCCAGGAAGAGGAGCGCCACCGCATCGCCGCCGACCTGCACGACGACGTCATCCAGCTGATGACCGCCATCAACCTCAGGCTGGAGGTGGTCAGGCGGCGCGACGGTGCAGATGGCGACAGGAACGTCGACGCCCTCCAGCAGCTGGTCATCCAGTCGACCGGGCGCCTGCGCGACCTGCTCTTTGAGCTTCATCCGCCCACCCTGGAGCAGCACGGTCTGGCCGCCGCGCTGCGAGCTCAGCTCGATCAGTTCTCCCAGAGCACCGGGATCGACGCGCAGCTCCGCACCGAGATCACCGACGAGCCGGAGGCCGACGCTCGCACGGTGCTGTACCGGATCGCTCAGGAGGCGCTGCAGAACGTCCGCAAGCACGCCGAGGCGGAGGGCGTGGTCGTCGAGCTGAGGACGGTCTCGGGGGGCACCGAGGTCCGGGTTCGCGACGACGGGCGGGGTCTTCCAGCCGGCTTCAGCTCGGCGCCGTCCCCGGGCCATCTGGGCCTCACCGTCATGGAGGAGCGGGCGCGGCTGGCGGGCGGCTGGTGGCGGATCTCTCGGCTTGTCGGGGCCGGCACGGCGGTCGAGTTCTGGGTGCCGGGCCTGCTCACGCCGCCCTCCACCTCACCGCTCGACCCGGGAGCCGCCGTGAGCTCTCTGGAGCCCCGGGGGGCGGAGACATACCGGTGAGCCGCCCGGGGAAGCCACCCGGCCGGGGCCCCGATCCGGGAGCCTGGGGAGAGACCGTCATCCGCCGGGCAGGAGCCGACCCACCAGTTCGAGGATGGCGTCGCTGACGGCCTCCGGGTCGGTGAGCAGACCCAGGTGGTGGCTGGCCAGCTCGATCACCGGCCAGCCGAGGCGTCGTGCCTCGTCGCACGGTTCTCGATACTCCTCGCTGAGCCGCAGGTAGGCGCAGGCCGCAGCCGGCCCTCCGGGCAGCTCGGGAGAGGCCTCCTCGAAGAGCCCGACCGGCAGCCGCGGACAGCCCGCGACAAAGCGAGCCCTGCCCACCGGATCGGGGAGGGAGCGGGCCAGCTCGTCGGGGTCCCACCACTCCGACCAGGGGGGAAGCCATCCGTCACGGCTCATCCTCCGCAGCCTCTCGGCCAGCTCCGGGGGCGCCGTGGCGAACCAGCTCGTGCCGGGCTCGGGCAGCCTGGCGTCCACGAAGACGCACCCCTCCACGCCGCGCATCGCCCGTGCCGCCGCCGGCAGCAGGGGGCCAGCGCGGCTGTGGCCGACGAGGATGGCCGGACCCGAGGTCGCGGCGGCGATCGCCTCGAGCTCATGGGCCCAATACGGAGGGCCATCGACCAGCGCTTTGCTCAGGTCGGCCAGGGCCACCCGCCCGCCGTGCCGGCTCAGCCTCGCCGCCACCGCCTCCCAGGTGTCCGGCCCCACCAGGGGGCTGTGGACGAGGACGAGGGTGGAAGCCACAGCGAGGACAGCTTGGCACCCGGAGGGGGACGGCGGATCTCCACGGGCACGGGCCCCTCGGCTCGAGACCGGAGTGTGGAGCGCGCCGCCCTGGGGTCAGGCCGCATCGCCGACCGGATGGCCGCCGCTGAGCTGGACGCTGCGCCGAGAGCGTTGCCGGGGTCGGGCGAGCCGGCGCATCGGCCCCTCAAACCGCCCGGGGCGCGAACGGGCGTGGGCGCTCGGAGTGACGGTCCGCCGGCGTCGAGCGCTTCTCCCCCGCCGCCTTTACGCGCGCACCACGCCTTGCCTCTCGAAGGTCATGGCCCGCTGCAGAGCCGCCGCCCGGAGCTCCTCGGCAATCTCCACGGGGCCGCCGATGCCGGCCGCGTTGAGACCGGCTTGGGCAGCCTCCTCGACCACCCCCCCCACCAGGATCGCCAGCTCGGGGGTGCGATGGAACACCAGGACCCCGTGGTTGGCCAGCAGGACGGCGGGAACTCCGGGGACGGCGGCGGCCCGGATGTTGGCCACGGCCTGGGCCGAGCCGCGCGGTCCGTACCCGGCGACGGGTACCCCGCTGGGCAGCCCGAACATCGCCAGGGCCTCGATCCAGCAGCCGATCGGACGCCGCGCCACCGCGTAGGCGGTGGCATGGGGCGAATGGGTGTGAAGCACGCAGCCCACGTCCGGGTGGTCCGCGTACATCGCCGTGTGCATGGCCACCACGGCGCCCTGGATGGGTGGCAGCTCGCCCTCCAGCAGCGTCCCGTCGAGCCCGACCCGCACCACCGCGGAGGGCGCGTGGTCCCGGAGCGACGGACCGCCCGTGAAGTACATCTCCTCAGCTCCGGCGACGCGCAGACTCACGTTCCCGTGCCCGTTGGCGGAGATTGCCCCACTGGCGACCACCCGCTGGGCCACATCGATGACTTGATCGACCAGGTCCTTGTCCACGGAACCCCCCTCTCGTAGCCCGATGGCAGCTGGGGCAGATGGTAGGTCAGGTTCGCGTGGCCCGGTGGCGGGGAGTTGGCGAGAGAGGCCGAGGCCTCGTCGGGTTGCTGCTATCGACGCGAGGCGGTGGCCCGGCCCGACCCGCTGCACCGGGTCATCTCGTTTCCCGCGGGCATCACGAGCGGCGCAGGGCATGGCCGCGGCGGGGGCGCCGCGCCAGGCCTCGGACTGCCGTCCGGTTGAATGCCGCGTGTACGGTTCAGCGCCACTTCCTGGAGGGCAACGGCTTCCCACAAGACGGGCACACGGGCTGCGTGGCCGAGTCCCCGACGGAGCGGTCGATCCCGGCCCCGCACCCGGGACAGTTGTCGACGACGTTCCAGTGGATCCCTGCGGCGTCCTCGCGGATGAGCCCGCAGAGCCGGGCTATCTCCAGGCGGGGGTCCCCGGTGCCGGGGCGTCGGAAGTCGCCGGGGTCGGCCCCGTGGAGGATTGCCTTGGCGTCGGACTTCTGTGAGCGATCTGCTCGCGTGCCTGCTCGCGCCGCAACTTGACGTCGTAGCGCGGGTCACCCTCGATCACGATCTCGGTCTTGTGCCCCTTCTCCTCGTAGAGCAGGTTGACGACGTCCCCCGGGACGGGGTGATGGTAACCGGGCACCCGGCGCGTGGTCTCGACCCGGAACGGCTGGCCGTTGTCGGGCTGGACCTCCACGACGTAGGTGTGGCGCGTGGACGACATGCCGTGCGAGTCCGTCGCCACGACCGCGCCGGAGCCCTCGTCGGCCCGGACGGTTGCCGTTGCAGAGCGCTTCTTGGCGAACGCGCCCGCAGCATGACCGGAGCAGCCACGGCCGGTTGATCTCGTCGCCCCGCTGAACCGCCAGCATCCCTCACGGGTGCGCCCGCGCACCTCGGAGCCGGACGCTGTCGCCGCCTGGTGCCGGAGACTCCGCATCGATGCGCCTCCCCGCCGCCCTGGCCCCCCTGCGGGATCGACCATTCCGGCTGCTCTACGCCGGTCAGCTGGTCTCGCTCCTCGGTGACGGGATGGCACCCGTCGCGCTGGCCTTCGCCGTGCTCCAGATCACCGGATCCGCCAGCGACCTCGGCTGGGTGCTCGCCGCCCGCTCCGGTGCTCTGGTGTCGCTGCTGCTGATCGGCGGGGTCATCGCCGACCGGGTGAAGAGCCGGCGCCTGCTCATGGTCGCGGCCGATCTGGTGAGGTTCGTCGCCCAGTCGGTGACCGCGGCCCTGGTGCTCAGCGGGACCGCGCAGCTCTGGGAGCTGCTCATCCTCCAGGCCGCCTATGGGGCGGGCATGGCGCTCTTCTACCCCGCCATCACCGGCCTCATTCCAGCCACTGTCCGGCCGGGCGCGCTGCAGCAGGCGAACGCGCTGCGCGCCGTGGCCAGCTCGGGGGGCCAGGTGGTGGGGCCCGCGATCGCGGGCGTGATCGTCGCCTCTGCCAGTCCCGGCTGGGCCCTCGCCGCTGACGCCCCGAGCTTCGCTGTCGACGTCTGCTTTCTTGCCCGGCTTCCGGCGATCACCGCGGCCCGAAGCGCCGAGCGTTTCGGTCGCCAGCTGCTGGAGGGCCGGCGGGCGTTCACCAGCCGCACCTGGGTCTGGACGATCGTGGCCGGGGCGTCGGTGGGCAACGTCCTCTTCGCGGCGGTCACCGTGCTCGGCCCCTTCGTGGCCGAGCGCCACCTCGGGGGCGCGGCCGGATGGGGGCTGATCATGGCCTTCGTCGGCCTCGGGTCGGTGCTGGGCGGTCTCCTGGCGCTCCGCTTCCGGCCGGCGCACCCGCTGCGGGTCGGGGTGCTCACGGTCTGGCTCCTCTGTCTTCCCTCGCTCGCCCTGGCGGCGGGATGGCCGCTCTGGCCGGTCGCGGCCGCCGCCCTTCTCGCGGGGGGCGGAAACGCCGTCTTCAACGTGTTCTGGGAGACGGCGCTCCAGCGCAACGTGCCCTCCGACGTCCTGTCGCGGGTCAGCTCCTACGACTGGTTCGGCTCCTTCGCCTTCCAGCCGGTGGGCCAGGCGATCGTCGGACCGGTCAGCGCGGCGCTCGGAGCTCCGCTCACCTTGCTCGCCTCCGCCCTCGGGCTCGCCGTCACCACCCTTCCTATGCTCGCCGTACCCACCGTCCGCAACCTCGGAGACGCCCGCTCCCCGTCGGTCTCTCCCCCGCCGTCGTCGCCGGGTTGACAGCCGCCGGGCCGGTCTGTACCCTTGCCGTATGACAATAGATAAATGGTTCAGCGGCGGGGATCACGACGCGGGGCGACCGGGGGCGAGCCGGTGTCGCTGATCGAATTCCGACTCGACCCCTCGAGCGGCGTGCCAACCTACCTGCAGCTGGTCCAGCAGGTCGAGCACGCCCTGCGGCTCGGGTTCCTCAAGCCGGGCGACCAGCTGCCCAAGGTCAGGGCTGTGGTCGCCTCGCTGGCCATCAACCCGAACACCGTGCTCAAGGCCTACCGCGAACTGGAGACGAAAGGCCTGGCGGCTGGGCGACCCGGCCAGGGCACGTTCATCCAGGCCACCCTCAATCAGGTCGCGCTGCCTGAGCTGGTCGGACTCCGCCGCTCCCTGCTCGGCTGGCTGGCCACCGCCAACACGGCGGGGCTGGACGAGGATGGGATCGTGGCCCTCTTCACCAGCGTGATCCGGGATGCTCGGCAACGCGGCGGCGGCTCGGGCGACCGGGGTGCGACAACCGACGATTCGGCGGGTGTCGCGTGAACGTCATCGAAACCAGCGGCCTCGGCAAGCGGTACGGGCGCACCTGGGCGCTGCGCGAGTGCGCCCTGGCGATTCCCGCCGGGCGGGTGGTCGCGCTGGTCGGCCCCAACGGCGCCGGCAAGACCACCCTGCTGAACCTGGCAGTCGGCCTGACGACCCCGACCGCAGGCTTCGTCACGGTGCTGGGCGGGTGGCCCGCCGGGTCGCCGGCGGCGCTCGACGGTATCGCGTTCGTCGCTCAGGACATGCCGCTGTACAAGAACCTCTCCGCCGCCGACATGCTGCACCTGACCCGCAACCTGAACCGTCGCTTCGACCAGGGCTACGCCGAAGCTCGGCTGAGCGAGCTGGGCATCCCGCTCCAGCGCCAGGCCGGCACGCTGTCGGGTGGCCAGCAGGCACAGCTCGGGCTGACCCTGGCCCTGGCCCGGCGGCCTCGGCTGCTCGTGATGGACGAGCCGATGGCGATGCTCGACCCGCTGGCCCGGCACGACTTCATGGCCACGGTGATGGCCGCGATCGCCGACGGTGGCGTATCGGTCGTGCTCTCGTCCCATGTGCTTGCGGATCTGGAGCGAGTGGCCGACTACCTGATCCTCATCTCGCAAGGCGGAGTGCAGGTGGCCGGCGATGTCGACGACCTGCTCAGCTCCCACCGGGTGCTGATCGGCCCGGCCGCCGAAGCCGGCAGCTGCGCCGAACGGTTCGGCGTGGTGCACGCTCGAAACGGCGGGGCGCAGGCCCAGCTGCTGGTCAGGACCACCGCCACGACCGAGCCGGTGCCACCTGGCTGGGAGGCCCACCCGGTCAGCCTCGAGGAGCTGGTGCTGGCCTACCTTCGCGAGCCCAGCGCCGCGGCGCTCCCCGGCCCGGCGCGGACCGCGCCGCCGAACGAGTGGTGGTGACCACGTGGCCGTGCTGACCACCGTGCACCCGGGAGACGATGCCCGCCTGCGGCCGTTGCCGTGGCGGAGGATGGCCTGGGTCACCTGGCGGCAGCACCGGCTCGCCCTGGCCGGGGTGGTAGCGCTCTTCGGCGCGGCGGGACTCTACCTGCTGTTCAGCGGTCTGCCGATTCACACCGCCTACGCCGCCGTGACCGCCTGCCGCCCGGCCGGTTCGGATCTCTGCAAGCAGGCGGCCAACAACTTCCTGGCCAGCTACGCGCCGGGGGTGGGGGTCACCTTCGGTCTGCTGCAGGCGATCCCAGCGCTGATCGGCTCCTTCGCCGGCGCGCCCCTGCTGGCCAGGGAGTTCGAGACCGGCACCTTCCGCTACGCCTGGACGCAGGGTTTCGGGCGCGGCCGGTGGACAGTTGCCAAGCTGGCGCCGCTCGCGGTGGCGGTCGCACTCTCGGCCGGAGCGTTCACCCTGCTCGTCTCCTGGTACGTGCAGCCGATCCTCGCCGCGGGCGACAACAACGGCCCCCTCTACCCCACCCTCTTCGACCTGCTCGGGGTGGCGCTCGCCGCCTGGACGCTCACCGCGTTCGCCATCGGCGCCCTGGCCGGCCTCCTCATCCGCCGGGTCATCCCGGCCATGTTCGCGACCATCGCCGCGTGGGCTGGGCTCGCCTTCGCAGCCGGGGTGTATCTCCGCCCCCACTACGCGGCGCCGGTGGTCAGCACCAAGGCCAGCATCCCCGCCCAGGCGCTGGTGATCAACCAGGGGTGGTTCAGGAGTGGCAGTCCAGCCAGCCTGGAGATGATCAACAACACCTTGGCCCGGGTCGACGTCCGGGCGGTGACGCCTCAGCTGTTCCAACCCGGGCCGGCCACCCCGGCCACCCTCGGCGACCCCGTGCAGTATCTGATGCAGCACGGCTACACCCAGTTGACGACGTTCCAGCCAGTCGACAAGTTCTGGTCGTTCCAGGCGATCGAGGGCGGCTGGCTGCTGGTCGTCTCGGCGGTCCTCATCGCGGCGACCGTGTGGCTGGTCCGCCGCCGCGCGACCTGAAGCGCAGCAGCGGCGCTCGGTCGATCGAGGTAGCTGGATCTCTACCGGTAGGGGCGATTGGCGAGCCGCCACGGGCGGCTGGCGTGCCAATTCCAGCGACCACCCGCACCTGACGCTCGAAGTCGGCTCGCGGCGGGCTTGGACCGCAGGCTGAGCACCCGGGTGGTCGCCTTCGGCGCCTCCGCAGGCTCCCCCCCGGGGTGGCGGCTCAGCCGTTGGTGGTCCTGGCTACCTCGACCCAGTCATCCCCTCCGGTCGCGGTGTGGTACACGACCATGCCGTGGAATCCGGAAGCGGCCTCGTCGATGCTCACCCAGCCGTCGCTCGGATTGTCGAAGACCATGCCCTCCACCTGGTCGGTCAGCGCCCCGAGCAGGAGCGTGCCCTGCGGGGCCCAGCTGCTCCCGCCATCGTCGGTGGTCCAGGTCTGCACCACCACGGCGCCCACCGGATCCGGAGGCACGGTGAGCGCGATCGCCGACCGCGCGTCGAGGTACGCCACCGCCAGGACCCGCCCGAGGGTGGGCGGGGTGGCCGCCGTCCAGTCCTCGCCATCCGTGGTGTGGAGGATCGTCCCGTCGCCCAGCCGCTGGCTCCAGCCGGCATCCTGGCTGAACATTCGGATGTCGCCGACCGCCTGCCCGGTCCCGCCCGCCGCCGCGATGGCCGCGGGACTAACGCTGGTGGGGGGAGCGAGGGCCGGGACCGGATTGTTCGCGATGCCGGCCCGCGACGCCGGGGCGCGGGGTTGCACCCCCCGGAGCAATCCGGGCATGGCAATCAGCGCGGGCACCAGGGTCAGGGTCAGGACGGCTACCACCCAGGGCCAGCGGCGAGGGCGCGCTGGGAGTGGATGCTCTGCGGTCGAAGCCGCTGGGCTCGTCCACGCCGCCTCATCGAGCGGGGGATCCGGGCCCGGCAGGCCGCGGCCGAACGCCTCACGCAGGTGACGGACCGGATGCAGGGCGTCCTCACCGTCCCGCGGCATGGCCTGATCGTCGCAGGCCGGAGCTGGAACTTCAACAAGCGGGTCGCGCCCGCCGCCGTTCTCCTGAACGGAGAAGGTGTATCCCCGGCACGCGAAGGGATGCCTTCGAAGCCCACGCGCATGTTCGGTCGAGGCGGGAGCCCGAGGGGTGGCCTGGCCAGGCGCGAGTACCCGAGAGTGGCCGCGGCCCCGAGCCACCGGCGCACAGGTTCTTCGACCTGGGCCCGTCGGGGTGGGCCTGAGCGCGTAGTGATCGGCTGGTGCGCGCGATCCGCCCCCGTGAACCGGCAACACCATGCTGGGGTGGCCCCGTCTGCTCGCATGCCACCCGAGGTCGGCGTCCGGCCTACCGCGCCGTGGAGGGACCACCTCCAACCTCACAGCCCCGACACCGACCCGAGCCGGTGACAATCCTGCGACAGCGCGTCAAAAGCAGCGAACGTCAGCATACGTTCGTGGGGCCAGTGACGCGCCAGTTACCAGGACTGAGAAAGCCATGATCGCGATACAGACCCCGGATCCCCCCGCCTCAGAGGAGCCTGATGCGTCCCCTGCCGCGTACCCGCCGGCTCGGCGGCGAGAGCGCGGTCAAGGGATGGTCGAATACGCCCTCATTCTGGTCCTGATCGCCGTGGTGGTGGTCGTGGTCCTCACCGTGGTCGGCAACCAGGTGAACAACGTCTTCTCCAACGTCAGCGGCGGTCTCGGAAGCTAGAGACGTCTCGCCGTTCGACCGGAACGGCTCACGCGCGCTTCGGGGTTGAAGCGGGCAGCCTGGACTTGCCCGGCGTTCACGAGTGACCCTTGGCGAGCAGCGCTCGAGAACCAGCCGGCCGCCAGCTTCCCGACGCGAGGCCTTGGCCACCACGGAAGAGACCGAGCCCGAGCGGCAGCGTCGATCCCCCGCCCGTGGCTCGGTGGCAAGTCCGACGCCCGATGCTCCTGCCCTGGGCCGTGGTCACCGGCGCTGGATCGGACCGCCGGGTCGTGTCTGGAGGCCGTTGAGCGAGTGCCGCCGCTTGGCGGCTCAGACCCTCTGCGGCTGGCGGAGGTCGCCGACCGGCTTACACGCCGCCGAGAAAACGGATGAAGAAGCGCCGATCGCCGCCAACCCGTTCAGAGCACCCCGCCAGGAGACAGGGCCATTGTTCTCCCCGCGTCCGCCCACCTCCACAGCGTTGGGGTCAGGTGGGCGAGTTTCGGCGGGATCGGAGGGCGTCCGACGACCGGCGGCGTGGGAATGCGCGGCTGACGGCTTTGAACTACGGCGCCCGAGCATGGAGCCATCATGTCAGAGGGAGCCCGATCTTGTTCGAGGGCCCGCCTTGACGTGGGGTTCACCATCTTCCAGGTCTCCGAGCAGCCGGCGCTTCGCCTTCTTCTCCACACGCCGGCCTGACGATGGTGCGACCGAGGCCAAGATGCGTCACGGCTGCGGCTCTCTTGTGACGGCCTGAGACCAGCACCACGGGGTGCAGGCGGCCCTGGTTGCCGTCAGATGTGGTTCCAGACGCGGGGCCAGCCCAGCGTGGCTTCAGTCGCAATCGATCGGAATCGGGGGCGCCCGCGCGGGCGGGCGAGCGCTCGACGTGATCACCGGCTCAGCTGAACGGTCCGGGTGGAAAGAGTTCGTGGCACCGGCTGCGGGAGCGAGCGGGTCCTGGGGGCTGCGGGCGTTTGGTCGGCGATGTGTCGGCCTCCGCTCCCGGCTGCCAGTGCCATGCTGCTGCAGTGACCCCATGGGGTACTGATCAAAGGCAGCCGCGGTGAGCGAGGACACCTGGACGGCCCTGCGGAGCACGCTGATCGAGCTCCGCGATGCGCCCGATCCCCCCCTCCATGCCTTTCCGGATCCGAGGTGGAGCACCTGCCGCTCCGGCTCGCCTCCGTACGCCATCCGGCTCGCGGCGTGGGCCTCCGACATCGGCGCGCAGCTCGAGGCCGCTTCGGCAGCAGCGTCGAGCTGACCGTCGGATTCATGCGCTTCCCGGCCGCAACGCCCGACGATCCCTCCTCGGTCAACTCGCTTGTCATGCCGTCGCCCGCCCCCCTTCTGGACCCGGTCACGGAGGGATTCGAGGTCGCAGTCGGTGGCCGGATGGAGGTCCGGTCGGGTCACCACGGCGGTTTCGAGCTTCTGGTCACCAATCGCCGGCCTGCCAGCCTCAGCGTCGTGCACCCGACCGCAGCCCGAGTCCTCGAGCGGGAGACCGGCGAGATCGTCGGCGCTTGCCCCCTCCCGGTGGCTCTCGCCCTCAGGGTCACTACGGCGGCGCCCGGGGCCACCGTCAAGGTGCCGTTCGGCGTTGGCACCGCGTCTCTGCGTCGCTCTCTGGGGTACGCCGTTCCACCTGGCCACTGGGCGGTGGAGGTCGACGCCTGCGGACAACGGGTCGTGCTTCCCCTGCAAGTCCTCGCCTGAGAGCGTCTCTGGACCGGCCGCCGCGCTGGGGTTCGACGCCGAGCCGCTAGTGTCCTGTACCGGAGATAATTGGTAAAATATGGGAGCCTCGTCCAGTTATGCTGAGGGCTCCTGCATGCACCCCACCCGAGGTCGTCCCAAGGCTCCGCTCGTGGTCACCCCGGAGGACCAGCGGACGCTCGAGCGCTTCGCCCGGCGGCGCACCACGGCGCAGGGGTTGGCCCTGCGCTCGCGGATCGTGCTCCGCTCTGCCAGCGGGGTGACCAACACCCAGGTCGCCGAGGAGTTGCAGGTCACCAACGCCACGGTGGGCAAGTGGCGGTCCCGGTTCATCAGCCGCGGGGTGGCCGGTCTCCTCGACGAGCCGCGCAGTGGCGTCCCCCGCAAGATCAGTGATGACCAGGTCGAGGCGGTGGTGGTGAAGACCTTGGAGTCCACGCCCCGCGATGCCACCCACTGGAGCACCCGGACGATGGCGGGGTCGAGCGGGCTCAGCCACACCAGCGTGCAGCGGATCTGGCGAGCCTTTGGCTTGCAGCCGCACCGCAGCGAGCACTTCAAGCTCTCCACCGACCCGCAGCTGATCGAGAAGGTGCGCGACATCGTCGGTCTCTACCTCAACCCCCCCGACCGCGCCCTGGTGCTCTGCGTCGATGAGAAGACCCAGATCCAGGCCCTCGATCGCACTCAGCCGATGCTGCCCCTGGGGCCGGGTCAGGTCGAGCGCCAGACCCACGACTACCGGCGTCACGGCACCACCTCGCTGTTCGCCGCTCTCGACGTCGCCACCGGCAAGGTGATCGGCCAAATTCATCGCCGGCACCGCGCCGTCGAGTTCCGCAGCTTCCTCGACCGCATCGACCATGAGGTGCCCGAGGACTTCGACCTCCACCTGGTGCTGGACAACCTGAGCACCCACAAGACGGCGTCGATCCAGCGCTGGCTGCTCCAGCACCCGCGCTTCCACCTCCACTTCACCCCCACCTACTCGTCGTGGATCAACCAGGTCGAGCGCTGGTTCGCGGAGCTCACCCGCAAGCAGCTGCGCCGCGGCGTGCACCGCAGCACCCGGGCCCTGGAGGACGACATCCGCCTCTACCTCGCCACCTGCAACGCCGACCCGCATCCCTTCGTCTGGGTCAAGAGCGCGGACGAGATCTTGGCCAGCATCGAACGGTTTTGTCTACGAATCTCCGGTACAGGACACTAGAAGGGGAGGAGAGAATCCGCATCGTCGACCGACCGGCATCGCGTCAGGGCCCGTGCGAGGCTTCGGCAAGCGCACGACCGATGAGCGGACCCCCCGTGCGGTCATCGCAATCGCCGCCTTGGCGTTCGCGCCCCGAGCCGCCACAGGTCCTCCGGCGTCGAAGTCGTTACGTTAGGGTTGCTCGTGGGTCGCGTCCCATGAAGGCAGCGAGGCGTTCCCAGCCGTCAGCATCGGGAGCTGGGTAGACCTCCGCCCCGAAAGGGGCTCCGGGCTCGACCATGTTGCGGTACTGAGGTTTGATCCAGGCCCGTGCCCCCTCGAGTGCCGGCAAGGCGAGGGAAGGATCCAACTTGTCGATCTGTCCGGTGGCCCTGGCCAGGTCCCAGGCGTGTACGGCCAGCTCTGCCAGGTACATGTCCACAAGGCTGGCCCGCGTGTACTCCTCGCCCCACGGCATCGTGTACCTCAAGGACACGCTGGAATTGTCGCCCCATGCTTGTGCAGCCTGTTCCGCAGCGCCACGTAGCTGACCGGGGGCGTCGGAGAGCTCCACGTGAGGAGACTCGTCTCCGGGTGGGGGTGCCTGGCCGCGGCCGAGAGCGGCCGCCCGCCGACCCGCTTCGACGAGGTGGTCGATCAGTCCGGCCACGTCGTACTTGGGACACGGCGTCGGGTGGCCGAGCTCGTCAGCACCTACTCCTGACACGATCACCGCAGCGTTCTCGTAGGAATCCAAGAACGTGCTCCGGCGGTCAGAATCGGCCATGCGGTTCCTCCTCGGAGCGACAGGCTAGCTACGCCCGTCGCCGGTTCACGAGCGCACCGAAGGACGACTATCTCACTACCCGGACGGACGCGTGAATCAGCGTTCGGCGCTAAGGCCCACCTGCCTCCGCGTGGCCCACGTCACACCATGGAGGATGGCTATCGGCGGGCCGAGTATTCGGGGTGACCCAGCCGAGCCGGCCGTGAAGCCCTCTCGCGAGAGCCCGTTCGGTCAATACCCCGCTAGGCGAAGTAGTGGCCCTGGTCGAGGTCCGCGATGAGCCCCGGCTGGAGCGGCCGCCACCCGAACATCTCGCGGGTCAGCGCGCTCGATGCCGGCTGGTCGCGGGTGAGCACCACGCCGAGGAAGCCGTAATCCTCCGCCGGCACAGAAGCCGTTGGCAGGTTCAGATGCCGGCCGATTTCGGCGGCGATTTCGCGGGTCGGTACGCCCTCGTCGCCGACGGCGTGCAGCACCGTCCCCGGCGGGGCCACCTCCACCGCTAGCCGAAACAGGCGGGCGGCGTCGAGGACATGCACGGCTGGCCAGCGGCTGGACCCGTCGCCAACGTAGCCGGAGACGCCACGCTCGCGGGCGATGGCTATGAGTCGGGGAATGAAGCCGTGGAGGTCCCCCTCCCCGTGCACCGACCTGGGCAACCGCACGACGGCCGAGCGGACGCCGCGCGCCGCCATCGCGATCGCCGCCTCGGCGTTCACGCCCCTAGCCGCCACAGGTCCGGCGGCATCGAACTCGTCACGCTCGGTTGCCACACGCCCGGGCAGAGCAGGCGTCCCGGAGGCGATGACCAGGGGCTTGTCGGAGCCCTCCAACGCCTTGCCGAGAGCCGCGATGACGCGCGCGTCGGCCTCCGCCGCGGCGGCGAAATCCGTGAACGCGTGGTTGTATGCGAGGTGGACCACCCCGTCGGAGCGGCCGGCCGCGGCGCAAAGGGTGTCCAGGTCACCCAGGTCGCCGCGGACGACCTCGGCGCCGGCCGCCTCCAACTTGACCGCGGACGCGTCGGAGCGGGCAAGCCCAGCTACCGCATGTCCGCCGCTCAGGAGTTCCGGGACCAGTGCCGAGCCGATCCAGCCGGACGCACCGGTGAGGAATATGCGCATGGGGTGGGCCTCCCAGATAAGTTATGACACTCAGTGCCGTCAGGATACCTGGTGATGTCACCCGGTGTCAACAGCGCTACACTCTGCCTCGTGCCGAGATGGGAGCCGGATGCCCGGGCCAGACTGCAGGAGGCGGCCCTCGCGCTCTACGAGGAGCGTGGCTTTGACCGCACCAGCGTCGAGGAGATCGCCGAGCGCGCTGGGCTGACCAAGCGCACCTTATTCCGCCACTTCTCCGACAAGCGTGAGGTCCTGTTCGGAGGTGGCGAGAGGGCCAAGGAGCCGGTCGTGGCCGCCATCCGCGAGGCTCCCCTGACCGCTGGTGCGCTAGAGGCAGTGACCTATGGGCTCGAGGTGCTTGCCGCCGGATTCGACGAGGAGGGCGAGCAGGCCGCCCGGCGCTTTCGGATCGTGCGCGCCAGCCCGCAGCTGTGGGAGCGCCAGCTGATCAAGTTCGCGTCGCTTGCCGAGGCGGTCGCCGGAGCGCTGCGAGGCAGAGGGGTCGGCGACCCCGCCGCGATCCTCGCCGCGGAGTCGGGGATCACCGCCTTGCGAGTGGCGTCCGACCGCTGGGTTGCAGATCCGAACCAGAAGCCCCTGTCGAAGCTCGTCGCCGCAACGCTCGCCGAGTTGCGAACCGTGGCCTCCGGGGGGCCCGGCGCGATCGAGCCTGGGGGAGGCGGGCCAACGTCACCACGAGTGCCGACGTCTGGCCTCCGGGCCACCAGTGGTGTATCAGGGCGCCTGGTGGCACCTCTAGCCTGGAAGTTCCACCACCACGGGACCGCTGACGGCATCGCTCGGGACCACGAGAGAGAACCCCGTGGCTGACCATCACGCGACAGACGCGGGAACCAAGGAGCCACTCGGGCCACTCACACGAACTGTACCTGGCGTGCTGCCCGGATCCTGGCCCGAAACCGTGACGGATTGTCCCACCGAGCCGGCCACCAGATCCGAGGTGACTGACGGCCCCGACTCCGGAACCGTGACGGTCGGCTCCGACCCTCAGAAGCACACCATGCCGTCAACGAAGTCCCAGAGCGTCATCAGGAGAGCGAAGAGGAAGAGTGCGAACGACGCGAAACCGACGAGCACGATGCCGATCCGGCCGGCCACCGCCATTACATGTCCGTGAAGTCCACGCTCGGCCCTGTTCAGCCAACGGATGGTTCGGTGGAGCGCGAAGACCCTCGGCTGGCCCAGTGTCTCGGAATCACACTTGAGCGGCTGTTACCAAGGCTAGCCTCGATCTTTCATTGAGGTAGCTGGCCCGCTGGGGCGGGAACGAGAAAGTGCCCCACCTGACAAGGGATACTCGGGTTGCTGAACGCTCGAGGATCCCGAAGAGGGGGGCACTTTCAAGATGAAGGGTACCAAGCGGCCGCGACCGGTGGTGACGACGGACGGCGACGGGGTGGTTTCTCACGCCGGCAGCTACCTTCTGGTCGAGTTGGCCGACCGGGTCGGGCTGACCGCGGCGCTGTCCCGGGGGCTCGCCTGCCTGAAGCAGCGTCGGCGCGCTCATGACCCCGGTGAGGTGCTGCGTGACCTCGCTGTCAGCATCGCCGACGGTGGGGACTGCCTCTCCGACCTGACGGTCCTGCACAACCAGCCGAACCTCTTCGGGGAAGTGGCCTCGGTCCCCACCGCTTGGCGGGTGATCGATGCACTCGCCACCGACTTCGACCTCGCTCCGGTTCGCCAGGCCCGGGCCCAGGCTCGGGCTCACGCTTGGAAGCACGGCGTCCGTCCGGATCACGTCACCCTCGACTTCGACGCCACCCTGGTCACCGCCCACTCGGACAAGCAGGGCGCCGCCGGGACGTACAAGCGCGGCTTCGGCTTCCATCCGCTGCTCTGCAGCGTCGGCGAGACCGACGAGATCGTCGCCGGGCTGCTCCGTCCCGGCAATGCCGGCGCCAACCACGCCGGCGATCACATCCGGGTCCTCGACGCCGCGCTCGGGCAGCTCCCGCCGCGGGCTGAGAACGATCCGCCGATGCTGGCCCGTGCGGACTCCGCCGGTGCCACCCACGACTTCCTCGATGCCCTGCGGGAGCGCGGCCTGCTCTTCTCCGTCGGCTTCGACCTCACCGAGCCGGTTCGGGAGGCCGTGCTTGCGCTTTCCCCGGACGCCTGGGTGCCCGCCATCACCCAGGACGGCGACCCCCGTGACGGTGCCGCCGTCGGCGAGCTGCACGATCTCGACCTCAGCGCCTGGCCCACCGCCACTCGGGCCATCTGCCGGCGGGAGCGGCCCCATCCCGGCGCTCAACTCTCCTTCACCGACCACGACGGGTTTCGCTTTCAGGTGTTCATCACCGACCAGGCTGACCCCGATCTGGCGGCCCTGGAGGCGCGTCACCGCGCCCACGCCCGGGTCGAGGACCGCATCCGCTGCGGCAAGGCATCGGGGCTGCGCAACCTGCCCTTCCGCGACTTCGCGGCCAACGAGGTCTGGCTCGAACTGGTGCTGGTCGCCCAGGACCTGGTCGCCTGGACACAGCGCCTCTGCCTCACCGGCGAGGCCGCCCACTGGGAACCGAAGCGCCTCCGCTACTGCCTCTTCCACGTCGCTGCCCGCCTGGCCCGGAGTGGGCGACGGCTGTACCTGCGTCGGCAGCGCTGCTGGCCCTGGGCGGGGCTGCTCGGTTCAGCGTTCGAGCGAATGCGCTCCCTCCCCGCCGCCTGACCCCAACTCCGCACGCTTCCCCGGCCGAGCTCTTCGGCGACCCCACCAGCGGCTATGTTCTCCGCCCACACCGCTGCCGTCCCGTCGTGGCCGCACCCGACCACGCCGATCCTCGTCATCGGCAGGCCTGGCTCTTCCAACACCTGCCGGTGATCGCCTCCGATCCGTCATCCACCGCTGTCGGCGGCCCTTACTGAAAGATCGAGGCTAGAGGGAGCCGCGCGGAGCGACCCACTCAATCGGCTGGCCGGTGATGCTGGCGATGCGCTCGAAATCCTCGTCGTAGTGCCAGACGACGGCCCCCGCCTGCTCGGCGGCAGCCGCAATGATCAGGTCGGCGATCTTCACGCTCCGATGGTGGAGACCATGGTAGTGGGCCAGCTGCCGCTGGACGTCCAGCGCACGCGCGAACGTGGGACCGGCGGTGGAAATGGGGATCAGGGCATCGAGCTCGTCGGCCAATTGGTCATAGTCGGCGGCGGAGCGGGCGGACCAGAGGATCTCGAGACGCGCCTGGTCGCAGAGTCCCACCCGGTCGTTAGCGAGTTCCGCACGCCAGCGCTCTGCAACTGCAGGGTGGCCGGAGCGGTGCCACGCGCTCGTGTCGACGCAGAGCACGGTCACCGGGTCGGCCGGACCCGATCCAGCATCTCGGGTGACCGCTCGATGCCGGTGCCTGTCATGACGCGCTGAGCAAGCTGCCGACGGAGAGCCTGCCTCGTCACCTCGCGAAACGCCGCATCGACCGTGTCCTTGAGCCCCGAGGTGCCCAGCGCCGCCTGAGCGCCGGCCAATAGGTCATCATCCACGTCAAGCGTGGTACGTCTTTTCATACCTACATAGTATAGCCCACAGGCGATTGGATGTATACTTTCGAGCCTGGGCGGGAACGGTGTCGGCAGTAGCCGCGTCTGCCCTGTCTCTCCCCTCGGCGGCCATCCTCGCTTCACGGTCGCTCGGGAACTGGCGGTGGTCACGGAGCGTTACAACGAGGTGCGAACCTTCCGCGCCCCCCTGGCGGCGCTCGCCATCACCCTGGCCGTGGCCAGTGCGCTTGTGGCGGGTGTGGTGCTGGCCTTCCAGAGCGGAGCGTACGCAGGAGTGGTCCACAGCGCGCCGGCTCAGGTCAGGGTCGCTCGGACACCGGGGAACCTCGTCCTCCCACCCATCGACCGTACGATCACCGATGCCCAGACGGCGGAGCGTCTTGCGGCCGACGCCGAGCGCCTACCCCAGTTTCCGAGCGACGAGCGCTGTCCCGTGGACTTCGGCACGTCCTACACGCTCACGTTCGTGGTGACGGACGGTTCGTCCTGGGCTGCGACGATCGGGCGCAGGGTTGCCAAGTAGTGCAAGTTACCAATGAGCCCACCCTCTGGGCTGCCCACTCGCCGGGCCTTTGGGCCGACCTGGCGAGGGCGCTTGGGGTCAGCCCAAGCGAGGCCGTCCCGCCCGTCTGTCTCGGTGCCCCGGCGCCGAGTTGCGCACAAGTCGCGAACCGAAGCCACTGAGCGCCGAGGAGCTCGGCCGCCTCGGCTGCGATCACGATCCCAACCTCGAGGTCGTTGAGGACCAGAAGGTGCTGCCGCTCGGTGTGGCTCAAGGTGACCGAATCCTCCATGGGAGGACGAAGTCACAGAACTCTTAGCTTAGAACGGACGTCTTCTCAGAGCGCCCACAGCGAGCAGCTCCACAGTTGAGCGGCGCCTCGGGCTGCGCTACGGTAAAGGGCAGGTCAGGGTGACGGTGGTGGTGTCCCCGGGGGCGACCGTGATCGCCCCAGGAGCCGAGCAGTCGTCCGCTTGGAGGACATCGGAGCTCCTGCCGGTGACTGTGTAGCGGCCGGGTGGCGCCTCCACCGAGAATCTCCCGCCGGCTCCCGCCTGAGCGGAGATCGCGACGCCACCGGGCCCGTGCAGGGTCACCGTCGCTTGCGTTTCCGGCAGTGGGGATTGAACGGTGAAGCCATCGCCCGGTGGGCCGCCGACCCCGACCACGGTGCCCCCGCACCTGACCCATGGGGCCCGAGTGACCGCAACCGACGGTGGCCAGCACGAAAAGGGGCAAACAGGGAAGGAGGCGGATCGTCCTTCTCATGGAGAGGCGGTCCGTGAGACCGGCTCGGATGGCCAGCCGCAGCGGTGCCCGGCGGCCCTGGTCGCGCATCTCACCCGCCTCGCTGCTCGATCACGTCCTTGGCGACGCCCGGCCCAGCCGAGTCCGTCCATCTGAGCGTCCCGGTACAGGGCCCGCCGCAGCGGGTTGGTCCCCACGCCACCCGGCTCTGACACGTGTCTCTGCTCGGTGTGTGCCGGCGCACCACGGCCTGCGCCACTGACGCCAACGTCGGCCAGCCCGAGGGCCGCGAGCATGGGGGGCGATCAGGCCCCAGGAAGGTGGGCGAGGCTGACGTCGCCGGAGCACCACCGATAGATTCTCGCGGCGGCTACCCTACGCGGATGGCGCCCCGCCACCGGTGCATGAGCCCTCCCCCCACCTTCGGCTGAGGGCGGGGCGCGATGGCCGCAGCGCGCGACGACCAGGTCTCGACCCGACCGCTGCTGGACAAGCTCGGGGTACGGCCCGGGATGCGGGTGGTGGTGCTCGGGGAGTTCCCTGAGGACTTCCTGGCCCTGCTCCGAGGGCGCGCGGCGGAGGTCGTGGACGACCCCGCCGGATGCGAGATCCTCCTTCTTGCTGCGGAACATCCTGCCCATCTCTCGCAGGTGACGAGCCTGGCGGCGAGCCTCCGCCATGACGCGGCGCTCTGGATCGTCCGACCGCGCGGCAGCCCCGCGATGAGCGAGGGAGAGGTTCGGGCCGCCGGCCTGGAGGCCGGCCTGGTCGACGTGAAGGTGGTCCACTTCTCGGAGACGCACAGCGCCGCCAAGTTCGTCTTCCGGCTGCGGGACCGCTGAGCTGGAGCCCCTCCCCCACCCGCTACGCCGGCCCGCGGCCGGGGGGGGCCGCGACCCCAGGGCCCAGGCTCCCCGCGACCAGGAGCGCGATCACCAGCGCCGTCCCCGCCGAGGCCAGGATGCCATCCACCGCCCCCGGGCCCGGGGCGAGCGGCAGGGTGGGCTCCACGGCCGCGAGCACGATGCCCCCGGCGGCCAGCAGGAGCGGCGCCGACAGCCGCCAGCTCAGCACCCGACCCGGCCGACCCAGCCACCAGATGGCGGCGAAGACGTAGGGGTCGAGCAGGTAGTAGGGCCAGGAGGTCTTGGCCAGCATGGGGACGCAGGCGGCCGCCACCGCGAGCAGGCCGTACACCCGCGGTGCCGTCCATCCGCGCCGTGGTCGCGCCGCCAGCACCGCGACGCTGAGCAGCAGCGCCGTCCCCGCAAAGAGCAGGGCGTCCGTGTGCCGGATGAATCCGGCCCACGGGGCCCCAGAGAAGGCCACCCAGAGGGACCCCCCAACGGTGGGCAGTCCCCCCCGGTAGGTGAGCAGGGAGTAGACGACGTCGCTGCGGTCGGCAAGCCAGAAGGGGGCGATGACCACACCGGCGGTCAGCACCACGGTGACCGCCAGAACCGCTGCCCGACCCCACCGGCGGTCGAAGAGCAGGGCCAGGCCCAGGGGGAGGAGGCAGACGGCGGCGACGCTCCGGGTCATCACCGCCAGGCCCAGGCAGAGGCCCGCCCGGAGGGTGGCGTCGCGCCCCAGGAGCCGCACCCCGAGCAGGATCAGCCACAGCTCGAGGGGCTGCTCGATATGGCCGAAGCCGACCAGGGCGACCCACAGGGGCGGCGCCAGCAGGAAGACGGCGGCCACCGGCAGGCGCCGGATGGACCCGCCTCGCCCCGCCTCGACGGCGAGCACGGCCTCGCGGGCGAGCAGCAAGGAGAAGACGGCGAAGGCCCCCACGGTGAGGGCATCGCGCGGCTCCAGCCCGTGCTGCCAGCCGAAGGCGTTCGCCACCGCCGCCACCAGGGTCAGGGGGAGGAGGCTCACCGGTCCGTTCGCGTTCGGGTACTGACCTGCCCGGAGGCTGTAGACGAGCAGCGGGTGACCGTGCGCGGCGATCTCGGCCGACGGCCAGAAGAAGACGTCGAGATCGGTCCGGGTGGTGTCGAAGAGGAGCACGGCGATCGCCGAGGCGGCGATGAAGGCCACGGCGAGCAGTGGCAGCAGCGCCCGCCGGAGCGGGCTGCGCCGTCTTCCTGGCGAGTGGTCGATGTGAGCCGCGGGGTGGGCCACGGGCGGTCAGCCAGCGGCGGCGAGCGGAGCGGGCGGGGCCAGCCCCGCGGCGCTCTGTGCCGGAGCGCGCCTGGCGGTGGTCAGGAAGCGGGCCGTGCAGGCGACCAGCAGCAGGTTGCGGGCCGCGATCCCGGCGAGGAAGACCGCCGAGTAGCGGATGGTCGGCTGGTACTGCACCGCCACCTGGAAGAGCAGGGGGAAGACGAGCGCGGTGAGCAGGCAGACGGCCAGCCAGCGGTAGCGGAAGCCCTCGACCACGGCGAGCACCGGCGCCACCCAGAGCAGGTACTGCGCGCTCAGCACGGCACTGGTGCAGATGAGCACCAGGAGCCCGGCGACCACCGCCTGACCGGTGTCGATGCGGCCGGTGACCTGCCGCCACCAGACCCACAGCATCCCCACCGCTAGGCCGGCGTCCCCGATCAGCGAGGCGGCGGCCGCGAGCGGGCCCGCCAGGTTGTACGAGCCATACGAGTAGCTGGCGTGGATGGGCGCGCCGACCAGCGACCCTAGCCACATCAGGGTGGCCGGCACCGACTCCACCTCCACGGGGCGCCGGAGGTCGTAGGTGATAGCTCCCAGCCCGTGGGCGGGATCCACCACCCGGCCGAGGGCGAATCCGGCGGCGACGATGGCGATGCAGACCACCCCGCCCACGGCCAGCCTGCGGGTCACGCCCCCGCCGCCGCCGCTCCTATCGGCACGGGCGTGGGCGATGGCCGCCACCGGGAGCAGGACCAGGGGGAAGAGCTTGACCAGGGTGCCGACCGCGATCAGCGGATAGGTGGGCGTGAAGCGACGTCGCTCGAGGAGCCAAAGGCAGGCGAGCACCAGCAGGCCGGGCACGATGTCGTAGCGGAAGAGCAGGGTGGCCGGCCCCGCGGCCAGGGTGTAGGCGGCGTAGGTCCAGGCGCGAGAGGGGCCCTGCCAGCGCCGCACCGCGACGAAGCCGAGCACGAAGAGGGCGGCCATCCCCAGGGCGAAGCTGTCCTGGCCCGCCGCCGGAGGCCCGATCAGGGCCAGGGCGAAGGGGATGACGGCGAGGGGCGGGTACTCCTGGGGCAGCGAGGGGTGGGCGAGGTGGCCCCAGAAGGCGAGCGCGTCCGTCCGGTAGAGGGTGACGTCCGCCTGCCGCCAGTCCCCGGGCAGCCAGACGCTGATCAGCGCCCCTACCAGATAGAGGGCGAAGACCACTTGCGCGATGCGCAACCACGGCCAAGAGCGCAACCATTCGATCGCGGCATGATACCGGCGCCGGGGGAGGCGGCAGGCAAAAAGAGGCGGCTCGGCCACCCGCGCCGGCAGGCGGACGGGCGGGGAGGACCTCCTGGATGCGCTCACCGGCCCGAGCGCAGGACCACCCCCGGGGCCGACTACCGGCCCTGGAGGACCAGCTCGGCGACCTGCACGGCGTTGGTCGCCGCGCCCTTGCGCAGGTTGTCCGCGACCACGAAGAGGGCCAGCCCGTGCTCCCGGCTCGGGTCGCGGCGGATCCGGCCGATGTGGACCTCGTCCGAACCCGCCACCTCGCGCGGGGTCGGGTAGGCCTGGGTGGCCGGGTCGTCGACCACCCTCACCCCGGGGGAGCTCTCCAGGATCCGCCGGGCCTCGGCCGGGTCGGCATGGCTCTCCAGCTCGACCCACACCGCGGCGGCGTGGGCGACCGCGACCGGCACCCGCACCGTGGTGATGCCCACACCGAGCGCGGGGAGCTCGAGCAGGCGGCGGACCTCCTGGACGACCTTGACCTCCTCCTCGGTGTCGTCGCCGTACATCCTCCAACCGCCGGGGATCACGTTGCGGTGGAGGACGTGGGGGTAGAAGTCGTTGGACGGGACGCGCCCGGCGGCGTCGTCCTGCTCCTGGACCGCCAGCTCGGCGACCAGGTTCCGGCCCGCGCCGCTCGCCGCCTGGTAGGTGGCGACCGTGACGTGGCGGAGCCCGAAGGCGCGGTGCAGCGGCGCCAGGGCCACCGCCAGCGGGATGGCGACGCAGTTGGGGTTGGCGATGATCCCCCGGTGCTCGCGCACCCTCTCCGCGTTGACCTCGGGCACGACCAGGGGGACCGCGGGGTCCATCCGGAAGTAGCTCGACTTGTCGACGGCGACCCCGCCGGCGGCCGCGACCAGAGGCGCGTACTCCTTGGAGGTGGCCGAACCGGCGGCGAAGAAGACGATGTCGCAGCCGTGGAGGCGTGATGCCTCCACGGCCGCCACCGGCAGCTCCTCGCCCCGGAAGGTGACCGTGCTGCCCACGCTGCGTGGCGAGGCCAGGGTGCGCAGCTCCCGCACCGGGAACCTGCGGTCCTCGAGGACGCGCAGCACCGTGGAGCCCGCGGCTCCGGTGGCACCGATGACAGCAACGGTGGGGGCAGACGAGGTCACTGCTGAATTGAGGCTCCCGGGGTCAGGCGGGACCGCCCGAACCCGCCTCGCCGGTCTCGGTCTGACGGTTGGCGAGCTCCTTGATCGCCTCCCGGCGGGAGAGGTTGACCCGGCCGCGGTCGTCGATCTCGATGACCTTGACCATGATCTCGTCACCCACGGCGACCACGTCCTCGACCTTCTCGACCCGGTGCTCGGCGAGGTGGCCGATGCGGACCAGCCCCTCCTTCTTGGGTGCGATCTCGACGAAGGCGCCGAAGCCCATCAGCCGCGAGACCTTCCCCTTGTAGATGCGGCCGATCTCGATCTCGTCGGTCAGGTCGCGGATCATGTCCAGCGCCTGCTGCCGGGACTGCGCGTTGGCGCTGGAGATGAACACCCGGCCGTCGTCCTCGACGTCGATCGAGGCCCCCGTCTCCTCGACGATGCGGCGGATGGTCTTGCCGCCTGGGCCGATGATCTCGCGGATCTTGTCAGGGTTGATCTGGATGGTGTCGATGCGCGGCGCCCACGGGCTCATCTCCGCCCGCGGCTCGGGCAACGCCTCGGCCATCTTGCCGAGGATGTGCAGCCGGCCCACCCGGGCCTGCTCGAGGGCACGCTCCAGGAGGTCCCACTTGAGGCCGCGGATCTTGATGTCCATCTGCAACGCGGTGATCCCGGCCGCCGATCCGGCGACCTTGAAGTCCATGTCGCCGAGGGCATCCTCCATCCCCTGGATGTCGCTGAGGATGGCCGCCTGCGCACCGTCCTCGTCGGAGATCAGTCCCATGGCGATGCCCGCCACCGGGGCCTGCAGCGGCACGCCGGCGTCCATCAGGGAGAGCGTCGAGCCGCAGACCGAGGCCATCGAGGTCGAGCCGTTGCTGCTCAGGATCTCGGTGACGATGCGCACCACGTAGGGGAAGGCCTCCTCGTCGGGCATGACGTTGTGCACGGCCCGCTCGGCGAGCGCGCCGTGGCCGATCTCACGACGGCCGGGGGAGCGCAGCGGTCGCGCCTCCCCCACCGAGAACGGCGGGAAGTTGTAGTGGTGCATGTAGCGCTTGAACTGCTCGAGGCCCAGGCCGTCCAGCTTCTGCTGGTCCTGGCCCGAACCGAGGGTCACGACCGACAGCGCCTGGGTCTGGCCGCGCGTGAAGAGCGCGCTGCCGTGGGTGCGGGGCAGGACCCCGACCTTGCACCAGATCGGCCGGATCTCGTCGGTGCGGCGGCCGTCGGGGCGGACGCCCTCGGTCAGGATGGCGTGCCGGACCGCCTTCTTCAGCTCGGCCTCGAAGGCACGTCCGACCTCCGCGCCGGACGCCGGGAAGCGCTCCGCGAGGGAGCCGGCGACGTCCTGGCGGAGGGCGTCGATCTGGGCCTCGCGGGTCGGCTTGTCGGCGTTGCGGGCCGCTTCGGAGATGCGTCCTTGGACCGCCTGATGGACCGCATCGGCGATCTCGGGGGCGACCGCCCAGCGCGGGTAGTCCATGACCGGCTTGGCACCGAGGGAGGCGCGGATCTGAAGCTGGAACTCGACCAGCCGCTTGATCTCGTCATGGGCCATCCGCAGCGCCTGGAGCATGGTCGGCTCCGGGATCTGACGGGCGCCCGCCTCCACCATGGTGATGGCGTCGGCGGTGCCGGCGACTACCAGGTCCAGGTCGGATTCCTGGAGCTGCTGCAGGGTCGGGTTGAGGATCAGCTGACCGTCCAGCATCCCCACCCGCACGCAGCCGACCGGCCCGGCGTGGGGGATGTCGCTGATCTGCAGGGCGAGCGAGGCCCCGGTCACGGCCAGGGTGGTCGGATCCTGCTCCTGGTCGGCCGAGACCACGGTGGCGACCAGCTGGACGTCGTTGCGGAAGTCCTTCGGGAAGAGCGGCCGCATGGGGCGGTCGATCAGCCGGCAGGCGATGGTGGCCGCCTCGCTGGGACGCCCCTCACGGCGGGGGAAGCTGCCCGGGATCCGCCCTGCGGCGTACAGCTTCTCCTCGTAGTCGCAGGTGAGGGGGAAGAAGTCGATGCCCTCGCGGGGTGCCCGGCTGGCGACCGCGGTGACCAGCACCACGGTGTCGCGGCAGCGGATGAAGAGGGCGCCGCTCGCCTGCTCGGCGATGTGGCCGGTCTCGACGGTGAGGGTCTGGCCGGCGTAGTCGGTGGTGAAGACCTTGGGTTGGGAATCAGCCATGTGTGCTCCGGATGTGGCCGCTGCCGTGGGCGGGCGGTGGGGTCCGGAGGCGAGGCTGTTGGAGGCTGCGGGCCGCGTCATGGCTCGCGCCGCGGAGCGGCTGCGTCACCCTGGCGCGCAGTCCCCAACGTCTCGCCGTCTTTTTCGATCGCCGTACGTCGTGGTAGTGGCCGTTGATGAAATGGGGGGTGAGCCGGACGGCTCAATGAAGGTTCTGAGCTGCCCTCCTGTTGCCGCCGGAAGGCGGTGAGACCACGGGCACTATCGGCGCAGTCCGAGGCGGGCGATGATGGCCCGGTACCGCTCCACATCGGTGCGGGAGAGGTAGTCGAGGAGGCGCCGGCGCCGGCCGACCATCTTGAGCAGGCCGCGGCGCGAGGCGTGATCCTTGGGATGACCGCGCAGGTGCTCGGTGAGGCTGGTGATCCGCTCGCTGAGGACCGCGATCTGAACCTCCGGCGACCCGGTGTCGGTCTCGTGGCGCCGGTGCTCGGCGATGATGTCGGTCTTGGTGCGAAGCTCAGGCAAGGGCGGTGTCTCCAGGTGGGCCCGGATGGGCCAGTCGCCGGACCGAGAGCGGGGCTCGGGGAGCGGGCACGCCCCTCCCGTCGCCGGGCCCTCTGTCGGTCCGGGCCAGCATATCAGGGGGCGCAGAAGCAGAGCGCTCGCGGCAGGACGGTGATCTCGGCGGGGGCCGACCCCACCTGCTCGCCGTCGACGTCGAAGCGGGGCGGCAGCTCGCCGTCCGCCGGTGCGATCCCGATCGTCCGAGCTCGGTGCACCTCCACCACGCCGAGGGCCAGGTGGGTGCCCCGGAAGAGCCGGGGCACGGCGCGCAGGGCCCCGAAGCGGGAGATGTCGCCCACCACGACGACCTCCAGGAGGCCGTCGGCAGGGTCGGCGGCCGGCGCGATCCGCATCCCGCCGCCGAAGCAGCGCCCGTTGGCGATCACCACCTGCTGCACCCGCCGCCGCGAGCTGACCCCGTCGATGGTCAGCACCACGTCGCGGTTGCGGTAGGTCATCAGCTCGCTGACCGAGACCCCGAGGAAGACGGCCGTCCCGAGCAGCCCGCCGTGCTTCTCCGCGCTGCGGTTCACCCGGGTCACCACCTCCCCACCGATGCCGCAGTCGGCGACGTTGGCGAAGAGGCGCCGGCTCCCGTCGGGGAACTCGATCCGACCGAGGTCGATGGTCCGGGTGGCGCCGCCGACGAGCAGCCGGGCGGCGGCGGCGGGGTCGGTGGGCAGACCGAGGGTGCGCCGGATGTCGCTGCCGGTGCCGCTCGGGATCAGCCCGACCGTCAGGCCGGGGGCGAGCGGGGCGCCGGCGTCGTCGAAGCAGCCGTTGACGGCCTCGTTGAGGGTCCCGTCACCTCCGACCACGACCACCCGGCGCACCCCCAGTCGGGTGATCTCGTCGCGGGTGACCGCGGTCGCGTCCCCGGGGCAGACGGTGAGGTGGGCGTGGATCTCGATCTCGGCATCCCGGAGGGCGGCTCTGATCCGAGGCCAGCGGCGCATGGTCTGGCCGCCGGCGCTCACCGGGTTGACCACGACCAGGGTGGAGGGGGCGATCACGGGGCCAGGGCGCGGCTGCGGACCGTCTCGCGGTACCAGGCGAAGCTCGCCTTGGGGATGCGGGTCCCGCTCGGGTAGTCGACCCAGGTGAGACCGAAGCGCTTGGAGAAGCCGTTGGCCCATTCGAAGTTGTCGAGCAGCGACCAGACGAAGTATCCCCGCACGTCGGCACCGGCCTCGATGGCGTCCAGCACGGCACCCAGGTGGCCGCGGAGGTAGGCGATCCGCTCCGGGTCCCGGACCGCGCCGTCCGGGGTGACGTACTCGTCCCCCGCCATCCCGTTCTCGAGAACGTACATCGGCGGGAGCGCGTACTCGTCGCGGAGGCGAAGCAGCAGCTCGGTCAGAGCCGCCGGTTCGATCTCCCAGTCCATCGCGGTGCGCGCCAGGTCGGGACGGTGCACCTCGACGTCCTGGAGGTCGACGCTCAGCGGATCGTCCGGGGGGCTCGCCGGCACCCAGAACCCGGCCGCCCGTGCCTCGGCCATCCGGCCGGCCGCGCAGACCGTGCGCGGGGCGTAGAAGTTGACCCCGAGGAAGTCCAGCGGCTGGGCGATGACCCCGAGGTCGCCGTCCTGGACCACCTGGAAGGCGGGGCGGTGCGCCGCGTAGTGCTTCAGCATGTCGGCCGGGTACTCGCCGCGCAGCACCGGGTCGAGGAAGAGCCGGTTGAGATTGCCGTCGGAGAGCCGAGCGGCGGCGACGTCGTCCTGGTGGTCGCTCGCCGCGCGCATTGGCTGGAGGTTGAGGTCGATGCCGACCCGGGCCGCCGGCGCGGCGGCGCGGATCGCCTGAACCGCCCGGCCGTGGGCGAGCAGGAGGTGGTGGTTGGCCGCGGCGGCGAGCCCGACGTCACGCCGCCCGGGGGCGTGCTCCCCCTTGGCGTAGCCGATCCAGGAGGCGCACCAGGGCTCGTTCTCGGTGATCCACATCGGCACCTCGGCCCCCAGGGCGCCGGCGACCAGGGCCGCGTAGTCGGCGAAGCGGCCGGCGGTGTCGCGCACCGGCCACCCGCCGGCATCCTCCAGCGGCTGGGGCAGGTCCCAGTGGTAGAGGGTCAGGACCGGCGTCACGCCCCGCCGCTGCAGCCCGTCGACCAGCCGCCGGTAGAAGTCGAGCCCCGCCTGGTTGGCCGGCCCCCTGCCCTCGGGCTGGATCCGCGGCCAGGCCACCGAGAAGCAGAAGGCGGGAGTGCCCAGGTCGGCGACCAGGTCGAGGTCCTGGTCGAGGTGTCGATAGTGGTCGGAGCTGACGTCGCCGGTGTCGCCGTGGTGGGTGGCGCCGAGGGTGTGGCTGAACGTGTCCCAGATCGACGGCCCCCGGCCGTCGGCGTGCACCGAGCCCTCGACCTGGTAGGCGGACGTCTTGGTCCCGAAGAGGAAGCCGTCGGGGAAGCTGCGGGGTGGGGGCGCGGGCGGCACGGGCGGACACTCCTCCGGCTCGGGCGGAAGGCAACCGCGGCATTGTCCCGCGCCGGAGCAGATGGCGGGATTCTCCGGTCGGACGCGATGGCGGGATCCGCCGGTCGGGCGTGGACCTCGATCCCCTGAATGGGCGCCGGTCGTGTGCTATGGTCGCCGCCGCGGGGGCCAAGCGGAGCAGGTGCGTCGAGGTGGTGGACCGGTGAGCGTGCGGCTGGCGGAGAGCGAGTACGGCTACTTCGACCCCGAGGCGGCCGAGTTCGTGATCACGCGGCCCGACACCCCGACCCCCTGGCTCAACTACCTGGGCCAGGGCCGCTACGGGGGGATCGTCTCCAACACCGGGGGGGGCTTCTCCTTCGACCGCGACCCGCGCAACCGCCGGGTCAGCCGCTACCGCTACAACGCGATCCCGGCCGACCAGCCGGGCCGGTACATCTACCTCCGGCGCCAGGACACCGGGGAGTGGTGGGGTGCCACCTGGCAGCCGGTGCGGGGCGCCCTCGACCGTTACGAGTGCCGCCACGGGGCCGGCTACACGCGGATCACCACCGAACGCGCCGGGGTGCGCGCGGAGACCCTCTACTTCGTGCCCCCGAGCCGCCCGGACGAGCCCTGCCCGGTGGAGCTCTGGGACCTGCGCCTGACCAACATCGGGGATCGGCCGGTCACCCTGCGCACCTTCAGCTACGTCGAGCTGAGCTTCAGCGACGCCATGGGCGACCTCCACAACCTGGACTGGACCGGTCATGTGATGAGCGCCCGCTTCGACCCCGAGATGGGGGCGATCCTGGCGTCCACCCGATTCCGGCCCACCACCACGTTCTTCGCGTCGAACCGGCCGCCGCGCGGCTGGGACTGCGACCGGGAGGCGTTCGTGGGCCCCTATCGGGGGCTCGAGGATCCCGTCGCGGTGACCGCCGGGGAGGCCAGCGGCAGCACCGCGCCGCGGGGCAACGCGATCGGGTCCCTCTGCCATGAGGTGGTGCTGGAGCCGGGGGGGAGCGCCGGCATCGTCCAGATGCTCGGCATCACCGACTCGCCGGAGGCCATACCGGCGGCGGTGACGCGCTGGTCGGAGCCGGCCGAGGTCGACCGCGCTCTGGCGGCACTGCGGGCCGACTGGGCGCGCTACCTGGAGAGCTTCACGGTTCACACCCCCGACCCCGAGATCGACGCCATGCTCAACCTCTGGAACCCGGTCCAGTGCCGGACCACCCTCTACTGGTCCCGCTTCGTCTCCGGGTACGAGACCGGGCTGGGGCGGGGCATGGGGACCCGCGACAGCGCCCAGGACACCCTGGCCACGGCGCACGTCGAGCCGGACCTGGCGGAGGCCCGCCTGGAGCAGCTCTGGCACCTGCAGTTCGCCGACGGCCACGCCTGGCACCAGTTCCTCCCCCTCACCGGGGAGGGGGGCCCGGGGCTCGCCGCCGAGCACCCCGAGTGGCCGCAGTGGTTCTCCGACGACCACCTCTGGCTGATCATCGCCACCTGCGCCTACCTGCGCGAGACCGGCGACTGCGACCTGGTCCACCGGCAGGTGCCGTACCAGCCAATCCCCAGCCGCCGCGCCGGCGACCCGACCGGCGTCGAGGACGAGGGCGAGCCGTGGGACAGCCTCGACGACACCGTCTGGGGCCACATGATGGCGGCGGTCGAGTTCACCCTCGCCCATCGCGGGCCGCATGGGCTGCCCCGCCCCGGATACGCCGATTGGGACGACACCCTGAACGTCGACCACGGGTCGGGGCTGGCCGAGAGCGTCTGGTGCGGGATGCAGTTCTGCCGGGCGATGCTCGACCTCGCCGCGCTGGCCGACCACCTGCACCGGCCCGACGAGGCGACCCGCCTCCGGACCCTCCACGCTCAGATGGCAGAGGCGATCGAGGGCTGCGCGTGGGACGGGGCCTGGTATGCCCGCGCCCTGGACGACGAGGGGCGGCTCATCGGGGTGGCCACCGAGGCGCGCCACCGCATCAACCTGATCCCCCAGAGCTGGTGCGTGATCGGCGAGGTGGGGGCACCCGAGCGGGCCGAGCGGGCGATGCGGGCGGCGCACGACCTGCTCGACACCACCCACGGGCTGAGCCTGCTCTGGCCGCCCTACGACGGCGCCGATCCGCGCGTCAACGGCACCGCCACCTACCCACCCGGGGCCAAGGAGAACGGGGGGATCTTCTGTCACGCCGCGGCCTGGTCGATCATCGCGGCCGCCATGCAGGGCGATGGCGACCGGGCCTACGAGTACTACCGGCAGCTCCTCCCTCTTGCCCGCGCCGACGTCGGGCTGGCCGCGGTCGAGCCCTATGTGTACTGCCAGAACATCTGCGGCCCGGCGCACCCCCAGTTCGGCCTCGGGAGGAACGCCTGGCTCACCGGGGCCGCGGCCTGGACCTACGTCGCCGCCACCCAGTGGATCCTCGGCATCCGCCCCACCTTCCAGGGGCTGCGGGTGGCCCCCGTCCTCCCCGCCGCCTGGCCCGGCTACACCGCGCGGCGCCTCTTCCGCGACACCTGGTACGAGATCACGGTGCGGCGCGAGGGACCGGGCAACCGGGTGACGCTCAACGTGGACGGGAGCGAGGTCGAGGGCGACGTGGTGCCCCGCCCCCCCTTGGGGACCGAGCGGGTGGTCGTCGAGGTCGTCCTCTCCTAGCTTGCGTGGCGGGCGGCCCGCTCGGCTTGGACGCGACCTGGACGGGAGCAGCCCGCCTGGCGGCGCGCCCGGGGGGAGCACGCGCCGGGGGCAGGCCTGAAGACGTCTCGAGCTCAGCTTGGCCTGAGGGTGATCCAGAGATCGGTCTTGAGCTGAGCGGCGAGCATCCGCGGCCAGAACCGGGGTCCGTTGCACTGATAGCTCACCGACTCGTCGCTGCCCACCTCGAAGGACCGCTGCTGGCTCAGGTGGCGGCCCCCGCCAAGGCGCAGGGTGTGATGACCGGGCGTCATGGCCACCTCGACCGTCTCCTGATAGGCGATCGTCCCCACCACCTTCCCGTCCAGAGCGATGTTCCACGCCTCGCTCCGGCCACTCAGAACTCCACTGACGGGGTTCCCAGCCCAGGTGCGCGAGAGCCTCAGCGTCGCCTCACCCGCCGCCGGCCCACCCTCGCCTGCCGCGGCTGCGGCTCGCCGCACGGCGGGTGGGCCGGCCGTGCGTCGACCCGAGAGGAAGAAGGTCAGGGCGGTGATGACGATCGCCGCCACCACCACGATGCCGATGATGATCAGGGCGGGGTGGCCGCCAGAACCGCCAAGGATGCCCGCCACCATGGTTGCGCCTCGCGAAGCTGTGAGCATGGGGTGGATCGTACCGCCCTCCGTGCCGGCGCGAACGAAGCAATCGCACGACTCGAGGGCAGTCCCCACGAGGGTGAACTGGCGGTAGCGGCCAGCCGTCAGGCGGGGCAGCGCTGGCGGTGGTGGCGTTGGCGGCGGACCAGTGGTCGCGTGGCGCGGGGCAGCGGCGCCCGGGGCCCCCAACCCTCTCAGGTCGCTTGAGGACAGAAATGTCCTTAACGGGTCATCCGGCAAGGAGGGGAGGTGTCCTTCTGTCCGCAGCGACGCGATTGACGGTTGCGCCCCCTGGATCCTCGAGCCAGCGAGCCGTCGAGCGTCCTCATACCATTCACCGCCGTGGACGCCGAGATCGATTTCCGGATCCCGCAGCCGTTCCGGACCTTGGCCGCCGGATGGTTCTCCGTGCTCGCCCTCGGGGCCGTCCTCGCCGCCATCACCGCCGCGGCGCAGGGCGCTCTCGCACAGCTGCTGATCTCGGTGGGCGCGGCGGCGCTCTTCGCGGCGGTGGCCTGGCGCTGGATCAGGGTCGGGGTCCGGAGCGCCGGAGGCGCCCTCATCGTGCGCAACTTCGCCTCCACGCGAACGATCCCCGGCGAGTGGGTGGCCGGCTTCGCGCTCGGCGAGGCTCCCCGCAGGTACCAGGGGCGAGCCATCCGCGTTCTGCTGACGGATGGATCCTCGGTGGTGATCGCGGCGACCGAACGGTACTCAGGCTCGCCGGTCGACCACGACCAGCAGCTGGCCGGGCTGCGAGCCTGGCTCGCGACCGTCAGAGGGCAGGAGGGGAGCGACCCTCGCCCCCAGCCGCGGCCACCCTCATGGGAGCCTCCCCCGCCCACGTCCCGGGTCGACTGACGCTCCCCACGAGGGGGCGAGCCGCGATGGCGGGTGTCGGACCGGCTCAGAGCTCCGCGGGCGGCTCGGCCGCCTCCAGCAGGCGCCGCGTCTCGGCGACGTCCAGCCGCATCTGGGCGATCAGGCCGGCCTCGTCCGGGTAGAAGCGCTCCTCCCGGAGCCGGTGCACGAAGGCCAGCCGGACCCGCTCCCCGTAGATGTCGGCGTCGAAGTCGAGCAGGTGGGCCTCCACGGTGAGCCGGTCGCCGCCGAAGGTCGGCCGGTAGCCGATGCTGGACGCCGCCACCCGCCACGCCCCCCGGACCCGGATCCAGGTGCTGTAGATGCCGAGCTCGGGGAGGCACTTGCCGGGCTCCACCCCCAGGTTGGCGGTGGGGAACCCGAGCCGCCAGCCGATCCGGTCGCCCCTCTCCACGGTGCCGTCCAGGAAGTAGGGATGCCCGAGCAGGCCGGCGGCCGTCTCGACGTCGCCGGAGACCAGAGCCGAGCGGATCCGGGTGGAGGAGATCGCCTCCCCCTCCTCCTCCACCGCCGGGACGGTGTCGACCGTGAAGCCGTGCTCGGCCCCGAAGCGGCGCAGGAAGTCGATGTCGCCGCGGCGGTCGCGGCCCAGCGCGAAGCCCGGTCCCACCACCAGTCGCTGGAGGTCGAAACGGTCGAGCAGCCGGGCGCAGAAGCGCTCGGCGGTCCACTCGCTCACCTCGCGCGTGAAGTTGACGACCACCACCCGGTCGATCCCGGCGGCCATCAGCCGCTCCCGCTTCTCGTCGAGGGTGGTGAGCTCGGGCGGGACGTTGGCGGGGTCGAGGACGGCGCGGGGATGGGGCTCGAAGGTGACCGCGGCGGCGATGCCCCCGAGCTCCCGGGCGGCAGCCACGGTCGCCGCCAGGAGACGCTGGTGGCCGCGGTGGACACCGTCGAAGACGCCGATGGTGCAGGCGACCGGGGCGGGGGACGGACCGCGGTCGGGGGCGAGGGAGTGCTCCAGGGTCACGGGCACAGATGGGGTCCCTGCATCACGTCCTCGCTCAGCCGGCCATCACCTTGGTGGGCCGGAAGCGGAGCCCGGTGACCTCCCCGAGGGCGACCAGCTCGCCGCTCGCGGAGTGGGCCCGGACCTCCCCCTGGGGCAGGCCCGCGGCCATCCGGGGCAGGAAGACCGCCTGGCCGTTGCGCACCAGGGTGACCGCCGGGGGGCCCAGGAAGACGGCCGGCAGGAAGCTGACCGCGACCTCGGGCGGCAGCAGCGCCAGGGTGGGGTCCTCCATCTGCTGGAGCTCCTCCACGGTGTGGGCGTCAGCGAGGTCGAGGCTTCCGTAGCGGGTCCGCTCCAGCCAGCTGAGCAGGCCGCCCACCCCCAGCGCCTCGCCCAGGTCGCCGGCGAGGACGCGCATGAACGTTCCCTTGCCGCACTCGACGTCGAGGTCGGCCTCGGCCACCCGGCCCGGCCGGAAGCCCACCAGCTCGGCGCTCACGATCAGGGCGAGCCGGGGCGCCCGCTCGACCTCCTCGCCCCGCCGGGCCAGCTCGTAGAGGTGCTCGCCCTCGTGGCGCACCGCGGAGTGCATCGGTGGCACCTGCGAGATCTCGCCGACGAACTGGCGGAGGGCGCTCGCGACGGTGGCGGCGTCCAGCCCCCCGGCGTCGCCGCCCGGGGTGACGGCGCCCTCGGTGTCCAGGGTGACCGAGCGCTCGCCGAGCCGGACGGTGCAGCGGTAGCGCTTGGTCTGGCGGTGGAAGTGGTCCACCAGCCGGGTGGCCACGCCGAGGCAGAGCGGGAGCAAACCCTGGGCCATAGGGTCGAGGGTGCCGGCGTGGCCGACCCGCCGTTCGCCGTAGATCCGGCGCACCTGCCGGACGCAGTCGAACGAGGTCTGCCCGGGCCGCTTGTTGAGGGCCAGCACGGCACTCGGCACCCCGCGGCGGGGCGGGGTAACCGGCGGGGCGGTGATCACGACGGCAGCGACCGCAGCAGGGCGCGGGCGACGTCCAGGACCCGCCGGCGGGCGGTCTCCAGGGGCTCCCGCAGCTCGGCGCCGGCAGCCCGGCGATGGCCGCCTCCGCCGAAGGGAAGGCAGATCTGCGTGGAGTCGACCTCGTCGCGGCTCCGGACCGAGATCTTGACCAGCTCGGGGGCCGCCTCCTTGAAGATGATCGCGAGCTTCATGCCGTCGACGGTCTGGAGCTGGTCGATCACCCCCTCGGCCTCCTGGAGGCTGGCCCCGGCCTCCTCCAGCATCGCCCGGGTGATCTCCGACCAGACCAGCCGGCCTCCGCTCTCACTCCGCGCGGTCGCGGTGGCCATTCCCTCCAGGCGGAGCTGGGGGATGCTGCGCGACTTGTAGCTCTTGAGCGCCACCCACCCGGGGTTGGCCCCCAGGGCCACCAGGTCGGCGCCCAGCCGCAGCGCCGCCTCGGTGGTGTTCTCGTGCCGGAAGCTGCCGGTGTCGGTGAGCAGGGCGGCGTAGAGGTTGGTGGCGGTCTCGGCGGAGATCGGGCAGTCCATGGCGCGGAGCAGCCGGTAGACGATCTGGCCGGTGGCGCTCGCCGCCGGGTCGACCAGGTTGATCTCCCCGAACCCCTCGTTGCTGGCGTGGTGGTCGATGTTCACCACGTGCGGGACGCTATCCACCAGCCCGGCCCGGTCTCCGAAGCGATGCGGGGTGGCGCAGTCGAAGGTGAAGAGCAGATCCAGCGCCGGCGGCTCCTCGGCGATGGTCTCGAAGCCGGGCAGATAGCGCAGCGCCAGCGGCAGCGGGCTGGGCACCACGGGGTGGGCCCGCTTGCCCATCTCGCGGAGAGCCTCGGCGAAGGCGAGGGCCGAGCCCAGGCTGTCCGCGTCGGCATCCTTGTGGGCCAGGCAGCCGATCTCCCGGGCGTCGTCGATGAGGCGGCGGATGTCGCGCGCGGCATCGTCGACCCCCGGGAAGCGCAGCTGCGTCACCGTCACCGGCTCTCCTCTCCGGTGACCGCGTCCGGGTCGGGGGCCGGCTCGCCCTCCAGCTCGCGGAGAACGCTGGCGATCCGCACCGAGTAGGCGATCGATTCGTCGAGCTCGAAGCTGAGGTGCGGGGGGCTCTTCAGGTTCTCGAGGCGGTGGCCGAGCTGGGCGCGGAGGTAACCCTCGGCGTGGCGCATGGCGTCGACCACCCCATGGCGCTCGGGGTCGTCGCCCACCGCCGAGATCATCACGGTGGCACTGCGCAGGTCGGGCGTGACCCTCACCCGGGAGACCGAGGCCAGCCGCACCCGCGGATCCTTCATCTCGGTGACCATGAGCGAGGAGATCTCCTGGCGCAGCTGCTCGGCGATGCGCTCCGGTCGCGGCGGCCGTGACGACGTGCCCAGCACCGGCTGGAACCGTCCCGGGCCCGCAGCGCGCGGGTGAGCGCGATCCTTGGGATGAGGCATGGTCAGGGGCACGATCAGAGGTTCTGCTGCTCGGTGACGTGGGCCTCGATGACATCGCCCTCGGCAAACTCGGTGAAGCCCTCGAGGCTGATCCCGCATTCGTAGCCGCGGGCAACCTCGCGCACGTCGTCGCGGAACCGCTTGAGGGCATCGATCTTGCCGCGGCCCACCTCGCGACCGTCGCGGCGGACGGTGCAGGTGGCGGCGCGGGTGATCCGGCCGTCGATCACCTGGCAGCCGGCGATGGCCGGCTTGCCGTCCACCATGAAGACCCGGCGCACCTCGGCCCGGCCCTGGTAGACCTCGATGAAGCTGGGCTCGTACATCCCCTTGATCGATCTCTCGATGTCGTCGGTGACCTGGTAGACGACGTCGTAGAAGCGGATGTCCACCCCGAGCTCCTCGGCGGCCGCCTTGGCCCGGTCGTCGGGCCTGACGTTGAAGCCGATCACGATGGCGCCGGAGACGGCGGCCAGGTTGACGTCCGACTCCCCCACCGCCCCCACACCCTCGCCGACGACCTTGATCGTGACGTTGGGATCCTCGAGCCCGGTGACCTGGCTGCGCAGGGCCTCGAGCGAGCCGTTGGCCTCGGCCTTGAGGACCAGGGTCATGGTCTTGGTCTCGCCCTGCACCGCCGCGAAGTCGGAGAGCGTGATCCGGCGAACCGGCTGGGCGACCCGGGCCCGCTGCTCGTTGCTCCGCTGCTCGGCGAGCGCCCGGGCGGCGCGCTCGGTCTCGGTCACCTGGAGGATGTCGCCGGCGGTGGCGACGTCGGTGAGGCCGGTGATCTGGACCGGCTTGCTGGGGCCGGCCTCCTTGACCCGGCGGCCGGCGTCGTCGGTGAGCGCCCTCACCTTGCCGTAGACGGCTCCCACCACCACGTTGTCGCCGATCCGCAGGGTCCCGTTCTGGACCAGGACGGTGGCCACCGGGCCCCTCCCCCGCTCCAGCTCGGAGTCGATGACCGTGCCCACGGCGAGCCGGTTCGGGTTGGCCCGGGGCGGGCTGACCACGTCGCTGACCAGCAGGATGGTGTCCAGCAGGTCCTCGATCCCCTGACCGGTGATCGCGCTGGTGCTCACCACCGGCACGTCGCCGCCGTAGCTCTCGGGGACGACCTCGTGCTCGGCGAGCTGCTGGAGCACCCGCTCGGGGTTGGCCCCGTCCTTGTCCACCTTGTTGAGGGCGACGATCAGCGGCACCCCGGCGCTCCGGATGTGGTGGATCGCCTCGTCGGTCTGGGGCATGACGCCGTCGTCGGCGGCGACCACCAGGACCGCGATGTCGGTGACGTCCGCCCCGCGGGCCCGCATGGCGGTGAAGGCCGCGTGGCCCGGGGTGTCGATGAAGGTGATCAGGCGCCCCTGACGCTCCACCTGGTAGGCGCCGATCCGCTGGGTGATCCCCCCGGCCTCCCCGGCGGCCACGCTGGTGGTCCGGACCCGGTCGAGGATCGAGGTCTTGCCGTGGTCGACGTGGCCGAGCACGGCCACCACCGGCGGCCGGGCCACCAGGGCGGACGGGTCCTCAGCGGCGAGGTCGAGCAGGGGGTGGCGGCGCCGCAGCGCGCCCTGAGCCGAGGCTCCGGCCGCCGCCTCGCGCGCGGCCGCCTCCTCCGATTCGGCCTCGAACCCGAAGTGGTCCGCGGCCAGGGCCGCGGTGTCGAAGTCGATCGACTGGTTCAGGGCGGCGGCGACCCCGTTCTGCATCAGATAGGTGATGAGCTGGGTCCCGGTTACACCGAGCCGCTCGGCCAGCTCCCTGACCGTCAGGCTGGCCGGCAGTCGGATCTTCTTCATGGTGGCGACGGTGAGTCCTCCTCGGCGAGCTCCCTGAGCTGCGGGCCCAGTGTCTCGGGGTCGATGTCATTCTCCCTCACCCGCAGGGATCGGCTCAGGCTGCGGCGCCTCTGGGCGGCCCGCAGGCAGACCACCCCGGAGTCGCGGCAGAGATAGGCGCCGCGGCCGGGCGCCCGGGCGGGGATGTCCAGGATAACCGCTCCCGCCACCCCCGCGACCAGCCGGATGAGCTCGGGGCGGGGACGGCGGCGGCGGCAGCCCACGCAGGTCCGGAGCGGGAGACGAGTGGCGGCGGGGTCTCCCCCGGGGCCCTCCAGGCCGCTCACACCCCGGCCTCGGCCGGCGCATCGGGTGCGGAGATGTCGATCCGCCAGCCGGTGAGCCGGGCCGCGAGGCGCGCGTTCTCGCCTCCCCTGCCGATCGCCAGCGAGAGCTTGGCGGGGTCGACGCTCACGTGCGCGGTCCGGGTCTCGGGGTCGAGCTCGACGCCCAGGACCGGTGCCGGCATCAGGGCGTTGGCGACGTAATGGGCCGGGTCGGTGTCGAAGCGCACCACCTGGAGCTGCTCAGCCCCGAGCTGTGAGGTGATGGCGCGGTGTCGGATGCCGTGGGGGCCGATGCAGGCACCCTGGGGATCGATGTCGGGGTCGATCGCCTCGACCGCCACCTTGGTGCGGCGGCCGGCCTCCCGGGCGATGGCGCGGATCCCCACCTGCCCGCGCACCAGCTCCGGAACCTCCTGCTCCAGCAGCAGCCGCACCAGCTGAGGATGGGAGCGCGAGGCGACCACGACGGCGTCCCGGGCGCGCCGCCGGCCCTCGAGGATGACCACCTTGAGGTGCTGCCTGGGAGCCAGCTCCTCCCCCGCCGCCTGCTCCTCCGGAGGCAGGACCACGGTGGTATCACCGGACCGCAGATACCAGCTGCCCCCGGCCGAGCTCTCCACGACCGCGTCGATCAGCTCGCCCCGATGGGTGGCCGCCTCGCTGAGCACCCGCTCGGCCCCGGCGTTGCGCAAGCGGTCGAGCACCGCGGCCCGGACCGCCTGGGCCGCCTGGCGGGCCGCGTCACCGGTGAGCGGCGCCATGACAGCCTCGCCACCCTGGGGCTCCGGGCGCAGCACGTCGTGGACACCGCCCCGGAAGTCGACCCGGGCGGTCAGGCCGGGGTCGTCCACGACCAAGCGGCGGTAGGTGTCGACCAGAGCCCGGGCCACGATCTCGCTCAGCTCCTCCTCGCTGATGCCGGCGCTCGAGGCCAGCTCGGCCACCGCCTCCAGGATGCCGCCCTCGTCCGGGGGCACGGCTCCGGAGCGGCTGCGGCCCGGCATCAGCGGGACACCGAGGTCATGCGGGCAGTGGAGGGAGGTCGCGCAGACCGGGCTGGCCGGTGCACTAGATGTCCACCGCGATGCGGGCGGCGAGGATGTCGGCCACGGTCACGGTCACCGAGTTGGGCCGGCCCCGAGGGTTGCGGGCCTCGATCTCCACGGTGGGCCCACCGGTCGCCACCAGCCGGCCCTCCACCACCCGCTCGGCGTCGCCGCTCCGGACCCGGACGTGAACCCGCCGCCCCAGGGCGGCGCGCCACTCCTCCTCGCTGCGGAGGGGACGCTCCGCACCGGGCGAGGAGACCTCCAGCGAGTAGCGGACGTCGATCGGATCGTACGCATCGAGGATGGCGCTCGCGGTCATCGAGGCGCGCTCGCAGTCGTCGAGACCGACCCCGCCCGGGCGGTCCACCACCAGGCGCAGCACGCTGCCCGGGCCGCTGCCCTTCCACTGCACGTCGAGGAGCTCGACCCCGGCCTGGGTCAGGGCGGGGCGCAGCAGATCGGAGAGGGCGGCGACGTCCGGGCGGCTCATGGGACGGGAACGATCGTATCGGGACGCGACCGCAAGTGGGGCGGCGGGCCCGTGACCCCGCGGCTGCTCAGGTGGCGCGAGCGGGCCGGGCGACCGCGCCGCGCGCGGACCGGCCGGCGGTCTGCTCGGGCCGCGCCTTGTTCCACGCGACCAGCAGGGTCGAGGCGTTGAAGATCGAGCTGTAGGTGCCGGTGACGATGCCGATCAGCAGGGCGAGCACGAAGCCCTGGATCGAGGAACCGCCGAAGAGCACCAGGGCGAGCAGCACGAAGACGACCGTCAGCGAGGTGTTGAGCGAGCGGGCCATGGTCTGGACGGTGGAGAGGTTGACGATCTGGTCGAAGGTGAAGCGCGGCCCCACCCGGAGGTTCTCGCGGATCCGGTCGAACACCACGATGGTGTCGTGGATGGAGAACGCCACCCCGGTGAGCACCGCGGTCACGAAGTAGTTGTCCACCTGGCCCAGCGGCGTGAAGTGGCCGAGGATGGCCCAGATTCCGGCCAGCACGAAGATGTCGTGCAGCAGCTTGAAGAAGGTGCAGGCCGCGAACCGCCAGCGGTTGACCTGGCGCTGCTTGCCGAACTGGTAAGCGAGGTAGAGGGCGATCATCAGCGATGAGACCAGGATCAGCAGGATGGCCTGGCTCACCGCGCTCTTGGCGATCGTGGACCCGACCGCGCTGACGCTGAGCGTGCTCGGGTCGGCGCCGTAGTTCTTCTCGAGGTCGTTTTGGATGCTGGACAGGACGGTCGGGGCCGCGGGCAGGGTCTGGATCGCGTAGATGTCATAACCGGTCTTGGTGTCCTTGCCGTAGCTCTGCACCTGGGGCTGGAGCCCCGGGGCCACCGAGTTGACCGCGTCGATCAGCTGCGCCGAGGTCACCGGACGCGAGTAGCCGGCCTGGATCTGGTCGCCTCCGGCGAAGTCGATGCCCAGCCGGAAGCCCCAGCCGATGATGGCGACGATGCCGGGGATGATGATGGCCAGCGACAGCAGGAAGAAGAGGTTGCGGTTGCGGACGATGTCGAAGCGCCCGGGGCGGTGCTGCTCCTGATACTCGGGGTGGATCTCCGTGTAGAGGGACGGGTTCTTGCCGATCCTCCAGCGCAGCACCAGGCCGAGCAGCGACTGGGTGATCAGCACCGCGCTGAAGAAGCTGATGGCGACGCCGATGCCCAGCGTGATGGCGAAGCCCTTGACGATGTCCGAACCGAAGAAGGCGAGGATGACGCAGACGATGCCGGTCGAGATGTTGCTGTCCCGGATGGCCGGGAAGGCGCGCCGGAAGCCGAGCTCGACGGAGGTGGCCACGGACCGGCCATGGCGCAGCTCATCGCGGGTGCGCTCGAAGATGAGCACGTTGGCGTCCACGGCCATGCCCACCGATAACACGAAGCCGGCGAGGCCGGCCAGGCTCACGGTGACCCCGATGATCTTGTAGGCGGCCAGGTTCATCAGGCTGTAGAGGATGAGCGCGATGCTGGCCAGGATCCCCGGGAAGCGGTAGTAGCCCATCATGAAGAGGATCACGACGATCAGGCCCACGGCGCCCGCGATCAGGGTGGCGGTGACGGTCTGGGCGCCCAGGGTCGCGCCCACCGCGGTGGCGGCGACGACCCCGATCTGCGCCGGGAGGGCCCCGGCGTTGATCTGGGACTGCAGGAGCTGGGCCTCGCTGAGATTGAGCCCGGTGATCTCCGTGTTGGCACTCGAGGGCGAGTCCACCACCGGGGCGCTGATCACCGCGTTGTCCAGGAAGATGGCGACCATCGACGGCGCCGCGCAGGCCGAGGAGGGGGTGCAGCCGTCGGCGACGTACACATTGTTGGCCGCGGTCGTCACCTTGCTCCACTCGCTGGCGCCGGAGCTGTTGAAGCTGATGTCGACGGTGGGGCTACCGGTCGTCGCATCGGTGCCGACGGCGGAGCTGACGATGTCGGTCGCCGGCAGCTTGCTGTCGATCTTCCAGTGGTACCCGGACGGGTAGAGGGCGCCGTTGCTCAGCTGGGAGGGCTCGAACAGGTTCTCCTGGTCCACGCAGAACTTGTCGGACGGGTTGGTGTGGCAGTAGTTGGCACTCTTGGCGGCGCCCGCCGGCGGGGCTCCCGAGGCGGCGGTCGCGAAGTAGATCAGCGAGGTGCTGCCGAGAACATTCAGGGCCTTGGTGAGCGGGACGCCGGGCAGCTCGATCGAGATCTCGTTGCCGTTGACCGGCTGGACGGTGGCCTCGGAGACGCCCAGCGAGTTGACCCGGTTCTGGAGCACGGGGATGGTGTCGGCCTGGGCCTGGGTGACGCTGATCCCGTTGCGGATCCCGGACCGGCAGTTGGACTCCGGCGGGTTGTCATAGCCCTGGCAGATGGCGATGGTCAGCTCCGACCCGCCCACGATGTCCAGGCCCTTGTGGAGGGTGATGTTGTAGCCGAGCACGTTCAGGTTGAAGAGATCGACCAGGACGGCCACGATCACGACGACGAAGATCGTCGCCACCTTCCACTTGGTGACCCGCAGCCAGTTCACGACGGCGAAGTGTAGCGGAGCGGGTCATCGGTCTCGGTGGGAGATCGGCCGGAACGGCCGCGCGGCGGCCCGTCCCAGCCCCTGGCGACGGTCGGGTCAGGCCCCAAAGAGGGTCTTCTGATCGCTCGCGGCTCCCGGCGAGCCGGGTGGCGGGGTCCGCCCCAGATGGCGGTAGGCGGCGGCTGTGGCCAGCCGGCCGCGCGGGGTGCGGACCACCAGGCCGAGCCGGATCAGGTACGGCTCGATCACGTCCTCGACGGTCTCGGGCTCCTCCTGGACCGAGACCGCGATCGTCTGGACCCCGGCCGGATGCCCGGAGAGAGCCCCGCAGAGGGTCTCGATGACCCGCCGGTCCATCTCGTCGAGCCCCAGCTCGTCGACCCCGAGGATGCCCAGCGCGGCCTCGGCCACGGCCGCGTCGATGCTCCCCGCGGCGCGCACCTGGGCGTAGTCGCGGGCGCGCCGGAGCAGCCGGTTGGCCACCCGGGGGGTGCCCCGGGCGCGCCCGGCGAGGAGCGCGGCCCCGGCCGCGTCGATCTCCACCTCGAGCAGCCGCGCCGAGCGGACGATGATCGCGGTCAGCTCGTCGATGCCGTAGTAGTCGAGCCGGAAGGTCACCCCGAAGCGGTCGCGCAGCGGGCCGCCCAGGGCCCCGGCCCGGGTGGTCGCCCCGATCACGGTGAACGGCTTGAGGCTCAAGCGCAGCGTCTGCGCTCCCGCCCCCTTGCCGGCCACGAAGTCGAAGGCGAGGTCCTCCATCGCCGGGTAGAGGGCCTCCTCGACGGCCCGGTTGAGGCGGTGGATCTCATCGATGAAGAAGACGTCGCGGTCCTCGAGGGCGGTGAGGATGGAGGCCAGCATCCCCTGGTGCTCCAGGGCCGGCCCGCTGGTGAGCCGGGCCTGGACCCCCATCTCGGTGGCGATGATCTGGGCCAGGGTGGTCTTGCCGAGCCCGGGTGGCCCGTAGAGGAGGACGTGGTCGACCGGCTCCGCCCGGGCCCGGGCCGCCTCGATCAGGATGCGCACCTGCTCCCGGATGGCGGGCTGGCCGACGAAGTCCTCGAGCCGGCGGGGACGGAGGACGGAGTCGGCGGCCCGCTCCTCCTCCATCTCGCCGGGGCTGACCAGGCGGGTGTCGCTCACGTCGCCGGGCCCACGTCCAAGAGGCGGAGCGCCCTCCCCACCAGGGCGGTGACGTCGCCGTCGGCATCGCCGGCTCCGGCGAGGGCGGCCCGGACCGCCGGGCGCGCCTCGGATTCCCGGAAGCCCAGCCCCACCAGCCCCGCGACCGCCGCCTCCACCGCCTGGGCGGCGGCGGTGGGTGCCGCCGGCTCGAGGCTGAGGGCGAGATCGGCCAGGCGATCGCGCAGCTCCAGGATGACCCGCTCCGCGGTCCGGCGGCCGATCCCGGGGACGGTCGCCACCAGGGCCACGTCGCCGTCGCGGATGGCCCGCACCATCGCCGGCAGCTCAGCCCGTCCCAGGATCGACAGCGCCGCCTTGGGCCCGATCCGCTCCACGCCGATGAGCAGCCGGAAGAGGCGGAGCTCGTCGCGGCCCAGGAAGCCGTAGAGGCGGATGGCGTCGTCGCTCACCGCCGTATGGATGTGGAGGGTGACCTCCCGATCGCCCATCTCGTGGAGGGCGGCGAGGGTTCGGAGGTGGCACTGGACCAGGAAGCCGACCCCGCCCGTCTCGAGCACCACCTGGTCGGTGTCGGAGACCACCACCCGACCGCGCAGCCGCGCGATCACGGCGGTCCGCCCGGGGTGATCGCGGTCCGGACCGGCGTTGTGGGGCGCGACCCCGAGACCGCGCCGGCCCTCTCGCGGGCGGCGGCGACGGCCAGCTGCAGCCCCGGGCTGACCCCGGACAGCGGTGCTGCCGCCACCCGGGGCCGGAGCCCGGCCCGATGGTGGTGGCAGATGGCGGCGGCGCAGGCGTCGGCGGTGTCGTCCGGCCCGGGGATCTGCTCCACGCCGAGCAGGGCCCCGCACATCCGGAGCACCTGACGCTTGGTGGCCCCGCCGTAGCCGGCGATCGATTCCTTGATCTCGTTGGGGGTGTACTCGGCGACGGGGATCCCGGCCGCGGCCAGGGTGCAGAGGATGACCCCGCGGGCCTGGCTGACCCGCATCGCGGTCTGCCGGTTGGTCGAGAAGAAGAGCCGCTCCACCGCCGCCACGTCGGGGTGGAGGGAGTCGGCGGATTGAGCCAGGAGCCGGGAGAGCTCCAGGAGGCGGGGGCCGTCGGCCTCCTCGGCGCCGGTCTCGAGGCACTCGGCATGGATCAGACGCAGCGATCCCGGGTGCCCCTCCACCAGGGCGACGCCGGTGCGCCCCAGCCCGGGATCGACGCCTAGGACCCGCACCTCGATTCGCGGCTACGAGGTGACCGACTCGAGGACTTCGTCGGGGATCTCGGCGTTGGCGTAGACCTGCTGGACGTCCTCCAGCTCCTCCAGGCTGTCGAGCAGGCGCAGCACCTGGCGGGCCTCGCCGGCGTCCAGGGTCACCGAGGTGCCGGGGTTCATGGTCACCTCGGCGGCCTCCACCGTGTAGCCCGCCTCCTCCACCTGCCGCCGCGCCTCCTCGAAAAGGTGCGGCGCCAGGGACACCTGGACCGAGAAGCCGTCCACGGCGATGTCCCCGTCGGCGCCCACGTCGAGGCGGTCGAGGAGCTCGAGGGCGATCTCCTCGGGATCCCGCTTGCCGGTCGCGATCCGGATGATCCCCTGGTTGGAGAACATCCAGGCGACGCTGTTGGTCTCCCCCAGCGAGCCGCCGGAGCGGGTGAAGAGGTTGCGGATGGCGGCCACCGTGCGGTTGCGGTTGTCGGTCAGGACATCCAGCATCACGGCCACCCCGTGGGGGCCGTACCCCTCGTAGCGGACCTCCTCGAGCCGCTCCCCCTCCTTCCCTCCTGCGCCGCGCTGGATCGCCCGCTCGATGTTCTCGGCGGGCATGTTGACCTCGCGGGCCTTCTGGATGGCGAGGCGGAGCCGGAAGTTTCCGACCGGGTCGGCGCCGCCCTCGCGCGCCGACACGGAGAGCTCGGCGGCGACCTTGGTGAAGGCCTGGCCCCGCTTGGCGTCGACGATCGCCTTCTTGTGCTTGATCCCAGCCCACTTGCTGTGACCGGACATGCTCCCTCCGGGCGGCGAACGGACGTTCAGATTCTAGGCCGTCCTCCACCCCCCAGTCTAGGGGCCCGGCAACCCTTGGGGGCGGCGATCGATTCGATGCGATCGCGCCGATGACCTGTGACCTCACGGTCCGTTGACAGACCGCCACAACGGGGTACCCTAGGCACAGAAGCCATCTGTCCACATGGAGGTTGGGCTTCGATGCGCGGTGTCTTTCAGTTCCTGAGGGCCTCTCGAGCCGAGAGGTGAGGCCCGGTGCGGGCCCCCTTCACCGCCCCGGTGTGCGCCGCCGTGAGACCGTCGTCTGGTCGGTCCGGCAGGTAGTGGGTGAGCAAGAGCGCCGCGGAAGTGCCGGTGACGGGGTGAGACGCTCCGGGCGTGCCACCTGGCACCGGATGGTGCCGCATCAGGCCCGGCTGTTCGCCGGGTGCCGTTGATCGGCAAATGAGAAACGAGGGGCCGGCACCGCCGGCCCCTTTCTCTTGTTCCACGCCTGCTGCCCCCGGCCGAGCTCCTCTCCCCGCGCCGCTCGCCGCGCGGTGGCTGCCTCGGCCCCCGGGAAGGCCCGCGCCTCTCGAGCCGGGCCGGCCTCACCCCGCAAGGGGGGGAGATGCAGCCGGCACCGGCCGGCTGACCGCGGGGTGGCCGGCCCAGGCGAAGCGGAGCGGCCGCTCGGCCGCGCGGCTGATGCCGACCCGCGGGCCGATCGTAAGCGGCGCCGCTTGGGGCGCTGCCAGGATCCGCAGCCGGCCCGCCGGGTCACAGAGGTCGAGGCCGTTGTCGGCCAGGTTCAGGCCGAGCCCGCTGCCCAGGTTGCCCGGACCGCGCAGGAGCGCCACGGCGGGCGGCCCCGGCGGGACACCACCGCGGCGGGCGCGGACCGCCGGCTCGCCCCGCTCGACCGCGGCGGCGCGCAGCAGGACGGCGCCGGCCCGGCCCTCGGGCTCGCAGACGACGTTGGCGCAGAAGTGCATCCCGTAGGAGAGGTAGACGTAGAGGTGCCCGGGCGGCCCGAACATGATGGCCGCCCGGGGCGTGGGCCCCCGGTGGGCGTGGGAGGCGGGGTCCTCCAGGCCGAGGTAGGCCTCGACCTCCACCACCAGCGCCTCGACCTCGCGGTCGGTGCCGGCGTCGCAGAGCAGCCGTGCCCCGACCAGGTCGGCGGCGACCTGCACGGTGGGGCGGGCGAAGAACGCGCGAGGGAGTGCCCGAGGCTCACGCCGCGGGGTGGCGGCGGGGTTGACGGGGGTGACGACGGCGCCCATCACGGCCCATGGTAGGCCGGCGGGTCCGCCGGTTCCGGCTCAGGCGGCCGGCTGATCCAGCCGGTCGATGCGGTAGCCGACGCCGAACACCGTGGTGATCCGGAACGGCAGCCGGTCGAAGCGCTCGAACTTCTCCCTCAGCCAGCGCACGTGGACGTCGACCGTCTTGTGGTCGCCGTAGAACTTGCTGCCCCAGATGCGCTGGATGATCACCTGGCGGGACTGCACCTTGCCGGCGTTGAGCAGGAGCAGCGAGAGCAGGTCGAACTCCTTGGGGGCGAGGTGCAGCTCCTCACCGTCGACGTGCACGGTACGGGCGCCGCGATCGATCCGGAAGTTCTCCAGCTCCTCGATCTCCCGCCCCGCGACGCGCTCCTTGACGGTCATCTCCGCGCGGCGCAGCATCGCCGACACGCGCGCCAGCAGCTCGTTGAGCGAGAAGGGTTTGGTGACGTAGTCGTCGGCGCCGACGTGAAGGCCCACCACCTTGTCGAGCTCGCTGCCCTTGGCGGTGAGCATGATGATCGGCACCGTCATCTCCTGGCGCAGGATCCTGCACACCTCGAGCCCGGAGAGCTCGGGCAGCATGAGGTCGAGCAGGATGAGGTCGGGCCGCTGCCGTCGCGCCGCCGAGAGTGCCTCGGTGCCGGTGCTCGCCTCGGTGATGACGAAGCCTTCCTGGCTGAGGTTGTAGCGCAGCGTCTGGCGGATCGAGTCCTCGTCCTCGACGATGAGCACGTGCTTGGCGGGCGACGTGGTCATCAGCGGGCGGCCGCACCGGCGGTGCTGGTCGCGGGGTGGGCGATCACGCAACTCATCGGGCGTGCCCATTATGCCCCGGCGGTGGGCCCGGGCGCCGGGCGTGACCCGCATGCCTTGAAAGATTATCGGGACATTAACGCCGACATGGCACCGCGCGGCGGCCACATTATCGGAACCTTAACCGCTGATTGTGAAATGACTAACGTTGCGCCGCGTGGTCCGTTTGCGCCCGCTCGCGCCATCCGAGATGGATAACATCGCAGCAGTTGATCACCGCTCCCGACCACCATCACGCTGGGCTCCTTTCGATGAACGCTCCGGCCTCATCCACGCCGGCGAGCCACACGCTGACGCTGCTGAGAGCGGTCGGTGAGCAGCTGGAGGGCGGTCACGGCCTGATCGCCGTCGACAAGACGGGCCGGATACTCCTCGCCACCGAGGAGGCCTGCCGGCTCCTCGACCTCTCCGGAGAGGGCGAGGGTCACACCCTCGCCGAGCTGGGTGCCGACTTCCGGTTGCTGCGCGTGATCACGGCCTGCCGGGATGCGGAGGCGGCCGTCGAGCGTGAGATCGCGAGCGCCCGCGAGGTGATCGTGGTGCGCGCATTCCCGGTGCAGAACCAACAGGTCGCGGTGGTGGTGCTGGTGCGCGACGAGACCCGCCTGCGCCGCCTGGAGCGGGTCCGACGCGACTTCGTCACCAACGTCTCGCATGAGCTGCGAACGCCGATCACGGCCATCCGCCTGCTGGTCGAGACGCTCCAGAAGGGGGCCCTCGATCAGCCCGACGTGGCCGCCGGATTCGTGCACCGGATCGCTCTCGAGGTGGGCCACATGGCCCAGATGGTGGAGGAGCTGCTGGAGCTGAGCAGCATCGAGTCCGGCCGTCAGACCATGAGCCTGGAGCCGGTGCCGGTGGCCGACCTGGTGCGCACCGTGGACCGGTTGCTGCCGCTCGCCGAGGAGCGCCGGATCGAGGTGAGCATCGAGCTCGCCCCCTCCACCCCGCCGCTCCTGGGCGATCCGCGCCGGCTCGGCCAGGTGCTGCGCAACCTGGTGCACAACGCCATCAAGTTCACGCCACCTGAGGGGCGGATCACGGTGAGCGCGCGCCCCCTGCTCGAGCAGAGCCGGGTGGAGCTGGTGGTCCGCGACACCGGGATCGGGATCCGCCCCGAGGACCTCCCCCGGATCTTCGAGCGGTTCTGGAAGGCGGACAGCTCACGGCAGCGCGACGGCGAGGGCTCGGGGCTCGGCCTGGCCATCGCCCGCCACGTGGTCGAGGCGCACGGCGGCTCGATCCGGGTGGTGTCGGAGCCCCGCCGCGGAGCGACCTTCATCGTCGAGCTGCCGGCGGCGCCGGCGACCCCACCCGAGCCGGAGCCCGGGTGAACGCCGGCGAGGCTCCTGCCGAGGACATGGCCACGGGAGGGGGGACGGCGCCGCACGCGGGCGCGGAGCCGTCATCGGAGGCCCAGCGCGCCCACGAGTCCAGCGCGGTGGAGGCCCCTCCGCCCCCTTTACCGCTCCTTAACCAGCAGGCAACCCGCGGACAACCCCCCACTTCCTACTCTCGGTCCGTGGTTACCGATTCTGCGACGCTGGCCAGAGCCGGCGTCTCAGCGACGGAGGCGGTGGCTGAGGGGGTCTCGGTCCAGGACCTCACGGTCAGCTTCAAGGGCTCGCCGCTGCTCAACGGGATCACCACCGTCTTCGAGCCCAACAAGGTGACCGCGATCGTCGGTCCCACGGGGTGCGGCAAGACCACCCTGCTCCGCTCCATCAACCGCATGCACGACCACGTCACCGGGATGCACGTGAGCGGATCGGTGATCGTGGAGGGCGTCGACGTCTACGGGCCGGACGTCAACGTCCGCGAGGTTCGCCGCCGCGTGGGGATGCTCTTCCAGCGCCCCAACCCCTTCCCGCGCAGCATCGCCGAGAACGTGGGCCTCGCTCCGCGCGCCCACGGGCTGGCCAACCGGCACAACGTCCAGGAGATCGTCAAGGACCACCTCTCCATGGTCGGGCTCTGGGACGCGGTGAGCACCCGGCTGCACGGCTCGCCATTCGGCCTCTCCGGCGGTCAGCAGCAGCTCCTCTGCCTGGCCCGCACCCTGGCGCTCTCGCCCGATGTGATCCTCCTCGACGAGCCCACGTCGGCACTCGATCCGGACACCACTGACCATATCGAGTCGCTGATGAGGCAGCTGTCGGAACGCATGACCGTGCTCATCGTCACCCACAACCTGGCCCAGGCCAGCCGGATCAGCGACAACGTGCTCTTCCTGACGAAGGGCAGCGTGGTCGAGGCGGCATCGGCCCGGACCTTCTTCCACGACCCGGCCGACGAGCGGAGCCGGGCCTACGTCAGCGGTCGGACCGGATGAGCGCGCCCACAGTGGCCTCATCCCCCTCATCACACCATCCTTGGAAAGGGGAGGTCTCATGAACGTTCGTCGACACGCGGCCATCGGTAGTGCGGTGCTCACCGGTGCGTTCCTGGTGGCAGCCTGCGGCTCCACCAGCACACCGACCAGCTCGAGCCCGGCCGGCACCGCGACCGGGACCCCCACCGCGGCGGCGGTCCAGACGGGCAACCCGACCTCGGCGGTGACCCTGACCGAGGACGGATCGAGCCTCCTCTACCCGTACCTCCAGAAGCTGCAGTCCGGTATCACCACCGCCTACGCCAACATCACGCTCAGCGCGGCCGCGGGCGGCTCCGGCAAGGGCCAGACCGATGCCATCAGCGGAGCGGTCACCATGGGCGGCTCGGATGCCTACCTGAGCCCCGGTCAGGTGAGCGCCAACCCGGGCCTGCTCAACGTGCCGATCGCCGTCTCGGCTCAGGCCGTCAACTACAACCTCCCGGGCATCAACAACCTCAAGCTGAGCGGCGACGTGATCGCCCAGATCTACTCGGGCGGAATCACCACCTGGAACGACCCGAAGATCACGGCCCTCAACCCCGGCGTCACGCTCCCGTCGACCGCGATCGTGCCGGTGCGCCGGGTCGACTCCTCGGGTGACACCTTCATCTTCACCTCCTTCCTCAGCGCCACCAACACCACCTGGGCGAACGGGCCGGCCTTCGGCACCACGGTCAACTGGCCGTCGGTCTCCAGCGAGCTGACCGCCAACGGCAACCCGGCGATGGTGGACACCTGCCACAGCACCCCGGGCTGCATCGCCTACGTCGGCGCCAGCGTCGAGTTCGACGGCTCTGGTCGACGGCCTCGGTGAGGTCGAGCTGGAGAACGCGTCCGGCAGCTTCGTGCAGCCGAACCAGACCACCATCAACGCGGCGGTGACCGCGGGTGCCACCAACGTCCCGGCCAGCCTCGCCCAGTCGCTCATCTACGAGAGCGGGGCCCAGTCGTACCCGATCGTCAACTTCGAGTACCTCATCATCAAGTCGACCCAGAGCTCCACGGACATGGCGCTCGCGATCCGCACCTTCCTGGAGTGGGCCATCTCCACGACCGGGGGGGCCACCGCGGACAACCTGAGCGCGGTGAACTTCGTGCCGCTCCCCGCCAACGTCCTGCCCAAGGTCAACGCCGCCATCGCGATGATCACGGGCTAGCTCCGTCATGATCTTGGTCCGTCGCCGGGCCGGTGGGACGTCCGCCGGCCCGGCCCGGGTCGACCGGGCTGCACGCGGTGACCTGACCATCGGGGACCGGGTGCTCCAGTGGGTGTCGGGCATCGCCGCCACCGTCCCGCTGGCCGGCCTCGGGTTGATCCTGACGATCATGATCGTGTGGGCGATCCCCGCGATCATCTACAGCGGGACGACCTTCTTCACCAGCGACAAGTTCTTCATCGGCAACCTCTACTCCACCGTCCTCACCACCCACAACGGGATCTCGGCCCCCCATGGCGCGGTGTACGGGGCGCTGACATTCATCATCGGGACCTTCTTCACCTCGGTGATCGCGCTGATCCTGGCGGTTCCCATCTCCGTGGGCGGCGTGCTGATGCTCTCCGAGTGGATCCCGAGGCGCCTGGAGGGCCCGCTCTCCACCTTCCTCGAGCTCCTCGCGGGCATTCCGAGCGTGGTCTTCGGGTTCTGGGGCCTCACCGTGCTCGGCCCGCTTCTCTCCCAGCACTTCTACCCGGCGCTCTCCCACCTGGGGGCGATCATCCCCTTCTTCAAGGGCCCCTGGGCGTACAACGGCCAGGGGATGCTGACCGCCTCGCTGGTGCTGACACTGATGATCATCCCGATCATCGCGTCGACGACCCGTGAGCTGGTCAAGCGAGTGCCGGTGCTCGCCCGCGAGGGGGCACTGGCGCTCGGGATGTCGCGCTACGAGATGGTTCGGGTGGTCACCATCCCCTACGTGCGGACCGGCATCATCGCCTCCGCGCTGCTCGGTTGGGGCCGCGCCCTGGGGGAGACGATCGCCGTCCTGCTGATCATCGGAGTGGCCTTCAACCCGCCCGCCAACATCTACGGGACGACCTCGACCCTCGCCTCGGTGATCGCCAACCAGCTGGACGAGGCGCTCAGCGACTTCACCGGGATGGCGGTGCGCGCCATCGCCGAGCTGGGGCTCCTCCTGCTCATCATCAGCCTGCTGACCAACCTGGCCGGAAGGCTCATCGTCCGGCGGATCAGCGGCGAGGCACTGCCGGTGGGCCGTGGAATCTAAGTCCCCCCGCTTCCGGCACGTGCGCGGCGGCATCTTCTGGGTGCTCTGCGGCCTGGCGCTCCTGATCATCATCGCCCCCGCCATCGCCGTGGTGGTGAGCGTCCTGGTCAAGGCGGCGCCGGCGCTCAGGTGGAGCCTGCTCACCAACACCACCCAGGACGTCCAGAATCCGGGCCTGCAGAACGCGATCCTGGGCACGCTGGCGTTCGCCATCGGCGTCTTGGTGATCGCCGGGCCGGTGGGGATCCTCGGCGGCATCTACCTCGCCGAGTTCGCGCCTCGCCGCCTCGGCGGGGCGCTGCGCTTCTTCTCGGAGGTGCTCGCCGGGGTGCCCTCGATCGTGGTTGGCTTCGTGATCTATGTCGCGCTAGTGATCGGGCTGAAGTGGGGGTACTCGATCATGAGCGGGGTGGTGGCGCTCTCCCTGATCATCCTGCCCTACATCATCAAGACCACCGAGGTCTCGTTCACCCAGGTGCCGCGCAGCCTGCGCGAGGCGGCTGCGGCGCTCGGGCTCTCGCGGATCACCACCATCCGGAAGGTGCTGCTGCCACCGGCTCTGCCGGGCGTCGTCTCCGGCCTGGTGATCGCCATCGCCATCTCCACCGGAGAGACGGCGCCGCTGCTCTTCACCGCCAACTTCAGCAACTTCAACCCGACCCCCCAGCTGTTCCAGAACCCGGTCGGCTACCTCACCTACGTCACCTACTACTACATCGGGCTGCCCAGCCCGCACGACCAGGCGCTGGCCAGCGCGGCGGCCGGGATCACCATCCTGATGATCCTGGTGCTGATCTTCGGAGGCCGGCTGATCACGGCCCGCTCCCGTCGCATGGTGGCGCGCCTCGACGTCTAGTCGGGGCAGGCCGCCGGTCGCTTAGCCGAGCTCCTCGATCCGGCCGCTCTCCAGGAAGATGAGGTCCTCGGCCAGGTTGGTCACCCGGTCGCCGATGCGCTCGAAGTTCTGGGCCACCATGATCAGCTTGGTCCCTCTGAAGACGGCCCCGCCGTCCTCGGCCATGAGCTGGATGAGGTCGTCGACGATCCGGTGGTGGATCCGGTTGACCCGGTCGTCGCGGGCCGCGATGGCGCGGGCCCGGTCGACGTCGCGCGCGATCAGGGCCCCCAGGATGTCGCGCACCTGCACCTCGCACGCCTCGGAGAGCTGGGGAAGGTCGAACTGGCTGGAGAGGGGCGGGAGGTCGGCGAGCTCGCGCCCGCTCTTGGCGATGCTGGCGCAGTGGTCGCCCATCCGCTCCAGCTCGCTGGCCATGTGCAGCAGTCCCAGGGCCTCGCGGAGCCGGGGTGGGGCCGGCGCATGGGCGATGGCGTCGAAGGTCACCTCGCGCACCGTCACCAGGAGCGCGTTGATGCGGGCGTCATCGCGGATCACCGCGGTGCAGAGGTCCACGTCGCGGTCCACCAGGCCCTCGGTGGCGCGGGTCATCGCCTTGTCGACGTCGTCGCCCATGGTGAGCACCAGATCGCGGATGCGCTGCAGCTCGGTGTCGAAGCCGGTGGCGGGAGAGCCTCGGAGGGATCGGGTCTCGACGGACTCGCTCACAGTGATTGCCAGCTTAGGTCATGTGTGCCGGTGCCGGCCAGCGCGTTCGGGAGCGACGCGGGCCATGCCCCAGGGGGCGGCGGGGGGGCCCACCCCGGCCACGTGAGCCGGCGGGCACCCCCCACGCCGCGTGACGGCCGCTCCGACGGTCTCAGCCCGCCACGACCGGGGCCGCGTGCATCTGAGCGACCCGGATGTGGTTGCCGAAGGGATCGCGCAGCCCGAAGTCGATGCCGTAGTTCTGCTCGGTCAGCTCCTGCGCGATCTCCACGCCCCGGCCGCGCAGCTCCTCGAAGCTGGCCGCCGCGTCGTCGGTCGTGAAGAAGAGATGGCCGCCGGTGCGCCCCTTGGTGAGCAGGTCGCGGACCCGCTCGGTGGTCTCCGGGTCGAGCATGGGCGGGCCCGGCTTCTCCAGCAGGATCTGGCGGTCCGGCTCGCCCGGCACGTTGACGGTGAGGAAGCGCATGAAGCCGAGGTCGACGTCGTTGCTGACCTCGAGACCGAGCTTGCCGACGTAGAAGTCGAGCGCCTGGTCCTGGTCGAGCACGTAGATCTGTGAGATGCGCAGCGAGCGGAGCATGGGGTGGGCCTCCCTGTCGGCGTGGATCGGATGAGCCGAGCCTACCCGCCGCGCCGCGGCCCGGCTTCTCCGAAACTGCTCGGCCGCCCCCAGGCCATGGCGAAGCAGGTGGGCACCGCGGCGGCCGCCTGCCGCCACGGCTCCGCGCCCCGCGCGTCCCGATACTGCGACGGGGTCTGGCCGACTACCTCCCGGAAGGTGCGGCTGAACGTCCCGAGGCTGGTGAAACCGACGTCGAGACAGACGTCGGTGACGCTCTGGTCGGTGCGGCGGAGCAGGTACATGGCGCGCTCCACCCGGCGGCGCTGCAGGTAGCGGTGCGGGGTCTCGCCGAAGGCGGCCCGGAAGGAGCGGATGAAGTGGGCCTCGGACATCACCGCGATCGCCGCCACGGCGGTCACGTCCAGCACCTCCGGGTAGGCGCGATCCATGGCGTCGCGGGCTCGGAGCAGCCGGCGGTTGGTCTCCTCGCTGGCGCGGCTCATGCCCGGCTCACGTGGGGGTCATCCGGGCTCCGCGCGGCTCATCACGGATCGCCCCCACCCCGCTTCGGTCAGGCCCGGAGCTCGGCCCCGCAGCGCGCGTGGAGGGCCGCGACGATGGCCTCCTGGCGCTCCTGAGCCTCCTCCGAGGTGAGGGTGCGCTCCGGGCTGCGGAAGGAGAGCCGGAAGGTCCACCCCTTGCGCCCCTCCCCCAGCTTCTGGCCGTGAAACTCGTCCCGCAGCTCGACCGTCTCGAGCAGCGGCCCGCCGGCCTCGCGGACCACGGCCAGCGCCGTCCCGGCCTGCTCCGGGGTGGGGACGGTCACGGAGAGGTCGTGGGTCACGGCGGGGAACCGGGGCACCGGCCGGTACCGCCGGGGGCGGCGAGCGGCGCCGGCCAGCCCGTCGAGGCGCAGCTCGGCGACCACCACCCGGCCGCGCAGCTCGAACCGCTCGGCGGCGGTCTCGTCCAGCTCCCCCACCACACCGACCCGGGCACCGCCGGCCCGGATCCAGGCCGCGCGCCCCGGGCGCAGGCCGGCGACGGCGGCGGGCTCGGCCTCGGCCGCCTCGCCGCCGAGGTCCCGGATCAGCCAGGCGAGCAGCGACTGGGCGTGGCGCAGCGCCGCCGCGGCGGCCGCGGCATCCCCCTCCACGTGCCGCGCCAGGGCCAGCAGGAGCGGCTCGGCGGGGAGCGGGGGCAGCCCGGCGTCCAGCCCGTCGGGGGTGGCGCCGGGGACCGGCCCGACCCGCTCACCCTCCCAGAAGGCGCAGCCCAGCTCGAAGACGGCCGCCGCCGGGACCCCGCGGCTCTGGTTGAGGGCCAGCACCTGGCAGAGGCCGGGCAGCAGGCTGACCCGGAGGTGGGTCCAGTCGTCGCTCAGCGGGTTGAGCAGGGCCATCGGGCTGCGACCGTCGCCCAGCCCGGGGAGCCAGCCGGCGACCTCGGGCCGGCCGAAGACATAGGGCAGGGCCTCGTCGAAGCCGGCCCCCACGCAGACGTCGCGCACCCGATCCTCGATCGGGTCCTCGGCGGCGAGGTGGCGGACGGGGGTGCGATGCCCGGGCAGGGTGCTGGGCAGCCGCCCGTAGCCGAGACCCCGGCCCACCTCCTCGGCGACGTCCTCGCGGATGCGCACGTCGCGCCGGAAGTAGGGGGGGTGCACGGTGATCCGGTCCCCCTCCTGCTCGACCGCGAAGCCAAGGTGGACCAGCACCGTGGAGGCGTCGTGGACGTCGACCGGGAAGCCGAGGAAGCCGCCGAGCCAGGCTCCGGTCAGCTCCACCGGCTGGAGCGGGGGCAGCGGCGCGGGGTGCTCGTCGATGGGGTCGCGGAGGACGTGGCCGCCGGCGAGGTCGGCGATCAGCCCCGCCGCCCGGAGCAGGGCGAGGGGTGCGAGCTGGTCGGGGAGGCCCTTGTCGTAGAGGGCCGATGCGTCGGTGCGGAGCCCCAGGCGCCGGGAGGTCGCCCGGATCGCGGTGGCCTCCCAGTTGGCCGCCTCCAGCAGCACGCTGCGGGTGGTGTCGCCGATGGCGGTGGCGGCGCCCCCGATGATCCCGGCCAGGCTAACCGGCACCCCGGCGCTGGCGATCACCATGTCCCCGGCCTGGAGCCGGCGGGTGACCCCGTCGAGGCACTCCAGGCTCTCCCCGGGGTGCGCCCGGCGTACCGTCAGGCTCACCGGGCGGCCGCCCCCCTCGAGGGCGGCGAGCCGGTCGAAGTCGAAGGCGTGGAGGGGATGGCCGAGCTCGTGGGTCACGTAGTTGGTGACGTCGACCAGGCTGCTGATCGGGCGCAGCCCGATGGCCCGCAGCCGGCGCTGGAGCCAGTCGGGGGACGGGCCCGGCGCCACCCCCTCGATCACCAGGGCGGTGAAGCGGGGGCAGCCGACCGGGTCGTCGATCTGCACCCGGGCCCGCTGCCCCGAGGGGGTGGCGGAGAGCAGGCCCTCGGGGAGCTCGGTGGGCGGCTCACGGAGGGGCTCGGCGAGCGCGGCGGCCAGCTCCCGGGCGATCCCCAGGTGGCACATGCAGTCGGGGCGGTTGGTGGTCACCTCCACGTCGAGGACGACGTCCAGGCCGAGGACCTCCTGGAGCGGCTGGCCGGGGCGGCCGCGCTCCAGGATCAGCAGTCCGCTCGCGTCCGCGCCGACCCCCAGCTCGGCCGCGGAGAGCAGCATCCCGGGGGAGCTGTAGCGGCCGCCGAACATGGAACGGACCCCGAGCGGCTCGGGGAAGCCGGGAAGGACGGTCCCGGGAGGGCCGTAGGCGACCAGGTCGCCGGCCTTCACGTTGGGTGCCCCCGTGACCAGGCGCACCGGCTCCGCGGCCCCGGCGTCGATGTCGGCGAGGCGCACCCCCCGCGTCGACTCCGGAATCCTGCTCAGCTCCAGGACCCGGGCCACGATCGCCCCCTCGGCGGCGCGCTCGACACGGTCGACCTCGGTGCCGGTGTCGACCAGGGCCCGGACCAGCTCGTCGACCGGGGCGTCCAGGTCCGCGTACTCGCGGAGCCACTCCAGGGAGATCTTCATCCCTGGCCGACCAGGCGGACGTCGCTCTCGTAGAGGAGCCGCACGTCGTCGATCCCGTAGGCGAGCTGGGCAGCCCGCTCGATGCCGAAGCCGAAGGCGAACCCGGTGTAGCGCCCGGGGTCGACCCCGCCGTTGCGGAGCACGTCGGGATGGACCATGCCGCTGCCCAGCACCTCGATCCAGCCACTCTGCTTGCAGAGCCGGCAGCCCGCCCCGGCGCAGGCCATGCAGGAGACGTCCAGCTCCAGCGAGGGCTCGGTGAAGGAGAAGTTGTGGGGGCGGAGCCGGATGGCCCGCTCGGCGCCGAAGATGGAGCGGGCGAAGAACTCGAGGGTCCCCTTGAGGTCGCCGACGGTCACCCCCTCGTCCACCAGCAGACCCTCCACCTGGTGGAACACCGGGGAGTGGGTGGGGTCGTTGTCGCGGCGGAAGACCTTGCCGGGCACGATCACCCGGAGTGGGGCGCCGAGGGCCACCATGGCGCGGATCTGCACCGGCGAGGTCTGGGTGCGCAGCAGCCGGTACTCGTCGATGTAGAAGGTGTCCTGGGTGTCGCGGGACGGGTGCCCGGGCGGCATGTTGACGAGCGTGAAGTTGTAGCGGTCGTACTCGACCTCGGGACCGCTCACGGTCAGGTAGCCGAGCTGGGTGAAGACCCTGCGGATCTCGCGGCTCATCCGGGTCACCGGGTGGAGGTGACCGCGGCCGAGCGGGGGCGCCGGCCAGGTCAGGTCGATGGCCTCGGCGGCGACCGCGGCCTCGCGCTGCTCGCGCTCCAGCGCCGCGTGCCGCGCCGCCACCTCGTCCTCGAGCCGCCGGCAGGCCTCGTTGACGGAGAGGCCGTACTGCCGCTTGGCGTCGGCGTCGGCGATGCTGCCGATCCGCCGCCGCATCACCGTCAGCTCGCCGTCGCCCCGGCCCAGGTAGTGGGCGCGCACCTGGTCGAGGGCGCTGAGGTCCTGGGCGTCGCGGACGGCGCCCAGGCCGCGGCCGAGGACCTCGTGCAGGTCATCGGTGACCACGCCCTCAGCCACCGTCTCTCTCCTCGCGTCGCACGGCGCTCGCCCTCAGGCGGCGGAGATGGCGTCCTTGGCCACTGCCACCAGCCGGACGAAGGCGTCGCTGTCGGTGACGGCGAGGTCGGCCAGGAGCTTGCGATCGATGTCGACGCCGGCCGACTTCAGACCGTGCATCAGCTGGTTGTAGGGCAGCCCGTTCTGACGGGCGGCCGCGTTGATCCGGGCGATCCAGAGCCCCCGCATGTCGCTCTTGCGCTGCTTGCGGTCCCGGTAGGCGTAGGCCAGCGAGTGCATGACCGCCTCGTTGGCGGACTTGTGCAGCCGGTGACGGCTGCCTTGCATCCCCTCGGCGCGGTCGAGGACACGCTTGTGACGGGCGCGCTGGGTGACTCCCCGCTTGACCCTGGCCATGACGGGACCTCCTTAAAGATACGGGGCGTTGCGGAGCACCTTGCGCACATCGGCGGGCGCCACCATGGTCTCGCCCGCGAACAGCCGCTTCCGCTTCTGGCTCTTCTTCTCCAGGATGTGCGACTGCATCGCGTGGCGCCGCATCACCTTGCCGGTGGCGGTCACGCGAAAGCGCTTCTTGGTACCCCTATGGTTGCGAATCTTGGGCATCTGGATGGTTCCCTTCGGCATCCGGGTCGCCGGCGGCCGCCACGGCCTCCGGGTCCCGCTCGTCGTCGGCTCGCGCCGCTCCGGGTTTGCTCGGCTTCTTGTGGACCGGGCTCAGGATCATGGTCATGTTCCGGCCCTCGACCAGGGCGTTGCGCTCCACCGCAGCCAGGGCATGGAGCTCCTCGGCCATCCGGTCGAGCAGCCTGCGCCCGTACTCCTGATGGACCAGCTCGCGGCCCCGGAAGACGATGGTCAGCTTGACCTTGTCACCCTCCTCCAGGAAGTGCCTGACGTAGCCGAACTTGGTCTGGAAGTCGTGCTCCGAGATCTTCGGCCGGAGCTTCATCTCCTTGACGGTGATGACGTTGTGCTCGCGGCGGCTCTCCTTCTCCCGTTTCAGGGCCTCGAACTTGAACCGCCCGTAGTCCATCAGCCGGCACACCGGGGGCTGGGCCTGGGGGGCCACCTCGACCAGGTCGAGCTCCCGCTCGAGGGCCAGCTGCTTGGCTCGTTCCAGCGGAACGATCCCGAACGCCTCTTGGGTGGTGTCATCGAAGAGTTGGACCATGGGCAACCGGATCTGGTCGTTGACCCGCAGCTCTCGGAATGCGATGGGGTGGGACCTCCCGAAAAAACCGGCTGAAACAAAAAACGGATAGCTTCCGCTATCCAGGCTGGGGCGGCTGGACCTTCAAGGCGGACCCGGAAGGTGGGGCCGTACCGCACGGACCCTCTTGGCGGCGCTCACGGCGTCAGCGCCGGAGCATACCACGAGCGCCGCCGGCGCCAAACCGCCCGTCATCGGGCCGCGCCGCCTCGCCGCCGCCCCGGCCGGTTCAGGGAGCTGGGACCGCGGCCCCGCCGCCGGCGCCGCCTCCGGCGGCTTCCGCCGGCCCCCGGCGGGCGTGCAGCAGCAGCTCGCGGGCGCCCCTCGCCCCGAGCACCGGCGAGACCATGCTGGCGACCACACCCCAGCCTGCCCGGACGGCCCCGGCGACGGCCGCCGCCAGGGCGGCGTCGAGGCTGACGTCGTCGACGGGTGCGGTGCCCCGGCGCAGCTCGAACATCGGCTTCACCAGGCCGACCAGGTCGGCGCCCGGGGCCAGCGCGAGCGGAGCCAGCTGGGCTAGCGCGGCGCTCAGCGAGAGGTAGGAGACGTCGACCGTGACCACCTCCACCACCTCCGGGATCAGCTCCCGGTCGAGGGCGGCGACGTTGGTCGCCTCCAGGTTCACCACCCGCGGGTCCTGGCGCAGCGAGCCAAGGAGCTGGCCGTGGCCGGCGTCGACGGCGTAGACGCGCCGTGCCCCCGCCTCCAGCAGCACCCGGGTGAAACCGCCCGCCGCGGCGCCGACGTCCAGCGCCACCCGGCCTGCCACGGGGACCTGGAAGGCGCCCAGGGCGGCGCGCAGCTTGGCCTCGCCGCGCAGCGCCGGGACCCGGCGCCGGGCCACCCGTGCCCCGGCCGCCACCCGGGCCTCGGGGTTGGTGACCGTGAATCCCTCCACCTCGATCTCGCCCGAGGCGACGAGCGTCGCCGGGTCACCCTCCAGGCCGAGCTCGGCGACCAGGTCGGCGAGCCGGCGGAGGCGGCGCGGCACGGTGTGGGCGAGCTGCCGGTGGCGGAAGGTCGAGCCCCCGCTCAGCCGGGCCGGCGGCTCGCGACCTCCTCCGAGAGCACGGCGACGAGGTCGGCGACGCTCCGCTGCTCGGTCCCGCCGCGGCGGGTGTCGCGCACGGTCACCACGTCGTCGCCCCGCTCCACGTCACGCTTGCCCACCACCACGACGTAGGGCACCTTGCGCAGCTCGGCGTCGCGGATCCGCGCCTGCATCCGCTCCCCGGGATGGTCGCTCACCGCGGCGCGCAGCGCGGCCGCCTCCAACCGTTCGACCAGGCTCCGGGCGGCGCCCATCACCGCCTCGACGTCGTCCTGGACCGGGACCACCTCCACCTGGACCGGGGCCAGCCAGAGCGGCAGCTGGCCCGCGAAGTGCTCGAGGAGGATGCCGACGAAGCGCTCCAGGGAGCCGTAGATGACGCGGTGGATGGTGACCGGGGTGCGCGCCGCCCCGGTGGCGTCGATGTACTCGCAGCCGAAGCGGCGGGGCTGCTGGAAGTCGAGCTGGATGGTCCCCGTCTGCCAGGAGCGGCCGATGGCGTCCTTCATCAGGATGTCGATCTTGGGCCCGTAGAAGGCCCCCTCCCCCGCCTCCACGGTGAAGGGGATGCCGGCGTTGGCCTCCAGGATGCGCAGCAGCGCGGCCTCGGCCCGGTCCCAGGTCTCGGGGTCGCCCATGAAGTCCGCCGGTCGCGTTCCCAGACGCAGCGAGTACTCGAGGTCGAAGATGCCGTAGTAGATCCGGGTGATCTCCAGGATCCGCGCGTACTCCTCCTCGATCTGCTCCTCGGTGACGAAGATGTGGGCGTCGTCCTGCATGAACTTGCGCACCCGCAGAAGCCCGTGCAGGGTCCCCGAGCGCTCGAAGCGGTGGAGCGGATCGATGTCGGAGTAGCGCAGGGGCAGCTCCCGGTAGCTGTGGCGGCGCAGGTTGAAGACCACGTGGGCGTTGGGGCAGTTCATCGGCTTGAGGCCGTAGGTGGTCTGCTCGTCAACCGGGAAGAGGAACATGTCCTCGCGGTAGTGGTCCCAGTGGCCGGAGGTCTCCCACAGCGCCTTCTCGTTGATCAGCGGGGTCATCACCTCGTGATAGCCGCGGGCGCGGTGGTCACGGCGCCAGAAGTCGATCAGCTGGTTGAGGACGATCACCCCGTTGGGCAGCCAGTAGGGCATGCCCGGAGCCGAGGGGTCGAAGTGGAACATCTCCAGCTCGCGACCGAGCCGGCGGTGGTCGCGGCGCTCGGCCTCGGCGACCCGCTCCAGGTACGCCGCCAGGTCCTCCGGGGTGAGCCATGCCGTGCCGTAGATCCGCTGGAGCTGCGGGTTGGCCTCGTCGCCGCGCCAGTAGACACCGGCCACGCGGAGCAGCTTGAGGGTGGTCAGCAGGCCGCTGTCGGCGACGTGGGGACCGCGGCAGAGGTCCACGAAGTCACCGGTGCGATAGACGGCGACGCTCTCCACGTCCGCGCCGAGGCGGTCGATGATGGCGACCTTGAAGCTCTGGCCCATCGCCTCGAAGAGGCTCCGGGCCTCGTCGCGAGCCAGCACCTCGCGCCGGTAGGGGATGCGCCGGGCCGCCAGCGCCTGCATCCGCTCCTCGATGGCGGCCAGGTCGGCCTCGGCGAGGTGGCGGTCGTCGGGGAGCAGGAAGTTGTAGAAGAAGCCGTCCTCGATGGCCGGGCCGACGTCGTACTGGGTCCCGGGGAAGAGCTCGCACACCGCCGCGGCCATCAGGTGGGCGGCGCTGTGGCGGAGGATGTCCGGGCTCAGCTCGACCGGGGCCTCCAGCGGCGGGCCGGCCTCGGCGGCGTCGTCGACGTCCTCGGGCATGGTGGCCGCATTGTACGGAAGCGGTGAGCCGGGGTCGCGCCGGGCGGGCCTGCGCTCGCAAGCCTGACTCAGACGACCAGGCGCGACATCCCCTGGGGCACGTCCTCGCGGCCCTCGCCGAGCAGCGCGATCTCCGCCTCCGGGTTGGAGGGCGATGTTCCCCAGATCTCCAGCGAGAGCTGGCGGGCGAGCGGCAGCACGGTGCGCCGTCCGTTGCGCTGCGCTTGCGTCCGCAGCCGCTCCAGGCGCTCCGGATCGATGGCGCAGCAACGCACGCTGCAGTATTTGTTGGTCCGCTTCTTGACCGGCTGATCGCACCCTGTGCGAGCACAGAGTCGAACCGCCGGCAAGCGACCATCAGTCGCGTGTCGCACACCCACCTCCATGAGTTCCGCCAGTCTACGACTGCCCCTTGCCGGGCTGTCAACACCGCCAAACAGGTCGGATTGGAACAGGTGTTTCGCGCCGGGCTCCACAACGCACGAAGTGACGCGAGTCGAGGTGTGCAGAGTGTGGACAACTCGGCGGCGCTCATCTGCACCACGTCCCGTCGCTTGTGCGAAAGATGTTCGCAAGTCCGTCCTGTACCAACTCTGCGACACCGCCGCCGCGGCCCCGCCGGAGCGCCTCGCGACCGGCTCCCGGCCGGTGGTGCACGACACGCCGGCGCGCACCGTCACATCGACGCCCGCGACTGTGACCAAGGGTCCCCGGTGGGACCGGTGGCGCCGGGGATGCGACGTGGGCGCATCAGGGATCGAACCTGAGACCTCAGCGATGTCAACGCTGCGCTCGTACCAACTGAGCTATGCGCCCGCGCATCCTGCGCCGGTCAGGCCGGGATGATACCGCGCCCGGATGGCGATGCCGGCCGGGGGGACCCGTGGCCGCCGCCGGCGGGGCTCAGACCGAGGTGCCGACGCCTCCCGCGGCCTGGGGCGCGTGCCCCGCCGTGGGGGTGCTGGCCTGGCGGAGGTCGGCGCTGGTCACCTCGACCAGGAGAACCCCCTCGCAGCCGTGGCAGATCACGTGGAACTGCTCGGGCCGGCGGATCGGCCGGGCCACCGCCTGCCGGTAGCCGCAGCATTCGCACGTCACGATGGCTCGCATCTCTCCCCTTGCGCCTCCACTGTCGTCGGACCGACGCGCCGTTGGGCCGCCACGTCGCGCGAAGTGGACCGAGCTTGCCACCGAGCCTCCGCCGCTCCGGGCATGACACGGCACCGCGACCCGCCCGTTGCAGCGCCGTGTCAGGGGCTGTCAGGTGCTCCCTGCGATGTCGCGGCCAGCCCGGCCGGCTGGTCGAGGACCAGCAGCCGGTCCCAGAAGACGAACCGGTAGATGAGCCCGGCTGAGACCACCAGGGCACCGAAGACGTCGACCACGCCGTCGACCGAATGGGAGAGGTCGGCGGCGCCGCCGAAGGCGAGCAGGGGCAGGGCGATGGAGGCGTTGATGACCGTGAACACCCCGCCGAAGATGCGTCCTCGCGACTCCTCGGTGGTCCCCTCCTGGAGAACCGTGAAGGCGGGGATGAGGATGGCGCCCAGCGCGCAGCCGAAGATGAGGGCGAGGAGGATGACGGCCGGGATGAGCAGCCCGCTGATGCCCACCGCCTGGAAGATCGGGGGCAGGATGCCCATCGCCAGCAGGCAGCCGCCGGTGGTGAAGAGGGCTATGACGGTGAGCGAGCGCCGGGGGAGGCTGATGAGGTGCTGACCGAGGACCCCGGCCATCGCCACCAGGCCGACCATGGCCGGGATCAGGACGATCGAGATGTCGTTGGGCGAGCGGTGGAGCACCTTCTGCAGGTAGGGGGCGCCCAGGGCGTAGATGGTGAAGACCATGATCAGGGCCACCCCGAGCTGGATCATCCCCCAGCGCAGCCCGGCGCTCCGGCGGAGGATGCCGACGCCGTCCTGGAACTCCTGGAAGACGTGGGTCTGGGGGCCGGTCCCCGGCGCCACCGCCCGGAGCGTCGAGCCGATGCGCCAGCAGGAGAGCGCGGCCAGCGCGAACAGGCCGCCGGCGATGTAGAAGGGGACCAGGTCGCCGAAGAGGATGAGGCAGACCGGCGCCAGCACGCTGCCGAGCATGAGGGTGAAGATCACCGTGGTCATGAAGAGGGACATGGCGCCCTGGATCTGCTCGCGGCTCACCAGCGACGGGATGCTGGCCGCCTCCGCCGGCGCGAACACCTGCCCCACCGAGCTGAACAGGAAGGTGATCACGAGCAGGGGCCAGGCCTGGTACTGGAGGAACGGAACGAGCTGACTGAGGGGGATCAGCACCAGCAGCACCGCCCGGAGCAGGTTGGTGAGCATCATCAGCGAGCGCTTGTCGTGGCGGTCGGCGTACACCCCCGCCGGGGCGGAGAGCAGCACCCCGGGGAAGGTGAAGGCGACCGCGACCGCCGCCACCGCGGTGGTCAGGCCCGTCAGGTCGTAGACCACGACGAGGAGGGCGAACTGGATGAAGTTCTGGGCCAGCTGGCTGCCGCACTGGGCGGCCCAGAGGTAGCGGAAATCGCGGCGGCGCAGGACCCTGGCGAACCCCGCGGCGTCGTCGGGATGGGGCGGCACCGCGGGGCGGACCGCGTGCAGAGGTGGGTTGTGGTCGGGCGGCGGCGGCTGAAGCCGGTCCGACCTCACGCCATCTCCCCGGCCGCCCGGGCGAGGCAGCGCCATTCCTCGAGGTCCAGGGTCTCGGGGCGGCGCCCCGGGTCCACCCCGCAGCGGCCGAGCACCGCCTCGACCAGCTCGGCACGGTCGCCGAGAGCCCGGCCGAGCCCGTGGCGGAGCGTCTTGCGCCGGAGCTGGAAGGCGGCGCGAGCCAAACGGAGCACCTCTCCCCTTTCCTGGTCATCCATCTGCCGTGCGGGGTGCATCCGAATGATGCTCGACGCGACCGCCGGCTCGGGCAGGAAGCTGGTCGCCGGCACGTCGCGGAGGCGCTCGACGTCGGCCACCGAGCGCACCGCCACGGTGGCCAGGCTCCAGCCCCCCGGCGGGGAGGCGATCCGCGCGGCGACCTCGCGCTGGACCAGGAACACCGCCCGCCGGGGCGGGCGGGCGGCCTCGAAGAGGTGCCCGAGCAGCGCCCCGGTGAGGTTGTAGGGGAGGTTGCCGGCGGCCAGGTGGTCGTCGGGAAGGCCGAGGCTGGCGGCGTCGGCGCGGAGCGCGTCGCCCTCGACCAGCTGGACGTTGGCGAGACCGCGCAGGGTGGTCCGGGCGGCCCGGATGCAGCCCGGGTCGAGGTCGACCGCCACCACCCGCGCCGCCCGGCGGGCGAGCTCGGCGGTGAGCACGCCGATCCCCGGCCCGATCTCCCAGACGGTGTCGCCGGCGGAGGGGTCCAGCGCCTCGACGATGGCCTCCAGGGCCGCGCGGTCGATCAGGAAGTGCTGCCCCAGGCGCCGCTTGGCGAAGAGCCCGGCCTGGCGGGCGACCCGGGTCACCGTCCGCGGGTCGGTGAGGTCGAGGCGGCGTGCGCTCGCGGTCATCGCCGCCGCCGGCCCGGCCCCGGCTGGGGCCGGGCGCGGCTCGGGTCAGCCACGCAGGACGTCCTCCGGCGGGAGCCCGAAGAGCCGGCGCGCGCTGGCGGTGGTCTGCGCCGCCACCACCTCGAGGTCCACCCCCCGCAGGCGCGCCAGCGCCGCCGCCGTGGCGGCGACGTAGGCGGGGGTGTTGGGACGCCCGCGATGGGGGACTGGGGCCAGGAATGGGGTGTCGGTCTCCACCAGGTAGCCGCCCCCGTCCACCCTCCGGGCCGCGTCCTGGATGGCCTCGCTGCGCGGGAAGGTCACGATCCCCGAGAAGGAGAGCAGGAGGCCGCGCTGGCGGCAGCGCTCGGCGTGGAGGGCGTCGCCGGTGAAGCTGTGCATGACCCCGCGCAGCCCGGGGACCGCGTCCACCGCGGCGAGCACCTCAGGGTGGCTCTCCCGATCGTGGATGGACGCGGGCAGGGCGTGGGCGGAGGCCATCTCCAGCATCTGATGGAGGGCGGCCTGCTGCACCTCGAGGGGGGTCTCGTGGTATCCCGGCCGCCAGTACTGGTCCAGCCCCACCTCACCGACGCCCACCGCCCGCGGGTGCCCGAGCAGCTCCTCGAGCGCCGCCAGCTGGCTGGGGTCGGGCGCGGCCCGCTGGTGGGGGTGCCAGCCGACCGTGAAGAAGACGCCCGGGTGGGCCTCGGCGATCTCCCGGCAGCGGTCGCTGTCCTCCAGGTTGAGCCCCGGGCAGACCACCTGGGTGACCCCGGCGGCGGCGGCCAGCTCCAGCGCCCGCTCCACCTCGGCGGTACCCTCCCGTTCGGCTAGGACCTGGAGGTGGCAGTGGCTGTCCACCAGGACCCCGCCACCCAGAGGCGCCGTCCCGGGCTCGCTCATCTCGGGCTCAGCACCGCCTCACGATCCAGACGGGGGAAGAGGATCTCGCCCACCCCCACCGGGGCCCCTCCGTGCAGCTCCGGCCAGCGGCGCACGGCCCCGGTCAGGTCGCCGCCCAGCTCCATGCCGAGGTCCGCGGCCACCCGCGCGGTGGCGCGGGGGATGAAGGGATGGAGCAGCAGCGTGCTCACCCGCACCGCCTCCAGGAGCTCGGCGCAGACAGTGCCGAGGCGGGGGTCGCCGGCGCTGCGCAGCTTCCAGGGGGCGGTCTCCTCGACGTACTTGTTGGCCCGACCCACCAGCCTCCGCACCGCCGCGAGGGCGCCCGTGAAGTCGAGGCGATCCATGGCCGCGTCGTACTCGGGAGCCACCTCGGCGGCGAGCCCGCGCAGCTCGGCGTCCATGGCCTCCTCCCCTCCCCGCTCCGGCACCCGGGCGTCGAAGTAGCGCTGGACCATCTTCTCGGTGCGCGACACCAGGTTGCCGTAGTCGTTGGCGAGGTCGGCGTTGTAGCGGTCGACGAAGCTCTCCATCGAGAAGTCGCCGTCGCGGTCGAAGGGGATCTCGGCCATCAGCACATAGCGCACCGCGTCGCTGCCGAACTGCTCAACCAGGGCGGTGGGCTCGACGAACACCCCGCGGGTCTTGCTCATCTTCTCCCCGCCCAGGGTCATGAAGCCGTGGGCGTGCACCCGGCGGGGCAGGGCGATACCGGCGGCCATCAGCATCGCCGGCCACATCACCGCGTGGAACCGGGTGATGTCCTTGCCGATGACGTGGACGTCGGCGGGCCAGAAGCGCCCGAACTCCTCATCGTCGGAGGCGTAGCCCACCCCGGTGATGTAGGCGATCAGGGCGTCGAACCAGACGTAGACCACCTGGGAGGGGTCGAAGGGCAGCGGGAAACCCCAGTCGGAGAAGCCGCGGCTGATGCTGATGTCGTCCAGGCCGCCGCGGATCAGGCTGAGGATCTCGTTGCGCCGCGGCTCCGGGACGAGGAAGCCGGGGTTCTGCTCCAAGTGCTCGAGGAGGCGTTCCTGGAAGTCGCTGAGCCGGAAGAAGTAGTTGTCCTCCTCGACCAGCTCCACGGGGCGCTCGTGAACGGGGCAGAGCCCGGCGACCAGCTCCTTCTCGGCGTAGTAGCGCTCGCAGGAGGGGCAGAGCCAGGCCCGGTACCACCCCTTGTAGACGAAGCCGGCGTCGTGAACGGCCTGCATCAGGCGCTCGGTGCTGCGCCGGTTCGCCTCCCCGCTGGTGCGGACGAAGGCGGTGTCGGAGATGTCCAGCGCGTCGTAGAGGGCCCGGTACCGCTCGGCCTGGGCGGCCACGAACTCCTCCGGGGTGAGCCCCCTCTCACGCGCCGCGCGGAGCACCGACTGGCTGTGCTCGTCGGTGCCGAGCGTGAAGCGAACCTCGTCGCCGCGCAGCCGGCGGTGGCGGGCCAGCACGTCGCAGCCCACCTTCTCGTAGACGTGGCCGAGGTGGGGGTCGCCGTTGACGTAGTCGATGGCGGCGGTGACGTAGTAGGTGGTGCTCATGTCCCGATGACGACGGTGCACTCCCCGCGGGGGGGCTGGCGGCGGAACTCCTCGGCGAGCTCCCGGGCGGTGCCCCGATGGAGGGTCTCGTGGACTTTAGTCAATTCGCGGGCGACGACGAGCGGCCGGGAGGCGGCCAGCGGCTCGATCAGCTCCAGGGTCCTGGCCAGCCGGTTGGCGGCCTCGAAGAGCACCACCGGCAGGCCCAGCTCCAGCGCTGCGGCGACCGTCCGGCGCAGCCGCCCGGGGGAGCGGGGCGGGAAGCCGAGGAAGACGAAACCCCCACCTCCCCCCAGGCCGCTGGCGCTCACCGCCGCGGTGACCGCGCTGGGGCCGGGGACCACCGTGACCGGGACCCCGGCCTGGTGGGCGGCGGCGACCAGCCGGCTGCCCGGGTCGCTGATGGCGGGAGTGCCCGCGTCGGTGCAGAGGGTGAGCCGCTGGCCGGCCTCCAGCCGGGCCAGCAGGGCCGGGACCCGGCGCTGCTCGTCGAAGGCGGGCAGGGAGAGCACCGGGCGTTCGATGCCCAGGGAGCGGAGAAGGATCCGGGTGCGCCGGGTGTCCTCGGCGATCACCGCGTCGCAGTCGGCGAGGGCGCGCTCCGCCCGCCGGCTCACGTCCTCCAGATTGCCGATGGGGGTCGCCAGGACGGTGAGGAGCCCGCCGGGCGGCGTGGCCGTGCCCGTCACCGGCCCCAGTCGCGCGGATAGCGGAAGTCGCGGTCGATGGTCCGGTTGGAGAGCTTGGCGATGAGCGGCGGACGGCGCTTGTACTGGCTGTCCCGCACCCGGCGCCGGATCTGGTCGACGAAGCCGTCGGCGAAGCCGAGGGCGCGAAGATCGGCGCGGGTGCGGCGCTCGTCGACCATGTGATGGAGAAGCAGGTCCACCGCGGCGTACTCGAAGCCCAGTTCGTCCTCGTCGGACTGGCCCTCCCAGAGATCAGCCGAGGGCGCCTTCTCGATCACCGCGGGGGGCAGCTCGAGGTGACGGGCCAGTGCGAACACCTGGGTCTTGTACAGGTCGCCGAGCGGATTGAGGGCGTGGGCCATGTCGCCGTGGATGGTGCCGTAGCCGAGCAGGAGCTCGGTCTTGTTGGAGGTGCCGACCACCAGCGCGTCGCGGGCCAGCGAGATGTCGTAGAGGATCGACATCCGCTCGCGGGCCATCTTGTTGCCGCGCCGGTTGCGATCGGCGTCGGGGCTGACGGCGAAGTAGGCGTCGATCTGGGGGGAGATGTCCACCACCAGGGGGGTGGCCCCGAGCTGGGCGGCGACCAGCCGGGCGTCGCGCTCCGAGGCGGGGCTGCTGGCCCGGTAGGGCATGATCACCGGGATCGCGTTCTCGGGACCGAGGCCGCGGCAGACCAGGGCCAGGGTGAGGGCCGAGTCGATGCCTCCGGAGAGGCCGACCACGCCCCGCTCGAATCCGACCTTGCGCACCTCCTCGCGCACGAACCCGGTGAGGATCTCGGTGACCAGCGCCGCGTCGACCTCGAGGGCGGCCGGCGCGGCGGCCCCGTCCGGCCGGGCGGAGGTCTCAGTCACGGTCGCGGCGGCGCAGCCGGTGGGCCTCGGCGTCGACGATGTCGTGGCGCTCGTCGCGGAGCATGGGGTTGGCGATCCGGGCGCGGCGGAGGGCGCCGAGATCCAGGCGGTGGAGGGCCATCGCCGCCTCGCGCCCGGCGGGCTCGCCGTCCAGGTGACCCTCGGGGTCCACCACCCGCGACCCGCCCCAGAAGTTCACGCCGTCCTCGTAGCCGACCCGGTTGCAGTAGGCGACGTAGGTGGTGAAGAGCTGGGCGTAGGTGCGGGTGATCACGTCGTAGCTCTGCGCCGTGCCCAGCTCCGAACCGCTGCCCACACCCCGACCCGGTGAGGCCGAGGGGCAGACCATCAGGTCCACGCCGTCGCGCGCGAGCAGGTAGGCGGAGCTCGGGTGCCAGAGGTCCTCGCAGATCAGGATCCCAACCCGCCATGGGCGGCTCGGCCGGGCCGACCCGAGCGGCGCCTCGAAGGCCCGGAAGCGGCTCCCCGCCGCCAGGTCGCGGGCCTCGTCGAAGAGGCCGTAGGTGGGCAGGTACACCTTGCGGTGGACGTGGACGATGGCGCCGCCGGCGAGGTAGGCGGCCGCGTTGTGAAAGCGGTGGTCGTCACTCTCCACGATGCAGCCCACCACGGCGTCGACGTCGCGGGCGGCGGCGGCGAGCGCGCCCAGCTCGGGGCCGTCCAGGCGCACCGCGCTGTCGGTGACCAGGTCCTTGAGGAAGTACCCGGTGAGCGAGAGCTCGGGGAACACCACCAGGTCGGCACCCTGGCCGGCGGCTTCGCCGAGCAGCTCCAGGTGGCGGGCGAGGTTGGCCCGCAGGTCGCCCAGCCGCGGCGCCATCTGGGCCAGCGCGACCACGATCGAGGTGCGCGGCTCCTCGGGGGCCTCCGCCGGCTCGGGGAGGATGCCGGCCGCCCCGACGGGGGGCCCTGCGGTGGTCACCATGGGGTGGATTCTCCACCATCCGGGCTGCCGCCAACGAAGCGCGCAACCCGGGCGGCGACCCCCGAGACCGGCTCGCGCGCCACCGCCGCCGGCGGCAGCGCCTCCAGAAAGCGTCGCGCGTAGTCGCGGCTCTGGAGGCGCGAGTCAGCGATGACCACCACCCCCCGGTCGGTGCCCGAGCGGATCAGGCGGCCGAAGCCCTGGCGCAGCCGGATCACCGCCTCGGGCAGCACGTACTCCCCGAAGGGATCGCGCAGCCCCGCGGTACGGGCGCGGACCAGGGGGTCGGTGGGCACCGCGAAGGGCAGCTTGGCAATGAGCACGCATTGGAGGGCGTCGCCGGGGACGTCGATCCCCTCCCAGAAGGTCCCGGTCCCGAGCAGGAGGGTGCGCGGGTTCTCCACGAAGGAGGTCAGCAGCTGGCGGCGGGTGCCGTCCAGGCCCTGGCCGACCACCGATATCTGGCTGCCGGCGAGGCGGCGGCCGGCGAGGTCGCGGATGCGGCGCAGCGCGCCGTAGCCGGTGAAGAGGCCGAGGGTCCGGCCCCCCAGCCTCCGGGCGGTCTCCGCCGCGATCGACGCCAACGCCTGCTCGTACTCGGGGGCGTCGTAGGGGGGGATGTCGGTGACCAGGACGCAGAGCGCCTGGCTGAGGTAGTCGAACGGCGACGCCAGGGCCAGCTCCTCGGTGCGCCGCCCCAGCCCGAGCCGTTCCCGGATGAACCCGAAGTCCCCGGCGATGGCGAGGGTCGCCGAGGTCAGCACCACGGTCCGGGCCGCGTCCAGGATGCCGGCGCCAAGCTCGGCGCCGGCGGCCACCGGCGCGTCGCGCAGCTCCGCCTGCTCGGCGCGCAGCTCCAGCCACGCGACGTGGCCGGGCCGGCGATGCAGGATCACCTCGTCGACGGCGGCGGCCGCCCCCTCCAGGGCCGCCGCCGTCAGGGCGAGCTCCTCCTCGCCCCGCTCCGGCTGGGGGAGCAGGTCGGTCTCGAAGGAGGCGGCCCCGGCGGCGCGGAGGGCCTCGGCGGCCCGCCCCAGGACGGTGACGGTGTGGTGGGCGTTGCGCAGGAGGGGTTGCAGCCGGGGTTCGGCGAGCACCTCGTCGGTGACGCTCAGGCTGCCGGTCGGGGCACCCCCTCCCCCGCCGAGCCGCTCCGCGAGCAGCCCCTTCGTCTCCCCGAACAGCCCGTTGGCGGCGTCGCGGCAGGCCTCGAGCGCGGCGGCCAGGCTGGGGTCCACCACCCCGGGAAGGCGGTCCAGGGCCCGGGCGATGTCGGCGGCACGCAGCCGGTGGCCCCGGGCCTGGGTCGCCGACTCCTCGAGATGGTGGGCCTCGTCGATCACCAGGGCCCCGTAGTCCCCGAGCAGCCGCCCCTCGGCGGGCTCGTCGCTCAGCAGCAGGGCGTGGTTGGTCACCACCAGCTCCGCGGTGGCGGCCAGCCGGCGCGCCGTCACCATGTGGCAGGCCCCGCTGCGCCAGTTGGCACAGGCGCTCCCGAGGCAGTCGTCCGGGGTCGACTCGACCGCCCGCCAGAGATCCCGCTCGGTGGCGGCCAGGTGGAGCTCGGCTCGATCGCCAGTCTCGGTGAGGTCGAGCCAGCGGAGCAGCTTCAGCTTGAAGCGGATGGCCTCGAGGTCGGGCCCGCGCGGACCGACGTCCCCGCGGCGGAGGTGGCGCTGGAACCGGCGCAGGCTGACGTAGTGGCTGCGACCCTTGAGCATCGCCCAGCCCAGGGGGCGGGGCAGGTTGGCCTGGAGCGCCGGCAGGTCCCGCTGGACCAGCTGCTCCTGGAGGGTGATGGTGTGGGTGGCGACCACCGCCCGACCGCCCCCCCGCTCCACCCAGAGCGCGAGCGGCGCCATGTAGGCGAGGGTCTTGCCCACCCCCGTCCCCGCCTCGACCAGCAGCCGTCCGCCCCGATCCAGGCTCTGGGCCACAGCCCGCGCCATCTGCTCCTGGGCCTCCCGGTACTCGTACCCGGGGCGCTCGGCGAGACGGCCGCCCGGCCCGACCAGCCGGGCGGCCGCCTCGGCCAGGGTTCCGGAGAGGAGCGAGGTGCGCTCGGCATCGGCCCCCTCGCCGGCCTCCGGCCCCGGCATCGCGGTCCCGCTCCCCTGGGTGCTGGTCGCGGCTCCTCCCCAGGCCGAGTGGAGGGCGGCGGCGCGGGGAACGGCGCGCCCCGAGGAGGACCACGGCCGCCCGGCCGCGGCGAGGTCGAAGAAGCGGGCTAGAGGGGTCGCGGTCTGAGCCGCGAGCCGGTGCATCTCGGCGAAGGTCGGCGTGCGCAGGGCGCCCGCCTCCCCCAGCAGCCAGCCGAAGAGGGAGGCGGTGGCCTGGGCGTCGCTGAGGGCCCGGTGGGGGCGCTCGTGGCGGAGACCGAGCAGGCGGGCGAGAGCCCCGAGATTGTGGCTGCCGGCGACCGGGAGCAGGATGCGGGCCAGCTCCAGGGTGTCGAAGGCATCGCGCCGCCCGAAGCTGTCGGGGAGGAGCTGCGAGCAGAAGGCGAGGTCGAAGGCCGAGCCGTGCCCGACCAGCTCGGCGCCCTCGCAGAAGGCGGCCAGCTGGGCCACCACCTCCACCGGGCTGGGCTGACCGGCCAGGTCCGCGGAGCTGATCCCGGTCAGCCGCTGGACCCCGAGGGGCACCGGGATGCCCGGGTCGGCGAAGAGCTGCAGCTCGCCGACGGTGCGCCCGTCGAGGCCGAATCGGACCGCCCCGACCTCGATGACGCGCTCGGTCTTGGCCGAGAGGCCGGTGGTCTCGAGGTCGAACGCCACGAGCTCGGGGGTCGTCATGTGACCGGCGGGGGCACGGAGCGGTAGTCGGTGGTGCCGTCGAAGATCCCCCGCCGGGAGGCGGGGAGGACCTCGGCGATCCGCTGCATCAGCAGGTCGGCGACCTCCTGGTGGGAGGCGCGGGGAACGGCCGGATCCTCCGCCGGCAGCGTGGCCGGCCGGCCGAAATGGAGGTGCACCGGCACGCGACGGGGCCGCCGCGAGCCCAATGGGAGAGCCTGCTCGGTGCCCCAGACGCCCACTGGGAGCACCGGTACCCCCGCGCTGCGGGCCAGGAACCCGGCCCCCGGATGGGGACGCTGGAGCCGGCCGTCCGGGCTGCGATGCCCCTCCGGGTAGACCAGGACCGCGTGCCCCTGGCGGAGCAGGCCGAGGGCCTGGCGGAGAGCGGCGCGGTCGGGCGTGCCCCGGACCACCGGGAAGGCGTGGTACCCGACGACGAAGAAGCGTGCGACGGGGTTGCGGAAGTAGTCGCTCTTGGCCATGAAGAAGAGGTCGCGGCGGGGAAGCTGGGCGCCGGTGAAGGGCGGATCGATGGTGCCGACGTGGTTGCTCACCACCAGCAGCCCGCCACTGCGCGGGACGTTCTCGGCGCCGGTGACATCCATCTTCCCGTCCAGGATCGCGGCGCTCAGCATGCGCATCACCACGGTCATCCAGCGGTAGTTGAGGTCGGGACCCGAGGGCCTGGTGTGGGTCCGGCTCACGACCTCCGCTCCGGGACCTCGATGCCGGCCGCAGCGCAGAGATCGAGCGCCAGCGCGACCATCTGATCGACCCCCCGGGTGCCGGTGTCGATGACCACCGCGTCGGCCGCCGCCGCCATCGCCGGGGCGTCCCCGCGGTCCCGTCCGGAGATCTCGGACCTCAGCACCTCCGGGTCCACCGCCGCGCCCTGGCCGGCGAGCTGGGCGGCGCGGCGAGCCGAGCGGAGGTCCTCGCTCGCCTGCAGGTAGAGCTTGACCGCCGCGTCGGGGAACACCACCGTCCCGCAGTCCCGGCCCACCGCCACCGCGCCCCCGACCGCGGGGGCGCGCTGCAGGGCGAGCAGGTGGCGGCGCACCTCCGGGATCTGGCTCACGGCGGTGAGCAGGGCGGCGTGGCGAGGGTCGCGGATCTCGGCGGCGGGGTCCACGCCGTTGACCCGCACCTCCCAGGACTCGTCGCCGGGTGCGGTGTTGACCTCGATGGCGGCGGACCGGGCCACCTCCACGATCCGCTCGCGATCGCCGGCCGCGAGCCCGGCACGCACCACCGCCACGGTGACCGCGCGATAGAAGAGGCCGGTGTCGATGAAGGCCAGCCCCAGGGCGATGGCGAGACGGCGTCCGAGCGTCGTCTTGCCGCTCCCGGCCGGCCCGTCGACGGTGACCACCGGGGCGCTCATGGAGGCGTGAGCCCCACGCTCGCGTAGAGACCGCTCAGCTCCGCGGCGGTGAGGGGCCGAGACCGGCCCTCGCCCAGCCGGCCGAGCCGGAGCGGGCCGAGGCCGGTCCTGACCAGGTCCACGACCGGGGCGTCGATGGCCGCGCAGAGCCGGCGCAGCTCCCGTTTGCGACCCTCGGCGATGGTGAACTCGATCAGGTCATCCCGCGACGTGCTCACCCGGCGCACGCTCTGCGGCCGGGCGAGGCCGTCCTCCAGCTCGACTCCCTCGAGAAGGCGGCGGATGTCCTGCGCGGTGAGGCCGCGACCGAGCACCAGGCGGTAGCGCTTGGCCACGGCATGGCGGGGATGGGTGAGCCGGTGGGCCAGGTCCCCGTCGGAGCTGAGCAGCAGGAGGCCACGGCTGTCGGCGTCCAGGCGGCCGACCGGCACCATGCCGAGGGCAGGGTCGGGGATCAGGTCCATGACCGTGGGCCGGCGGTGCGGGTCGCGAACCGTGCAGACCACGCCCGGCGGCTTGTTGAGCATCAGGGTCACCGCTCGGCGCGGGCCGGCGACCGGGCGGCCGTCCACGGCGATGCGATCGCGGTTGGGGTTGACCGAGGTGCCCACGGCGGCGCGGGCACCGTTGACGGTGACCCGGCCGGCGTCGATCAGCAGGTCGGCCCCACGCCGGGAGGCCACCCCGCGGCGAGCCAGGAAGCGGTTGAGCCGCTCGGCGGTGGCGGGCATCAGCCCGAGCTCGGGCCCGGAGGGTCGTCCCCGGCGGCACCCGCCAGGGCGTCCGACCACGCTCGCTCCTGCTCCAGGGGCAGCGCGATCTCACCGGGCAGGGGGGGAGCTGATCGATCCGCTCCAGCCCCACCAGCTGCAGGAAGCGGAGGGTGGTGCCGAAGAGTCGGGGCTGCCCGGGGGTGGCCGCCCGGCCGATCTCGCCGATCAGCCCCCGCCGCTCCAGGCTCTCCAGCACCGCCTCGCAATTCACCCCGCGGATCGAACTCGATGAGAGCCCGGGTGACCGGCTGGCGGTAGGCGACGATGGCGAGCGTCTCCAGCGCGGGCCGGCTGAGCCGCGCGGGCTTCTCGGGGTTGAGGGCGCGCTGGACGGCCCAGGCGGTCTGGGGGCGGGTGACCAGCTGGACCTGGTCGCGGTGGTGCTGCAGCATCAGGCCGCGCCCACCGAGCTGGTCCGCCAGCGCCTCGGCGGCCCGTTCGACGCTCTGCGGGGACTGCCCCAGGATCCCGGCGAGCTCCCCCAGGCTGACCGGCCGGTTGAGCACGAAACAGACCGACTCGAGCGCGAGGGCCAGGTCCTCGGGCTCGCTCCCCGCCACCCACTCCGGCACCCGCGGGCGGCCGATATCGTCCAGCTCGAGCTGGAAGTCCTCCTCCTCCTCGCCCTCGCCGTCGTCCTCCGCCTGGCCCTGGTCCGGGTCAACTCCGCCGAGCTCCGCCGCCTCGAGATGCGGCCGGCCGGCGGAGCCCAGCACCTCGAGGGGCAGCTCCGGGTCGGCACCCAGCCCCTCGAGGGGCGGCTCCTCACCGCGGCAGGGGCCGGCCGGCGTCTCCTCCTCAGTCACTCGCCCGCACCCGGATCGGACCGAAGGGCTCGGGCTGGTCCACCACCGCCCGGCCGCGCTTGAGCAGCTCGAGCAGGGCCAGGAAGCAGGCCACCGCCTCCAACCGGGTCGAGACCTCGGCGAAGATCCCCTCGAACTCCAGGGGCCCGCGGGCGAGCAAGCCCTGGAGCCAGCTCACCTTCTCCTCCACCGAGAAGGTCACCATCCCCACCGGGAGCGGCCCGGCGTCCTGGAGGCGCTCCAGCACCTGGCGGAAGGCCGCGGCCAGCCGGTCGGGGGGGATGCGCAGCCGCTCGAGGGGGAGGACCTCAGGCGCGACCAAGCCGAGGAAGCTGCGCTCGCCGGTCTCGGCGGGCTCCAGGAGGAGCGCCTCCATGGCCGCCCGGAAGAGCCGGTACTCGGCCAGCCGCCGTCCCGCGTCGCTCTCCGGCGGCACCTCCTCCTCGGGCTCCACGTCGACCTCGGTCACCCGCGCGGCCTTCAGCGACAGCAGGCGCGCGAGCAGCCCGAGGGCCTCGGCCGCGTCGCGGAGGTCGCCGCCCAGGTCGGTCCCGGTGAGCTGGCGGCTCACCTGGGTGGTCACCTCGGCGACCGGGAGCTCACGGAGGTCCAGGTCGCCCCTCTGGGCGGCCAGGACCAGCTCCTCGAGGGACCCGCTGAAGTCTCCGACCTCGACCGGAAACCGGCGGGGTGCCCCGCCCCGGCTCACCGCGGCCGCGCTCTCGCTCATGGCCGCCCATGGTACGAGGTAGCCGGGCCGGTCGCCCCGCTGCGGCCGGCACCGGTCGGCCACCCCGGGGGCCGCTTTCAGCCGGCGCTCTGACGGCGGCCCCCGGTCGCCTCACCCTCACGGAGCAGCTCCGCCGCGCGCGCCAGCGCGGCGGCCGTGGTGCGTCCCGACATCATCCGGGCGACCTCGGCGACGCGCTCCTCGCCCGCGACGCGGTGCACCCCGCTCTCCACCGCCGCGCCGGCCCCGGAGCGGGCGACGAGCAGGTGCCATCCGGCCCGCGCGGCGATCTCCGGACGGTGGGTGACCGCCAGCACCTGCCGGCCTCGACCGATCTCCGCCAGCAGGTCGCCAACTCGCGCCGCGGTCTCGCCGCCGACCCCCGTGTCCACCTCGTCGAGAACCAGGAGCGGCTGGCCGGCGCCTCCACCGGCGGCGGCCAGGGCGAGGGCCAGGCGGCTCAGCTCGCCCCCGGAGGGTCCCTCGTCGAGGGGCAGGGGGACGCCTCCGCGGTTGGCGGCGAGGCGCATCTCGACCTGGTCGACGCCGTCGGCGTCGCAGCGCACCGGCCCGTCCCCGAGGTCCACCCCATCGGCGTCGGCGGCCACGATCAGGGTCACCCGGAAGCGCGCGTCGGGGAGCTCCAGCACCGCCAGCCGGCGCTCGACAGCACGCTCCAGCGAGCGCGCCGCGTCCCGGCGGGCGGTGCTCAACCGGCTCGCGGCGGCGGCGGCGGCGGCCTGCGCAGCCCTGGCCTCGGCCTCCAGAGCGACCAGGTCGTGGCCTCCGCGAGCCGCGTCGCAGATCCGCCTCGCCCCCTCCAGGGCCGAGAGGGCGGACCGGATCGAGCCGTGGCGGCGGCGGACCCGCGCCAGGGTGTCGAGCCGCTCCTCCACCGCCTCCAGCCGCGCCGGGTCGACCTCCACCCGGTCGGCCAGCCGCCGCGCGGAGACCCCGAGGTCGCGGAGGGCGGCGGTCAGGGCGGCTGCCTCCCCGCCCAGGTCCGCGAGGCCGGGGTCGACCCCGCTCAGGGCGTCCACCTCGGCGAGGGCGTGCTCCAGGATGTCGGCGGCGCCGGCCTCGTCGCCGGTCGCGGCCTCACCGAGCAGGGTGGCGGCCCGGGCGATGCCGGCGGCATGACGAAGCCGGAGGCGCTCCGCGCCGAGGTCGTCCTCCTCCCCGTCGCGGAGGCGCAGCGGCTCCAGCTCGGCGATCGTCGCCTCCGCCTCGGCGAGCTCGGCTGCCGTCCGCCGGCTGGCCAGGCGGCCATCCGCGAGCAGAGCTTCTGCCCCTCGCCAGCGCCGTTGGGCGCCCGCCATGATGCCGCGGGCCTCGGCCACGGCGGCGCCCCCCGAGTCGTCGAGGACCCTCCGCTGCCAGCTTCGCTGCAGCATCCGGTGGCTGGCGCCCTGGGCGGTGACATCGGCGAGCCCCTCACCCAGCTCACGGAGGGTCGCCTGGGAGACGAGGGCTCCGTTGACCCGGCAGGTCGACCGACCGGAGCTCCCCGCGTCGCGGGTGAGGGTCACCAGCTCGTCGGCGGGGATGCCGAGGCCGGCGAGCAGGACCGCGCTCTCGGGGCTGGGCTCGAATACCGCCCGGACCGAGGTCCCCTCCCCCACCGCCTCCCCCTCGGCACGGCCTCCGAGGGCCCAGCGCACCGCCGCGATGCAGAGCGACTTGCCGGCGCCGGTCTCGCCGCTCAGGGCGCCGAAGCCTGCCTCGCAGTCCAGGCGCGCGTCCCGGACCAGGGCGAAGTTGCGCAGCCGGAGCTCGAGGAGGCGGCTCACGGCTGCTCCGGGAAGGCCTGGTCCCGGTCCGAGGGCTTGAGGGGAAGCCCGAAGTGGACCTTGTCGCGCAGCTGGCGGAGGAACGACGGCGAGTCGACGCAGCGGATCACGGTGAGCTCGGGACCGGGGCTGATGCACACCCGGCCCCCGGCCCCCAGCAGGGCCTGGTGCTGGCCGTCGGCGGCCACGAAGGCGCGCCCGTGCAGGACGGCGACCTCCACCACCGTCGCCTCGGGCAGCACGATCGGCCGGGTGATCACGGCATGGGGGGCCAGCGGCACCACCGTGATGGCGCGCACTCGGGGATCGATGGGCGGCCCGCCGGCGCTCAGCGCGTAGCCGGTCGACCCGGTGGCGGAGGCGATCACCACCCCGTCGGCGTCGAACTCGCCGAGCAGCTCCTGGTCGGCGTCCACCCGGAGCCGGAGGAGGGAGACCTCGGGAGAGCGGACGGCGATGTCGTTGAGGGCCAGCAGCGGACCGGGCACGTCGCCCTCGGCCGGCTCGTCGCCGTCCCGCCGCTCGACCCGGGCGGTCAGCATGCCGCGGCGCTGGCGCAGGGTCCGCCCCTCGGCAAAGGCGTCGATCGCCGCCGGAAGCTGCTCCAGCTCCATGTCGGTGAGGAACCCGAGCCGGCCCCGGTTGACCCCCAGCACCGGGATCTCCCGGGGGGCGGCGAGCCGGGCACCGAAGAGGAAGGTCCCGTCGCCCCCCACGGTGACCAGCAGCTCGGTCCCGTGGGCGTGCTCGGCGACGTCCTCGACGGGCCGGACGATGGTGGTCCAGGTGCGGAAGCCGCGGCGCTGCGCAGCCTCCATCGCGGGAGCGACGACGGCGGCGCTCTCCGCCGGGTGGAGCAGGAAGCCGATGGCCCCCCCGCTCATGGCGCCGGCCGCTCCCGGGGTTCGTCCGGGTCGGCAAGCCGGAGGTGGAGGAGGATCTCCTGGTTCCCCTTCGTCCCCCGGATCGGGGCCGGATACGGCTCCCCCACCGCGGTGGCGCCGAGCTCGGCGCCGCACCACTCCAGGAAGGCCGCGACCCCCGCCGCGGTGGCGGCCGGGTCGCGCACGATGCCGCCCCGGGACACCGCCGCCCTCCCCAACTCGAACTGGGGCTTGAAGAGGGCGACGACCTCGGCCCCGGGGGCGACCCGAGCGACCGCCGGCATCACCAGGCGCAGCGAGATGAAGGAGAGATCGAGGCTGACCAGGCTCGGCGACTCGCCGGGGAGGGCGTCCAGATGGCGGAGGTTGGTCCGGTCGAGGACGGTCACCCGCTCATCCTCGGCCAGCCGGGGCAGGAGCTGGCCGTGCCCCACGTCGACCGCGTAGACCCGCGCCGCCCCCCGGGCCAGCAGCACGTCGGTGAAGCCGCCGGTGGAGGCGCCCGCGTCGAGGCAGGTCCGGCCCCGGCAGTCCACATGGAAGGCCTCCAGGGCGGCGGCGAGCTTCTCGCCGCCCCGGCTCGCCCAGGGGCTTCCCTCGCCGAGCGTGCGCACCACGGCGCCCTCCGCCACCCGCTGGGCGGCGCTCCGAGCCCGGAGGCCATCGACCTCCACCATCCCCGCCGCCACCATCGCCTGGGCGCGCTCCCGGGTGGTGGCGACACCGCGTTCCACCAGGGCGAGATCGAGCCGCTGCAGCGTCACCGCCATGCGTGGCCTCCGGCCGAGGCAGCGCTCAGGCCGTTCCGACCAAGGAGCCGAGCGGCACGGCGAGCGAGCGCACTGACCTGGGTGACCTGCCGAGCAGCGGAGCGGACGCCGAGCCGGACGGAGATGCGCCCCCTTGGCATCAGAAGGGGATCTCGTCGGGGTTCACGTCGATGTCTCGCAGACGCGGAACCGGCACCAGCGGCGCCCCGGGAGGCGCGACGGGCGGGTCAGCGGTCTCGCGCCCGGGTTCCAGCGGCTTCTCAGTGACCTGCCCGCCGGCTCCGACCACCAGCTGGCTGATCTTCTGCTCGGTGCGGTCGAGCAGCCCGCCGCAGTGCTGGGCCAGCCGGGCGCCGCGCTCGTAGGCGGCGATCGCCTCGTCCAGGGCCACCGCTCCGCGCTCCAGCCGCTCGATGATCTGGTCCAGCTCGGCGAGCGCGCGCTCGTAGCTCAGGCTGTCGATGTCGTCGCTCCCCGTCCGCGGTCCGCCGGGAGCTGCGCTGTCGTCGCCTCTCATCCTCTCTCCGCAGTGTCGTGGCCGGTATCGTACATCCGTTCGTCGCCGCCTGTCGAGCCCGGGGCGTCGACGGTGCTGAGCACCACGCCCCGCGCCAACCGGGTGCGCAGCCGTCCCCCGGGCGTCACCGTGCCGGCGTCGGTGAGCACGGCTCCGCTCACGCCGTCCATGGTGATCGAATAGCCGCGCTCCAGCACCCTCAGCGGGGAGAGCGCCTCGAGCTGATCGCGCCGGGCCCCCACCTGCTGGCGGCGCTGGGAGAGAGCCGCCGCGACCAGGCGCGCGAGGCGTCGCACGTCGCCGTCCAGCCGCTGGCGCTCGACCGCCACCCGCTGGCCCGGCGAGGCGACCCGGAGCTGGGCAGTGGCGGCGTCCAGGCGGCGACGCTTGACGGTGAGAGCGGCCAGGAGTCCGGACCGCAGCCGCTCGGCGCGCAGGTCCAGCTCCTGGCGGTGACTGGGCAGCCGGCGGGCCGGCGAGGCGTTCTCCAGACGCATGCGCTGGCGCTCGAGGGAGCCGCGCTTGACCCCGATCTCCTGGCGGGCGGCCGCGCCGAGATGGGCCCGCCGGGCCCCCAGCTCGGCGGCCAGGCGACGGCAATCGGGGACCACCAGCTCGGCGGCAGCGGAGGGGGTCGGGGCGCGCCGGTCGGCGGCCAGGTCGGCGATGGTGGTGTCGGTCTCGTGGCCGACCCCGGAGACCACCGGGAGCCGGCCCCCGCGGATGGCCCGGGCCAGCCGCTCATCGTTGAAGGCCATCAGGTCCTCGAGCGAACCGCCGCCGCGGACCAGCAGCACCACCTCGGCGCCGCGCACCCCCTGGGCCCGTCCCAGGGCGAGGACGAGGGTCTCCACCGCACCGTCGCCCTGAACCGTGGCGGGAGAGAGCACGAGGTCCACGCTGGGGGCGCGGCGTCGCATCACGGTCAGCACGTCGCGGAGCGCCGCGCCGCTGCGCGAGGTCACCACCACCACCCGGCGCGGCAGCAGCGGCAGCGGCCGTTTGCGGGCCTCGTCGAAGAGACCCTCGGCCGCGAGCGCCCGGCGGCGCTGCTCGACGGCCAGGGCCAGGGCCCCGATCCCGGACGGCTCCATGCGGTCGGCGTAGAGCTGGTAGCGGCCCTGGGCGTCGTAGACCTCGATCCGCCCGTGGACGATGACGGTCATGCCGTTGTCGGGCCGGAAGGGGATCTCGGCCCGCTGCGACCGCCAGATCACGCAGCTCAGCGAGGCGCCGGCGTCCTTGAGGGTGCAGTAGAGATGGCCCGAGGCCGGCATGGAGAGGTTGCTGATCTCCCCCTCGACCAAGACGTCCTCCAGGTCAGGGCTGCTGGAGATGACCCCGCGGATGAGCGCGGTCAGCTCGGCGACGGTCAGCGCCCGGCGAAGGCTCATCGGCGGACAACCCGCGCTGCCGCGCTCAGCGAGTCGCGTCGGGGAGAGGATGGTGGGCTCATGGAGCGAACATATGATCGCTCAAACGCCGCCGGCCCGGCGCTCACACCCGCTCGCGGGCGATCCGGCCGAGCACGCCGTTGACCAGCGGCACCGCCTCGTCGCCCGCGTAGACCCGAGCCAGCTCCAGGGACTCGTCGATGCTCACGGCGATCGGCGTCCCGGGCTCGAAGAGCACCTCGAAGGTGCCCAGCCGGAGCACCGCCCGCTCCACCTTGCCGAAGTCCACGAGGTCCCAGTTGTCGCTCGCCTCGCCGATCGCGGCGTCGATCCGGACCACGTGCTCCAGTGTCCCCTCCACCAGCCGCCCCGCGAAGGCGACCGCGTCGGCGGGCACGCCCATCTCCGCGGCCTGGTAGGCGAGCGTCGCGCGCGCGTCCTTGGCCGTCCCCTCCAACTCGAAGAGGACCCGCAGGGCGAGCTCGCGTCCCCGCCGCCGTCTCCCCGCGGGACGGCTCATGGGGCGAAGACCACCTCGCTGACGTGGACGTTGATGTTGCCGACTTCGAGCCCGAGCATCCGCTCGACGGCGTCGGCGACCCGCTGCTGCACCTCGGCTCCCACTTTGGGGACCGAGTTGCCGGCGAGCATCACCACCCAGAGGTCGACGTCCAGGGTGTTGCCGCCGCGGAGCTCCACCCGTGCGCCGCGGTGGGCGTGGGAGCGACGCAGGATCCGCTCCAGCGACTGCCCGGCGGCCTGGTACATGGCGTGGACGCCGGGCACCTGGAGCGCGGTGAGGACGGCGATCCAGGCCACCACCTCGTTGGCCACCCGGGTGACGCCGAGCGGCCGGCGGGCCCCGGCGTGGCGCCCGTCGGGCGCGGGATCGACCGGTCCGTCCATCATGCCCGCTCCAGGTACCGGCCGTTCCGGGTGTCGATCCGGATCCGGTCGCCGGGATTGACGAAGAGCGGCACGTCCACGATCGCCCCGGTCTCGACGGTCGCCGGCTTGGTCCCGGCGTTGGCGGTGTCGCCGCGGAAGCCGGGCTCGGTCTCGGTCACCTCCAACTCGACCGACATCGGCAGCTCGACGCCGAGGATCCGCTCGTCATGGGTGAGCAGAGTAAGGGTGTCATTCTCCTTGAGCCAGCGCACCCCGTCGCCGATCTGCTCGGCGCTGAGCGGGGTCTGCTCGTAGGTCTGGTTGTCCATCACCACGAAGGCCTCGCCGTCGCGATAGAGGAACTGCGCCTCGCTGCGCTCGATCCGGGCCCGGCCGAACTTCTCCTCGGGCCGGAAGGTCTCCTCGGTGACGGCCCCGGTGGTCAGGTTCTTGAGCTTGGTGCGGACCACCGCGGTGCCGCGACCGAGCTTGATGTGGGCGAAGTCGAGGACCTGGAGCAGCTGGCCGCCCCGCTCGACCGTGGCTCCAGGACGGAGGTCTCCTGCGTTGATCATCGGGTCAATTCTCCCCTCTCGCGCACCATCCGGGTCGCCGCCTCGAGGGCGATCGCGTAACCGGAGGCTCCCAGCCCCAGGATCACCGCGTCGGCGGCCTCCGCGGTGAGCATCACCCGGCGGTAGGCCTCGCGCCGGAAGGTGTTGCTCAGGTGGACCTCGACGACCACCCCGGGGTAGGCGCGCAGGGCGTCCAGGAGGGCCACGCTGGTGTGGCTGAGGGCGCCCGGGTTGATCACCACGGCGTCGGACCGGCCGGTCTCAGCCTCGATGAGGTCGATCAGCTCACCCTCACCGTTGCGCTGCTCGACCCGGAGGTCGACGCCGAGGGCCACCGACCGCTCACGGAGATCGGCCTCGATCTCCTCCAGGCTGTGGCGACCGTAGATCTCCGGCTCACGGCGGCCGAGGCTCGCCAGGTTGGGACCGTTGAGAACGAGCACCCGGGTCATGGCGTCAGCACCTCCTCGATGGTCTCGCGGACCAGGCCGTCGGGGACGGGCTGATCCAGGACCGGCTCACCCCGCCGGGCGAGCAACACCCAGCGCAGCTCGCCGCCGACCGCCTTCTTGTCATGGCCGAGGCGGCGCAGCACCGCAGCCGGCTCCAGCGGCGGCAGCGGTGGCAGGCCGAGCCGGTCGAGGAGCCGATCCTGCCACTCCAGGTCGGCCCGGGGCAGTCCGGCCGACGCGACCGAGATGCGGCCGGCGACGCGCATCCCCGCCGCCACCGCCTCGCCGTGGGTCACGGTGCCGTAGCCGGCCGCCGCCTCGATGGCGTGAGCGACGGTGTGGCCGTAGTTGAGCACGGCGCGCAGCCCGCCCTCGCGGGGGTCGCGCCCGACCACATCCGCCTTGATGGCCGCGCAGTGCCCGATGACCGCGGTCAGGGTGCGGACGTCCCCCTGGCGGGCGCGGTCCAGACCGTGGTCGAGCAGCGCGGGCAGCTCGCCCTCGGCGATCATCGCGTACTTGGCGACCTCGCCCAGCCCCGAGCCGAGCTCGCGCGCCGGCAGGGTGTCGAGGACGCTGGAGTCGGCGAGCACCGCCCGGGGCTGCCAGAAGGCACCGGCCAGGTTCTTGGCGGCCCTCAGATTGACGCCGGTCTTGCCCCCGATCGAGCTGTCGACCATGGCCAGCAGGGTGGTGGGGACGACCACCCAGGCGATCCCACGGCAGTAGGCGGCGGCGGCGAACCCCGCCATGTCACCGATCGAGCCGCCCCCCACCGCCACCAGGGCATCCTGGCGTCCCAGCCCCAGTCCGGCCAGGCGCTCGAGCAGGCGGCCGGTGGCCGCCCAGCTCTTGACCGCTTCCCCGGCGGCCAGGCTGATCACCGCCGCCTCGCGCCCCGAGCCGAGGACGCGCCGGGCCAGGCGCCGGGCCAGGGGCTCGACACTCCGGTCGGTGACCACCGCCACCCGGCGGCAGGCGGCCGGCAGGTGCGTCTCCAGGTGGTCGGCGGCGCCCTCCCCGATCACCACGGGGTAGGCGGAGGTGGGGCCGGTGGCCACCGCCACGGCACCCGCCAGGGCACGGATGGCGGCCTCGGCCAGCTCCGCGGAGCTGGTGGCGGTGTCGATGCGCAGGTGGGCCTCGGCGTGGGCCCGGTCCCGGCGGCGGCGCAGCTCGGCGAGCCGCGCGGCCACGTCGCCGCGCAACAGGGGGCGATCGGCGGCGGCTCCGAGACGCTCCAGCAGGACCGCGTCGGGGGCGTCGAGGGCCACCACCCAGGCGGTCTCAAGCAGCATCCGGCGGGCTCCGGGTTCCGCGAAGAGGCCTCCGCCGCAGGCGACCACGACCGGGCGGGGGCCGTCGAGCAGCTCGGCCAGGGTGGACAGCTCCACCCGCCGGAAGGCGTCCTCGCCGTCGCTGTCGAGGATCTGGGCCGGGCTGCGGCCGGTGCGGCGCTCGATCTCCAGGTCGGTGTCGCACAGCTCCCAGCCGAGCCGGTGGGCAAGCCGCCGTCCCAGGGTCGTCTTGCCGCTACCGGGGAGACCGATCAGGGCGATCGGCCGCGCTCCCGTGGCACCGGTCACCGGAGCCGCCTGGTGCTGCGCCGGTAGGCGGAGAGGTTGCGACTCATCTCGGCGATCGAATCGCCGCCCAGCTTCTCGGCCAGGGCGGCGGCGATCGCCCAGCCGAGCATCGCCTCGGCGACCACCGCACCGGCCGGGACCACGCAGATGTCGCTCCGCTCGTAGTGGGCGTTGACCTCCTCGCCGCTCCGCGCGTCCACCGAGCGCAGTGGCGAGAGCAGGGTCGAGATCGGCTTGAAGTGGACGGTGGCCCAGACCGGCTCGCCATCGCTGACCCCACCGGTCAGACCGCCCTGGCGGTTGGTGAGGTGGCGAAACCCCTCGCCGGCGACGTAGCGGGGCGAGTCGTGGACCGCCGAGCCCGGCGAGCGGGCCGCGAACAGGGCGGCGCCGATCTCCACTCCCTTGACCGAGGGGATGCTGCAGAGGGCCTGGGCGATCAGGCCGTCGAGCTTGCGGTCCCATTGCGCGTAGCTGCCAAGACCGGCAACAACCCCGGTCGCCCAGACCACCGCGCTGCCGCCCAGGGTGTCGCCGCGCTCGCGGGCCGCATCGATGGCGGCGACCATCCGCTCCGAGGCCAGTGGATCGGGGCAGCGCACCGGAGAGGCGTCGACCGCGGCCTGATCCACGGCGTCCCGCCAATCGATGGCGACATCGCCGATCCGCTGCACCCAGGAGCCGACCCGCACTCCGAGCCGCCCGAGCAGCGCCATCGCCACCGCTCCCGCGGCAACCCGGGCGGCGGTCTCCCGGGCGCTGGCCCGTTCCAGCACGTCGCGGGCGTCCCCCAGGCCGTACTTCAGCATCCCGGCAAGGTCCGCGTGGCCGGGGCGGACCCGGGTCACCAGCTTGCGGGTGAAGCCGGCGGCGGTGACCTGCATCGGCCCCCGCCAGTTTTCCCAGTCGCGGTTGACCATCACCAGGGCGACCGGGGAACCGAGGGTGAGACCCCCGCGCACCCCGGCGACGATCTCGGCCCGATCCTGCTCGATCTGCTGCCGCTTGCCCCGGCCGTACCCACCCTGGCGGCGGCGCAGATGCGGGTCGATGTCGCGCCGGGCGTCGAGGCGCAGCCCGGCGGGCAGACCCTCGACGATGACGGTGAGCTGGGGCCCGTGCGACTCGCCGGCGGTCAGGAAGCGGAGCATCGGCTCGCCACCGTCATCGCCCGGGCTGGCGCCGGCTGGGTCCGAGGGACGGACGGGATCACGGGTGGAGCTCACTCTCTCTGGGCGCCGGAGGCGCGGCTGGCTGCGCCAGCGATTCTACGGGGCATCAGCACCCACGGGCGCCCTACCCGCCGCTCACTCTCCACTGCATCCGAGCGCATGAATCCCCAGGCACCGGGCTGCCGCCTACTGTCGGGGGTCGAGAACTGTGCTGGGCTGCGCTAAGAGCTTGCGCCAATAGGTGATTGACGCGTTCATGGGCAGCGCCTCGGACGGGTGTCCCAGCGGTAGCGTTTCCAGGCCTCGCGGACCAGGCGGCGGACGATGATGATGGCGTTGGCCAGGGCAACGTAGAAGCGGATCACCGCCCCGCAGCGTTCGGTGCACCAGGCCAGTTTCTTGAAGGCGTTGTGCCAGGCGTTGGTCCGCTCCACGACCCAGCGCGAGGTTGCTCGCAGCGGCGCCGGCTTGCCCACCTTGGCGATGCACGACGCCATGCCTCGGCGATCGAGCTCGGTGCGGGTCTTGGCCGAGTCGTGGCCACGGTCGAGGTGCACGGTGGTCTCGCCGGGCGGCAGGGCACGCTCGGCGAGGGTGTCCAGCGTGGACGCAAGTAACGGCGAGTCGTTCCGATTGGCCGGTGCCTGGACAACACCGAGGGGAATCCCTGCTCCGTCCACGAGAATCGAGCGCTTGGTTCCCTGCTTGCCACGATCGACCGGGCTCCGCCCGGCCATCTCTCCGCCGCAGGGCGCCTTGGTGATGCAGCCGTCCACCACGATGTCATCGAGCTGCAAACCGATGAGCCGGTCGTAACCATCCTCGGCGATCTGGGCCAGCTGGTCCATCACCCCGAGAACGATCCACTCGTCGCGGCGGCGGCGCAGGGTGGTGGCCGAACAGCTGGCGTCCGCGATGCGCCAGTAGGCGCAGCCGAATACGGCGACCTGGACGAGCTTGTCGAAGACGAGGCGGTCGGAGACCCGGGGGCGGTGGCAGCCCAGCGTGTGGCTCCCCGGGCGTGTCGGCAGGAGGGCGGAGAGCTGGTCCCAGAGGGGCTCGATGAAGCATGCTTGGATCGCAGGCATGGACGCTTCCCCTGAGTGGGTTGGGTCAGATCTCCCAATCATCGGAAAGTCCATGTCCTGCATGTACTTTCACCGCCCGCACCGGAACCCAGGCAACTCGACGAAGTCATCCAACTCAATCACCTATTGGCGCAAGCTCTAAGCCGGACCGAAGCTAGTTAGGCTGAGGCGAATCGACGAGTCTGCTCTAGTGTAATTGCACCCCCTCCGCGGTGACACCACGGCGAGAGGAAGGGCCGTTTGGGAGTTCCCGGGTCCTCTGCACGCGCGCTACGGTTGTTTCCGTCTCGTTGGTGGCTGTTCAGTTCAGGAGGAGGCTTGGTGGCCGGTCCCTCGGTTGAGGCGACGTCGGCGCCGACTACGGCCCTGACGTCGGGCAGGTCGCCATGCAGCTTGACTGCGCCAATCTGACCGCGAAGTCCCACGCCAACGCAACTGCGCTTGGCTGTTGTTGGGCGCAGGGCACGGGCGGTACGGCCACCACCGGGAGCGGTGTGGCTGTCCCGGCTACGCTGCCCGGCAACCGCAGCACCGGTCGGCGGGACCTCGGCGGTGCCGGTGCAGCTGGCTGGGCGCCCACTCGGGCTTCAACTCCACGCTGGGCCCCGTGGTCCACCGACGGCTACCGGGGCGAACCCAACCAGGCCGGGCGGCGACATCGCGACTGACAGCGACCCCCCCGACCCCGAGACGGTCCGGACCCTCCGCGGGGTACCGATGGGGTTGCGGGGCACCTCCGGCCGCGAGGCGAGCTTCCCAAGGCCCGGATGCCAAGAATGCCCGCTCCTTCTCGCCTGGCAGCAGGTCGAGACCTACCTGACTGCGAGGAAGACGGCACTAGTGGTCTGTCTGTGAAATAGTCTGGTATAATGTGGGGGTGGCCAGCCTCACCGCCCCGGCCTTGCCGCTCACGACCACGCAACGTCGATCGCTCGAGCACATCGCCGGCTCACCATACTCGCCCATCGGAAGGTTGTCCAAGCGCGGGCCTTGCTGTGGGCGGCAGAGGGTGTTGGCAACGAGGAGATCGCCCGCCGCTCTCATGTCGATTCGGATGCGGTGCGTCGCTGGCGAGCCCGCTTCGCGGCCAAGGGGATCGACGGAGTCGGGGTGATCGCCAAGGGACGGGGCCGCAAGTCGTGGTTGCCGCCAGGGACGGTCGCCGAGGTGCTCCGCATCACCCAGCATGAGCTGCCATCGGACGGGTCGACGCACTGGACCACGCGGACTCTGGCCGAGAAGCTCGGCATCGGCAAGGACGCAGTCGCCCGGATCTGGGCTGACCACCACCTCAAGCCGTGGAGGGTCGACACCTTCAAGATCTCCAACGACCCCGACTTCGAGGAGAAGCTGGTTGACGTGGTCGGGCTGTACATGGATCCCCCGGAGCGGGCCGTGGTGTTCAGCTTCGATGAGAAGACCCAGTGCCAGGCGCTGGACAGGACCCAGCCCAGCCTGCCGCTCCGCCCCGGCCGTGCCGGCACCATAACTCATGACTACAAGCGTCATGGCACGACCGATCTCTTCGCCGCCCTCAACATCCGCAGCGGCGAGGTCCTCACCCATTGCCGAAGCAGTCATTCCGCCGCGGACGTTCTGAAGTTCTTCAAGCGCATCGACGCCAGCGTGCCCCGAGCCCTGGAGATCCACGTTGTACTCGACAACCTCTCGGCCCATAAAGCTCCTGAGATCACCGGGTGGCTGGAGCATCCGCGCCGGGCGCGCTGGCACCTCCACTTCACGCCCACGTCGAGTTCCTGGGTCAACCTGGTGGAAAGGTGGTTCAAGGAACTCACCGACAGGCGGCTCCGCCGTGGCGTTTTCACCAGCGTCGCTGATCTCGTCGTCGCCATCGAGAAGTGGGCTGCTTGCTGGAACGACGCTCCTCAACCCTTCGTCTGGCACACACCCGCCGCCGAGATCATCGAGAAGGTTCAACGTGGGCGCGCAGCCCTCCACCAGATCAAATCACCGACAGACCACTAGTCGGTGGGGTGGGCGAGCGGCCGCGGGGCGCGATGAGCTTGGATGCTGGTGGGTTGGGGGAGGTCTCATGCTGGGCCTCGCTCACCCCGCGACAGCTGGAAGTCGCGGGACTACTCGTCAGCGACAAGTCAAATGCGGAGATCGCAGCCGTGCTCGGCATTAGCGTGAGCACAACCAAGTCCCATGTGCATGCGGTCCTCGCGACGCTGGCTCTGCGCTCCCGGCGTGAGTTGCGTCACGTTCATCCTCCGCTACCGCCCAACCCCCCGTCCTGCCATTGTCGCCAGGGAAGAAGGCCGCCGAGCTTCTGCACGAGCCTGATAAGCAGCGCCGCTGATGCGGGCCAGGTACCGGCTCGATGAGCCAGGAAACAGCCCGCACCACCTGAGCAGCTGAATCGAACGTGGCTATTCCCAGACCGCCACGCTCGATTTGCCCAACCAGCTTATGCTGAACCAGGAGCCCCCGTTTGATCCAAGGGGAGGATACATCCAATCAACCAACCAGGGGTTGTTGCTGCACCGATTCCCAGACTGTTGAAGATTATACCAATAGGCATAGTAATGGACGGGCTGGGTATTGTCGACCTGCGTCAAGGTGCTACTCACGGAGCCCCCGGTCGTGCAGAGGTACACAGCGAAGTCGATGACCGTGCTGCCGCTGAGGTTGAACTTCATGCAGGCCCATGAGTTCCCGACCTGTTGTGTGCAATAGGAACCTGTCCACGCCGCCGATGCCTGCGTGCTCGTTGCCGCAGCCGATGCCAGTGTGCTCGTTGCAAGGCCGGCACCCCCGTTAGCAAGGCGCCAGCGACCAGGCCGACAGCGACCTTCCTTCGAACCCCGGCGAGGAACCACGCCCGCCGCCCGGGGCCTCCCCGTCTCAACGGCGAGTCGTTACACGCGTCAGACCACATCAGCAGCCCGCCAGCGCTAGCTTGCGGAGCTTTCGTGCTGGCCGGCGGGCCACGTTCAGGGTCGAAGCCTCTTCCAACGGACGGGATCTACATCACGGAGGGGCTCACCTAATTCAGATCCCGGTGGCCGGCGTCAGCCACGAACGCCTGTTAGCGCCCTGGCCGAGTAGGTGCGAGGGTAAGCTCTGGCTGGAGGCGCAGGGCGCAGCGGGCCGGTGCGCAACCGATCCAGGGCGCCGCGATGTCTGTCTACGGTCCCATCGCCGCCAGGCGACGCCGGAGGCCGCCACAGCCCAGTCGACCGGGAAGCCGTCGCGGACGTAGATGTAGGTGGTCCGTGGGATGGGGAGGAAGTTGGCTCTGACGTAGCCGCGCAGGGGCCCCTTCTGCCCACAGAAACTGGTCCAGGAATGGTGTGGCCACCAAGTAGTCGGTGTGGTGGAGGGCGACGGGAAGTACCGGCAGCGATCCTCCCGGGGAGTGCCGGAAGACCAGGACGGTCGCGTAGGGGTCCACCATCGTGGTGCAGCCGGGAACCGTTGACACGAAGCGGTCGCTCTGGACCAGGACCTGGGTGTGCGGCGACGAGCGCGCAGCCGTTGACGGGGATCACGGCGTCCACTGCCATGGGCCCGTAGTCCACTGTCGAAGCCTTCGAACCTGACCGCCATGCCACCGCCCCGGCGGCCAGGGCCGCCACCACCAGCGCGGGCATCAGCCGGCGAGCCGATCCCCCACGGCGACGCCGAGAGGATGGCCGATACGGGATCAGCATGGCCGGGAAGTGCTCGTAGTAGTTGGCGATGGCGAGCTGGCCCCGCCAGCGTCACGGTCCCGCCGATGGCGAACCGCTCCAGGGCGGGAACCGCGGGCGCAGCAGGAGCATCCCACGACGACCAGCGCCACCCCGATGGCGGCCAGGGCGACGGGCACGGATCCCTGGGGGCGCGCGAAGGTGGCTTCTGAGAGGCGCGTCGCGAGGGGGTGCGGGTGCGCGCCGGGCACCCGCTGGAGCTGGGTGAGCACGATGTCGTGTAGCACCGAGCCGGGAGCGAGGGCGAAGAAGGGGAGCAACGGGACCAGGCAGCCGGCCAGCCCTCCGGCGGCGAACGGGAGCAGCCGCCGCGCGTGGCGGATGCAGACCGCAGCCATCACCAGCCCCGGCAGGACCGCGGCGACCAGGACGGTGACGGCGAAGCCGAAGGCCGCTCCCCCGGCGATGATCCGCCGCCGCCCGGCGAAGCCATCCCCGTCGAAGATGAGCACGGCCCCGAGCAGGCAGAAGAAGCACATCAGGGGCTCGAGCAGCCCGTCGAGGAGGGCCGCGTACATCGCCGGGTAGACGGCCAGCAGCGCGCAGGCGGTGAGCGCGGCCCGCCAACCGCGATGGGCCAGCAGCCGGCCGAGCAGGAGGACGTTGGCGCCGGCGAGCAGGGGGGTGCAGAGCGAGATGACGATCAGCGCACCACGGCTGCCGATGGCGAGCGAGAGCAGCGCGAAGGGGCTCATCATCAGCACCAGCCCAGGCGGTTGGAGCAGGGCGAAGTCGCGGTACGGCAGCACGCCGTGGAAGAGCCGGATCGCGCTCCCCAGGTAGAGCGCGGTGTCGTAGGAGCCGCCCGCGAGGACCCCACCGGGCCGGGTCAGCCTCAGCACCTGCAGCCCGACTGCCACCAGCGCCATGGCCACTGTCACCACGGCGGCCCGGTTCCAGCCTCCAGCCACCCGGGGCCCGGCTCCCGCCGCGGGCGTGACCGGCGCGGCGCCCACCGTCGTGCTGCTCACCGCCACCTCCTGGACAACCTGCGCGCCTCCGGCCCAGGGGGTTGGCTTCGGATGGCCGGCGGCGGACGGCGCGAGGATAGCCGACCGGGAGTGGGTTCCGTGGAACCGAGCGGGCGGATCAGAGCCCGCCGGCGGGGGGCGGGGCCGGCGCCGCCGCGGGCCCGTAGGCGGTGGGCTCGGTTTCGCCGGCCGGATAGGCGACCAAGTGACGGTAGTCCTCGATCGCCTGGAGGATCTGGGTGTAGAAGCGGTCGGGATGGGGCACCAGGCGCAGGATCTCGGTGCCGTCGCGACCCGCGGACTGGATCTCCACCGAGCCCGCGCCGATCAGGCGATCGGCCAGCGGCCGGCGCACCACGGTGTCCTGAATCCGGTCCAGGGCGATCGACTCGGTGACCCGGGAGACCACCCCGCGGGCGAGCACGATCCGGTGCGAGGTCAGGGTGTAGGTCTGGAAGCGCCAGCGGAGCAGCCGGAGCAGGAACCATCCGACCACCACCACCGCCACCACGACGTCGGCGATGACCTTGGCACCGCTGACGTTGGTGCTGCTGACGCGGGCGGGGACGAGCTGGATCAGCACCAACGGGACGGCCAGGCAGACCAGGGCGAAGAGGCCCGCCGGCACCAGGACGGCGACGTGCTGGCGCTCGGTGGCGACCACGCTCTCCCCGGCGAGCAGATGCGGCGTCATGTGGCCGCCATGATGCGGCATGGAGAGGGGCCGGTGCGGCTTCCCGCGAAGCCGCGAGCCACCGGTGCAGCCGCTCCCCACGAGGTGGTCGCATGCGGCGGCCGAGGCCGGAGGCGGCGCTAGCTGAGCGGCAGGCTCTGGAAGAGCACCAGCACCGCGCCGGCGCAGAGGAAGGGACCGTAGGGGATCGGGTCCTTGAGGCTGCGCAGCCGCGTGATCAGGAGCAGCAGCGCGGCCGCACCGCCCAGAAAGACCCCGCCCGTCACCGCGTAGACGGCCTGGAGGTGGTCGGGGCTGTCGAAGGCGAGCCCGGTCACGGCGCCGATCAGGGCGCCGAGCTTGACGTCGCCCAGCCCGATGCCCCGCCGCGAGACGAAGTGGAACACCAGGAAGAAGAGGCCGATCACCGCCCCCCCGGTGAGCGCCCGGACCAAGGACAGCCCCGGGGTCACGGCCGAGAGCGCCAGGGCCAGGACGATCGCGGGGTAGGTGACCCAGTCGAGGATCAGGCGGTGCTTGAGGTCGAAGGTGACGATGTGGACGAAGACGGCCATCCAGAGGAGGTTCTCGATGGTGAGCCAGGTCAGCCCCTGATGGGCGGCGAAGAGGGTGAAGCTCGCCGCACCGAGCACCGGGGCCGCGCCCCACTCCAGCCAGGTCCAGCCGTACCTCTCGGGCAGCCAGGGCTGGACCGGCTCGGGCTGCTCACCGCGTGCCCTCGCCGCCTCGGCCTGGGTCGCGGCCTCGGTCTCGTACTCGACGCGCTCCGCATCCTCCTCCTCGCGGAGCCGTTCCAACCTCTCGAGCAGCACGTTGAGCCAGCCCACGCCGGCTCCCAGCGCCGCGCCGGCAACTCCGGCGACGACGGTGAAGGCGACGTTCACCGGCGGATCCCCCGGCCCCCGAGCGCCTCGCCGAGGCACGCGGCCGGTGGGGGCTGCGGGAGACGGTTCACGCGGCCAGGGCCTCCTCGAGCGCCGCGCGCGCGGCGTGCCACGGAGGGTCGACCCCCGTCCACCGCTGGAAGCTCAGCATCCCCTGGAAGAGCAGCATCTCCATGCCGTCGGTGGCCCGGAGCCCGCGAGCGCGGGCGGCGGCCACCAGATCGACCGGCCGCGGTCGGTAGCGGAGGTCGACGACGATGCAGTCGGAGGGCAGCGCCTCCAGCGGTATCGGCACGGCGCCCACCCCGACCGCCGCGGCGTTCACGACCATCCCCGCCTCGCGGGCGGCGCGGCTCACCCCCTCGGCGTCCCGCCAGTCGACGGGGCGGGCGCTCTCCGGCGAGACCCGGAGGCAGAGCTCCTCGGCCTGCTCGGGGCGGCGGGCCACCACCACCACCTCCTCCACCCGCATCCGGCAGAGGGCGAGCACGCAGGCGGCCGCGGCGCCTCCGGCGCCGAGCACGAGGGCTCGTCCTTCCGGCTCGGGGCGCAGCCGCTGGTAGCTCAGGGCCAGCTCGAAGCCGCGGGCGTCGGTGTTCTCGCCGATCAGCTCCTCGCCCCGCATCAGCAGCGTGTTCACGGCCTGGCAGACGGAGGCGTCCCCCTCGAGACGATCGCAGGCGGCCGCCAGCGCCGCCTTGTACGGCACGGTCACGTTGCAGCCCGCCAGCTCTCCGCCGCGGAGCTGGCGGAGCAGGCCGGGGAGGTCAGCCGGGGTCACGTCGAGCACCGTGTAGTCGCCCTGGATCTCGCGGGCGCGCAGCGCTGCCCGCTGCATCGCGGGACTGGGCGAGTGCCCGATCCCCGAGCCGATCAACCCGAATTGAAGCCACGGCGGCGCCGCTAGCGGCATCGTCGAAGCGCGTCACCTAGGAGCACGGCTTGCCCTCGTATTCCTGCACCTGCTGTTCGTGGACGGCGTCGGTGATGGAATAGTAGGTTTGTCCGCACGCACTGACATAGAAAAGGTACGACGTCGAGGCGGGATGCACGGCCGCCTGGACCGTCGCCACCCCCGGATTGTCGATCGGCGTCGGCGGCAGGCCGGCGTGCAGGTAGCTGTTGTACGGGGTGTCGGTCGCCTCGTCCGCCGCGGACATGGCCTGGCCGGAGTCGTGGAGCCCGTACATGACGATGGCGTCGATCTGCAGGCGCATCCCGATCGCCAGGCGGTTGTGGACCACCGACGAGATGTTGGCGAAGCTGTTGCTGACCCCCTCGGCCTGGACGATCGAGGCGGTGATCAGGTCGGCGTAGGCCTGGTCGCCGCTGCTGGGAAGCAGGGGGACCACGTTGCTCTGGAAGCCGTCGAGCTGCTCCTGGACCACCTGGTGGGCGGTGGCGCAGTCCGGCACCGAGTAGGTGGCGGGAAAGAGAAACCCCTCCAGCGACGTGTCGCCGGCCGGGCGGATGCTGAGGAAGGGGGCGTCGTAGCTGTCCTGGGCCACCGCATCCAGGTACTCCTGCCGGGTGACGTCTAGACCCTTGGTGGCGGCGACCCGGGTGGCGATCTGGGCGACGGTGAACCCCTCGGGGATGACGAAGCTCACCGGTGGGCAGTACGGAGCGCCGTCGAGGACGTCGATGACCTCGCTGGCCTCCATCGCCGGGTCGACCCGGTAGTTGCCGGTGTGGAGGTGCACGCCGCGCAACCGGGCGTAGGCGGAGAACCAGAACGCGCTCTTGATCACCCCCTGGTTCTCGAGGGCGTCGGCGACCTGGGAGAGGCTCTCGCCGGAACGCACGGTGATGACCACCGCGCTTCCCGAGCCGGCGGCCTCCAGCTCGACGCGGCCGAAGAGCAGCGTCGCCCCGGCGGCCGCGATCAGGACCACCACGACCCCGATGAGGGCGAAGACGGCCCCCAGGCGGCCCGCCTGGCGCCGTCTCACGGCGAGGGCCTCCGGGGATGGGCGTCGAGGTAGCTCTGCAGGATGAGGGTGGCGGCCATCGCGTCCACCGTACCCCGGCGGTCAGCGCGCCGGACCCCTCCCTCGATCAGCACGCGCTCGGCCTGGGCGGTGGTCAGCCACTCGTCCCACATCGCCACGTCGAGGCCGAGCCGCCGCCCGGCGTCGGCGGCGAAGCTGCGCGCCGCCGCCGCGGCCGGGCCCTCGCCACCGTCCAGGCGGCGGGGCAGGCCGACCACCAGGAGACGGCACGCCCGCTCGGCGCAGGCCCGCTCCAGCTCCGTCCAGAACTGGGGATGGCGGCGTTCCAGGGTGCGCAGGGGGGTGGCGATGGTCCCGGTGGGGTCGGCACCGGCCAGTCCCACCCGCCGGGTGCCCAGGTCCACGCCGATGGCGGCGCACGACGCGCTCACGCTCCCGGGTCCCCGGAGCTCAGCCCGTGCTGCTCGAGGACGACGAGCCGGGGGTGCTGGCCACGAACGTCTCGACGATCTGGATGCGCGAGCTGGAGAAGGGCATGAAGAAGAGCTGGAGGGGCGTCTCATTGACGCTGACGCTCTGCACGTCGGGGATCTGCTGCTTGACGATGCCCTTCACGTCGCCCGGGTTGTGCCCGGTGAGCTGACTCCGGAGCTGGCCGAGGCTGATCGCCGGGCGGTAGTAGTCGACCCCGCTCACCGAGAGCGCGAAGGTGCCGTCGCTGCCGGCCTCGATGACCTGGAGGTGACTGAGGCTGAGCTGCCCCGGGACCAAGCTGTCACCGGAGGGGAGGTTGGTCGAGGCCTTCAGGTCGGCGAGCACGTCGGCCTGCACCGAGGTCGGGTCGTAGACCGTCTCCGCGGCGTTCATGGTCACCGTCACCGTCTCCGCCGACATCACCGTCCCCGCGGCCGGCGGCGGGAAGCTGCTCGGGCTGATCGTGTAGGTGATGCTCTTGCCGTTGCCACCCGGGTCGATGGCCGGCCGCTCCCCCGCGGCCTTGGTCTGCAGGTCGGTCTCGGCCTGGTTGCCGAGCTGGGTCTCGACCTGGCCGATCTGCTCCTGCCAGTTGGTGAGGTCGGAGGCGCTGGCGACGGCCTCGGTGCTGGCGTTGACGCCACCGGTGGTCGGCGCCTGGTTGGTGATCTGCCAGTCCTTGCACCACGGCTCGATGGTGGGGCACGTATCGATGGAGCCCGGCGGAACGTTGCCACTGGCACCCGCCGTGGACGCGGTGACGTCAACCGAGGGAAACGTGGTCGGTCCGGATGTGGCACACGTCGCCGCGACATCCGCCGTGGTCTGGAACACGATGGGGGTGCTCCCCGAGGTCTCGAAGAGGCTGCCCTGGTAGACCGTGAGGGCGTTGCCGGGGACGCAACCAGCCGACGGTGGCACCGTCAGTGTGATCGCGCCGGTCGCGTCCACCCCTGGCACCGCCTGGCTTCCGGTGGGGGTCGCCGGAAATGTCTGGGTGGCGGTGTCGGTGACCACCTTGGTCAGCACGTAGTTGGGCTGGCTGGCCTGGGCGGCGACCGAGGTCCCCTGGATGGTCGGGTTGACGGTCAGCGGCTGCTCGGCGATGGTGACCGTGACCGTGGCCGAGGAGCCGAGGAGCAGGAAGAGCAGGAGGGCCACCACGACCACCCCGGCACCGGCCCCGTAGAGGGCCCGGCGGTGGCCCAGCAGGCCGCGGAGACCGCCCGGGGCGGGGGGCGGCTTGGGTGGGCCGCCAGGACCCCGGCCCGGAGGCGAGGGTGGCCTGATCGAGGGTGCGGCCGGCGGTGGCGGCTCCAGAACGGTGGCGCCCGAAGCGGCTCCATACGTGTCCGCCGCGCGGGCCGCGGCCCACGGCGGTGGGGGCTGGTCCCACTCCGAGGCCGACGCCGCAGTCCACGGGCTCCGGGCCCGTGGCGGGGTGAGGATGGTGGCCGGCGCCGGAGGCTCCACTCCGGGTGGGCCCGGCGGGGGGGCGGGCGTGGCCCACGGGCTCTCCCGAGGTGGCGGCGGCGCCCCGGCGGCGAGGACGGCCGCATCTCCGAGCGCCGCGGCTCCCGAGCTCGCACTCGCCGGGGTCGGCCAGCCGCCCGCACCCGTTAGGGGGCCCATCACCGGCACCGCGCCGTTTGCCACCGAGCCGGCGGGCGTGCCCGCCTGGGGCAGGAACGGGGCCCGGGGGCGAAGCGGGGAATCCAGATCCCGAAAGGGGGGCTGGCCGGGACGGCGAGCCGCCACCGGCACCCCGCCGTCGTAGGCGGCCACCGAGCTGTAAACGGAGATCCCCGCCCCCCGGGCCAGCTCCTGGACCCGGGCGTCGGGGGTGACCACCGAGGTGGTCAGGCCGCGCTTCATGGCCACGCTGCGGAGCAGCCGGAGGTTGAGCGGGGTCTGGAACGCCTGCGCCCCCGTCGGGACGACCAAGCCGACGTCGTCGCCCGCGTCCGCCGCCTGGACCTTGCCGGCCAGGTCCGAGACGTCGTCGTCCTGGCCGACGTAGATCAGCCTCTTGGCCATGGGCCCGGCCTCATCACACCTTCATCGCCTTCATGACGCGCCTCATCAGGCCTCCGAGGGGCTGATCGGCGTCATCTTCGAGGGACACCGCATGATACGCAAGCCCCATCGGCGTGACGTCCTGGCTGCCCACCAGGAGCCCCGTCGAGTCGTGGATGCCCTGCACGTCGTCGGGCCCGAGGACCCTGATGCTGGGGGGCCGGCTCATTGAGAGCATCTCGGTCCAGTCCAGCGCCCGGAGCTTCTCGCTGACCTCGGGCAGGGCCGATCCCCCGCCGGCCAGGTAGACCGCCGGCGGCACCGGCTCCTTGCCGGAGAGCTCCTCCAGGGTGAGGGCGACGCCCTCGGCCAGCACCTCCGCGGTGGGCTCGAGGGTGCTGCGAGCCAGCGCGTCCTGCTCGGCGGGCAGCCGTCCCTCGGCGTGGGCCAGCTTGAAGCGCTCCGCCTCCTCCAGGCTCATCCCGATCTCGTTGGCGAGCCGCCGGGTGAAAGAGCGCCCGCCCAGGGCGAACATCCGGATCGCCTCGATCCCGCGCCGGACCACGGCGATGTCGGTGGTCCCGCCGCCGACGTCGACGTAGACGCCACCGAACTCGTAGACGTCCTCGGTGGCGCAGCCCCGGGTGAGCGCGTAGGGCTCAGCCACGGTCGCGACCAGCTCCAGGTCCAGCTCCTGGGCAATGGTCTGCAGGGCCCCGATGTGGGTGAGCGGGGCGAAGGTGTTGAAGACCGAGATCTCCAGCACCTGGCCCTGGAAGTCGAGCGGGTTGGTGACCGCGTAGCCGTCGATGTGCACCGCGGTGATGCTGCTGTGCACCAGCTTCACGTTGACCTCGGCCACCCCCAGCTCGTGGGACATCTGGCGCACCGCCTCCTTGAGGGCGCGGCGCTGGACCGCCTGCAGGGCGGTGGCGATGTCGGCCTGGGTGATGCGGGCCTGGGGCTGGGGCCGCGGCATGGTCATGGTGGTGCTGAAGCCGCGCACCTGCTCGCCGGCGATGCCCATCACCGCCTGCCCCGGGATGGTGCCGCACATGTCCTCGGCCTCGGTGAGCGCCCGGTCGCAGTTGTCGATCACCCCCTGGATGTCGGCGACCGCCCCCGACTGCATGTCGGAGAGCGACTGGCGCACCTTGCCGACACCGATGACGATGCCGGTGCCCTCCTCGCGCTTGACCACCAGCGCCTTGACGAACTCGGTGCCGATGTCGAGAACGGTGTAGTGGCTGTGGAACTCGCTGCGGCGGCGGAGCATGGTGAACTTCTTGCGCGGCATCATCGCCCCGCCCCCTCCAGCGCGCCCCGGAAGGCGGTCAGCGCCTCCGCGCGCCGCCCCGGCGCGCCGAGCCCGCCCCGGCCGAAGCCGGGCTGACCGCCGCCGCGCCCTCCGGACGCCGCGGTCGCGATGGCGACCAGCCGCCCCGCGTCGAGCCCCGCGGCCAGGGCGGCGCCCCCGACCTTGACGCAGAGCGTGACCTGGCCGAAGACGGCGGCGACCCCGTCACCCTGGAGGCGCTCGGCGAAGAGCCGGTCCACCAGCAGGGCGGCGTCCTCAGCGCCGAGCGAGGGGTCGTCGCAGAGGGCGAGCCGGACGGCTCCCGCGGTGCTCACCTCGGTGGCCCGGAGCGCCGCCGAGACGGCGTCACCGCCGCCCTCCCGCGGCCGCCGCTGCAGCTCCCGGTTCTGCTCCAGGAGCCGTCCAACCCGCGCCGGCACCTCCTCGAGCCGCGCCCGGAGGCTGCGGGCCGTCTCGCGGAGGAGGCCCTCGGTCTCCTCCCAGCGGCTCACCGCGGCCTCACCGGCGACCATCTCGATCCGCCGCGTGCCCTGGCCGATCGAGGTCTCGGCGACCACGATCACCGCCCCGATGTCGCCGCTCCGGCCGACGTGGGTGCCGCCGCAGAGCTCCCGTGACCAATCGCCGAAGCCGACCACCCGGACCCGCTCGCCGTACTTCTCCCCGAAGAGGGCCATCGCTCCCGACGCCTGGGCCTCGGCCACCGGCATCTCGCGGACCTCGCGGAGGAGGTTGTCGCGCACCGCGCCGTTGAGCCGCCGCTCGACCGCCTGGACCTCCTCGGCGGCCAGACCGCGGGGAAAGCTGAAGTCGAAGGTGGCGTGGTCCGGCCCGACGAAGGAGCCGCGCTGGACCACCGTCTCGCCGAGCAGCTCGCGGAGGGCCCGGTGGAGCAGGTGGGTGGCGCTGTGATGGCGGGCGATCGCCCCCCGCCGGGCGGCGTCGACGGCCGCGGTGACGGCCTGGCCGCGGTGCAGGGCGCCGGCCTCCACCCGGACCTGGTGGGCCCGGCCCCGGACCGGCCCGTCGGCGAGCAGGGCGCAGTCGAGGACGCTGGCGCTGCCCCCCTCCCAGCGGAGCGTCCCGGTGTCGCCGATCTGGCCACCGGCCTCCGCATAGAAGGGGGAGACGTCGAGGAAGACCACGCCCTCCTCCCCCGTCGCCAGGGCCTCGCGCTCGGGGGCGGCGCCGATCCGCTGGACGGAGGCGGGCGTCTCAAGCTTGTCGTAGCCGGCGAAGCGCGTCTCCAGGGTCAGGGGTGTCTGCGGCTGATCGGTCGTGCCGGCCGACCCCGTCGACGGCGTGGCCCAGCCACCGCCCGGCCCGTGCTCGCGGCTGCGCTCGCGCTGAGCCTGGAGGGCCGCATCGAAACCGGCGCGGTCCACCGAGACCCCGCGTTCCCCTGCCATCTCCACGGTTAACTCGACCGGGAGCCCAAAGGTATCGTAGAGGCGGAACGCGTCCTCGCCCGAGATCATCGACCCCCCCTCGCGGAGGATCGCCTCCAGCCGATCGCTGCCGGCCTCGACGGTCCGGGCGAAGACCTCCTCCTCGGCCCGGATGGTCGCCTCGGCCAGCCCGCGGTGCCGGCGCAGCTCGGGATAGGTGGTCTCCAGGGTGGCGACCACGTCGCCCACCGCCCCGGCGAGCCCGCCGGCGAGCTCGATCCTGCGGGCGTGGAGGGCGGCTCGCCGGATCACCCGGCGGAGCACGTAGCCGCGCCCCTCGTTGCCGGGCCGGACCCCCTCGGCGATCAGGAAGGTGGCCCCCCGGGCGTGGTCGGCGAGCACCCGCAGGGAGCGGGCCCGCTGCTCCGGGTCGCCACCGCCGGAGGCCCGCCGCTCCAGCCCGGCGATGATCGGGACGAAGAGGTCGGTGTCGTAGTTGCAGCGGACCCCCTGGAGGACGGCGGTCATCCGCTCCAGCCCCATCCCGGTGTCCACGGTGGGCTGGGGCAGCCGGCTGCGGCTGCCGTCCTCGGCCTGGTCGAACTCCATGAAGACCAGGTTCCAGATCTCGATCCAGCGATCGCCCCCGCACTCGTCCTGGGGGGAGCACGCGGAGCGGCCGCAGGAGCAGGGGGCGCCCATGTCGAAGTAGACCTCGCTGTCGTAGCCGCAGGGCCCGGTGGGCCCGGCCTGCCACCAGTTGTCCTGCAGACGGGCCACCCGGGGGGCGGGGATGCCGACCTGATCGGTCCAGATCTCGAGGGACTCGGCGTCGTCGGGGTAGATGGACGGCCAGAGCCGGTCCGGGTCCAGACCGAAGCCCTGGGTGAGCAGCTCCCAGGCCAGCTCGATCGCGCCCCGCTTGAAGTAGTCGCCGATCGACCAGTTGCCCAGCATCTCGAAGAAGGTGTGGTGGGTGCAGTCGCCCACCGAGGAGATGTCGTCGGTAGTGAGCCCCGAGCCCCGGAAGCACTTCTGGCAGGAGACCAGGCGCGGGCTCGGGGGCGTGCGCTCACCGCTGATGTAGGGCTTGAGGGGCACCATCCCGGCCACCGTGAAGAGCAGCGACGGGTCGTCGCTGGGGATCAGTGAGGCGTTGGGCAGGACGTGGTGCCCGCGCTCCTCGAAGAAGCCGAGGAAGCGCTCCCGGATCTCATGGCTGCGCAAAGGGGGAGGCTCGTGGAGGGTGGGGCACCTGGCGGACGAGGGACGGCACCGCTCGGTGCGGCGCCCTCCGTCCGAGGTGCGGAGCCGGTTGATTGTATCGGACGGCGAAGACCCTGACGGATCAGGCCAGGATCTCGTCGCCGAACTCACGGCGGAGGTGCTCCACCGCCGCGCGCTGCAGCCGGGAGACGTGCATCTGGGAGATCCCGAGGCGCTTGGCGACCTCGGTCTGGGGCAGCTGCTCGACGAAGCGCAGGGCCATGATCCGCCGCTCCCGGGGGCTCAGCTGAGCCATCGCCCGCTCCAGCACGTCGCGCATCTCGACCCGATCCAGCCCCTGGTCCTCGCCGCCGAGCCGCTCGCCGAGCACGCTCCCGTCCTCCGAATCGCGGAGCGGCGCCTGCAAAGAGACGGTGTGCTGCGCCGGGCTCACCTCCAGGGCGGCCAGCACGTCGTCGGCCTCCAGGCCCAGGTGGGCCGCGATCTCCTCGATCGAGGCGGGCCTTCCCAGCCTCCCCTGCAGCTCCTGCTGGGCGGCGTGGACCCGGAGCAGGTTCTCCTGGAGCCGCCGGGGCACCCGGACCGCCCACGACCGATCCCGGAAGTGGCGGCGGATCTCGCCCATGATGGTGGGCGTCGCGAAGGTGCTGAACTCGTTCTCCAGGCTCGGGTCGAAGCGGTCGATGGCCTGGATGAGGCCGAGGAAGCCGACCTGCTCGATGTCCTCCAGGGGCTCGCCCCGGTTCGCGAAGCGGCGCGCGATGTAGTGGACCAGGTCGCTGTTCAGCTCGACCAGGCGCGCCCGGATGGCGGGATCCCGGGTCTCGCGGTACTCGCGGAGGAGCTGGCGGACCTGCTCGCGCGCCGGGGTGGCGGCCGGCTTGGCCATCGTCCGCCGCAGGGGCAGGGTTGTGCGACCACCAGGGGTGGCGGCGCTCACCGCACCAGGTACTTGGTCAGCCGAACCCGCAGGCCACCGTTGCGCTCGTCCATCCGGTAGCCGAAGTCGTCCACGAAGAGCCCCATGAGCTGCATCGCCATCTGCTCGGCCTCGAGGGCCTGGGCCTCGCGGGCGGCCTGCACCGCCGCGACCGCCTGGCGGTGCGCCGCGGCGTCCAGCTCGGCGCGGGAGAGGCTGCTCCGCACCCGCACCTCGATGGCGCTGTCGGCGATCGTGAACACCAGCCGGATCTGGCCGTTGCCCGGCCCGGCCACCCGCTCGGTGAGGCCGATGGCGTTCTCACAGGCCTGGGCGACGGCGATGACCAGGTCGTCGAGGGCCTCGACGTCGAGCCCGGCCACGGCCGCGAAGCCGGCGGCCGCCCGCTTGGCGACCAGGACGTAGCGGCGATCGGCGGGCAGCCGCAGCTCGGCGGGGGTGGTGGTCACATCCGGGGAATACCCGGGCGGGGCCATCCCCAAACTCATGGCCCGACCCGGGGCGCCCGCCTCCGCTCTCGGGTCACGCGTCCGTACCTGGGGCGGCGTCGCCATGCGCGGTGGCGGCGCGACCGGCCGCGACCCCCTCCTTGATCGCCCCCTGGACCTCCTCCTCCCACTCGCGGTCGAGGGCCTCCTGGCGCTGGCTGCGGACCCGCCAGAAGACGACCCCCGCAGCGATGGCGGCGGCCGCGATCAGACCCTTGCGGCCGAACGGGATGGGCAGACGCATGGCCGTTCCTCCGGGTGTCACCGGGCCGCTGCCGGCCGGGTGCGGGGTGGCAGTGGATCAGGCCCGATTATGCCCGCCCCCGGCGGGCTCCCGGGGCCCGGAGAAGGAGTGCCCCGGCAACCTCCAGGACCAGCATGCCAGCGGCGTCCGCCAGCGGATGCAGCGGCCCCAAGGGCGGCCCCCCGGCGTGGAGGCCCAGGGCCACCAGCTCGCCGGCCACCACGCCCGCGGCGGCCAGGGCCAGGGCGACCGGGTAGCCGAGCCGTCGGGGGTCAACCAGGTGGGCGACCTGGGCCCCGATGAGCGCGAAGAGGATGCCGATCAGGAGGCCCGGGCTCACCGAACGGCCCCAACGCCGGCGGCGCTGTCCTGGGCTGAGCCCGAGGACCAGGTGGGTTCCCGCACGGCGCTTTTCTCCTTCCCCGTCTGAGGGGCACGAAGGCCGGCGACGGATGTTGGGATCCCGATGTTTCTTCTGTTGGTCCAGCCGCATGCGGTGCGCTGCGACCGGCGAGGGGCCGAGCTCATGGTACCCGGAGAACGTGGTGCCGTCGTGCTGCAGCTTGTCACGGCCGGCCCGGATCGCCCGCCCACACCCGCAATGGGGTGCAGGTGGCCAGGAGGTCGAAATCGCGGTCCGCGTGCAGGAGCGGTGCGCCGGTGCGCACGCAGGGAGCCGCGATCAGGCAGTCGAGAGTCTTCCTGATGGTCACGCCGGCACGCCGCGCGGTGCGGTACAGGGCGGCCGCGAGGACGAAGTCCTCGATACCCTCCAGCCGGAGGATGGGAAAAGCGCGCAGGTGCCGCTCCACCATGCGCGCCTCGCGTTCGCTGCGCAGCCCCTGGAGCACCTCGGTGAGGATGACGTCGGTCAGCGCCACCGGCTCCCCGGCCTGGATCAGGTCCGTGCACCGCTCGGCGGCGGGCGTCGGGGTGTTGTTCAGGAAGTCCACCCAGACGCTGGTGTCGACGACGATCATCAGCGCCCGCGCCGGCTCTCGCTGAGATCGCCCTCCCAATGGACGCGCCCCCGCAGGGCGAGGATTCCCAGCCTCTCGTGGCGGGCCACCAGCTCGTGGAGGGCAAGGTCGACCGTCTCCCGCTTGGTCCGGGTGCCGATCAGACGCTGTGCCTTGCGCAGCACCGCGTCGTCGATGTCAATGTTGGTCCGCATACACCCAACGATACACCTTGCGAGGTGTATCCCCGGAAGCCATCTTTCGACCCCATCGGCTTGATTGGCGGAGGGGGTCAGCCCGGGCCGATCAGGCGGTGGAGCGCGGCCGCCACCTCGGCCACCAGGGCCGTCTCCTGGCGGCCGGTGTCCAGGTCCTTCCAGGTCGCGGCGCCGGCGGCCGCCTCCTCCTTCCCCACCAGCACGGCTGCCCGGGCGCCCTGGCGGGCGGCCGTCGCCAGCCGGCGGTCGAGCCGGCGCTCGGAGGCGTCGAGCACGGCGGCGATGCCCGCGGCCCGCAGCTCCCGGGCCACCCGAGCGGCGGCGGGCGTGTCCCCACCGCCCACGCCCAGGACCACCACCCGGTCGCGCCGCGGCGCCGGTCCCAGCCCCTGCTCGCGGCAGACCGCCATGGTGCGCTCCACCCCCAGGGCGTAGCCGCTGCCGGGCGCCGGGGGGAAGCCGAGCACCTCGGCCAGCCCGTCGTAGCGGCCGCCGCCCCCCAGCGCGTTCTGCGCGCCCTGGAGTGACTCGTGCCATAGCTCGAAGGTGGTGTGGGCGTAGTAGTCGAGCCCGCGGACCAGCCGCGGATTGAGGCTGAAGGGGATGGCCGCGGCGCTCAAAAGGTCGGTCACCTGGGTGAAGAATCCCTGGCTCTCGGCGCTCAGCGAGGGTCCAATCTGGGGCGCGCCGGACACGAGGCCGGCGTCCCGCTTGCAGTCGAGCAGGCGGAGCGGATTGACCTCCAGCCGGCGCTGGCAGTCCTCGCAGAGGCGGTCCCGGAGCGGGGTGAAGTACTCGACCAGGGAGGCTCGATAGCGCAGCCGGTCGTCGATGTCCCCGAGGGTGTTGACCTGGAGGCTCAGCCCGCTGACGCCCAGCGCCTGGTAGAAGCGCCAGGCGACCTCGATCACCTCCGCATCGAGGGCGGGCGAGCGCTCGCCGATGGCCTCGATGCCGAGCTGCCAGAACTCGTGGTAGCGCCCGGCCTGGGGCCGGGCGTAGCGGAACATCGGCCCCGCGTAGTGGACCCTGACGGGGCGGCGCTCCTGCTCCAGGTGGGCGCCGAGCACGGCCCGGAGCACCCCCGGGGTGCCCTCCGGCCGGAGCGTGAGCTGGCGACCACCCCGGTCGGTGAAGGAGAACATCTCCTTCTCCACGACGTCGGTGCCGGCCCCGGTCCCCCGCTCGTACATCTCGGTCGCCTCGAAGACCGGGGTGTCGATCGGCTCGTAGCCGTGGGCCCCGGCCACCCGGGCGTGGGTGTCGAGCACCCACTCCCGGAGGGGGGCCTCCGCGGGCAGCAGGTCGTTGGTGCCCCGGGGGCGGGTGATCGCCGGCATCGGTCGGAAGTCTAGTGCGGTGCCCCAGCTGCGCGAGGGCGACTTCGCGGCCCCGCCGTGCCCGCCCTGCGGTCCCTACGAGACCCGGTCGCCCTCCTCCGGCAGCCGGAACTCCGCGCCGGCGGCGCGGACATCGCCGGCGGTGGCAGGTTGCGGCGTCAGAGGTTGCCTTCCTCGAGCAGCTGGGTCTCCCCGTACGTGGTCAGGGCATTGCTGGCGATGGTCGGCAGCGGCGTCAGCGGGCTGTAGCGGTAGCCCACCCCCACCACCACGATGTCGTCGTTGGGCAGGACGCAGCCGTTGGGCTCCGTGGTCGTGGTGCCACCACCGTTCGTGTACCAGACCCAGGCCGAGCTGGCCACGCTCCACTGGCCGCAGAGCACCGGGGGCCCGGTGGTCGCGGCGTAGAGGTTGAAGTACCAGATGCCGATGCACCCGTTCCCGCTGAAGGTGAAGGGAGGGTAGACGCTGGGGGCCAGCGAGTTCCCCGCCCAGGTGCAGTTGACGGTGGTGGGGAGCTTGACCATCCCCTCCTGGGCAACGATGGCGTTCACGATGGCGCTGCCCGAGTAGGTGCACCCGGTCTGGTTGCACTGCACATCGGCCACCCGGGCACCCGCTCGGGCGGCCTCTTCGACGGACAGCCGGCTGCCGAAGTACCCGCCGAAGTCGATGGTGCCGAACACCAGCAGGAAAAACAGGGGGGCCACCATGGCGAACTCCACCATCGCCTGCCCCCGCGTCCTCTTGCGCCGACCCCGGTTCACCCCGTCACCACGAACGAGCTGCTCGCCGATGCGGTGACCTGGAGGCCGAATATCGAGTTCAGGACCGTGAACACCGGGCCCGGCGAGGCCTGGCTCCAGGCGTAGGCGACGGTGACCTGGACCAGCTTGCCGATGGTGGCGGAGCACTGATTCACGGATTCAAACTGGCCGGTGTCGCTGCTGGCGTCGGCCGACCACCACCCGCAGAGGCTGAGGCTCGAGGTCGAGTACGACCCATCGCTGCTCGTCCAGTACGAGATGGTGATGCAGCTCACCGGAGGCTGCGAGCTGATTCCGCTCACCGGCCACGAGTAGAGGTAGGGGTTTGCGACCGTACTGGCGGAGCCTGGCGATGGGGGGGTCGTCCCCGATCCACTCGGACATCCCGTACCCCCCGTCGACCCCGACCAGCAGCAGTCGATGTTGTCGATGGGCAGGCCGCCCTCGGGGACGGTGAGGCTCTCCGCCTCCTCCTGGATGATGCCCTCGGTGAAGTCGGACTGTCCGATCAGCGAGGCGCCCGGGACCAGATTGCCGCCCCCGGTGGCCGGGTCGGTCGCGCTGCATCCCGTGAACTCCGCCTGACCACTCACCGTCGCGGTCAAAGAGCAGCTGAGCAGCGCCGCCACCCCGGTGGAAGTGGTCGTCGCCACCGAGAAGCCGTCGTTGTAGCTGGAGAAGCCGCTGATCGAGGCGACGTCGATGATGTAGGTGCCGGAGGTGGGGTCGATGGCCTGCGTCGGCTGGTTCATGGCCACGGTGGTCTCCATGCCGGCACAGCTCCAGCCGCCGGAGGCCAGCGTGGTCGGATCGGCGCAGGCGCTGTTCCACTGCGTGGCGTAGCTCGGGTTCGTGTACAGGCTGGCGTAGCGGGCGCCGTCGCGCACCACGGTGGCGATGTTGTTGACGTGCTCCAGGTAGTAGCCGTAGTCGAAGACCGACATGCCGATCACCAGCAGCACCGGCAGGATGACCGCGAACTCGACCATCGACTGACCCCTGGTCCGCGCCCGGTGGTGGGGGCGACGGCGGGGCTCCGGCTCTCTTCCGCGAAGTCTCATCACCGATGGATCACTCCTGCGACAGCAGCGGCGGCGGCCGCTCCTCAAGGCTAGCCCCCGGTCTCCAGGGTTCCTGTCGAGGAACCGCCACCGTCCGGTAACAGCATGGCAGCCGCCAAAGCCCTGGTGGGGATCAGCCCACCAGGCCCCCCGGGCCCCCGGCGTTCAGCTCGACGTCGTTGTCCAGCTGGTAGACGAAGGTCCCGTCGGCCCAGTCGAACTCCTGGCAGGTGCTGCTGTTGTAGTTGGCGTACACCTGCAGATAGTCGATCACCACGGGGGCGCCCAGCGGCGTGGTGCACGAGTTCCCGCTGCTCGTCGACGGCGTGTTCGAAGTCGAGTAATTGGCCATGATGTAGGTGGCACGGGCGGCATAGATGGCGCCGTTGTGGTCGCTGTCGGGGTCGGGGGTCTGGGTCGCGGTCTCGATCGGCGAGGTGTTGTTCTGGTCGTAGAGGACCACCAGGTTGGTCAGGGTCCCGCTGCTCGGCGGGAAGAGGTTCCACTGGTAGTCGCAGGGCAGGCCGTTCTGCTCGTCGATTGCGTTGTTGCTTCTGGTGCTTCCGTAGTTGTAGCAGGCGGCGATGCCGCTCCCGGTGAGGTTGTAGGTGTCGAGAATGAGCTCGGCCCCGTTCTGGCCCTGGTTGTTGTTGTAGCCGCAGGCGGCCGGTCCGGGCGATCCGGTGCCGTTGTAGTTGGAGGTCGAGCAGACGAAGTCGAGCGTGACCCCCTGGTCGCAGCTGGAGCCCGTCCCCTTCTGGGACTCGACGGTCGGGTCGTCGCCCTCGATGGTGAGGCCCTGATAGATGATGTAGAGACCGGCGTTGAAGACCACGTCGAGGCCGTCACCGTTGGAGATGCAGGTCTGGCCGCCGGACAGCTGCGAGCCGCCGGTCTTGGTCCCGTCGATCGTGATCTGCCCGTAGCAGCCGGGCTGCAGGGTGTCCTGGGCGGTGGGGGTGCTGCTGGTGATGGTCACGCTGGCGGTGCAGCTGGCGTAGGTGCCCACGTTCGGCATCTGAAGGTTGGCCAGGGGATCGGGAATCGGCGTGGTGCCGGTGGTCGGGTTGTAGGGCGACGAGCCCGTGGCCGGGTTCCAGGTGGCCGTGCAGTTCTTGGTGTAGGTGCCGGCGACGTCGACGGTGCCGTTCACCGAGGAGCCCGTGGTGTCGATGGTGGCGTTGTCGCCGGTTCCCCCCTCGCAGTCGAGATTCCCGTTGACGGCGATGTTGGCTCCGTCGGTGCCGAGGTTGAGATCGTTGGAGTAGGACTCGATGGTGAAGCCGTTGGTGCTCTGGTTCTGGCCGTTGGGCTGGGCCAGGATGCAGAGCACACAGTTGAGGAGCAGGTCACTGCTGCCGCTGCCCGTCCCACCCACGACCTGGGCCACCGCCTGGGTGCCGATCGAGAAGGTCTTGGAATGGGTGACGGGGCTGCTGAGGTAGTTGTGGCCGGTGCTCCCGATGCTGGCCCCGGCATAGGCGACGGTCTTCGGAGCGACCGGCTGTCCGCTCACCTGGCAGCTGAACCCGGACTCCGCCGCACTCACCTGGCTCGGGTTCTCCACGCTCTGCACCGAGGCGCTGCAGGTCGCCGTCCCAGGGTACGCGGTGTAGAAGCTCACGCTCAGGGAGCAGGGGGCCGAGGGACCGGTGCAGTCGAGCTGGGCCACATTGATCGCCGCCGCGAAGGCGCCGCTCAGGTTTGCGCCCTGGGTGTTGGCGTGCGAGTAGATCCAGTAGGAGGCGGCCAGAGCGGCGGCGTCCGAGACATCCTGGTCGGTGCGCGACTGGTCGTAGGCCACGCCGGTGTCGATGGCGAGCGCCGCGAAACCGGTGAGGATGACCATGAGCAGCGCCATCAGGGGAACGATCTGGCCCTGCTGGCGGTGGCGCCGCCGGGCGCGCGCGCGCAGGCGACCAGCCTCACGGGCGGCCGTCCAGACGGGAGGGGGTGTGCCCGGGGGCGCAGTCGACGGAGGGGGCTGTCCTGCCATCGCGTCAAATGTACGGGGGCCCGGTAACGGGCCAGTGCCACCCCCGTCGCAAGCCGGCGGTCCGGCTGTGGCGAAGCGCCGATGGACCCGCCGCGCTGCGGGTGGGGAGGCGGAGCCCAGCACCCGCGCCCCCGGTCGCCCCAGCCCACGGGCTGTCGTCTCTCCGGGCCCCCGCTCCCCCTACCCGACGTCCCGGGCCACGGTGTGGACGTCCCGCACCTGCTCCAGCCGCTCCAGGAGGCGGCTCAGCTGGGTGAGGTTGGAGATCTCCACCACGGTCGAGATCACCGCCGTCCGGTCGTCGTAGACCTGGACGTCGGCCCCCGCGAGGTTGATCTTGTTCTCCGCGATCACCGCGGCGATGTCGCGGAGCAGCCCGGTGCGGTCCCAGGCCTCGATCTTGATGCTGACCGGGTAGACCTGGTGGCCGCCCCGCTCCCAGGCCACCTCGACCAGCCGGTCGGGGTCGTGGGCGTGCTGGATGCTGGCGCAGGTGGCCCGGTGGACCGAAACCCCCTTGCCCCGGGTGATGTAGCCCCGGATCGGCTCACCCGGCAGCGGGTTGCAGCAGCGGGCGAAGGTGGTGAGCATGTTGCCGACCCCGTGCACCCTCACCTCCCCGCTCGGCGCCAGCGCCGGCGAGGTGAGCGGGATGACTAGGCCGTGACCGTCCGCCTCGGCGCGCCCGTCGTGGTCGGCGTGGCGGAGCACCACCGTGCGCGGGCTCAGCTCCCCATAGCCGATCGCCGCCAGGAAGTCGTCGGCGGTCGAGAACTTGAAGTCCCGGGCCAGCTCCAGCAGCCCGTCGTCCTTGAGGGAGGCGAGCGTGCTCTGGCGGAGGCGCCGGAACTCCTTGTCCAGCATCTCCCGGCCCTTGCTGACGTTCTCCTCGCGACGCTCCTTCTTGAACCACTGGCGGATCTTCTCCCGGGCCGTCGAGGTCTTCACGAAGTTGAGCCAGTCTCGCGAGGGGCCATGGGGCGCCTTGGTGGTGAGGATCTCCACGATGTCGCCGTTGGCCAGGTGGTAGTCGAGGGGCACCATCCGGCCGTTGACCTTGGCTCCGATGCAGTGGTGGCCGACGGCGGTGTGCACCCGGTACGCGAAGTCCACGGCGGTGCTCCCCGCCGGCAGCGAGCGCACGTCCCCCTTGGGGGTGAAGACGAAGACCTCGTCCTGGAAGATGTCGAGCTTGACGGTGTCGACGAAGGCCTCGGCGTCGAGCAGCTCCTTCTGCCAGTCCATCAGCAGGCGGAGCCAGCCGTACCGCTCGTCGAAGCGCACCTGCTGAGGCCCCGCCTTGTAATGCCAGTGCGCAGCCACCCCGTACTCGGCGGTGTGGTGCATCTCGGCGGTGCGGATCTGCACCTCGACGGGCTCGCCGGTGTGGGATATCACGGTGGTGTGGAGGGACTGGTAGCCGTTGCCCTTGGGCATGGCGATGTAGTCCTTGAAGCGTCCCGGGATCGGCTTCCAGAGGTGGTGGACGACCCCTAGGGCCGTGTAGCAGTCCTTGACCGAGTTCGACCACCACCCGCACCGCCATCAGGTCGTAGATCTCCTCGAAGTCCTTCTGCTGGCGCCCCATCTTGTCGATGATGCTGTAGACGTTCTTGGAGCGTCCGCTCAGCTCGGCGCGGACCCCGACCGCCTCCAGCTCGCGCTGGAGGATCTCGCTGACATCGCGGACGAAGACCTCGCGCTGCTGCCGCCCGCTGCGCAGCTTGGCCTCCACGGCGTGGTAGTTGTCGGGGTCGAGCTGGGCGAAGGCGAGGTCCTCCAGCTCCGCCTTGAACTGCCAGATCCCCAGCCGGTGAGCGAGGGGCGCGTAGATGTCCAGGGTCTCCCGGCTGATCCGCTGGCGGCGCTCCTCGGCGTGGGCGCTCACCGTGCGCATGTTGTGGAGGCGGTCGGCGAGCTTGATCAGCACCACCCGGATGTCCTCGGCCATGGCCACCAGCATCTTGCGGATGTTCTCGGCCTGGGCCTGCTCCCGGGTGTGGACGTGGATCTTGCCCAGCTTGGTGACCCCCTCGACCAGCCGGGCGATCGCCTCGCCGAACTCCTCTCGGATCTCCTCCAGGGTGACGTCGGTGTCCTCGACGGTGTCGTGGAGAAGCGCCGCCGCCAGCGTCTCGGCGTCGAGGCGCAGCTCGCTGAGCAGGACCGCCGCCGCCACCGGGTGCTCGACGTAGGGCTCGCCGGTCAGCCGGAACTGACCGCTGTGAGCCCGCTCCGCGACCTCGAACGCCCGCCGGAGCAGGGCGTGGTCGGCCTCGGGAAGGTAGCCGAGCCGGGCCTCGAGATCGCTGAAGGGCATCTCATACGAGTGTACCGGCCACCCGGCCCGGGCAATCCGGAAATCCGACGGGCGCCGGTCTATGATGCGTCGCGATGACCGCCGCTGGCGGGCCCTACGGCCCGCCGCCACCCCCACCTCCCCCGCCGGGGGCCCAGCTCAGTGCTGACGGACGCTACTGGTGGGACGGCTCGCGGTGGAACGAGGTGCCGCCCCGGCCCGCGCCGGTGGTTCCCGCTCCGGCCCAGCTGAGCCCGGACGGCCGCTACCGGTGGGACGGCACGAGGTGGGCCCCGGTCGCGCCGCCGGTCCCCGCGGCGCCGGCACCACCCCCGTCCGTCCAGCCATGGGCCGCGGCCCCTCAGTACCAGGCGCCCCCGCCCGGGGCGGCGGCCTACCCGGGCGCAAGCTTCGCCCCACCGCTGGCTCCCGCCGCCCCGGTCCGGCGCGGCTCCGGCGCCCGCTGGCTCGCCATCGGGCTGGTCGTCGTCGTGGTGGTGGCCGCCGCCATCGGCGCCTATCTGCTGACCCGGCCCAAGACGCCCGCTGGCCTCGCCTCGGAGACGCCGACCCAGATCGTCCAGGCAGCGACGGCGGCGGTCAAGAACGTCAGCGGCTTCGAGGCGTCGGCGACCGGCAACTTCGGCGACGGGGTGACCTCCTTCGACTTCAAGGTCCACGGCGCCGACATCGAGGGCACGGCGACCCTGAACGGCAGCGTCATCAACCTGGACGTGATCGGCGGCAACGCGTACTTCAAGGCGCCACAGTCGTTCTGGACCGCCGAGGGTGCGCCCAGCGACACCGCCTCCCAGCTGGCCGGGGTGTGGGTCGAGGCCCCCGCCGGATCCTCCACGGCGTCGTCCTTCTCGGGCATCAGCTCCTTCACGGACGTGGCGTCGACCCTCAAGAATCACGGCACGCTGTCCGCTGGGGGGACGGGCGAAGTCGATGGCCAGGCCGTCGTCTTCGTGAAGGACACCACCAACGCGGGCACCCTCGCCGTCGCCACCTCAGGCCCGGCCTACCCGGTCCAGCTGTCACAGACCAGCGGGTCGGCGACCGGCGTGCTGACCTACTCCAACTGGAACGCCGTCCCCGCCTTCACGGCGCCGCCCAATCCCGTCACCATCCCCAGCAGCTGACGCCGCAGCGGCCCCCCTCAGGGCTCGCACCGAGCCGCCTGGGGTCGCAATCCACCATCGGGTCGCGTCCGTCACCGCGCCATGGTGGTGAGCCGGATATGCTTCCGCTGGCATGACCAACAACGCGGGTGAAGGCTACGGCCAGCAACCGCCCGGACCCCCTCCTGGTGCCCCGCTCAGCGCCGATCGCCGCTTCTGGTGGGACGGCCAGCGGTGGCGGCGGGTGCTCCCCGCCGCGGCGCCGTCGACCCCGGCCTGGACGCCCCCACCTCAGGTCGCGAACCCACCGTCGCCGGCAGCGCCCTGGACATCACCGGCTCCCGCGGCCCCGTCCCCCCCCGCGTCCGCCGGCTGGCAGGAGCGGCCCCCGGCTCAGCCGTGGGCGCCCCAAGCGCCGGCCCCCGGCCCCGCCTGGCCGGCGCCACCGGGGCCTGTGCCGATCCCCCCGACCGGCCCGGCGCCAGCCTGGGGCCCTCGGGTCTCCAACCCTTCCCCCACTCCGAGCCAGCCCGCCGGGGGCCCGGCCCGGGCCTTCTCGGACCCGGCGACCTGGGCGAGCCCCGGACCCATGCCGGCAGGCGGCCGGCCGGTGCCCTCCCCAGCGCAGGCCGGCGGCTGGCCGCCGCCCTCCGTCGCCGGTCCGCCCGCGGCCGGGGGATCCGCCGGCTTGGGCATCCCCGAGCCCCCGCAGCCGCCCCCGCTCCCCGCTCCGGGCGGAACACCGGCCTCGGGCCGGCCCCGGTCGGCGTTCCGGACCACCCTGCTGGCGCTGATCGCGCTGGTGGTGATCGCCGGCGGCGGCTATTACGCCCTCACCCATCGCACCGGCACCCCGGCGCCGGCGCCGAGCGCCTCGGGCCGGCCCACCCCCACGGCCACCCCGACGCCAACGCCGACCGCGACCACCACGGTGACCTTCACCGATCCGGGCCACGACTTCTCGGCGGCCTTCCCGGCGACCCCCCAGTCCACCGTCCAGTCGGAGCCGGTGGACGGCGCGACCCTCAACTACACCGGCTGGATTGCGGTCGACCCCTCGAGCGGGGACCAGTACCTGGTGATCGACATGCCGTATCCGGCGAGCGTCAACGTCTCCGATCCCCAGCTCGGCCTCCAGACCGGGGTCGCAAGCATGGTGTCAGCGCTCAAGGCCACCGTCGTCTCCCAGACCGCCGGCACCGCGGACGGCTACCCGGACGTCGACGTGCTGATCTCGACCAGCGGCGTCTACATCGACTACCGGTGCATCCTGGCCGGGCACGCCTTCTACGGTGCGGGCGTCGAATCGGCCCAGAACCCACCGCCCGGCTTCGCCGCCTTCGCGGCCTCGCTCACCATCTACTCGACGGCGGCCGCGACCGGCTGAATCGGGTGGTCGCGGCCTGTGCTGACAGGTGCTCAGCCGGGCGGCTCTCCTCTCACCCCGTCGCCTCAGTACGCGCGGGCGATCAGCGCCACCTCGGACGACGGCTGGCCGCACGCCAGGCAGCGCCCCGGCTCGCCGCTGCGGTCGCGGCGCAGCGCCCGAACCGTGAGCGCGTGGGCGGCGGCCTTGACCGCCTCCTCGCACTCGGCGCGCTCGCAGAAAGGGGCGTTGGCGAAAACCGGCTCCCCGGCGAAGGCCTGGCCGAGCTCCTCGAGGCTGGAAACCTCGACGGTCCGCTCGCGCAGCATGGCGTCGGCCCGGGCCCGGGTGCGGGCATGGGCCTCCTCGAGCAGGGCGGGCAGGCGACCGGCCACCCCCTCGAGCGGCTCGGTCCAGCTCTCGCCGTCCACCCGCCGGGTCAGGGTCACCGCGCCCGCGGCGAGGTCGCGGGCACCGACCGTCACCCGCAGCGGCACCCCGCGCAGCTCCCAGTGGGCGTACTTCTCGCCCGGCCGGACGCCCTCCCGGCGATCCACCCGGAGGCGCACCTCGCCGGCTCCGGCCTCGATCCGCGCGCAGGCCGCCTCAACCGCGGCCGCCCCCTCGGCGTCGTTGCTCCGGGTCACCGGCACGACCACGACCTGGACCGGGGCCACGCGCGGCGGCATGACCAGGCCGGAGTCGTCCCCGTGGGCCATGATCAGGCCGCCGATGATCCGGGTCGACAGTCCCCACGACGTCTGGAAGGGATGCTGGAGCGCGTTCTCGCGGTCGCTGTAGCTGATCCCGTAGGCGCGGGTGAAGTTCTGCCCGAGCTGGTGGGAGGTCCCCGCCTGGAGCGCCCAGCCGTCGCTCATCATGGCCTCGATGGAGACCGTGTACTCGGCGCCCGCGAACTTCTCGGACTCCGTCTTGCGGCCCGGCACCACCGGGATGCAGAGCCAGTCCTCGGCCAGCTCCCGGTAGCAGTCGAGCATCCGGTCCACCTCCTCGACCGCCTCGGCGCGGCTCTCGTGGAAGGTGTGGCCCTCCTGCCAGAGGAACTCGGTAGTCCGCAGGAAGAGGCGGGTGCGCCGCTCCCAGCGCAGGATGTTGCACCACTGGTTGATCAGCACCGGCAGGTCGCGGTAGCTGTGGATCCAGTCCGCGAACATCGAGCAGATGATGGTCTCGCTGGTGGGCCGGATCGCCAGCCGCTCCTCCAGCTCCCGCTGCCCCGCATGGGTCACCCAGGCCACCTCGGGAGCGAAGCCCTCGACGTGCTGGGCCTCCTTCTGCAGGAAGGACTCCGGGATCAGCAGCGGGAAGTACATGTTCTCGTGGCCGGTCCGCTTGATCATGTCGTCGAGCGCCCGCTGGATCCGCTCCCAGAGCGCGTAGCCGTAGGGGCGGATGACCATGCAGCCGCGCACCGGCGCGTAATCGGCGAGCTCCGCCCTCCGCACCGTGTCGGTGTACCAGCGGTCGAAGTCCTCGCTCTTGCGGGTGATCGCCTTCGGCATCGGGGGGCGCTCGTCGGCCATGGCCGCCGAGTTTACCGGGTGACGGTGCCGGGTCCGGAGAGGAGAGCCTGGGGTGGACGCGGAGCCAAGGCCTTGCGGAGGCGGCAGCCTGCCATGCCGCCCCGCAGATGGCGCGGCAGGCCGGTCACTGCCTGGCGATCGCCGGGCCGGAGCGCGGCATCACTCCCGCGGCGCCGCTGCGGCGGCAGCCGTCAGACGACGGTCAGCCGGGTGAGCGCCCGGGGCGGGGCCTCGGCGAGGTCGCCCAGCCCGACCGGGAGCGGCTGGCCGGCGGCCAGCAGCTCGGCATCTTCGGCGGCGACCGCCCGCAGTTCGGCGATCAGGGTGTCGATCAGCTCGGCCTCGGGGAGCGACGCCACCACCCTGCCGCTCTTGAACAGCGCCCCCTTGTGCTTGCCCCCGGCGATCCCGATGTCGGCGTGCATCCCCTCGCCGGGACCGTTGACCACGCAGCCCATCACCGAGACGGTGAGGGTCCGGCGGATGCCCTGCATCGCCTCCTCGACCCGCTTGACCATCGGGAACATGTCGATCTCGAGCCGACCGCAGGTGGGGCAGGCGACCAGGTTGGGACCGCTCGGCTTGTCCTCGAGGTTGGCCAGGATCTGCCGGGCCACCCTCACCTCCTCCTCGGGCTCGCCGACCAGGGAGACCCGGATGGTGTCGCCGATTCCCTCGGCGAGGAGGATGCCGATGCCCATCGCGCTCTTGATGCTGCCGGTGTCGACCGGGCCCGCCTCGGTCAGCCCGAGGTGGAGGGGGTAGCGATTGCCCAGGGCGGCGAACCTGCGGTTGGCCGCCAGGTTGGTGGCGACGTCCGACGCCTTGAGCGACACCTTGATCTGATGGAAGTCCAGCTCCTCGAGGATCCGGATGTGGCCGAGGGCGGCCTCCACCATCAGCTCCGCGGTCTCCTCCACGCTGCCGCCGCGGCCGCGCTCCAGCCCCTTGCGGCCGGGGATGCTGCCGGCGTTGACCCCGATCCGCATCGGCACGTCGCGGTCCCTCGCCTCGCGGGCGATGTCGGCCACCTTGGCCGAGTTGGTGATGTTGCCGGGGTTGAGCCGGAGGCAGGCAACCCCCGCCTCCAGCGCTTCCAGGGCCCGGGGGGCGTCGTAGTGGACGTCGGCGACGATCGGGACCGGGGAGCCGCGGACGATCTCGCCCATGACCCGACCCGCCTCGGGGGTGTCGCAGGTGACCCTGACGATGTCGGCCCCGGCCGCCGCGGCCCGCTCGATCTGGGCCAGGGTCGCGCGCACGTCCTCGGTCTGGGTCTTGGTCATGGTCTGGACCGAGACCGGGGCGGCGCCCCCGATCACGACGCCACCGACGTTGATGGGGACGGTCCGGCGGCGGTTGGGCGGGGTCATCTCAGTGCACGCCTCCGGAGAGGTGATTGATGTCATTGATCGTGATCAGCACCACCAACAGGATAATCAAGGCGAGGCTGACCCCGATCGCGATGGCCTGGCGGATCGGGTCGATGCGCCGCCGGCGGACCGCCTCAATGAGGATGAAGAGCAGCCGGCCCCCGTCCAGGAAGGGGATCGGCAGCACGTTGAAGAAGCCGAGCGCCAGGCTGATCACGCCGATCAGGCTGAGGTACTGCACCCAGCCCTGCTGCACCGAGGTGCCCGCGGCGGCGGCGATGCCCACCGGGCCGGAGAACTGCTGGCTCGCCTGGGCCGGGTGAACGAAGAGCTCACCGATCACCTGCCCCAGCGCGACGGCATAGGCGGGGATCGCGCCGAAGCCCTCGCGCAGGGCCGGGAAGAGGCCGGCCCCGGGGAGCTGGGCGCCGTAGCCGATCCGCCAGGCGGCCGCCGCCTGGGCGGACGAGCTTCCGTCCCCGTTGACGACCCCGGTGATCTGCACCGGCCCGAAATGGTTGGTGTGGGCCCCCTCGACGAAGCCGCTGACGGTCACCGCGCCGCCATTGCCGAGGATGCCCGCGGGATCGCCGGTCCCCACCGCCTGGCCGTTGACCGAGGTCACGACGAGCGGTGAGCCGGAGAGGTTGCTGGGGAAGCTGCTGGGCTGCGCGTAGGCGTAGACGACCAGCTCGGGGGTGACCGTCGCGGTGTGATCTGCGCCGTCGGTGCCCTGGTAGGTCACGGTGACCGGCCGCCCCTGGCTCCGCTGCACGGCGCTGTAGAAGCCGGCGTCGGTGGCCGAGGGCGACGCGTAGCTGATGGTCGAACCGCCGATGCTGAGGATCACGTCGCCGTTGACCAGTCCGGCCCGCGCGGTCGGCTCCCCGGCCGGGACGTAGGAGGGAGAGGCCTGGGCCGCCACCACGGTGAGGCAGAGGGCGCCGAAGACGAGGTTGAAGATCACCCCGGCCGCGATCGTGGCGAGCCGCCGGGGGACGGTGGCGCGGTAGAAGTTGCGCTCGCCGGCGTCGGCCTCGCCCTCCAGGCCGAGCATCCCCGGCATGCGCACGAAGCCCCCCACCGGGAGCGCCCGGATCCCGTACTCAGTGTCCCCGCGCCGGAAGCTGACCACCCGCGGCCCGAAGCCCACGAAGAACTCGTCGACCCGGATCCCCGAGAGCTTGGCGAGGGTGTAGTGGCCGCCCTCGTGGACCACCACCACGATGGTGATGAGGACCAGGAAGGCGACGATGGTGATGAGGACGCCCATCAGCCCGCTCCGGCGCCGCCCCCTGGCCCGCCGACGGCCGCTCCGGCGGGCAGCGCCAGCGCAGCGGTGACGCGGCTGCGCGCCCAGCCGTCGGCCTCGAGGACGTCGTCGAGGGAGGGCCCCGCCACCGCCGGCGCCGCCTCCACCGCCTCCCCGACCAGGTCCGTGATCTGGTCGAACCGGCAGGCGCCGCGGAGGAAGGCACCGACGCAGACCTCGTTGGCGGCGTTGAGGATCGCGGGGACCACGCCGCCCCGCTCCCCGGCCCGGCGGGCCACCCCCAGCGCCGGGAAGCGCAGCGGGTCGACCGGCCCGAAGAGGAGCGGCGAGAGGGCCGCCAGGTCGGCGGGCGCCGCCACCCCGGGCAGGCGCTCGCCGTCGGCGAGCGCGAGCGCGATGGGCACCCGCATGTCCGGGGCCCCGATCTGCGCCTTGGTGGCACCGTCGTGGAATTCCACCAGGGAGTGGACGACCGAGCTGGGGTGGATCAGGACGTCGATGCGCGGGTAGTCGATCTCGAAGAGGAAGTGGGCCTCGATCACCTCGAGCCCCTTGTTCATCATGGTGGCGCAGTCGATCGTGACCTTCGGCCCCATGTTCCAGGTGGGATGGCGGAGCGCCTCCTCGGGGGTGGCGTCGGCCAGGGTCGCCGGGTCGCGATCGCGGAAGGCGCCCCCGCTGGCGGTGAGGATCAGACGGGTCACGCTCGCCGGGTCCTCGCCACGCAGGCACTGCCAGAGCGCGGAGTGCTCGCTGTCGATGGGGAGGATGCGGCTGCCCGAGCGGCGCGCCCTTGCCCGCACCACCTCACCCGCCATCACCAGGACCTCCTTGGTGGCGGTGGCGACGGTGGTCCCGGCGTCCAGGGCGGCCAGGGTGGGGCGGAGCGCCGCCGCCCCGGTGATGGCCACGCAGACGACGTCGGCGGGCAGGGCGGCGATCTCGCAGGCCGCCTCCAGCCCGACCCCCCAGCCGGCGGGAACGTCGGCGTCCGGGTCGGGGGCGACCAGCGCCGCCCGGCCCACCCCGAGGCGCTCGACCAGGGCGCGAAGCCCGGCCGCGTCGCGGCGGGCGACGGCTCCCACCACCTCGAAGCGGTCGGGGAAGCGTGAGATGACGTCGACGGCTTGGCGGCCGATCGACCCGGTCGCACCCAGAAGGATGACTCGGCGAGGGGGCATGGCCCAAGTATGGATGGCGCTCCTGCCGCGAGCGTTACGACCGCTCACGGCGTTCCGCTCCCGCGGCGGGTCGGATCCCCGGCGGCCCGGCCGGCTCGCGCTCGGCTCAATGGAAGCCGATGAGCACCAGCAGGCAGTACACCGCGGGCCCGGCGAGCAGCAGGCCGTCGAGGCGGTCGAGCAGACCTCCGTGGCCGGGGATGAGCCGCCCCGAGTTCCTTCACTCCGGCCTGGCGCTTGAGGGCGGACTCGGCGAGATCGCCACCCTCGGCAACGACGGCGATGAGCAGCCCCATCCCCACCGCCGCGACCGGATTGAGCGAGATCACCAGGGGTCCGGCGATCCCGGCCACCAGCACCGCTCCGACGACCCCGCCCACCGCCCCCTCGACCGACTTCTTGGGCGATATGGCCGGGAAGAAGGGGTGGCGGCCCAGGGCGTGGCCGGTGAAGTAGGCGAGGGTGTCGGTGGCCACCACCGCCGCGACCACGATGGCGACGAGGCGCAGTCCCACCCCGGCGGAGGCCCCCGACCAGTGGTAGAGGCCGAGCAGGCTGCCCAGCCCGATGCCGAGGTAGAGCCCCCCGCCGAGGCCGGCGGCCCACCCCTCCCAGGGGGAGTGGAAGAGCACCCCGGCCACCATCCCGGCGCCGAGGGCGATCGGCAGGATGACCTCCAGGTTGCCGCCCGCGCCCGGAAGGACGGCCCGCTCGGCCAGCCACACCGCCAGGGCGATCAGCAGCCAGCGCGGCGCGGGGGCGGGCAGCCGGCCCAGCAGGGCGGCCAGCTCCCAGGCGGCCAGGGCCGCCGCCACCCCGATCAGGATGTCGAGGGGCACGCCCCCGATCCAGATCATCGAGGCCACCAGGCAGATCAGCACGGCGCTGGAGAGGAGCCGGGGCAGCAGGTCCATCCGGCGCGGAGGCAGGGCCGGGCTGGGCCCGGAAGCCGCCCTGCCGGTGGACGGCGCCGATCCCGGGGCGGACCGCGCGGGAGCGCCTCCGGTGACGGCCGGTCCGCCGGAGCCACCGGACGGGGCGGGTGCGCCGACGGCCACCGCGGGATCGGCCCCGGCCGCGCTGGCGTCCGGGCCAGGCGCAGGGGTGCCGCCGGCATCGGCCGCGATCGCGCCCGGCGCGCCCGGGGCCCGCGGGGTGGTCATCCGGTCCGCAGGCCGGCGGCGGCGGCTGGGTCGGTCACCTGGCCGAAGGTCCGCCGCCGCGAGCCGAAGTCCCCGAGGGCGGCGGCCACGTCGGCGGGCCCGAAGTCCGGCCACAGCGTGTCGGTCACGTGGAGCTCGGCGTAGGCGCCCTGCCAGAGCAGGAAGTTGCTGACCCGGAGCTCCCCGGCGGTGCGGATGATGAGGTCGGGGTCGGGCAGCCCGGAGGTGTAGAGGGCGGCGGAGAGCGTCGCCTCGTCGAGCTGGCGCAGGTCGACCCCGTTCGAGGCCAGCTCGCGAATCGCCTCGACCAGCTCGCTCCGTCCCCCGTAGTTGATGGCCACATTGAGCACGTTGGCCCGGTTGTGGGCGGTGCGTGCCTCGCACTCGTCCACCTTCTGGCGGAGGCGGGAGCTCAGCTTGGCGCGGTCCCCGATGATCCTCAGCTGGATCCCCTTGGCGTCCAGCTCGTCCACCTCGCTGTCCATGGTCTCCTGGAACAGCCGCATCAAGGAGCTCACCTCACCCCGCGGCCGCTGCCAGTTCTCGGTGCTGAAGGCGTAGAGGGTGAGGATGTGGACGCCGGCGTCGTTGCAGGCCTCCATGACCTGACGGATGGCCCGGACCCCGGCGCGATGCCCGGCCACCCGGGGAAGGTGGCGCTTCCGGGCCCAGCGGCCGTTGCCGTCCATGATGATGCCGATGTGCCGGGGCAGCTCGGGGCGGGCCGGAGCGGGGATGGCGGTGGGAGGGGGTGGACGGAGCATGCCTCTCTTCGGAGAACGGTCCGGGCCCGGAGACCGTTGCGCGGGGTGACGGTAAGTTTCCCACGCTCCGCGGCGGGTGGACGCCACGTGCCTCCGGGACCGGGGAGGGCGAGGTTCTAGACCTCGAGGATCTCCGCCTCCTTCTTCCGGGCCACCTCGTCCACCTTGGCGATGAACTGGTCGGTGATCCGCTGGACCTGGGAGAGGGAGCCCTCCACGTCGTCGCGGCTGACGTGGCCCTCCTTCTCGACCTTGCGAAGGTGCTCGACCTCGTCACGCCGGATGTTCCGCACCGCCACCCGGGCCTCCTCGGCCCGGCGGGCGCACAGCTTGCTCAGCTCGTGACGGCGCTCCTCGGTGAGCTGGGGGATCACGATCCGGATCAGCTGCCCGTCGTTGCTCGGGGTGAGGCCGAGGTCGGAGCGCTGGATCGCCTTCTCGATGGCCGGGATCGCCGAGCGGTCGTAGGGCCGGATCACCAGCAGTCGCGCCTCGGGGGTGGAGATCCCCGCCAGTGACTGCAGCGGGGTGGGAACGCCGTAGGCGTCGACCTGGAGCCGCTCGACCAGCGACGGGCTGGCCCGGCCGGTCCGGATGCCGGAGAGCTCCTTGTGCAGGGCCTCGACGCTCTTCTCCATGCGGATCTCGGCATCGACCAGCCGTTCCTCGATCTGGGCGAGGGCCTCCTCGGCCTTGGTGGGCTCACTCATCCGACTCCCTCCGCGTCGACGCGGGTGCCGACCGGCTCGCCGAGGACGACCCGCTCCAGGTTTCCCTCGGTGTGGAGGTCGAAAACGATGATCGGCATGTGATTGTCCATGCACAGGGTGAGGGCGGTGTTGTCCATCACGGTGAGGCCGCGGTTCAGCACCTCGAGATACGACAGATGGGTGAACCTGGTCGCGGTGGGGTCCCGCATCGGGTCGGCGGTGTAGATCCCGTCCACCTGGGTGGCCTTGAGCAGCGCCTCGGCGCCGATCTCCGCGGCCCGGAGGGCGGCGGTGGTGTCGGTGGTGAAGAACGGGCTGCCATGGCCGCCGGCCAGGATCACTACCCGCCCCTTCTCCAGGTGGCGGATCGCCCGCAGGGGGATGAAGGGCTCGGCCACCTGCTGCATGGCGATGGCACTCTGCACCCGGCACTGCATCCCCAGCCCCTCGATCGCGTCGCGAAGGCTGAGCGCGTTGATCACCGTGGCCAGCATCCCCATGTAGTCGCCGGTGACGCGCTCGATGCCGTGGCGGCTGATGTCGGTGCCCCGCACGATGTTGCCACCCCCCACCACGATGGCGAGCTGAACCCCGTGGGCTATCACCCCCCGGACCTCCGCCGCGATCCGGCGCAGCGTCTCCATGTCGATCCCGTAGGCCTCGCTGCCGACCAGGGCCTCGCCGGAGAGCTTGAGCACGAGCCGCGAGAAGGCAGCCCGCCGCCCGTCCGTCCCCGTCTCTTCGGCCGGGTCCACGCCGGCCGCCTCGGGGCTCATCGGCGCGGAGCCTCGGCCCCCCCGCCCGAGGTCTCCCCGACCTGGTAGCGGATGAAGCGGGCCACGGTGATGTTCTCGCCCAGCTTGGCCACCGCCTCCTGGACCAGCTCCTTGACCTTCTTCTTGTGCTTCTCGTCGCGGATCCAGGGCTGCTCGAGCAGGCAGATCTCGGCGTAGTAGGCGGCCAGCTTGCCCTCGACGATCTTCTCCACCATCGCCGCCGGCTTGCCCTCGGCCTGGGCCCGGAAGACGCCGCGCTCTCTTTCCACGAGCTCCTCGGGCACGTCCTCCGGGCGGACGTAGGTCGGGTTGGCGCCGGCCACCTGGAGGGCCAGCTCACGGGCCAGCTTCTTGAAGTCGCCGGTCTTGGCGACGAAGTCGGACTCGCAGTCCACCTCGATCAGCACGCCGACCTTGGGCGGCATGCCACCGACGCCGTGCAGGTAGGCGTCGACAACGCCCTCGTTGGTGGAGCGGTGCTCCTTGGCGGCGGCCTTGGCCACGCCGTGCTCGCGGAGCCAGTCCTTGGCTCGCTCGACGTCGCCCTCGCACGCCACCAGGGCGCGCTTGCAGTCCATCATCCCGGCCCCGGTCTGCTCGCGGAGCTCCTTCACCAGGCTGGCGGGCACCTCGGCCATCAGCTCTCCTCCGCCACGGTCGGCACCGGCGGGGTGACGGCGGCGAGGGTCGGAGCGACGGTCTGCGCCTCCGGGGAGGCCGCCTCCTTGGCTCCGGCCGCCGGGGCCTGGCTCTCCGGCTCGGCGACCTCCGCGCTCTCGGCCTCGGCGAGCGCCGCCCGCGCGGCCGCCGCCTCGGTCTCGGCGCGCTCGCGCAGCTCGCGCTCGCTGAGCAGCCGCTGGCCCTCGAGGATGGCGTCGGAGATGGCGTTGACCATCAGCCGGCAGGAGCGGATGGCGTCGTCGTTGCCGGGGACGACGTGCTGGATCAGGTCGGGGTCGCAGTTGGTGTCGACCACCGCCACGATGGGGATGCCGAGCTTGTTGGCCTCGTTGACCGCCAGCCGCTCCTTCTTGCAATCGATGACGAAGAGGGCACCCGGGAGCCGCTTCATCTCGACCATCCCGGCGAAGCTGCGCTCCAGCCGTTCCAGATCGTCCTTGTTGGCGTTGGCCTCTTTGCCGCTCATCCGCTCGAAGTCGCCCCGCTCGTTCATCGAGCGCAGCTCGATGAGCCGCTTGAGCTGACGCTGGATGACCGAGAAGTTGGTGAGCATCCCGCCCATCCACCGGTGCACCACGTAGGGCTGACCGGTGCGGGCGCAGGCCTCCACGATGGCGTCCTGGGCCTGCTTCTTGGTGCCGACGAAGAGCACCTTCTGGCCGCCGGACACCAGCTCGCGGACGTAGTCGCAGGCCTCGTCCAGCATCAGCTGGGTCTTGGCCAGATCGATGATGTGAACACGATCGCGTGACGTGAAGATGTAGTCGCGCATCTTGGGGTTCCACCGGCTGGTCTGGTGGCCGAAGTGAACCCCGGCCTCGAGCAGCTGGCGGAGGGTTGCTGCCGGCACGGGCGAGCCTCCTTCCGGATCGGGTTGGCACCTCCGCCCGGGATTGACCGCGGCGGCGACCCCTGGGGGCACCCGCCGTCGCGTGGACCGGGCGTGTGAAATCAGCCCGAATTGTGGCATACGGCCCCGCACAGGGTCCGGACGGTGCCAGCCGGCGAGGCCGCCCAGGGAATCGGTCGGGTGGCGGCGACCTCAGGGACGGTGAGGCCCGGGCGGCGCCAGGGGAGCGGGAGGGTGGGGCCCTGGGGGACGCCGGCCGACCCCCAGCCCTCCCCCCGGTCCCGGCGGTCCCGCCCCCTCCCAATCGGGATCCGGGCGCGGTCCACCGGGGGGCGGCGGCGGGGGATGCGGCCCGCCGGGCGGCGGAGGCGACGGCATCGGCTCCGGGAAGTGCTCCTCGTCGGTGCCGGTCATCTCCCGGAACGCCTTGCGCTGGTACAGGAGGCGGAGGGCCAGCTCGGTGACCCGGGCGGGGTCGTCACGCTCGCCCGCGCCGCGCACCTCCCGCTCCGAGAGCTCCTTGAGCATCCGCAGCCCGTCGAGGGGCACGCCCAGATCGACGAGCTGCTTGGTGAGCCGGGCGATCGCCGTGTCCCGTGGCGAGTAGCGGAGCCGCCCGTGCTCTCGGGTGGGGCTGATCAGGCCGAGCTGCTCCCAGTAGCGGAGCACGCGCGGGGTCACCCCGGTGCGCTCGGCCAGACGCGGGATGGCGACCAGGTCGTCGTCTGAGGGGGCTTGCGGTGGTCGGGGTATATCTGCCATGATCGTGTCAGATCCGATCTTGACACCGGAGAGGCTCCCTGTCTAGGGCCCTCCGGAATCTCGCTGCATCCGCCCAGCAGCACGAGGAGAGATCCCCGACGAGGGGCTCTGCGCCCATGTCCATAACACTGCGCCCATCGCCGTCCATACAAGATGACACGATCCCGGCAGATGCTGCCGCAGCTGCGACCGTCGTCGCGGAGGACGGGGCGGCGCCGGCTGAGGTTGCGGGGGCGTCCACCGCGATCGCTGGCCGGCCCCACCCGGGACGGCGCCCGGACCATCTGCGGACGGCGGTCTGGCTCGGCGCGGCGTCCCTCACCGGGATCGCCCTCCTGCTCCGCCGCCCACTCCTCGGAACCGCGGCCCTCGGCACCATCGGCGCCTTCGCGACCCTCGGGGCGGTCATCGCCGCCGGGTTGGTGGCCGACCGGTTCGGCCTCTTCCGGCTGCTGGCCCGGCTCCTCCTGCCGGCGCGGGCCCCCGACCGCCTGGCGGTGGCGGGCACCCTGGCCCTCGCCGCCCTGCTCAGCGGTCTGATCAACCTGGATGTCGCCGTGGTGGTGGCCGTCCCCTGCGGGCTCGAGGTCGCCGCGGCCCGGCGGCTGCGACCCGACCGCCTGGTGGCTGCGGTCGCGCTGACGGCCAACGCCACCTCCTTCCTCCTCCCCACCTCCAACCTGACCACCCTCCTGGTCCTCGGCCGGTCACCGCTGACGGCCGCGACCTATCTCACCCAGAGTTGGCCGGCGTGGCTGATCGTTGCCGCGGTCACCGTCGGCGCGCTGACCCTGGCGACGCCCACCAGCGCGGCGGGCGAGAGCACCCCGCCGCGGGCCGGACGGGTGGGGGGTCCGGCCGCCCTCGTGGACCTGCTCCCGCTCTTCGCCGCCGCCGCGGCGATCCGCGCCCTCCTCGACGGCGGGCTGGTCCTGGGCGGAGGGCTCGGGCACGCGCTGCTCAGCTCGAGCCTCCTTGCGGCCCTGGTCAACAACCTGCCCGCCGCGGCGGCGATCCGGCCCCAGGGCGGCACCGCGACCTGGGCCGCGATCCTCGGGCTGGCCATCGGCCCCGATCTGGTGATCACCGGGTCGCTGGCAACCCTCATCTCACGGCGGATCGCCCGCGATCACGGTGCCGGCTTCTCCACCGGCTGGTTCAACCTGCTCGGCGCCACCCTCCTGCCGCTCCAGCTCCTGCTGGCCGCGGCCGCCCTCCACCTCACCGGCGCCCTCTGAGCCTGACCGGCTCAACCTGACCGGCGCCCTAGGCGCCGCCCGGGCGACGTGGGGCGCCGCTGCTCCGGATGCCCCAGCCGGGCAGCTGCCGCCAGGTCGTCCCGTCCCACCAGTGGGTGCCGTCCGGCGAGCGCAGCGCTCCCGGAGGGGCGCTCAAGGACGCGTCCTGCCAGGCGGACCCGTCGAACCACTGGGAGCGGTCCGGCGAGAGGGTGCCGGCCGCGAGCACCGGCGGTGCCGGCGCGGCTGCGACCGATGGTCCCGGACCGTACGCCAGCCCTCCCCCGGTCGCCGTCAGCGAAGCCGGAACACCCGGGCCCGGCACCACGGGGGCCCCGCCCGCCGGCATGATGGCGCTGAAGAGCGGTCGCCGCTCTCCCTTGTACTCCATGTAGCCGCCGAAGCCGATGGCGCCAGCGATGACGATCGACGCCCAGAGCGCCCAGCCGGGGAGGGTGGAGTAGTTGAGAGAGGTGTACTTGCCGCCCTCGATCTGCCAGTAGAGCAGGAACAAGACGATCTCGACCCCGGCGAAGGCCATCCAGTTTGCCCGCCAGACCACGGCATCCGGCGCCGGGAGGTCGAGGCGGACCCGGGTGAGCCTCTGGACCACGAACCAGCCGAGGGCGACCAGGATGAGCAGCGCGGGCAGGAAGCCGAAGCCCTCCCACAGCCGGTCGGTCGTCTGCGACACCGGCGCGCAGTAGATGTCGCCCAGGGGACACGTGAACCACGACTGGATCCAGCCGGGGAGCAACGAGAAGATCAGCAGCAGGAACAGCCCGCAGCCGATCAGGGTGCCGCTCAGGGTGATGCGGCGCAGCGCGGATACGACGTCGCGCAACACCGCATTGAGATCGACCTGCTGTCCGCTGACCCCCGGGGGCGGGGGCGGCGGGGATGGCGGGACTGGCGGGACGGCGGCGGATAGGGGTGACGGCGGCGCCAGGGCGGGAGGTGGTGGCGGCGTGGGCGGCGGTGGCGGCGGTGGGTACTGAGGGGGGTCGGGGATGGCCACTATCGCGCTCCTGGGTGCCTCGGGACGGCGACCGGTGTGACCGGCCACCGGCCACCGGCCCGCCGAGCGGTGAGTCTACCGTCCCCGCGGCGCCCTGAACCCCCTCTCGCGCGGACCGTCACGGGCACCGATGTCCCCGCCCATCCGTCACCGGCACGCTGTCATCGACCGGTCACACCGAATGGTGTGCCGTGCCGTCAGAGGATGTAGCGGCGCATGTCGTCGTCGCTGATCAGGTCCTTCAGCTGCCGGCGGACCATGGCGGCGTCGACCACCACCCGGCTGCCGGCGTGGTCCTCGGCGCGGAAGGAGACGTCCTCCAGCACCTTCTCCATGATCGTGAAGAGCCGCCGCGCGCCGATGTTCTCGTCCTGCTCGTTGACCCGGTGCGCCTGGCGCGCCAGCTCCGCGACCCCGTCGTCGGTGAAGGCGAGCTCCACCTGCTCGGTGGCGAGCAGCGCCTCGTACTGCTTGGTCAGGGCGTTGTTGGGCTCGGTGAGGATGCGCTGCAGATCGCTCTCGCTGAGCGGGCTCAGCTCGACCCGGATCGGGAAGCGGCCCTGGAACTCGGGGATCAGATCGCTGGGCCGGGCGACGTTGAAGGCGCCGGCGGCGATGAACAGGATGTGGTCGGTGCGCACCGAGCCGTAGCGGGTGTGGACCACCGATCCCTCCAGGATGGGCAGGAGGTCGCGCTGGACCCCCTCGCCGCTGACATCCGGACCGTGGTCGGGGGCGGGCCCGCAGATCTTGTCGACCTCGTCCATGAAGACGATGCCCGCCTCCTCGACGTCGCGGATGGCGTCGTCGTAGACGCGGTCCATGTCGATCAGGCGGTCGGTCTCCTCCTCGGCGAGCGCGGTGCGCGCGTCCGCGACCTGCATCCGCTTCATCCGCCGGCGGGGCGGCGCCATCTGGGAGAAGAAGTCGGAGAGGGAGTAGCCCACCTCCTCCAGCCCGCTGCCCGCGAAACCCTCGAAGGCCGGCTGGAACGGCTCCTCGACCTCGACGTCGATGTAGCGGTCCTCGAGGTGCTTGGCCCGCAGCTGGGTGGCGAGACGCCGGCGAATGCGGCGGCGCAGGCGTTCCTCGGCGCCGGCCGGGGGCCGCCTCGGCGCGGTCGCGCTGGGCTCGGCAGCCGATCCCGGGCCGGCGGGCGCTGGCGTCGTGGGTTCCGCCGGCGCCGGGTGCTCGGCCGGCGGTGAGGGGGACGCCGAGGGCGGTGGCCCGGAGCTCGGGTACGCCGCTCCCACCGGGGCCACCACCACCGGGGGAACGCCGCTCACCTCCGCCAGCCGCGCCGCGGAGCGGAGCTCGGCCTCCACCAGGATGTCGAGGATCCGGCGCTCGGCCACCTCCCGGGCCCGGTCCTCCACCCCGTCGATCCGCTCCTCGTGGACGTCGGTGATGGTCTGCTCCAGGAGGTCGCGAACGATCGCCTCGACGTCCCGCCCCACATAGCCCACCTCGGTGAACTTGGTGGCCTCGACCTTGATGAACGGCGAGGAGGTGAGCTTGGCCAGCCGCCGGGCGATCTCGGTCTTCCCGACCCCGGTCGGGCCGATCATCAGGATGTTCTTGGGGAGGACCTCGCGGCGCATCTCGTCGGTGAGGCGGCGGCGCCGCACCCGGTTGCGCAGCGCGATGGCGACGGACCGCTTGGCCGCGGCCTGGCCCACGATGTAGGCGTCGAGGTGTCGGACGATCTCGGTGGGACGGAGATCGTCCGGGTCGCGGCTCTCCGGGCTGTCTGGAGGTGGCGGAGCGTTCCCGTCGGGGGCGGGCACGGGGGCGGAGGGCTGCGCGACTTCCACGGTCACCCTCGGTCCGGCTCCTCCGCTGCAGCCGTCGCGACCGGGGGTGCGCCGTCCGGGCCCGCCGCCTCGGTCACCGCTTCTCCCATCGCCGGCGGAGGCTCGTCCCCCCGCTCGGAGGGGAGCGTCAGCACGGTGATCTCGTTGTTGGTGTAGATGCAGAGCGAGGCCGCGATGGAGAGGGATCTGCGGACCACCTGGGCGGCGTCGAGCTCGGTGTTCTGGAGCAGGGCCTTCGCCGCGGCCAGCGCATACGGGCCGCCGCTGCCGATGGCCGCCAGGTCGTCGTCGGGCTCGATGATCTCCCCGTCCCCGGAGAGCAGCAGGAGCTGGTCGGCGTTGGCCACGATCAGCATCGCCTCGAGGTGACGCAGATAGCGGTCGGTACGCCATTCCTTGGCCAGCCCGACCGAGGCCCGGAGGAGGAGACCCTGGTGCCGGTCCAGCTGCTGCTCGAACTTGTCGAAGAGGGTCAGCGCGTCGGCGACCGCGCCGGCGAAGCCGGCCAGGACGGTGTCGCGATGGAGCCGGCGGACCTTGGCGGCGCGGTGCTTCATGACCACGTCGCCGACGGTCACCTGGCCGTCCCCGCCGATCGCGACCACGCCGTCGCGGCGCACCCCGACGATCGTGGTGGCATGCGGGCGCGCGCTCACGAGGCGACCTCCGCGTGTCCGGCCGCCGACTTGCGCGGCGGGCGATAGGTGCATCCCGGATAGCCGCTGCAGCTGACGAACGGCCCGAAGCGCCCCTGGCGGCGGACCAGCGGCTTGCCGCAGTCGGGACAGCTCTCGCCGGTCGGCTCGGCGGCGGGGGCTGGGGCCGCCGCGGCGCGGCCGCTCTGAGGCTGGATGTAATGGCAGTCGGGGTAGCCCGTGCAGCCGACGAAGGCGCCCCGCCGGCTGTGCTTCTGGGCCAGCGGCTTGCCGCATTCGGGGCACGAACCGAGGTCCTCGGGGCCGCCCGCGGGCGTAGGCGCCGCACCGTCGGCGGCCGCGCCCTCCGGCGTGGCGGCCAGGTCGCGCAGGAAGCGGCACTTGGGGTAGCCGCTGCAGCCGACGAAGGGGCCGCGCTTGCCGAGGCGCTGCACCAGCGGCTTCCCGCAGCGGGGGCAGCTCTCGCCCGTGGGTTCCGCCGACGACTGCTTCTTGTCCTTGATGTAGTCGCACTCCGGATAGCGCGAGCAGCCCACGAAGGGTCCAAACCGCCCCTCGCGAACCACCAGCTCCCCGGTGCCGCAGCGGGGGCAGGCCTCGCCTGTCGACTTGGCCGGGACCTTGACCCGCTGCATGTCGGTCTGGGCTTTGTCGACCGTCTTGCTGAACGGCGTGTACCACTCTCTGACGGTCGTCTCGAACTTGCGCTTGCCCGTCTCGATGGCATCGAGGCGGCGCTCCAGGTCGGCGGTGAAGTCGATGTCCACGACCTCGGAGAAGTGCTCGCGGAGCAGCCCGTCGACGGTCTTGCCGAGCTCGGTTGGGTGGAGCCGGCGTTCCTCCTGGCGGACGTAGGCACGCTCCTGGATGACCTCGATGGTGGGGGCGTACGTCGAGGGCCGCCCGATCCCCCGCTCCTCCATCTCCTTGACCAGCGAGGCCTCCGTGTAGCGGGGGGGCGGCTGGGTGAAGTGCTGCTCGGCGACCATCTCCAGGCACCGCAGAAGCTCCCCCGGCTCGAGCGCGGGGAGCTGACCGTCCCGATCGCGCTCCTCGTCGCGCTTCCAGATCCGCTGGAAACCGTCGAAGACGAGCACCGATCCCGAGGCGCGGAAGATGAAGTCGCCCGCGGCGATGGTGGCCCGGGTGGTCAGGAACCGGGCCGGCGCCATCTGGCTGGCCACGAAGCGCCGCCAGATCAGGTCGTAGAGGCGGGACTGGTCGCGGGGCAGGAGATCCGCCACCTGCTCGGGGGTGCGGGTGACGTCGGTCGGCCGGATCGCCTCGTGCGCGTCCTGCACGTTCTGGCCCTGGCGCTGGCGGGCCTGCCCGGTGCGGACGTACCTCTCGCCCAGGCTCTTGGTGATGTAGGCGGCCGCCTCACCCCGAGCCTGGTCGCTGAGCCGCGTCGAGTCGGTCCGCATGTAGGTGATCAGGCCCACCGGTCCCGAGCTGCCCAGCTCGGCGCCCTCGTAGAGCTCCTGGGCGATCGACATGGTGCGCCGCGGCGAGAACCTCAGCCGCGTGCTGGCATCCTGCTGCAGGGTGCTGGTGGTGTACGGGAAGGGTGCCGACCGCGAGGTCTCGGAGCTCTCCACCGCCTCCACGGCGAAGGGGGGGGCGTCCTCGCCCCGGTGACCCGTGGCGTCGAAGTTGAGGGCGCTCATCACCTCCCGGGCGTCGGCCTCGGTGGGCAGCTCGACCCGCTCGGGCTGGTCGCCGTTCTCGTTGGCCGGCGCCGTCCGCTTGCCGGTCCGGCCCCGCTTGGCGGGGGCGGCTGCGGCGACGGCATCCCGGCGGCCCTGGTAGCGGGCGCTGAAGCGGCTCTCCCCCTTCTCCAAGAGGGCGTCGAGGCTCCACGACTCGGTGGCCACGAAGGCCTCGATCTCGTTCTCACGGTCGACCACCAGGCGCACGGCGACCGACTGGACCCGCCCCGCCGAGAGCCCGGTGCGGACCTTCCGCCAGAGCAGCGGGCTGAGGCGGTAGCCGACCAGGCGGTCGATCACCCGGCGCGCCTCCTGCGCGTAGACGCGGTTGCGGTCCACCTTGCGGGGGGCCTTGAGGGCCGCCTCGACGGCGCTCCTCGTGATCTCGTGCACCTCGATCCGGTCCGGGTCATGGAGTTTCAGCGCCTCGGCGAGGTGCCAGGCGATCGCCTCCCCCTCCCGGTCCGGGTCGGCTGCGAGCAGGACGTCGTCGGCCTTCTTGGCGGCGTCGCGCAGCTCGCGGATCTGCTTCTCCTTGCCCCGGATCACCATGTACTCGGGGCGGAAGCCGTGCTCCAGGTCGACCCCCAGGGTCGACTTGGGCAGATCGCGGATGTGCCCCATCGACGCCTTGACGGTGTAACCGGCGCCCAGGAACTTGGCGAGGGTGCGAGCCTTGCTGGGAGACTCGACGATGATCAGACGGTTGGGCATTGGTGTCCTATGGCAGGGGGCGCCGGCCGCCTCGTCGGGGTGGGCCCGAAGCCGGCCGATGATAGCAGCGGCCTCCCCCATCGGCCGGGCTCGTCGTTCACTCTATCCCGGATCATCACCCCGGGCGCAGTTCCCCAAACCTGGCCCGCCGGCCCGGGCGGCCGGCCGCCGTCCCGGCGCCGGGAGGGGTCCCCCACCGTTCAGGGACCCCGCGGGGCCGCCCACCGCGGGGCCCCCGCGATCCATCCCGGGTCACCCCAGGGCCGGTCGCCCCGCCGGCGACCCCCGGGGTCGACCGTCGCACCCCGACCGCCGGACCTCACCAGCGGCTCAGGAGCGGCTCCGGCTCGCCGCCGCGGTCCAGCGCTGCTCGATGCGCCCGAAGCGCCAGATGGCGAGGGCCACCACCCAGGTCACCACGAACAGGCCGACGATGATGAACCCGGCCTGGTTGATGTCGAAGCCGGAGACGTAGTGCCAGAACGGCCCCGAGAGCTTGAGCTCGGTGGCCAGTAGGCCGAAGAGCTCGATGGTGCCGATCAGCAGCGCCACCGCCACCGAGAGCCCGGTGATGGTGATGTTGTAGTAGACCTTGCGCACCGGCTTGGAGAACGCCCAGCCGTACGCGAAGTTCATGAACGATCCGTCCAGGGTGTCGAAGACCGTCATCCCCGCGGCGAAGAGGATCGGCAGGCTGAGGATCGCGTACCAGGGAAGCCCCACGGTGGCGGCTCCGGCGGTGGCGGCGAGCAGGGCGACCTCGGTCGCGGTGTCGAAGCCGAGCCCGAAGAGGATGCCCACCGGGTACATCTGCCAGGGGCTGTGGATGCTCCGCATCAGACCCCCGAAGAACCGGAACATCAGGCCCCGCTGGTTGAGCTGGTGCTCAAGCTCGTGGTCGCTGTACCGGCCCCGTCGCATCTCCAGGAAGACCTTGACGATGCCCACTAGGATGACCAGGTTGAGGATCGCGATCATGTAGAGGAAGAATCCGGACACCAGCGTTCCGAAGAGGCCACCGAAGCTCTGCAGCACCGAGCTGGTGTTGCTGACCTGGCCGATCAGCGCCTTGGCGGCGACGGTCATGCCGATGCCGAGACAGAAGACGATCGTCGAGTGACCGAGCGAGAAGAAGAACCCGGTGGAGAGCGGCCGCTTCCCCTCCGCCATCAGCTTGCGGGTGGTGTTGTCGATCGCCGAGATGTGATCGGCGTCGAAGGCGTGGCGCATCCCGAGGGTGTAGGCGGTGACCGCGACCCCCAACCCGAGCAGCTTGTAGTGCTGCGGGAGGATGGCCACGATGAAGATCCCCCAGCCGAGGATGTGCAGGGTGAGGATGGTCCCCACCATCCCGCCCACGTGACGCCATTCGCGAGCGGTCAGCGCACTGCGCGCGGTCGTCCATTTCGCGGCCATCGTCGACATGGCACAGCCCCTCCCGCCGTCCGGAACCCGTCCCCGCCAGCCTAGCACAGTTGCGACCCGGTCGCAATCAACTCCTGGTCCCAACTGCCGCCCTATCGCGCCGGTGCGTCGCCCCTGGCCGCCGCCGCCCGCCACACCGGTTCCGATCCGACCGATGCGGTCGGGCGGATACGGGCCGGCGGACGCGGGGCGTGCTCGCCTGGGCCGGGACCCAGGTGATCCGCACGGACGGCAGCCGCTCCGACGCCGACGGGCCGGCGCACGGCTCAGCGGGGGGCGCCCGAGGCGGGAGCTGGTGGGAGGCGATACACTCCTCCGACGGGAGGCGGCACCCATGAGACCTCGGGCCTCGCGGCTGACGGCGGTGGCTCTGCTCGGTGTGGCCGCCGCCATCAGCGGAGCGTGCAGCCAGGCCAGCACGAGCCTGGTGCCGTCGGCGCGGCCGACGGTGCCCTCCTCGCCGTCCGCCCTCCCCACCGCCCCCGAGTTCGTCCTGCCTTCGCCCGCGACCTCGAGCTCCGCCCCGACCGCCACCGGGACGTCGAGGACGACGACGACGACGACGCCCCGGTCGAGCTCGGCGTCCCCGACCCCGCCGCCGGCGGCGGGGCTCCGCGTGGACGGCAACCGCCTGGTGAACTCCACCGGCGCCACCGTCGTGCTGCGCGGGGCCGACATGAGCGGCACGGAGTCCGTCTGTGCCCAGAACTGGACCGCCGACCCCTTCGGCGGCCAGCCCGAGGACGATCCCGCCACCTTCGCGGCGATGAGATCCTGGGGGATCAACGCGGTGCGCATCCCCCTCAACGAGGACTGCTGGCTCGACGTCAACGGGGTCGAGATCGGCGGCGCCGCCTACCAGAGCGCCATCGTCAAACTGGTGAGCGACCTCAACGCCGCTGGCCTCTACGTCATCCTCGACCTCCACTGGAACGCACCCGGGACCCAGGCGGCGCTGGCGCAGAACCCAGCCCCGGACGAGGACCACTCGCCTGCCTTCTGGACCGGCGTGGCCGCCACCTTCGGCTCAGACCCCGACGTCCTGTTCGACCTCTACAACGAGCCGTACTACTACTGGCTGACCTCGGGCGAGAACGCCTGGCAGTGCCTCTGGCAGGGCTGCACCCTGAGTGAGTACGTCACCGGCGGCTCGCCCTACACGGTCACCGCCAACTGGCAGACCGCGGGCTTCGACCAGCTCACCGCGGACATCCGCTCGGCGGGCGCCCCCAACGTGATCATGGCCGGCTGCGTCGACTGGGCCAACGACTGTTCGCAGTGGGCGTCGTCCTTCGTCAAGTGGGGGTCCGGCGATGCGAACACCGTGGTCTCGTGGCACAGCTACCCGGGTGAGAGCTGCGATACGGCCTCCTGCTGGAACAGGGTGATCGCCCCGCTGGCGGTCGCCCATCCGGTCATCGTCGGCGAGACGGGTGACTCGTCCGCCGGCCCGGAGACCTTCCTGCCCACCTTCCTGCCGTGGGCCGACGCGCACGGCCTGAGCTACCTGGCATGGACCTGGAACTCGTGGGAGGACGCCGACGACGTCCTGGTCACGTCAATGACGGATGGGACGCCAACGGCCGGCGAGGGCGCCTACTACCAGGCCCACCTCCAGGCGCTGGGCTGAGCTGAGCCGCACCCGCGGGGCCGTCGGTCGAGCCGCGAAGAGCTTGGCGGCGGCGCCACCATCACAACGCCACCGGCGGTCGCGCGGGTCTCTTCACAACGGGCTTCTGGATGTGAACGTCAGAAGACTATCTAGGCCATTCGGCCTTGGCGCAAAGGATTCGCGACCCTGCACGCGTAGAGGCCATGCCCCGAGTTGATCCACGACTTCCTCCTCGGGTGGAGATCCCGCCGAATCGACCATGATGATCAACTCAGGCCAGACGCTGCACGAGTCGCTCATCATCCGGGCTCCTAGCGGAGCGGGGTGACTCCGGGTCGCTGATCGAAGGGGGGGTATGGTGCCCACGGTATTGGATTCCCCATCGGGTTCCTCCATGCCGCAGGCCGCCGTTGGCGTCGAGCCCGAAGCCCTCGCCGCGGCCCGCGAATGGCTCGCGCGTGAGCTCCACGACGGAGCCGTCCAGCACCTCACCCTGATGGTGGTGGAGATCGAGCAGATGAAGAGGGCTGCCGCCTCCACCGGCCTCGAACGCCTGCAGGCCACCAGTCGGGCGGCGCTCGAGGAGCTCCGCCGTCTCCTCTACGAGCTGCGCGACGAGCCCGCCACCGAGACGGGCTTTGCCGACACCGTCCGCGAGCGGCTGGAGCAGCTCGCCGGCATGACCGGCATCGAGGTCGACCTGGTCGTCCACTCGTGGCCGGACGAGCTGCCCTCGCATCAGGCCTGGCATCTCATCCGGATCGTCTCCGAGGCGCTCTGCAACGCGCGCCGTCACAGCGGGGCCACCCACGTGACGGTCACTCTGCAGGCGTTGAACGCCTCCCTGGCGCTCACCGTCGCCGACAACGGTCAGGGGATGCTGAACGGGGAAGACGGCTTCGGGCTGCGCGGGATGCGCGAGCGGGCCCGCCTCCTCAACGGGCGGGTCTCCCTCGACACCCTCCCCGGAGGCGGAACCACGGTGCGCTGCGTCGTCCCGCGGGGAGGCTCCCGATGATCGAAACCAAGCCCGTGCGGGTCCTCATCGCCGATGATCAAACCCTCTTCCGTGCCGGGCTCGCCCGTCTCCTCAACGCCGACCCCCGGGTGACCGTGGTGGCCGAGGCGAGCGATGGCGTGGAGGCTGTCCGGCGCTGCCGCGAGGTGGCCCCGGACGTCGTGCTGATGGACGTCAAGATGCCCAACCTGGACGGCATCAAGGCGACCGAGCAGATCACGGCGAGCATGCCCGGGGTGCCGGTGCTGGTGCTCACCACCTTCGAGGCCGACAGCCAGGTGCTGGCGGCGCTGCGCGCGGGTGCGAGCGGCTACGTTCTCAAGGACTCCACCCCCGAGGCCATCATCTCCAGCATCTTCACGGTGATATCGGGGGAGCGGGTGATGGCGGGGCCGGTGGCCCAGCGGGTCCTGGACATGCTCACCGGAGACACCACCCCCAAGGACTTCTACGACGGCCTGACGGCGCGCGAGATCGAGATCCTCAAGCTCATCGCCGGCGGCTCGGCCAACAAGCAGATCGCCTACAAGCTCTCGATCAGCGAGAAGACGGTCCGCAATCACATCAGCAACATGTACGAGAAGCTGCAGATCTTCGATCGCTCCCAGGCGGTCCTCTACGCGGCCCGCAAGGGGCTGGTCCAGCTGTAGCCGAGGGCCCGCTCATGAGGCGGGCGCAGCCCCTCCCGCGACCCCCGGAGCGGGATCAGCCGGCTGGCCTGGGCCAGGATGGCGCCTCCGGGCGCCGGTGCAGCCTGCCCAGCCGCCGGGCCCGGCGCCACCCGTCGAGGGCGGCTCCCAGCAGCGGGTCCCTGAGGTGGACGTCGGCATAGCTGGAGAGGCTCGCCCCCCAGCGCTGCTTGAAGGCGACGACCCGGGGCGGCCCGCCGGTCACATCGCAGGCCGTGCAGCCGCGCTCCGCCGCGACCCGCGCGAGGTCGAGGAGGAGCACCCCGAGGATCTCCGGACGCTCCGCGATCCCGTCGGCGTACAGGGTGCGACCCTGTCGCAGCGAGACCATGAGGCCGACCACGTCATGACCCGCGTGCGCCACCCGGGCCAGGAAGTCGGCGTCGCCCTGCAACGCCTCCCAAGCCAGGGGGAAGAGCGGCCCCGGGTACTCCGGAGCCATGCTCGACGACCGGAGCAGAACTCGGGAGGTGAGCTGGCCCAGCACCCCGCTCATCTCCGCGGCTGTCGCCGCCTCGATGCGCAGGCCCGCCCGCATGGCGCGGTGAACCGACCGCCCCCAGCGCGCGGCCGTCGCCTCCACCGACTGCGCGTCGGTGGCCAGGATGCAGGTGGTCCTCTCGTGCACGTAGACGCCGGCACCACTCAGCCCCGCCGCGGCCATGGCCAGCTGGGGCGGGAGGCTGAGCACGGCGAAGCCGACCCGCGCTCGGGAGAGGGCGCGGCGGATGGCCAGGATCTGGGAGGGCAGATGGTCGCGGCTGTCGGTCATCAGGCCGACGTAGGGGAAGGGGACCTGGGGGGCGGTGGCGAGCCATGCCCGTCGTCGAACCGGGATCTGGACCACCGCCTCCAGCCCGGCGGCCCCGACGACCCCGAGACGGAGCAGCGGCCGGCGGTAGGCGGCGGAGAGAAGGTCGGCGAAATCGGGCCGGGTGAAGGGCGTGGTCAGCTCGGCGTGGCGGCGGTGAAAGTCCCACGCGTCATCGACGCCGAGGGGCTCGACCGTCAGTCGCGCCGCCCGGCGCTCCGCCTCGGCCCCCGGTGCCCCGAGGTTCTCCGTCAGCGTTCCGTGAATCATTCGAAGAGCGGCAGGGGCTCGTCGTCGAGCACGTAGTCCAGGGCCTCGGCGTCGCGGTGCCCGATGGCGCGGGCCGGCACCCCGGCGACCACGGTCAGCGGCGCGACGTCCCGGCTCACCACGGCTCCGGCGGCGACCACCGCGCCCCGGCCGACCCGGACGCCGGGAAGGATCATGGCTCGCATTCCGATCCAGGCGCGATCCTCGATGACCACGGGCCGGTGCCGGAGCGGGAAGCCGCGACGGTTGTGACCATGGTCCGCGGTGAGAATCACCGCCTCCGGCGAGATACTGACGTGGTCGCCGATGCGCAGGCCGCCGCGGGTGTCCAGGGTGCAGTCGCGACTGACCCGGGTTCCCGCGCCGATCCTGGTGCCTTCCGGATTCGCCTCCCAGGGCCCGCCGCGACGGATCTGATTGAGACCGTGGAACCAGACCCTCACCCCCAGCTGGACGCTCGCGCCGCGACCGATGCGGATGCCCAGGACGTGGCGGTACCAGAGGCGGCGCAGGGAGTAGCTGGGGATGCGGTTGACGACATGGTTGCTCAGATAGCCGAGCGCCTGCGCCCCCGTGAACCGCAGCGCCCAGTTGAGGCTGGGCGGCGCCGCCGCGCGCGCCCACTCGATGGGCGCGCTCACGCCGGTCCCGCAGCGCGCTCGCGCGCCCGCGCTGCCGCCTCCATGGCCGTGACGGCGTGGAGAAGGCCGAGCAGGCAGCCGAAGGCGATAGCGATGCGGAACCACCAGAAGCCCATGTCGGTGTAGCCCATGATCACCCATCCCACCGCGGTGCAGGTGGTCAAGGTGCCGATCAGTGAGAGCTGGCGGTTCGGCGACCGGGAAGCGCGCGTCCCGGCCAGCACGGCGGCGGCGGCGAACATCCAGAGGGCCACCTCCCCGAGGATGCCCATCCTCATCCAGACGTACAGCACCCCGTTGTGAGGCACGTAGACGATGAAGCTGTCGACGTCGGTGATGTCGACGATCGGGAAGGTGCTGTAGTTGATGGGCACCCCGAAGCCGGTGCCGAAGAGCGGGTCCTGCTTGATCATCACTCCCAGGTTGGCGTCCTCGGCGACGCGGTAGGCGTTGGACTGGGCGTCGCGCGCGTCCGGGGCGATGCCCGAACGCACCGCCACCGCAACCTCGGCCAGGGTGCCGGTCCCGTTCCACTCCAGCGGGAGGTAGAGAGCGAAGCCGACCAGCGCGAGGGCGGTGACCCGGCGCAGCAGCACCCGGCGCTCGGGAAGCGCCAGGTAGGTCAGGACGGCCATCACGAGCAGCTCGGCGGCGAGGATGAGGAAGGCGTCGCGCCGGGTGTTGCCGACGTCGGCGATGATCACGAACGGCGCCAGCGCGGTCGCCGTCGCGCGCAACCGCCCGCGCTGCCCGTAGAGCCAGAGGCAGAGGGTGAGGATCAGGAAGAGGCTGAAGAAGATCAACTCCTCGTGGCCCAGGATGGCCTCGGGTCGAGGAACCTCATCGCGGGTCCGGACGAAGATGTACACCCCCTGGAGTGCCTTGAAGCCGGTGCCCAGCACGAAGGTCCAGAGCACCGCCTGAACCGCCCGCCCGCTCCTGATGACCTGGGAGGCGAAGAGGAAGGAGGCGGCCAGGTAGATCCACGGCCGCACCTCCCACAGGGTGGCCGCGGTATCGGTGCTGTTGGCGCCGGCGACCAGGCCGCGGACCAGAGCGGCGCCGGCCAGCAGGACGACCACCCCGAGCGTGGCCGCCACCTGGGAGTGCGGCAGCCCGAGGCTGCGTTGGGTGGCCCCGCGGGTCAGCCACACCAGGAGGAGGACGACGACCGCGATGTCCATCGGGCTCATCACCATCCCTGAGCCGCCGAACACGCTCTGCAGGCTGGCGTACAGGGGGATGCGGTCGGTGAAGGCGTCGAGACCGTTGATGCCCACCGAGTACCCGAACTCCTCGATCACGGTGGCCCCGACGAGAAGGGTCAGCACCCCTGCGGCCGGCCGTCGCCACCAGATGAAGGGCAGGGCCAGGGCGGCGCCGATGCCGACGACCACGAGGTAGCTGTGAGCGCTGCTGATGGCGCCCGCGCCGAGGCCGACCAGGATGGCGAGGATGACGCCGGCACCCGCCGCGATCCAGGTCCGGAGCCGGGCGAGCCGCTGGAGATCGGCGACCGAGGGACCGGTGACCGCCAGGGCGGTCACGCCCTGGCCAGGCCGATCCATGCGTAGCCGAGAGCCACCGCCGTGACCAGGAGGGCGACCGCCTGGGCTCGCCGGGGACGCTCACGGAGGCCGAGGCTCACCGCCACCAGAGCGAGCACCGTGAGCAGCGGCCAGGTCACGGGGAGACTCCCAGCGATCGCCGCAGCCAGGCGGGAACGGCGGAACGGACCCCGTTGACGATGACCGGAGGAGGCGCTGGAAGTCTCTCCACCGCCTCCTTGACCTGGGGGAGCGGAGATACCCCGGCCCTGACCACCATGATCGGCGTGGCGCAGAGCCGCGCCGCCTCCGCCCCGGTGACCGACGCCAGCAGGGGTGGCAGATCGAACACCGTCACATCAGCCCATTCGGAGAGTTGGGACATGAGGCTGCTCGACGCGAGCTGGTTCAGCCCCCGCGGCGCGTCCTCGGCGGAGCACCCCACGCTGAGCAGCCAGACATCGCCGAAGATCCTCTGCAGGCAGTCCTCGACGTTCCTGTGGCCACGGACGAGACTGCCGATCTCCAGTCCCTCGGGTAGCGCGAAGCGGCGGTGCAGGGACGGCTTCTCCAGATCGAGATCGACCAGGACGACGCGCTTCTCGCCGTCCAGCCACTCCACCGTGGCAAGGGCGGCGGCGATGCTGCTGCGCCCCTCGCCGCGCAGCGCGCTGGTGATGCCGTAGCTGCCTCGAGCGCTGCGGCCGATGCGCTGAAGTGCCTCGCGGCATCCCTGGAGCAGCGGCGTCGGGCAGATCGCGTGCGCCTCGCGCACCCCGTCGCTCTCCATCTCGCGCTCGCGGGCCAGCTCGCGTGACCGACGGGGCCGCAACGAGGCGATGGGGGTCAGCGGGTGGGAAGGCGCGACATCGCCGCTCACGGCTCACTTCCCGGGACGGCGGTGGCAGGCGCGGGGTGGTGGCCGATGCTGGCGGCGACCTCCAGCCCCAGGCTGCGCCGGATGTCCTCGGCGCGGCGCGCGGAGCGATCGGTCACGGTCAGGAAGCTGAGCATCAGCACGCTGACGAGGAGGCCCACCGCGAGCCCGGCCAGGGCGGCCTCGAGCAGCTTCTTGCTGATGCTCACCGGCGCACCGCTGGCGCCCGGGGCGTCGAGCACCTGGAAGCCCGTCTGGCTGTCAACGTTGGCCAGGCTCAGCTGCGCCTGCTGGTACTGGGAGAGGAGGGACTGGTAGGTGGTGCTGTCCAGGGTCACCGCCTGAACCAGCTCGGTCGCCGTGGCATCTCCCAAACCGGTGGAGGGCACGGTGGGATGGGCCAACAGGTAGGCGGAGAGCGAGTGCTGATCCTCTTGGAGCGTGACCTCCGCCTGGGCCACCTGCTGGCTGTAGTACTTGACCGCCACCTGGTCGGTGACGGTCTGGGCTGCCACCTCCTGGGCGGAGTACTCGCTGATGACCGCCTGGGCGACGCCGGCGGCTACCCCGCCGGAGGGTGCCGTGACGGTGATGTTGAGCACCTGCGGACCGGCGGTGACCAGGGAGACCATGTTGGGAAGGTCAGCGGCCACCTGGTCGTCGACCGATCCCTTGGAGCTGCTGAAGAGGCTGGAGAGGAGGGGAACGGCCGCCAGGCCCGTCGCCTCCGCATGTGGATGGACGGCCAGATAGGCGGCGAGCGAACTCTTGCTGCCCACCGAGACGGCGAAGGAGCGGGTGGTCAGCAGCTCCTGGACGGCGGACTGCTGCAGTGTGGACGGATCCACATACTGATTGGCCTCGTTGAGGGTGCTGTTGCCGGGCACGGTGGCGTCGATCCACAGGCTGGCCGTGGACGTGTAGTCCCGGGGCTGGGCCAGCTGATAGCCACCGGCCACGGCCAGGCCGATGACGATCGGCAGGATCGCGAGCAGCTTGTGCCGGAAGAGGGTTTCGAGGAATCTCACCGTCTCTGAGTGTCGGGGATGTGCGGGCGATCGGACCATGGGAGCAGCATCGGTCGGGACCACGGATGTCCTCGCCGCTGTGGGCGTCTGTCCCGGGCGAGACCGGGCGGCGGCCCGCTCCACCGCGACCCGGGACCGCTGTCCCGGGCCGATCGGGATCGCCCTCCGAACACAGCGCACCCGCCCATCGCCACGGGCGCGGCGGAGATCTAAGCTCGGCGGCGCATGGGGATCTGCCCCCCGCCCCACCGAGCCACCCGCCGGCGACCGCCCAGAGCGCCGGGACCGCTCTCGCCGGCCCGCCATAGGCCTTGGGGTTCTCCGGTCCCGCCCAGCCTGCCCCGCGACCGGGGACCCGGGCCGGTGGCGTGACCATGGCGCCGCCGGCTCCCGGGTCCCTCCGCCGCGTCAGCGTCTGCATCCCCACCCGCAATCGCGGGAGCAGCATCATCCCCGCCCTGGCCAGCCTGATGAACCTGGACCACGACAGCTTCGAGGTCGTGGTGGTCGACCAGAGCAGCGACGACCGCTCCCACCTGGCCTTTCTCCAGACCGTGGGGGACGACCCGCGCTTCACCTGGCTCCGCTCCGCGACGGCGGGCAAGTCGGCCGCGTGCAACGTCGCCCTCAGCCACGCCAGGGGAGCCATCACCGCCTTCACCGACGACGACTGCGAAGCCCCGCGCGACTGGCTGACCGCGATCGAGGAGGCCTTCACCGAGCATCCGGGGGTGGCGATGGTCTGCGGCGGGGTCACGGCCGCCGCCCACGACCCGGCCCGGGGGGCGATCCCCACCTTCACCCCGGAGCGCACCCGTCTCCTGCGCTCACCCTGGCTCGCCTTCCGCGCCAACGGCATTGGCGCCAACGTCTCCTTCCGGGCCCCGCTGCTCCGCGTCGCCGGGGGCTTCGACGAGGTGCTGAGCGCGGGCGCCCCCCTCCGGGCGGGAGAGGACGGCGACATCGCATACCGGCTGCTGCGCAATGGCCACGGGGTGCTCGAGCTTCCCCACCCCGCGGTGATGCACAGCGGGCTGCGCACCTGGGGGGCGGAGTTGCAGCGGCTCTCCTGGGATGCGGCGATGTCCGAGGGCGCGACCTACATGAAGCACCTTCGTCTCGGCGACCCGCGGATCGTGCCCACCCTGGTCGTCCGCTGGTTGGGGGGGATGATCAGCTGGCGCAACCTGCTCCTCCTGCGCCGGCCCACCGGGCTCGGCCGCCTCGCCGCCTTCGCCCGGGGCATGGTGATGAGCTTCCGCTTCCCCATCGACAGGGACTCCCGGCGGTACCGCCTCCCGCCTCCAAGCCCGGGTGCGGCGCCACCCCGCTGAGCCGCGCGATCAGCTCACCCCGCCGGGCGAGCCCGGGGCACGCCGCCAGGGGGCGACCGCGGTCAGCAGATAGCGCAGCTGGCGACGCTCAGCCGCGGTGAGCACCCCTAGGAGCAGGGCCAGCACGGGGAAGCTCACCAGCCCCGACACGACGCCAACCACCAGCCCCGCGCGCAGCCCGAGCACGACGAGGCCGGCCATCAGCGCGGTGGCGGCGGCGGCCCGGAGCACGCGCATGGCGGACTGGCGGGTGAAGGTGTCCCGGACCAGCACGAACCCGATCACCGCGAGCACCACCTCGGTGGCGATCATGGCGATGGACGCGCCGATGGCGCCGTTGCCGTGACTCCTCTGAAAGTAGGGTATGAGCACGACGTTGAGCGCCGGGTTGATCAGGCTTGCCAGCACCATCATCTTGGTCCACACCATCTGCTGATTGCGGGCGATCATCAGCTGGTTGGCCATGATGTTCAGGTACATCGGGGGCACGCAGAGGGCGAGCAGGGCGAAGACGGGGATCGACTCCGTGAACTCCGGGCCGTAGAGGGCTCGGACCAGCGGGGCGGCGACCAGCACGGCCCCGACGCAGACGGGCAGGCTGAGCACGATGACGAACTCGATCGCTGGCCGCGCCGCCTGCACCAGCGTCTCCATGCCACCCTTGTGAGCCCGCACCAGCTGCGAGAGCCAGGCTGTCGAGAGGATGGTGGGGATGAACATCAGGGTCCCGAAGAGCTGGGTGGGGAGGCCGTACCACCCCAGCACCGTGCTCGACGTCATGGCCCCGAGCATCAGGGAGTCGATCCAGAGGTAGATGGTGAAGAAGGCGACGAAGCTCCAGTACGGGAGGCTGGCGACGAAGAGGTGGCGCAGCTCGGCCCAGGTCACCCTCCAGACGATGCCGAAGTGAGGGCGTGACCAGATCAGCGCCAGCACAGTGGTCACCGCACCGATCGCGACGAAGACGATCAGCAGCCCGATGGCCCTCACCCCCGCCATCACCAGCGCGATGCCACCGATGGTGGAGACGGTCTTGCTGAAGATCGTCGAGTAGGTCAGGTAGCGCATCTTCTCCATCGCCTGGAAGCCGGCGGCGATCGGCTCGGAGACGACCGCGAAGATGCACATGCACCAGCCCAGGAAGACGGCGATGGCCTCCTCCCCGTGGAAGGGACCCACCAGGGTGATCACCAGGGTCACCCCTAGCGCCGGCAGGCAGAAGATGGAGCGGAGCACGATCCCGGCGCCGATCAGGCGGGGAGCCCGCTCCGGATCGGCGGCGATCTCGCGGACGAGGAGAGGTCGGAGGCCGAGGCCGACGACCATCAGGAGGACGCCCGACGCGGCCAGGCCGAGCGTATAGATGCCGACCTCCGCGGAGCCCAACCGGCGGGGAACGATCACCGTCCAGATGAGGGTCGCGATCCAGGTCACCACCTGGCCGACGGACAGGATGGAGATGCTGCGCGCCAGCGTCACGGTGGCCGGCCGCGGGGCGTCGGCCGGCGGCGTCGCCAGGGGGCCGACAACCGCAACAGGTTCCCCCATCCCACCAACTCTGCACGGCGAGCGCCGCCGGGTGAATGGGCGGATCGGGCGGGCACCGGGACATGGGGGTAGGGCGGATCGGCGTCGCCGGCCCCTCCCCGCCCCGGCCCTCAGCCCGTCAGCGCCCTCGGTGACCCACGTTCGCGAGGCCTGGGAAGCTCCCCTGCCGAACCATCCGGATCCCGCTGTACAGGCCAGCCACCCGGCGAGCGCCAGCCGTGGCCCTCACGATCTGGCAACGCACGAAGGGAACGTTGCGGACATCCCACCGAGCCTTGGCCTGATCCACACCGAGCGAGAAGTTGACGCCGTGAAGCCCGCGGGCGATGGCCGCCTTCATCGCCTCCACGAGCGCGAACGTGCTGACGCTGTAGCGCCACAGGGCGGGGTCGAAACCGGAGTGGTGGAGGTAGAGGACCCCGTTCATTTCCATGTTGAAGCGCACCGCCACCCGCCGGCCTTCCAGCTCGACCACCCCCAGGCTGAGGCGATCGGCCTCCGCCAGGCGATGGGCCACGCGCCGGACGAAGTCGCGCACCACGGGGTCGGAGAAGCAGTCCGGGTGGCTCGGCCCCCTGGCGAATCTGGCGCGGGCGGCGTGCAGCGCCAGCAGGTCGTCCAGAACGGCGTCGAGGCCGGCGCTGCCCCGGTGCTCGGAGTACCGGAGGCGGAGGTGGTCGCGAGCCGGGGCGTTGTAGGCCCGGCGGATGCTCTCCTTGACGTTGCGGCGCAGCCGGGCGTGGACCTCTTCCCAGCTCGAGCCCAGGTCCATGACCAGGACGTCGCGGTGCCCCTCGGGGGCCACCCTGACCGGCGAGGCCGCCTGGCGAACCGCCGCCTCCCACCAGCCGCTGCCCTCCCCCCAGGCGCCCACCTCCAGCCAGCTCCACCTGCCCGCCGCGCCCAGCTGATCGACGACCAGGGTCAGCGCGGGAACGGCGTGATCGGCGTCGACCAGCGCCTCGGCCAGCTCGAGCATCTGCCGGTAGCGGCGGCGGCGAGGCCCCATCAGCTCGAGCGACGGGGCCCGGAGACCGGGCGCGGGCAGCCCCTCGTACCCGTGAAAGGGGGCGATCGCCACCGGCTCGCCGGCGGCCTCGACCACCACCGTCACGAGCCGGTCGTTCCAGAAGCTGCGCCCCCATTCGGAGACCCACTCCCAGCTGAGGAAGGGATTCGTGGTCTGCGTGCGGTCGAGCAGGCGGCGCCAGGCGGGCTCCAGGTCCTGGAAGGCCGCGACGCCGCGGTGCACGGTCGGCACCAGACGCAGGCAGGAGGGGGCGGCGGTCAACGGTGCCGACCTGCGGCCAGGCCCGGCGCGGGTTGGCTGGGCATGCCGGCCATGCCTAGGACGCGGCGAGGCGGGAGGTGGACCCCTCCCAGATGCAGAGGAGCCGCTGTCCGGCGGCGTTGACCCCGAAGCGCGCCTCGGCGGAGGCGGCCACCTGGTCGCGATCCGACCCGGCCAGAACGGCATCGATGGCATCGGCGAAGGCGCCCGGCCCCACGCCGGCGGCACAGCGTCCCAGCCGCCCCGCGAGCATCTCCGGGAACGGGTACACGGGCAGGCTCACCACCGGCGTCCCCTGCAGCGCGGCCTCGACGGCGACGTACCCCCACTCCTCGAAGAGGCTGGGCATGAGCAGCGCCTGCGCCTGCCGCATGAGGCTGTGCACGTCCTGGGGCGCGAGCGGCCCGAGGCGGCGAACGACCACGCCGGGGGGCAGCCGGCCCAGGGCGCCGTCGAGGCGGTCGGCGTGGCGACCGACGAGGTCGAGAGCGATTGGGCGCCCCCGGCCGGCGAGCACGCGCACCGCCGCGATCGCCAGGCTCACGTTCTTGCGGGGGTGCCCCAGGTCACCGCTGCAGATGAGCAGCCGGGCGGCCCCGCCGCCACCCTGATCCGGCGGCGACCCTGCCCCGACCACGCGGCATGGGGGGGAGCACTGGACGGCCGGGATGCCGGCCCGGAGAAGCTCGTCGGCGAGCAGCTGGGTGGGGGCGATGGCGCAGTCGGCGGCGCGATAGCCGCGCACATCGTTGCGGTAGTGGAGCACCCCCTTGAGGGCCAGCCCGGCGCTCCGGGGGAAGCGCCCTCCGGTGTGCTTCCAGGTGGCGACGGCACGCGCCATGGGTGCGTGAGGGTAGAACCACGCCGCCACCACGACCCGCTCTGCCAGGGGATGCATGGCCCTGGCGAGGGCCGGATGGTTGACGTGGGCGACGTCGAAACCGCCCAGACCAGACTGTGCGGAGCGCACGCCGGCACTGAGGCGCCGGGCGGCGTAGGCCGGGGACAGCCGCTCTAGGCGCCGCTGGCGCGCTGTCGGCTCTCCCAGCCCCAGGTCGACGACGCGGACCCCGGTGCCGCAGAGCCTCTTCTCGAGCAGCGCCGCCAGCGATGCGTGGGTGGCCAGCAGGGTCACCTCGACGTGAGCTGTGGCGGCGGCGGCGGCCACGTGCTCGGCGTAGGTGTTGACCCCGCTGAGGCCTCCGTCGTGAACTCCGACGACGACCCGCAGCGGCCCCCGCGGAGCATGCGGCCGGCTCCCGGGACAGCGCGGTCCCGGCCCTCCGCCCAGGGATTGCGGCGATCCCATGCGCAGGTCGGCCTGATCAGGCGAAGACCCGGTGCATGTTTTCGAGTATGGCCGGAGCGTGCTCGCCCGACTAGCGAGACATCTGTCCCACCCGCAGTGCCAGGGGTCCCATGGCGGCTCCCTCGTGGGCTGCCTAGGATCGCCTCATGACGCCGAGGCCCGCCCAGTGGCAGACATCGGGAAGCTCGTGATTGAGGGGCGGCAGCCCACCCCCCGAGACCGGGTCACCCCACCGTCGGGCCGGCGCCTCCTCGTCGTCTGCCCGGAGGCGCCGTCACCGCCGACGTGGGGCTTCGCCCTGCGCGTCCACCACCTGGTGACCCAGCTGGCCCAGCGACACCGGGTGACCCTGATCGCCTATGGCACCGCCGACGACGGGCGCGACTGGGACGGGCTCCGCCGGACCCTGGACGAGGTTCACCGGGTCACGCCGCCCCCGGCCCTGCGCTCCCGCCGGCGCTATCAGCTCGCCTCGCTCGGGGGCAGATCCTCCTTTCACCTCAACGCCCTCCACTCGGACGCCATGCAGCGAGAGCTGGACCGCATCGCGGCCGGCGGAAGCTTCGACATCATCCAGGTCGAGTCCAGCCAGATGATGTGCTTCGAGTTCCCCGGCCACACGCCGGTGGTCCTCGACGAGCACAACATCGAGTACCAGCTCCTGGACCGGGTGGCCCGGATCGAGGCCTCTGCCGCCCGCCGGCTGTTCGGACGCGTCGAGGCGGCAAAGGTGCGACGCGAGGAACGGCGGGCGTGGCGGCTCGCCGACGGCTGCGTGGCCACGTCGGTGCTCGACCAGGCGGTCATCCGCGAGGCTCGACCCGAGCTGCCCACGGCGGTCGTCCCCAACGCTGTGGACACCGAGTACTTCCGCCCCGACTCGGAACCCGCCGATCCGGACGGCATCGTCTTCGTCGCCAGTCTCAACTACCGCCCCAACGCCGACGCCGTGGCCTGGTTCACGGCGAGCGTCCTGCCCCGCATCCGCCGCCACCGTCCGTCGGCGGTCCTGACCGTGGTCGGCAAGGGGGAGCCCGCCCCCCTGCGGAGGCTGTCCGCCTCCGGGGTCGTCGTGACCGGGGCCGTCGGCGATGTCCGTCCCTTCCTGCAGCGCGCCAGCGTGGTGATCGCACCCCTGCGCGTCGGCGGCGGAACCCGCCTCAAGGTTCTCGAGGGACTGTCCATGGCCAAGCCCGTCGTCGCCACCTCCCTCGGTGCCGAGGGGCTCGACGTCACGAGCGGCGAGCACCTCCTGCTCACCGACGGGTCGGAGGCGATGGCCGACGCCATCCTCGGCCTGCTGGCGGACCCGGCCCTCGGCAGCCGCCTCGGGTCGGCGGGACGTTCCCTGGTCGTGGAGAGGTACGGCTGGGCCGGGGCCGCCGCGCGGCTCGATGCCTTCCATGCCGAGGTGGCGGTGGCTCATGGGGGAAACGGACGGTGACGGCGACGCCTCCCGTCCGCCGCCTGGCGACCCGCCCGACCGCAGCGTGCGCCGGGGTTGCGGTGGTGCCGGATGGGACCGGGGCCGAGGATGGCGGCGATCGCGTCCAGGAGAGGATCGCCGCCATCTTCGACGAGGCGAGCGGCTACTACCGCCACCTGCGCTGGGAGAGCAACCGGGTCGCGCTGCTGGAGAAGGAGCAGACGCGCCGGGTTCTCGTCGAGGAGCTGGGCGGTGAGAGCGTCACCGCCGCCCTGGAGATCGGCTGCGGGCCCGGCACCTGGACCCCGCTTCTGGCCCGGCGCGCCTCCCGGGTGGTGGCGCTCGACCTGTCGCCGCGGATGCTCGAGCAGGCGCGCCGCGCCGTGCCCGATGCCCACGTGCAGTTCGTGCTCGGGGACGCCGCCCGGTTCCAGGCGGATGGCCCTTTCGACCGGGTCATGAGCGTGCGGGTGCTCGAGTACATCCCCGAATGGCGCCAGATCGTGAGGGGGCTCGAGCGACTGGTCGCGCCCGGCGGCCGCGCCGTGGTCATCACCAAGACGCCCATCTCGATATGGCGAGGGACCGGGCGGTCGCGGTGGTTCGGGCCGCGGACCCTGATCCGGCGGCTGGCCGGCGAGGAGATCGATCCCGGGTTCTGGCAGCGTCACATCCCTGTCCGCGAGCTGGCTCGCGGCTTCCGTGAGGCCGGCATGGTCGACGTGCGCGTGCGTCCGGTGATCCTTGGTCTGCCCATCTACGTCCGCGGCACCAAGCAGTACCCGCTCATCCCCGCCGCCGCGGAGGGGCCAGCCCTGGCGGCCACCGACGCGCTGTGGAGATGGGTCTCCCGGCGTCGCCCCCACGGGCGGCTGGTCTCCCTGCTCTTCGCCGAGTCCTATGCGGTATCCGGGCGGCGGCCCGCCGCAGCACTTGCTGCGGGAGGGCCACCCGGATGAGCGCAGCGCGGGAGCAGGGATCGCTGAACCGCGCCGTCTTCAGCGACGGCCGGTATCCCGACCTCTTCCGGCCCGACGCACCGGAGAACCCCTTCCGGAATCTCTACGCGGCCAAGCGCCACGACATCCTGACGATCGTGAGGAGCAGGCCGGGCAGCCGTGTGCTCGACCTGGGCGGCGGTCCCGGACGGATCGCCGTCCCCCTGGCCCGGGACCGCACTGTCACCCTGGCCGACGTCTCCGCCGAGATGCTGGAGCGCGCCGCGGGCGAAGGCCGCGCCGCCGGTCTCGCTCCGGACGCGCTGATCCTCACCCGCCTCGACGCCGCCGATCCGTTCCCCTTCGCCTCCGGCAGCTTCGACGTCGCCATCGCCGTCGATCTCCTGGTGCTCCTGCCCGACCCCGTCGCGACCCTCCGCGAGCTCCGCCGGGTGCTCGCCCCGGGCGGCGTGGCCGTCGTCGACACCACCAACCGGCGCCCCCACTGGATGCTCCGCTACCCCGCCTACGTGGGCAGGCGTCCCCGCCGGTGGCTGCGAACCTGGCGGGCTGGAGGCGTGCTGCCGGAGTGGACCGGGATCGTGACTCATCACAGCCGCGAGGAGTTTCACCGCATGCTGGAGGAGGCTGGGTTGCGCATCGTCGAAGAGCGGGCCTACGGCCCACGCGTCGTGCCCAAGTGGATGCTCGCGGTCTGCGAGGCGGCGGCGCCGAGCGGCGCCGGGCCTCGGGGTCATGACCGGTCGGGAGGGTCGTGATGGCGCGCCATCGAAGCCTCGCGTGTGGCCTGGCCGGCGCTGCCGTCCTCGCCTCCCTCTGCCAGGGCGGCGGCGCCGCCGCGGCGTCGACGGCACCCGCCTTCGTCCAGGGGGCGACTGCCATAGGCTCCAGCGTCGCCCTGCCCAAGGCCGCGACCGCGGGAGACCTGCTGGTCGTCGGCGTCACCACCAACGACTCGGGGACAGATCCTGTCACCGGGGTCTCCGACAGCCTCAACGGGGCCTGGACCCGGGCCACCTCGCTCGGCTACGGCAACGGCCATGTCGACCTCTACTACCTCCCGGGCTCCAGGGCCGGCAGCCTCACCGTCTCGCTGGGGGGGAGCGGCGGAGGCGCCGTGACCGTCGCCGAGTACTCGGGCATCGTCACCGGCGCCGCCCTGGACCAGGTGACGAGCGGCAGCGGGAGCGGCAGCGCCCCCAGGGCCGGCCCGACCGCCGCCATCGGGGGTGCGGGTGAGCTGGTCCTCGGCGTGGGAGGCCAGAGCAACGTCGGCAGCGGGCTGAGCGCCGGAAGCGGCTTCAGCCTCCGTGAATCGGCCGTCTCCAACTGGTGGGCCGCCGACGGGCTGGAGGACTCCCTCTCCTCCTCCACCGCCGGTCAGTCGATGACCATGGGGTCAGGCTCGAGTCAGTACTTCGGTGCCGTGGTGGCCGTCTTCAAGGCCGCGGCGCCGAGCAGCGCGCCGGTCGCAGCCCTCACCCTGAGCCCGGCGTCCACCCCGGTGAACCAGCAGGTGACCGCCAACGCCTCCGGGTCGACGCCGGGGGCCAATCCCATCTCCTCCTACAGCTTCACCTTCGGGGACGGCAGCAGCGTCGGCCCCTCGGCCAGCCCCACGGCCGCCCACACCTACACGGCGGGGGGCGTCTACACCGTCACCGTGACCGTCACCGACAGCGCGGGGGTCTCCTCCAGCGCCACGGCTCGGGAGACGGTGGGTCAACCCACCGCGGTCCTCAGCGTGACCCCGTCCTCGGGGAGCGCACCGTTGCCGGTGACCGCCAGCGCCGCCGCATCCGCCGATGCCACCGGTGTGTCGATCGCCACCTACTCCTTCAACTTCGGAGACGGCAGCGCTGCCGTGAGCGGGACATCGGCGACCGCCACCCACACCTACACCGCCGTCGCCGCCTACACGGTCACGGTGACCGTCACCGACAGCACCGGGGCCACCGCGACGGCGACGGCCACGGTGAACGTCCAGCACGGACCGACCGCGGCGCTCAGCCTCACCCCCTCCTCCGGGCAGGCGCCGCTCGGTGTCACCGCCACCGCGTCGGGCTCCACCCCGGGCAGCAACCCCATCTCGAGCTACAGCTTCAGCTTCGGAGACGGCAGCGCCACGGTGACCGGCAGCTCGTCCAGCGCCACCCACACCTACACGACGGGCGGCACCTACTCGGTGACGGTCACCGTCACCGACAGCGCCGGGCTGACCTCGACGGCGACCGCCCAGGAGACGGTGAGCGCGGCGCCGGGCAGCATACCCGCCTTCGTCCAGGGCGGAGCCACCACCTCGTCCAAGCTCACCCTCGCCAAGCCGGTGACCGGAGGCGACCTCCTGGTCGCCGGGATCACCGCCGGCAGCACCGACGTGAGCGGGGTCGCGGACAGCCTCAACGGCTCCTGGACCCGGGCCACCGCGCTCGCCTACGGCAACGGGCACGTCGACCTCTATTACCTCCTGGGCTCGAAGGGCGGCTCGGACACGGTGACAGTCACCGGCAGCGCCGCTCTGACCGTCGCCGAGTACTCGGATATCGCCGCCACCGCGGCGCTGGACCAGGACGCGACCGGTTCCACCACCGGGAGCACGCTCAAGGCGGGGCCGACGGCGGCCATCGGCGGCTCGGGTGAGCTCGTCGTCGGCGTCGGAGGCCAGACCTATGCCGGCAGCGGCTTCAGCGCCGGCAGCGGCTTCACGCTGCGCGAATCGGCGATCTCCAACTGGCTCTTCACCGGCGGCCTGGAGGACACGACCTCGGCGTCGGCCGTCGGCCAGTCGATGACCATGGCCAGCGGCAGCTCCGGCTACGGCGGCGCCGTCGTCGCCGTCTTCAAGGCGTCCACGGCCGGCAGCGGGCCGATTGCGGCGCTCGCCCTCAGCCCGACGTCAACCCCCGCGGGCCAGCCGGTCACCGCCAGCGCCTCCGGGTCCAAGCCGGGCAGCAACCCGATCTCCAGCTACACCTTCGCGTTCGGCAACGGGACGACGGTCGGGCCCCAGTCGTCGCCGACCGCGGTCGCCACCTATGCGACGGGAGGTGTCTACACGGTCACCGTCACGGTGACGGACAGCGCCAGCCTGGCCTCCACGGCGACCGCCCAGGAGACCGTGGGTCAGCCCGTCGCGGCGCTGAAGGTGAGCCCCTCATCCGGCAACGCCCCGCTCACCGTGACCGCCAACGCGTCTGCCTCCACCGACGCCGTGGCGGTCGCCATCACCGGCTACGCCTTCAACTTCGGCGACGGCAGCCCAACGGTGAGCGGCTCCTCCTCCACCGCGACCCACACCTACACGTCCGTCGGCAACGACACCGTGACCGTGACCGCGACCGACAGCGCCGGGGCCACTTCCCAGGCCACCGCGGCGGTCAGCGTCGCGAGCGGCCCGACCGCGGCGCTGGCGCTCGGCCCACCGTCCGGCAAGGCTCCCCTCCAGGTGACCGCCGACGCCACCGGGTCGACCGCGGGGACCAGCCCGATCTCCAGCTACACCTTCAGCTTCGGGGACGGCAGCGCGGCCGTCACCCAGAGCGCGCCCACGCCCAAGCCGACCCACACCTACACGGCGGGCGGGACCTACACGGTGACGGTCAAGGTCACCGACAGCGCCGGGCAGTCCTCGACAGCGACGGCGCAGGAGCTGGTCGGCCAGCCCGTCGCCGCCCTCACCGCCACCCCCACCGGCGCACCGCTCACGGTGAGCGCCAATGCCTCCGGCTCGACGGATCCGATCGGCATCTCCAGCTACACCTTCAGCTTCGGCGACGGAACCACGGTGGGACCGCAGGGTGCGTCGTCCGCCGCGCACACCTACACCGCCTCCGGAACCTACACCGTCACGGTCACCATCGCCGACGGCGCCGGCGCCACCTCGACGGCGAGCTCCACAGTGACCCTGACAACGCCGCCGACCGCATCCCTCACGGTGACGCCGGCATCCGGCACGGCACCGCTTCAGGTGACCGCCAACGCCGCGGCGTCGACCGCCGGCTCCCACCCGATCTCCAGCTACACGTTCACCTTCGGTGACGGCAGCGCGTCGGTCACCCAGGGCTCGCCCAGCCCGGCGCCCACCCACACCTACACCACCAGTGGAACCTTCACCGTGCAGCTGACCGTGACCGACTTGACCGGGGTCAGTGCGTCGGCGACGTCCGCGGTCGTGGTGAGCCCGGCGTTCCTGGTTCAGGACACCTTCCAGCGCACCGCCCAGAGCGGATGGGGCACAGCCAGCGACGGGCACGTCTGGACCCAGGCGTCGGGGACGGCCTCCACCACGTCGGTGGCCGGCGACGAGGGGACGATCAACGGCACCTCGGGGGGCAGCGACTTCGAGATCCTGGGCACGACCACAGCGGCCGCGGTCAATGGGCTGGTCCGCTTCTCGGTGAGCGCCGCCAACGACACCGCGGGCATCATCCTCGACTACCAGTCGAACGGGAGCATGAACCTCGCCCGCTTCGGCGGCGCCGGGAATCTCGAGTTCATGGTCGGGTCCAGCGGCAACTGGACGGTGGTCGCGAACACGGCGGCGAGCGTCAGCGTGAACACCTCCTACTGGCTGCGCGTCGAGGTGCAGGGAAGCAGCGTCTACCTCAGGCTGTGGCAGGACGGGACCGCCGAGCCCTCGTCGTGGACGTGGTCGGGGACGAGCACGGCGGCCATCACCACCGCGGGCACCATGGGCCTCTACGGCTGGGCGGGGGCGGGGTCGCCCGTGAAGCTCGACTCCTTCTCGGTGGCCGCTGTCAGCGGCTCCTCGCCTCCACCCAACTCCACCATCACCGGCAGCGTCGCGGACTCGGTGACCGGCGCGGCCATCACCGGGGTTCAGGTGTCGACGCTCCCCGCCACCACCGCCGCCACCACGGGCGCGACCGGCGGCTACACCCTGGCCGTCCCGGCCGGGACCTACAGCGTCCTGTTCACCGGGGCCTCGGTCGGATACAACGCCAACCTCGCCGCCAACGTGACGGCGCCGGCCGGCGGCAGCGTGGCGGTGGGCAACCAGCCGCTCGTCGCCATCCCAGCCCAGGAGGCGATGGACACCTTCACCCAGCCGAATCAGACCGGCGGCTGGTCGCCCTCCAGCGACGGTCACGCCTGGTCGAGCGATCTGGGCACGAGCAACAACGGGGTGGTCGTCACCAGCAGCCAGGTGGGCATCAGCGGCGAGCAGGGCTTCGTGGACACCTCGGAATCGACCGGCGCGGACTACGACACCTGGATGGGGTACCAGTACCCGAACCAGGAGGTCAGCGCCGATCTCGAGATGACGAGCGTCGTGAACGACCCCGCCAATGCCCACGGGGGGCGGCTCCTGGCCAGGGTCCAGCAGCTGGGCAGCAATGACGACGACACCCTGGTGGAGATGACGGTCGACCCCTACAACTCCGCGCAGCCCGCCTACCCCAACGGCGACCTCGCGCTCTGGGTGGCGGTCAACGGCAGCTGGACCCAGCTGGCGGTCCAGGGAGAGAGCATCGCCCTCGGCACCACGTACCACGCCCAGCTTCTGGTGGCCGGCAGCCTGCTGGAGGGCCGGGTCTGGGCGGCCGGCAGCGCCCAGCCGGGGTGGATGATCCAGGCCACCCAGACCGAGCTCCCGGGTGCCGGGCAGGCGGGGACGAGGACCACCGGCGCGTACGTCGACTGGGCCAGCTTCTCGCAGATCCCGATCACCCAGATCGGCGGAACGGTGACCTCGTCGGCGACCGGAACACCCATCGCGGGGGCCACGGTGGCGCTCAGCGGGGGTGCCAGCACCACCACGGATTCCAACGGCGACTACACCCTGAGCGGCCTGACCGGCAACGACACCTACACGGTGACCGTCTCCGCCACCGGCTACTCGACGGCGTCGGCCTCGATCACCCCGGCACCGGGCACCACGGCCAACGGCAGCTTCGGCCTCGCCGCCTCGGGCTCGTGCGCGACGGGCGGCCTGGCCACCTCCACGCAGATCCAGAGCGAGGTGACCAACGGTCCCCCCAACGACCAGACCGAGACCGACTACACCTACATCGACTCGGCGGGCAACGGCTGGCGCGTCGGCACCATCCCCGGGTACGGAGGAGCCAACGTGGCCATGTGGTACGAGGTGGACGGCTGCACCGTCGGGCCGACCCAGTCTGCCCTCGACACCACCAGCCCCGACGACCTGGCCCATGACTACACCCAGTCGCCGGCCGGCAACTTCGTGGGCTCGGAGAACAGCCCCTACAGCCAGGTCCAGATGGCCCCGAGCATCCCCTCGTTCCGCGCCGGGATGCGGGCGACGGTGCCCGCGGCCGGGGTGGACACGAACGGCTTCGTCCACACCGTCACCACCTACGTCTACCCCGGGAACCCGGGCTTCATCGTCGACCGCTTCGACATCAGCAACCCCTCCAGCTCGCCCATCCTCCTCTCCCCCACCCAACCCCTCCAGTTCTGGACCATCAGCGGTCTGGAGGAGGCGGACACCACCTGGGGCGCGGCCGGCGGCGGCTACGGGACCGTGGGCGGTGCCAGCGTGCAAGGGCTGCCCACGACCGCCACACCCGGCAGCCCGAATTACTTCTACATCATCCCCGCGGCGGGATCGGGCGTGAGCGACGGGGTGGCGGCGGTCCTCGCCACCAAGCTCTCGACGCTCAGCCTGGCCAACCTCCAGATCCAGACGCTGGTCAACGGCAACCGGCTGAAGGTGGGCGTGTTCGGGGACAACGCCGTCGCCGGCCAGGACTACTCCTTCCCCGGTGGCACCACCATCACCTTCTACCTGCTGCAGGCGATCAGCCGGAATCTGACCTCGGCGCAGGCTGAGAGCATCGCCGCCGACTACCTCAACCCGGACAGCCCAACCATGACGACCGGCAGCTTCGGGGGCTTCAGCGCGGACCAGGGGCTGTACACGTTCACCGCGTCGGGCGGCGCCGTCACCTTCGTCCCGACCTTCAGCTCCACCGTCCAGGAGCGCTGGCTCGACATCTACGCCGTCGACGGCTACACCTCGTCGTCGATGCCCTCGGTCAGCATCGGCGGCTCGGCGCTCACCCTGGGCGTGCAGTACCTCGCCGCCGTCGACACCTCGGACCACGTGGCCTACGTCAAGCTCATGGAGCCACTCGTCCCCGGCTCCCCCGGCGCGGGGCAGCTCCAGGCCGGGCCGATCACCATCAGCTGATCGACCCGGCCGAGAGCGGAGGGCGTGACGCCGACCGGCGCCCGCCTGGACACCGGCAGGTCGCCCGCCCGACGCTCCGCCTTCCCCACCCCACGGCTCAGGCGGCGCCGGACAGCCTCCTGGTGAGATGGAGGTTCATGGGCTCGAAGCCGAGTTGCGACTGGAGGTACCGCTGTCCCGGCGTGACGTGCAGGGCGCTGCGGACGAAGAGGTAGCGCACCCCCTCGTCGGCCAGCTTCCTCACCAGTCCGATGTTGAGCAGATAGAGGGCCGCGGGCGCGGTGTCGCCACGGTCGCTGATGCAGAGGTACAGGTGCGCCCAGCTGGTGTCGACCACCACCGCCGCCAGGGCCTTCACAACATGGTTGCCGTCGTCGACGACGAAGACCCGGCTGGCCCCCCGATCGACCCCGCGAGCGAGCCCGTCGGCGTCCCAGAACTCGTCGCGGTGCAGCGTGAGGATGCGCTCAGCCTCGGCCCGCGTCGCCACCGGGTCGAGGAGCTCCCGGAAGCCGAGGCCCATCTCCTGCGCATGGTGCAGGTGGGTTCTCACGGCGTGCCGCTTCCTGCCGCGGAGATACTCGTCCACGTTGTCGCTGATCGGGAGCACGCCGACGGCCCAGCGGTTCACATGGCGGAGGCCGTGGCGCACCGACAGGTGCCGTGCGATCTCCTGACCGGCGCCGGTCGGGCCGAGCCTCACCTCGATGCGGGGCAGCGAGACCATGATCACGCCCATCCGCAGGATGGCGGCGCACCGGGAGAGGACGAACCACCCGAAGGTCCATGGCCCCGCCTTCCTCGCCTCCGTCAGCGCCTGATACGTGGCGCACACCTTCTCGATCCTCTCCGGTTCGGGAACCGCGCGGGGCGGGCGGGGCATTTCGCGCCTCGGATGGATGGCGGATACGGTCGGGGCGGCTGGGCCGAGAAGACCGGCAGCGGGGCCGAGGGGGAGCCCAAGCCAGAGCGGTGGTCGGATCGATGCTCCCGGAGATGACGTCCGAGCCGCCCCTTGCCTCGAGCCTAACCGCGTCCTCGCATCCGCTGGAATCAGCGGGTGCGCGTGGCTCTGGGCGCCAGCATCCGCGACACCGCGACTTGTCCTTCCCGGTCTGGGACTTCCGCCCGTCGCGCCGCGGTGAAGAGCTCGGCGCGACCCGGCGCGCGGCTCGGAGGCCCCGGCCCGCGGAGCCTCATGGGGGGGGCTCCCAGCCTGCGTGGGCGATTGTCCACGCCAGGCTGAGACACGGCTGCAGAAGCCGCCATGAGCGTCCATTGCCGCCGCCACCTGGCGGCGCTACCTTCCACGCGTGAGGATAGCCATGGTCAGCCCCGGCCCGCCTCCAGCCGGCGGCGGCATCGGTGCCTACACGGAGAAGACCTCGCGCACCCTGGCAGCGCTCGGGCACGAGGTCCATGTCCTCATTCCGGGAACCAGTCAGCTCACCAGCGAGATCGTTGACGGAGTCCGGATCCACCGGGTCCCCACGGGGAGCCTGCGACCGCATGCCGTGGCACGCTCCCTGGCGGTGAACCGGGCACTGCGCAGTCTCGGCCGCCTCGACATCGTCCAGGCCTGTGAGTGGGAGGGAGAGGCGTGGTGGTACTCGCTGCATCCCGGCGCGTCCTTGGTGACCCGCCTGGCCACCCCCCACTTCGTCGTCGAGGAGCATGAGAGGCTGCCCGGGATGCAGCGCCGGCGGACGTTCGTCAGAAGGTGGCTGGAGCGCTCCCAGACGCGGCGCAGCGCTCGGGTGATCTGTCCGTCCCGGACCCTCGCCGACGAGGTGGCAAGACGGTGGAGGATCCCCCCGGGATCGATCACCATCGTGCCGACCGGGATCCGCGCGCTCCGCGCCGATTCCGGTGGCCTCCCCGACGAGCTCCGCGACCTGGAGTACGTCCTCTACTTCGGACGTCTGGAGCGGCGCAAGGGCGTGGACACCTGGATCGAGGCACTTCCCGAGGTGCTGGCGGGCCGACCGAGCCTGCACGCGGTCTTCGTCGGCGAGGACACCGGCATGCAGGGCCGGCTCTTCGTCGACCTCGCCCGTGAGCGGTGCCGCGCCTACCTGCCCCGCCTCCACTTCCTCGCCGAGATGCCGCAGGCGCGACTCTTCCCCATCATCGCGGCCGCCCGGATGGTGGTGATGCCCTCTCGATCCGAGAGCCTCGCCAACGCCTGCCTCGAAGCCATGGCCCTGGGCCTTCCCGTCGTCGCCACCACCGGCACCGGGCTCGCCGAGCTGATCACCGACTCCGTCGACGGCTTCCTCATCCCGCCCGGCGACGCGGTGGCCCTGGCGACCAAGGTCCGCACCACGGTGTCGGACGACGCTCTGCTCGCGCGCATCCGCGAGGCCGCTCGCCGGCGGGCGTCGGACTTCGACCTCGATCGGATGGTGGACCGGCTGGTCCAGGTCTACGAGGACCTCGTCGACGGGGGGGCACCCGCCCACGCCGCAACCGCCACATGAAGGTGTCGGTCTGCATTCCCACGGTTCGCCCCGCGGCGGTGGGCAGGGCGATCCGTTCGGTGCAGGGACAGAGTTGGCCCGACTGGGAGCTGCTGGTCGTGGGCCAGGGAGACGCGGCGGCCGAGGCGCGGCTGCGCGCGGCCGTGGCCAAGGCCGCCGGCGATGACGCCCGGGTGGCCTATGTCCATCTCCCTGAACGCGGCGCCAGCCGGGCCCGCAACGCCGGGCTGCGGCGCGCCGGCGGCGAGATCGTCGCCTTCATCGATGACGACTGCGAGGCGGACCGCGACTGGCTCCGAACGATCGTCGACGCGTTCGCCGCGGACCCCGGGCTGAGGCTCGTCGGGGGCGCGGTGGAGGGCCCCGCTCGCCTGGGGCTGCTCGCCTCCTGCCCCACCCTGACGCCGTCGGAGGCCGTCTACGACGCGGCGGCAACCCCCCGCCGCCCACCCGACGGCTGGGACTGGATCGGCGCCAACGTCGCCCTCCGGGCCGTCGACGCCCGCCGTGCCGGTCCGTGGGACGAGCACCTGGGCCCGGGCACGGAGTTCGAATGCGCGGAGGACACCGACTACAAGCAGCGCCTCGAGGCTCTGGGCCTGCGCATGCTCACAACGCCTCGGTCCCGCGTCCTCCACTCGTCCGGGGTCCGCGCTGGCCGCGCGGCGCTGCGCAGCCAGCGCAACTACGCCTACGGGAATGGTGCTCTGGCGGCCAAGCAAACCCTGTCCGGAGACCCGCGCGGCCGGCTCTGGCTCGGCCAGACACGCCGGCGGTGCCTCACCGCATGGGTCGTGCGCCGGCGACCGCAGCGGCTGCTCGTGGACCTGCGCCACGATTTCTGGTTCGAGCTCGGGTACCAGCGCTGCCGGCGCCGGTACAGGGTCGACGCGGCCGGGCTGCTGCGGCCGCGCGGCGGCCCCGGGCCGGAGCGACGCGACTCCCCACCCGCCCCGGCGGGCATGTTGCCGGCAGCCGGTGAACCGCGGGCGGCGAGGCGGGAAGGCCTGCGGGACGCCCTGGCCTTCCGCCTGACCCGGGCCCGCGGCGACGGGCCTCTGATCCTCCCCGTCGCGGGTGGGGTCGGGGCGCTGCTCGGCCGCCGGGACTGCGGGCGTCTGGTCAGCCTGCTCGACCCCGCCGGGGTGGATCCTGGACGTCAGCTGCCGCAGGGCTGGCGGGAGCGCCGCCAGGTCCGCCGCTCGGCACTCCTGCTGGTTGCCGACCGGGCCGCCGCGCTCCGGCTGGCGGCGGAGTGCCATGTCGACCTCGCCCGGGTCCAGCTCACCCCCGACCCCACCAGCCCGCCGCGAGCGCTGATCGACAGGATCTGCGGTCCGAGCGGACGCACGGCCGTGAGGTCCAAGCCCTGGTACGCCCCGTGATCGAGGGCGGAAAGCCGCGCCTCCTCCTCCTCCTCGCACCCGCCGAGCACCCCCACCGCGACCTCGTCTGCGCCACCCTGGCCTGGGTCGCCGCCGCGGAGGGCAGCCTCTTCGAGTGCTACTACGACGCGCGGCCGGACGGAAGCCACTTCGGCGGGGGGCTGCCGCCAGGCGGCGACCCCAACCGGATGCGCGGCGGCACGCTCACCGGGGCTCACCACCTCGAGCAGCTGCTCCTGCTCCTGCAGAGCTTCGACTGCGAGGCGGCGGCGTTGGGACCGGCGGTGTTCGGCGAGACCGTGCTCAACGCCGGCGTCCGGTTCCGCTCCCGGAGTCCCGACGTCGTCACCTTCTACGAGGAGGTCCTCGGCCGCGGCTCCACCGCCCTCCCCGAGACGCTCCTGGTGGTCGGCCGGGGCCGCGTTCCGGGGATCGGTCTCGCCCCCTTCGCCTTCCCGGAGGTCGTCAACCGGCGGCTCCTGGCGATCACGGAGGGGGATGCCGCGGCCCTGGACGCGCTGCGCCTGGGCCGGAGGGTGGAGACGCTCTGGCTCGCCGGCCCGCCACCCCCGGGGAGCACGGAGCTGCGCCCCGGCCAGACGGCGAGCGCGGCCGAGGAGACGGCCTGGATGGCGGAGCGCTGGTCTGGATCAGGGCGCGGGTTCCTGCTCGGCGACCCCGAGCTGGTGGGGCGATGGATCCCGACCGCCGCCCGCGAGGGCTGGATGCCGATCCACGGGACCCCCCAGACGGAGGTCATCGACCGGTTGGCGGGACCGCTCCGCCACACCGACGTCGTCTTCGGCCGCCAGCATCATGACAACGACTTCCTCGCCCTCTCGCGGCTCGGGACCGCCTTCCAGGTCGTCGATCCGGGCCGGCCGCCGTTCCCGGTGCTGCGTGAGGCGCCCTCGCCCTGGCCGCCTCCGTGCGACCCGGAGGAGCCGGACGACGCCCAGCTCTCCGCCTGGGCGGGCGAGGCCAAGGTCCTCTCGACCCTGCTCTTCTGGACGGGCATGGCCAGGGAGCTGGAGAACCTCTATCCGCTCGCCGACGTGCTCAATCTCACCGGGATGGCGGCCGGCCTGATCCTCACCACCGAGAGCTTCGCCCACATGCCCCGTCCCCCCCTCACGCTCACCCGTCACCCCCTCTCCGCCGGGGGTCTGGCGCCCGGGGTGGAGCTCATCCTCGGCTGCGCCGGATCCGGGGTGCTCATCGAGTCGGAGAGCCCGGTGCAGCGGCTCGCCAGCACCCTCAGCGCGTCGGTCGACGATCTGGCCGCTCGATTGGGCGGGCGGGACCGCGTGCCGCGGGGCTGGTGGCCGCTGATGGACGCCCCGCTGGTGCGCCAGCCGTCGCGGCGGCTGGCGAGCCACCCGGGACCACCTCGGCTTCGCCTCCTGTACGAGCCCCGCCCGCCCCAGCCGACCGGTGCCGCTGGCCCCGCCGGGCGTCCCGGGCGCCCGCTCCGGACCCGGGTCCGCGAGTCCCCCCTCGGTCTGCTCTTCGAACCGAGGCGCCCCTTCACCGACTGCCGGCCGGGGCCTCCGGGCCGAGCCGTGCTGGCGACGGCGCGCGACGCGGGCTTCGAGTACGCGTTCACCGCCTCTGGCTTCGCCGGGCCGCCCCGTGCGGTGGTGGACGTCCCCGGGATCGTCGCCCTCACCTACACCGCCGGCCGCTGGGACGGATGGTCGCCGTTCATCACCGTCAACGACCTCTCCGACCTGCGGCGGGCGGAGCGCCGGCTGCTCCGGGGGGGGCGGCCCGGCTGGCTGGTCGGCACCCTGGACACCTGCCTCTGGACGTTCACCGGCCACCTTTGGGATCGCGGTCGGGAGCTCCAGACCATCTGCCGCTGGATGGCCGGGGGCGGATCGTCGGGCAAGCTCGTCAACGTCACCCCCCGCACCGCCGCGCGGTACGCGCGGCTGCTCGCCGATCGTCACCTGGTGGAGGGCCTCCCCTCGGCCTGAGCGGGCCGCCGTCCGCCGCCCGGCAGCGCTGCGGATGTCCCACCGTCCGCCGCAGCCGCCCATGGTGGCGGGGGTGGCACCGTTCGAGACTCGTCCCCATGGCGGTGACGACCGGCCCGGCCGCGAAGGGATCCCGACCAGGCCCCGCGGGGGGCCCTCCGCAGTGCCGCCGCATCCTGGTCGTCGTGTACGGCCACCTCAGCGACACCATGGCCGCCACCCCCGCCCTGCGCAGCCTCCGCGCCGCCCTCCCCGACGCGAGGATCGAGGTGCTCGCGCTCCGCTGCGCCCGCCCGGTTCTCGGTCGCTCCCCCCATCTCGACGCCCTGGTCGAGTGGGACGACTTCCGCCACAAGGGGGAGGCGGTGGCCCGGCTGGAGAAGGCGGCTGTGATCGCCGCCTTGGGCCTGAGGCTGCGCCGCCGCCGCTATGACGCCACCGTGGTGCTGCACAACGGCATCGGCGCCATGCGCCGCCTGGCCCAGGTCGTCGGCTCGCCGGTCCGCGCCGGCCTCTCGTACGGCGAGGACGGGTTCACCCACCGCGCACCTCCCGCGGCGGCCGCCGAGTCCGCCCGTGAGGAGAACGCCCGGATCCTCGCCGCCTTCGGGGTCGACGACGACCGCGGTCCCGTGGAGCTCCGGACCCTGCCTGGAGAGCGTGCCGCCGCGCGGAGGCTGGTCGGCTCCGGCACCGGACCGCTGGTGGGCATCCATCCCGGCGCCGACTGGTCGTGCCAGCAGTGGCTTCCCGAGCGCTTCGCCCAGGTCGCCGCCACTCTCCAGGAGGAGGCGGGGGCCCGGGTGATCCTCACCGGATCGGCCAGCGAGGTGGGACTGCAGGAGGAGATCGCGGCGGCGATGGGGCGGGCGCCGATCCGCGCCGCGGGGCGGACCAGCTTCGGAGAGCTGGTCGAGGTGATCCGCCACCTCGATCTCCTGGTCTGCGTCAGCAGCGTTGCCTCCTCCATCGCCGACGTCACCGGAACGCCGAGCGTCGTCCTCCTCGGTCCCGAGGATGGCCGCTTCACCGGGATGGCGGCCAACCCCCGGCGGCGCGTCCTCCAGCCGGGGGGTTCGCGGCTGGCGGGAAGCTGGTGCGAGCTGGACCGCTGGGGGGTGCTCTCGGGGTGCGAGTCGCCGGTCTGCCGCGGCATCGGCGGGCTGGCCGAGCTGGACCCCGGCGCCGTCTCCGCCGCGGCCCTGGAGCTGCTGGACACCGCGGCGCTCCGCCCCCTGGCCGGCTGAGCCCGCACCCCCGACCGTTGCCGGCGGCCACGGCGCCCCCTGCGGGGCGTCCCCTCAGCTGAGCCGCGCGGCGGCCAGCACGAGCAGGGCGATGCGCCGATGGCCCAGGTCGTTGGGGTGGGCTGCGTCGGAGAGGCCGAAGGGGGTCCGGCGCCCCGCCGGCCCCCGAGCCGCCGGGTCGGCGTGAACCGCCGCGAGGGGCACGAAGGCACCCCCCCGCTGCCGGCAGGCTGCCGCGATCGCCGCCTCGTACTCGGCCAGCACCCCGCCGGCGTCGCTCCGCCCCTCCGGTGGCCCCCAGATGCCCAGACAGACCCCCGCCGCGCCGGGGCCGGTCACCGAGTTCGAGGAGCCGTGGGTACCGCTCGGCGAAGCGCTCGGGCGGGGTCGGGCGCCAGGCACCGCGGGCCCGGTACGCGAGCCAGTCGTTGGTCCCGATCTCCACCACCACCAGGCGCCTGGCCACGGGGAGCCGCCGCTCCAGGAGGTCGTCCAGCCGGCCCCCGGGGATGGCCTCCACCGCCAGCGAGAGCGGCCCGGCCGGCCCGCCCGAGAGCGCCCGGCGCAGGCGGGCGACATAGGTGCGGTCGGGCTGCGACGCGTGCTCGCCGGCGCTCAGGCTGTCCCCCACCACGACCAGGTCGGCGCTCCGGCGGCGGCCTCCGCTCCCCTGGAGGCGCCGCAGCGTGGCGGCCGTTCCCAGCAAGCCCGGTCCCTCTCAGTACGCGCCGCGGCCCGAGATGACGGCCCGGAAGGTCTTCCAGAGCACGGTGGCATCGAGCAGGACCGACCAGTTCTCCACGTACTGGAGGTCGAGTCGCACCGTCTCCTCCCAGGAGAGATCGGAGCGCCCGCTCACCTGCCAGAGGCCGGTGATGCCAGGCCTGACCAGCAGGCGCCGCCGGCGCAGGTCGCCGGGGTAGCGATCCACCTCGCAGGCGAGCGGCGGGCGCGGTCCGATCAGGGACATGGTTCCGGTGACGACATTCCAGAGCTGAGGCAGCTCATCCAGGGAGAAGCGGCGCAGGAAGCGGCCAACCGGGGTCACCCGCGGGTCGCGCCGAATCTTGAAGAGCACGCCGTCGTTCTCGTTGAGCTCGGAGAGCGTCTCCTGACGCTGCTCGGCCCCGTCGTACATGGTCCGGAACTTGAGCAGTGTGAATCTCGCGCCCCTGAGCCCCACGCGCGACTGGCGGAAGAGCACGGGCCCGGGGCTGGTGAGGCGGATCGCCAGGGCGATGACCACGAAGAAGGGAGAGAGGACGATGCAGAGCAGGGTGGCGCCGACGCGGTCCAGGGCCAGCTTGAGCCACCAGCTGGCACTCCGGCAGCCCGACTCCTGGACGTCCAGGAGCGGCAGCCCGCCCATGGGACGCACCACCAGCCTGGGTCCGGCCAGCTCGGTCACCCCCGGCGCGACGACGAGCCGCATGCCGGTGCCTTCCAAGTCCCAGGAGAGGCGGCGAAGCTCGGCCCCGCTGAGCACGCCCGAGCCGGCCACGACCACGGTGTCGGCGCCGGCGCGGCGTGCCGCCTGGAGGATCTCAGCGCTCAACTCCGGGCGCGGCTGGGGTGACGGGCCCGGCGAGTCGTCACTGAGCTCGGCGAGGCAGATGCCGGCCACCCTGAGACCTGCCGACGGGAGCCGCCGGATGTGGTCGACGAGCCCTCGAACCTCCTCGTCACGCCCGAGCACCAGGGCTCGGTGAATCGACCTGCCGACCTGGAGGCGGCGGCGGAGCAGGGCGCGCCCGGCCAGGTGCGCCCCGAGGCTCAGCACGACCATCACCGACACGCCCACGAAGGCCACCTCGCGCGAGATGGCGGTGTGGCTGACGTACGAGACGATCACCAGCGCCGTGAGCGTCCAGAGGCCGGCGTTCGCGATCCGGCCGAACTCGGCCGACCCGCTGGCCATCTGGTGCTCGTCGAAGGTGCCGGTGATCAGCAGGATCGCCGGCCAGACCAGCGGGGCGAGTATCACCAGCGCCACGTAGGGAGCGCTGGGGCCGAGGGGCTCGCTGACCCCGAAGCGCCCGACCACCGCCAGCAGGGCCGCGGCCATCCCGACCAGGACATCGGCGACGAGCAGACCCGCGCGCCAGCGCCCCAGCGACACCTGCCTCACCGGGGTCGACGTCGGCGCGGCGGACGGGACCTCGGTGAGCCGCAGTGAACGCGGCTTCAGCGGAACCGCGACTCCGGTCAGAGTCACCTCGTCGGTGATCACGGTTCAATGGTGATTGCCACTGTTTTGTGCCGCGATGGGAACTTGGCGCGGCGGCCTGGGCGATTGTCCTTGTCGAATCGGGCTCGTGCGTCGGCGCTCAGGCACCCCTGTCCGAGAGGGCGCCCATCGATCGGGCGCCTGTGCGATACCCCACCCCGCGATCTCAGGGCCGGCGAGGAAGGGTGGCCCCGCGACGCGCGTGGAGGAAGCGGAGGGGCGCGACTAGGAGGGCCTCGGGGCTCCCCGGCGCCGCGCTGGCGCCGGACGCGTGCAGGGTGCGCCGCTCGACGCTCACGAAGAGGACCCAGGCCACGCCGAGGATGACCGGGAGCAGGAGGACGATCGCCACGAAGACGAGGCGGGGGGCGACTCCCGCCCGGCCCAGCAGGTAGGCCAGGGACATGACGATGGGCTGGTGGACCAGGTAGATGCTGTAGGACATGACGCCCAGGGTGACCAGCGGGCGCCAGGAGAAGAGCCGGCTGATCAGGTTGCCCTCGGTCAGGACGACGCAGAGGAGGAGGAAGAAGACGGCCCCGAAAAGGATGTGCTCGAGCGCGCTGCCGACCGAGAGGATGGCGAGGGGGACGAGCAGGAGAAGCCCCCAACCGAGCCGCGAGCCGACCCAGGCGGCCCGTCCGCGGGCGTGGAGGTGGGCTGCGACCATCCCGAACGCGAACTCCGCCCAGCGCCCCGGGAGGAGGTTGGGCAGCACTGCGGTGGCCATCAGCGAGTTGGGGGCGACCGCGTGGAGGTCGATGGCGACCTGAAGTCCGCTGCGGTACACGACGTTGACGGCGACCACGGCGAGGACGACCCGGACCAGACCGAAGCGGCGGATGCCGAGGACCAGCAGGGGGAGCCCGAGGTACAGCTGCCATTCGAGGGCGAGCGACCAGTAGGCGCCATTGAGGGCGTAGAAGGTGCCCGGGAAGAGGGAGTGGGTCATGGTCAGGTGGGTGACCGCCTGCACCAGCAGCTCCGGAACGCTGAGGGGAGCCAGCCCCAGCTGGCGAGCCGCGAGCGCGACGACGATCAGGACGACGGCCAGCGAGACGTAGTAGGCGGGCAGCAGCCTGGTGGCGCGACGCCGGAAGAAGCGGGCCGCCCGCAGCCGTCCGTCGCCCCTCACCACGGGGAGGTAGAGGCAGAAGCCGCTCAGCACCAGGAACAGGCTGACGCCCGTGGATCCGCTGCGGACGACCAGGTCCAGGGGGCCCAGGCGGGCGCCACTGAAGGCCCGAATATGGAAGAGGACCACCCAGAGAGCGGCGAATGCGCGCAGCCCGTCCACGCCGTTCAGCCGCGCGGCGATCGCCTTCGGCCGGGGAGCGGGGGCGCCCTCGACGACGACCTCGCCGGGGGGCGGCGCCGGCACCTCCTCTGTGGAGGTGGCGGCGGTCACATCGGCTCGATCATGGCCGCGCCGGTGCCCCGCCGCTGGTGGGGTTTCACCTGGAAGACGGGCCTCGACGGGGCGCCGTCCCTCCCCCATCCCCGCGAGCCGCGGCGGAGACCAGCGCCGGCGTCGCGCCGGTGACCCGCTGCCAGGCTGCGAGCGGCACCAGCACACCCAGCAGCCAGGCGGCGCACATCGCGTAGCGGAGCGCCAGGCGGCGCGGCTCCTGGGCGAGGCGGAACAGCCACTCCAGGCCGCTGTGGCAGGCCCAGTCGGGCGCCCGGCACAGCCTGCCGGCGATGAGGTCGAAGCTGCCGCCCACCCCGATCGACACCGACACCGGCAGACGCTGACGGTTGGCGGCAATCCAGAGGTCCTGCTTGGGATGGCCGAAACCGACCAGCAGGATGTCGGCCCCGGCCTCCTGGATGCGGAGGATGATCTCCTCGTCGGGCAGCTGATCCAGGCTGGCCTGGGGCGGTTCGAGCGTCCCGGTCACCCGAAGCCGGGGATGGCGCCGCCTCAGCTCCGCCGCCGCTGCCGCCGTCACACCGCCGCATCCCCCGAGGAGGAACAGCCGCGCCCCGGTCACCTCGGCGCGGGCGGCCAGCGCGGAGATCAGATCGACGCCGGCCACACGCTGGGGCAGCGGGCGGCCCAGAAGACGCGAGAGCCACACGACCGGCGCCCCGTCGGCGACGTTCAGCTCCGCCTGGCTCAGCGCCCGGGCCACCTCGGGCTGCCTCCGGGCGGTGACCAGGAACTGGAGGTTGATGGTGCAGGCCTGGAGGAGCGACCCGGTCGCCACCGCCCCCAGGATGCGCTCCACGGCCTCGCCGGGACAGACGGGGTCGATCGGGATCCCGAAGATGTCGCAGCGGCCGCGCGGCTCCGCCATCGCCTCGGCTTGGACCGCCTGCTCACGTCCGGGCGCCGCGGCGCGCCGCGCGCGTTGCACCGCCTCGCCGGGCCTCTCGGTCCGCTGCCAGCGGTCGGCTCGGAGACCGTGGAGCATCTGCCGGTAGGTGCCGAGCTTGGCGATGAGGAAGATGGGGGTCGAGAGCAGAGCGCGATAGGCGGAGGCGGGAGCGCGCGCCGCGCGGAGGCCGACCAGCACGTAGGCGGTGAGGAGCAACGCCGCCACCCCCCAGGCGATTCCCCCCCAGAGGTGGACGGCACCGGCGAGTCCGGCGGCCAGGCTGAGGCCACCTCCGGCGAGGATGAGAAGCGCCATGAGGCCGAGCGGCGGGACGGAGAGGTCGATCACCTCGTCGAGGAGCGACCACCGCCCGTGTCGCATCATCGCGGCGACCAGCCGCAGCATCCGGGTCCGCACCACGTGCAGCCGCCCACCCTCCCACCGCATCCGCTGCGTGGCGGCGGCGCTGCCGAGGCCAGAGGCCGGGCCGGAGACGAGGGCCTGAGGCGCGAAGCGGGGGGACACCCCGGCGAGGCGCAGATCCACCGAGTACTCCAGGTCCTCGGCACCGGTGAACGCATTCCAGGGAACGCGCTGCAGCAGGGAGCTGCGGAACAGCATCCCATTGCCGGCGAGGGCGCACGGCATCCCCAGGGCGTCCCGACCCGTGAAGCGCACATGGTGGAAGAGGAGGAACGCCGCCTGGCGCAGCGCGGTCGCCCTCCCCGTCCCGTCGTCGAGCACCAGGTACTCTCCCTGGACCGCCTCGGCTCCCGAGGCCATCACCGCCTCGAGACCGCTGACCAGTCCCCGGGCGGCGACCGAGTCGGCGTCGACAACGGCGATGCCGTCGACCGGTTGGGTCTCGGCCAGCAGCCGATCCATCGCCCAGCGGAGCGCCCGACCCTTGCCGGGAAGCTCGGGCTCGTCGCGGACCAGGACCTCCACACCTGCGGTCTGAGCGACCAGGGCGCTGTCGTCGCTGCAGTTGTCGGCCACGACCACGACGCGGTACCGGTCGCTGGGATATGCCTGCGCCCGCAGCGACGCGAGGCAGCGGGGCAGCAGCTCCGCCTCGTCGTGGGCGGGGACCACCACGGCGATGCGGCTGTCGCCACCCGGCGCAGCCACCACCGGTCGAGGACGCAGGGCGACGATGGCAAGGGCGAGCAGGTAGAGGGCGGTGAGGGCCGCTCCCGCCCCTCCCACCGCCAGCAGCAGCGTCGCCGCCACGCTGATGTCCATACGAAGGTCTCCCGAGACCCCCCGGGCCGAGCGTATGGGGGGTGGGCGCACGGGGGAATGGGCCATCGCGGGAGGCCGGGACGGAGAACCCCACGGCGTCCCGGCGTGTCCTCCGGGGCATGCGGGACTTCCGCCCAGAGGGGCGGACCCGGCCCTCTGGCACTCGCCAGGCGCGGGGGAAACGCGAGCCGGGACCGGTGCCGGGACTTACGAGGCGGTCACCGTGACGTCGTCGAAGGCGATGGGGGCGTTGACGTCGAACCCGATCGCCCCGTGGGAGAAGGTGGCGTCCATCGCGGTCACGATCGACTCGCCGTCCAATGTCACCGTGAACGTCGAGCCGACGGCCGCGATGCTGAGCTGGTGCCAGCCGCTGGTGTAGCTGAGGGTCACCTGGGCCAGGCTGACGCCGACGCCACCCTCCACTCTGATGAACTCGATCCAGCCGCCGCCCTCGAAACAGGCTGCGTAGTGATCATTGGCGTCGACGTAGCGGACGTCGACGCAGTCCTCCTCACTGGCCCAGGCGCTGGGCTCGACCTGCAGGCTCAGGGTGTAGTCGGTCCACGCCTGGTTGCCAGCCCACGTGGTGGACGTCCACTCGCTGTGGGCGTACACCTGGCCGTGGCTCGAATCGGATGCGACCACCGATAGCCCCGCGTTGACCCCATCCACGGTCCAGCCCACCGGCACGCTGCCCGTCGGGTCAGACTCGAAGTTGTCGCTGTAGGGCAGCGCGCCTCCCCCGGGGGTCGGGCTGGCAGAGGGCTTGGGCCGCGGCGTCGCGGTGGGACGGGGCTTCGGCGTCGGCGTGCGCTTGGGCTTGGGCGTGGGTTTCGCAGTCGGCGTGGCCGTTCGCGTCGGCGCTGACGTGGGCGTCGGCGTCGGGGTGGGCGTGGCGGTCCTGCTGGGCGCGGGCGTCGGCGTCGGCAGCGCGGTTCCGGTGCCGCTGGGCAGCGGGTCGGGGCCGAGGTTCACCAGGTGCTGCTGGTAGTACGCACCCTCACCGGGGTTGGGGGTTCCGCTCCAGTCGGTGATGAGGACGTCGTCGGAGTCGCCCCAGGGGTTCCAGGTCCACGCCAGGTAGCTCCAGCCGTGGCTGTCCGCATAGGGCAGGAAGGTGGGCAGGAAGGTCACCGGCGCCGCGGTGCTGTCCCCCACCTCCCCAACCAGGAACGGATACACGGCCGACACCGGCGCCTGCTGTGAATCCCAGCATGAGGTCGTGTCGCAACTCTCCCCGGGGTAGTCGTGGGCCCCGGCGATGAGCTGTCCGGCGGAATCGGTGGGCGCGTGCGCCAGCCACCCCGAGTCGTCGTTGGACCAGTCCAGTCCGTTGACGAGGATCGGCTGGGTCGCACCCGCCGCCCGGATGGCGTCGACGAGCGTCTGCATCCCGGCGGTGTTCCACGTGACCGAGGTGGTGTACCCGGTGGTCGAACCGTCTGGGCCGATCTGACCGGCGGAGATGAACTGGTTCAGAGAGCAGCCGTCCAGCCAGCATTGCCACGGGTCCTGCGACGGATTCGTGAAGTAGCTGCCGTAGAGGAAGGGCTCGTTGAAGAGATCGAAGATCACGGCCGGGTCGCCCGTGAAGTGGGCGGCCACCGACTGCCAGAAGGCGACGGAGTGGTCCGCGTCGGCCATCGGCTGCTGGGCCACCGCCGCGTAGTCACCCGGCGCGCTCCAATGCAAGTCCAGGATGGCGATCATGCCGGCCTGATTGATCAGGCTCACCTCGGTCGCGATGGCGGCCTGGTAGTTGGCCCCGCCGTAGGCCGGGTTGACCCCGTTGATTCCCAGCCAGCAGTCCTCGTTGAGCGGGACCCGAACCACGTCGACGTTCCAGGCCTGCATCGCCTGGTAGGTGCTGAGCTCGCCCAGCGGCTGGTCGCCGTAGATGTCCCAGCCGCGGTTGGTCGGTCCTCCCCCCTGGTCACAGGCGAACTCGGTGCCGGAGAGGTCGACACCGTGCAGGGCAACGGCGTCCCCCGCGCCGTCGACGAGATGATTGCCCGAGACGTGAACCGCGAGCGGCGCGGCGGTGAGACGCGAGCCCGTGGGCTGCACCAGGAGGAAGGCTGCCGCCACGACCGCGCCGGTGCCGATCGCGCGCCTCCAGCCGCTGCCATGGAGAGGGGGCATGAGCGGGTGCATGGGGGTCTCCTGGTGCCGGACGCGGTCGCTGATCTGCTCCCCCTCACCACGGGATGCTCACGGGGAACATTGGCCCCGGTCGGGCTTGCCGGCGCCAAATGTGCCTCGGCTCGTTTCGCGAACGTCACCGAATCGCCACAGTTCGGATGCACCGGCGCGACGTGAACGTCACCGGGTGAGCGGTGACCGTGGGCGCCGACGCCGAACCCGGCTCCGTGCCGCGCCCCCAGGGGTCCCGCGGGCCGCGCCTGCTACCAGGCCGAGCCGGCGGGCCGGTCAGGCTCCGCCTCCCGATCGGCCCGCCGGACGCGGTCAGCCGCGGGCCGGATCTGCGCCGGCCAGGGCGGGATGGTCCCGCCACGCCGGCATCGAGCACATGTACGCACGGGTGCGCAGCTCCGCCTGGGTGCGATCCAGGCCATCCTTGCGCATCGCCCACTGGGTCATCCGGTCGAAGCGCTCCTCGAAGGGCTGGAGCTCGCCGGTCTCGGTGGTGCAGTGGACGCAGTAGGGGATCCCCTCATCGCCCCGTGCGTGATCGGCGGCCGACGTCAGCGGCATCCCGCAGCTCAGACAGCTCGCTTCCGTGCTCATGACACCTCCTCCTCGGGCTGGTTGTTCTCGTCGGCGGCGCGCAGGATGGCGCCGAGATCGTCGATGACTGTGGCGCGGGTGGCCTGCGGCAGCGCGGCCACGGCGCGCAGGAACGGGTCGTCCAGGTTGCGTCCCGCCAGCGCATCGGTCTGCTCACGTCCCCGCTCGGTCAGCCAGACGAAGACCCTTCGCTGGTCGCGCTCATCGCGCATCCGCTCGACCAGCCCCTTGGCTTCCAGCCGATTGACCACCTCGGTGGCGGTGGCGCGGCTGATCCCCAGGTGATCCGCCTGCTCCCCGACGGTCAGCGGGCCGGCGGCGGCGAGGTGGCGCAGGTACGAGAGCATCCGCGGGGTCACCGCCGCTCCGCTGATCGCCTGCCGCCGAGGCTGGAACCGCCGCCACATCTCCCCGTACAGGCGGGCGATCTCCATGGCGTCGTGGACCGCCCCGGGGTGCTGGGCGGCCCCCGGGTGGCGAGAGCCGTGCGCGGGGCTCATGCGGGCTGCCCTCGCCGCGCGGAGCGCAGCGGCCGGGGGGTCGTCCCCTCACCCCCATCACCCTCACCGCCGCTTCCGCGGCCCCTTTCGCGAGGTCGTTTCGTGACGAACATTTCGTGACGAAAGATAGTGCTCCCGACCTCGAGTGTCAAGCGCTGGGTTCCGGCGGCCCTCCTTGACTCTGCGCCCAGGAGCTCGCCGGGGATAGCGAGCTATGCCTATAGTGAGCTATGCTCAGTACATCATGCGGCAAGCACCCGACGAGGGCCGGGAGTCCACGGCCGACGAGGAGATGGCCGCCCAGCTCAGCGAGCTGGTCCGGCGGCTGAGCCGGCGGCTCCGGCAGGGCTCCACGCGGCGCCTCGAGCTGTTCGGGCTGAGCGACGGCCAGGCGCGGGTGCTGCGGCTGGTGGCGCGATCGGGCTCGCCACCGCGGATGTCCGACATCGCCCATCGGATCGAGGTCGTGCCCCGCTCGGCGACCACGGTGGTCGCCTGCCTGGAGAGCAAGGGTCTGGTTGTCCGCGAGATCGACCTCGAAGACCGCCGATCGGTGCTGGTCCGCCTCACCGAGGCCGGGCGGAGGCTGGTCGCGGAGATGAGCCGCGACCGGGATGCGGTCGCCCTGGAGCTGTTCGGCCGGCTGGCGGAGGGGGACCGGGCCGAGCTTTTGGAGCGGCTCGCCCGGCTGGTGCCGGCCGAGCCCGATCCCCATGACAGCGGCCGGGACGCACCCGCCGCATCCCTCCCGACTGGTCCTGCGCCGTGATGCGGCCGGGCGGGGGCATGGGCGGTATCGGTGGCGGCATGGGCGGCGGCATGGGCCGCGGCGGCACGATGCGCTCGCTGATCCGCGACCAGTCGGTGCTCGGGACCAAGGTTCCCAGGGGGACGGCGCGACGCATCGTCCGCTGCCTGGTGCCCTACCGGGGCCGGCTCGCGACCTTCTTCCTGCTCACCGTCGTCGACTCCTCGATCGGGGTCGCCAACCCGCTGATCTACCGGGCGATCATCGACCAGGGGATCCTCGGCCACGACTCGACGCTCATCGTGGTCCTCGCGCTGATCATCGGCGGCCTGGCCATCGTCGACGCCGCCCTGGCGCTGGCCGAGCAGTTCTTCTCGGCACGGGTCGGCCAGGGTCTCATCTACGACCTGCGGACCCGGATCTACTCGCACGTCCAGCGCATGCCCCTCGCGTTCTTCACCCGCACCCAGACGGGTGCGCTGATCAGCCGGCTCAACAACGACGTCATCGGCGCCCAGCAGGCCGTGTCGGACATCCTCTCGTCGCAGATCGGCAACCTGCTCAGCGTGGCGATGGTGCTGACCACGATGCTCCTCCTCTCCTGGCAGATCACCCTGGTCGCGCTCGCCATCCTCCCCGCGTTCGCCATCCCGGCCCGTTTCATGGGCCGCCGGCTGGGCTCGATCGCGCGAGAGTCCTACGTGCTGGCCGCCGAGATGAACACCACCATGGCCGAGCGCTTCAACGTCGCCGGTGCCCTGCTGGTCAAGCTCTTCGGGCGGTCGGCGGAGGAGGATCAGCTCTTCGCCCGACGCGCAGGCCGGGTGCGCGACATCGCGGTGATGCAGGCGATGTACGCGAGGGTCTTCTTCGTATCGCTGATCGTCACCGCCTCGCTGGCGACCGCCCTCATCTACGGCTGGGGCGGGCTGCTCTCGCTCCAGGGCGCGCTCAAGGTGGGGACCCTGGTGGCGATGACGGCCTACCTCGCGCGCCTCTACGGACCGCTCACCCAGCTCTCCAACATCAACGTCGACGTGATGACCGCCCTAGTCTCCTTCGACCGGGTCTTCGAGGTGCTCGACCTGCCCTCCATGATCCAGGAGCGAGAGGGGGCCCAGCCGCTCCCCCGGGGTCCGGCCACCATCGAGTTCGACCACGTCGACTTCACCTACCCGAGCGCCGCCGAGGTCTCGCTCGCCTCCCTCGAGTCGGTGGCCGCGCTGGAGAACGCGGCGCGCAACCAGGTCCTCTTCGACGTCACCTTCCAGGCCGCGCCGGGCGAGCTGATCGCCCTGGTCGGTCCCTCGGGCGCCGGCAAGACCACCATCAGCCACCTCGCCGCCCGTCTCTACGACCCCGTCGACGGCGCGGTGCGGATCAACGGCGTCGACCTCCGAGATGTGACCCTCGACTCCCTGCACGCGACGGTGGGCATGGTCACCCAGGACGCCCACATGTTCCACGACACGATTCGGGCCAACCTCCGCTACGCCAAGCCGGAGGCCACCGAGGAGGAGCTCCTCGACGCCCTGGCGGGGGCTCAGATCCTCAGCCTGGTGGAGAGCATGCCCGAGGGGCTGGACACCCTGGTCGGGGATCGCGGCTACCGGCTCTCCGGCGGTGAGAAGCAGCGGATGGCGATCGCCCGGCTGCTGCTCAAGGCGCCCGACATCGTGGTCCTGGACGAGGCCACCGCCCACCTCGACTCGGAGTCCGAGGCGGCGGTGCAGCGGGCCCTCCAGATGGTGCTCACCGGGCGCACATCGTTGGTGATCGCCCACCGGCTGTCCACGGTCCGCGACGCGGATCTGATCCTGGTCCTGGACCAGGGGCGCATCGTCGAGCGGGGCACCCACGACGAGCTGCTGCAGCGCGACGGCCTCTACGCCGAGCTGTACCGCACCCAGTTCCGCGAGCAGGCCGTCGGCCCGATGCCGGCCGGCGCCCTGCCGACCGGGTAACCGGTGCGTCGACCCGGGAACCCGACCGCGGCCGCGGGGCGCGCCGCCCGCACCACGTTCGCCTCCCTGGCCCTTCCCAACTACCGCCGCTACTTCGTCGGCCAGTCGATCTCGCTGATCGGGACCTGGATGCAGACGACCGCCCAGGCCTGGCTGGTCCTCACCCTGACCCGGTCCAGCATCGACCTCGGCGTGATCGTGGCCCTGCAGGCGCTCCCCGTGCTCCTCCTCGGCGCCTACGGCGGGGTGGTCGCCGATCGGGTCGACAAGCGGAAGCTGATGATCGTCCTGCAGTCGCTGATGGGGGTGCAGGCGCTGGTGCTCGGCATCCTGGTCACGACCAATTCCGTGCGGGTCTGGGAGGTGGGATTGCTGGCCCTGATCCTCGGTCTCAACAACACCTTCGAGAACCCGGCGCGGCAGGCCTTCATCCTCGAGATGGTCGGCCCCCGAGACCTGCGCAACGCGGTGAGCCTCAACTCCGTCCTGGTCAACGTCGCCCGGGCGATCGGGCCGGCCGTCGCCGGGCTGCTGATCGCCAGCGTGGGCGATGGGGTCTGTTTCCTGGTCAACGCCGCCAGCTTCGTCGCCGTAGTGGTGAGCCTCGCCACCATGGACCGCTCCGCACTGCAGCCCTCGGTGCCCAGCGGCAGGAAGCGCGGGCAGCTGCGCGAAGGCCTCCGCTACGTCTCCCACGTCCCGGAGCTCGGCGTGCCGCTGCTGATGATGCTACTGATCGGGACCTTCGCCTACGAGTTCCAGGTGGTGCTCCCGGTGCTCGCCAAGCAGACCTTCCACGGCGGCGCGACGGTGTACGGCTTCATGACTGCCTCGATGGGGATCGGCGCGGTGGCGGGAGGGCTGGTGACCGCGGCACGCGGCCACACCGGCCTGCGGCCGGTGGCACTGGCCGCGGCGGCCTTCGGCCTCGTGCTCTTCCTCGCCGCCGGTGCGCCGCTTCTCTTCCTCGAATACCTGGCGCTGGCCGCCGTCGGCTGGGCGAGTGTCTCCTTCATCGCCCGGGGAAACTCCACCCTGCAGCTCAGCGCCGCCCCCTCCATGCGCGGCCGGGTCATGGCGCTCTGGGCGATCGCCTTCCAGGGCACGACGCCGGTCGGCGGGCCGCTGATCGGCCTGGTGGTCGCCGGTGCGGGCGCCCGCGCCGGGCTGCTCAGCGGCGCCCTCAGCTGCGTGGCCGCAGCGGCGCTGGCGTCGGTCTTCATGCGGCGTATCCGCCAGCGGGCGGCGGCGGCGCCGGAGGGCGACCTCGCCGACGACGCCGATGCCACCCTCGCCGCTCTCGACCTCGACTGAGCTCGCATCTCGTCTGACCGTGACAACGCGGCAGCTGATTGGCGTCCCCAACCCGCCGGTGACCACGGCTGTCTTGCGCATGACCCGGCTGGTGGACGGGCTCGCTGGTGGCGCTCGGGGCGGAGATTCTCCACTCGAGGCCTGAGACTGGCTGCAGACCGGAGGTGGGCTTCCTGCCGGTGCCCAGCTGATCCGGGTAGGCCGGGATTGTCTCAATAGGCGAAAGGGGGAGCGCCCCGTGATCGGCGGACCGCCGTCCCTGGCTGGCCGGAATGCGACGGTGCTTCGGGTGGCTGAAGCGGTCAACCATACTCGGGGTCATGTTCCGTCTCAGAAACGCAACGCGTGACGATCTCCCGCGTCTTCAGGAGGTACTCCGACAGTCCTCTCTGTCCAACAAGGGTGACCGCGCCGCCCTAGTCGATCACACGGAGGCTCTTGTCTTCTCCGCGGCCTCTCTATCGAACGGCCGAGTGCGCGTCGCGATCACCGAGTCGGACCTTATCGTGGGGTTCGCGACCACCGTGACCGAGCACGGCTTTCTCGAGCTCGTCGATCTCTTCACCGGCCCCGACTGGATGCGGCGGGGCGTGGCCACGGCGCTGATCGACGACGTCGTCGCGTTCGCCAGGGCCATCCGGGTCTGCCGTGTCTCAGTGATCGGGAATCCGCACGCCACGCAGTTCTACCAGCAAGCCGGGTTCGTCACAGAGGGCCAGGCTGTAACGGAGTTCGGCCCGAGCCTGCGAATGCACCTCACGGTCGCAACCTAGCCACGCTCGGGGCGGACCGACATCGGCCGCGTTCACCCAATCCACCCGGACCCACGGCAACTCGCGCCGGGGCGTCGGATGCTGATGAATGCCGACAGTCCACTGGCGACCTCAACAACCACCGTCAAGGAGACGCCCACGAGACCCTCGACAGCGCAGCTCATGGCGCTCGTGCCTGGACGACTCGGTCTGGTCCACCGCGACGTCCACTGAGCTCGCCCCGCTCCGGAAGCGTGGGGTGCAGGCTGCTCCCCTCGACGCCTGAGGTCGGCGAGGCTGACCGATCAGAGCTAGGAGGCCGGCTCCATGACGCAGACCCATGTCTCCGAGGCGTCCTCGGTGGTTCCGTTGCTCGAGTCGTTGTGCAGGTTGGTGACCGCCACCGATCCCGAGCCGTCGGGGTTGACCTCGGCGCTGAAGGTGGCCCCGGAGGCGCTGTTGGTCGACCAGCTCTGGGTGGTGCCCAGGCTCACGCTCTGGGCAATTGAGGTCGACGCGTAGGAGCTCGACCCGCTGTAGGGGACGATGGCAAGGTCGAAGCCCACTGCCTGGCCGTCGACGGTGACCCCGCCATCCCCCGGGTCGGGCGCCTGCAGCGCCTGGATCCCCGATCCCGGAGCGGCCTCTCCGTGCTCGGCCCAGTCGGCGCAGCTGAAGGCCCCAGCCCCCTGGTCTTCGTCGATGAAGCCTCCGCTCGCCCTGACCGTCCCACTCATCGAGTAGCAGACGTAGAGGGTCAACCCGCTCGGTGCCACCGCCGGGACCGCGATGGTGCAACCACCGGGACCCGTCGTCGGTCGTGGGCCACCGGCCAGAGCCGTGCCCCCGGGCGTGGCCTGTGAGGTCGAAGCTGCACCCGGAGTGAGGGTTGCTCCGGGGGTTGCGCTTGGCGCCGGCGAGTTCGGCGAGACCAGCGCGGCGCTGAGCCCGGCCGCCGCGAGCACCCCGACGATCACAACGGCGGCGACATCTCTGCGTCTCACGGCGCGGCGATCATACGGGCACCGCCCGCGGGGCGTCCTCAGCTCAGTCGGGCGGCTCGGTGACGCAGATCCAGCTCTCGTGGATGGTCTCGGTCTGGCCGTTGCCGGCGTCATTGGTCAGGCTGGCGCTCAGCGACCCGGACCCATCCGCGCTGACCTGGGCGGTGAAGTCGGTGGGGTTGACATTGGCCCAGTCGATGCTCCCGAGGCTGGCCAGCTCGTCCAGATCGGTGGCCGGGTAGGAGCCGGGACCGGTGTAGGGGCCGATGTAGAAGGTGAACGCCAGGTCCTGCCCGTCGAGGGCCACCCCGGCGCTCGCCGGGTCCGGGCCGGGAAGGACCTCGGCCGCGGCACCGCTGACCTGCTCCCCGTGCTTGGCCCATTCCGAGCAGTCAGCAGCGCCGTCGGCCTCGAGATCGTCGTAGAAGCCGCCACGCGCGGCGACCTCGCCGGTCATCGAGTAGCAGCTGATCAGTGTCACCCCGACCGGCGGACCCGCGGAGGCGGCGACCTGGCATCCGCCCGGACCCGCGGTTGGCCCCCCGGGCGTAGGGCTCGGCGTCGGCGTGGCGGCGGCCACCGCGGACTGGGTGGTCAGTCTCGGGGACGGCCGTGGCGTGGGCGTTCGCGCGGAGCCGGATCCACAGCCGGCGATCAGGGTCGCCGTGCCGGCGAGGAGGGTGAGCCCGAGGCTGGTGTGTCTCAACGGTCGCGGCGCGTGACCGGGATCATGCGGTGTCTCAACGGTCGTGGAGTCTGACTCGGACGTCGGCCGTCGCGGCTGGCCGCGGGGAGGTCCGAGCCCGGTCCCCCATCGGTCGCCGATGATCGCGGCGCTCCGTCTGCGCTGACATCACGCCACCTCCTCCACCACCGCTGATGCAGGAGCCCAGTCTGCCGCCTGCGCTCCACCGGCAGTCGGGACGGGCTCGCGGCTGAGCGGCCGCAGCTCGCGGTCGCACCGCCCCACCAGGCGATCGATCCGGGGGCCGCTTCCGCCCCGGCGGTGGCCGGCCGGGAGGCGTCAAGGAGCTTCCGCAGCCCGGCCTGACGGCGCCGGTCCACCGGCTCCTGAGGGGAGCCCGAAGCGGTCGCCGCGGCGAGCCGAGACCTCCACCGCCACCAGGGCCCCGCCCCCGCGCCGACGAGGTGGACCGGCCGAGCTGGCCGCGCCAGGCGGGGCGGCCAGGCGCCAGCCGCCCGCCCGCGGACCGAAGCACGACCGGCTCCCCGCTCCCGACCGCTCGCCGCAACGGCGGAATCAGCGGCCGGCGCGGCCCAGCCGCCGGGGGTCAGACGTTCCCCGGCTCCAGCTCCTCTGCCTCGTCCGGCTCGTCGGCCTCGACGGCGGAATCCAGATCCTCGTCGGCACCGATTTCCGCCGGGACGGCCTGAGCCCGGCGCATGCCTCCGGGCTCGCCACCCAGGGGCTGGCGACGCTCCCTGATCCGGGCCCGCTTGCCCACCTTCTCGCGCAGGTAGAAGAGCTTGGCCCGGCGGACGTCGCCGTGGCGCAGCACCTCGATCCGGTCGATGCGCGGCGAATGGAGCAGGAAGGTCCGCTCCACCCCCACCCCGTGCGACGCGATCCGGCGGACCGTGAAGCTGGCCCCTATGCCGGTCTTGCCGTGGAGGGAGATCACCACACCCTCGAAAACCTGGATGCGCTCGCGGGTCCCCTCGACGACCTTGACGTGCACCCGAACCGTGTCCCCGCTTCGGAGCACCGGGACCTCTGCTTTCTCCTGCTCCCGCTCCAGGAGCTCGACGACGTTCACTGCAAACCTCCAGAAATCGCGCTCGACGACCCTAGCAGGTCGGGCCTCCGGCGCCGGGTTGCCTCTCGCGAATTGCGACGCCGCCAGGTCTCGATGGCGGCGTGGTTGCCGCCGCGGAGCACCTCCGGCACCAGCTCGCCCTCGAAATCGGCGGGGCGGGTGTAGAGGGGGGCCTCCAGGCCTCCCCCGGTGGCCGCGGAGAAGGTCTCGTCGGTCAGCGAGTTGGCCGAGCCGACCACGCCCGGCACCAGCCGCCCGACCGCCTCGATGACCGCCATGGCGGCGATCTCCCCGCCGCTCAGGACGTAGTCGCCGACCGAGAGCTCCTCGCCGATCTCGGCCCGGGCGCGCTCGTCGACACCCTGGTAGCGGCCGCAGACGAGCAGCAGCGCGGGCTCCGCGGCCAGCTCCCGCGCCACCTCCTGGTCGAAGGTCCTCCCCTGCGGCGAGAGCAGGATGGCCCGCGTCCCCGGCACCTCGTCGCGGAGCCGGCGGACGGCGCGCACCAGTGGCTCCGGCTTGAGCACCATGCCGGGGCCACCCCCGAAAGCGATGTCGTCGACCTGACGGTGACGGCCGGTGGTGAAGTCGCGCAGGTCGTGGAGGTGGAGCTCCAGATCGCCGCGTTCGAGGGCGCGCCCGACCACCCCGACGCCGAGGGGGCCGGGGAAGACACCGGGGAAGATGGTGAGGACGTCGAAGCGCATCTCGGTGCGGCCGCTCAGGCCTCCTCCTCGTCCCAGGGCGTGAGCACCACCTGCCCGCCCTGGATGTCCACCTCGCGCACGAAGGCGCTCACCATGGGGAAGCGGCGCTCGCCCTCGCGACCGTCGACCACCAGGACATCGTGGGCGGTGCCGGCCTCGACGTCGGCGACCAGGCCGAGCGAGCGTCCCTCGGTGTCCACGGCGGCGAGCCCGACCAGCTGCCAGACGAACCACTCGCCGGCGGGCAGGTGGCGCGCCCGCGACGGTTCCACGCAGAGATAGGCGCCACGGAGCGGGGCTGCGGCCTCCGGGGAGTCGATCCCGTCGAAGGCGAGCAGCAGATCCCCGTCGCCGAGCCCCCGCGCGGCGCGCAGGGTCAGGCTTCGGCCGCTGTCCTCGACGGTCACCCTGACCCCGCGGCGGAAGCGCTGGGCGTCCCCGCCCAGGCTCTCGGCACGCACCTCGCCGACCACCCCGTGGGTGCGCCGCACCCGGGCGACCCGGAGCAGAGCCGGGGGCCCGGCGGCGAGGCCGCGGGAGGCGGGAGGGGTCATCGCTGCTCGGCCAGCTCCACCTGGACGCGCTCGTGGGCACGCAGCCCGGCGGCCCGGACCACGGCGCGGACGGCGTCGATGTTGCGACCGCCCTTGCCGATCAGCTTGCCCATGTCGGCCTCGGCGACCCCCACCTCGATGATGGTGGTCCGTCCCTTGGGCAGCGCTCGGACGGTGACGGCCTCGGGGGCGCCGACCATCCGCTCGATGATGAATCGGGTGAGGTCGGCGTAGTCGGCCACCTAGGCCTCCTCGCTCGCCGGGACGGTCTCCTCGGCGGGATCGTCCGGCTCCCCGGAGGCGAGCTCGGGCTCGTCCGGTGCCACTGGGTCGGGGTCGGTGGCCACGACCGCCTCGGCGTCGGCCACCGGCTCGGCGTCAACCGCCGGCTCGACGGCCGCGACCGGGGCGGCGTCAACCACCGGCTCCGCAGCCTCCACCGGCGGGGCGGCCGGCTCGGCACCGGCTGCGTCCGGCTCGTCGGCCGTCACGCGCTCGCGGCGCGGATTGCCGGCGAGGATGCCCTGGGCGACCAGCAGGTCGCGCGCGCTGTCGCTGGGACGGGCTCCGCGGCGCAGCCACTCGCGCACCCGTTCGGCGTCGATCCTCACCGCCGCCGGCTGGGGCAGCGGGTCGTAGAAACCCAGGGCCTCGATGAACCGTCCGTCACGGGGGCTGCGCGAGTCGGCGACCACCAGGCGGTAGAAGGGACGCTTCGTGGTCCCCATCCTCTTCAGGCGGATCTTGACCAAAACTTCTCCTTTGCGATGTTGGTGTGCCCGCGCCGGCGGGGCATCGACAGCATTGAAACGATCACCGGCCGGGCAGGCCGAGCTGGGACGGGTCCATGCCCTGGAGCTGACGGAGCATGCGCGCCCGCCCGCGCACCCCCTTGGCGCCCTTACCGCCCAGGGACCTCATCACCGACTGCATCTGCTCGAATCCCTTGAGCAGCTTGTTGACGTCGGCGAGGGTGGTGCCGCTGCCGGCGGCGATGCGGCGCCGCCGCGAGCTCTTGAGCACCTCGGGGTGGATCCGCTCGTGGGCGGTCATGGAGAGGACGATGGCCTCCATCCGGGAGAGGTCCTTCTCGTTGGGGACCATCCCCCCCGCTTGCTTCATCATCTGGCGTCCCCCCGGGAGCATCCCCAGGATCCCCTCCAGCGATCCCATCTTGCGGAGCTGGCGCATCTGTTCCAGCCAGTCGTTCATGGTGAAGCGCCCGGCGAGCAGCTTGTGCGCGGCCGCCTCCGCGGTGCGCTGATCCACCTGCGACTGGGCACGCTCCACCAGGGTGAGGATGTCGCCCATGCCGAGGATGCGCGAGGCCATGCGCTCGGGCTGGAACGGCTCCAGCTCGGACACCTTCTCCCCCACCCCGGTGTAGAGGATCGGCTTGCCCATCGACTCCTTCATGGAGAGGGCCGCGCCGCCTCGGGCATCCCCGTCCAGCTTGGTCAGGATGATGCCGTCCACCCCCACCTGCTGGTCGAACTCGCGGGCCACGTTGACCGCCTCCTGGCCGGTCATGGCGTCGACCACCAGCACGGTGTCGTGGATGGGGATGCGCTTGCGGATCTCCTTCAGCTCGGCGAGCATCGGCTGGTCGATCTGGAGCCGCCCGGCGGTGTCGAGGATGACGACGTCGCAATTGAGCCGCCGGGCCTCGTCCAGACCGCGCTTGCAGAGCTCGGGGGGCTTGCTCTTCCCGTCCGGCATGGCGACCGGGATCTGGTTGTCCTTGCCCAGCTTCTCGAGCTGCTGGGGCGCGGCGGGGCGCTGGATGTCGGCGGCCACCAGCAGCGGGCGGTGCCCGTCGCGGCGCGTCGCCAGGGCGAGCTTGGCGCAGGTGGTGGTCTTGCCACTCCCCTGGAGGCCGATCAGCATCACCACGGTGGGCGGCGGGGACTGGTAGCGGAGCTTGCGCTGCTCGCCGCCGAGCAGTGCCACCAGCTCCTCGTTGACGATCTTCACGATCTGCTGCCCGGGGGTCAGCGACTCCAGGACGTCGGCGCCGACCGCCCGCTCCCGGATCCGGTCGACCAAGGCGCGCGCGACCTTGAAGTTGACGTCCGCCTCCAGCAGGGCGAGGCGGACCTCGCGCATCCCCAGCTCGACCTCCTCCTTGGTGAGGCGGCCGCGGCCAGAGAGCGATTTGAAGATGTCACTGAGGCGGTCGGAGAGCGATTCGAACATCTCTAGCGCCGCAGCCCCGAGGCGGGGCCCCGGTGGGCCAGGGCGGCGCGCAGCCCGGCCTCGACCGCGTCGCGCCGGGCCAGCTCGGCGGCGTGACCCAGCCGCGCCTCGCAGTGCTCGAGCTGGGCCAGGCCCCGGCGCACCAGGTCGTGGGCGCCGCTGCGGCTGCAGCCCAGGTCCTCGGCCAGCTCCGCGAAGGACCAGTCCTCGTCCAGGTGGAGGCGGCAGGCCTCGCGCTGGCGGTCGGTGAGCAGACCGCCGTAGACGTCCAGCAGACGCTGGAGGTGGGCGGTCCGGGAGAGGGCGGGGAGGCCGGCGGGAGCCGCCGCGGCGACTGTCAAGGTCAAAGCCTGGACAGTCTACCCCAGCTCGCCCCGGCTACGCTCCGGGCGCCTCCAGCACCCCGGCGAAGAGGGCGTCCAGGTAGGCCTCGGGGTCGAAGACGTTGAGGTCGTCGATCCCCTCGCCGAGCCCGACCAGCTTCACCGCCACCCCCAGGTCCTGCTCGATGGCGAGCACCGTCCCGCCCCGGGAGGTGCCGTCGAGCTTGGTGAGCACGATCCCGGTCAGCCCCAGCGACTCGTGGAAGACCCGGGCCTGGGCGATGGCGTTCATCCCGGTGGGGGCCTCGATGACCAGAAGGGTCTCGTGAGGCGCCTCGGGGATGACCCGGCGGGCCACGTTGCGCACCTTGATCAGCTCGGCCATCAGGTTGACCTTGGTGTGGAGCCGGCCCGCCGTGTCCACCAGGACGCAGTCGGTGCGGCGCGCCACCGCCGCCTGCAGGGCGTCGTACACCACCGCCCCGGGATCGCCCCCCGGCTGGTGGGCGATGACCTCGCTGCCGCTGCGGTCCGCCCAGAGCCGCATCTGGTCGATGGCGGCCGCCCGGAAGGTGTCGGCGGCGGCGATGAGCGTGGTCCGCCCCTCGACCTGGAGCCGGTGGGCCAGCTTGCCGATGGTGGTGGTCTTGCCGCTGCCGTTGACCCCGACCATCAGCACCACCGCCGGTACCTGGTCGATGTGGAGCTCGCGATCGCGGGCCTCGAGCACGGCCAGCATCTCCGCCTTGAGGGCGCGCACCGCCTGCTCCGGGGTGGACATCCGCTCGTCCCGGACCCGGGCGCGGAGCCGCGCCACCAGCGCCTCGGCCACGGTCATGCCGCAGTCGGCGCCGACCAGCACCTGGAGGAGGTCGTCCCAGAATTCGTCGTCGAGGTCGCGGCGCAGCAGGACGGCTTCGCGCACCTGCTCGCTGAAGCTGAGCGAGGCCCGGTCCATCCGCCGGGACATGCGCCGCCACCAGGACTCCCGCTGGGGGCGGCTGACCAGCTGCCGCGTCATCTTCCCCTCCTCACCACCTGAGGTGACCCCGTCGCTCGCCACCCGTGAGCTCCGGGCCGGGGCCAGTCGCCGCCGTCCCCCGGTTACGAGGCGACACGGCGGAGCGGCGCGACCAGGGTCCCGGTCACGTCGGCGGCCCCGGTGTCGAGGCCGAAGCGGACCGAGAGCAGCGAGCTCACCCCCTCGCGATCGATCGTCACCCCGTAGAGGGCGTCCGCGGCGGCCATGGTGACGTGATTGTGGGTCACCACGATGAACTGCTGGAGAGTGGCCAGGCGGCCCAGCAGCCGGGTGAAGCGCAGCACGCTGGTGTCGTCGAGCGGGGCGTCGACCTCGTCGAAGATGTAGAAGGGCGAGGGGTTGACCTGCTGGAGCGCCAGGACCACCGCCAGCGCGGTGAGCGCCCGCTCCCCGCCGCTCAAGAGGCTCAGGTGCTGAAGCCGCTTGCCGGGGGGCTGAGCCAGGATCGCCACCCCGGGCAGCTCCTCCTCCACCCTGGCGGGGCCCCTGGGCTCCTCCCCGGCCGGCACCGCCGGCGGCTCCGGGGGGGCCTCCATCCGAAGGGCGGCGCGTCCGCCCGGGAAGAGTTCGGCGAAGAGCTCGCCGAAGTGGGCGTTGACCGCCCCGAAGACGGCCTCGAAACGCCGGCCGGCCTCGGTGTCGAAGCGGCGCACCAGGTTGGCCACCTCGGCGGATGCCACCGCCAGGTCGTCACGGGCGGCCCGGAGGCGGCCGACCCGCTCTTCCAGCGCATCGTGCTGCTCCGGGGCCAGGGCGTTCACCGGCCCCATCGCCGCGATCCGGCGTTCCAGCCGAGCGATCTCCCGCTCGGCGCGCTCGGCGGCGGCGGGGTCCAGCTCCACCGGGTCGTCCTCCACCTGGTCGCGGACCTGTTCAGCCTGTTCCGCGAGCCGCATCTCGGCCACATCCACGTCGCTCCGGGCGGCGTTGACCTCGTCCTCGGCGCGAGCGACCGCCACCCGGACCTCCCCGCGCTCGGTCTCCAGGGCGTTGAGCGCGCCCTCCATCTCCCCCAGCGGCCGCGAGCTCGCGGCCAGCCGCGTCGCGGCCGTCTCCACGAGGTCCTCCGCGCTGCGGGCCGCCACCGCCGCCGCTCCACCTCGCGCCAGGGCGGTCAGCGCCTCGGTCTCCGCTCCGGCCACCCGGGCATCGGACTCGGCGACCCGCGCGGCGGCCTCGTGGCGCCGGCGTTCGGTCTCCAGACGGCGGCGCTCCGCGTCGTCAGCCGCGACCCGCAGCTCGGCCACGGCCGCCTCCGCCCGGCTCAGCTGCGCCCCCAGCCGCTCACTGCGCTCACGCAGCTCGAGGTGCCGGGCACGAGCCCTTTGGGCAGCGGTGCGGAACACCTCCTCGTCCCGCCCGGCTCGCTCGGCCTCCGCCGCCGCATTCCGGGCCGCCCCTTCGGCCTGAGCGCGGGCCTCGGTGTGCCGGCTCAGCTCCGCCTCGAGGGTGGTCAGCCGCCGCGCCTCCATGGCCGCTGCGATCCCCGCCGCCGCCGACTGCGCGGTGGCATCGGCAACCGCGCGGCGCTGGGCGGCCAGGGTCGACGACGCCGCGGTCAGCGCCTGATCCGCGTTCGCCACCGCCTCCGAGCAGCCGCGCACACGACTGCTCGCGCAGGCCTCGAGGGCGCTGGCAGCCTCGGCGGCCTCCTGGGCCTCCCGGGCCGCGGCCACCAGGGTTAGCGTGGGCACCTTGCCGCCACCCGCACGCGCCCCCCGGGCAGTGATCACCGCGCCATCGGGGAGAACCGCCCTGGCGCCGGTCGCGGCCAGCCGCCGCGCCTCGTCCAGGTCGGCGACCAGCCAGGTGCCGGCCAGGCAGTACGCCGCGGCCGCGCCGGCTCGAGGATCCACGTCCACGGCCTCGAGCGCGCGCCGGGCCGCGCCGCCCTCCAGCCGGGGGCCGGCCTCGTCCATGCCGCCAGCGCCCCGGTCCGCGACCCGCGCCTCCAGCCCCGCGGGCCGCGCATCCGCTGCGCCCGAGCTCGCTCCCTCCCCACCGGCGGCCAGGACCTCCTCACGGACCTCCGAGCCCCGGAGCAGGTGGAGCGCCCCATCGAGGTCGGCGACCACCCAGGCCCCGAGGTGCGGCTCCAGCGCCGCCTCGACGGCGGCCGCATCCGCGGCGTCTCGGACCCGGAGGGAGTCCACCAGCCGGACCGCCCCCAGCTCGACCGCCCGGGCCCCGATGGCCCCGGTGCCGCCCAGCAGACCGTCCACCTGGCCGCGCAGGCTGGCCGCGCGCCCCAGGGAGCGGGTCATCCGCTCCCGCGCCTCGACCCTCCGCTCCTCGGCCTCCCGCAGGGCGTTGCGCGCCTCCCCGAGGGCGGTGGCGCGCAGGGCCGTCTCCGCCTCCGCCCCCCGGGCGGAGGCCGCCAGCTCGGCGAGGTGCGCCTCCGCCGCGCGTGCCGCCGTCTCCAGCTCCACAGCGCGGCCCCGGCCGGCGGTCAGCTCCTCCGCGGCGGCCCGGAAGGACTCGTCGAGGAGATGCCGGTTCTCGGCGCGGTCGTGGGCGCCCGCCAGCGCGCTCACGGTCAGCGCCGCGGCGCGGGCCAGCTCGCGCTCCGCCGAATCGGCCGCCCGCTGGGCCTCGGTCGCCGCGGTGGCCGCCGCGCGGCTCTCGGAGGCCAGTGCGGCCGTCGCGGCCTCCAGCTCCTGGAGCCGCCGGCGGGTCTCCGCCGCAGCGCCGACGAGCCGCTCCAGGGTCTCGCGCGCCGCCTCGACCTCGAGCGCCGACGCCCGCGCCTGGCGCCGGGCGTCGGCCCGGTGCAGCGCCGCAGTCCAGGTGCGGTCCGCGAAGCGCCGGGCCTCGCCGCGACAGCGCTCGGCGGCGACCCGGGCTGCCTCGAGGCGCTCCGCCGCCGCATGCTGCGCCGCCCGCGCGGTCTCCAGCTCGGCCCGAGCCGCATCCACCCGGGCCGCGAAGCCGGCCTCCGCCTCGGTGGCGGCCTCCAGCCGCCGCTCGGCTGTCTCCAGCCGCCGCCGGGCCTGCCTCACCTCGGCGCGAGCCGCCCGCCAGGCCTCACGGGCCAGGCTCCCCCGCAGTGAGGCGAGGCGCTCGGCCAGACCTCTCACCTCCAGGGCCGCCTCGCGCTCGCCGGCCAGCTCGGCCAGCCGGGGCTCGGACTCGCCGAGCCGGTCGACCAGCCGCTGCACCGCGACGCCCACCTGGTCCAGCCGGCGCAGGGCGTCGTCGCAGGCGACTCGGAGAGGGCGGACGCCGGCCGCCTGCTCGACCAGCGAGCGGCGCTGCCGGGGACTGGCCTCGATGATCGCCTCGATATCGTGCTGGGCCACCACGGCGTAGCCGTGCTGGGTCAGCCCGGTGCCCCCCAGGATCCGTTCGACGTCGCGAAGCCGGGTGCGCTCCCCGTTCACCCGGTACTCGACCTCGCCGCCGCGCACCACCCGGCGGCTGATCGCGACCTCGGCATCCTCGACCGGGAGCTGCCCGTCCTCGTTGTCGAGGATCAGCTCGACCTCGGCCACCCCCATCCGGTCCCGACCCGAACCGCCCGCGAAGATCATCTCGTCCAGGCGGTTGCCGCGCAGCTCCCGGGCGTTGGTCTCCCCCAGCGCCCACCGGACCGCGTCGACAAGGTTGCTCTTCCCGCTCCCGTTGGGCCCGACGACCGCGGTGATCCCGGGCTCGAAGCGGATCTCGGTCCGATGAGCGAAGGTCTTGAACCCGCTGAGGACGAGACGCTGCAACCTCACCCGCCGGATTCTCCGTGTCGGAGCGCCTCCACGTCAACATCTGGGGGGCAGGCAGGGCCGCCACCACAAGATGTCGCGCGGATGATGCTCGGGGAGAGCCCCGTCACCGGGATGCGGCCGGCGGGGTGTTGCCGGAGGACGGCGAGCCCGAGGGAGCGGATGCGGAGGGTGCGGGCCCCCCGGCCTCGGACCCGGACGGCGACGAGCCGGCGGGGGCGGATCCGGCCCCGGATCCCGGGCGGCGGCCGCGACCCCCACGGTGGCCCCGGTGGCTGCGCCGGGCGGCGCCGCTGGATGGCTCGGCGGCGGCCGGGGCGGCGGGCGGCGCCACCTCGGCGCGGCGGCCCACCAGGACCTGGGCCGCGGCCCGGATGGCACCGAGGAGGCCTCGAGAGCGCCCCGGCTCCGGGGCCGCGGGGGTCACGACCTGGGCGGCGGGACGGGCGACGGCGCGCCGGTCCGCGGCCACCTCGGCGACGCGGCGGCGCACCCGAGCCGGCTCCGCCGCGACCCCGGCGGGCCGGCGGGGTCGAGCCGGCGCCGGCCGCTGCCCTTCGGGGACGGACAGCCGCTCCACGGCGAGGCGCGCGGCCGCCTGCTCGGCCGCCTGCTTGGTGCTGCCGCGCCCCTCGCCCAGCACCTTCCCCCCCACCAGCGCCTCGGCACGGTACTCGCGGCGGTGTCCGGGTCCGCCCATGGCCGTCACCCGGTACACGGGGGGCGCTCCGAGACGGAGCTGGGCCGCCTCCTGGAGCCGGCCCTTGTGGTTCTCGTCGCTCCACTCGGAGAGGTCGCCGATGCTCTGCAGGAAGACGCGGGTCGCCACCCGGTACCCCTGGTCGAGGAAGATCGCCCCGATCATCGCCTCGAAGCAGTTGGCGAGCAGCGAGGGGAGCTGCCGCGCCCCAGTCTTGGCCGCGCCCCGGCCGAGCAGCAGCGAGTCGCCGAGATGGAGGCGCTCGGCCAGCTTGGCCAGCGACATGGTGTTGACCAGCGCCGCCCGGAGCTGGGTCAGCTGACCCTCGTCGTACCCCGGGAACCTTCGGAAGAGGTACTCGCCGACGACCAGCTCGAGGACCGCATCCCCGAGATACTCCAGCCGTTCGTTGTCGTGACCGGGACCGCTGGGCTCGCCGCGCTCGTTGTTCCACGACGCGTGGGTCATCGCCTCGCGGAGCAGCGCCGGGCGCCGGAAGTTGATCTGGAGGCGCTCGGCGAGCTCGTCGAGCCCCCGCTGCTCCTCGGGCGCCAGCTCCGATTGGTGGAACAGCTCCGAGGGCTGGGGCGCAGCCGCCTGCGCATCCCCCCGGTACGCCACGACTGACTCCTCGCTCATCGGAGCCGGCGGGGTGCGCTGGGGGATGCCGGCCAGGGCCACGGAAGCCGCCTGCGCGGATCCGGTCAGGGCCACCCGGCCGGCCGCCACGGGAGCCGCCCCCGCGCTCCCGCGCGAACGCGAGCGACGCCGGCGCGCCGGCTTCCCCTCCGCCGGGGGGGCGCCCTCAGCTTCGACCGCCGCGGTCCCTCCGGCGACGGTCGCGGTTCCCGGAGCCGCACCGCCGGCGAGAGCCGGCACCCCGGGAGCGGTCGGACCGGGCGCGGCCGTCTCGCCGGACTCCGCAGCCGGAGGCGCGGCGGCAGCGGTCGCCGCGCCTGCCCCGCGCGAGCGGGAGCGCCGGCGGCGCGAGGGTTTCGCTGGCGGCTCCGCCGGGCCCACCCCGGGCGCTTCGAGCGGCGGCCCGGTGAGATCCGGGCCGGGGATCGAGGGGGCTGCCGGTGAGATCGACGCCGCTGACCCAACCGGGATCGCGACCGAGCGGGGCGGCGACGGCGGGAACGGCAGGGTCGGCTCCGGCGAGATCGACGCCCGGACTGCAGCGGGCACGGCGGCCGAGATCGGGGTCGAGGTCCCCTCCGGGGAAGCCGCCGGAGCCGGCGCCTGGGTCGCCGAGCCGCCCGGTCGCCGGGAGCGCGACCGGCGGCGGCGTGCCGGCGCAGCCTCACCACTCGCCGCTGGGGGCCGGCCTCCGGGCTCGGCGGCGGGGACGTCCGGGGAGCCGGAGCCGGGCGAGCGGTCCGTGGGCTCGCCATGAGAGTCGGCGCTGGCCTGGGCCTCCTCCGCCAGCAGGCGGGCCGTGGCCGGGGCGTCCAGCGAGGGGCCGGGGCCGGGAACGGCTAGCTCTCCGCCCCGCTCTTCTCCTTGATGTACTCCCAGGCCTGCCCCACCGTCCCGATCCGCTCCGCGTCCTCGTCGCTGATCTCCATCTGGTACTCCTCCTCGAAGGCCATGATCAGCTCCACGAGGTCGAGCGAGTCCGCGTTGAGATCCTCGACGAACGACGCCTCCGGCGTCACCTGGTCCGGCTCCACGCCGAGTTGCTCGGCGACTATCGTCTTGAACCGGTCGAACGTCACGTCTGGCATCAGTCGTCAGTCCTTCTTCTCTTTCATCAACGTCATCAGCGTGGGTCGCTTCGGGCTGGGTGGAAACAATACCGCGTGTTGGGTCCCGCTTCGCTCGCAGCGATGGGTCGTCGTCGCCCCCCAGGCTCCGGTCGCCCCGCGTGGGGTCGGGGGGTCGAAAGGCATACCGTCCGGAGGCCCCGTCGATGAAGGTCGGTGCCGTGGGGGCCGGCGAGGGCTCCGGAGCTCTGTCGATGGTCTCCTCGGGCTGGGGCGGGGTGCTCGGGCGGCGCCGGCGGCGCGATCCTGGCGACCCGGCCGTCCCGGCATGCTCGGCTGGAGTGTCGGCCACTGTCTCCTCTGGTTCAGCCGGGGAGCCGGCCACCCGTGATCGTCACGCCCCCATGCCACCGTCGATCTGGAGGACGCAGCCGGTGATGTAGCCGGCCTCCGGCAGGGCGAGGAAGCGGATCGCGGCGGCGACCTCCTCGGCCTTGCCGGCCCGCCCCAGGGGGATGGCGCCGAGGGCCGAGTTGAGGACCTTGTCGCCAAGCCCCGCGGTCATGTCGGTCTCGATGAATCCCGGGGCCACGGCGTTGACGGTGATCCCCCTCGGCCCCATCTCGCGGGCGAGGGTCTTGGTCAGGCCGATCAGCCCCGCCTTGGCGGCCGAGTAGTTGGCCTGGCCGGGGTTGCCCATGATCCCGGCGATGCTGCTGACATTGATGATTCGACCCGAGCGCTGGCGGAACATCCGTTTGAGGGCGGCGCGGCTGACGTGGAAGGCCGCGGAGAGGTCGATGGCGATGACCAGATCCCACTCCGCATCGCTCATCCGGATGGCGAGGTTGTCGCGCGCGATGCCGGCGTTGTTGACCAGGATGTCCAGGCGCCCCAGGCCCGTGATGGTCGATTCCACCACCACCTCGGCGGCGGCGGGGTCGGCCGCATCCGCATCCAGGGTGATGGCGCGAACCCCGAGGGCTCGGATCTCGTCGGCGGTGCCGTCGGCGATACCGGGATGGCCGGCCCGCGCATCGGCCTGGGCCGAGTAGGTGAAGGCGATGTCCGCGCCCGCCTCGGCGAGGGCCAGGACGGTGGCCCGACCGATCCCCTTGGACCCACCGGTGACCAGGGCGACCTGGCCGGTGAGGGCACCCTCAAACACGGCCGGTGGCCAGGCGTGGAAGGGTGGTAGGCGAGGGCATCTCCGGCACGGACGCTAGGGTACTCGACAGAGCGCGCCCGGGAGCGCTCCCGCGGAGGGGTCCGGCCGAAGCCTCGGGCCGGCTCACCGCGAGCCCTCCGCGCCCAGGGTCTCGGCCAGGCCGGCGGCGGCCGCCAGGCTGCCCAAGCTGACCGCCCTCACCCCGGGGGCGATCCGCCGAGCCAGCCCGGTGAGCACCTCCCCAGGCCCGACCTCGACCAGGACGTCGGCGCCGAGCTCGACCAGCCGTTCCACCGACTCGGTCCAGCGCACCGCGGACACCATCTGCCGGCCCAGCCGCTCGCGCAGCCCGGGTCCGGTGGTGACCGCGGTGGCGTCGACGTTGGCCACCACCGGCAGGGCCGGATGGTGCAGCTCGGCGGCCTCGAGCACGCGCGCGAAGTCGGCGGCCGCGGCGGCCATCAGCGGCGAGTGAAAGGCACCACTGACCCGGAGCGGGACGATCCGCCGGGCGCCCTGCTCCCGGGCCCGGACCGAGAAGTCAGCGATGGCATCGAGCCCGCCGCTCACCACCACCTGGCCGGGGGCGTTGAGGTTGGCCACCACCACTGTCCCCTCGGTCTCAGCGCAGAGCCGCTCGACGCTGCCGGGGTCGAGGCCCAACACCGCCGCCATGGTCCCCTCCCGCATCCCCGCCATCAGCCGGCCGCGCTCCACGGCCAGCCGGAGTGCGGCCTCGGGCGAGAGGGCTCCGGCGGCGGCCCAGGCAGCCAGCTCGCCGACCGAGTGCCCGGCGACGGCGACCACGCTGAGCTCCGGGGGGAGCGCGGCGGCCAGCACCAGCTCGGTGAAGATCAGCGCCGGCTGGGCGATCTCGGTGGGGCGGAGCGACTCGTCGTCGCCCCGCAGCGCGGCCTCGAGGTCGATCCCGGCGGCGGCGGCGGCGGCGAGCAACCGCTCTCCCAATGGCGTCACGTCCAGGCCTGCCGCCATGCCGGCCGCCTGGCTGCCCTGACCCGGAAAGCAGAGGGCGACGCGCAGCCCCGGTCCGGTCACTCGGTCGCGATCACCTCGCGGCGGTCGTAATGGCCACAGTTCGGGCAGACCCGGTGGGGCAGCCGCGGCTGCTTGCACTGGGGACAGGGGTTCAGGGTGGGCAGGACCAGGGCGTGGTGCGAGCGCCGCATGTCGCGGCGGCGCTGTGAGGTGTGTTGTTTGGGGAGGGGCATGACGGCTCCGGGATGGAGGGAGGGCGCGCAGCGTACGGCCACGCAGGACCTGAGCGGCGAGTATACCCGCTCGGGCCGCCGCCGCCCCTCCGGCCAGGCTGCGGGGATGGAGCCGTGCGGCGGAGGCTCAGGAGGTCGCGCCGCCGCGCCGCTTCTTGCGGGGGGTCTCCGCCGACGCGAGGGTGCTCAACCCCTTGCGGACTGTCAACGTGGCGGTCACCAGGTGCTCCTCGAGCTCGGTCATGACCGCCCGAACGTAGTCGTCCGCGTCCCGGGCATACCCCTCGGCGGCCGAGGTGATGGCGGCGGCGCGCTCCTCCGCGTCCCGCAACAGGCGAGCGGCGCGCTCCTCGGCGGCCCGGACGACGGTGTGCTCGGCGACCATACGCTGGGCCTGAGCCTGGGCCTCCGTCACCAGTCGGCGAGCCTCGGCCTCGGCCCGTTCCGCGAGCTGCGCCGCCTCGGCCTGGGCGCGGTCGGTCAGCTCGCGGGCCTGCGCGGCCGTCCGCTCGGCGAGCTGCCGGGCGGCGGCCTCGGCGCGCGCCGTCAGGTCTCCGGCCCGCTCCTCGGTGTCCGTCAACACTCGCTCGCGCTGGTCGAGCAGCCGCTGGGCCTGGACCACGTCCGCGGGCAGGGAGAGGCGGACCCGGTCGATCAGCTGGACCAGCTCCTGGTCGTTGACCACGACGCTGCCGCTGAAGGGAACCCGCCGGGCCTCGGTCAGCATCGCCTCCAGAGCGTCGAGGAGGTCGAGGGTCGACGGCGGGGCCTCTCGAGGGGAGCGCGGTTCTCCGCTCATCCGCGACGCCCGACGCGCTGTTGCAGCGCCTCGGCAACCGGCGGCGGGACGAACTCGCTGATATCGCCCCCCAGCCGGCAGACCTCCTTGACCAGCGCCGAGGACATGAAGACGTTGGGCGCCGAGGTCATGAGGAACACGGTGTGGATGTCGGGGTCGAGACGGCGGTTCATCAGCGCCATTTGGAACTCGCTCTCGAAGTCGCTCACCGCGCGCAGGCCGCGGACGATGGCAACCGCCCCCACCCGCTTGGCGTGCTCCACGGTGAGCCCGTCGAAGGCGTCGACCTCGACCTCCCCGTTCAGGGGGCGGACCGCCTCACGGATGAGCTCGAGGCGCTCCTCGACGCTGAAGAGGGGCTGCTTGTCGGGGTTGCGCAGGACCGACACCACCACCCGGTCGAAGATCTCCATGGCCCGCTCCAGGATGTCGAGGTGGCCCAGGGTGATGGGGTCGAAGCTCCCGGGGTAGAGGGCCACCCGCCGCTCGCTCACGCGCTCCTTCATGGGGACGGCTCCTGCTGCTCTCGACGCTGGTAGAGGGTGAGGTCGGTGAGCCCGTAGTGGGCGGTGCGCACCGCGATGAGGACTCCCAGCTCGGCGGGCAGCGCCCGGGCGCGGTGATGTTCGCACACGATGAGTGCTGGTGCGAGATCTCCGAGCAGCTCCAGCGCCTCGGTCAAGCGCTCGTCCTTGTAGGGGGCGTCGACAAAGCAGACACCGGCGCCGCCCACCTGCTCGGGCCGGCGGCGCAGCCAGGTGATGGCGTCGGCGTTGACCACCTCGACCCGGTCCTCGCAGCCGAAGCGGCGGGCCGTCTCCCTCACCAGGGCCAGGCTCTGAGGGCGGCGGTCGACGAAGGTGGCGCGCAGCGCCCCCCGGCTGAGCGCCTCGAACCCCAGCGACCCGGCTCCCGCGTAGAGGTCGACCACCGGCACCCCGGCGACCCGCGTCCCCAGGATGTTGAACAGGGCCTGGCGCACCATGCCACGGGTCGGCCGCACCTCCAGGCCGTGCGGGGTGGTCAGCAGCCGCCCTCGCCACTCCCCTCCGGTTATCCGACTGGCGGCCACCTACGCCTCAGTCCAGGTCGAAGATGCTGGAGTAGCCGTGCATGGCCTCGCGCAGCGGCTCATAGGCGGTCAGCCCAGGATCGCGGTCCAGCCAGGCGGCGGCCGCGCTGCGCGCGCGCTGGGCGAGGGCGACGTCCAGGAGGTCGGCGGCGAGCATCTCGGGGAGGCCGTGCTGGCGCAGCCCGGCCACGTCCCCCGGCCCGCGCAGCTTGAGGTCCAGCTCGGCGAGGTCGAAGCCGCTCTGGGTGCTGGCCACCGCCTGCAGGCGTTGCGACCCCTCCTCGTCGATGCCGTCCTCGAAGAGCAGGCAGAAGGCCCGGTGGCGGTCGCGCCCGACCCGCCCCCTGAGCTGGTGGAGCTGGGCCAGCCCGAAGCGCTCTGCGCCCTCGACGATCATCACGGTCGCGTTGGGGATGTCGACGCCCACCTCCACGACCGAGGTCGCGACCAGCAGGTCGGCCTCGCCGGAGGCGAACCGGGCCATCCGCTCGGCCTTCTCGCGGGCCGGCATCCGGCCGTGGAGCATCTCGACGCGCAGGTCGGGGAACACCTCCCCGGCCAGCTTGCGGTGCTCGGCGGTCACCGACTTCACGCCCAACTTGTCCGATTCCTCGATCAGGGGGCAGATCACGAAGACCTGACGCCCCTCCGCCACCTGGGCCCGCACGAACTCGTACGCCTGCTCGCGCTCCTGGGGCGGGACCACCCGGGTCTCGACCGGGAGCCTGCCCGGAGGCATCTCGCGCAGCTCGCTGACGTCCACGTCGCCGTAGAGGGTGAGGGTCAGCGAGCGCGGGATCGGGGTCGCGGTCATGGCCAGGAAGTTGGGCATGGCGCGCGCCTTGAGGCGCAGCCGCTGACGCTGGGCGACCCCGAAGCGGTGCTGCTCGTCGACGACCACCAGGCCCAGGTCGTTGAGCACCACGTCGTCCTCGATGAGGGCGTGGGTCCCGACCACGAGCGGGTCGCGCCCGGCCGCCAGCCCCTCCAGGATCTCGCGCCGGGCCCGGCTCCCCGTGCTGCCCAGGAGCAGCCGCGGCGAGAGGCCGTAGGGGGCGAGCAGGGCCTCCAGGGTCACATAGTGCTGGCGGGCCAGGATCTCGGTGGGTGCCATCACCACGCACTGGTGGCCGGAGCGGCAGGTCATCAGGGCGGCCATCGCAGCCACCGCAGTCTTGCCGCTGCCCACGTCGCCCTGGAGCAGGCGGTTCATCGGTCCTGGGGCGGCGAGGTCGGCGAGCACCTGGTGGGCGGCGATCCGCTGGCCGTCGGTGAGCCGGAAGGGCAGCCCGGCCGAGAAGGCGCGGGCGACCGCGACGTCGTACGCGACCACCACCCCGGTCGACTTCAGTCGCCGGCGCCGGGCCCGGTCGGCCGCGAGCTGGATCAGGAAGAGCTCCTCGAAGCCCAGCCGCTCCCGGGCGCCTGCGGCGGCGTTCTCCTCGTCGGGGAGGTGCACCTGGCGGAGCGCATCGGCCAGCGGCATCAGGCCGTCGGCCTGGCGGACCTCGGGAGGCAGCCGGTCGGGCATCTGCTCGGCCACCGGCAGCAGCCGGGCGATCAAACCCCGGAGGAAGACGGAGGTGACCCCTTCCGTCTCCGGGTAGACGGCGGCGAGCCGGCCGACGTGGCGGGGATCGCTGCTGGCCCGCTCGAAGCGGGGGTTCTGGAAGCTCAGCCCGTGCAGGCCGCTGACCACCTTGCCGCTGACCAGGAGCTCGGTGCCGGGGGGAACCTGGCCGGCGATATACGGCTGGTTGAACCAGATGGCGCCGACGCTGCCGCCGCCGTCCTCGAGGGTGGCCTCGACCAGCGCCATGTGCCGCCTCGGGCTGTGATGGGCGCGGACCTCGCGCACCCGCACCCGGACCGTCTGCACCACGCCGGCGCGCAGCTCCCGAACCGGCACCAGGTCTCGGGTGTCCTCGTAACGGCGGGGCAGGTGGAGGAGCAGGTCCGAGGCGGTGACGATGCCCAGCCGGCCGAGACCCCTGGCCCGGGCCGGGCCGACGCCGGGAAGCCCCGCCACCGGCGTGTCCGGCCAGCAGGCGCTGGGAAGCTTCAGGATCCGGCCCACCCGCCGGCCACGGGCGTCGGCGACGTCGGGCATCCAGCCGACTCTAGGCACAGGATGGGCCCGCAGGACTTCCCGGGGCCTGCCTCTCTGAGGGTCGTCTCCACATTTTCGTAACAGCTCAGCGACGTCTGATACAGCAACCGCGTCATTCGGTACAGTTTTGACCTGGCGCTCCCAGCGGTGCGCGTGTCGTGGTGCCCGGAGTAAGGAAGACAAGAGTGCGGTGGATCCTGCCACCCCATCGTCAGCGGACCCCACGCCCGGGTCAGAGAGGGCAGGGCTTGGTCGAGTTCGCCTTGGTGGGCGGGCTCTTCTTCTTCCTCCTCTTCTCCATCGTCAACGCCGGCTTCTTCCTCTACGGGCGGGGCGCGGTCGAGCACGCGGCTGACGTTGGGGTGGCTCTGATCTCCACCGAGGGCAACTGCATGTCCTACACGCCGGGCGGCCTCTGTCTGCAACTGGCGGCCAGCTGTCCCAATGCCGGGCAGGCCGCGACCGCCGATCAGATCGCCATCTGCGCGATGGACCAGCAGGGCTTCAACAGCGCGCCGCTCACCACCGTGACCCAGATCGTGATCTGGAAGATGACGCAGAGCGGCGGCTCCTTCACAACGGTCACTTCCGGCTGCTCCGGTCCGTGTGAGGACATCTATGCGCAGAATGGGACTGCGTCGGTCTCCAACTGGCTCCCCGGTGCACGCACGGTGGTCGGCTCCCCGGACTTCGCGGAGCTGCAGATCACCTATCACTACTCGCTCCTCGCCACCGCAGGCGGCTTCACGCTGACCACCGACAACCTCTTCCGCCTGGAGCCGCAGCCATGAGGCGTCGGTCCCGGCGCAGCGGGCAGGCGATGGTGGAGTTCGCCATCGTGGTGCCCGTCATGGTGGTGCTCTTCCTCGGCGGCTGGACCGCAGCGGATCTCATCGGCGACAACGACACCGCCCTGCAGGCCACGCGGGCCGGCGCGCGCTACGCAGCCGAGCTGGGCAACGACGGTTACCCCACGGTCGTCGCCGCATGCCAGTCGGGGCTCAACACGAATCCCTGCGCCGCGGACCAGGCGATCATCCAGCAGATGGTCCCGATCTTCACCGGCACCATGCCCAACGCCGTGGTGCAGGAGATCGCGATCTACGAGCCCACCTCCTGCACCAACGGCGGGCTCTTCGCCACCGGTACCCCCTATACGAGCGGCGGTTGCCCACCCAACAACGGCGCCTACACGGCCGGTGAGCCGATCGACGTCTACCAGCTTGTCGGCGGTGCATGGACGCTGCAGGGTACGGCCGGTTACACGCTCGATCTGCGCGTCCAGATCCATCCCAACGAGGCCGAGCTGGGGGTGCTCGTCCAATTCAAGTACACCTCCCCCACCCTGTCCATGTTCACGCAGACGGAGACCAGGTACACGGTCGTCCGCCTGGCTCCAGTGGAGTGAAGACTGCGATGAGGCCACGCCCGACCCGCGACGGCCGCCGCACCGCGCGCGGCCAGGTGATGCTCCTTTTCGCGCTGATGGCGGTGCTCCTCCTGGCCATCGCCGGACTCGCCGTCGACGCCGGCATGAGCTACTTCAGCAGTGACCAGGTCGAGCGGGCGGCGGCAGCGGGCGCCCTGGCCGGCGTCGCCTACCTGCCCGGTAACTACGCGGCAGCGACCAACGCCGCCCTGGTGGAGGTGGCCCGCAACGGCTTCGAGAGCGCCTGCCCGACCACCACCACGCTCGCCAACATCGCCAGCGCCCCCGCACCCTGCGCGGTGGTCCAGGCGCCGGCGGGAACCACCAACCAGCTCGAGGTGACGGTGTCGGTCAACGTGCCGGTCACCTTCCTCCAGCTGGTCGGATTCGGGCCCCATGCGGTTGTCCGGAACGCCACCGCGGAGTACCTACCGCCCATCCAGCTCGGTCAACCCGGCAGCCAGCTCGGGTCGGGCCTCGCCGCCACCACCAACTGCGACGGCGTACCCACGGCGGGGCAGGCCGGCGCCTATTGCGCCACCCCTCCCAGCGGTCTGGGCAGTTCGGGCAACTTCTACATCCTCCGCTCCGAGGGCTGGAGCGTCGACCGATCCGAGGGCGATGGATACACACCCGACCCGAATAACTCGGCGACCAGCTGCGGCCCTCTCGGCTCGTCCGATTCCTGTGCCGCGGCGGACAGCACAGTCAACTTCCACAACATCAGTCCGCTCAACGGTACCGAGACCACCGGCATCTCAGGGATCAACGGCAACGGCGGCCAGAACTACCTGATCACCGTCCCGGCGAATAGCACCGTGGACGTCCAGATCTACAACCCTAGCTTCGCCCCCAACACCGATGACAACAACAACAACGGCGATTACACGCTCCACGAGGACGACGGCGACTTCCCCGACGACTGCTCGAGCGGCAACGGCAGTGCCTGCGGCACCCAGCAACCGGACGCGACCAAAGCCGATTACGCCGCTATGGCCTACACGCTCTTCTCGGTCCCGACCCTCGCCTCCGATCTCAACGACACGGAGCTCGACCAGCAGATCTTCTACCCGTACAACGCCACCGGGCTGGAGGGCAGCACGCTCGGGACCAGCAGCTACATCTACTGGGGGGGATACGGCAGCGCGGGTTCCTCGACCAAGGTGACCGGTAAGGTCCCCGCGATGTTCCACAACTGGATCTCGATAGACGACCCAACTGGCCAAATCAGCAACGTCGCAGACTCCAACTACACGAACGACCAGCAGCTGTACCGGACGGCCTACCCCACCACCGGCACCGCCACCGGGTACATCACCAACAGCTCGTCCACCCCCGAGTACTACCGCCTCGAGGTGGATACCCTGACCAACACCGGTGTGACGATCAACCCGCTCACCGCGGCTGCAAGCGGATACCCGCTGGCCCACAAGGCGTACTCGGTGCGGGTCGTCTCCTCCACCGGGGGGAGTTGCGGCACCTGCACGGTCTCCGCGATGGACGACATGACCGTCTACACCCCGGTGCAGGGTGGCCAGTGCCAGGACTTCCAGATCCCGATCTTCTACCTGGATCCGGCCTACGCCGGCCAGACCATCACTATCGACCTCTTCGACCCCGGCGACGTGGGCGGCGGTGCGGCCTTCCTGGGGTTCGCGCCACCCAACTCCAGCGGCGGGTCGTGCAGCACCCCCACCTCCTTCGCGTCGATGCCCACCGGCTATAGCATCCAGGACCTCGGGCCGTCGCTCGGCAGCGACAGCTATGGGAACGAGGGCAATGCCAGCTCGAGCGGGGCAGCGGGCAACCCGGATGCCGGCGGCAAGACCACGGACGCCGTCATCCAGACCGCGGGCAGCACGGGCGGAACCCTCTGGAACGGCCAGTGGCTCCAGTTCGAGATCTCGGTGCCGTCCAACTACACCCTGCCCTCCGGATGCGCATCCAACCCGGATAACACCGCCTGCTACTGGAACCTCTTCTACGCGGTGGCCAAGACCGCCACCGCGGGCGACACCTTCTCGATCTACGCCGGCTTCAACGGGACCCCGGACCGCCTCCTGCCCTGAGCTGAGCGCGCCCGGCGCGCGGCCTCACTCCAGGGAGAGGATGTAGGGGTAGTGGTCCTGGCCGCCCCGGTGCAGCTCGAATTCGACCTCCGGGAAAGCGGCGCGCAAGCGGTCGACCAGTGCCGCGGCCGCGCCCTGGTCGACCTGGGCGCCCCAGTAGACGGTGACCAGCTCGGGCGGGGTGTCATGGTTGCGGAGCACGGCCTCGATCACCGACGCGTCGTCATCACCGGTCTGGACGATCTCGTCGTCCACCAGGGCCATCACCTCGCCGGCGTGGATCTGGAGACCGTTGATGCCGCTGTCGCGCACCGCCCGGGTCACCTCCACGGCGGAGACGCGGGGCATCGCCTCGGTCATCCGGCGGGCGTTGGCCGGGCCGTCACCCCCGGGGTCGATGGCCAGCATGGCGCTGATCCCCTGAGGCACGTTGCGTGACGGGGCCACCCGCACGTCGATCCCCTCGGCGAGGTGCTGGACCTGCTCGGCGGTCATGATCACGTTGCCGTTGTTGGGGAGGATCACCACCGAGCTCGCCCCGGTCCCCTTGACCGCCGAGAGGAGGTCCTGGGTCGAGGGGTTCATGGTCTGACCACCCTCCACCACGGCGTCGGCCCCAAGGCTCCGGAAGATCTCCTGGAACCCGTCCCCGGGGGCGACCGCCACCACGGCGAACCGCCGGCTCGCCGCGGCCCCGGAGGGCGCCGGGGACCCGATGGTGCCCGGTGCGCTCGAGGCAGGCCCCGCTGGCTTCACGAAGCCCGCCTGCGGGGCAACCGGGGCAGTGGTCGTCACGCCGGCACCGACGGGCCCGCCCTCCACCGCCGCGGACATCTCGCTGCGGTCGGCGCGGACCAGGATCTCGTGGTGCTGAGCCGTCATGTCCTCGACCTTGAGGTTGGAGAGACCCCCGCGCTGGGCGGCCACGCCGATGAGGGCAGCGGGGTCGCCGGTGTGGATGTGGACCCGGACCAGGTCGGCGTCGCCGACCACCAGGCTGGAGTCGCCGAGCCCGCCCAGCTCCTCGCGGAGGGCCTCCACGTCGAGCCCCGGGCCGCTGATCATGAACTCGGTGCAGTAGCCCCAGCCCTGCTCACGGCGCGCGACCGCCGCCGCACCGCGACGCCGGCCCGCCGCGGGATGAGCGGCAGTCGGTGACGACGTGGCGGCGGCGGGAACCGCCAGGTCGTCCCGGGGGGTCACCGCGGGATCCTCTGGCCGTCGCACCCGGGGCTCGCCGCTGCGGCGCTCTCGTACCAGGCGCGGCCGCCGGGCCGCCTCGTCCGACTCACCGACCGCCCGGGTCAGCCCCTCGAAGATCACGGCCAGCCCGAACCCGCCTGCGTCGACCACCCCGGCCTCGCGCAGCACGGCCAGCTGGTCGATGGTCCGCTCGACGGCGCCGTGTGCCTCGCGCACCGTCTCGTCGAGCACGGCACGGATGTCGAAGTTGGTGGCCGCGGCGCGCTGGGCGGCCTCGGCGGCCTCGCGCACCACGGTGAGAATGGTCCCCTCGGTGGGCTTCATGACCGCCTTGTAGGCGACCCGGGCTCCCTCGCTGAGGCAGTCAGCGACACCGGCTGCGTCCAGGTGGTCCCGATCCGCGACCCCCTGCGCGAAGCCGCGGAAGATCTGGGAGAGGATGACCCCGCTGTTGCCACGCGCTCCCATCAGGGAGCCGTGGGCGGCGGCCCGCATCACCGAGCCGGCCGAGGACGGGACCGGGGCCGCCTGGGCGTCCTCGACCGCCGAGCGGAGGGTCAGATACATGTTGGAGCCGGTGTCGCCGTCCGGCACCGGGAAGACGTTGAGCTCGTTGACCTGCTCCTGGTTGGCCTGGAGCCAGGCCAGCGAGCTGCGCAGCCCGGCCAGGAGCGCGTCGCCGTCGATCTCCCGCAACGGCTGTCGTGGACTGGCCGCCACCGCGCCGTCAGCGCCGGTCATCGCCCTCTTCCAGGTGAATGCCCTGAACGTTGACGTTGACCGCGATGACATCCACCCCCAGGGTCTTCTCGACCTCGTACTTGACCGCGCTCATCAGGTTGTGGGCGACCTCGCTGATGCGGGTGCCGTACTGGGCGATGATGTAGAGCTCGATCACCAGCCCGCCCTCCTGGATCTCGACCGTGACCCCGCGGTGGACGGTCTCCCGGTTGAGCCGCTCGGCGATCCCGTCGCGCAGGCCCTGGGCGGCCATGCCGACGACCCCGTAGCACTCGTTGGCGACGTGGCCGACGATCGAGGCCACCACCCGCGGCGACACCTCGATCCGGCCCAGCCCCGCGGTGTGGCTGAGGGGCCCCGCCGTCCGCTGTCTGCTCGTCACGTCGCTCCCATCAGATGCGGCATGGCCGCTGTGCTATTCTCGCCCAGAACCAACGCCGGACATGGCTCCACGTCCGGCGCAGGGATTGCTAAGTATGCCGCCGGGGCCGGCCCAGGTGCCGCTCCGGCCGCTCAGGGATCACACCTCACCACCATGTCCCAGAAGTGCGACCGCTGCGGCAAGGGGCCGATGGTCGGCAACAACGTCAGCCACTCCAAGGTCCGGACCCGCCGCCGCTTCATGCCCAACCTGCAGTCGACGCGGGTGCTCGAGGGCAGCCGCTGGGTCAAGACGACCCTCTGCACCCGCTGCATCCGCACCGCCAGCAAGCAGGCCTCCGCCTAGGGGCTTTGCGGACCCTCTGAATTGGGGCGGTCGCCCCGCCCGGCAGGTGCGGTCAGTTCCTCAGCCCCGCGTTGGTGCGCCATGCCGCACCGCTCGCTGCGGCGTGAGCGTGCCGTCCGGACGCAGCTGCCTCCTCGGCTCGAGCGCGGCGCGCAGCTGCCCGCAGGCCGCCTCCGCCTCCCCGCCGCGGGTGTCCCGCACCGTCACCCTCACCCCCGCCCCGGTGAGATGGCGCAGGAAGGCGCGCCCGACGGCCGCCGGGGGCGGCCCCCAGGGGCTGCCCTCGATCCGGTTCATAGGGATGACGTTGACGTGGGCGCCGAGCCTCCGGGCGATCCCCACCAGCCCGGCGGCCTGGTCGAGGCCATCGTTCACCCCGCCGATCAGGCACCACTCCAGGCTGAGCCGGCGACCGGTGGTTCGCGCGTAGGCTCCGGCCGCCGCCAGCAGCGCGTCCAGCGGATGGGCACGGTTCAGCGGCACCAGCCGGTCGCGCAGCGCGTCGCTGGCGGCGTGGAGCGACACCGCCAGGGTCACCGGCAGCCCCTCGGCGGCCAGCCTGCGGATGCCCGGCACCACCCCGCTGGTGGAGACCGTGATCCGCCGCGGGCTGATTCCACCAGTTGCGGCCAGGATGCGCAGCGAGGCCACCGTGGTCTCGTACGCGGCGAGGGGCTCCCCCATGCCCATGTAGACCACGTGGGTGACCGGCCCCAGCGCGTGGCGGGAGAGGGCCTGACCGGCCAGCCTGACCTGATCGACGACCTCGGCGGGAGTGCAGCTGCGGCGCAGTCCCATGCGCCCGGTGGCGCAGAAGGGGCATCCGACCGCGCAGCCGACCTGGGTGCTGACGCAGACGGTGGCCCGGCGGCCGCTGACGCCCCGGGCGGGGCTCTCCATCGCCACGGTCTCGACCGTCTGGGGTCCCTCGAGGGCGCAGAGCAGCTTGAGGGTCAACCCGGCGTCCGCCACCCGCTCCGAGGTCACCGCGGCGGTGCTGAAGCGGAGCCGGTCACCGAGCTCGGCGCGCAGTTCCCCGGGAAGCTGCCGCATCGCCTCGAAGCCGCTCACGTAGGGCTGCCAGGTCGCCTCGCGCAGCTGGCGGGCGCGCCAGGGCGGCTGTCCCATCTCCCGGAGCAGGGCCGCCAAGTCGCGGTCGCCGATCGTGCTGAGGGCCGGCCGTGAGCCGCCACCGCGTCCCGTCTCCCGAATGGGCACGCGAGCGTCAGTCGGCGTCGCCATCCGGGTCATCTTACGGGCGGGTCGTCGCGGGGTGATCCGTGGCCGCCGGCGAGGCTTGGCCATTGCACAACCCCTGTACTCCCGAGCAGGATAGCCGCCATGCCTAATTCCGTCCGTCCTCCGGTCATCGCGCGCGCTCTCTTCTCCATGCTGCTGCTGCCGGCCGTGGCGCTCAGCGCCTGCGGAGGCTCGACAACACCCAGCTCTCCCACCCCCACTCAGGCGACGACCTCCACCCCCACTGCCACCGCCCCCTCGGCCACGCCCACAGCCGCCAGCACGGCGTGCACCGGCTCCGAGCTCACCGCGGTGCTGGGCGCTGAGAATTCCGCCTCCGGGGGTCAGCAGGGACTGACCGCGCTCTTCGCCAACCACTCCAGCAAGGCGTGCCAGCTGAGCGGAGCCCTGGCCGCGGAGCTCATGGACAGCAACGGCGGCTCACTGACCACCAGCCTCCAGGGGACACCGCCCAGCGGCAGCGCCTGGCTGGTGCCGGACCGGATCGCCCTCGACGCTTGGTGGCCGCAGTCCGGCGAGGCGACCGCCACCATCAGCTGGCACACCGGTGACGTCCAGCCGGGTCAGTGCTCGGGAGCGGCGCCGTCGGTCGGCGAGGTGAGCTTCACCGTCCCGGGCGGTGGCACCGTCACCGGCGTGGTCCCAGGCTCATCCTCGATGGCGCCTTGCAAGGGCGAGATCGAGCTGGGTGCGATCACCCAGGCGGCTCCTTCGCAGACCTTCCAGTCCGTCCTCGACGCGACCTTCGGGACCATCGGGACGGAGATGGGGATGGACGTCACCGAGAGCTGCACCCCCACGGCGGGGAAGGACTGCCTGACCACCAGCACCGGCCCCATCCTGGGCAGCGGGAACACGGCGGGATACCAGCAGTTCGACTACTCCGCGACCGGCGGTGGCGCCGTCTGCTACTCGTACGTGTTCGAGGACTCCGGCGTCTGGCATCCGCTCGACGTCGCCTGCGCCCAGAGCTCCGGATACAACCCCGTGGTGGGAACGGCCAGCTACATCTTCGGCCCCGGAACGGGCTGTGCCGACGTCTACTCGAGCGCCGGCCACGCCTCCGGCACCGCCGGCTGCCTGGCCTGGAGCGCGTCAGGTTCGGGGAGCCAGTACACCCTGGACCAGGGGCCCACCTACACCGCGGAGACCGACTCGAGCAGCGGTCAGGCGGCGGGCACGATCTGGTGGCATCTCCAGGGCCACGGGTGGATCACCCAGGACTTCCTGGTGGCGCCGCCCCAAGCCTGAGTCAACTCACTCGCCCCCGGTCCCCGTCGGCCGCCGGCCGGATCAGCGTGGACGGCGGCCGATCAGCTCCAGGAACTCGCTGCGGGTCTTGGGGTCGTTGCGAAACACGCCGGTGAGCGACGACGTCACCGTCTGGCTGTTCTGCTTCTGGACGCCCCTCATCATCATGCAGAGGTGGAAGGCCTCGATGACCACGGCGACGCCGTACGGGCTGAGCGCCTCGTCGAGGGCCTCGGCGATCTGGGTGGTGAGCCGCTCCTGGACCTGGAGACGGCGGGCGAAGACGTCCACCACCCGGGGCAGCTTGCTCAGCCCGACGATCCGTCCCCGGGGCATGTAGGCGATGTGGGCCCGCCCGTAGAAGGGCAGAAGGTGGTGCTCGCAGAGGCTGTACACCTCCACGTCCCGGACCAGGACCATCTCCTCGTAGGGCTCGGCGTAGACGGCGTCGCGGATGACGTCCTTGACGTCGATGCCGTACCCCTGGGTGAGGAAGCGGAGGCTCTCGGCCACCCGGGCCGGGGTGCGCAGCAGCGGCTCCCGGTTGGGGTCCTCGCCCAGCTCGGCGAGCAGCTCTCGCGCCAGGCCGGCGAGGGGGTCGACGGGTAGCGGGCGCGGCTCGGTGGTCATCGTCCGAACTATGCCACCCGGGGTGCCGGCCGCATTCCGGCACCGTCGCCGGCTGGACGGCCACCAGGGGGAACGTTCAACCGGCGCCTCCGGGCTGGGGCAGGAGCTCCCCCGCCGCACTGGCCAGGGTGGTCTCCAGCCGCTCGAGCAGGTCATCGCACCCGGCCTCGTCGATGACCAGCGGCGGGGCGATCAGCAGCCAGTCGCCGAATCGGCCGGCGTTCTGGCGCCGCGAGTAGAGGAGAAGTCCGTGCTCGACACCGTGTCGGAGCACCACCGCGCCGGGGTCGACATCGGCCGGGAACCTCGCCATGGTCTCCCAGTCGGCGACCAGCTCGATGGCGAGCAGCAGCCCCCGGCCCCGGACTTCGCCGATGAGCGGCGAGCCGGCGGCGAGCCGCGCCAGACCGGCCCGGATGCGCGCCCCCATCTCCTCCGCGTGGGCGATCAGGTGGCGTTCGACGATCTCGTCGAGGACGGCCGCCCCGGCGGCGCAGGCGATCGGATTGGCATCGTAGGAGTGGGCCACCAGAAAGCCGGTGGAGGCAGCGACCTCCTCCACCATCCCTGCCGGCATCAGTGCCGCGCCGAGCGGCGCGTAGCCGGCCGCCAGCCCCTTGGCGAGCACCACGACGTCGGGCAGTGCGTCGGGAAGGTGGTGGGCGGCGAGGAATCGCCCGGTCCGGAAGGCGCACACGCTCTCGTCGAAGACGAGCCGGATGCCGTGGTGATCGCAGATGGCGCGGGCCCCGCGTGCGAAGGAGGGGTGGGGCACGTTGACCCCTGAGGCCTGGCCGCCGATCGGCTCCATCACCAGGGCCAGGACCCGTCCCGCCCCAACCCGCTCGATGGTCTCCTCCAGGGCGCTCAGGCTGTCGGCCGCCGCCTGCTCCGGACCGCTGGCCCGGAACGTCAGCGGGGCCGGGATCTTGTCCGAGCAGACCGTCATCGGCCCCCAGAGGGCCGGCACGTTGAGGTCGCCGTTCAGGCCGAGGGTCTGGAAGGTCGCCCCGTGATAGCCGGGCATCAGCGAGATCACGCGGTGGCGCTTCGGCTGTCCAGTGGCAACCGCATGGGCACGGAGGAACTTGAGGGCCATCTCGACCGCCTCCGAGCCTCCCGAGGTGAGGTGCGCGCGCTCGAAGCCGGGGCCGGCCAGTGACGCCAGCCGCTCGGTGAGGGCCGCGTTGGCGGGGTGCCGGGTGGTGCGCGAGTAGGTGTAGGTCAGCCGCCGTCCCTGCTCCAGCATCGCCTGGAGCACCCGCTCGTTGCCCTGACCGAGTCCGGCCAAGAATGGCCCGGAGCAGACGTCGAGGAGGCGCCTCCCCCGATCGTCGGTGAGGTGGATGCCCTCCCCCGCCACGATCGTGGGGAGCGCGCCGGACGTGGCGCGGTCGAAGAAGACATCCTGGGTGCCACCCGCCTCCGGATATCGCCAGCCTGCCATCGCGCCCTCCAGCCGTCCGCTGCTGCAGAGCACGGCGGGGCCCTGGTGCCGAGGAGGGGACTCGAACCCCTACGAGCTTGCGCTCACTAGCCCCTCAAGCTAGCGTGTCTACCTATTCCACCACCTCGGCGCGGCAGGTGCGGAGTCTACACCGGCTCCCTGGCCGACCCGGGCGCAGACAGTGGGGCCGTCGGCTCGCTCGCTCCACCCGAACCATGTATCAGGGCTCGCCGCGCGGCAGGGAGCGCGCGCGGAGAGCCTGCTCCGCCCGCAGCGCGCGCTCCCTGCTCTCGGCCATGTCGGCGTCCCGCTTCGCCTGCCAGAAACGCTCAACGACGGCCCGGCCCGCAGGAGGGGTGGCGATGATCACGTCGAGGAGTGTGGTGACGTGGCGCGGATACCGTGCTCGCAACCGGTCGGCCACCTCCATGAAGGGGGGCCAGTCGCTCCTCCGGTAGTCGGGGTACGGGGAGGCCAGGAAGAAGCTGGCGTCGTCGATCAGGATCGCGCTCTCGGCGGCTGCCGGCGAGGAGTCGAGAGCCTCGATCTCTCCGAGCAGCGGGCACTGCGCCTCGAAGCCGGCGCTGTCGCCCGCGCACCAGTGAGCGTCCAGCCAGTACAGCGTGGGCTGGTCGATGCGCGGCGCCAGCTCGGCGAGAACCGTCGCCGAGTCGCCCTCGAGGAGGGTGATCGCCGGGGTTCCAGCGTGGCGGGCGCGCGCCCACTCCGCGTACTTGGGCGACAGTTCCACGGTCCAGACGCGATCAACCATCTCGGCCAGCGCAGCGGTGCCGTCCCCGAGGTTGGTCCCGGTCTCCACCGCCACGCGCAGCCCGAGGCCGTCCACCAGGGCCCGCGCCAGGGGGGTCGGCACCCCCGAGTACACCAGTCCCATCGGGTGAGCAGTCTAGTAGCCGGCGCCGTCGCCTGCCCCGTCGCCCGAGGACAGGCACCCGGCGTCTGGGCCGCCCCACCGGAAAGACCACCCGGCAGCGATCCCAGGCCGCGGGCCGCCTCGCGATTGAAGCGCTCGCGAGCCACATCCGGAAGCATGCCGCGCCTTGGTTACTGCGCCGAGGGACATTCATTGTCATGACCAGTGTCGGGCGCGCGTACCATCGACACCGACGGCATCCCCGATGAGGTTGTGACGCATGAGGGCGGTTGTCCACGACACGTATGGGCCCCCTGAGGTGCTGAGTCTGGAGGAGGTCGCGCAGCCCGATCCCAGCGACCATGAGGTCCTCGTCAGAGTCCACGCGACGACCGTCAACAGGACGGACACCGGGCTTCGCAGCGGTAGACCCTTCGCGTCTCGCCTTGTCACCGGGCTGCGCCGGCCGAGGCGGCCAATCCTCGGCACCGAGTTTGCCGGGGAGGTTGCAAGCGTCGGCCCCGCCGTGACCGAGTTCCAGATCGGCGATCAGGTCTTCGGGCTGAACCCGTGGAGGTTCGGCACGCACGCGGAGTACGTCTGCGTTCGCGAAACCGCTCCAATCGCCCACATGCCTGACGGGATCACCTTCGAGGAAGCGGCGGCGATCTACGACGGGGCTCTCCTCGCCCAGATGAACCTGAGGCGCGCGGGGCTGCGCGGCGGTCAGCGCGTGCTCATCTACGGAGCCTCGGGCTCGATCGGCACAGCTTCCGTGCAGCTCGCAGCAGCCGTCGCTGCTCACACCACCGCGGTGTGCAACACCAGGAACGTCGCGGTCGTGAAGGGGCTCGGTGCCGATGAGGTCATCGACTATACGGAGCGGGACTTCACCGAGAACGGCGAGTTGTACGACATCATATTCGACGCGGTCGGCAAGCACTCCTTCCAGCGCTGTCGCAGCTCACTGCGGCCGGGCGGCGTCTACATCGGGACAGACGGGCTGCGCAACGTACTCATGGCCCTGGCCCCGCTTCACGTCAGTGGCTTGAGCACCGTGATGGTGATACCGCCGCGCTACTCGAGGAAGGACGCCGTGCTCATCAAGGAGCTGATCGAAGCGGGGAGATATCGCGCCGTCATCGATCGCTCCTACTCGCTGGAGGAGGTGGTCGAGGCGACGAGGTACGTTGAGACCGAGCAGAAGACGGGCAACGTGGTGCTGAGGGTGATCAAGTGATCTCGACGCGGATGACGTAGACATCAACCGCTGCCCCTCGGATCCATATTCAAGGTGTCTGGAATCGCTCCGTAACGAAAGAAAGAGATACTCGGCAACGACCTACTCTCCCACCCCGTTGCCAGGGCAGTACCATCGGCGCTGGTGGGCTTAACTGCTGTGTTCGGGATGGGAACAGGTGTCTCCCCACCGCTATGGTCACCGAATATCTCCTTTCTTTCGTAAGAAGGAACCAAGTCTGCGTCTGAGAGCCACGCGCGGCTCCGGACCCACTTCATGTCGGGCGAACAACGATCGCGCCGGCGACCCGCGGGTCGCCGCCCTGCACTGCGCTGAAGAGTGTGGGATAGAAAGGTCAAGCCCTCGACCGATTAGTACCGCTCAGCTCAAGGGGTTGCCCCCCTTACACCTGCGGCCTATCAACCAGCTAGTCTTGCTGGGGTCTTACCCGGTTAATCCGGTGGGAGATCTTATCTTGGGGTGGGCTTCGCACTTAGATGCTTTCAGCGCTTATCCCATCCGGACATAGCTACCCGGCGGTGCTCTTGGCAGAACAACCGGTGCACCAGCGGTCCGTCCAACCCGGTCCTCTCGTACTAAGGTCAGCTCCCCTCAAATCTCCTGCGCCCACAGCGGATACGATCCGAACTGTCTCACGACGTTCTAAACCCAGCTCGCGTACCGCTTTAATGGGCGAACAGCCCAACCCTTGGGACATACTCCAGCCCCAGGATGCGACGAGCCGACATCGAGGTGCCAAACCTTGCCGTCGATGTGAACTCTTGGGCAAGATCAGCCTGTTATCCCCGGGGTAGCTTTTATCCGTTGAGCGACGGCCTTTCCATTCAGAGCCGTCGGATCACTATGCCCGACTTTCGTCCCTGCTCGGCTTGTAGGCCTCACAGTCAAGCTCCCTTGTGCCATTACACTCTCTAGGCCTGATTTCCATCCAGGCTGAGGGAACCTTTGGGCGCCTCCGTTACCTTTTGGGAGGCGACCGCCCCAGTCAAACTACCCGCCTGCCACGGTCCCGAAACCGGATCACGGTCCCGGTTAGAAATAAAGTCTAGCAAAGCTGGTATTCCAAGGTTGACTCCACGCAATCTAGCGACCACGCTTCACCGTCTCCCAGCTATCCTCTATATGCTAGACCCCATCTCAGTGGCAGGTTGTAGTAAAGCTCCACGGGGTCTTTCCGTCCTGCTGCGGGTAACCTGTATCTTCACAGGTACTTCAGTTTCGCCGAGTACGTGGCCGAGACAGCGCCCATCTCGTTACGCCATTCGTGCGGGTCGGAACTTCATGGTTATCCACCATCACTGGTAGCACTGACTATAACTTTGACTCCCGCCACGGAAGTCACCGGCGTCTTGGCTGGCGGCTAGATTGTGCGCGGATTGCGCACTTCCACCAACCCTTGGCACTAGGGCCTCAGTCGATACAGGGTCAACCTCCTCAGTGGAGGTGACTTCCCTCGGTATCACCCCTGGCGGCCGCACGCCTACCAGTAGGGCTTCACCGATATTAGCCGGTACGGGCTCGTTTCACTTACCCGACAAGGAATTTCGCTCTGCTCTTACCTGGTATCCCAGGCGGAGGTGCCGTGAGCCGGCACCTCTCCTGCATGTCGCCATGCAGACGGGACCATATCTTCACTCGGGCCGTCCGGGTGTCTGGCGTATGGCCTCTGAGGATTCTCACCAATGGTTGTTCTAGGTTTGCGTCTGTTCATCGTCTCCGCAATGCCGATCACTTCACCAAATCCGGACGGCGTGCGGTGGTGTCCACACGACATCATCGCCACGCACGTCGCGAACTTCTCGAAGTCCTCACGTCTCGCAGTCCGCAACGGGTATTCCCTGAAGAACGGAATGATCACCGCCTCCAGATCGTCTCGTCGCCGAACCACATACCGATGAACGCACTCCCGATGGTTGTCATACCGTCGGTTCACAATCACCGATCCGACTCCGAAGTATTCGCGAAGTCGGTAGAGGCACGTGATGCTCCTCTCGCCCTGCGTCACTGCGAACTCATGAAAGATCTGGTACCCCGACCTGTAGCCTACTCGCCCAGCGCGGCCTACCTGCCGCACCAGGCTGAGGGAGAAGCAACCTTCTCCGTCCACAAAGCCGAGTACCCAACCCAGCTCGATGAGCCTTTCCTGCTGATTGTCCGCACCCGTCACATTGTCACTATACCAAACGTCGGTTCGGCCTAGTAGTGCGGGATCCACGGGTGTTCCAGCATATAGCCAGATTTTACTAAGGCAGCGATTCCACCTTAGGACCGTTATAGTTACGGCCGCCGTTTACCGGGGCTTCATTTCAGAGCTTGCACCCCTCCACTTAACCTTCCGGCACCGGGCAGGCGTCAGCCCCTATACATCAGCTTACGCTTTAGCAGAGACCTGTGTTTTTAGTAAACAGTCGGATGGGCCTTTTCTCTGCGGCCCTCATCAGCTCACGGCGCGAGGCCGATCACCGTCAAGGGCTCCCCTTCTCCCGAAGTTACGGGGAAATTTTGCCGAGTTCCTTAGCCACGTTTCCCTCGATCGCCTTGGAATCCTCTTCCTACCTACCTGTGTCGGTTTGCGGTACGGGCGCCTAGACCAGCGGTACGGGCTTTTCTTGGAGGCATGGAATCGGCCCCATCAGCACTAGGTGCCTTGGCATCCGTCTCGGAGTTGCCGCCAACTTTCATCGGCGACCCCCTACCTGGCTGCGTCGGAGTCAACCATCGCTCCGTAAGGCCTATCCTTCCCCGTCCCCCGCCGCCTTGAATTGTCTTTGGCGGTGTTGGAATGTTGACCAACTGTCCATCGCCTACGCCTTTCGGCCTTGGCTTAGGTCCCGACTGACCCTGGGACGAGTAACGTTGCCCAGGAAACCTTAGGTTTACGGCGAACACGTTTCTCACGCGTTTCTCGCTACTTGTGCCGACATTCTCACTTCTGTACGCTCCACCCGTCCTTCCGGTCGGGCTTCTCTGCCCACAGAACGCTCCTCTACCACGACCCTCCCAGAAGGAGGGTCATCCACGGCTTCGGTTGCAAGCTTGAGCCCCGATCATTGTCGGCGCCATGACATTCGACCAGTGAGCTATTACGCACTCTTTCAATGGTGGCTGCTTCTAAGCCAACATCCTGGTTGTCTGGACATCGTGACATCCTTTACCACTTAGCTTGCGATTGGGGACCTTAGCCGGTGGTCTGGGCTGTTTCCCTTTCGACAATGAAGCTTAGCCCCCACTGTCTCACTGCCGCCAGAAAATCTGCCGCCATTCGGAGTTTGATTGGGTTTGGTAACGAGGTGATCGCCCCTAGCCCATTCAGTGCTCTACCTACGACAGACCCGTTGACGACGCTGCACCTAAATGCATTTCGAGGAGAACCAGCTATATCCGAGTTCGATTGGCATTTCACCGCTATCCACAGTTCATCCGCCGCATTTTCAACTGGGGTCGGTTCGGGCTTCCACGCGGTTTTACCCGCGCTTCACCCTGACCATGGATAGGTCACTCGGTTTCGGGTCTACTCAGTGCGACTACCATCGCCTTGCGGCGACAACGCCCTATTCAGACTCGCTTTCGCTACGGCTCCGGGTGTCTACCCCTTAACCTCGCCACACTGAAGTAACTCGTCGGCTCATTCTACAAAAGGCACGCAATCAGGCATTCCCATACGGGCATAGCCCTCTCACGGCTTGTAAGCGCACGGTTTCAGGGACTTTTGACTCCCCTTCCGGGGTGCTTTTCACCTTTCCCTCACGGTACTAGTTCACTATCGGTCACCAAGGGTATTTAGCCTTGGACGATGGTCCGCCCAGATTCCCACAGAATTCCACGTGTTCCGTGGTACTTGGGAACACCTCCAGGAGGTCGTCCGCCTTTCGCGTACAGGGCTCTCACCTTCTACGGCCAGCTGTTCCAAAACTGTTCAGCTAGGCGACGACTTGGTAACTCCTGCGCTCCACGGCAGCGGAGCATGAGGGTCCCACGACCCCGAGACGGAAACGCCTGCCGGCTATCACGCCGTCTCGGTTTAGGCTCACCCCTTTTCGCTCGCCACTACTAAGGGGATGTTATCTTCTCCTGCGGATACTTAGATGTTTCAGTTCTCCGCGTGCCCTCTACCCGGCCTATATATTCAACCGGGAGTACCTGGACATGACTCCAGGTGGGTTGCCCCATTCGGAAATCCCCGGATTAACGCTCGCTAGCAGCTACCCGAGGCTTATCGCAGCAACGCTACGTCCTTCTTCGGCCCTTGGTGCCAAGGCATCCACCGTGCGCCCTTATCAGCTTGACCTTCCTATTCACACTTTTCAGCGCTCATCCACGGCCACGCCGGGGATGAGAGGAAGGGATCGACCTCGGCCCTGGGGCCGGGGTCGCGCGCGTTTGTGTTCACCTGACATGTATTACAAAGAGGATCCGTCTCGCCACCACCGCTGAAGTACGGCGGTGACGAAGATCATTCGCAGACTTGTATTCACGTATGAAGGAGCGGGGTTGCCGCCGCTGGTGCGGCCGCGAGAATCAAGAGTGGAGGCGGAGCGCAGCTCATCCCTGGAGATGGGGAGACTTCGAACTCCCGACCCCCTGCGTGCAAAGCAGGTGCTCTCCCAGCTGAGCTACATCCCCGGCTGGTGGTCAGACCCGAGCGTGGGCCTTTGTGGACTTCGAACCACAGACCTCACGGTTATCAGCCGTGCGCTCTTACCACCTGAGCTAAAGGCCCCCGGGGCCCGCGCCGCTCAGGCCACCCCCCGGCCACGATGGTCGGCGAGCACGTCGGCCTCGCGGCGCAGGGGGCGCGGTCCCGGCGCGCAGATCGCGCCAGGTCGTCCTTGACCCCTGAAGCGTGGAGCGACTAACCGCGTCGGCTTGACGCAGTGCCTCGGTGGCGAGCCTCGGCGGCTCGCCGGTTGAAGCAGATTCCCACTGCCCACTGGCCGGCCTTCCCGGGATGCGAGCACCCCGGCCCGCGCCCCGCTACTGCCGTTACTCCCGGCGAGCCCTAGGGCTCACCGTTCTTGGCGGTTTCACGACGCGCGTTGCTGCACGACCTGAGTTGACTGACCGGGATCGGGCCGGAGCCCCAAACCCAGGTCACTCCATAAAAGGAGGTGATCCAGCCGCACCTTCCGGTACGGCTACCTTGTTACGACTTCACCCCCCTCACCGGGCACACCTTCGGCACCTCCGCCCCTTTCGGGTTCGGCCAGCGACTTCGGGTGCACCAGACTCGGGTGGTGTGACGGGCGGTGTGTACAAGGCCCGGGAACATATTCACCGCAGTGTGCTGACCTGCGGTTACTAGCAACTCCGACTTCATGCAGGCGAGTTGCAGCCTGCAATCCGAACTGAGCCCCGCTTTGAGGGATTGGCTTCACCTCGCGGTGTTGCAGCCCACTGTACGGGGCATTGTAGCATGTGTGTAGCCCCAGGTATAAAGGGCATGATGACTTGACGTCGTCCCCACCTTCCTCTGGGTTTCTCCCAGCAGTCTGGTTAGAGAGATTTAACTAACCACAGGGGTTGCGCTCGTTGCGGGACTTAACCCAACACCTCACGGCACGAGCTGACGACAGCCATGCACCACCTGTGCACCCGCCTTTCGGGGAGCGTGTTTCCACGCTTTACGAGTGCATGTCAAACCTGGGTAAGGTTCTTCGCGTTGCCTCGAATTAAACCACATGCTCCGCTGCTTGTGCGGGCCCCCGTCAATTCCTTTGAGTTTTAACCTTGCGGCCGTACTCCCCAGGCGGTGTACTTATCGCGTTAGCTACGGCACTGAGCGCGTCAATACGCCCAACACCTAGTACACATCGTTTAGGGCGTGGACTACCGGGGTATCTAATCCCGTTCGCTCCCCACGCTTTCGCGCTACAGTGTCAGTTGCGAGCCAGAAGGCCGCCTTCGCCACTGGTGTTCCTCCCGATATCTACGCATTTCACTACTACACCGGGAATTCCACCTTCCTCTCTCGCACTCTAGCCGACCAGTATTGGAGGCAGTTTCAGGGTTGGGCCCTGAAATTTCACCCCCAACTTTGCCGGCCACCTTGACGCGCTTTACGCCCAGTAAATCCGGATAACGCTCGCCCCCTACGTATTACCGCGGCTGCTGGCACGTAGTTAGCCGGGGCTTTCTTGGAGGGTACCGTCATTGCGTTCTTCCCCTCCGACAGGGCTTTACAACCCGAAGGTCTTCATCACCCACGCGGCGTTGCTCCGTCAGGCTTTCGCCCATTGCGGAAGATTCCTAACTGCTGCCTCCCGTAGGAGTTTGGGCCGTGTCTCAGTCCCAGTGTGGCTGATCGTCCTCTCAGACCAGCTACCCATCACCGCCTTGGTAGGCCGTTACCCCACCAACAAGCTAATAGGCCGCGAGCCCGTCTTCGAGCGGCTTGCGCCTTTACTCACGTTCGGATGCCCGATCGTGACCACATCCGGTATTAATCCTGATTTCTCAGGGCTATCCCGGACTCGAAGGTAGGTTGCTCACGTGTTACTCACCCGTTCGCCGCTAGATGTGTGGACCGAAGCCCACACACCGCGCTCGACTTGCATGTTTCATGCACGCCGCCAGCGTTAATCCTGAGCCAGGATCAAACTCTCCGAAAAAACGTTCTCACCCGCTTGCGCGGGTCAAATTCGAACGTTGACGAGGCCTGCGTGGAATCCGGCGCAGAGCGCCGGTCCCAGGGCCTTCGCGGAAAGTCGTCTCCACTCTTCAATTGTCAAGGACCTAACCGCGCTCCGAACCGGTCGCGGAACTGAACGCGGGGATTCCGACCGGGGACCTTCCCCGTGCGGGCAACTTGCGGATTGTACCGCCGGAAGGCTCCGCCGTCAATGCGGGGACCGGCGCCAGCCGGCGGCACCCTAATACCGCCGCGCCCGCGGATGATACCCGATCGGCTCTTCCACGAGGCTTCCGGGCGCCCTCGACGCGCCCTCGGGCCGCCGCGCGCCGGATTCCGGGGGCGAGCAGCCGGAGTCCCGGCCGGCGCCCGCAGGTCTCTAGGCGAGCCAGCCGGCGTCCAGGCTGCGCCGCCCGGCCAGGGCCCGGGCGATGGTGAGCTCGTCCGCGTACTGCAGGTCGGCGCCGGCGGGCAGCCCGTGGGCGAGCCGGGTCAGGCGCACCCCGGAGCCCGCCAACCGCTCCGCGAGGTAGTGGGCAGTCGCCTCCCCCTCCACGTCCGGATCGGTGGCGAGGACCACCTCGGTGACCTCCCCCTCCCGGAGCCGGGCCTCCAGCTCGGCCACCCGGATCTGATCCGGCCCCACCCCCTCGATCGGCGAGAGGGCGCCGCCCAGGACATGGTAGAGGCCGTGGAAGCCCCCGCTGCGCTCCACCGCGATGACGTCCAGGGGGTCCTCGACCACGCAGATGGCCGAGGCGTCGCGGCTCGCGTTCCGGCAGATGGCGCAAAGGTCGTCGTCGGCGATGAAGAAGCACCGGGAGCAGGGGCGCACCGCCGCCTTCAGCTCCGCCAGGGCGGTGGCCAGCCGGGCGACCTGGCCGGGATCGCTGCGCAGGCAGAAGAAGGTGAGCCGCTGGGCCGTCTTGGGCCCGATCCCGGGCAGGCGGGCGAACTCGGCCGCCAGGCGCTCGACCGGCTCCGGGATCAGCGACACGGGGGGCACCCGGCGGTCGGGCGGGCGCCCCGCGACCCCGATGGGCACGGGGGAAGCGTCCGGAGGGTCACCACCGCGGGCTGCCGGGTCACCGTGTCAGATCAGAGCAGGCCGGGGGGGAGGTTCAGGCCGGCGGTGAGCTGGCCCATCTGCCGAGTCGCCAGCTCCCGCGACTGGTCGAGCGCCGAGTTGACGGCGGCGAGCACCAGGTCGCCGAGCAGCTCCGCGCCCTCCTCGAGGACCTCGGCCTGGATGACGACGCTGTGGATCTGCTGATGGCCGTCGGCGACCACCGTCACCGCCCCGCCGCCCGCGGTCCCGGTCACGGTCATGCCGCCCAGCTCCTCCTGCATCCGCGCCATCCGGGCCTGCATCTGCTGGATCTGCTTGAGCATGTTGGGGTTGTTCACACGGCTCCCCCGGTTGATGGACATCGGCCGCAGTCTACGACGGGTGACGTGGCGGAGGGTCAGCCCTCGTCGACCGGGTCGTGAGCGTGATCGACCAGGCGCGTCGACGTGACCCGGCTCCCCGCGAAGGTGGCGACCACGGCATCGGTGAGCTTGGCGCCGGCATCGGCGGCGGCCACGCCGGGGGGAATTGCCGGGGTACCGCAGAACTCCACGACCAGCTCACGCGGCCCGCCGGCCACCGCCTCGACGGCGCTCGCCAGGATCGGCCGCTTGACGGGGTTGCCGAGCTGCTTGAGATGGAAGTCGTAGGGAGCCCCGACCACCAGGCGATCCGGGTCAGCATCCAGCGGGCGGCAGCCGCGGAGGACGCCCGCGAAGACCCGGTCGCGGCGGTTGACCGCCTCGATGAGGGCCGGCCAGGCTGCCTGCCACGCCTCCAACGTCACCAGCGACGCCGGGGGCCGGGGTACGTCAGCGGCCACCGGCGCGGCCCGGTCGGGCGCGGGATCCTCCCCGACGGACTCCGGCAGACCCACCCCGGCCTCGGCCGCCGGGGCCTCCGCTTCCGTCGCGAGCTCACCGGCCGGGTCCAGGCCAGACGGGGCGGAGGGTCGTGCCTGGCCCACCGGGCGCCCCCGATGGACGGGGGCCGCCGCTGCGGGCGCGGCCGCGCTGGCCGCGGGGGCCGCCTGCGCCCTGTCCCGCGTTCGACCATCCTGGGAGCCGGATCCCAGCTGCCCCTCCAGCTCGGTCAGCCGGGCCTCGAGCCGGTCGAGGCGCTCATCGCCGCCGCCGGCGGAGGCGCCCCGGCAGAGCCTCAGCAGGCAGGCCTCCACCTGGAGCCGTGCGTCGACCGGCTGGCGCAGCTCGAGCTCGGCGGCGCCCATCTCCTCCAGCACCCTCAGCCAGTAGCCGTCAGGCTCCTGCGCGGCCAACCGGCGGCAGAGCTCGTCCTCGTCGGCTTCGAGCCGCACCCCCTCGGCGAATCCGACCGCGACCAGCTCCGCGGCCCGCGCCAGGCGTGAGCACTCGCGGAGGAGCTGGCGCGGATCGGCGCCGGCCTCGAAGGCGGCCGCGGCGGCGCGCAGGGCGGCGGCGGCATCGCGCACCGCCAGTCCCTCGAGCAGCGCCCGGATGACGTCCGGATGGGCCAGGCCGAGGGCTCGGCGGCAGGTCTCGAGGGTCACCGGACGGTCCCCGGTGGCGAAGCACTGGTCGAGCAGCGAGAGCCCGTCGCGCACGCTGCCCTGGGCGGCGCGGGCGATCAGACGGGCGGCGGCGGGATCGAGCTCGACCCCCTCCTGGGCCGCGATCGAGCGGAGGTGATCGCCGATGCGAGCACTGGTCACCCGCCCGAAGTCGAAGCGCTGCACCCGGGAGCGGACCGTGTCCGGGACCTTGTGAGGCTCGGTGGTGCAGAGGATGAAGAGGACGTGGGCGGGCGGCTCCTCCAGGGTCTTGAGGAACGCGTTCCACGCCTCCGTGGTCAGCATGTGGGCCTCGTCGATGATGTAGACCTTGGACCGCAGGCGGGCGGGGAGATAGCGGACGCGCTCGCGCAGCTCGCGCATCTCGTCGATGCCGCGGTTGCTCGCCGCATCGATCTCGAGGACGTCCACCGCCGACCCGTCCAGGATCTCGACGCAGGCCTCGCAGCGGTTGCAGGGCTCGCCGTCGACCGGCTCCAGGCAGTTCACGGCCCGGGCGAGGATCCGGGCCGTCGACGTCTTCCCGGTTCCCCGAATCCCGGCCAGGAGGTACGCGTGGGCGAGCTTCCCGGCGCGCAGCTCGTTGCTCAGGGTGCGGACGATGTCGCCCTGGCCGATGAGATCGGCAAGCACCGCGGACCGGTACTTGCGGTAGAGAGCAGTCACGTCCGCCGACGATAGCCGACCCGCCCACCCGGGCGGGCCCGGGGCGACGGGTCCCTCCCCTTTAGACTCGCACCATGCTCGCTGCGACGGCCGCCCAGACCCAGACCACGGTGCTCAGCATCGCGGTTTCCCTGGCGGTGCTGGCTCTCCTCATGTACCGGCAGCTCCAGGTGCGACCGGTGCGGGCGAACTTCGCCCTTCCCCTGGTGCTGATCGTCCTGGGAGCGGTCACCATCTCCGGCGGAGGCCCCAGCGGGCTGGGCTCCCCGGGCCGGCTGGCGATCCTGGTAGCCCTCCTGGTGGGCGACGCGGCGGGGCTGGGCGCGGTCCGCGCCCTCACCGTGCGCCTCTGGCGGAGCGGCGACGCGGTGCTCCGTCAGGGGACCTGGCTCACCATGGCGCTCTGGATCGTCGGCGTCGGGATCCATGCGCTGGTCGGGGCGCTGGCCGACATCAGCGACAGCACCCTTCTCCTCTACATGGGCATCACCCTGGGCGCACAGCAGCTGGTCGTCCAGGCACGGGCACGCCAGCCCGGGAGCCTTCCCCAGCGGGGCGCGGCGGGAGCCCCCTGGCAGTCCTGATCGGCCGGCCCGTCCTGGCGGGGCGGGCGGCCGGGCGGAGGCGGCGGCGGCAACCGCGCGACCACCGGTGAGCGGATCGGCCGGGTCGAAGGTGCCCGGTTGTGGCCGCCCGCGGGGGTGGCCTCCCACCGCCCCGGGAGGGGGAGTAGTCGCGCACCCCACGTCGTTGGCACGGCACCGGCGCTCACCCGGTCCCCCGGCTCAGGCCAGGTTGACTGCGGCACCCCCGGGGGACCGCTTAGCGCTGCTTCCTTCCGGACCTGACGCGGTTCACGGGCCCGGGCTGCGCAGGACCCAACCATCAACACCGGAGAGGTCGGAGCGGACCCGGCGACGCGCCCCCTCGGTGGGGAATTCGACCCCGCTATAGCGGATTGCGGGTACAGGGCACCGCTGGCTCCCCGTCTAGCGCGACCGTGACCCATTGTACCGGGCCACGGACGCGGCCGCCGCACCCGGCCCCAGCCGATGGTGGGTGAAGTTGGGGACGGCGGCGGTTGCAGCGCCACGTGAAAGCAGCGGCCCAGTATCGCCGCCGGCCAGGCCAGGGCGACCAGGAGCCATCGACCGGGGCCGGCGCACGCTCGTCGCTGGGTGACGCGGCATCCTCAACCCGCCGCCACCGCGGCCGCTCCGCGCGGAGCCACGGCCGCGGGCTCAGCGCAGGGCGGTGGCCGCCTGGTTGGCCGCGTAGAGGAGCGGCCCGGCCACCACGGTGGCCGCCACCCCGAAGCCGGCGCACGCCGCCCCGACCAGCGCCGCCAGCCGGGGCGTCTCGGGCACCACGGCGGGCTGCTCGTCGTCCTCGACGAGGACGGCCGCCATCCACCGGACGACCGGGATCGCGTAGATGACCGAGGCCGCCACGCTCGCCGCCGCCACCCACGCGTAGCCGGCCGCGACGGCCGACTCGGCGATCAGGATCCGGGCCACGAACCCGGCCAGAGGCGGCAGGCCGGCCAGCCCGGCCAGCCCCAGGCAGAGCAGCACCGCGGTGGTGGGTGAGCGCCGCGACAGCCCGCGCACGTCGGCGAAGGAGGTGCCGATGCCGTCGATGTCCAGCCGGGCCACCGCCTGGAAGCTGGCCTGAACGGAGAGGACGAAGATGACCAGCGCGAAGAGGAGCGCGGTCACCCCGCCCGCCGGCTTGTAGTCGCCGCCGACGCCGCCCGCGATCAGGGCGGTGAGCAGGAGGCCGCCCTGAAGGCAGGCGCCGAGCCCGATCAGGCGGCGGAGGCCGCCCGCCGCCAGGCTGAGCAGGGCCGGGTAGAGGCAGGCGGCCACCCCCAGGACGGCGGCCAGGACCACCCACGGGCGCAGGCCGGTGCCGAAGCCGCTGACCATGACCCGGACCAGGGCGATGCCCCCGGCCGCGGCGGCCAGGCTGACGACTGCCCCGGCGACCGCGCCGTTGCTGGCCGACGCGACCTGGAGCACCCAGCGGTGAAGCGGCGGCGCCCCCACCAGGTAGGCGAGGCCGAGGACGGTGAGAGCGAGGCCGAGGCCCTCCAGCGGGCCGGCATGAACGAGCAGACCGCCGGTGGCGGCGAGGTCGGTGCTCCCGGTCGCGCCGTAGACGATGGCCAGACCGTAGAGCAGGAGGGCGAGCGCCACGCCTCCGCCTGCCAGCGTGCGGAGGGCGACCTCGCCGGGCGCCTCGGCGGTCTTCTCCAGCGCCACCAGCCCGACCAGGCTGATGACCAGGAGGGCGAGCCCCACCACCAGCATCCCCATCTCCCACTGGACGGCGATGATCGTCCCGCCCGCGGTGGCGGTGAGGACGAGGGCGTGGAAGGCGGGGAGGCGGGGGCCGAGACGGGGTGCGGCGGCACCGCTGGTCAGGCCCGCCACCAGGCCCGTGGCACAGAGAAGGAGCACCGCGAACACCCCCAGCCGGTCCGCCACCACCGCCCCTGCGTACGCGGCCAGGCCGAGACCGTGGGTGTGGGTGAGCCCGTCCAGGTTGATGACGGCAGCGACGCCGGCCCCGAGCAGCCCGATCGAGCTGAGCCAGCGATGGAAGGAGGCCGGCAGCCCGGGACGCGCCCAGCCGATCAGGGCGGTCACTCCCGCGAGGGCCACCAGCAGCACGGTCGGCAGGGTGGCCGCGAACAATGCGGCTCCGTTCGGCTCGGCCATCAGCTCGTCCCCGGGAAGAGGATGTACGAGGCCCCGTTCAGGAACAGCCCCGCGAAGTGGCCGGGGACGACCCCGATGATCACGATCACCGCGAGCAGGACGCCGAGGAAGGTGACCTCCAGGGGCCCGACGTCGCGCACCCGGACGAAGACGTCACGGGAGCTGCCGAGGAAGATCCGCTGGGCGGCCCAGAGCAGGACCCCCCCGGTCACGAGCGTGCCCGCGAGCACCACGGTGGTCGCCCAGCGGTGGGCCGGGAACGACCCCGTGAAGATGAGGAAGTCGCCGCTGAAACCCGCGAGCAGGGGCAGCCCGGCCGCGGTGAGGGCGGCGGCGAGCCAGAACGCCGCCAGATACGGCGCCTGCCACGCCAGCCCGCCGAGCTGGGAGATGCGCACCCGCCGGGTGCGCTCCTGGATGGCGGAGGTCAGCAGCATGAGGATTGCCACCACCAGGCCCCGGGCGATCAGCAGGAACATGATCCCGGTCACCGACACCGTGGTGTGGCCGGCGACGCCGAGCAGCACGACCCCCATCATCACGGTCCCGACGTGCCCGATGAGGCGACGCAGGTCGTCGGCCCGCAGCGCGGCGAGCCCTGCCCACACCACCGTCACCACGGCGAGGCCCGCGAAGAGGAGCGAGTAGTGCGCCCCCACCGTGGGGAAGAGGCCGACCGCGACGTGGATGAGGCCGTAGGCGCCCAGGCTGGGGAGGATCGCCGCGAAGACGACCGAGAGCACGCCGGTGCTGTCCTCCTCGAGGTCGAGCAGGGCACCGTGGAGGGGCACCACGGCCATGACCAGCAGGGAGGCCCCGGTGATCAGCCAGAAGGCAACCTGGTCGCCCGAGCCGTGCAGCGACACCGGCACGGCGCCCATGTCGAAGGAGTGCTGCCCGCTCTGGAAGGCGATCAGGGCGGCGGCGAGCGTGAGCAGGGCGGTGGAGACCAGGGTCACGGCGGCGTAGCGCTCGCCGGCACGGACTCGATGCCCGTGGCCGAAGGCCCGGATCAGGAGGTACACCGGAACCACGGGGAGGGTCCAGAAGAGGAGGAAGAGCACCCAGTCGTAGGAGACGAGGACCCCCAGGGCCGCGGTCTCCAGGGTGAGCAGGGAGACGGTCAGCAGCTTGACGTGACGGTCGTTCCGCCACGCCGCCAGCGAGGTGCAGAAGAAGACCACCGCCACCATGGTCAGCAGCGCCAGTCCGAGCCCGTCCACGTCGAGGTGGTAGCTCGAGGCGATCGGGAACGAGACCAACCAGTTGTGCTGCTCCAGCAGGTCGCCAGCGGGACGGCCCCCCGTGCCCAGGGCGACGTCGGCGATCTGGCTCTCCAAGGCCCAGATGGCGAAGAAGAGGGCGGCGGAGGCCCCCGAGGTGCCCAGCGACTTGATCCGAGCCCGCTGCTCCCGAGACTGCTCGGGGAGGAGGAGCACCACCAGGGCGAAGACCAGTGCGCTCCACACCATGGCCGTGACGACGAGCGTCGGGAAGGTCACGCCGCTCGTGGTGGTCGTGGTCTGGGCGAGGAAGCTCATGTGGTGTGCACCGGAAGATGGCCGCCGGCGGCCAGGACGCTGGCGCCCACGAGGAGCAGGACGATGACCAGGGCCACCCCGAGCCCGATCCGCAGCCTCCGCACCCGCACCCGGTTCAGGGACCAGGCGAGGGTCTCCACCCCCTCCCCCGGAGAGTCGTAGAGCGGCTCGACCAGCCCGTGGTCGAGCGCCACCACCTCACCCGCCAGGGTGTCTGCGGCTCGGGCACCGAGGCGGGCCGCCCAGCGCACCGCCGCCGGCGCCGCCGCGGCGACGGCCGGGATCCGGAGCCGGCTCCAGAGGCGCACCCCCCCGAGGCGGGTGACCGCGACTCCAGCCGCGCCCCCCATCAGGAGCACGGCCGCCGCGACCCCCAGGGCCGCCCCGCTCAGGGGAAGGGCCTGATGACTGCTCCCGAAGTAGATCCAGCGGCTGAAGGTGAGCGCCGGCACCCGGCCCTTGCCCTGCCCGATGCCGGCGATGCCGGGCAGGCCGATCAGCACCGCCACCACGGTGGCGGCGGCGGACCACCCCTGCAGCGCCCGCAGCCGCGGCTCGGCCTCGGCGAGCCGCTCCACCGCGAAGCCGCGGCGGGCCACCGGCGCTCCCGCGCAGACCTTGGCGACCAGGCGGACGGCGTATACGGCGGTCAGCAGCAGAGCGACGATGGCCAGCACGGCGACCAGGGCCTGGATCCAGGCGGCCATATGGCCGCCGTTCGGGAAGTGGTTGAGGAAGACCGTCGAGACGACGTCGTAGCCGACCAGGTCGAGCCCGCCGGCGGCCACCGCCCAGAGGCCGAGGCTCAGGCTGGTGCGGCGCATCCGGCGCCAGGCCCCGCTCATGGAGGCGATCTCCCGGGTGCGGTAGGCGCGGGCCAGGCTGCCCGCGGTGACCAGCAGCAGCAGGCCGAGGGGCGCGCTGACGAAGGCGATGAGCAGACCGTCGCTGTAGCCCCCGGCGCCGAGGGCGGTGATGGCCAGGGCCATCTGCGCGGACGCGGAGAGCAGGGCGAGCCGGTAGATGTCCTTGGCCCCGAGGCAGGCTGCGCTCAGGCAGACCGCGGTGAGGGCCCCGATCACCGCAACGACGCTGAGGGCGTGGGCGGTGACCATCAGCAGCTGGTAGACCCGGGCGAGCAGAACCACCCCGCCGAGCAGTGAGATCGAGATGGCGCCGAGCACCGGCAGCGGAGCCTCACGAAGTCCGGACAGCCATCCGGTGAAGGGGAGCTGCGCCGCCCGCACCAGGGCGGCGACCACCAGGAGGCCGGTGAAGATCACCAGGCTGCGGTAGCCGAGACCGGCGACGGTCCAGTGGGCCGCGGCTTTCCAGGCGGGGTCGAGGAGCCGGAAGTCGGTGATGTCGAAGGCTCCGGAGGACGGGACCGTCTCGAGGCCGATGAAGGCACCGAGCTTGTCGACCACGAAGGCCATCGCCAGCAGGAGGACGACGTCCGCCCCGGCGAGCACCATGAAGGCGCGCCGGGCGACCGCGCCGGTGTCGGACCGGTGCCACCAGTGGAGGGCGAGCACCAGGGTGGTCGCGGTCCCCACCCCCAGCCCCAGCCACAGCTGGAAGAGGCCAGGGCTGGCGACCACCGCGATCATCGCCGCGGCGAGGAGCGACGACGCCCAGAAGAAGCGGCGGTAGCCGGCGTCACGCTCCAGCATGGCGGTGCCGAGCCCCTGGACGGCGAGGACCAGGACGGGGATCAGAGCCATGAAGCTCGCACTCAGGTTGTCGACCCGCACCCCGACCGTAACCTGGAACGTCGCCGGAAAGGTGGTGGTCTCGCTCGGGTCCGGGTTGAGCGAGAGGAAGTTGAGGGTGGAGAAGTTGGGGGTGACGCTGACCGTCTCGTGGGCCAGGCGGTAGCCGAGCACGATCAGGGCCATGACCAGCGCCGCACCCATGAAGCCCATGCAGACCTGAGCTGCACGCCGCGGCGTCTCGGCGACGAAGGAGAAGGCGAGGCCGCCCAGCGGGAGCAGCAGGATGGCCCAGGCGTACGCGTACATCAGCGGGGTTCCGCCTCGACGTCGACGTATTCGTCGGTGTCCAGGCTCTCCCGGCGGCGTCGCAGGAGAGCGACCAGGGCGGCGCCGATGAGGATCTCGGCAGCACAGACCACCAGGGCGGCGAGGGCAACGACCTCCCCCTGAGGTGGCCCGAGGATGCCGCCGCGGACCGCGGTGAAGCCGGCGAATGCGATCACCGACGCGAGCAGGAGGATGGCGAGGCTGGTCAGCAGCCCCAAGGCATCGCGCCGGCTCACCAGGCCGAAGGCCCCGATGGCGAAGACGATGCCGCTCAGGATGGCGACCTGGCCGGGCCCGATGCTCATCCGCCGCCTCCGGGGTTGGCGGGTTCGCGCTTGGCGCGGGCGGCGGCGCGATCCTCGCGCCGGCGCAGCATCCTGGCCTCCCGCTCCTGACGGGCCCGGCGGCGCTCGACGTGCTCGGCCTCGTCGGGGTCGGTGCGCCCGATCGCCAGCGCGACCAGGACGGCGGCGACGCCGACCACCACCAGCAGTCCGGTGGTCACCGGCGCCTGGTGGTTGAGGACGCTGCTCAGGGCCGCCTCGATCCCGGTCTTGTGCCATCCACTGCCGGCGGCGAGGGCGGTCCCGTCGAGGACCACCAGCGCCAGCACCGCGAGGCCTGCCGCGGCGAGCCAGCGGCCGAAGGGAAGCGGGCTCACCTGGGGGCCGAAGGCTCCGCGGCGGCTCATCTCCACCACGGTTCCGAGGGTTGCCAGGAGGACAACGACCTCCAGCAGGGCGAGCAGGTACTCATGGCCCACCACCAGGAAGATGCCGATCGAGACGGCCACCGCAACGCCCGCCACCGCCGACTGGCGTGCGCCTCGCAGGCCCACGGCGGCAGCGCAGCTCAGCACCACCAGGACCGCCGCGATGTAAAAGCCGGCGGCGCTCATGGGCGCCCGGCGCCGAGGGGCTCGCGGCGGAGGGGAGAGGCGGGAGGGCGTCGGGGCCGGGACATCGCCGCGAGATTGTACCGGTGGGGACAGGCCCCCCCATTGATTCAGACCGAGTCGTCCTCCTCCAGGTCGCGTGGGGAAGGCGGTTGCCAGCGCTGGTCAGGTGGCACGACCCGCTCCAGGAAGAGCACCAGGCTGAACCCGAGGAGGGCGATGATCACGCCGGCGATGGTCACCGCATCCACGTAGAGGGGAACCAGGGGAATCTTGATGGAGAGGTCCCAGACGCTCCCCGGCCGCCCCGTCCCGGCCACCACGTTGCGCTCCCCGACCAGCCCGACAACGAAGAGCGCCGCCCCCACCCCGATCACGTGGAAGAGCGCGTTGCGGTGCCGGACGGCGATCCAGAAGCTGTACGCCGACACGACGCAGCCGACCACCACGGCCAGCGCGGCAAGCACGATCTGATACCAGGCGGGCGCCATCAGGCCGCCACCTCCACCACCCCACCGCCGATGACCTCGTCGCCCCGGTACAGGACCACCGCCTGGCCCGGCGCGGCCTGCCCGGCCGGCTCCGGGAAGCGCAGCTGCACGGAGCGCCCCTCCGCGGCGACCACCTCGGCCGGATGGGCCCGGCCGTGGGCCCGGAGCTGGGCCTGGACCTCGGTCCCATCCTCCGGGGGGGCGCCGCTCACCCAGCGACAGTCTCCGGCGGTCAACCGGCTGCGCCGGAGCTCCGCCACGGCTCCGACCACCACCCGGTTGGCGGCGGCGTCGAGCTCCAGGACGTAGAGGGGGATGGCGTCGGGACGGTCAGGCCGGATCCCCAGCCGGCTCCGCTGCCCGACGGTGTAGAAGGGCAGGCCCCGGTGCTCGCCCAACACGCGGCCGGCGCGATCCACGATCGGCCCCGGCCGGAAGCGACCGGCCAGACGCCGGCCCAGGTCGGCGGCCAGATCGTCCCCGACGAAGCAGAGCTCCTGGGAGTCCGGCTTGGCGGCGGTGACCAGCCCGAGCGCGGCCGCCTCGGCGCGCACCTCGGACTTGCGCGCCACGTCGCCGAGGGGCAGGAGCGCGGCCCCGAGCTGGGCCTGGTCGAGGCGGTGGAGGGTGTAGGACTGGTCCTTGCCGGCCTCGCAGGCGCGGTGCAGGGTCCAGGTCTGCGCGCGCCGACCGATCCGCGCGTAGTGGCCGGTGGCGACGTGGGTCGCGCCGATGGCCCGGGCCCGCGCCAGGAGCACGCCGAACTTGACCTGCTGATTGCAGCGCACGCAGGGGTTGGGCGTCCGGCCGGCCGCGTAGTCGGCCTCGAAGCCGGCGATGACCTGCGCCGAGAACTCGCTCTCGAGATTCCAGGTGAGGTGGCGGATCCCCAGCCGGTTGGCCACCCGCCGCGCGTCCTCGACGGCGTCGATGGAACAGCATCCGCGGTCCCTGACCTGCTCCCGGTCGCCCGGCCACATAGCCAGGGTCACCCCGAAGGTCTCGACACCGCGGGTCACGCAGCGGGCGGCGGCCACGCTGCTGTCCACCCCACCCGACATGGCCACCGCCACCACGGCACCATGAGGAAGGACGGCGAAGGGGTCGTCGGGGACGACCGCGGGAGCGGCCTCGCGGATGGCGACGGTCATCACCGAAAGCCTACGCGAGTCTACCGGGGCGTCTCCGCCCGACCCACCTCCCGCCGACCGACCCCATGGCCGTCCGGGCGGGTCGCGCAGGGCGCCCGTACGGCCCCAGCCGAGCCCGGCTCAGCCGCCGGCGACGGCCGGGACGATGGAGATGTCGTCACCCTCGGTGACCGGGGTGTCCAGCCCGCCGCCGAAGCGGATGTCGGCGTCGTTGACGTAGATGTTGATGAACTGACGGAGCTTGCCGTCGCCGTCGTAGAGGCGATCCCGGAAGCCCGGGAACCGGACCTCGAGGTCGGCCAGGGCCGCGGCGACGGTGCCGCCCTCGACCACGACCTGGGAGCTGCCGGCGGTGAGCCGGCGCAGCGGACCGGGGACGCGAACGTTGACTGGCATGGGCGGGAGTATACGGGCGGCTACGCGACGCCCGCGTCGAGCGGACCATCCGGCGGCATGCGACGGCGACGCCTCCTCGGCCGGACCGGCGCTGAGGGCGGCCAACCCAGATCCCCGTCGCGGCGCTCAGGGGGCGGGCGGCAGCTCCACCACCAGGGGGCTCCGCTCGGCGCGCGCCGGCGCCCCCGCCAGCAGGTCGTCGTAGCAGAGCTGGGACCACAACTCCATGCTGAGGTAGTAGCGGCGCATGGCCTCCAGGCTCATGGTCTCGCCCTCGAGCTTGTGGGTCTCCCGCACCGCCACCGGGCCGGCCTCGGGCTCCACCAGGAAGACCAGGCCGAGGTGAACCCGCCCCACCGGGGTGGAGTCCTCGTTGAGGAGGGCCACCAGCCGGGCCGTGGCCGGCGCCGGGCAGACGATCTCCTCCTGCCACTCGCGCATCAGCCCGCCCACCACCGGGTCGAACCGCTCCCCGTCCCCGGGGTTGACGTGCCCCCCCACCCCCAGCGAGTAGAGGTTGTGCAGCCGCCGCTCGCTGGAGTGACGCAGCCGCCGGGTGATCAGGTAGGTATCGTCGTCGGGATGGTGGACGATGCAGTAGGGGATCACCTGCTGCTGGGAGGGGTCGTCCTCGACCAGGTGCCGCGGCCGGTACTCGCTGGCGGCGCGGATGGTGCGCAGCACCCGCTCGAGGCCGCGGGTGACCAGGCCGTGCCAGACGTTGCCCGGGAAGATGGTGGTCCGGGGGATGCAGAGGACATCCTCGTCGGCATGCGCGTGCGCAACTCCGAGCGTGGCGGCAGGCGACGAGACGCTCATGCCCTCCTCCGTGTCGTGGGCCCCGGGTGCTCGCAACGGTACACCGTCGAGGGCATCGGGCATAGCGTCAGGACTCGGCCCGGACCGGGTTGCGGAGAATCCCGATCCCCCCGATCTCGACCTCCACGACGTCCCCGTCCCGCAGCGGCCCCACCCCGGCCGGGGTCCCGGTGAAGACCGCATCGCCCGGTTCGAGAGTCATGCAATCGCTGATGTAGGCGAGCAGCTCGCCGACCCCGAGCAACATCTCGCGGCTGTTCGCCCGCTGCCGCAACTCGCCATTGACCCGGGTGAGGATGGCGGCGTCGGAGGGGTCCACGGAAGCCACCCGGGGCCCCAGGGCGCAGAAGGTGTCGAACCCCTTGGCCCGCGTCCACTGCTCCTCGGCGGCCTGGATCTCCCGCGCGGTGACGTCGTTGCCGCAGGTGTAGCCGCGCACCCCCTCCAGGGCGGCCGCGGGGCTGGCGTGGCGGAGGCGGCCGCCGACGATGGCGACCAACTCGCCCTCGTAGTCGATCCGGGAGAGACCGGCCGGCAGCCGGGGGAGCACGATGGCGTCCCCGTCCCCGATCACCGACGAGGGCGGCTTGAGGAAGAGGATCGGGTCGCGCGCGAGGGCGTGGCCGAGCTCGTCGGCGTGCTCGCGGTAGTTCCGTCCCACGCAGACGATCTTGCCGGGACGCTCCACGACGCCCATCGGTAGGCAACCTCCGTGCTCTGCCGCGTCCCCGGATTGTTCCATCCGAAGGGGTCCCGGCGGAGCCGCGGCGGCCGCGATAGAATCCGCGCCGTCTTGATGCCCTGGGGTGCCCGAGCCTGGCGACTGGTGGCGATCGCCGCCCTGGCAGGCGCCGCGCTCGGGTGCGGCTCGCCGTCCGACTCCTCCCCGACCATCTCCCGGTCGCCCACCAGTCCGGCGTCTCCCACCCCATCCGAACCCCCATCGGTGCCGGCGACGCCCGCCATCTCCCCGGCATCGACCCCGACACCATCGCCCACCCCGGCCTCGGCCAGCCTCGACCCGACCCAGCCCGATCAGGTGGCCCTGGCGCTGTACGCGGGCGGGGGGACGCCGTCCACGGGACGCCTCGACTGCCTGACCACCACCGCCTCGTGCCCGCTGACCCCCCGGCTGACCGAGCGCCTCCCGGTGTTCCCCGATGCAAGCTGGGCACACAACGCCGGAGGCGGCGGCTCGGATCCCTTCTGCCGCGGCTGCCAGGCGCCCTTTGCGGACCTCACGATCAGCAGCTGGACCGCGGACCCGACCGGCGCCATCGTCTATGTTGTGCTGAGCGACGGCGGCACGACGATCCCCCTGGCCATATCGGAGGTCCAGGAGGAGGGCGGAGGCTACCTGGTGGACGATGTCGATTGCGTGAGCGGTGGAGAGCCCGATCTCTCCACCTCCCTCTACGCGATCACGAATACCGATGAGACCGGCTGTCCCCCTGCGGACGCCGGGTAACCGGGTCCCGCGGGAGCGGAGCCGGCGGCCATGCCCGAGCTTCCCGAAGTCCAGGCGCTCGCCGAGAGCCTCGACCGCCGCCTCCGAGGGCGGTGCATCGCCTCGCTGACGGTCGTGTCCATCGCCGCGCTCAAGACGTACGACCCACCCGTGACGGCGCTCGCCGGCCGCGCGGTCGCCGGAGTGGGGCGTCACGGCAAGTTCCTCGACCTCGAGGCGGCGGCCCCCGGCGGCACCGGACCCTCCCTCCACCTGGTCGCCCACCTGAGCCGGGGAGGCTGGGTCCGATGGCGGGAGAACGCCTCCGACACCCGCCTGGCTCAGCGCGGGCCGCTGGCGGCCCGGCTCCGCTTCGACGACGGGACCGGCCTCGACGTCACCGAGCAGGGCACCGAGAAGCGGCTCGCCCTCTACGTGGTCCGAGATCCCGCGGAGGTCCCCGGGGTGGGCCGGCTGGGGGTGGACGCCCTGGACCCGGGATTGGACGCCCGGCGGCTCGGGGAGCTGCTGCGCAGCCGTCCGGGAATGCTCAAGAACGCGCTCGCCGATCAGGGTCTCATCGCGGGGGTGGGCAACGCCTACTCCGACGAGATCCTGCACGCCGCCCGCCTCTCCCCCTTCGCCCGGGCCGAGCGGCTCGACGACGACGCCCTCGAGCGGCTGCTGACGGAGCTCCGCCAGACGCTCGACGCCGCCCTGGCGCAGGCCCGGGCCCACGACATCGAGGGGCTCAAGGATGCCAAGCGCGCCGGGTTGCGGGTGCACGGCCGGACCGGGGAAGCCTGCCCCGTCTGCGGCGACACGGTGCGCGAAGTGTCGCTGGCGTCGCGCTCCTTCCAGTACTGCCCGGGGTGCCAGACCGGGGGCAGGATCTACGCCGACCGGCGGATGTCCCGGCTGCTCCGCTGACCATAGACTTGGCCGCCGTGAGCGATTCCGACGCAACGGCTGTGAAGCTGATTGCCACGCGGATCATGCGCCGGCTCGATGAGGGCGTCACCCCGATCCTGGTCGCCCTCGACGGGCACAGCGGGGCTGGAAAGTCCCACATCGCCGCCCGGGTCGCGGCTGCCGTCGACGGGGTGGTCGTGGACGGCGACGACTTCTACGCCGGCGACTCCGCCGTCGTCTGGGACGCGCGGACGGTTGCCGAAGACGCCGACCACTGCATCGAACTCGGTGCGTCTTCGGCAGGAGGCGATCGAACCGCTCATGGCGGGGAGGGTCGCGGCATGGCACCCCTACGACTGGGACGCCGGCGGTCTTGCATCCGCGTTGACCGTGGTGCAGCCTGCGGCCGTGGTCATCCTGGATGGCATCTACTCGGCCGGTCCCGAGTTCGCCGACCTCGTCTCCCTCTCGATCCTGGTGGAAGCGCCGCCGGAAGTGCGCCGAGCACGGGTGGCGCTGCGGGATGGTGGAATCAACTCCTGGTACGAGCGCTGGGATGCGGCGGAACGCCACTACCTCACGCAGGTGCGGCCGCCGAGCTCGTTTGACCTGGTCGTCGCCAACCCGGAGCCGCTCGAGTAGACCTCAGCGTCGAGGCGGCGGAGCCGGTTTCTGGCCGGCTGCCTCCGCGCCTTCTCGAAGACGCATTTCGTCACGAATACTCCGTCACGAGAAGGATCCGAGGAGAGCCACAGCCCCTCTCCCTCCCGCGTCCGCGGTGCGCGGCGCTCCGCCGGCCACCCGGTGCTACCTTGCCTCGATGAGCCTTCTCCATCCCGCGGTGCGGGCGTGGTTCGAAGCACGGTTCCCGGAGGGCCCGACCCCGGCGCAGGCCGAGGGCTGGCCGCACATCGCGGCCCGCGAGTCGACCCTGATCGCCGCCCCCACCGGCTCGGGCAAGACCCTGGCCGGCTTCCTCACCGCGATCGACGAGCTGTACCGCGCCGCCGCCGCCGGGGAGACCGTGGAGGGGGTCACCCAGGTCGTCTACGTCTCGCCACTCAAGGCGCTGGCCGTGGACGTCCACCAGAACCTCGAGGTGCCGCTGCGGGAGATCGCCGAGGTGGCCGCCTCGCTGGGGATGCCGGCACCGGCGCTACGGGTCGAGGTCCGCACCGGGGACACCCCGCCCTCAGCGCGGGCGGCGATGACCCGTCGCCCGCCCAACTTCCTGGTCACCACCCCGGAGTCCCTCTACCTGCTGGTCACCGCGGCGCGCAGCCGCGCCACCCTGGGTAAGGTGCGCACCGTCATCGTCGACGAGATCCACGCCGTGGCGCGGGACAAGCGCGGAGCCCATCTGGCCCTGACCCTGGAGCGCCTGGACGCCCTCTGCGCGCAGCCACCGGTGCGGGTCGGCCTCTCCGCCACCCAGCGCCCCATCGAGACCATCGCCCGGCTCCTGGTGGGCGCCAGCCCGGACCGCGAGGACGCCGCGGGTCGGCCCCGCTGCGCCATCGTCGACACCGGCCACCGGCGCGCGCTCGACATCGCCATCGAGCTCCCCGAGGAGGAGCTGGGCGCGGTCGCCAGCCGGGAGCAGCTGGACGACATCGTCGGGCGCATCGCCACCCAGGTGGCGGCGCACCGCACCACGCTCGTCTTCGTCAACACCCGGCGGATGTCCGAGCGCATCGCCCACCTGCTGGCCGCGCGGCTCGGCGACGACGCGGTGATGGCTCACCACGGCAGCCTCTCCCGGGAGCGCCGCAGCCTGGTCGAATCGCGCCTGCGCGCCGGTGAGCTGCGCGCCCTGGTGGCCACCGCGTCGCTGGAGCTGGGCATCGACATCGGGCCGGTCGACATGGTCTGCCAGATCGCCTCGCCGCGGAGCCTGGCCACCTTCCTGCAGCGGGTGGGCCGCTCCGGCCATCGGCGGGGTGCCATCCCCAAGGGACGCCTCTTCCCGATGACCCGCGACGACCTGGTGGAGTGTTGCGCGCTGCTCGCCGGGGTGCGCGCGGGGCGGCTGGATGCGATCGAGCCCCCGGTCGCGCCGCTCGACATCCTTGCCCAGCAGCTGGTCGCCGAATGCGCGGCGCGCTCGCCCGCAGGGGTGGGGCTGACCGGGACCGCCGGCCGCCCCGAGTGGCAGCGGGCCCCGCGCGCCGGAGGAGACGACGCCATCGCCGACCCCGGGGTGGCGGAGGATGAGCTGTATCACCTGGCCCGGCGGGCGGCGCCCTTCGCCTCCCTGGCCCGGGAGGACTTCGACGAGGTGGTGGAGCTGCTCTCCACCGGGGTCGTCACCGGGCGGGGCGCCGCCGGCGCGTACCTCCACCGCGACCGCGTCCATCGCCGGCTCCGGGCCCGGCGGGGCGCCCGGCTGGCCGCGCTCACCTCGGGCGGGGCGATCCCGGAGAGCGGCGACTACCGCGTGGTTGCCGAGCCCGACGAGACCGTGGTGGGCAGCGTCAACGAGGACTGGGCGGTCGAGTCGATGGCGGGCGACGTCTTCCTGCTGGGCAGCACCTCCTGGCGGATCACCCGGGTCAGCGCGGGCACGGTGCGGGTGGTCGACGCCCAGGGTGTGCCGCCCTCGGTCCCCTTCTGGCTGGGGGAGGCCCCAGGACGCACGCGCGAGCTCTCCGAGGAGGTGTCGGCCCTCCGCGCCCTGGTCGACGAGGCGCTCTCCCGAGGGGATCCGCAGGCAGCCGGGGCCGGGCTGGTCGCCCGCTGCGGCGTCTCCGAGGAGGTGGCCGCGCAGGTGGTCGCGTACCTGGCCGCGGGCCGGGCCGCGCTCGGGCTGCTGCCCACCCGCGAGCGGATCGTCCTGGAACGCTGCTTCGACGAGTTGGGCGGCACCCAGATCGTGGTCCACGCACCCTTCGGGGCGCGGCTCAATCGCGGGCTCGGCCTGGCCCTGCGCAAGCGCTTCTGCGCGACCTTCGACTTCGAGCTCCAGGCTGCGGCCAGCGACGACGCGGTGCTGCTCTCGCTCGGGCCCCAGCACAGCCTGCCGCTCGAGGACGTGCCCCGGTTCCTCGCCTCCGCGACAGTCGAGGAGGTGCTGCGCCGCGCGGTGATCTTCTCGCCGATGTTCCCAGTGCGCTGGCGCTGGACGCTCACCCGGTCGCTGACCGTCCTGCGCTTCAAGGGCGGCCGGCGCAACCCCGCCCCCCTCCAGCGCCTTCAGTCCGACGACGTGATGGCGGCGGTCTTCCCGGCCCTGGTCGCCTGCCAGAACGAGAATCCCACCGGGCCCGTGGAGCCGCCGGACCACCCACTGGTGCGCCAGACGATGCACGACTGCCTTCACGAGGCGATGGACGTGGACGCCCTGCGCGCGCTGGTCGCCCAGATCGAGGGCGGCGCCATCTCGGTCACCTGCCGGGACACCACCGAGCCCTCGGTGCTGGCCCACGAGATCCTGAACGGCCACCCCTACACGTTCCTGGACGACGCCCCGCTCGAGGAACGGAGGAGCCGGGCGGTGCCGCTGCGGCGCGGTCTCTCCATCGACCCCCGCGACCTGGCCGCCCTCGACCCCGCCGCCATCGTCCGGGTCCGCGACGAGGCCGCCGCCGACCCGCGCGACCCGGAGGAGCTGCACGACCTGCTCCTGGCGCTGGTGGTGACCCTCCCGCGCGACGGCTGGCGGGAGTGGTTCGAGACGCTGGAGGCGGACGGCAGGGCGCTCAGCGTGAGTGCGGCCGGCACGACCCTCTGGTGCGCGGTCGAGTCGCGCCATCTGATCGAGGCCATGCTGCCCGCGGCCGGCTTCGATCCCGACCTGCGGCCGCCTCCCGGCTGCGCCCAGACCGACGACCCCGGGGTGACCGCGGCGCTGGCGCTGCGCGGTCATCTGGAGCTGTGCGGCGCGGTGACGGCGATCGACCTCGCGGCCGCCACCTCGCTCCCCGCCGGCCTGATCGCCTCCGGGCTGGCCCGGCTGGAGGCGGAGGGCTTCGCCGTCCGCGGCCGTTTCGACCCCGACCTCGACGGCTGAGCAGTGGTGCTCGCGACGGCTCCTGATGCGCATCCACTCGTACACGCGGGAGCGCCTGCGCCGCGAGATCGCCCCGGTCAGCCCGCGCGACCTGATGCGCTTCCTGCTCCGCTGGCAGGGGGTGGCTCCGCGGGTAGCGCAGCGAGAGGGCCGCGCCGGCGTCGCCGCCGCCATCGCCCAGCTCCAGGGCACCGAGGCTCCGGCCGGCGCCTGGGAGGCGGAGATCCTCCCCCGGCGCGTCGCCGGGTACCGGCCGGTCTGGCTCGACGACCTCTGCCTCTCGGGGAGCGTGGCCTGGGGCCGGCTCAAGGTGCGCGACGCCGACCCGGACGCGAGCGGGCGCAGCCGGCCCTTCCCCTCCCGGGCCACGCCGCTGACCCTGGTGGTGCGCGGCGACCTGCCCTGGCTGCTCCAGGCGGCCCGCGGCGCCGCCCGGCCCTCCGAGCCCGAGAGCGGCGCCACCCGCGACGTCATCGGGGTGCTCCGCCAGCACGGGGCGCTCTTCACAGGCGACGTCGCCGCGCTCTCGCGACGCCTCCCCACCGAGGTCGTGGCGGGGCTGTGGGACGCGGTCGGCCGGGGGCTGGTCACCGCCGACGGTTTCGCGGCGGTGCGCTCCCTGCTCGACGGCCACCGCCACGGCGCCTCCCGCCACGGACGCGGCCTCCGGCGCGGCACCGCCGGGATCGCCGCCGGGGAGGGGCGCTGGTCGCTGCTGCCGGAGGCGGCGCCGGTCGCGGATCGCGACGCTCTGGCCGAGGCGGTGGCGGAGCAGCTCCTGGCCCGCTGGGGCGTGGTCTTCCATGACCTGCTGGCCCGCGAGACGCTGGCCGTCCCCTGGCGCGACGTCCTCTGGGCGCTGCGCCGCATGGAGGCGCGGGGCACGGCGCGGGGCGGCCGTTTCGTCAACGGCTTCGCCGGCGAGCAGTACGCGCTCCCCGAGGCGGTCGACATGCTGCGCTCGGTGCGCCGGAGCCAACCGGCCGGCGAGCTGGTCAACCTCTCGGCGGCCGATCCGCTGAACCTAGTGGGGATCGTCGTCCCCGGACCGCGGATCCCCGCCCTGCACACCAACACGGTGAGCTTCCGCGACGGGATCCCCGAGGTAGCCGCCGGCTCACCCTCATGCGCCGCGTGGAGACGCGCCTGCCCGCCGCCGTGTAGGGCCCAACCCGTCCTGGCTACCCGGCCGAGAGGGTCGCGAGGTCCTCGAAGAAGCCGGGATAGGAGATGGCGACCGACTCCGCGCCCGCGATGCGGGTCTCGCCCGGCGCTGCACAGAGGCAGGCGGCCACCGCGAAGGCCATCGCCAGCCGGTGGTCGCCGGCGGCGTCGACGGCGGCGGGGACCAACCGGGCCGGCCCCTCGATGACCAGCCCGTCGGGCAGGGTCTCGCAGGCCGCGCCCATGCGGCGCAATCCCTCGGCCAGGTGGGCGATGCGGTCGGACTCCTTGGTCCTCAGCTCGGCGGCGTCGCGGATCTCCGTCACCCCCTCCGCCTGGGTGGCGAGCACGGCGATGACCGGCAGCTCGTCGATGAGACGGGGGACCAGCGCGCCCCCGACGATGGTCCCGTGCAGGGGTCCGCCGCGCACCTCCACGTCGCCGACCGGCTCCACCCCGCCGGCGGGCTCTCGCTGCAGGACGCCGACGGTGGCTCCCATGGCCCGGAGCACGTCGATGACCCCGTCACGCCCGGGGTTGAGCCCCACCCCGGGACAGCGGACCTGCCAGCCGTCGCGCGCGGCGGCGAGGCAGAGGAAGAACGCGGCCGAGCTGATGTCACCGGGGATCTGGAGACCGAATGGCTGGGGCGGGCCGGGGGTGACGGTGACCCGGCCCTCCGCGTTCACCACCTCGATGCCGCAGAGCCGGAGCAGTCGTTCGGTGTGGTCGCGGGTCAGCGCCGGCTCGACGACCGCGGTCGGTCCGTCGGCGAAGAGGCCGGCGAGCAGGACGGCCGTCTTGACCTGGGCGCTCGGCACCGGCGGTTCGAAGGTGATCGCCCGGAGCGGGCGCCGCCCCTCGACGGTCATCGGAGCAGTGCCCTCCGGCCCCAACCGCACCGCCGCCCCCATCTCCTGGAGCGGGGCCGCGATGCGGCGCATCGGCCGCCGCCGCAGTGAGGCGTCCCCGTCCAGGCAGGCGGTGATGGGATGGCCGGCGACGGCCCCGGCGAGCATCCGCATGGTGCTCCCCGAGTTGCCGCAGTCGAGACGGTCGGCGGGGACGGCCAGGGCGTGCTCCGGCCCGTTGCCCTCCACCATGGCGCGGCCGTCGCCGTGGATGCGGATGAAGACGCCGCACGCCTCCAGGCAGGAGGCGGTGTGGGCCACGTCCTCGCCCGGGGCCAGGCCGCCGAGGTAGCTGCGGCCGCGGGCCAGCGCACCGAGGATCAGAGCGCGGTGGCTGATGCTCTTGTCGCCGGGCACCCGCACCTCGCCCGCCAGGCGGAAGATCGGCCCCAGGTTGGCGGGAGGGGTCATCGGCGCGAGGGCGCCAAGATCGAGGTGGGGCTCACCCGGCTGCGCCCACGCCGCGCAAACCGCCGATGAACCGCTCCGCGATCGCCCCCGGGTGGTCTCCGCCCTTCCCGATGGCGTCGAGCAGCGCCGAGCCGACCACCACCGCCTCGCAGTGACCGGCGAGAGCCTCCACGTGCTCGGGACGCGAGATGCCGAAGCCGAGAGCGCGGGGCAGAACGCTGACCGACCGCACCCGCTCCAGCAGATCCAGGGCGGCGGGGCTCACGCTCTCCCGCGCGCCGGTGGTGCCGGTCACGCTGACGCAGTACACGAAGCCGGCAGCGGTGGCCGCCACCCGGGCGACCCGGGGGGTCGGGGTGGTGGGCGCCACCAGCGGGATGTGGGCCAGCCCGTGGCTCGCCAGGGCCGCGGCCAGGGTGGCGGCCTCCTCGGCGGGGAGGTCGGGGACGATCACCCCGTCGACGCCGGCCCCGGCGCAGGCGGTCGCAAAGGCCTCCACCCCGACCGCCAGGATCGGGTTGACGTAGGTCATCACGGCCACCGGGATGGTCAGCCCCGCGCTCCGGGCCTCGGCCACCTGGGCGATCGCCCGGGCCGGGGTCATCCCCTGCTCCAGGGCGCGCCAGCCGGTGCGCTGGATGGTGGGGCCGTCGGCCAGGGGGTCGCTGAACGGGATCCCCACCTCAGCCGCCAGGCTCCCCGCCCGCTGGCAGGCGAGCAACAGCGGGGCGGTGTCGGCGGGCCCCGGGAAGCCGGCGGTGACGTAGGGGATGACCCCGGGGCGTCCGTCGCCGGCGCGCGCCGCGAAGGCGGCCTCGAACCGGGCCGGCCCGGCGGCGGCGGCGGTCATGGAGCCACGGACCCCGGACCGGCGGCGGCCCGCACGGTGTCGATGTCCTTGTCGCCGCGACCGCTCAGGCAGACCAGCACCCGGCGGCCCGGGCCGAGCTCGCGGGCCCGGCGCTCGGCCACCCCCAGAGCGTGGCTGGACTCCAGCGCGGGGATGATCCCCTCCATCCGGCAGAGCCGGTGGAAGGCGCGCAGCGCCTCCTCGTCGGTGCAGACCACGTAGCGGGCCCGCTCCGAGTCGCGGAGCGCCGAGTGCTCGGGGCCGACCCCCGGGTAGTCGAGCCCCGCCGAGATCGAATGGGTCTCGCGCACCTGGCCGTTCTCGTCCTGGAGGAGGTAGCTGTACGCCCCGTGGAGGACGCCCGGCCTACCCGCGACCAGGGACGCCGCGTGCTCGCCGGTGCTGATCCCGCGACCCGCGGCCTCCACCCCGAGCAGCTCCACGTCCTCGTCGTCGATGAAGGCGGTGAAGATCCCGATGGCGTTGCTGCCGCCGCCGACGCAGGCGACCACCGAGTCGGGCAGCGCCCCCCAGCGGCGCAGCGCCTCGGCACGCGCCTCGTCGCCGATCACCCGCTGGAAGCGCCTGACCAGGGTTGGGTAGGGGTGCGGCCCGACCACCGAACCGATCACGTAATGGGTGTTATGGACATTGGTGACCCAATCTCGGATGGCCTCGTTGGTGGCGTCCTTCAGGGTCCGGGAGCCGCTGTCCACCGGCCTGACCTCGGCGCCGAGCAGGCCCATGCGGTACACGTTGACCGCCTGGCGCCGGGTGTCCTCGCGCCCCATGTACACGACGCACTCGAGGCCGAAGCAGGCGCAGACGGTGGCGACCGCCACCCCGTGCTGGCCGGCCCCGGTCTCGGCGATGATCCGGGTCTTGCCCATCCGCCGGGCCAGCAGCACCTGGCCGAGCGCGTTGTTGAGCTTGTGGGCGCCGGTGTGGACCAGGTCCTCGCGCTTGAGCCAGATCTCGGCCCCGGCGCAGTCGGCGGTCAGCCGGCGGGCCAGGGTCAGCGGGGTGGGACGCCCCGCATAGTCGTGGAGCCACGCGTCCAGCTCGTCCACGAAGGCGGGGTCGGCGAGCGCCTCGATCATCGCCGCCTCCAGCTCCTCCACGGCGGGGACCAGGGTCTCGGGGACGTAGGCGCCGCCGTAGATCCCGAAGCGCCCGGCGGCGGTCATCGGCCCGCCCCTCCGGCGCGGCTGCCACCCGGACCGTCGGATGCCGCGGCGCGCCGGTCCAGGGTCGCGAAAGCCGCCCGCGCCGCGATCACGAAGTCGCGGACCCTTCCGGGGTCCTTGACCCCGGGGCTCGACTCCAGCCCGCTGCTGGCGTCGACGCCGTGGGGCCGGACCATCTCGATCGCGGCGGCGACGTTGTCAGGGGTCAGGCCGCCGGCCAGGATGATGGGGCGGTGGGCGGCCACCTCGGCGGCGGTCTCGAGGTCGACCAGCCTGCCGGTGCCACCGGGGAGCGCCCCGGCCCCCAGCGGCGGGCTGTCGAGCAGCAGCAGGCAGTCCGGCCACCAGTCGGCGGTGAAGGCCGCGCTCTCGTACTCGGGGTTGACGGCCCGGATCAGCGGGAGGTCGACCTCCCCGACCAGTGACGGCTCCACCCGGCCGTGGAGCTGGAGCGCGTCGAGCCGGTGGCGGCGGGCAAGCCTGGCGCAGCGCCCGGCCGCCGGCTCGACCATCACCCCGACCAGGTCGGCGCGACCCGCCAGCGCCGCATGCACCGCGTCCACGGCGGCGGCGTCGGCGTGGCGCGGGCTGCGCGGCTCGAGGACGACCCCGACCCAGTCGGCCCCGGCCTCGACCGCGCACGCGGCGATCTCGGGGGTGCGCACCCCGCAGACCTTGACGATCACCTGCGCATCATGCCGAACTCGACGCCCCGGGTTGGAGCGAGACCGGTGGGCGACGGTTGTCCCCCACTGGGCCCGATGCGCGAGGGCGCGAGCCTCTCGGCGCCTGGGCTCACCGGGTGGTGCTGTGGCGCCGCGCCCCCTCCGCGGCCGCGGCGGCCACCAGCTCGGCACAGAGGCCGCCCGGGTCGGGGTGGCGCATCAGCGCCTCGCCGACCAGCACGGCGTCGGCCCCCTCCCCCACCAGGCGGACGACGTCGGCGGCGCTGCGCACCCCGGACTCGGCGACGCTCACCACCCCTTCCGGGAGCAGCCGGCGCAACCGGGAGAAGGTGCCCAGGTCGGTGCGGAGGCTGCGCAGGTCGCGGTTGTTGATGCCGATGCAGGTCGCTCCGGCGGCCAGGGCGCGCTCCACCTGCCGCTCGTCGTGGACCTCGACCAGGGCCTGGGCGCCGGCCCGCCGCACCGCCTCCAGGCACTCCTCGAGAGCGCCGCCCTCGAGCACGGCGACGATCAGCAGCACCCAGTCGGCACCGAGCACCCGGGACTCGGCGATCTGGACCGGATCCACCGTGAAGTCCTTGCGCAGCACCGGGATCTCGACCGCGGCCCGCACCGACTCCAGGTCCGCCGGCGAGCCCCCGAAATCGGCGGCGTCCGTAAGCACCGAGATCGCCGCCGCTCCGGCGTCGGCGTACGCGGCGGCGACCGCCCCCACGTCCAGGTCGGCGCGCAGGGAGCCGCCGCTGGGAGAGCGCCGCTTCAGCTCGGCCACGACCCGACCGCCGCGGAGCACGGCGAAGCCGGGCGCGGGCGGGAGGTGCTCAGCCTTGGCCCAGATGGCGGCGCGACCGCAGCTGATCTCCTCGACCTCGCGTCGCTTCCGCTCCACGATCGGGCCGAGCGCCCCGAGTTCGGAGGTCATCGCCTCACCTCGAGCGGTGCCGTGGTCATCTCCAGGAAGTTCTCGAGGATGCGGTAGCCGGCGCCGGTGCCGATCGACTCGGGGTGGAACTGGACCCCGACCACCGGGTGCTCCCGGTGGCGCAGGGCCATGATCACCCCATCGTCGGTGCGGGCGGTGACCTCGAGCGACGCGGGCAGGCTCGCGGGCTCCACCACCAGCGAGTGATAGCGGGTGGCCGCGAAAGGATCCGGGACGCCGGCGAAGACCCCGGCGCCATCGTGGTGGACCTGGCTCAGCTTGCCGTGCATCAGGGACGGCGCCCGCACCACGCGGCCTCCGTACGCCTCCCCGATGGCCTGGTGGCCAAGGCACACCCCGAGAATGGGAATGCGAGCGCCGAGCACGCGGATCAGCTCCACCGAGATCCCGGCTTGCGCGGGGGTCCGGGGTCCGGGCGAGACCACCACCGCCGCCGGCCCGCGCTCCCCGATCGCCGCCACGGTGGCGGTGTCGTTGCGCACCACCACGCAGCGCGCCCCCAGCTCGCCCAGCCGCTGGACCAGGTTGAAGGTGAAGGAGTTGTAGTTGTCGACAACCAGGACCGAATCTCCGAGGTCGCGCTCGGGAAGGCTGAACTCCTCGTTCACCGGGGCCACCCCCCGCCGGTCGTGGCCGCCGCGCTCACCGTGCCGGGCCCTCCGCCGCCGCCGCTGCCGCAGCTGCAGCCGGGCGGAGCGATTCCGCGGCCATGGCCAGGGCGCGCAGCTTGTTGTCGATCTCGCGCGCCTCCTCGGCGGGGTCGGAGTCGGCGACGATGCCAGCCGCGGCCTGGAGGTGGAGCCGTCCCTGGCGGACCACCGCGGTACGCAGCGCGATGGCGGTGTCCAGGCTGCCCCGGAAGTCGAGGTATCCGACCGCGCCCGCGTAGGCGCCGCGGACCTCCGGCTCGAGCTCGGCGATGATCTCCATCGCCCGCACCTTGGGGGCGCCGGTGACGGTGCCGGCGGGGAAGCAGGCGCGCAGCGCGTCCACGGCGGAGAGGCCCGGGCGCAGCCTCCCCTGGATCGAGGTCTCCAGATGCATGACGTGCCCGTACCGGCGCACCGCCGCGTAGTCGCTCACCTCCACGCTGCCGATCTCGCAGACCCGGCCCACGTCGTTGCGACCGAGGTCCACGAGCATCAGGTGCTCGGCCTGCTCCTTGGCGCTCTCGTGGAGCTCGCGCTCCATCGCCGCGTCCTCCTCCGGGCTGCGTCCCCGGCGCCGGGTGCCGGCGATGGGGTGGTACGCGACCCGCCCGTCCGCGGTCACCCGGACCAGCATCTCGGGGCTGGTGCCGGCCAGCACGCAGTCGTCGGTGCGGAGGTAGAAGAGGTACGGGCTGGGGTTCACGGCCCGCAGCGCCGCGTAGAGGCGCAGCGGCGACACCGGGAAGTCGAGGCTGAAGCGCCGTGACACCTGCACCTGGAAGATGTCCCCGGCCGCGATGTACTCGAGGCAGCGCGCCACCGCCGCCATGAAGCCGTCGCGGCTCAGGTTGGCGGCGGCGTCGGGCAGCGGCGCCGACGTGGAGGGGGTGACCGCCACCGGGGGCGCGACCGCGGCCTCCAGGCTCTCCGCCATCGCGTCCAGACGGCGGACGCCCGCCGCATGGGCCTCGGCCAGGTTGCCGTCGGTGGGGACGTGGGTGATCAGATGCACGACCTGGCGCTCCCGGTCGAGCACGCTGCACGAGAGGCAGCGGCCCCACCAGGCGTCGGGGAGGTCGAGCGGATCGCGTTCGGGGCGGCCTACGTTCTCGAAGCTGGTCGCCGCCTCGTACGAGAGATGTCCGACCGAGCCGCCGGTGAAGGGCACATCGAGGTCGTCGGGGAGGGCCACCCGGGGGCCGGCGGTGAACTCCTGGAGGGCACGGAGCGGGTCGGGGCAGGGGACCGGGGCGGCCGGCTCTCCCTCGCCGAGCCGCGTCAGGCGCCCCCGTCGGACCCGGAATCGCTCCGGGCCGGCCAGACCGGCGAAGGTGAAACGGGCAAACTCGCCCTCCCCGCTCGCGGACTCGAAGAGGAAGGCGCCCAAGCGATCACCCACCGCGGCGAGCAGCCGCGGCCCGGTCACCTCCGGGGCCGCGACCGTCCGCACCAGGGCGACCAGGTCGTGGTCCCGCGCCAGCGCTCGGGTCTGCTCGAGGCCCGGACGGACGTCGGCGTTCAGCGGGTCGCTCAGCGCCAGACCGCCTGGCGGTCGGGGCTGCCGGGGAGCAGGTTGCGGAGCGGCTCGACCCGCGCCCCGAGGTTGCCCCCGCCCAGAGCGCAGCCCTGCGACATCCGCTCGGCAGAGCGCAGCGTGCTCACCACGCCGACACCGCCATCGGCGGAAGGTCCCCGCGGGCCGGCTGCTCCAGCACGTCGACGCTGTCCACGCGCGCCGAGCTGGGGCCTTGGCGGAGTGATTGAATCAGTCTCTCGACGTCCTCCCGCGGGCCCTCGACGACGCATTCCAGGCTGCCGTCGGGCCGGTTGGCCACCGTCCCCCGCAGCGCCAGGTCCCAGGCGTGATCGAGCACGAAGGCGCGGAAGCCCACCATCTGGACCCGCCCGCGCACGGTGGCGTGAACCCGGATCTCATCCGCCATCGACCGATTATCCCGAAAGCGGGGCCGGCAGCCGCGAGGGCTGCTGAACCTCCGGGCCGGTCCGCTAGCCCCAATCTTTCACTGAGGTAGGTGGTTGCCGGGGGCGGGAACGAGAAAGTGCCCCACCTGACAAGGGATACTCGGGTTCTCGACGCTCGAAGATCCCAAAGAGGGGGGCACTTTCAGGATGAAGACTACCAAGCGGCCACGGCCGGTGGTGACGGCGGATGGCGAGGGGGTGATCTCTCACGCGGGCAGCTACCTGCTGGTCGAGCTGGCCGATCGGGTGGGGCTGACCGCGGCGCTCTCTCGGGAGCTCGCCTGCCTGCAGCGGCGTCGGCGGGCGCACGACCCCGGCGAGGTGCTGCGGGACCTCGCCGTCAGCATCGCCGATGGCGGAGACTGCCTCTCCGACCTGACCGTCCTGCACCACCAGCCGGACCTCTTCGGCGAGGTGGCCTCGGTCCCCACCGCCTGGCGGGTGATCGACGCGCTCAGCACCGATCTCGACCTCACCCCGGTGCGCCGAGCCCGGGCCCAGGCGCGGGGCCACGCCTGGAAGCACGGGGTCCGCCCCGAGCACATCACCCTCGACTTCGACGCCACCCTGGTCACCGCCCACTCGGAGAAGCAGGGCGCCGCCGGCACCTACAAGCACGGCTTCGGCTTCCATCCGCTGCTCTGCAGCCTGGACGAGACTGACGAGATCCTGGCCGGGCTGCTACGCCCCGGCAATGCCGGCGCCAACCATGCCGCTGATCACATCCGGGTCCTCGACGCCGCGCTCGAGCAGCTCCCGCCCAAGAGTGCCGGCGATCCGCCGATGCTGGCCCGCGCGGACTCCGCCGGCGCCACCCACGACTTCCTCGATGCCCTGCGGGAGCGCGGCATCCTCTTCTCCGTCGGCTTCGACCTCACCGAGCCGGTTCGCGATGCCGTGCTTGGAGTTTCCCCGGAGACCTGGGTCCCTGCCATCACCCAGGACGGCGATCCTCGGGACGGTGCGGCGGTCTGCGAGCTCCACGATCTCGACCTCAGCGCCTGGCCCACCGCCACCCGGGCCCTCTGCCGGCGGGAGCGGCCTCATCCCGGCGCTCAGCTCTCCTTCACTGACCACGAGGGGTTTCGCTTCCAGGTGTTCATCACCGACCAGACCGACACCGATCTGGCGGTTCTGGAGGCGCGTCACCGTGCCCACGCCCGGGTGGAGGACCGCATTCGCTGCGGCAAGGCGTCGGGCCTGCGCAACCTCCCCTTCCGCGACTTCGCCGCCAACGAGGTCTGGCTGGAGCTGGTGCTCGTCGCCCAGGATCTGGTCGCCTGGATGCAGCGCCTCTGCCTCGACGGCAAGGCCGCTCGGTGGGAGCCCAAGCGGCTCCGCTACTGTCTCTTCCACGTCGCTGCCCGTCTGGTGCGGAGCGGGCGACGGCTGTACCTGCGCCTGCACCGCCGCTGGCCGTGGGCGCGACTGCTCGGCTCGGCCTTCGAGCGATTGCGCAGCCTTCCCGCCGCCTGACACCGACACCCTGTGGCACCGGACCCGATCTCTTCGGCAACTCCACCCGTGGCCTTGTTCGTGGCCCGCATCACCGTCGACGCGCCCGGCAGCGCCCCGGCCCTCTCGCTCGGCACCACCACCGGGGTCCTCACCGTGGCGGCGACGCCCCCGCACCGCCTCCGACCCCCTCGTTGACCTCCCGGCCGCCCCTACTGAAAGATCGGGGCTAGGCGGCCTCCCCCTCGAGCAGCCGGATCTGGGCGAGCAGCTCGCGAACCGAGCCGATCTTGGTCCCGGCCAGCTCGGACATGAGCGCCAGGATCCGCCGCTGCACCGGTGCCTCGTGGTCGCGCCCGGGCAGGTAGGCGTTGAGCATGCGGCGGATGTAGTGGGGATCCTCGAGCAGCGAGACCACCGAGGGCTCGGTGATGGTGGTCGGGTGCTTGGGATTGTCATTGGTGGTACGGATCATCCAGAGCGCCATTCGAAGGATGGTGGGGACGACCTCGGGCTTGTTCTTCACCGCCTTGCGCAGGTACTTGGCGTAGGCGGCGCCGTGGCGCAGCTCGTCGGCCGCCAGCACCTTGAAGATCTGGCGCAGCACCGGCTCAGGAGCGTTGGCGCTGAAGGCCGTGTACCAGTGGGCCAGGCGCTGCTCGCCGCAGAAGTGCATGGTGAGGGTCTCGATCGCCGGGCCCTCGTCGAAGCTGATCCGAAGCCTTGGCAGCTCGGCCTCCTCGATCACCTCGCCGACCCGCTCCAGGTACTTGCGCAGCACCAGGTGATGCTTCATCTCCTCGTAGAACCACACCGAGATGAAGCTGCAGAAGTCGATGTCGGCGTAGAAGTCGCGCAGGAACATCTCGGTCGCGTAGAGGGCCGACAGCTCGGTGAGGCAGACCTCGCGCACGTCGAAGATCCACCCCGGGGTGAGCTTCTCCGGCTCGATGGCGTCCCAGTCGATGTCGCGACTCAGGTTCCAGCGGGCTCGCTCGAGGTTGACGAACAGCTCATCGTAGAGCACAAACCCAGTGTCCTGGTGCAGAATGGCCAAAGCATCCGCCATCCTGGCGATGCAACCGTGCTCTTTTTGTGTGAGGTGGACAAGTTGGCCACGGTATCCAAACCGCGACCGGCGGTCTTGGTCGAGTCGGCCAGTCTTCCCCCGGCCGTGACCGCCCGGCTGCTCGCCGACGCCGACGCGATCGCGGGCCGGATGGCTCGCCGGATCGCCGCCGAGATCAGCCTGCCGGGGCACTTCAACACCGTCTCCTACTACCGTTCGATCGTCTCCGCCTGCCGGGACGCGCTGCGGGTCCTGGTCCGGCGCCTCCACGACGGCCGCGGCCCGCGGGCCGGCGACCTCGACCGGCTGGCCCAGACCGGGGCGGTGCAGGCCGACCTCGGCCTCCCCTTCGACGTCCTCCTCTCCGCATACCGGGTGGCCGCCAAGGTGGTCTGGGAGGAGGTGGTGGGCACGGTCGCGCGCGAGCACGAGATGCCCTCGGCGACCCTGATCGCCCTGGCCTCCCAGATCATCGAGTACCTCGACGAGATCTCGGCGGCGGTCGGAGCCGCCTACCTGGAGCGGCGCGAGCGGCTGCTCCGCCGGCGCGACCAGGATCGGGACCGGGTGCTCCACCGGCTCATGGCCGGCGACGTCTCGGCCGAGCTGCGGGTGGCCGCGGCCGCCTGCGAGCTGGACCTCACCCCCCCGTACCGGGTGATCTCCTGTGCCTGGCCGGGGGACCAGGACCAGCTCGCCGAGCTGGTGACCCGGCCGCTGCGGGCGCTGACGGTCGCCGCCTCGGAGGACACCTGGCTGCTCCTCCTCGATCCGCGCACCGACCCCCTCCCCGTCTGCGTGGCAGCCGGCAAGGCCAACCCGGGAGCCGTCTTCGGCTTGGGACCGGTGGCCGAGCGGCTGGCCGACGTCGCCGGGGCCGCCCATCGCGCCCAGCGGGCCCTGGACGTCGGCCAGCGGCTGGAGCCGGAGCGCCGCGTCCACGACGACGCCGAGCTGGGCGTCTTCGCCGTCCTCGACAACGATCCCGAGGCGGTGCGCCGTTTCGTCGCCACCATCCTGGGGCCGCTCAACGCCGCCGGCGCCGATCGGCGCGGCGAGCTCCATGAGACCCTGGAGGCGGTGCTCTCCACCTCCGGGCTGGGCGAGGCCGCCGCCAAGCTGGGGCTCCACCGCCACACCGTGGTGTACCGGCTGCAGCGGATCCGCGACCGCGGCTTGCCCATCGACGACCCCGCCCGGCGCCACCTGCTCTGGCTCGCGCTCCGGGCGCGCCGGCTGCTCCCCGCCTGAGGGTCCTGGCCGGCCGCCCAGCGCGGTCAGACCGTGGGCGTCGGGCCCGACCCCAGCGCCCGGTAGAGGCTGAGCATCCGCTGGATGCAGTGGCGGTCGCCGGCTCCGCCGGGGACGGCGTCCCCGGCCGCGCCTCGATCCGGCAGCGGCGCGGCGTCCCCGCTGCGGGTCATCCAGAGGGCCATGCGCAGGATCCCGGGGAGCGCCGCCGGATCCACCTGCACCGCGCCGCGCAGGCGGCTGACGCAGGCCGCGGCGCGGTGCGAGGCCTCCGAGGCCATGCCGGCGAAGAGACGGCCGAGCCCCGGCTCCGCCGCCCGGGCGCTGAACGCGCGGTACCAGCCGGCCAGGCGCTGCTCGGCGCAGAGATGAGCGGTGAGGGCCTCGAGGCCACCGGCGTCGCCGCCGGACCGGACCGGTCCCCCGCTGACGAGATGGTTGTGGACGATCATGGCCTAATCATCCGGGGTCCGGCGGGTCAAAGCATCCGCCACCGGGGCACCCTGCCGACACAGATTCTGTCTCTGGTGGACAACCTGGCCCGCGCAGAGAAACCGGCGGCCGGGCCTTGGTCGTGCTGGCCATGCGCGTCCGCCACCCGGCTCAACGGGTGATGGTGGCGCCGCCCTCCGCCTCGCGCGCGACCATGAAGAGCAGGTCGCTCAGCCGGTTGAGATAGCGGAGGACCTGGGGGTTCTCCAGCGCCCCGGCGCGCTGCAGGCTGACCGCCCGGCGCTCGGCCCGGCGCACCAGGGTCCGGGCCAGGTCGAGGCTAGCCGCCACCACCGTGCCCCCGGGGATCACGAAGGCGCGGGGCAGGGGGATCCGCGCCTCCAGCTCCGCGAGCTGGGCGTCGAGCCCCTCGACCATGGCGGCCGTGACGGTCGCGAAGTGCCGCTCCAGGTGCTCCCGCTCACCGACCCCCGTGGCCAGCTCGGCGCCGACGGTGAAGAGCTCCCGCTGGAGCGCCAGCAGGCGCTCCGCCCGCGCCGGGTCGGTCTCCTGGGCGCGGGCCAGGCCGAGCGCCGAGACGGCCTCGTCGACCGCCCCACAGGCCTCGGTGTGGAGGTCGTCCTTGGGCACCCGGCCGCCGTAGAGGAGGCCGGTCTCCCCGCCGTCACCCCGCCGGGTCGCGATGCTGCTCACCGGACCGGAGGGGCTGGGCGGCCCGGTCACCGCGGACCTTCGTCGCCCGCCCGCTGCCGGCGGGCGCGCTCCTCGACCCACTTGGTGGCGGCGATGGTCGCGGTGGTGGCGTCGCCCACCGCCGTGGTCACCTGGCGGGTGAGCTGGCTGCGCACGTCGCCGGCCGCGAAGATGCCGGGCACGCTCGTCTCCATGGTCAGCGGGTCGGTGAGGTAGTAGCCCGCGGGGTCGTGGTCGACGTGGGTGTCGACCAGCCCGGTGTTGGGCAGGAAGCCGACGAAGATGAAGACCCCGCCGACCTCGAGGCTCGACACCTCGCCGCTCACCACGTTGCGCAGCCGGAGGCTCTTCACCTTGCGGTCGCCCTCGATGGCCTCGACCACCGTGTCCAGGATGAAGTCGATCTTGGGGTTGTGGCGCGCCTCCTCGGCCAGGATCGGCTGGGCCCTCAGCTCGCCGCGGCGGTGGATGAGCGTGACGCGGCTGGCGAAGCGGGTGAGGAAGACTCCCTCCTCGACCGCCGCGTCGCCCCCGCCCACTACGGCCAGATGGGCGCCCTGGAAGAAGGCGCCGTCACAGACCGCGCAGTAGGAGACGCCCACGCCGGCGAGCTCCGCCTCCCCGGGGACGCCCAGCTTGCGAGGGTTGCCGCCGGCGGTGATGATCACCGCGGGCGCGCGCAGCTCGCCCTGGTCGGTCTCCACGACCTTGGTGCCGTCGGGATCCACCCGGATCCGCTCCACCGACGCCGCCAGCATCTCGGCACCGAACTGCTGCGCCTGCTCGGTCATGATCGCGGCCAGGTCGGGGCCGAGGATCGACCTCACCCCGGGGTAGTCCTCGATCAGCTCGGTGTTGAGGAGCTGACCTCCGGCACCCAGGAGCTTCCCGTCGACCATCGCGCCCTTGGCCTCGACCAGGGCGGCCCGCACCTTGTTGCGGCCCGCGTAGAGGGCGGCGGTGAGCCCCGCCGGGCCACCACCCACGATGACGATGTCGTACTCACGCTCGGCGACGCGATCTGCCACGGTTCAGCTCTCCGGATGCACGAGCGCTCTGGGCCACGGGCGCCACGCGGCGGTTGATGGGATCTCAGGGAGCATACCCCGGCTCCCCACGCGGCAAGCGCCGCGCCGGCCCCCGACCCTGGCTAGGAGACTGCTGAGCAAGTCGTCCCCAAACGGATGCTCGATGTGAAGCTCCTATGTGTCAAGCCACCAGGTGCAGGGGGGCCTCGCCCGCCCTGAGGTCGCGGATCATCCGCCTGTAGACGACCGCGGCCAGGTGGCGGCGGAGGACGCGCATGGCCTCCTTCCTGGTGTGTCCGCGCCGCCTCGCCTCATCGCGGATGCGTTGCGCCCGCTCATCGCAGCGCAGCTGGGTGACGGCCATACGGTGGAGGACGGCGTTGACCTGCCGGTTACCGCCACGGTTGAGCCGATGACGGACCGGCTCTCCTGGCCCCTCGCCGGAGGATGCCGGCAGCGGCGCGGTGCCGCTGAACCGTGCAAAGCCACCCTCGGTGAAGCGACGAGGGTCGCCCACCTCGACGAGGAGCTCGGCGGTGCTGCGGATGTCAAGCCCGCACAGCCCATCGAGCGTGGAGCCCACCCTACGGACCAACTTCGCCAGCTCCTTGGTGATCTCCTTGTCGCGCCGATCGAGCTCAAGGATGGTGCGCCGATGATCCTCGAGGAGACGCAGACGCAGCGCGGTCGCTGCCGGCCAGGGTCCGCGACGGCGGCGGAGTGCGGCCAAGCGTGGCCGCACAGCCTTGGTGTCGGGGAGACGACCACGTAGCTCCTCGGGGAGCTCGTTGAGCAAGGGCTCGGCCTCGTTCAGCAGGTGCTGGCGCGTCTTGAGGGCCGAGCGCCGCTCCTTGTGCCACAAGGCCATCAGCTCGGCGGTCTCGTCCGGCCCCGTGTCCTCACCCGCCCGCTTGAAGGCTAGGGGGAGCTCGGGGTGAGCAAGGGTTTCGCGGGCGATCCGCTCGCTGTCGAGTGCGTCCGACTTCCCCTGGTGGCGTCCACGTGCGCGTTCCGCGGTCCGTGTTGGGCACACATCGCGCACATCGTGCCCCTGGCGGCAAAGGTAAACCGACGTGTGCCGCCCTAGACCGCTGGCGCCCTCGATGCCCCACCGGGCCACAGCGCCGAAGCTGAGCGCCCAGGCCTCCAGAGCCCGGTGTCCGTCACCCGACACTCGATAGTGACTGGTGCCGATGATGCCGCCGCGCTCATCGAGCACCGTGGCGGAGAGTGTGTGCTTGTGGGGGTCGACCCCGACCACGTTGCCCGGCTTGCCTGTCATCCGCTCAGTCCTCCCACGTGTTAGGTTGTGGAAGACCGGCCGACATCTCCCGATGGGGCACAGCGCAGCGACGCTCCTATCAAGTCAGGCCGGTCCCGGAGCCGAGGAGCCGAGGCCGACACTTCACATCCAGGACACCCCCCAGGGGTCAAGAGTCAATGGGGGTCAGGCCCCGGCTCACGGCTCCTACCGTACAGGCGTTCCCGCTCGTCCGGTGGCCTTATTCAACACCGGGAGTCAATGGGGGGGTGCAAGGTTCCAGCGACCCCAACCGCCAACTCCTCGACGCCGCCGCGCTCTGCGGCCACCTGATCGCCCCCAACTCGGTGGCGGGGTTCCTCGCTAGCCACCGTGGGGAGCTGTTCCCCGACGAGCTGTTCGCTGATCTCTTCCCCTCGGCCACGGGTCGGCCGTCGGTGCCGGCGGACGTGGTGGCGACGGTGATGGTGCTGCAGGCCCTGGAAGGGCTCACCGATCGGGATGCCATCCAGCAGCTGAGGACCAACATCGCCTGGAAGGTGGCGACCGGCCTGGCCCTGGACGACCCGGGCTTCCACCCCACGGTGCTGACGCTCTGGCGCAATCGCTTGCGGGTGTCGGAGCGCCCCCAGCGCATCTTCGAGGCGGTGGGCGAGGTGGTCCGGGCCACCGGGGTGCTGAGTGGCCGCCAGCGGCGAGCCCTGGAACTCGACGGTGCTCGATGACGCCGTGACCCGGCAGGACACGATCACCCAGGTGGTGGCGCAGATCCGGGTGGTGCGCCGCCTGGTGCCCGAGACCCGTGCGCTGGAGCTGACCGGCCACGACTACGACGGCGCCGCCCGCAAACCGATCTGCGCCTGGAACGACCCGGCTGACATCGAGCGGGTGGTCACCGCGGTGATCACCGATGCCCATGCCGTCCTGGATGCCGTGGCCGGCCGGAACCTGGAGCCCGACCAGGCCGACGCGATGGGGCTGCTGGCGCTGGTGGCCGGTCAGGATGTGGAGCCCGGCGACGGCGAAGGCACCTGGCGCATCGCCCGGCGCACCGCTCCCGACCGCATCGTCTCGGTGCACGATCCCGAATCGCGGCACGTGCACAAGACCGTCCACGCCTACCGGGATGGCTTCAAAGGGCACATCGCCGTCGAGCCGGAGACCGGGCTGGTCACCGCCTGCGAGCTGACCGCCGGCGACGTGGGCGACGCCCAGGCCGCCCCGGGGCTGCTGCTGCAGGAGGAGGCGGTCGACGTGCTGGGCGACTCGGGTTACAGCGCCGGAGCCTTCCGGGCGGTGCTGGCGGCGCGCGGCAGTCAGGCGATCATCAAGCCACCCCCGCTGCTGAGCGCGGTTCCGGGCGGCTTCACCGTCGACGATTTCGTGATCGACCTCAGGGCTCGGATCGTCACCTGTCCCGCGGGCAAGATCGCCACCGTCAGCCGCACTGGCTCTGTGACCTTCGGGCCGCGCTGCCGCGGCTGTCCGTTGCGGGGCCGCTGCACCACCGCCCTCGACGGCAAGAAACTGACGGTCCACCCCCACCACGCCCTGCTCGCGGCTGCCCGCAAGCAGGCCGAGACCCCCGAGTTCCAGGCCGTCTACCGCCATGAGCGGCCGATGGTGGAGCGGACCCTGAGCTGGCTGGTGCGGCGCGGGCACCGGCGGGTCGCCTACAGAGGCGTCGCCCGCAACCGCATCTGGTGGAGCCACCGGGCGGCGGCGGTCAACCTCCAGCGATTGCTCAACCTGGGTCTATCCCGCACCGAGAGAGGGTGGGCGGTGGCCTGAGGCCCACCTCCCTCGGGCCCTTCAGCAAGCCCCCCACCCAGTCCACCCACCCCAGCGCTCCGGGCTCGTCCTCGAAGCCGGCTGTCAAACGGGCTTGCTCAGCAGTCTCCTAGCCTCGCTCCCCGTCCAGCCTCGCGAGCAGCGCCGCCAGGGCCCGGGCGCGGTGGCTCACCCCGTCCTTGGCCGCGGCGGTCGCCTCACCGAAGGTGATCCCGAGGTCGTCGCTGAGGAAGCACGGGTCGTAGCCGAAGCCGGCGGAGCCGCGCGGGGGCACCAGGACCCCGGTGGTCTCACCGCGCGCCGAGAGCGCCGGCATCGCCGGGCGGGCGAGGGTCACCACGCAGACGTAGCGGGCCCGGCGATCACCCGGGCAGCGCCGCTCCACCTCGGCGAGCAGGCCCCGGAGCCGGTCGACGTCATCGGCTTCGGGCCCCATCCAGCGCGCCGACGCCGAACCGGGCCAGCCGTCCAGCCCGGGCACCTCGATCCCCGAGTTGTCGGCCAGCGACGCCAGCCCGGTGGCGGCGCACACCGCCAGGGCCTTGGCGGCCGCGTTCTCCTCATAGGTGTCATGGGGCTCCTCGAGCTCGCCCGCGAACCCGGCGGCGTCGAGACCCACCAGCTCCCAGGGGTGCCCGTCGAGCAGCCGCCCCAGCTCGGCCAGCTTGCCGGGGTTGCGGCTGGCGACCGCCACCCTCACTGGGGCGGGGCCGCGATCCCCAGCGCCTGTGCCTGGGCGGCGAAGAGCCGGCGGAGGCCGGCACCGGAGAGCTCCAGCAGCCGGTCCAGCTCGTCGCGGCTGAAGGGCGCCCCCTCGGCGGTGCCCTGGATCTCGATGAACCGCCCGTCGGCGGCGCCGACGCAGTTCAGGTCGGTGCCGGCGGCGGAGTCCTCCAGATAGCAGAGGTCGAGGCGTGGCTCGCCGCCCACGATGCCGGCCGAGACCGCCGCCACCGGTTGGCGGAGCACCCCGGGACCCACCGCCCGGGCATCGCGCAGGGCCTGGACCGCGAGCGCCAGCGCGACGTAGCCGCCGGTGATCGCCGCGGTGCGGGTGCCCCCGTCGGCCACGATGACGTCGCAGTCGATGAGGATCGAGCGCTCACCGAGAGCCGAGAAGTCCACCGCGGCCCGGAGGCTCCGGCCGATCAGGCGCTGGATCTCCTGGGACCTGCCGTCGATGCGCCCCTTGCGCCCGTCGCGCTCGGTGCGGGTCTGCGTGCTGCGCGGCAGCATGGCGTACTCGGCCGTCACCCAACCCAGACCGCTGCCCTTGCGGAAGGGGGGCACCCGCTCCTCCACGGTGGCGGCGCAGAGCACCTTGGTCTGACCGGTGGAGATCATGCAGCTGCCCTCCGGATAGGGAAGCACGCCGACCTCCATCACGGTGGGGCGAAGCTCGTCGGGGGCGCGGCCGTCGGGACGCATGGCCGGGGCAGTGTACGGGAGTTCAGCGCCGGAGCGGCCTGGCCAGGATGAGCACGGAGAGCTCGAACAGCCCGATCAGGGGGATGGCAAGGAACAGCGGTGTGACCGGGTCAACACCGGGCGTGACCAGCTCGGCGCCGACCACGACGGCGAGCCAGACCATCCGCCGGCGCCGCCGAAGCCAGGCCGAGGAGACCACCCCCAGCAGCCCGAGCAGGACGATCACCACCGGCAGCTCGAAGGTCACCCCGAAGGCGACGATGAGCAGGGTGAGGAACGAGAGGTACTGGTCGAGGTCGGGGAAGAAGATCGCGTTGTTGCCGACGATGGCGGTGAGCAGGTTGAGCCAGAGCGGCATCAGGAAGTAGGCGAGACAAGCGCCGGCGGCGAAGAGGAGAAGCCCCGAGAGGATGACGGGGAGCGCGAAGCGGCGCTCCGTCCGGCGCAGACCGGGCGCGACGAACGTCCACCCCTGCCAGAGGAGGATGGGGAGGGAGAGCACCAGGCCTCCCACCACGGCCACCTGGATGGGGATGGTCACCAGCTCGGTGGGGCTGGTGATGATCGGCCTCGAGATGAGGTGGTTGTGCTTGGCGAGGATGCTGGTCAGCGGGTACTCCAGAACGCTGAGCAGGAGGTGGCTGAAGACGGCGGCCACGATGGTGGCCACCAGCCAGGCGACCAGCGAGACGATGACGACGCGGCGCAGGTCGTGAAGGTGCTCGACGACCGTCATCCGGCGCTCGTCGTCGACGCGCTCGCGCGTCATCCGACCCCTGCCCCGGCGCAGGATCCCGAGTGCCATCTCAGGCCCCTCTCATCTCGCGCCGATCACCCCGACGGCGGGGCGGCGCGGGCACCATCGTCAGCGGCTGGGCTCAGCCCCGGAGCGTCTCGTCCGGCCGGGTCTCGGGCACGGGCGCCCACTGCCGGGTGCCGTCGTAGCCGCCCATTGGGCTGCCCGCCGGCGGCGTCGGGCCGGCAGCGTTGGGATCGGGACCGCCCGACATCGCGCTGCGGAACTCACGGATGGCCCGGCCCATCCCCGCGCCGATCTCGGGCAGCTTGGTCGCCCCCCCGAAGATCAGGACGATGAGGAGGACCAGAGGGATGAGGTACCAGAGACGTTCCATGGCCGGGTGCTCCGTCGTGCGGCCGGGGTGAGGAAGCAACCCCGACTTCAGTCAGTCTAACACCAGGGCCAATCGGCCCATGCGATGAGGGCCCAGACGGCCCATCAGCATTCCTCCGGGCCGGCACCGCGGAGCGTCCCGGCGAAGAGCGAGACCGCCCGGTCGACGTCGGCGGCCTGATGGGCGGTGCTCAGGAAGGCCGTCTCGAACTGGGACGGCGGCCAGAGCACCCCGCCCTCCCGCCAGCGCCGGTGGAGGCGCGCGAACGCCTCCAGGTCGCAGCCCCGGGCGTCCGCGTAGTCGTCCACCCGATCCACCCCGACGAAGGCGGTGAGCATGCTGCCCACCCGATTGACGGCGCAGGGGATCGAGGCGGCCACCGCGGCGGTGCGCAGCCCGTCGCCGAGCCGGCCGGCGAGGGTCTCGAGCCGGGCGTACGCGTCGCCGTCGCGCAGCACGTCGAGGGTCGCGACCCCCGCCGCCATGGCGAGCGGGTTGCCGGAGAGGGTCCCGGCCTGATAGACGGGGCCGAGGGGCGCCACCCGCTCCATCAGGTCGCGCCGCCCTCCGTAGGCGCCGACCGGGAGTCCGCCGCCGATCACCTTCCCGAGGCAGGTCAGGTCGGGCCCGATGCCGTAGAGCCCCTGGGCCCCTCCGTAAGCCACCCGGAAGCCGGTCATCACCTCGTCGAAGACGAGCAGGGCGCCGTCCTCGCGGGTCAGCCGCCGCAGCTCCTCGAGGTAGCCGGGGAGCGGTGGGACGCAGCCCATGTTGCCGGCCACCGGCTCCACGATCACGGCGGCGATCTGCCCGGCGTGGACCGCGAACGCCTCGGCGACGGCCTCCACGGAGTTGTAGGCGAGCACCAGGGTGTCGGCGACGGCGCCTACCGGGACCCCCGAGGACCCAGGGAGCCCGAGGGTCGCCACCCCGCTCCCGGCGGCGGCCAGCAGGGCGTCAGCGTGGCCGTGGTAGGCGCCCGCGAACTTGACCACCATGTCCCGGCCGGTCGCCGCCCGGGCCAGTCGCAGCGCCGACATGGTGGCCTCGGTCCCGGAGTTGACGAAGCGGACCATCTCCACGCTGGGAAGGGCCGCGCAGATTCGCTCGGCCAGTTCCACTTCCGGCTCGGCGGTGTGGCCGTAGGCGACTCCTCGGCCCAATTGGGCGCGCAGCGCCTCCACCACCGCCGGGTGGCCGTGGCCGAGGATCAGGGGTCCGTAGGCGAGCACGAAGTCGACGTACCGGGAGCCGTCGGCGTCCACCAGGTGGGCCCCCTCCGCGGCCGCGATGACCGGGGGCTCACCGCCCACCGCGGCATAAGCCCGCACCGGGCTGGAGACCCCTCCCGGCATCACCCGGACCGCGCGTTCGCGGAGGCGTGCCGAGCCCGCGCTCACGTCTGCTCGGTGACGGTGACCTTCTGCATGACGTCACCCTGGGCGATCGACTGGGCCACGCTGAGGCCGCTGACCACCTGCCCGAAGAGGTTGTAGCTGAGGGCCAGGCTGCCGGTGTCGTCGGCGATGCAGATGAAGAACTGGGAGCCGTTGGTGTTGGGCCCGCTGTTGGCCATGGCCACGGCGCCCGCGACGTACGTCTCGTGGACGGGCTCGTCGTCGAAGCTGTAGCCGGGCCCGCCGGAGCCGCAGCTCCCGGTCGGGCTGGCCGGAGCCGACGGAACGTTGCCGATGCAGGTCGGGTCGCCGCCCTGGATGACGAAGCCGGAGACCACCCGGGCGAAGGGGATGCCGTTGTAGAAGCCGTTGCGGACCAGGGTCACGAAGTTGTTGACGGTCACCGGGGCCAGGTCGGGCTGGAGGCAGATGACGATGTTGCCCTTGCTCGTCTCGATGGTCGCCTCGTAGAGCTTGCTCTGGTCGATGGTCATCGCCGGCACCGCCGAGTAGACGTGGACGTCCGAGGGCGCGTTGAGCGTACCCAGCGGGGAACCGAAGGTGGCCGACGCGCAGTCGGCGTAGGGGATGATCGTCGGCGTCGGGGTAGGCGACGGCGTCGCGGTCGGCGTCGGCGTGGCGGTCGGGGTCGGCGTCGGCGGCACCGCGCCGACCGGCCGGGGACTGTCGGCCTGGTCGAGCGCCACCGCGGCGGCGACGGCCGCCACCACCAGGACCACGGTCGCGGCGATCACGAAGGGGAGTCGGCGTGGGCTGGTGGGGGGCTTCATCCTGGTCTGGGTCACTCCTCGCGAAGCCAGCGCGCTGCCTGGAGCGCGTGGTAGCTGATGATGATGTCGGCGCCGGCCCGACGGATGGCGGTCAGGATCTCGAGGGCCGCGGCCCGCTCGTCGAAGGCACCGGCGCGGGCGGCGTGGGCGATCATCGCGTACTCGCCGCTCACGTTGTAGGCGGCGACGGGCACGTCGACGGCCGCGCGCACCCGCCGGATCACGTCGAGGTAGGTGAGCGCCGGCTTGACCATGACCATGTCGGCGCCCTCGGCGACGTCGAGGGCCACCTCGCGGACGGCCTCGTTGCTGTTGGCCGGATCCATCTGGTAGCCGCGCCGGTCCCCGCTGCGCGGCGCGCAGTCGGCCGCGTCGCGGAAGGGCCCGTACATGACCGATGCGTACTTGGCGCTGTAGGCGAGGATGGCGGTCTCGGCGAAGCCGGCGCCGTCCAGGGCGGTCCGGATCGCGCCGACCTGGCCGTCCATCATGCCGCTGGGGGCGATCACGTCCGCCCCCGCCCGCGCCTGGGAGACAGCCGCCCGCGCGTAGAGCTCGAGGGTGGCGTCGTTGTCCACCGAGCCGTCCTCGCGCAGCACCCCGCAGTGGCCGTGGTCGGTGTACTCGTCCAGGCAGCAGTCGGCGATCAGGACGCAGTCGGCGCCGAACTGCCCGCGCAGGGAACGGATCGCCGTCTGCACGATCCCCTCGTCGTTCCAGGCCTCGGAGCCGACCGCGTCCTTGCGCGCCGGGACACCGAAGAGGAGCACGGCGCTCACTCCGACCTGGAGAGCGCCCGCGACCACGCCGGCCGCGCTGTCGACCGTCTCCTGTCGATGCCCGGGCAGGCTGGCGATGGAGACCGGGGCGTCCACACCCTCGCGGAGGAAGAGGGGGTGGACCAGGTCGGCCGGGCTCAGCCGGGTCTCGGCGGCGAGCCGGCGCAGCGCCGGTGTGCGGCGCAGCCTGCGGGGGCGTTCGGCGGGAAAGGGCATGGCCGTCCCAGGTTACTCACCTGCGCAGCGCACCCGCCACCGCCGCCGCCACGCCCGCCGCATCTCCCCGCGCCGCCACCACCGGCAGGATCCCGTGACGACGCACCGCAGTGGCGGTGGTGCCGCCCACGCAGACCACGCTGATCCCGTCCAGCCACGCGGCGCCCACCGCCGCGATCACCGCCTCGGCAGCGCTCGGGCTTAGCAGGGTGACCGCATCGATCCCGCCGGCCCGGGCCGCGAACAGCAGGCCGCGCAGTCCGGGGACCGGGACGGTCCGGTAGCAAACGGTCACGGTGACCTCCGCGCCGGCCTTGCGCAGGCGCTCGCCCAGCTCGCTCAGGGCGGTTTCCGCCTGGGGGAGCCAGACCGCGCCGTCCCCGGCCCCGGCGGCGACCAGACCATCGGCGAGGGCGGCCGCCCCGGTCCCCGGCGCCACCAGTTCGACGTTGATGCCGATGTCGCGCAGGGCGCGGGCGGTCCCCTCCCCCACCGCCGCCGCCCGCACGCCGGCGAGGTCCTCGGGGAGGCCGAGCTCACGGAGCCGGTCCACCGCGTTGGCGCTGGTCACGGCCAGCCAGCGCGGCGGGCGGCGGGTCTGGAGCCGGCGCGCGGCGCGGCGCAGCTCGTCGGGCGAACCGACGGGCTCGATGGCGATGGCGGGGACCTCGACCACCGCCGCCCCGAGCTGACGCAGCTCCTGGTTCAGCGCGGCCGCCTGGGCCGGGGCCCGGGTGACCATGACCCGGCGGCCGGCGAGCGGCCGCGCCACCGGCGGGCTCATCGCAGCCTCGCCGCCACCCGGGCCCCCAGCTCCTCCGGGTTGCCGACGTCGCCGCCCAGCTCGGCCCGGCGCACCTCGCCGCCGGTGTCGAGGGCGGCGCTGAGGACCAGGCGCCCCTCCTCCACCCGGGCCCAGGCGCCGAGCGGCAACAGGCAGCCGCCCCCCAGGGCGGCGAGCACGGCGCGCTCGGCGACGGCCGCGGCCCGGGTCTCCCGGTGGTCCGCCGGAGCGCAGGCGGCCTCCGCCGGGCTGCCCGCCACCGCCTCGATGGCGATCGCGCCCTGGCAGGGGGCGGGCACGAAGAGGCGCGGGTCGAGCCGCTCGCTGAGCCGGTCGGACGCCCCGATGCGATCGAGCCCGGCGCAGGCGATCAGGAGCCCGGCGACCTCGCCGGCCTCGAGTTTGCGGAGCCGGGTGTCGACGTTGCCGCGGATCGGCACCGCGACCAGGTCCGGGCGGAGCAACCGCAGGAAGGCGGTGCGGCGCGCGCTGCTGGTGCCCACCGCGGCGCCGCGCGGGAGCCCCGCCAGCCCGCTCCCGTCTCCGGTCACCAGGCCGTCGCGGCAGTCGCCCCGCTCCAGGAACGCGGCCAGGGCCAGCCCGGCGCCGAGCCGGCTGGGCAGGTCCTTGGCGCTGTGGACGGCCGCGTCGGCCCGCCCCTCGACGAGCTCCCGCTCCAGGGCGGCGCTGAACCAACCCTCCCCCACCAGCCGGGTGACCGGGGTGGCAGCCTGCCTATCCCCCTGGGTTCTGACCACGACGGTCTCGAGGGCCGCCGCGACCCCGGCGGCACGCAGCGCATCCGCCGCCAGGGCGGCCTGGGCCAGGGCCAGGCGGCTGCCGCGGGTCGCGAGCCGGAAGGGCCCGCCGCTCACCGCGCGCCGGTGCCGGGATCGTCCAGGCTGAAGGCCTCCCGGAGGCGGAGGACCACTCCCGGGTCGTCGGTGGCCGCCCGGAGGTGGGTGATCGGCGCGTGGAGCAGCTTGCGCACCAGGCTCCGGCTGAGAACTTCGATGCGCTCGGTTAGCTCGGCATCCGCGGCGGGCAGGCGGGCCAGGGTCCGCTCGACCTCCCGGGCCCGAATGCTCTCAGCACGCTCCAGCAGAGCCCGGATGGTCGGCACCGACGCATCCCGCCGGTCAAGGACGTCGAGGGTGCGATGCACCTCCTCGGCCACCACCTGAGAGGCCGCGGCGATCGCCCTTGCGTGGTCGTGGGCGCCGTCCTGGAGGCGGCGGCCCAGCTCGTCGATGTCGATCAGGGTCACCCCCGGGAGGCCGGCGACGTCGGGGGCGATGTCCCGCGGCACCGCCAGATCGATGAGGCAGAGCGGCCGCCCGGCGCGCCGCACCTGGACCGCGCTGCAGAGAGCACGGTCCAGCACCGGCTCGAAGCTGGTGGTGGCGGTCACCACCAGGTCGCAGTCCAACATCGCGGCGGCCAGATCGTCGGTGCCGATCACCGAGGCACCCAGCTGGGTGGCGAGGGCGGCGGCGGACTCGCCACCGCGTGAGCTCACCCGGAGATGCGCACCCAGCCGCTGGAGCCGGCGCGCCGCCAGGGCGCTCATCTTGCCGGCGCCGATGAGCAGCGCGGTGCGGCCCTCGAGCTTCCCCAGCACCCTCTCCGCCACCGCGATGGCCCCCTCGCTGATGCTGCCGGCGGCGCGGCCGATCCCCGTCTGGGTGCGGGCGAGCTTGGCGGCTCCGATGGCCCGGCGGAAGACGAAGTCGAGCTGCGCGTCCAGCGTCCCCGTCTCCAGGGCCAGGCGATGCGCCGCCTTGACCTGGCCGAGGACCTGGGTCTCGCCGACTACCATCGAGTCCAGCCCGGTGGCCACCTGGAAGAGGTGCTCCACCGCCTCCTCGCCCCGGAAGATCCTCACGTGCTCGCGCACCGGAGCCTCCCCCTCGGGGTCGAGGTAGCGGCGCAGCCGGGGGATGATCGCCTCCGGGTCCGGGTCGTCGTGGACGCTGACGTAGAGCTCGGTGCGGTTGCAGGTCGAGATCGCGGCGGCGCCGCTCAGGCCCCCGTGCCCGACCAGGAATCGGAGCAGGTGACGTGCCGCTGGGTCGGAGAGTGCGGCGCGCTCCCGGACCTCGACGGGGGCCGTGCGGAAGGTGATCCCGGCGGCGATGAGGCGCATCTCTTCCGAGTATAGGTTCGCTCCGGTACCCGAAGCGGTTAGGATGGCCGGAGACTCGCACATGTCCCTCTCCACACCCATGCCGGCGCCGCTGTCGCCTGATTCTTCGACGGGGGGATCCGAGCCACCCTCCGCGGGCGGCGGCGAGCCGCCTCCCCACGGCCGGCGCCACTATGGCCGGCGCCGAGGGTCGGTGCCGATCGGGGACAGCTTCGTGGCCCGCCTCGGCCCCGCCGGCGACGAGCGCTTCGCGGCGATCGACGATCCCGACGAGGAGCCGGACCGTCCCCGCCCCGCCCCCGAGACGCCCATCGAGCTGCTCCGTTTCGTGGCGGTGGATTGCGAGACCACCGGCCAGTCACCGCACCGCCTGGTCGAGCTGGGGGCGGTCGCCTTCACCATGGAGCGGCATCTGATCTCCCTGGAGACGCTGGTCCACAGCAACGACCGGATCAACCCGTTCGCCCGGCGCATTCACGGCATCTCCAGCGAGACCCTGGGGGGCGCCCCGCCGGTGCGGCCGGTGCTGGAGCGTTTTCGCCGCTTCTGCCGGGGGGCCGTGCTGGTCGAGCACAGTGCCGACGCCTTCGACAGCCGGCTGATCGCGGCGACCCTCGGCGAGAGCCTGGAGGCCGACAACCTCGACACCTCGCGGCTCGCCGCCAAGCTCTACGACCTTCGCGACACCATCGGCTTGGAGCGGCTCTGCGTCGAGCTGGGCGTGCCCCACCGCCGTCCCCATCACGCGCTGGCCGACGCCGAGGCGACCATGGGCTGCTTCCTCGAGCTGGTGCGGCGCGGCCGCGAGCCCTTCGGCTGGCGCACCCTCGGCGACCTGCTCGCCGACGGCCAGCCACCGCCACCGCGCTGGGTCGACGGCGAGACCGGCAGGCCGTCGAGACGACGCGGCCCGCCGGCGCCGCGGCGGCAGACGGCGCCGCCGGACCCCGCCCGCGGGAGAGGCCGAAAGCCAGTGACGCCTTCCCGAGCCGGCCCGCCGCTCGGCTCGAACCCGCGAGCCAGCTCCGGACGCCGCCCCGACCAGGAGACCCCATGACCCATCGTCTGAGTGACAACGGCCTGGTGAGGCCCCCCTTCGCGGCGAGGCCCCCGATCCGGCTCAACCTCGACGCCCGGCTGCTGGGGCTGGTGCTCACGATCCTCGGGATCATCGCCACGGTCGTCTCGCTGCTCTACGTGCTGGGGGTCTCCAGCCTCTGCAACGGGCTGGTCCTCTGCAGCTTCCCCACCGTCAACGTGGCCGGCACCGTGCTCCTGACCGCGGGATGGGCGGTCATGACGGTCGGGGTGGTGATGATGCTGACCCTGACCGGCGGCGGCAGGGCGCTGGCGGTCTATGGGGTGGTCGCCGCGGCCCTGGGCGACGTGGTCTCGCTGGTGGGCAACATCGTCTTCGTGGGCGCCAACTCGCTCTACTACCGGCTCGGCGCCGGCTCCATCGTCATCTTCGTGTTCTGGCTGATCGTCGCCGCCATCCTCTACTACCTGGTGGTGACCGGCCGCCCGGCGGGGGAACCTGCCGACCCGGCGGGCGAGCCTCCGGCCCAGTAGCCGGTCAGAGCCGGAGCTCGGCGCTGACCGGGAAGTGGTCCGAGGCGATTGCCACCTCGCGGGCGGCGCGGCCACGCCCGGTGATGACGTCGCAGCCGGCCAGCCGGGGGACCAGCTCAGAGCTCGCGAAGATGTAGTCGATGCGCGCCGCCGGCAGCCAGGTGGCGCAGGTGTAGCCGTGGGCTCGGGGATGGAGGTGGCGGTAGCAGTCGGTGTACCCCGCCTCGAGCAGGCGCGGCACCGTCCATCGCTCGATCGCCCGGCCGAGCACCCGGTCCACCGCCGGACGCTCCGGGAGCAGGCCGGTCAGCGGCCCGACCACCCAGGGAAGCGACGGCACCCCGCCCTGGAGCCGTGGATCGATCCCGTGCTCCAGCCAGCGCGCGTCGAGCGCATCCTCGGCACCGGCCAGCGGGCCCATCCAGCCATCGGCCCGGCGCACCAGCAGCCGGGCCCGGCGCAGCTCATTCATCCGCCGGAAGAAGCGGGTCGCCTCCAGGTGGTCGCCGGGGCTCAGCGAGTTGAAGTCGCCCAGGATGAGATGGGGCAGGCGCGGCTCCCCGGCGATGTCCTGGAGCACCGCCTCCAGCTCCCGCAGCCGCCGGGCCTCGCCCTTGGCCCGCTCCCCGAAGCGGGCGGCGAGGTGGACGACATGGAAGCGCAGGCGCTCACCCCGGCGCGGCCGCACGGTGACCTCGAGGTGGCTCCGCAGCATCCCAGGGTGACGGCGGTTGCGGTGGGCCGCGATCGGCAGCCGGGTGAGCACCGCGAGCCCCAGCGGGCCGCGGTCGCTGGGCGGCCCGGGCACCAAGGTCATCCCCAGCCGGGCGGCCAGGCGCTCCACCAAGCCGTCGTCGCGCACCTCCTGGAGGGCGATGAGGTCGGCGCCGGCCCGGGCCAGGACCCCCGCGATCCGCTCCTCGCGCCGCTCCCCGCCGAGCAGGAGGTTGTAGGTGAGGATCCGGATCGTCGACCCGTCCTCGGGCTCAGTGCGCGGGGCCACCGCTCTCAGCCTCGACCACGACCCTGGCGCGAATAGAATTCGAGCCGATGCGGGACCGCGAGAGAGCCGGGGCATCCGCCCGCCTGGCCCTCCCGGCCGAGCTGCTCCTGCTCGATCGCCTGCCCCGGATCGGCCGCGTGGCGGCCGGCCTGCTGGCGGTGGCGATCGCGGCCGGATGGGGGTTCGCCGCCCTGACCATCCACGAGCACGAGCTCGACCTTCGCAACGCCGGGAGCGCGCTCAGCCCGATGGGCACGCTCTTCGCGGACGGGTCGTCTCCGCTCACCGCCTGGCCGGGCTGGGCGATCGCCGCCATCCTCGGCCTCAGTGCGGCCCGGCTGCGCCGCGGAGGCCTGGAGCCGCCCGCGGGCCGGAGCAACCCCCGCGAGCTGACCGCCGGGGAGCTGCGGGCCGGCCTGCGCCGCGAGTACGCGGGCGCCCGCTGGGCCCTGGTGGCCCTCCTCGTGCTGACCCTCGCCGACCTCGCCCGCCTCGCCGTCAGCGGGGTGAGCGCGCTCGTCTCCGTGGCCGGCGCCGGCGACGGGCTGGCCTGGATGGGGGTCGAGACCGGAGGCCTCGTCGCCGCCACCGTCGCCCTCACCGTCTGGGTGCTCAGCTTCCGCGCCCAGCTCGAGCGCATCGGCGCGCTGCGCGGACCCCACCCCCAGCGAGCGCCGGGCACCCGAGAGGGCTGACCCGGGACCGGAGCCGGGCCCGCGCCACCCCGGTCAGATCCGGCGCCCGACGACGTAGTCGCAGGCGGCCTCCAGGGTGTGCAGAGCGGGCGAGGGGGCGAAGCCGGCCAGCTCGGCGCGAGCGTCGCGGGCGAACTCCTGGGCGGCGCTCTCGGTGGCCGCAACCGCCCCGCTGCGCCGGACCAGCTCGACCACCAACTCGTAGTCCGGGTCGCCCCGGGGCTGGCGCTCCAGCACCCGGGCGAGCTCGGGGCCCACCACCGGGTCCTGAAGGGCCAGCATGAAGGGCAGGGTCACCGTTCCCTGGCGGAGGTCGGCCCCGACCGGCTTGCCGAGCTCCGCCTCGGTGGCGACGTAGTCAAGCAGGTCGTCGGCGATCTGGAAGGCCATCCCCAGCTTGTGGCCGTAGCGCTGCAGGGCCGCCCGCTGGGCCGGCTCCAGACCGCCCACCACCGCCCCGCAGAAGCAGCAGGTGGCGACCAGCGTGGCCGTCTTGCGCTCGATCTTGCGGTGGTAGTCGGCGAGCGACTGGTAGTAGTCGTCCTTGCTGGTCATCTGCAGCAGCTCGCCCATGCAGATGGTCATCACCGTGTTGCTGATGGCGACATCGATCGCCGGCTCCCCGATGCCGGCGGTGAGGTTCGCGCCCTTGGCGAAGTAGTAGTCACCGATGATGATCGCGGGGGCCGGCCCCATGGTCTCGTGGAGGGTGGTCATCCCCCGCCGGGTCGGCGACCTGTCGATGAGGTCGTCGTGCACCAGGGTGGCGGTGTGGATGAACTCGATCCCCATGGCCAGGTCGTAGACGTGGTCCATGACCGGTTGACCGAGACGCGAGCTGAGGATGACCAGCGCGGGGCGGATGCGCTTCCCGCCGGCGCGCACGATGTGGCGCATCGCCTCCGCCATCGGTCCGAGGTCGGCCGCGACCGCCGTCTCCAGGCGATCCTCGAACTCGGCGAGCTCGTCGAGGATCGGCTCGAAGAGCAGCTGCGTCTGGCTGGGCGCCGGGCTCGCGGCGTCGGCCTTCACGTCCCGGCCTCGGGGTTCGGGCTCGCCGGCTGACGGAGGGCTCCGCTCGCGTCCATCTGGGGCATGAGGATATCAGTGGGCGCCATCCCCAACCCCGCCACGGCGGCGCGGAAGGCATCCCCCCGGGCCTCGAAGTCGCGGAATGCGCCGTAGCTGGCCGCGGCCGGGGAGAGCAGCACCACCGAGCCCGGGCGGCTCCACTCGCGGGCCAGGCGGACGGCCTCCTCCAGGTCGGCGGCCGCCACCACCGGGGCGCTCCCGGCGGCCTGGGCGAGGTCGGCGGCCAGCCGCACCCCGCTGGGAGGCAGGGTGACCACGGCGAGGACCCCCCGTTCCGGGCGGCAACGGCGCACCAGCGGGCCGTGGTCCTGGCTACGGTCGAATCCGCCGGCGATGAGCACCACCGGCCGCCCTTCCAGGGCGTCCAGGGCCGCGACCGCGGCCTCCGGGATGGTCGCGATGCTGTCGTTGACGAAGCTCACCCCGCCTGCCTCGGCCACCGGCTCGAGGCGATGGCGGAGAGGGTGGAAGCCACTCAGAGAGGAGACCCGCGAGCGGACCTCGACCCCGGCCTCCTCGAGGGCGGTGAGGGCCGCGCAGGCGTTGAGCAGGTTGTGCCGGCCCCGGAGCTGGAGCCGGTCAGCGCCGATCAGGCGCTCGGCGCGCCAGATGATCGAGCGGCCGTCGGTGTGGTAGCCGGCGGCGTCGCCGAACCAGACGTGCCGGCCCGGCAGCCGGTCCGCCCGCGCCTGGGTCCCCAGGTCCTCACGGTTGAGGACCGCCACCCCATCCCGGCGATGGGCGAAGAGATTGAGCTTGTCCTCGATGTACCTCTCCTCACTCCGGTGCCAGTCCAGGTGCTCGCGATAGAGGTTGAGGAGGACCCCGATGCGCGGCGACCACTCGAGGTCGCTGGTCTGGTGGCTGGAGAGCTCCAGCACCCAGAGCTCGGGCGGCGGGTCGGGATGCAGGTACTCGAGCAGGGGGACGCCGATGTTGCCGGCGAGCACGGTGCGGAGCCCCGCGGCGCGAGCGAGATGGTCGATCAGGGAGCTGGTGGTGCTCTTCCCCTTGGAGCCGGTCACGGCGATGATCGGCTCACCGGCGTGCTCGGCGAACCAGAGGTTGGTGGCGGTGGTGACCCGGGTGGCCGCGGCGACCCGCTGGGCGTCCTCCCGATAGCGGCTGATCCCCGGCGAGCGGACCACCACGTCGAGGGCGCACAGCCGGTCGATGCCCTCGGCGCCGTGCAACCAGGGGATGTTCGCGGCGGAGGCCCGCTCCGCCTCCTGGGGCGGGGCGTCGGTGACGATGACCACCTCGCGCGGCGGGGCCGGCTGCCCGGTGAGCACCGCCACCGAGGCCCGGCCCTCGCGTCCGAAGCCCCAGAGCCCGACGCTCAGGCCGCCCAGCTCACTCGAGCGCATCGGCGAAGCCCCGGTAGGGTTCGGGGAGCGCGTGCTCCGGGGAGGGCGCGAAGACCGCGCTGACCGCCGCGTCCGGTAGGCCCGTGACCCGCGGGTCGGCAGCCAGCGCCTTCACCACCGCGCTCTCCCTCCAGCCGTTCGCGGCGCCGAGGAGGCGCATGGCTACCCGTGCCTCCTCCACCTCACCCACGCACTCCAGCGGCTTGTCCGCCTCCAGCCCGAGCAGGGCCGCGAAGCCCGCGATCTGGGCGGGGTCGCCGAGCAGGTCGCATCCCATGATCGAGACAATTCTGTCCCTATCGAGGAAGGGGGCCAGCGCCAGGGCCACGAACCGGCACTTGGGGCAGTCGCCGCACCAGCTCGGGGTGCGGCGGTCGGTGTCGAGGAGGAAGGCGCGATTGCAGCTCACGAAGGCGCGGTGGTAGGCGGGCAGGGCGACGAAGCGGCGGGCGATGGCCAGCTCCGACCAGGGCCGGAGCAGTGAGAAGTAGCCGAGGTCGGGAGCGACGTGCCGGGCGATGACGGCGGCGAAGCGGCGCTCGAAGTCCCAGCTCTTGCTGTACTGGTGGTTGACCTCGACCCCGTCCCAGGCCAGGTTGGGGGCGGACGCCGAGCGCTCGTCGGCCATGACCACCGGGCCGGCGTCGTGGATCAAGGCGGCGATCACCGCCAGGCAGGAGACGACGGCGGTCACCGGAACGTGGCCGTTGATGGCGCCCTCGCGGTTCAGCTCGAGCAGCCGGGGGTCCAGGGTCCGAGTCACCGAGACGTGGGGCAGGCCGGCCACCGCGACGGTGCGCTGCACGGCGGGGGCCGTCCCCACGCTGAAGAGCAGCGGCTGCCCCACGCGGCGCACCGCCTCCAGGGTCACGATCGAGTCCTTGCCTCCCCCGACCGGGACCAGGGGCCGGTCGTCGACGCCCGCCGGCTCGGCGCGGCCCGCGCTCGGGAAGCCGGGCGCGGCGCTCGGGAAGGGCGGTATCCCGCGACCCCGGAGATCGTTGACGTAGCGGCACTCCGCGAGGCCCTGGGTGTAGAGGTGGTGGACGAAGGCCGCCAGGTCCGGATCCGGGAGGTCGGTCTCGACGGTTATCTCGGGGGCGAAGCACGCCTTGTAGTAGCTGACCCCCGCGACCAGGTGGAGCAGGGCGACGGCCCGGCGCAGCGCCCTGATCCGGGCCGGCCCGAGGCCGGTGAGCCCCATCCCCAGCTCCACGCGCTCGCGCAGCTCCTCGCCGTCGAGGGCGTAGCCGAGATCCACCCCGCCCGTGCCCAGGTCGAGGCCCCAGCTCAGAAAGCGGAACTGGCGGACCGCGCCCGGGACGAAGCGAGCAGCCGCCGGCGCCAGCGGTTCGGGGACGGCCATCGGCTCAGTATGCGAGCACCGATCAGGTGGCGGCCCAGGTCGTCCGGGGCGTCCCCGCCAGGTTCGCGCCACCATCCGTCCCGGCGAGCACCGCGTGCGGGGTCAGCAACCAGTCGTTGGCCCGGGCGTTGAGCCCCGGGGCGTTGAGCACGGAGACATGGCCCTGCGGGTAGCTCCACAGCTCAGCGCCCCACGCCTCCGCCAGCTCGGCCATGGGGGCGTCGCCGACCACCCCGTCGAGGGTCGGCCGGACGATCGCGATCCGCTCCCCCGGGGTCACCGGGGGGCGGAAGGTGCGGCCCACGATGGGGGCGAGCGCCGCCCTCACCACCACCCGGGCGGCTTCGCGATCGGGGCCCCACACCCCCCCGCGCTCCCCGTCCAGCCCGAGCGCCCGGCGGGTGCGATCCGGCAGGTGCTCGATGATCGTCGCGGCAGGGTCGCAGAAGGGGGCGAGCGCGACCACCGCGTCGAGTTCCAGGTGGGCCGCGAGCAGGACCGCGATCAATCCACCCAGGGAGGTCCCACAGACCTCCACCCGATCGCTGACCTCGCGCCGGCCCCAGGCGAGCACCGCCGCGCAGTCCTCCACCGACTGCCGGACGATGTCGCGCGTCCAGGCCAGGTCTGCCTGGATGAACCCCTCTCCGCTCCTGCGGCCGGGCGTGTGGCGGCGCAGATGCAGGGGCAGGTCGATCCGGGCGGCCTGGGCGCCGCCGGCGACCAGGGCGCGGCAGCGCCGCTCCTCGTACCACGAGCCCGGGGCCAGGAGACCGTGGACGACGAGGACGAAGGGGAGGTCGCGCCGTCCGGGCCGTAGGTGTGCCGTCGCCACCAGCTGGCGGCTTCCCTGGTCGCCGCCGGGCCCCTGGCTGGGACCGGTGAGGGTGCGCACCTCCACCCCGCCGCGACGCCGGTGCCGCACCGGCCCGGCGGTGATCGGCGCGGGGTCATGAAGGCGGCTCGCCGCCCAGAACTCCTCGGGGTCGGCGGGCGTCCAGCTCTCGGGCACGGGCAGCTCGATGGGGAGACGCGCCAGCTGCCAGCGCACCCCGGCGTCCATCGTCCGGGCGATCACCGCGCCGACCCGATCGAGCACCGCCATCCCCCGCGGGCCAGAGGTTCTCATCGTTGCAACGACATCCTCCCCCTTAGGGTACCCCCGGCCGCGCGTGCCACACGTCACGCCGGCCGGTCGCGAGCCCGTAGTGAGAGGTGTGATGAGGAACATCGGCCACCACCTCCGTTACCAGCCCGCCTCTGGTCTCGGAATCGGCCTGGTGGTCGGCGCAGTGGTCGCGGCCACACTCGCCGTGGGCCTTCACGCGCGGGAGGCCCCGGCGTCCTCCGCGGGCGCGCGCCCCCCGGTTGCGGCCACGGCGGCGGGCGCACCGGTGACATCGCCGGCCGATGGGACGGTGGTACCATCCGCGGGCCCGGTCGCGCCGACGGTGATGCCTGGTCCGACGTTCAATCCATTCCCGCTGTCGGCCGGCCCGTGCGGCGGTCCTCTCACCTTCGTCGACCGGCTGCACGGCTGGCTGACCGTCCCAACCGGAGGCACGACCAGCGAGATCCTCTCGACCGTCAACGGCGGCTCCAGCTGGGCCGTGGTGCTCTCGGCGCCCTTCGGGGTCGGCGAGCTCGACTTCGTCAGCGCCACCGACGGCTGGGCGCTGGCCGGCGCATCGGCGACACCCGCGCCGGCAACCGGCGGCTTGCTCCGCACCACCGACGGCGGAGCCACGTGGGGAGCGGTCGGTGAGCCCGGCGGCCGCTTCGCCTGCGTCGACTTCGTGAGTGCGGCGGGCGGCTGGGCGCTGTCCGAAACCGGCAGCCTGTTCGTCACCGCCGATGGGGGGCTGACGTGGAGCTCGGCCCCGGTGGGTGCGGGCCTAGGGGTGGTTTCAGTCTGCTTCGGGGACGCGAACCGGGGGTGGGCCGTGGCCAGCACGGCAGTTGGCGCTCCGATGGGCATCTACGGCACCCAGGATGGCGGAGCCGCATGGACCCTGGAGTACTCCGCGCCCTGGATGGGGGGCTTCGGGTCCGCCTCCCTCGCAGTCACCTGCGCCGGCTCGACCGCCTGGGTGAGGGTCCCGCTCGGAGCCGGCGCCGGCAACGAGTGGACCGAGTACATCCGGACCTCCGATGGGGGCGAGGTATGGACGCCGTCGCCCTCGCCGACCCCGACCGGCGACGACTTCGACGGCATGGAGGGCCCGGTCCAGATCGTCGGGGGCGGCACCGTGGTCATGGCCGGCAGCGACGTCCTCCCTCCGGTTCTCGAGACGGTGAGCGATGGGGGGACGTCGGCTCCGGTGCGGCTTCCGGTGCCATCAGGTGTCTTGTACGACGGGGAGGGGGACACCGCCGCCGGCATCTCCTTCGTCGACGCCGAGCACGGCTGGGTGCTCATCTCGGGCGTGCTGAGCGACCCGGCCGCGATCCCGGCTCCACGACCTTCCGCAACAGCGTTCCTGACCGGAGGCGGCGGGGAGTTCCTCGACGCCGTGTACGCGACCTCCGACGGCGGCGCGGCCTGGAGCCTCCAGGCGACCCACACCTACACGGTCCCGATGCCGTAGCGCCGGCCTGGCGACGCGGGCCATCAGCAAGTCCTCGCGCCGGCTGTTCCTGGGACCGTTGACGGCGCAGGCCGGGAGTCACCCGTCAGCGCTGCCGTGAGGTCCCGCAGCGGCTAACGCTCCTGGCACCGCACAGAGACGCGGGTGGTCATGCCACCCCTGACGGTGACGGGCCCAGCGGCGTCGCAGCTCACCGCTCCGCTCTCGAACAACGGGCTCCTCCCGGTGAGCGTGTACACGCCCGCCAGCATCCGGAGCGAGAAGAGCCCGTTGCTCCCCACTCGCACCGTGTACGAGCTCCCCGCGGCTCCGCTCACCGTGACCGTTCCCCCCAGAGGCCGTTCCGCCGGAAGCATGGGCGGGCCACCCACCGCTCCCAGCGCCCCGGTCACCCTCCCCACCGGCACGGGAAGACCGGGGAGACAGCAGCCGGCCGCGGCCAGGGCGACGAGCAGAGCGACGGGGATGACGCCCTTCTGAAGCACGACCATGAGACGCTGCGGGGCGAGCGGGAGTTCCGCCTGCCGGGCCCGGGGATCGAACCCGGACGGGGCGTCGCCCCCGCGGTGTTTAGGACCGCTGCGTCTACCGATTCCGCCAACCCGGCGCGGCATCTCAGTCTAGTCCGAGGTCCTATACTGCGGACGGATGTTCGCCAGGTGGTCCTCCGAGGCCAGCTACCGACGCAGCCAGCGGGCCACCGGCGTGCCGGTCCGCCCCACGCCGATCACGCGGGGCCTCACCCTGCGGGTGCTGGACGTGGGTGACGACGCCGCCGAACGGCAGCGTGTCGCCCAGCTGCTGGTGGACGAGCTCAGCCGGGAGGCGGGCCTCCCCCCCTGCCAGGTGGTGGTTCCCGACCGGCCGCAGGTCCACCGCCACGACGGCCGCCGCCTGCAGTCCAAGACCTACGGCTACTACACCTACCGCGCCGACGCCCAGGGCGGCGTGGCCTGGGCGCGCATCCGCATCTATCACCGCACCGCCATCCAGCAGCGCGTGATCTCGTCCAAGGTCTTCCTCAACACCCTGCTCCACGAATGGCTCCACCACTACGACTTCCACGGCCTGCGACTGCCGCGCTCGTATCACACCGCAGGCTTTTTCGCCCGGCTCCGGGGGCTGGCAGATGCCTTGGACGTGGGATTCGTCATGCCACCCGATCCCGACGTGAGCCCGGCGCGACCGGGTGACGGGGCCGCGCCGGCCGGCTAGCCGTGCCGGTGGCGTGGCTCAGCGCAGGGCCCACTCCCGGGCGCGCAGCGGCTTGCCGAAGATGGTCGCCAGCAGCTTGGTGGGCGGGTCGTAGGCGGCATCCACCCGGCCCTCCGTCCAGCCCCTGATCTCGGGGACCATTCGTCGATCGGATTCCCGCTCGGGCGGTAGACGCGAGCCCAGGCCAGCAGAGCCGACGCCGCGGTGGCGGTGGCGCCCGCCAGGGCCAAGGCGACGGTCGCCGGGAACGGCCGCTTCGCCTCGTCGGAGCGCAGGCGCCGGGGGCGGCCGTTGAGGGTCCCGGCGAGCTCGAAACGTTCGATCGGCCGCGCCACCAGCTCGAGCGATTCAGCGGCCACCTGCCAGACCCGGCCGAGGTCGGACGGGATCGCCTCCCCCTCGCGCGACGGATGGCGCGCCTCGAGGAGGCGGCCCCAGCGCAGCCGTGGGCCGTCGACCACAGATCCCACCCCCCACTCCGATGCGCCGTGCCCGGCGGCCGCGAGAGGGTGCCGCCGCCCGGCGGCGGCGCTCTCGGGGATGGGGAGCGGATGGGACCACGGCGAGACCAATTTCTCGGGGCTCGGCCGGGGGTCCGGCCGGGCGTCCCCCCTCCCCCACGCCCCCGGGTTCAGCTCGGCCGCGGCCTCTGCACAACGCCGGCCAGACGCCTCGAACGTCCGGGAGTCGTCTGACGTATGAGGCATGACAAACGGCGCACCGAAGCGGTATCCTCCACGCCGTCCCGCGGACCCACCATGAAGGCATCCGCCTTCGACGAGCCCCGGGGACGCTGCGCCCGGCAGGGGTGAGGGAGGAGATCATGCGAGGCGAAGATGCCGCCTCCAGATCGAGGCGCCGGTGGATGGGAGGCGGGGGAGCGGCCCTCGCCGCCGCGGGGTTGGCACTGGTCCTGGGCGCGGCCCAGGCGACGGCCGTCACGGTGACCGATCCGACGATCACGGGGATCACAGCCCAGTGCGTCTCGGAAGATGGGTACTACGTCAGCGGAACTTTGACGGTGGTTTATCCTGCCAGTGGCGGGCCTTGGTACGACGCGAACGTACAACTTGAGGTGTTCGCGCATTCGACTGCCGACAACGGCTGGCTTTCGACCGATGCCACCTGGGGGCAAGCTCAAGAACTGCCCACCACCGGAAGCACGATCAGTCAGTTGTACTTCACCTCTCAGCTCTACAACCAATACACCTATCTGCCCACGTACGATGAACTCGAGGTGCAGGTGACGAGCGCCACCGACTACATCCAAGGGACGGATGTGACCAGCCCGGAGTTCACGTGCGGTGGGCCTGCGGCCACCCCCACCCCCACACCCACGCCGACACCCACCCCCACACCGACCACAACTCCGACGGCGCTGGCGCCGGCGACCGCCACGCCGACCCCGACCGGTCAGGTTGCGGCCGCGACCACACCCGGGACCGGAGCCGGGACTCCCCTGGGACAGGCTGAGATCGCCGGTCTGGCGGTGCTCCTCGCAGCCGGGGTCCTGATCCTGGCCAGCCTGCTGCCGGGCCGCCGTCGCGACAACATCTGAGCCCTGAGCACGCGGGCCGGGGGGACGTCTCCCTCCGGCCCGCCCCTGGGCTCGCGAACCCCTGCGGCTAACCCACCCAGATCGTCTTGATGTTGACGAACTCGCGAATGCCGAAGGCGTGCAGCTCGCGGCCGTAGCCGCTGCGCTTCACCCCGCCGAAGGGAAGGCGGGGATCCGAATGGGTCATCCCGTTGACGAAGACGCCGCCGGTCTCCAGGCTGCGGGCAAACCGGATCCCACGCTCCACGTCCCCGGTCCAGACGTTGCCGCCCAGCCCGAACGCGGAGTGGTTGGCGAGGTCGCGGGCCTGGTCCTCACCGGCGACCCGGGTCACCGACGCGAGCGGTCCGAAGGTCTCCTCGTCGAAGGCCGGCATCCCCGGAGCGCAGCCGGCGAGCACGGTGGGCTCGAAGAACCAACCCCGGCGGTCGAGACGCCGCCCACCGGTGAGCAGGCGGGCCCCGGCATCCAGCGATTGCCGGAGCTGGCGCTCCAGATCCCGGCGGAGGTCATCGCGGGCCAGCGGGCCCATCTGGGTCGCGGGGTCGGTGGGATCGCCCACCCGGAGTCGCCGCGCCTCGGCGACGAAGGCCTCCTCGAAGCTGCCGGCGATCTTCTCCACCACGATGAACCGCTTGGCGGCGATGCAGCTCTGCCCGCAGTTCTGGAAGCGCGCCCTGGCGCCGACCCTCGCGGCGGCCTCGAGGTCGGCATCCTCCAGGACCACGAAGGCATCCGACCCGCCCAGCTCCAGCACCGACTTCTTGAGGCAGCGAGCGGCCACGCCGGCGGCCTGAGCGCCGGTGTCGTCGCTGCCGGTGAGGGTGATGGCCGCGACCCGCGGATCCTCGATGACCGGGGCCACCCGGCGGCCCGGGATCACCAGGGTGCGGAAGACCGAGTCCGGGAAGCCCGCATCCCGGAACACTGATTCGATGGCCAGGGCGCAGCCGGTGGTGTTGCTCGCGTGCTTGAGCACGCCCGTGTTGCCCGCCATCAGGGCGGGCGCGGCGAAGCGCGTCACCTGCCAGAAGGGGAAGTTCCAGGGCATGATCGCGAGCACGGTGCCCAGGGGCTCGAAGGCCACGAAGCTGCGCGACCCGTCCGAGGGGGCATCCAGGTCCGCCAGGTATTCCTCGGCGTGGTCGGCGAAGTGGTCGAAGCTGATGGCGCACTTCTCGACCTCGGCACGGGCCTCGGTGACCGGCTTGCCCATCTCGGCGGTGATCAGACCGGCGAGCTCGTCGACACGGCGGCGGAGAACGCCGGCGGCGGCGTGCATCAGTTCGGCGCGGTGCCGGATGGGCACCCCCCGCCAGGCGGGGCCGCTGTCGTGGACCGAGTCCAGCACGGCGCCCACCTCGGTCTCCGACATCACCGGATGGCGGTGGAGCTCGGCCTCGGTGGCGGGGTTGACGGTGACGATCTGGTCGGCGGTGACGGCCATCAGGATCTCCTCAGCAGCCCGGGCCCGATGGGATGGCCGCCCCACGCAGATGGAGCGGGTCGAGAGCATCGCTGGTTCCGGGTCACGACGGCATGGCGGGCGGAGCGGCCACCTCCGGCAGCCCCGATTCCGGCACCAGGGTGGGCGTCGAGCGGTTGAGGACCTCGCCGCGGAAGAAGGGAGGACGGGCGAGCTGCCAGGCCACCATGACGATGATGCCGACCACGGCCGAGACCAGGGCGATGATGAAGACGCCACCGATCACCCAGTGGGGCCCGAAGGGCAGGGTCCAGGTGGTGTAGCTGTTGGTGTCGGCGTTGAAGTCGTCCTTGAGGCTCCAGGCCAGGGCGAAGTAGAGCATCAGGCCGCCGAGGAAGGGCATGGCTCCCCGCATCCAGAAGTTGCGGGCGCTGCTCAGCAGGGTCCTGCGGTAGTACCAGGCGCACGTGAAGCCGGTCAGCCCGTAGTAGAAGGCGATCCAGATGCCGATGGCGGTCACGGCGTCAGCGATCACCAGCCCGCGGGAGAGGTAGTTCATGAGCACATACAGAACGGCGGAGACTCCCGCCATCACCAGGGTGGCCACCGTGGGCGTGAAGTAGCGGGGGTGCATCTTGGCAAAGGAGTCGGGAAGTCCCTTGTAGACGGCCATCGAGAGCATGGTCCGGGCGGTGGGCAGGATGGTGGTCTGGGTCGAGGCGGCGGCCGAGGTCAGCACCATGAGGAGGAGGAGGTGGTAGAAGAGCTGGCCGAACCACGAGGTGCCGAAGACCGCGGTTCCCAGGACGGAGATGACGTCGCCCACGTTGTTGGGGTTGGCCAGTCCATTGCCGGTGGTGCCCACGCCGGCGAAGGACTGGGCGCCGAGGGTGACGACGAAGTACATCCCCAGCAGCAGGACCGTGGAGATGATCGCCGCGCGCCCCGGGTTGCGGGTGCGGTCGGCGGTCTCCTCGTTGATCGAGACCGAGGTGTCCCAGCCCCAGTAGATGAAGAGCATGAGCAGGATGCCGCTGACCAGGGTGGAGAAGTCGACGCTCCCCGGGTTAAACCAGGTGAGGCTCGGGTTGACATGGCCGGCCGGCGCGTTGCCGGTCAGCACCCGGATCAGGGCGACCAGGCCGAAGACCATCAGCATCACCACCTCGATGGAGAGCATCACCCGCTGAATCCGGGCGGAGATCTCGATGCCCCGGTAGCAGACCCAGGTCATGACGGCGAGGAACACCAGGCCGAGCCCAAGCACCCAGCCGCTGTTGGCGTCGGTGGCGATGCTGGTGGCGTTGAACAGGCTGAACGTGTAGGTGGACGCCACCTGGGCCAGGCTGGCCATGACCAGGATGTCCGAGGCGATGATGCCCCAGCCTCCCATCCAGCCGGTCCGTGGACCGAAGGCCCGGGTGGCCCAGGTGAAGGTGGTGCCGCAGTCCGGGTCCGCCTTGTTGAGCTCGCTGTAGCCGATCGAGACAAAGAGCATGGGGATGAACGCGATCACGACCACCAGGGGCGTGATCAGCCCGACCACGGCGGCGATCGCACCCAGGGTGGCGGCCAGGCTGTAGGCCGGCGCCACCGAGGCCACCCCGATGACGATGTTGGAGACCAGTGAGAGCGCGCTTGGCTTGAGGCCCTTGTCCACCCGGGCCTCACCGATGACCGCCGCCGCCATGACAGTCCCTCCTCGTGGTTCAGTCCGCAGCCGGCTCTCCCTGGGGATGGGCTCTCACGTCGCCGTCGCCGCTGCCTCGAGGATCCCCAGACCCTCATCGAGCAGGTCGTCCGAGATGACCAACGGAGGCAGGAGGCGGATCACGTTGCCGTAGGTGCCGGCGCCGAGCACCATCAGCCCCTCCTGGTGGCATTGGCGCAGGACCCGGCCGGTGATCTCGCGATCGGGGGCAATGCCGTCTCCGCCCACGAACTCGATCCCCACCATCGCCCCCCGGCCGCGCACGTTGCCAATCGCCGGGACGCCGGCAGAGAGCCGGCGGAGCCGCCTCAGCATGGTCTCGCCGATCGCGCGAGCTCGGGCCAGCAGTCCCTCCGACTCGATGGTGCGGATCGCCGCCAGCGCGGCGGCACAGGCCACCGGGTTGCCTCCGAAGGTCCCGCCCAGGCCGCCGCTGTGTACCGCGTTCATGATCTCGGCGCGGCCGGTGATCCCGCCGATGGGCAGCCCGCCTCCCAGGCTCTTGGCGGTGGTGATCAGGTCGGGCACCACCCCCTCGTGCTCGCAGGCGAACCAGGCGCCGGTGCGCCCGAAGCCGGTCTGCACCTCGTCGGCGATGAGCAGGATGCCCTGGCCGCGGCACCACTCGGCGAGGCCGGCGAGCCATCCCGGCTCGGGCACGATCACACCCCCCTCACCGGCGATCGGCTCGACCAGCACGGCGGCGATGCTCTCCGCCCCGACCGTGGTCTCCAGCATGGTGATGGTGTCGCCCAAGCGACCGGTCTCGCGGAAGGGATCGGAGTAGGGGGCGTGGTGGATCTCGGGGACGAAGGGCCCGAACCCCTGCTTGTAGGGGTGGACCTTGCCGGTCAGGGTCAGGGCGAGCAGGGTGCGGCCGTGGAAGCCGTGGTCGAAGGCAACGATGCCGGGCCGGCCGGTGGCGTAACGGGCGACCTTGACCGCGTTCTCCACCGCCTCGGCTCCCGAGTTGACCAGGAAGGAACGCTTCTCGTGCCCCCCCGGGGTCAGCTCGTTGAGCCGCTCGCAGACCTCGACGTAGCTCGCATACGGGGTCACCTGGAAGCAGGTGTGGGTGAAGAGCGCCGCCTGCTCCTGGATGGCGGCGACCACCAGCGGGGCGCTGTTGCCCACGTTGGTGGTGGAGATCCCGGAGCCGAAGTCGATCAGGCGGTTGCCGTCGACGTCCTCCAGGATCCCGGGGCCGGCCCGGCTGACGAACACCGGCAGGGTGGTGCCGACCCCGCTCGGGATGGCCCGCTGGCGACGCGCCATCAGCTCCAGCGACCGCGGGCCGGGGATCTCGGTGACCAGGTGCCGGCTCGGCGAGACGCTATCCGGAATGACTGCCATGACCGTACCTCTGCTCAGACGTCGAGCGCCGTCATCACGTGCTTGACCCGGGTGTAGTCCTCGAACCCGTATACCGACAGATCCTTGCCGTAGCCGGAGTGCCGGAATCCCCCGTGGGGCATCTCGGCGACCAGCGGGATGTGGGTGTTGATCCAGACGCAGCCGAAGTCCAGCCGCTTGGCCATCCGCATCGCCCGGCCGTGGTCGCGAGTCCACACCGACGAGGCCAGCCCGTACTCCACCCCGTTGGCCCAGGCGACCGCCTGGTCCTCGTCGGTGAAGCGCTGCACGGTGATCACCGGGCCGAACACCTCCTCCTGGATGATCTCGTCGGACTGCTCCACCCCGGTGACCACGGTGGGCTCGTAGAAGAAGCCCCGGTCTCCGATCCGGTGCCCGCCGTGGCGCACCTCGGCGTGGGCGGGGAGCCGGTCCACGTAGCCGGCCACCACCTTCAGCTGGTTCTCGCTGTTGAGGGGGCCGAAGTCGACGTTGGGCAGGTCGGGCGCGCCCACCACCTGTGCCTTGGCCCGCTCCGACAGCGCCTCCACGATGTCGGCGTAGACGCGCGGTCCGGCGATCACCCGGGTCGCCGCCGTGCAGTCCTGGCCCGCGTTGAAGAACGCGGCCATGCCGATGCCCGCGGCCGCCTTCTCGACATCGACGTCGTCGAAGACGACCACCGGGGCCTTGCCGCCCAGCTCCAGGTGCACCCGCTTGATGTCGGCGGCGGCGGTGAGGGCGACTTCGCGCCCGGCACGCACGCTGCCGGTGATGGAGACCATGCGCGGGATGGGATGGCCGATCAGGGCGCTGCCCATGTCGCGGTTGCTGCCGCAGATCACGTTGAACACCCCGGGCGGGAGGAACTCCGCGGCGATCTCGGCCATCAGCAGGCTGGTCAGCGGAGTGGTGTGAGCCGGCTTGAGGACCACCGTGTTGCCGGCGGCGATGGCGGGGGCGAACTTCCAGACCGCCATCATCATCGGGTAGTTCCAGGGCGTGATCTGGGCGCAGACCCCGACCGGCTCGCGGCGCACGAAGGACGTGTAGCCGTGCATGTACTCGGCGGCGGCGCGCCCCTCGAGCAGCCGGCAGGCCCCGGCGAAGAAGCGGATCTGGTCGAGGACAGGCGGCAGCTCCTCGGACGCGGTCAGCGCCCGCGGCTTGCCGGTGTTGCGGCACTCCAGGTCGACGATCTCGTCGCCCCGGCGCTCCATGGCGTCGGCGAGACGGAGCAGGGCCAGGCTCCGCTCCGAAGGCGTGGCCTCCCGCCAGACCTCGAACGCCTTCTCCGCCACCCGGCAGGCGTGGTCCACATCCTCCGGCTTGGAGAGCGGCACCGCGGTGAAAGCCTCACCCGTGACTGGGTCGATCAGCTGACTGAAAGCCCCGTCCTTGGGATCGACATACTCACCACCGACAAAGTTGCCCCACCTGTCGCGCATCACGCTCACGACGACCTCCCCAGCTACCGACGCCTCCTGTCGGGGACGCCCACAACGCCCTTCGGGCGCCAGTATAATCGCCGCCCTGGAGGGTTTTCTGCCATGCGAGTTCTGCTTGTCGGCGCTGGTGGAGTCGGAACCGCGATCGCCCGCACGGCGTCGCGCTGGAACCTCTTCGAAAGGATCGTGATCGCCGATTACGACGTGGCGCGTGCTCAACGCGCCGCCGCGGCCGGGGACCGGTTTCACGCCGTTCATCTCGACGCCGGCGACGAGAAGGCGGTATCGCAACTCTTGGAGGCGGAGAGGTGCGACGTGCTGGTCAACGCCGTCGACCCCCGCTTCGTCATGCCCCTCTTCCGGGCGGCCCTGGCCTCCCGGGTCACCTACCTGGACATGGCGATGTCGCTCTCGCACCCCCACCCCGACGAGCCGTTCTCGAAGCCCGGGGTCAAGCTCGGCGACGAGCAGTTCGCCCTCGCCGCGGAGTGGGAGAGCAAGGGGCTGCTGGCCCTGGCCGGGATGGGGGTGGAGCCCGGCCTGGCCGACGTCTTCGCCCGCTACGCCTCGGACCGGCTGTTCTCCACCATCGACGAGGTCGGGGTCCGGGACGGCGCCAACCTGGTCGTCGAGGGCTACGAGTTCGCGCCCACATTCTCGATCTGGACCACCATTGAGGAATGTCTCAATCCACCCATAATCTTCGAACGCGGCAAGGGATGGTTCACCACGCCGCCCTTCAGTGAGCCGGAAGTCTTCAGCTTCCCCGAGGGGATCGGGGCTATCGAGTGCGTCAACGTCGAGCACGAGGAGGTGATCCTGGTGCCGCGCCAGATCGACTGCGGCCGGGTAACCTTCAAGTACGGGCTGGGCGACGAGTTCATCGGTGTCCTCCAGACCCTCCACAAGCTGGGCCTGGACTCGACGGCCCCGGTGAGTGTCGGCCCCGCCCGGGTGTCGCCGCGGGACGTGGTCGCCGCCTGCCTGCCCGATCCGGCGGAGCTGGGCGACCGCATGTCCGGGCTGACCTGCGCCGGCACCTGGGTGCGCGGCACCGGCAAGGACGGCAAGCCGAGGGAGGTCTACCTCTACCACGTGGTCGACAACGAGACCTGCATGGCGGAGTACGGCTCGCAGGCGGTGGTGTGGCAGACCGCGGTGAACCCGCTGGTCGCACTGGAGCTGCTGGAGTCGAAGGTCTGGTCGGGAGCCGGTGTCCTCGGTCCCGAGGCCTTCCCACCGGAACCCTTCCTGGACCTGCTGAATACTCACGGTGCCCCCTGGGGGTGTGAGGAGCGCGTACCCCAGGCCGGCTGATCCGGGGTGGGCCGGTCTACCCGGGCAATCTCTCGCACGCATTCGGGGGCCGGCGGGCGTCTCGCCCGCCCGTCCCCGGTATCCTCGTCCACTCCCCTTCCTCGGTGGAGCGGTCGCGCCTCAGCCGCCCTCCTGCGGCGACCTCACCCGGCAGGGCGCAGCCCTCAGGGTGCCAGGGAGGAGGCCCGGTACGCGAGAATCCCCTATACGGCGACGTAGCCAAGTGGTAAGGCACGGGTCTGCAAAACCCTGATCGTGGGTTCGATTCCCACCGTCGCCTCCAAATCGCTCCCCTACGAGACATGCCGCCCTTCACCATCTCGACCCCGTGAGGCGGGAGCAGGCGTCGCTCACCGCCCAGCGCGTGGCCGCTCAGCGTGCCCTCCTCGCCCGCGTCCCGGCTGACCACGGCGATCCGGCCGCGGACGATCGCCTCGGCCGTGACGTCGCCGGGGAGCAGCCCGTCGACCCCCAGAGCCCGATGTTCGCGTACCTCGCCGCGCGCACCCGCTTCTTCGACTCGGTGGTCGTCCGCTCACTCCAGGGGGGCCTGACCCAAGTGGTCGTCGCCGGGGCCGGCTACGACGGCCGGGCCCTCCGCTACGCCAAGCCGGGGGTCAGCTGGTTCGAGGTGGACGACACGGCGACCCAGGCCGACAAGCTCGAGCGGCTGGCGCGGCTCGGACTGACAGCGTCGGGAGTGGCCTTCGTCAGCGCCGATTTCGCCGTCGACGACGTCGCCGGCGGGCTCGCCGCCGCCGGCCAGCGCGCTGACGTCGCCACCCTCTTCCTCTGCGAGGGCGTCGCCGTCTACCTGGAGCCGGACGTCCTCGAGAGGCTCCTGCGCGGGTTGCGCGCGCGGGCGGCGCCGGAGAGCCGGCTGGCGATCAGCCTCTCGGTCGGCGGCGCCTCGGCGGAGCGCCGCGAGCGTTTCCAGGCGAGGGTCGCTGCGGTCGGCGAGCCGGTCCGCACCGTGCTGAGCGCCGACGCAGCCGGCCCGCTGCTCGCCGCCACGGGCTGGCGGGACGTCCGTGACTCCCCCGGGGGCGGGGACGACGATCGGGCGGCGCGGGCCGGCCTCCTACTGGCACGGCCAGCGTGAGCGCGACCGGGCCCGCTCGGATCGCGAGCTCGAGGCGGGGGAACCCGGGCTGCGGCTCCGAGGTCAGAAGGCGGCCGGCGCCTCCTCCCAACCCTCCTCGTCATCGGCGCGGCCGAAGAGCAGCAGGGTGAGGATGAGCAGGAACCCCGCCAGCGCCAGAAAGGGGATGGAGACGAAGCCGAAGATGTTGAAGGGGGTCACCGCGCAGTCGGGCTGACCGGCACCGCAGTTGAGGTGGATCTGCCCGGGGAACCGCTCCAGCAGGTAGTGGTAGATGGAGAGGCCGAGCCCCACGACCCCGAGTGGCAGCGCGTACAGGCGGGCGCTGACCAGGTCCCGGCGGATCATGGAGACGCCGAGCAGCACCACCATCGGGTACATGCAGATGCGCTGGAACCAGCACAGCTGGCAGGGGACCAGGTCGGCTCCGAACTGGAAGTAGAGGCTTCCCGAGACCGCGATCAGCGACACGAGGAAGGCGCCGGGGAGCGCGAGCGGCGCCACCAGGTCGCGCAGGCCATCCCACCAGCCCCTGGCGGTGGCGGAGACGCGGCTGAGCAGCAGGCCGAGCAGCGCCGCCAGGACGATGGCGTCGGCGATCAGGGCCAGCACCGCCAGGGGGGTGGCGACACCCAGGAGCGTCATCGGGCGGAGCGCCCCTGGCGGACGTCGGAGAGCACGCTCAGCTGCCGACGGTGGCCTGGGCGTTGAGGCTCGCCTCGAGGCTCGGGATCGACCCCGACGTGCAGACCGAGACCGGCTCGTTCCCGGTGGCGTAGCAGATCGCCGCCGTCAGGTAGTTGGCATTGCCCACGATCGCCTGGGTGACGCTGCTGGTCGGGTCGCTGAGGTCGCCCGCGATCTGCTTCCAGCTCAGCCCCTGGAGGATGCCGGGGTCGTAGCTGGTCTGGAAGAGGACGAACCTCCCCGCGATGTAGAGGAAGGGGAAGCCGTTGGACGCCGTGTAGGGTGGCTGGTCGTACGTCGTGTAGATCTGCTCGACCTGGGAGTCCGGTGTCTGCAGGGGGTTGTCACTCCGGTCGTACAGCTCGGTCGGGCTGAAGTCGACCCACTGGCTCGTGTAGCTGCTGTCCACGAAGGTGAACGAGCTGGTGTCGGGATCGACGTCGTTGCTCTCCGACGACATCTCCTTGAGCCCGCTGAAGGTCCCGAAGCGGGAGAGGGCCATGATCATGCTCCAGCGTTCGGCGGCGCAGTAGGGGCAGTACTCCGCGCCGACGAAGATCACCTCCGGCTTGCCGCTCGAGTCCTTGAGGACGCTGGTACCGCTGAGCCGGCTGAGCTGCCCGGACTGGCCGCCGGCGCCGACCTCGGAGAAGAGACCGGTGCTGGGGTGGGTGACCGCCGTCAGCACCGACGCCGGCACCGGGGTCGGCGTGGACACCGCCTGGACACTGCTGCCGGTGACCAGGATGACCACCGCCACGATCACCGCCACCACGGCCAGGGCTCCGCCGCCCATCGCGTACGGCCCCAGGTACCAGGGGCGCGGCGACACGGTGACCGCCTGCTGGGCCTGGCGCCGCCGCTGCTTCTTGGTGAGGGGGCGGCCCGCCGGCTGTGCCGGCGAGGAGCGGGGGCGGGCGCGGGGCGCGGGAGCACGAGGACTCTGGGGCATGGCGTTCAGACCAAGTGGGCAGCTGGGTGCATCAGTCGGTGGGCTCCGAGACTGAATCGAGAAGCAGCTTCATGGTACGCGAGGGCCCGCCGCGCACCCCGCATCGCTATTGCGGCAGCGCGCCGGACTGGGTGCGACTACTCGCCCCGCAGGCGCCGCCGGATCTCGGTCAGGCGCAGCGCGATGGCGGCCTCCGCACCGCGCTCCCCGGGCTCGTAGTAGCGCCGGCCGGCGAGGCGGTCCGGCAGGTGCTGCTGCTCGGCCACGCCGCCCGGCTCGTCGTGCGCGTAGCGGTAGCCGGCGCCGAACCCCATCGCCCGGCCCATGGCGGTGACCGCGTTGCGCAGGTGGAGGGGCACCGGCTCGTGGAGGGTGTCGAGCACGTCCTGGCGAGCGGCACCGTAGGCCCGCAGCGCCGAGTTGCTCTTGGGAGCGAGCGCCAGGTAGAGGGTGGCCTCGGCGAGCGGGAGGTAACCCTCGGGCATCCCCACGAAGTGCGCCGCCTGCTGAGCCGCGACCGCCACCGAGAGCGCCTGGGGGTCAGCCAGGCCGATGTCCTCGGCGGCGAGCACCACCAGACGGCGCGCCACGAACAGCGGATCCTCGCCCGACTCCACCATCCGAGCCAGCCAGTAGATCCCGGCGTCCGGGTCCGAGCCTCGGATCGACTTGATGAAGGCCGAGATCAGCCAGTAGTGCTGGTCCCCCGCCTTGTCATAGAGGAGCGCCGGCGATTGCAGCGCCCCCTCGACATCGGCGACCCCGACCGTCTCCCCTCCCCGACGGGCCACCGCGACCACGGCCAGCTCCAGGGCGTCGAGCGCGATTCGGGCATCCCCGCCGGCCAGACCCACGAGGCGGGTCTCGGCGGCGGGGTCCAGGCCGACATGGTGGCGGGCGAGGCCCCGATCAGCGTCCGCGAGAGCGCGGTGGACCAGGATTCGGAGCGCGTCGGCGTCGAGCGCCTCGAGCCGGACCACCCGGGCCCGCGAGAGCAGGGCCGCGTTAACCTCGAAGCTCGGGTTCTCGGTGGTGGCGCCCAGAAGGTGGACCAGACCACTCTCCACATGGGGGAGCACGGCGTCCTGCTGCGCCTTGTTGAACCGGTGGATTTCGTCGATGAAGAGCACGGTCGCCCGGCCCAGGCGCCGGCGCTCCTTCGCCCGGGCGACGATCTGGCGGAGGTCGGCCACCCCGGCCGCGACCGCGCTCACCGGCTCGAAGCTGGCCTGGGTGCTAGCCGCGAGCAGCATGGCGAGCGTCGTCTTGCCGCTCCCCGGGGGTCCCCAGAGGATCAGGGAGGGCAGCTGATCCGCCTCCACCGCCTCCCGGAGGACGCTGCCGGACCCGATCACCGCGTCCTGGCCGACCAGCTCGTCGAGGCTGCGGGGCCGCATCCGGGTGGCCAGCGGCGCCGACGGTCCGATCGCCAGCGAGGGTGCGTCCCCGGGTCCGGCGGACCAGCTCGCCCCCGCCCGCGGGGAGCTCTCCCCGGCGGTGCCCGGGCTCCCGTCCGTGACGCGCCGTCCGTCGGCCGGCCGACCGCCCTCCCCCCCGATGCCTCCGAAGAGGTCGTCCTGGGAGGAGGCGCGATCAGTCATTGCCCGGCAACGCTACGCCGCGGCGACCGGGCGGGGCGTCAGCACACCGTCACCTCGCGGATGGCGGTCCCTGCACGGCCGGGAGCTTCACCGGCGGGGCACCCTCCGACGGGACGGCGCCCAGAACACCGCGAAGCGCCTGCGCCGCGCCCATCAGAGCGGCGGACTCGGCGGGGACCACGATGGTCGTGTTGTCGCTGTCGGCGAACTTGCTCAGGGTGTCGAGCTGGAGAATGGCGACCAAGGTGGGGGTCGTCCTGGGACGAGGCGCGATCAGTCATTGCCCGGCAACGCTACGCCGCGGCGACCGGGCGGGGCGTCAGCACACCGTCACCTCGCGGATGGCGGTCCCTGCACGGCCGGGAGCTTCACCGGCGGGGCACCCTCCGACGGGACGGCGCCCAGAACACCGCGAAGCGCCTGCGCCGCGCCCATCAGAGCGGCGGACTCGGCGGGGACCACGATGGTCGTGTTGTCGCTGTCGGCGAACTTGCTCAGGGTGTCGAGCTGGAGAATGGCGACCAAGGTGGGGTCCGGCGCCGCCGCCTTGATCGACTGGTACACGTTGGTGATCGCGAGGGCCCGCCCCTCGGCCTCCAGGATCGCCGCCTGCCGCGCCCCCTCAGCCCGGAGGATGGTCGCCTGCCGCTCGCCCTCCGCCTGCTTGATGGCCGCCTGCCGGTTGCCCTCGGCGATGTTGATCGCCTGCTGCTGCTGCCCCTCGGACTGGAGGATGCGAGCCCGCTTCTCCTGGTCGGCCTGCTTCTGCAGGGCCATCGCCTGGAGGATCTGCCCCGGCGGGCTGATGTCCACGATCTCGATCCGGTTGATCCGGATCCCCCACTTGTCGGTGACCTGCTCCATCTGCTGCTGCATCGCCGCGTTGATCTGCTCGCGCTGGGAGAGGGCATCGTCCAGGGAGACGTTGCCGAAGGCGTTGCGGAGGGTGGTGCGGGCCTGCTGGTCGATGGCGATGAAGTAGTTGGAGACGTTGAAGAGGGCGGCCTTGGCGTCGATCACCTGGCTGAAGATGGTCGCGTTCACGGCGACGGCGACGTTGTCGCGGGTGATCACGTCCTGACGGTCCCCGGTGCGCGGGGTCTCGCGCATGTCGACCCGGACCAGCTTGTCGAAGAACGGCCAGATCAGGCAGATGCCGGAGCCGACCTCGCGGTGGTACCGGCCGAACCGCGTCACCACTCCGTTGAAGCCCTGCTGGACCAGGTTCACGGCAGTGCCGAGCCCGATCAGCAGGAGGACGACGACGACGGCCAGTGCTATGAGCGCGCCCATGGATCAGCTCCTCAGGTGTCGGCCGGGGTGCTCAGCGGACCCGGCCTATTGACGTGGCGCGCCGCTGGCGCGCACCAGAAGGGTGGTGCCCCGCACCGCGGCGACGACCACCGGGGTGTCGGTAGGGATGGGCTCGGCGGCGTCGGTGATGGCCAGCCACCGCTCGTTGCCGAGCAGGGCGTGACCCGGGTGGTGCTCGTCGCCGACGGCGTCGACGGTGACGGCGCGAGCGCCCACCAGCCCGCCGGCTAGGCCCGGGAACCGGTAGGGGGCGGCGAGCCGGCCCTCCATGGCCTGCTTGAGCACGGGCCGAACCGCGAACACCCCGCCGACGGCGGCGGCGGCGCCGGCGACCACCTGCACCCACAGAGAGAGGCCGACGGCGCCGAGGACGGCGGCCACGGCCGCGCCCACCGCCAGGAAGAGGAGGTAGAGCGCCTGGGTATGGATCTCACCCGCGGCCAGCAGGACCGCCACCACCACCCAGAACAACCACCACGCCATCTGCGCCGAAGTGTAGTACGCGAGGGCCGCACCCAGAGCCCGCCGATCGCACCTGGCGCTGCGCTCTGACCGTCAGCGGAGTACGATCCCGGCTATGAAGGGAGACCGGGTCGAGATCGTCATCGACACCGGGGGGGCGGCGGAGACCTACGAGATCGTCGCCACCAGAGCGGGACGCAAGGTCGAGGTGAGCACCGCCCGCGGGGTGGTCGAGGTCAGCGAGGTGACCCGAGCCGGCCAGGCGGTCCGCACCGGGCGTTTCATGGCCACCCGGGTCATCGCGCTGGTCGAACACCCCGCCAGTGACGAGCCAGTGGGCGCGGAGGGGTCGTCGCGGCCCCGCCGGCCGCGCGCGGAGCAGGCCGAAACACTCCTCTAACGGGCGGACGTAGACTGGCGGAAGAGTCCGTTGCAATCGCAAGGAGGTGGTAGTCCGTGCCCACCGTCACCGAGATCTTCGCCGAGGTCAGCAGCCGCCTGGCCGAGCCGGGCAGGGCCGGCAACACCACCGGTGCCTACCAGTTCGACCTGAGCGGGGACGACGGCGGTCCGTTCCACATCGTGCTCGTAAACGGGGTGGGCGAGGCGGGCGCCGGCGCCACCGAGAACCCGAACACCACCATCTCGATGTCGGCCGCCGACTTCGTGGGCCTGGCCACCGGCAAGCTGGATCCGACCATGGCGTTCATGACCGGCAAGCTGAAGGTCCGGGGGGACATGGCCCTGGCCATGAAGCTCCAGAACGTGCTCCGCTAGGATCGGGTCAGGAGCACTTCGCGCCCGCAGGCCGACACGAGCCGATGCCCATCCCCGCCCCCGACCGCACCCGGCCGCTTCGCTTCGACTACGACGAGCCCCGGCGTGCCCTGCTCGTGGAATGGGCCGACGGGACCGTCCACCACATCCCCTTCCCGGTGCTGCGCCGCGCCTGCCCGTGCGCGGTCTGCGCCGGGGAGATGGGATCCCCGGGGCGCTTCGCCGCCGGCCCCGATCTGGGGGCGGGCGAGGACGACCTCGCCGACATCGGCCTGGTCGGCGCCTACGGGCTGAACGCCGTCTGGGCGGACGGTCACTCAACTGGCATCTACACCTTCGAGCGGCTGCGCGAACTGGGCGAGCGGGCGGGGGTGGCGTAGACCTCCTGGCGGGGTGGCGGCTCCTCCCCTCGCCTGCCGGGTGCGGGCCCGGCGGCGACCCCGCGTTGGGCTGGCTCGGCCGGGCGGCCGCGATATACTCGGCGGCGCGCGGGAGTAGCTCAGTGGTAGAGCACTACCTTGCCAAGGTAGGGGTCACGGGTTCGAGCCCCGCCTCCCGCTCCAGCCGGCACCCGTTTGCGTACGCGTCGCTGGCCAACGCGTGTGCCCGCCGGGGATCTACGTGAGGCCTCGGTCAGCGCGCCATGCCACCTTTATCGCCGGCCGGGCAGGTGGCGTCGAAGGCGCACCAGGATCCGGACCATCTCCTCGGTCACCTCGTCAGCTGACGCCCGCGAATTGTTGTAGACGACGTACTCCTTCGCCACCAGTACCGCGAGGTAGTCCACGAGGGCACCCTCCTCGTCCTTGACGAGGAGGTAGTCGGGATGGGCTTCGTTGTAGAGGACCACACCCGCCTCCGCATCGAACCGGCTGCGCCCCGACCCTGGGGTGGGGTCCGGCGCGATGGTCGGCAGGCTGGTGGTTCGTCGCCGATCTGGCCGTGCCTGCGCCAACGGGATGTCCTCGTCTGCAGACCTCTCGCCGAGCTCCTCGAGGTCCGGCGGCTCCTCGGGAGGCGCGTTGCGGTCGCCGACCGCCGTGCCGGATGGCGCTTCGACCCCATTCTCCGCGGACAGATCCTCACGCAAGGGCTCGAAGATGCCATCGGAGCCAGCTTCGTTGCCAACCGGCGCGCGCATCGGGTTGTCGAGGTCGGCAAGCTCCTTGAGCACCCGCCCGAAGATCCGCCGGATCAGCTCCGAGACGCGTGCGGCGATGACCTCGTCAACCTCTCGCGCAACCCGCTCAACCGCGCGCTGCACCGCCGGTTCCACCCGTCTGACGGCATCAAGGAACACGGGGAACGCATCGCGATCACGGAGAATGGCGCGGCGCCCAGCGGCCTGGACCAGCGCGTCGAACGCGATCTGCCCTGACACCTGGTCCGTGTCCCACGGCGATCGTTCGAACTCCTCGAGTTCGCAAATGTCGTCGATGATGGTGGTGCCGCCTCTGCCCACCACAGCCACGCGCCTCAGGCGGTCTCCCCGCGGAGCGACATACAGGCCGAACTCCAAACGTCCCCACAGGGTGCTCAATGCGGGCAGGTCGAGGCGCATGCCGTCCGGCCGTTCCGGCGTGACCACCACGGCAGTCTTGCCCTCGATCACCTCGATCTCATAGTCCCCCGCGGGCAAGGGCGGCCGCCCTGCGGCGCCGGAGGTAATCGGTGACCTTGCGCGCGGTCAGGACCCGCAGGACATCCGGATCGAGGTCGGTGATGTAGACGGTCGTTCCGGGAAGCTCTCGGGAGTGGCGGCGATCATCAGCCTCCAGGGTGGCCACCGCCTCGCCCCGCGCCAGCCGCAAGGCATGCGTGGCCACCTGCCCCAGGGGTCTCGTGACAATGTCGCAGCGTCCGCCCAACTGCTGGAAGGCGAGGATGCCGATTGCCTTCTCGCCGATGGTGCGCGGGTCGCCGGCCTTCGATGAGTTCGAAGAGGTTGCGCGCGATCTGGCGCAGCTGGTCCAGATCCATGCCCCGCCCGTCGTCGGTCACGGCGATCACCGGGCGCCGACCGCGACGGCGCAAGACGACGCGGATGCGGCCTCCGGTCAGCCCCGCCTCCGCATACTCGTCGGCGGCGTTGGAGACGAACTCATTCAGGGCGTCCTTGGGGTCCTGGTACGCCTGCCCGGTGACTAAGAGCTTGCGCCGATAGGTGATTGACGCGGTCATGGGCAGCGGGTCGGCCGGCCCTCCCAGCGGTACCGCCGCCAGCCTTCTCGGATGAGCCGACGGACGATGATGATCGCGTTGACGAAGCTGAGGTAGAAGCGGACGACCACGGCTCTGCGCTCGGTGCACCACATCAGCTTCTTGAAGGCGTTCTGCCAGGCGTTGGTGCGTTCCACCACCCACCGGGTGGTCGCCGGCAACGGCGCCGGCTGGCCGCGCCGGGAGATGCTGGCGTTCAGGCCGCGGCGAGCCAGCTCTTCCCGGGTCTTGCCGGTGTCGTAGCCCCGGTCCAGGTGGAGCGTCATCTCCCCCGGCGGCATCGCCAGGTCCCCGAGCGTGTCCAGGGTCGGCGCCAGCAGCGGGTAGTCATGGCGGTTGGCGCCGGCGGCAACCACTCCCAGGGGGATGCCGGCGGCGTCGACCAGGTTCGAGCGTTTGGTCCCCTGCTTGGCCCGATCCACCGGGTTGCGGCCCGCCAGCTCGCCACCGCACGGCGCCTTGGTGACGCAGCCGTCGACCACCACGTCGTCCAGCTCCAGGCCGATCATGCGGTCGTAGGCGTCGCGGGCGCGCCGCTCCAGTTCCTCCACGACACCCAGCTCGATCCACTCGTCACGACGCCGGCGAAGGGTCGTGGCGGAGCAGGTGCTGTCGGCGATTCGCCAGTAGGCGGCACCGAAGACCAGCACCTGGATCAGCTTGTCGAAGACGATCCGGCTGCTGATCCGTGGCCGGTGGCCGACCAGCGGGTGAGGCGATCGGTCATCCGGCAGCAGCGCAGAGAACTGGTCCCAGATGGGCTCGATGAGGAATGATTGGAGTGCAGGCACGGGTGTCCTCGATCGGTTGGCGTAGACACCCAGATGATCGAACACCTGTGCCTGCTAAAGCCACCGAATCAACCGAGTCGGTCGAGTTGCTCAGATACGCTATTGGCGCAGGCTCTAAGACGGCCTTGGCCAGGTCACCGATCCTGAGCCGGACCTTCTCAGCTGGCATCGGTGCGGCGACCACACGGTGGGTCCACGATGGGCGGGCCAAGCATCGGAACGCATCGTAGCCGGTGACTGGGCGCTTCTTCCTACGGGCCGCCGTGGCATTGGTACTTGGCGCTCGTGGCCGAACGGACGGATGGGACCCGGCCCATCACGAGCCGGGTCCAGCGCCCCGCGGTGTGACCCGCCGGGCGTCGGGCGGGTGAAAACAGCGCGTCCAGGAGGCCGGGGTAACGGGTGGCGCCACGCGCCAGCGCGGGTTGCTGCACCCTGGCAATGGTATATACTCACGATCTAGATCGTATCTCAGGAGATCGCCATGTCCGACACCGGCATCGCCAAGCTCTTTCGCAATGGGCGGAGCCAGGCGGTCCGCCTGCCACAGCAGTTTCGCTTCACCGGTGACCAGGTCCGGGTCCGGCGGGTCGGGAAAGGCGTCGTCCTGGAACCGATCCTGAGCCCCCAGAGCTGGTTCGCAGAGCTCGACCGCTTCGGAGCGGAGCCGTTTATGGTCGAGGGACGTAATCAGCCGCCCACGCCTCCGGGCGACGACCCGCTGTGAACTATCTCCTGGACACGAACGCCTGCATCGCCATAATCAACGGGAAGCCTCCTGGGGTTCGGCCACGGTTCGAAGAGGCGAGCCAGGCCGGCGCCCAGATCTTCACGTCGTCCGTGGTCATGTTCGAACTCTGGTACGGCGTGGCCAAGAGCACGCGACCCGAAGTCAACGCCGATCGGCTCGCGGCGTTCCTGGCTGGGCCCATCGACGTCATCGACTTTGATGACGACGACGCGCAGGTCGCCGGACAGGTGCGCGCCTCTCTGGAGGTGGGGGGAACCCCCATCGGCGCCTACGACGTCCTGATAGGCAGCCAGGCGCTCCGGCGAGGCACGACTCTGGTGACGGCCAACGCCGGGGAATTCCGCCGCATCGGTGGCCTCGCCTGGGAGAACTGGGGCACCTGACGCACCGTCGCCGACCTCGGTGTTGCCGGCGGCGCAGGTCACGACCCCGACCTCTGTCGGGACCACGGCGAACCGACGCCTCATCCGGGTCACGACTTCTGAAATGAGGGCGAGGTGGAGGACGCTGGGGCGGTTTCGAGTTCAGGCCCGGCTCAGATCAGACGCCATCGTTGCCAAGGTAGGGGGCACGGGTTCGAGCCCCGCCTCCCGCTCCAGCCTCCTCCCTTCTGCTAATCGGCGTAGTGGTAGCGAGCTTGAAGGACGACGATGTCATCGCCTTCCACGAGGTACACGAGACGGTGCTCATCATCAATCCGGCGGGACCAGCATCCCTGAAGGACATGACGCAACTGCTCGGGCTTGCCGATACCGGTGAACGGATCCCGGATGATGTCCTGGAGCAACCGGTTGATCCTCTTCATCGTTGTCCGATCGGTCGACTGCCAGTACAGGTAGTCTTCCCAGCCGTGCGGGGTGAAGACCAGCCGCATCACGCCAGCTCGTGCGCTTGTCGATCTCCCGCCCGGGCCTGCTCCAGGCTCTCCAGTAGCCTCCTGGCGTTCGCCGGGACCCGCAGCAGGTATGCCGTCGCTTCGAGGGCGTCGTAGTCGGCACGGGCCATGAGCACGGCGTCGCCCCTCTTCGAGGTGATCTCCACAGGCTGTCGATCGTTGTTGACCTGCTCAATCAGAGGAAACAAGTTCCTCCGTGCGTCGCTGGCAGTTACAACCACATCCATGCTCCTCTTGACTGGTACAGGATATGGTACCACTCAGTAGCCCTGAGAGGAACTCTCGCTCGCGTCGGCGCACCGGGGCCGAGTTCGATCAGGAGGTCACAGAGTTCGCCGCTCTCGCGCGTCGATCGGTTCAGTCACTTCGTCCCACTCTATCCCACCTGGTTGACGTGTCAGCCACTTCTCGACGAGCTCCATCTGCCAAGCTGCGGGTAACGCCTTCGAGCCCCGGCTTTGGCTCCAGCCCCCTTCAAGCGGACACCGGTCGACCAGCTCCTGCACCCTACTTTGGGCTGCGCTCCACCGTCTTCGGGCAACACCTTGGGCGACCTCTCGTGAAGATGGCGTGACTTCGGCCGCGCCCGCCAATGATCCGGGCAACCATCGAGAAGTGCACGACTCGGAGCTCGCCCTGGTTGCCACCCGTCGGGCCGGGCGCTGGCGGGACGTCGCCGCCGCCGGCCCTGCCTGCACCGCCGTGGGCTTGGAGATCGTCGCCGTCGCTCTGGCGGCGACCGCGGACTGCTCGTCCGCGTTTGCCGTCCAGAAGGTGGTCGCGGTGTTTGCACTGGCCCTGGCCACCGTGGCACTTCCAACCCTCGGCGGTTGCATCATCGAGGCCGCGCTCCCGAAGAGCGCTCGAGTCGGCTAAGCACGAAGCTCGGATCCGCGAGGCGCGGCCATCAGATTGGTGGGACTCGCGGTGGGCCTTCCGCTTGCCTGGTGGGCCGTGGTCCGTCTCTCGACCGCACTCTTCTGCGGTAACTGGGGTTTCTGACCTCCCGTGGGCCACGGCTGGAGAGGTTGGCGCCGGCCATCTCCCAGCCGTGGACCGGGTTCCGTCCGCCCGTCGGGCATCAGCCTGACTTCACGGGGTCGGCACGTCGTGCTGCTGCGCCGCCAGCCGGCTGATCTCCTCCTCCGTCACCTCGGAGTAGCGGATGCGGCGCACCAGGGTCCAGTGCTTGCCGACAGGGCAGCGCTGGAACCTCACCGGCCCCAGGCGGATCGCCTTGAGAGACCCGCCCCACACCCAGGTGGTGGTGAAGAGGTGCCCACGGCGGCACCGGACAACGGGTCTGGGGCCGAGGTAGAAGAGCGCCACCCGGCGAGTGCGGTGGTCAAGATAGTCTCGAGCCATTTGCTTCACCTCCTCATCGATGTTTCGGGGGTCAGACATCGAGGAGCTCCTTCCTCAGCTTGCTCAGGGCCCGACCCAGGTGGCTCCTGGCCGTCCCCGGCCGGATGCCGAGCTGGCCGGCGCAGCCCTCCACGGTGAGCCCCTCCTGGAGATGCAGGTAGAGCACCGCCCGCTGCGAGGGCGAGAGGTGCCCGTAGGCGCGATGGAGATCAAGGAGGCGCCCGTCCAGCTCGGGCAGCTGCGCCTTTGCCTCAGCCCACTGGTCGGCAGACCAGAACACCCAGCGATTGAGCAGACGCTTCCGGTGAACGCACTGGTGGACGCAGACGCGCGTCAACCACGCCGACGGGTTGGCCAGCCTCGCCCATGACGGCCAATGCCGCCAGGCGACCAGCAGGGTCTCCTGTACCGCGTCCTGAGCCTCCCCGGGGTCGTCCACCACCGCGAGGGCCAGCCGGAGGAGGCGCTCGGCATGCGGAGCGGCGACGGCAGCCTCGAAGGCGGCTTCCTCGGCGCCCTGGGCGGTCACGGGAGAGAGGGTGAGCCCCACAGAAGAGAGAGGCGGCGGGGTGGCCTTCTTCTTACCGCCAACGCTGTGGTGGGGGGTCCCGTGGTGGCAGACTCAGCCTCGAGATGGATGGCGCGCAGCTCTTCCGCCGAGCTCTCGAGCAGGCGACCGCGCTGGTCGGGGGCGTCCGCCCGTCCCAGTTCGGCCTGGCCACGCCCTGCACGGAGTGGGATGTGCGGGCCCTGGCGGGCCACATGCTGTACGAGCTCTGCTGGGTTCCCGACCTGACCCGGGGAGCCACCATCGCCGAGGTCGGCGACCGCTACGACGGTGACCTCATCGGCAGGGACCTGATGGCGAGCTGGCGGCGAGCTGCGGACGCCGCGCTCATCGCCGTCGAGGGCTGCGCGCCCACCGCCATCGCCCATCTCTCCTTCGCCGACGTGAGCAACGACGCCTATCTCCGGCAGGTGGGGGGCGACGAGCTCATCCACTCCTGGGATCTCGGCGTCGCCACCGGGGCCCTGGTGCGCTTCGATCCCGAGCTGGCCCAAGCCGTGTACGAGAACACTCTGCCCGACCTGAAGGGCATGCAGGCGAGCGGCCTCTTCGCCCCTCCGCTTCCGGTGCCGGAGGCCGCCGACTCCCAGACACGACTGGTCGCGCTCTTCGGTCGCGACCCCGGCTGGCAGCCACCGCACTGATGCTCGCCGGCCCGGTGGGGGCCTGGCGTCAGGCTTCACCGCGCCGCCGCGAACAGTGGGGAGGCGGCTGAGGGCCGGCGGGCTGGGGAGGTCAGGCGTCGGTGATCGCGTGGCCCGGGAGGAGCAGGAGCTTGCCGTGCGCGCGGCCGCTGAGGCTGATCTGGAGAGCCGTTCGCCATTCGTCGAGCGGGAAGGCTCGCGCGATCGGGACGGTGAAGCGCCCATCGGCGGCCAGCTGGGCGAACTCGGGCAGCGCGTCGACGCGCTGGGTTCGATCCTCGTGGAAGCTGTCACGCACCCCGAGCCCCTCGGCGGCGGAGAAGTCGGCGATGGTGAGCACCCGTTTCGGATCGCCCCCGGCGATCCGAACGAGATCGGGCAGCGCGCCGCCGACCGGCGAGGTGTTGAGGACGAGGTCGACCGGACCGTCCCGGAGGGCCCTCACCCTCTCGACCATGCCATCCCCATAGGAGGTGACGGTGGCCCCAAGATCACGCAGCCGCCCAGCGAAGGTCTCGCCGGCGGTGGCGATCACCCGCATGCCGCGCAGCAGGGCGATCTGCACGGCGGCGTACCCGATGGTGCTCCCGGCGCCGTGGATCAGGATCGTCTTCCCGGGATCGAGCCCGAGCCACGCGAGATGTGCGTACGCGGTGTCGACCGCCATCGGCAGCGCAGCTGCCTGCGTGAGGTCGAGGCCGCCGGGCACGGGCACCCAGCGGTTCATGATCGCGCGGTCGGAGGCGCCGGCCGTGGGGCCGCCGGCCCAGTCAGCTGTTCCAAACACCAGCTCGCCGAGACTGACGCCGGTGTTGGCGCCGTCGCCGATGACGTCGACGGCGCCGGATACGTCGATACCGATGCCGCGGGGCAGCTCGCCGGCGAACAGACCTCGGCAGAGCGCCCAATCGGCTGGGTTCAGGCCGCAGGCGTGGACCACGACGCGGATGTGGCCGGGGCCGGGGACCGGCACGGCCACCTGGTCCATGCGCAGGACGTCCCCGGGTTCTCCGTACTGGTGGAAGCGCACGGTGCGCATCGTGTCTGGCATCGCGTCGTGGTCAGTGATCAGGATCTCCTCGGCTCACTTCGGTCCTCCTGTGGGCCCCATCCAGGGTCTCGTCGTATCCGTGGGCGCTGGTCCAGACCTCGGTCTCCACGACTGGCTCCGACCGGTCGACGTCGGAGCGCGGGACCGCGTCGCCGACCTGGCGCTTCCGTGGGCCGCCGAGGTGTCGAAGTGCCGGTGCTCGGCATCGAGTGCGCCGCGGACGGCGCCCCGGGTCTCGTCGGGGGGTTGCTGGAAGACCCCCAAACCCGCTCCGCGGATCTGGGCGCCGTGGTTGAGTTTGATGCCTTCCATCTCCTGCCGCCGCCGACCAGGGTCCGGCTCGGTCGTCCCACCGTTCCGGACCAGATCATCCCCCTCCAGCGCGGCGGTCGAGGTGGCCGGTGGGCCGGTTGATCTCATGGCCGGGCGCGCTGCCCCTCCCCCCCTTGCTTTCGAGACCTCGGCCGCGAGCAACCCGTCGCGGCCACCGAGAAGCGCGTCGGAAGCGGCAGGTCGTCTACCCAAGGTGGCCGCGAGGGACGGAGGCTCGGCTTGGCCTGCCCCGTCCCTCGAAAATCGGTCCCCCTTCGCGAAGCCGCTATGCCCTGACCTCGTAGACCGCGTTCATCAGCGAGCCGGCGACGCGGCGGAAGCGGGTGAAGCCGGCCTCTCTCACCACCTCGCGGATCCGTGCCTCGCCAGCCTGCGCCCCCAGCGCCAGACCAACCTCCTGTGACAGCGAGTTGGGCGTGCAGAGCATGGTGGAGAAGGCGTAATAGGCGCGGCCCAGAGGGTTGAGATTCTCCGCGACGCTGTCGCCGGCCAGCGGCTCGACCACCATCCAGGTACCGTCCGGCTCGAGCACCTCACGGACATGGCGGCTGGCGCCGACCGGATCACCCATGTCGTGCAGGCAGTCGAAGGTGGTGACCAGGTCGTAGCCGCGTCCGGGGAAGCCGGCGGCGGATGCGACCTCGAAGCGAATCCGCCCGTCGAGCCCGGCCTGCTCGGTCTCCCGGCGGGCCAGCTCGATCGATCCCTGGTGATAGTCGAATCCCGTGAACGTCGAGCGGGGGAAGGCCGAGGCCATCAGCCGGGTGGTGGCACCCAGGCCGCAGCCGACGTCGGCCACCCGAGCTCCGGCCTGGAGCTTCTCGGTGACACCCTCCAGGGCGGGGAGCCAGCTGGAGAGCAGGTTGGCGTTATAGCCGGGCCGGAAGAAGCGCTCACAGCCAACATGCACGCCCTGGTCGTGCTGATGCCAGCCGTAGCCGCCGCCGGTCTGGAAAGCGCTCTCGATCTCGGGGGTCGCCTTCAGGGTGGCCAGGGCCAGTTGGAAGGCTCCGCCTACGAATGCGGGGCTGGACTTGTCGGCCAGCGCCAGCGCCTGCTCGGCGCTCAACGAGTAGCGCTCAGCGCTTGGGTCGTAGTCGACGTATCCCCCGGCCGCCTGGGTGTTGAGCCATTCGCGGACGTAGCGCTCGGTGGTTCCGGTGGCCGCGGCCAGCTCACCGGCGGTGAGCGGGCCGGAGTTGGCCAGGGCGCGGTACAGACCAAGCCGGTCGCCGATGACGATCAGACCAGTGTTGACGGCGGCGCCGAGCTCGCCCACCACCTGGCCCATGAAGGCCATCAGCTTGTCGTGGTCGATAACCGGGGTCTCAACGGCCATGTCGATTCACCTCCAGATGATGTGGCGCGGATGTGCCCCGTTCAGGTCGGGGGTCACCGATCGGTGGTGCGCCGCCGGACGGTGGGGCGGCGGTGAGTGGGGCTGGGCGCTGGCGCACCGCGACCGCCGATTCGGCGTCACGAACCAGGTTGGAGAACCCTCGCCCGGCGAACCACGGTAGGGCGACCTTCCAGGTGATGCGGCGAATCACGGGAAGCCCGAGCCTCAGCAATGGATTGGTGATCCGCTCCTGAGTGAGCTCGTAGGTGAGCAGGGACCCCCTGGCGCACGACGTGATGGCATAGCTGTGGAGATATCGCGCCCGCAGGGGTCGACCGCGGCGAGCCACCGTGGCCTCGGTCACGAAGGCGAAGGTCAGGGGGCGCAGCGCCGAGGTCACCGTCGAGATGTCCTGCCATCGCCGGACGGACATCGGAATGGCCCCGCTGGTCAAGAAGACGGTGCCCGGGACAGCGGGCCCCCCAGGGGCGTCCAGCGAAAGCAGCCGGTGGTTGCCGGCCTGCTCCGCCCCGCCCCATCGCAGGTGCGCGCCGAGATCCGCGAGCAGGTCGTAGACCGCCTCCGGCGGGGCGGCACACCGCCGCGACAGTCGCATCGTCGCCGGTCGCTGCGCCATTCGCCTTCTCTCCCGCGTTTCCCGGCTGCCGATGACTTCTCGGTGCTGGGATGACACCCAGGCTAGGAGCCGGCCAGACGCGGCGCATCAACCGTTCAGTCGATCTTTCGAGTGGGCGAGACCTCGATCAGATCGTGCTCCAGGGCGAAGAGGGTGGCGCCGGCTCGGGTGCTCACCTCGAGCTTCCCGTACAGGTTGACCACGTGGGTGTGGACGGTGGCCTCGGAGATGTGAAGCCCGCCGGCCATCTGCCGGTTGGTCTCGCCTCGAGCCAGCCGCCGCAGGACCTCCACCTCGCGGTCGGTCAGCCCAGCCGGCCAGGAGCGAGCGGCACGGCCCGATGCCGCCCGGTGGCCGGCGGCGGCCAGCACCGCGTCCACGGCGCGGCGATCGAGCAGTCTGGCCGCGACGTCGCGGCGAAGGGCTTCCGCCGCAGCTGCGCTGGCCAGTCCCGGCCGCCATGCGCGCTACTCGGTCATCGACTGGTACGCCTCGGCAGCCGCCAGGATGCGGGCCGTGAAGGGTATCGCCGCTGCGGGGAGACCACGGTGATAACCGGAGCCATCGCCACGCTCGTGGTGGGCGCCGGCAACTTCGCCGGCCGCTCGCAGCGGTTGGCAGACGCTCGTGATGCGCTGGCTGTGGTGGGGGTGGAGGCGCACTCGCGACCACTCCGCGGGGTTCAGCTTCTCCCGCTTGATCCACACCTGGTTGGGCACGCTGAGGTTGCCCAGGTCGTGGATCTGCGCCGCCGTCCGCAGGGTGGTGACATCCGTTGCCGCCATGCCCGCCGCGTCCCCGGCGGCTGCGACCAGGGTGGCCAGGCGTCCCGAGTGCCCGTGCGTATAGGAGGACTTGAGGTCGACGAAGTCGGCCAGCGCTCGTCCCACCTCCTCGAGGTGGGCGGGACTGACCCGGCGATGGGGCGCCGGTTCGGCGGCGAGTGCATCGTCCCACACCGACGGGCCCACGACCGAGGGCAGGACCCGTCCGCTGGCCTCGAGCCAGAGGGCTGCCAGTCCGGGGTCGAACTCGCTCCCGGCTCGCTCTCGCACCACCTTGTCGGCGGCCTCCAGGCCTCCGGCGCGGTGATAGGTCTGAGCCACGTGGACCAGGTGGACGAGCCGTCCGATCGCCGGCAGGCCCTCCTCCTTCGGCAGATTGCGAAAGACCTTGCCGTCCCACCGGGCGTAGGCGTCGTGCAGTGCGGCGACCACCGCAGGGCTGGCGCCCAGCCGGTGGGCTAGTCTCATCGCCACCTCGGCGATGTTGGCAAAGGCCTCGGGGACGCTCTTTCCCCCGGTCACGAAGGCGGCCAGCCCGCGCGCCCAATCCACCGGTCCCCACTGTCGAGCCAGCTTGGTGACCGCGGTGCGCATGAGCTCGGGCCGGTCGGCCAGGTCGGCGGCCGACATCCAGTTGCGCACGCTGACGTCGTCTCCGGCCCCGAACCTGCTCTGGGCATCCACCGCCCCGGTGCAGCCGACGTGGTAGAGCAGGGCGAGGTAGTAGACGTCGCCGAGTTCCTGGTCCGACCAGCCGGCGAGCCGCCCCAGCTGGACCGCCAGCAGGGCGTCTCGCAGGGCGCTCTCGGCGGGCACGTCATGGGCGAGATCGCTGGCCAGGGACACCGTGGCCAGCAGCTCCGCGAGCCTCAGGCCGCGGTTGGCGCCGGCGGGGTCAGTGGGCACGGGCGGCGTCACCGCGCCTCAGATGGAATGGCGCGTCAGGTCCACCCTGACGCTGTCCTGTTCACTCGAGCCACTGGTGGCGCGGAAGCTGATGGTCATCGCCGGGCTTGCGGTGGCGTCGACGGTGACGACCAGGTAGCCGTAGTCCATCAACGGTCCGGCCGCGAGGGTAAAGCCGCCTGCCGATCCCGATGGGTACTGGCTGCGCGGCGACGTGAGGCCGTAGCCGCCGCTCCCCGACACCACATACGGGATCTCCACGGTGCCGGTGCTCCGCGTGAAGCGCTGGTAAAGATGGGCGTGGCCGGAGAGAACAGCGTCCGGCCAGATGCCGGCCGTCTGGCAGGCGCGGTCGATGTCCGCCGACAGCCCGGTCGAGCCGCCGTGGCTCTCATCGGCGGAGGCGGGCGGGTGATGGCAGGCGATCACCACAGCGCGGCGGTTGGCCAGCCGATCGGGGTCGGTCTTGAGCCGGCTCAGCTCGGAGATCAGGAAGTTGAGCTGGTCGTCGTTGATGGGGCTGGAGTAGGTCCCGCCCTGGGTGGAGATCACCCCGGGGCCCTCCAGCACGTTGGTGTAGAGGCCGATGATCGAGACGAGGGGCGCATCCAGGGTGAAGTAGACGCCGGGCTGGGTCATGGTGCTCCGCACCAGGCCCCCGGAGTTGGGCGAGGGGCCCGGATCTACCGCGCAGAAGTTGGTGAGAAACGCCGCCAGCGTCGTCACCGCCACCGACTCCGGGAAGCCGTCGTGGTTGCCGGGGATCGCGAAGATCGGCCGATCGTAGGCCCGGAAGGGCTCGTAGAACTGGTCGTAGTAGTACTCGGCCTCGCCGAAGTTGTAGATCACGTCGCCGAGGTGGAAGAAGAACGCGGGTGTCTCCGGGCCGCCCGCCGCCACATCCTTGGCCATGGAGTCAGCGACGCCCGCCTCGTTGGGGATCGCCCGTGACTGGGCGGCACCGGTGTCGCCGACGGCGTGGAACGTGATCCGACCGGTCGATTGGATCTGGGTGATCATCGCGGCGGGCAGGACGTCGGCCAGCTGCATGCGCGGCGGATCGACGCGCGGCGCCGGCACGGGCTGGAGCTGGCTCTGGTGCAGCTTGTAGTAGGGCGAGTTGTAGTACTGCTCGCTGGTGTTGTCGACCTGGAAGCTGGTCTCGTCAGGCCCGGGCTGGGGGTCGGCGAAGAGGCGCCCGTCTGTCCCGCTGGTCCGGACCGCGTATTCGCCGGCCATCCGCTCCTCCCCTCGGAAGCACCCACCTCACCGTCGGCACACAGAGGGTAGCAAGGGGCGGCGCGTCGCGGAAGATGATCAGCGCGTCCCTGGACGCGACCCGGAGCGGACGCTCTTCGAGCGGCACGAGGCTCTGATCGAAGCGGTCGCTCCGCCCCTGGAGAACGGTCGCAGCCGTCAGGTCGAAGCCAGAGTGCCGGCGGCCCAGACGCTCCTCTTCATCGGCGGACCGCCGCCACCGCATCACGGACCGCGGTCACCGACCGCTCGATGTCATCGGCATCCGTGGACCAGTTGCTCATCGAGATGCGCAGCACCTCCCGGCCCTGCCAGTGCGAACCGGACATCCAGACGGTGCCGCCGGCGATCAGCTTCGCGGTGGCGGCGCGGGTGGTCTCCTCATCCCCGATGGCGAGGCAAACCTGCGTGTATACGACGTCATTGAGGACGGTGACGCCATCGATCTCGGCGAGACGCCCGGCGATCGCTCGGGCGTTCTCGACCATCCGCTCCACGAGGCCGGCCACCCCGTTCCGCCCGAGCGACATGAGGGCCGCCCACACCGGAACGCCCCGGGCTCGCCGCGAGTACTCGGGCACCTTGGCAATCGGGTCGCCTCGACCGTGCTGATCGGTGATGAGGTAGCTCCCATGGGCTCCCATGATGGTGCGCAGCGGGACCGGGTCCATCACGATGGCGATGCCGCTGTCGAAGGGGACGTTGAGCGTCTTGTGGGCGTCGGTCGAGCACGAGTCCACCTCCGCCAGCCCCGCCACCAGGCGGCGGAGCGGAGGCGCCGCGGCCGCCCAGAGGCCGAACGCCCCGTCCACGTGCACCCACGCTCCCCTGGCGTGAGCAAGCCCGGTCGCCTTCTCGATCGGATCGAACGCCCCCGAGTGCACGTTCCCGGCCTGGAGGCAGACGATGACCGGGCTTCCCTCCTCGATGCCCGCCAGCCTCGCCTCCAAAGCCTGGGGCTGCAGCCGGCCCTGCGCGTCGACCTCGACCAGCTCGGGCGCTCCGAGGCCGAGGTAGCGAAGGGCGATGTCGATCGTCTCGTGGCGCTCCGCGCCGCAGAGCACGCGCACCCGGGGCGCCGCCGTCAGCCCCAGGCGGTTGAGATCCCACCCGACCCGCGTCAGCACGGCCGTCCGCGCGGCGGCCAGGCAGGAGAAGTTGGCCATCATCCCGCCCGTCACGAAGCCGACGTCCGCGGTCGCCGGGAGCCCGAGCAGATCCAGCAGCCAGGACGCCGCGACCTCCTCGGCGGCGGCGGTCGCCGGGGTCGCGTAGCGCAGGCCGGTGTTCTGATCCCAGGCGCTGACCAGCCAGTCGGCCCCGAGGGCCGCCGGCAGGACCCCGCCCATCACCCAGCCGTAGAACCGACCCGACCCGATGGCCATCAACCCTGGCTCGCCGACCGTGGCGAGCCGGTCGATCACCTCCTCGGGCGAAGTCGCGTGGGCGGGCAGGGGACCACCCAGCTGCGCCGAGATCTCATCGGCGGACGCCACCGGCCCGACCCGGCGGGTCCCGATCGATGCCAGCCAACGCCGGGCGTGGGCGCTGGCACGGTCCAGTGCGCCGTCGTAGGCACTCGCTGCGGCACCCATGCGACCTCCTCCTCCCCCGGAACACCGGCAGGCCGCCACCGGGTGGCGACGGCGCTTGCTCCCGCGTTCCGATCCTCCCGATCCTACGCCCGCCCCTCAGGCGCGAGCTCCTCAGCCGGCTTGAGGTGACCCACGTAGATGGTTCGACCCGCGGCCGTCGCCGCCAGCATGAGTGTGGTGGGGTCACGCCGCCAGCGACGGAGCGATCAGGACCTCGGCCTGCCGCCCGCGCGGGCCTCGTAGCCTGTCAGCGAGGCCGGGGTGCTTCCAGGGGTGGGAGCGGGTGCCGGAGTGGGGCTGGGGGCGGCGGACGGCGACGGGCTGGGCGACGGGGTCGGCGATCCGGTGGGGGTGGCGCCGGGGCTTGGCGACACCGTCGGGCTGGGGCTCGCCGTGGGCGAGGGGGTCGGCGTGGAGCAGGTCGATGCTCCGCCGCTGGAGCAGTCGGGGAGGGCCCCGGCGGGCGGCGCGAAGGCCTCCGGCCGCGGCAGCGAGTGGATGAAGGGCTCGTCGATGTACCGCGCCGGCCCGGTGGTCCCGAAGATGTCGTCCATCGGCACCTGCCGGTTCTCGGCCCCATCGGTGTTGCCCACCCAGGTGGCCACCACCCAGCTCGGGGTGTACGCCATGTACCAGGCGTCCAGGTAGCTGTCCGTCGTTCCCGACTTCCCGGCCGTGGTCCAGCGGAAGCCCAGCCCCCAGTAGGCGGGGTAGTGAAGCAGGATCTGGGTGATGGCCCAGGCCTGGGCGGCGGTCATCACCTGGCGCTGACCGGGATCGGTGGCGGGGGCGCTCCAGAGCACGTCGCCGCTCGCGTCGGTGACCTTCAGGATCGTCTGCGGGGTCACCGTGTGCCCACCGTTGGCGAAGGCGGAGTAGCCAACCGCCTGGTCCAGGACCGAGGTCGCCGAGGTCCCGATCGCTGAGCTCAGGTCGTCTGCGATCGGTGTGCTCACCCCCACGGAGTGAGCGAAGGCGATGATCTTGGCCATCCCGATCATCTGGGCGGCCTGCTCGGTCGGGATGTTGCGGGAGTGGAGCAGCGCGGTGGCCGCAGTGATCCCGCCCTCGTACTCCCGGTCCCAGTCCTGGACGCCGCCGAGCGCCCTGGACTCCGCGGCGGTGTCCTGGAGGACGGTGTTGGGTGTGAGGGTGCCGTCCTGGAAACCGGTCTCGTAGACGTAGGGTTTGAAGGACGAGCCCGGCTGCAGTCCGTCCAGGGTGACAAAATCGTCCTGGCCATCGATCGCCGGATTGTCATAGTTCGCCGATCCCACCCAGGCCAGCACCTGGCCGTTGCTCGGATCCATCATCAGCAGGGCCGCGTTGTTGGCCCCGCCGCCCATCCTGGGCAGCCCCTCCTGCACCGCGCTGTCGGCGTCCTCCTGGTAGGTGAGGTCGAGGCTGGTCGTCACCGTCAGGCTGCCGTGGAAGGCGCCCGGCTCATCCTCAAGGAGCTGGGGCAGCTCGTCCTCGACGTACTGCACGAAGTGGGGAGCCGGGCCGACCTGCGGCGCCTGCCCGTGCGCCAGATCGGCCTGGATCGCCGCCTGGGTGGTCGGGTCGGGGCTGCCATCGGGGTTGAGCGGGTCAACCGCGCGAGCCGCGGCCTGGCTGATCTTGCCGGACGCGACCAGCGCGCTCAGCACGTAGTCCATCCGGCTGTAGGCGCCGTCGGGGTTGACGAACGGGTCGTACGACGACGGTGCCTGGGGGAGGCCGGCGAGCATCGCCGCCTCCCTCAGGTCGAGTTGGGAGGCTGGCTTGCCGAAGTAGCGTTCCGCCGCCTCCTGAACGCCGTAGGCGTCCTCTCCGAAGTACGTGAGGTTCAGGTACATGTCGAGGATCTGCGGCTTGGTGTACTGACCGGTCAGCTCCTGCGCGAGCAGGGCCTCGCGCACCTTGAGCAGCACCGACTTCTCGGCGGCCTGGCCGTAGAACGCCTCCTTGGCGACCTGCTCGGTGAGTGTGCTCGCGCCCTGGGCGGGACTGCGGAGGATGACGTCCACGACCAGCGCCTTGAGGACTCGCGCGGGGTCCAATGCGCCCTCGGAGTAGAAGTTCCGGTCCTCGGCCGCGATGATCGCCTCCTGCATCACCGGGGCGATCTGCTGGAGCGGGACGTCGGCGCGCTGCTCCCCGTTGTCACCGACCTCGCCCAGCAGCCTCCCGTCGCGATCCAGGATCCGGATGGTGCCGGTGGCCGCGCCGATGGCGTCGAGGTTGGGCAGGGTCAGCGCCGCGTAGAGGATCAATCCTCCGAGGATGGCGACGACGCCCACGACCGCGCCCCCCGCGAGCAAGAACCCGCGGCGCAGGGGGGAACGGCCGCGCCACCAGCGGCCCACGCGCCCGCGCGGGCGTGGCCGCAGGCCGGCGCGACGACGATAGGGCCGGCCGGGTTCCGGGCCGACCCCGGCGGGCTGCGTGGCAGCACGCTCCGAGCCCTGCTCGCGGGCGTCCAGCCGGTCCCCCGGGTCGATGCCCTGCCTCGGACCATCCAACATCAGTTCTCCATTCCTCGTGGGCAGGCTCGGCGGGCGGCCGACGTGGCCCAGGCTGATCGCGACCCCTCCGTCCGGGCCTTCCCGTGCGGAGCGGCGCCGGCGACCACCATGGCCACAGTGCCCAGAGGGAGAACGCGGGCGGTACCGGCTTTGGTTTCGCTCCGCGCCGGATTGCTCCCCCGGCCCGCGATGGACGGACCCCGCAGATCGGAGCTCCCGAGGCTGACCACGTGGACCGCCCGTGGGGGTCGTTGCGCGGGGTGCGCGGTCGATCATCTGCCATGAATGTCAGGGATTGGCGTGCGAAACGGGCCCCGCCGCGAGGCGGTGGGCCTGCCCCGTCGACCTGCTGTGCGGCGCAGCGCCCTGCTGATGGCCGCCCTGCTGGGCCGGGCCCCCGGTGGGCTCAGCAGGAAGCGCCAGCCCACGGTCTCGGCTGAGCCCTCGGCGCGGTACTGTCTCGGAGCGCATGGCTGATGCCGACCTCACCAGTTCGACGCCTGCTGAGGGCGGTTGACCGGAATGCGGCGCTGCATCGTCGCGGGCCACATCTGCGCCGACCTGCGGCCAGGGCTGCACGGTGGGGAGCGGATTGTTCCCGGAGCGATCGCCGACGTCGGCCCGCTCGAGGTTCGGCCCGGCGGCGCGGTGGCCAACACCGGCACCGACCTGGCCGAGCTCGGGGCGGATGTGCTGCTGGTCGCCGATCTGGGCGACGACGGGCTGGGAGCGACAATGCTGCGCGCCCTCCTGCCGGCGGGCGCCGACTGCGGCGGCATTCGCCAGGTCTCGGGCATGTCGACCTCGTACTCGCTGGTCTTCGAGTGGCCCGGCACGGATCGATCCTTCTGGCACCACGTTGGGGCCAACGCTTCCTTCGACGGGAGTCGGGTGCGGCCGGACGGTGTCGATCTCGTGCATGTCGGCTACCCGGCGCTGCTGCCGCTGATGCACGCGGACGGCGGAGCCCGGCTTCAGGACCTCCTGGCTCGGGCCCGCCAGACGGGCGCCACGACCTCGCTCGACCTCTCAGTTGTCACGCCCGGGTCGCCCGCGGGAGAGGTCGACTGGCGCCTCCTGCTGGGGCGCACCGCCCCGCTGGTGGATCTGCTCACCCCGAGCGTCGACGACGTCGTGAGCGCGCTGGAGCTGCCGAGACCGCACTCACTCGCAGAGGTCCGCGACCTGGGCCTGCGCCTGCTGGGGATGGGCTCCGCCGTGGTGCTGCTGACCGATGGTGAACGGGGCATGCACCTCCTCACTGCGGGCCGGGATCGTCTGGCGGCGGCAGGCCGCTGTCTCTCCGAGAACGCCGCGGCGTGGGCGGACCAGGTGCTGTACCAGCCGGCATCCAGCGGCGGCCCGGTGGTCACGACCGGTGCCGGCGATGCCGCCACCGCCGGCCTCCTACTCGGGGTCCTCGTGGGAGCCGGAGCTGAGGAGTCGGTGACGATCGCCGCGCGGACCGCGGCTCTCAAGGTCGCGGGAAACCGGCGGCTTCCGCGGCTCACAGCCAGCCGACCGGACAGCTGAGCTGGCGGTTGGCGTCGACGCACACCCCGGGCCTCGGCCGGCCATCCGCGAGCCGCCCCCCGCCCCGGGCCGGGGGATCGACAGCCTCGGCTCCAGCCCTGGCGTCCGCGGCTCCGGCCCCTGACCGGTCCGCTCCGCCCGAGCGCCGGCGGCGCTATCCCTCCTCCAACAGGATCGCGACCCACCCCGGCCCGGCACGCTCGAGGTCGATCTGCAGGGCGGCCAGGCGCCGGCCCCACCGCAGTGGCGCACACGCTCTCGGGTGCTCCCGCGCGAGCGCCTCGATGCGCTGCGGCTCGAGCATCACGTTGAGATGGGTGTCGTCCCAGAGGGTGGCGAAGATGTGCCCGCCCACCCGGAAGGAGGGGTGGCCGTGGTGGTCCTGCTCGACCGTCCCGAGCAGGTCGAGGGCGAGCCGGCGCGCACGTTCGGGGCGGACCACGCCGCGATTGTAGGTGCAGGTGACCCGGCGCTCCCCATGGATACGCCGCCCATCCGGGTGGCCTCCGGCCCGTCGGGGTCGGGCAGCGGAGCGCCGCCAGCAGACCTCGCTGGCCGGCGAGCCCCCCCGTAATCGCCGGGAAGCGTTGCCCACCGCTCAGGGAGATGATCTGCATGGAGATACCCTCGGAGTCCCCCGCCGCCGGCCCGGGCGGACCAGACCCCAGGCACGCTCTGGACCCCAGCGGTCTGAACGGTCTCACCACAGGAGAGCGGGTTCGGCCGCGCCGGCTCACCGACGAGCAGTGGGCTCGGATGGAGGCGTCGGCGGCCCTCATCTTCACTTCCCTGGGGATGGACCTCGACACAGTGTCGACGCGCGATACACCGCGACGCTTCGTCAGGGCCATGTTCGACGCGACGATCGGCTACGAGGGCGATCCCAAGCTGCTTACCGTGTTCCCCACCGAGTGCAGGGGAGGCTCCGACTGCGAGATCAGCCAGGTCATCGAGGGCCCGATTCCCTTCATCGCGCTCTGCGAGCATCACGCGCTCGCCTTCCAGGGTGTCGCCCACGTCGCCTACGTCGCTCACGAGCACGTGATCGGACTCTCCAAGCTCACGCGATTGGTGCGTCTCTTCTCGCGGCGCTTCACGATCCAGGAGCGCATCGGCCAAGAGGTCGCCGATTGGCTGGTCGAGCACCTCCAGCCGCCCGGGGTCGCGGTCCACCTGGAGGCAGCCCACCTCTGCACCCAGATGCGCGGCGTGCGCGAGCAGCAGTCGAGCACCTCGGTCTCCTTCTGGCGGGGTGCCTACGAAGGCAACCCGGACCTGCGCCAGGAGTTCCTCGGCACGGTGTGGCGCGGCCAACCCCGCTGATCGGGTTGGATCGCCGACCGGATGCTGGGGGAACGCTCGGCGGCCCACCGCGGCGAGGTCAGCGCTCCTCGAGCTGATCGGTGTTCGCGGCCCGCCGCCGCGTCGGGAGTCAGTCGCCGGGGGCCGGGCCCGGGAGTGCGCTCAACGGCCGCCCGCCAGCGCGGCAACGGCCGCGACCCGGCGCGGAGCTCCGTCGCGCTCCACCAGGTGGTCGGCGTCCAGGCGGCCGTCGCGGAGGTGGATGATGCGGTCAGCGCGGGCGGCCAGGTCCAGGTCGTGGGTCACGATCAGGAAGGTGACCCGGCTCTCACGATTGATCCGCCGCATCAAGGAGAGCAGCATCTCCGCGGTCTCGGTGTCCACCTCCCCCATCGGCTCGTCGCCGAGCACCAGGGTGGGCTCGCCGATCAGCGAGCGGGCGATCGCCACTCGCTGCTGCTGACCCCCCGAGAGCTCGGTGGGGCGATGCCCCATCCGCTCGACGAGGCCCATCTCCTCCAGCAGCATCTCGGCGCGGCGACGTCCCGCCCTGCGGTCGGCGCCCGAGTAGCGGAGCGGCAGCAGGACGTTCTCGATCGCCGAAAGGGTGGGCAGCAGGTTGAACTCCTGGAAGATGAAGCCGATCCGCCGGCTGCGCAGCTCGGCCCGCTCGCGCTCCCCGAGCCGGCCGGTGTCCACCCCGTCGAGCAACACCCGTCCGGCGGTGGGGCGCATCAGCAGCCCCGCGCAGTCGAGCATGGTGGTCTTGCCGCTCCCGGAGCGGCCGACCACGGCGGCGAACTCGCCCTGCTCGATCTCCAGGGTCACCGCGTCCAGGGCCTTGACCACCTGGGAGGCGCGGACGTAGTGCTTGGTGAGGCCTTCCAAACGCAGCGTGGGCATCTCTTCTCCTACTTGTGCTTGAGTGAGCTCGGGTTGAATCTGAGGTCCGGCGCCTACTGGGCCCGGAGTGCGCGGACGGGGTCCATGCGAGCGGCTCGGATGGCGGGCAGCAGCCCCGCCACCGCGCCCAGCGCCACCGCGAAGCCGATGGCCAGGGCGGTGAGGCCCGGGGTCACCAGGAACAGGCCGCCGCTCGGGTTGCTGCCGTTGAGCAACGTGGTGAGGGCCAGGCCCAGGAGGTAACCGACCACGCCGCCGATCAAGCCGATCAGCGCGGCCTCGGCGAGGAACTCGCTCAGGATGTGGCGGGTGCGGGCGCCGATCGCCTTTTTGAGCCCGATCTCCCGCACCCGCTCGCTCACCGACATCAGCATGGTGTTGACCACCGAGAGGCCACCGATGATCAGCGCCAGCATGGCGGCGGCGGTGGTCATGAAGGTGAACACCGCACCCCCCGCCTTGAAGCTGTTGACGAGGGTGCTGGGCTTGGTCGCCTTCACCGTCGGGACCTGGTCGGTGATCCGGTTGGCCAGGGTGTCGAGATTGACCCCGGACTTGCCGTAGGCCACGGCGCCCGAGACGACCTGGTAGGGATCGACACCGCCGGTCAGCGCCGTGGAGAGGCTGTCACCCTGGATCATCTGAGCGTCGTGGAGGCTGACGTAGGCTCCGCTGTCCGGAGCCGTGAGGGTCTGGTTGATGATGCCGACCACGGTGAAGCGGTGGTTGACGAAGTCGGGCTTGGCGTCGCTGGGCCGCACCGGCAGGTAGATGCTGTCCCCCACCTTCATGTGGAACTCACTGGCCATCGAGGAGCCCAGGTCCACCTGGCCCCGTGAGGCGTCATCCACCCAGCTGCCCTGGGCGAGCGACATCTTGAACGCGGAGTACCGATTCTCGGCGGGGTCCCAGTTGGCGATGTAGTCGGGGATCCCGAAGCTCATCACGTCCGTCGATCCGGGCTTGGCGTCGACCATGACCTCCGGGAACACCGCCGCCACCCCCGGAACCTTGGCGATCCGGGCTGCCGTGGAGAGGTCCATCAGACTGCCGCCCATGGCGAAGCTGGACCCCTTGTCGTCGGCGACCTGGATGCTGTTGCCGTAGTAGGTGATCCCGCCCCCGATGAGGGTGTCGAAGTGCTCCGCCATGGCGCCCATGGTGGTGAGGGCGAAGATGCCCATGACGATGCCGATGACGGTGAGCGAGGTGCGCACCTTGCGCCGCCAGAGGTTGCGGAAGATCTCCACGTCAGTCAGCTCCCCTGAATCCCGGATGGCCGGCCGGCCGCGGATCGCAACCGCGCGCTGAGGCGGGGTGCGCTCCGAAGCTGGGCCTGTATCACGCTCTGAAGCCTACGAAGGGGCGTTCGGCGCCTCCAGCCGGCCACCCCACCAGTTGCCCTGGGGGTTGGCCTTACCGCAATGTGACCTGCGGCCATGCCGCCGGCGATCGACGCGCCGCGCCAGCGGCGACGCGCTGCATCTCGCAGAGTTGTCATGGCCGTGATCGTACGGACGCCGATCGCGCTCCACCATCGGGGATGACCCTGGAGAACCCCTGACCCGCACCGCCTCGGGGTCAGGGTGAGGCCGGGGGTCCCGCGCCGGACGGGGTCCCCGGCTCAGCCCTCGATCAGCGGCCCACCTCGCGCACCCGCATCGCGGCCATCGCTCCGCCGAAGCCCACCACCACGATCGCGACCATCACCCACAGGCCGGTCCAGTAGATGCCGGTGGTGAGCGGGGTGCCGTAGAGGTGGAAGAGGGAGACGTCGAGGACCCAGCCCGGCCACCGGAAGAGCGGTGCCAGCAGCGGGATGTAGAAGCTGATCACGGCGACGACCCCGAGCACGGGCACCGCCACCCGCGGCAAGCGCGCGATCACCAAGGCGCCGACGGCGCCGAAGGTGAGTGCAAGCAGCGCCAGCAGCCCGGTCGCCATCAGCAGCCGGCCGGTGTCGAGGTGCACCCCCTGACCCGGGGCGACCGCTGCGGTCACCAGGGAGCCGAGCGCGGTCATCAGCAGCGCACCGGCAGTGAGGGTGGCGCAGCGCTCGGCGACCACCGCCCAGCGCGGCACCGGTTGTGCGATCTCCATCTCCAGCCTGCCCTCGGCGTCGTCAGCCGCCCAGTGCGAGGTCTGGCTGATGGCGTAGGCGGCGACGATGAGCGCCGCGATCCCGAGCCAGATGGAGCTGACCACGGCGGTCGCCGCCGAGGTGGTGCCGGCGTCCTGAACGTAGCGATTGAAACCCGAGAGCGAGGCCAGCATCTTCCCGGTGCCGTGGGCCAGGGAGACGATCAGGGCCGCCGCCAGCATGGTTCCGACCACCCAGCCGGTGAGCCCGATCCGCAGCTGCCAGAGGTTGCGCAGCACCGGCAGGCGCAGCAGCGGGTTATCCGAGGGGGAACGCACCACCCGACTGGCGGTGACCGGCCCGCGGAGCAGGCCGGCCATCAGGTCCCGCTCCCGGAAGGCCGCGGTGGCGAGGCCGATCAGCGCGGCGGCGATCAGATAGAGGGCGAGGGTCGCCCCGCCGGCGAACTGGCCGCCCGGGACGACCGCGGTCGTGAGGTCGGTGAGGTGGAAGGGCGAGATGGCCGCCACGCCGTCGAGCCCCGGGTTCACCCTGGCCACCGCGTCGAGGGCGTAGAGGGCGAGCAGCACCGCCCCGCCGAGGCCCAGGGCCCCGCGGCGGGTGGTGGCGAGCTGCGCGGCCACCAGACCGACCCCGAAGCAGACCAGGGTGATCCCGAGCAGGGGGAGACCCTGCTCGGCCAGAGCCGCAAAGCCGATCGATCCCTTCCCGACCGAGGCGCCGGCGGCGGTGCCCAGGCCGGTGATCACCACCGCGGCCACCGCCGCCACCGTGAAGGCGGCCACGCGGGCGAGCACCAGCCGGCCGCGACCCAACGGCGAGGCCATCCAGGTCTCCAGCAGGCCGCGCTCCTCCTCGTTGCGGATCAGTCCGGTGGCCGCGGCCAGGCCCCAGGCCGCGAACACCAGGGTCATCCAGGTCAGCCCCTTCCACCAGAGGTAGCCGTCGACGGTGTCGGGACGGAGCGGCAGGGGGATGAGATAGGCGAGCTGCGGACCGAGGGCGACGGTCTGGCGTCCGAAGCTGGCCCGCGCCGCCGCCGTCCCGGCGGCTGCCAGATAGGAGGCCCCGGTCGAATATGGCGAGACGAAGCCGAGGAAGGCCACCCCCGCGAAGGCCCAGCGGTGGGCGCGGAGCCCGTACCGAACCGTGGTCATGACGCCGTCGCGCGAACGGCCCCCGGCGAGGGACGCCGGGGCGCTGGAGGCGGCCGGGACCGCGGTCATCGAGCATTCCCCGCAGGTGCCGCGGCCGTCTCCTTCTGGTCCCGGAAGTAGGCGAGGAACACCTCCTCCAAGGTGGGCTCGTGGGTCACCAGATTGAGGATCGGGCCTCGTCCCAGCACCTCCAGCAGCGGCCCGAAGCCGCCCCGGACCGAACAGCTGAGGTGGTGGTCCTCGACGGTCACGTCCTCCACGCCGGCCAGGGCGCGCACCGCCTCCAGCGGCACCTCCCCACTGAAGTCGGCCTCCAGGCGGTGATAGCGGAGGTGGTGGAGCTCGTCGAGCCGGGCGACCTGGACCAGGCGGCCCTTGCGGAGGATGCCGACCCGCTGGCACGCGCGCTCGACCTCGGAGAGCACGTGCGACGAGAGGAAGATGGTGCCGCCGGCGGCCGCCGCCTCCTCGACCAGCTTGTAGAACTCCTGCTGGATCAGGGGGTCGAGGCCGTTGGTCGGCTCGTCCAGGACCAGCAACCGCGACGGGTGCATGAGGGCGAGCACCAGCCCGAGCTTGCGCTTGTTGCCCGACGAGTACAGCCGGTAGCGACGGCCGAGGTCGAGGTCGAGGCGCTCGGCGAGGCTGGTGACCCGAGCGGGGTCGACCCCTCCGCGCAGCCCGCCGACGTAGGCCACGACGTCGCGACCGCGGAGGCCACCCCACTGGGGCATCTCACCGGGCAGGTAGCCCACCATCCGCTTCACCTCGACCGGGTGGAGCTGGCAGTCGACGCCGAAGATCTCGGCCCGGCCGCGGGTGGGGCGGACCAGGTCCATGAGCAGCCGGATGGTGGTGGTCTTGCCCGCTCCGTTGGGCCCGAGGTAGCCGAAGACCTCCCCTGCCTCGACCTCGAGGTCGAGGTCGAAGAGGCCGTGACTCTCCCCGTAGTCCTTGGTCAGCCCCTCAGTGCGGATCGCGACAGCCATGCCCAGCTACCTCCTGATCGTGATCGGCGCGCCGGTCTCGGCCGCCGAGCCGAACCAGACCCGCAAGATGTTGTCGTCGAGCAGGGTCAGAGAGCCGGGGAGGATCCCCAGGATCCGCTCCATCGCCTCCGTGTACCCGGCGAATGTCGAGGCGACGGTCTCCGTGGAGACGCGGCCCGCCTGGCGCGCGACGAACAGCTCGATGGCCACGTCCTGGGCGCCAAGGAGGAGGGAGACGACAGCTCGGGCGGCGCCCTCCGGGGAGCCGGCGGACATCACGCCCTGCTCCGTGCCCTGGCGGATGGTCTCCGCGAGCATCGGCACCAGCGAGACGCCCAGGTGAAGGCGCAGCTTGTCCCGGGTGAGCACGTTGTCGTCCGAATACCAGACCTGGATCAGCGCCAGCATCAGCTCCCGGCGCTCCGCCTTCCATCCGGCGATGCCGGTGAAGATCCCCTCCAGCTTGGCGACGGCGGAGAGCCGGGGGTTGGCGGCGATCGGCGCGACGGCGGCCAGCGCCGCGGCCACCACGTGGTCAACCACCGCCTCGAGCAGCGCTCGCTTGGAGCTGAAGTAGTAGTAGAAGGCGCCGCGGGAGGCGTCGAGCTCGTCCAGCACGTCCTGGACACTCATCTGCTCGTAGCCCCGGGTCTGGATCAGGCGCAGCCCGGCGTCGACGAAGGCCTCGCGCCGGATGGCGCGGGTCTCGACATTCACGGTGCGAGCCACGGGACGGCCTCAATAACCGACCGACTGTCGGTCGAATAATAGTCCCGCGCCGAGAATCGCGTCAATGGGGTGAGACGTCATGTCTGGCCCGCACGCCCTTTGGTAAGGCACCTTGACATGACCCCAGGGGTAAGGTACGTTGACAAACGTGGCGCAGATCGTCGTCGATCCGGTCTCCGGGTCTGGCGGGCAGCTCGTGACCGACGCGCTCCCACCGCCGAGCGACCCCGTCCCCGCCGAGGAGCCCGATGCCCCCACGGCGGCGGACGTCGACCGCCAGGTCATGGCACGGATGGCTCAGGCCAACGCGGAGCTGCTGGTGCGAGTGCTTCGGGGGGAGGAGACGGTCGCCGGAGACCCTGCGATGGTCGCGCTGGCCGCCGCCCGCAGCCTGGGGGTCGTGGTCGACGACATCCTCCGGGGTCTGGTGGGCCGGGCTCGCGCGGACGGGCGCACCTGGGCGGAGATCGGTCAGGTCCTCCACGTTACCCGGCAGGCGGCCCTGCAGCGATTCGGCGGGCCCCATCCCGGCCCCGGGGCCCCGGAGGAGCCCCCGGTGCGACCGCTCCCCGGTGCCGCGGCCCTCGCGATCGAGCTCCTGGACCACTTCCTCAACCGGCGCTGGGACGAGCTGCGCGCCCACTTCGACCAGCGGATGCTGGATGCCTGCTCGGTGGCCCTGCTCGCCTCGGTGCGGGCGCGCCTGCCGGTGCTCGTGGAGACCGCCCCGGGGGGCGCCGAGCCTCGGGTCGCCCAGCTCGGCGAGCACACCGTCGTGGACGTGCCGCTCAGTTTCAAGCGCAGCTTCAAACGGGTTCAGGTCAGCGGCCGGGTCGTCTTCGACGACCTGGCCCGGGTGGCGGGCTTCTTCATCCTGGCCCAGTCCCACCTCGGACTCTGACCGCACGGAGATGAGAGGTCCGATGCAATCGGCAGGCGGATTTCGCTGGTTCACGCGCCGCCAGATCGGATTCGGCTTCCGCCCGGTCACCTGGCAGGGCTGGCTGATCACGGTGGTGGCGGTCGCCCTCGCCGCCGTGCTCGTGATCCTCTTCAGGAGCTCGAGAGCCATCGGGATCGGGGGGGCGGTGATCGTGCTCGCCATCTACGTCGGCATCGGAGCCCTGCTGGGCGGTGTTGCCCGGCCCAACCTGGCGCCGACACCCGATCCGCCGGCTCGGCGCCTCACCCCGCCCCCCGGGCCGTTCGCCAGCCCGCCCGCGCCGCCGTCCGCCACCTCAGCCGTCGCACCGTCCGCCGCCGCGATCACCACCCCGCCGGCGCGGACGGCCTCACCGGCGGCCCCGAGCGCCGGCCTCGCCTCCGCCGACGGTGCGGCGCTGGTCGTCGAACACCTCACCAAGCGGTTCGGTGAGCGAACCGCCTTCGAGGACGTCTCCTTCACCATCGCGCCAGGCGAGGTCTTCGGCTTCCTCGGTCCCAACGGAGCGGGCAAGACGACCACGGTCCGGACCCTCGGCACGCTGATCGCCCCGACCTCGGGAACCGCGGTGATCGCCGGCATCCCGCTGCTCCCAGAGAACGGCACCGAGATCCGCAAGCGCATCTCGATCATGCCCGAGAACCCCGGCCTCTACCTCCGCCTCACGGTGATCGAGAACCTCGAGCTCTTCGCCGGCCTGTATGGCCTGCGCCACGCGGCCCCCCGCATCGAGGCGGCACTGGAGGCGGTCAACCTCGGCGCCCGCGGCCGGGACCTCTGTGGCAGCCTCTCCAAGGGTTTGCGGCAGCGGGTCGGCCTGGCTCGCGCCCTGCTCAGCGACCCGTCGATCATGTTCCTCGACGAACCGACCTCCGGTCTCGACCCGGTGGCCGCGCGCGAGGTGCACGACCTCATCAACGACCTGCGCCAGCGCGGGGTCACCGTCTTCCTGACCACCCACCGCCTCGAGGAGGCGGAGCGCCTCTGCGACCGGGTGGCGATCCTCAACACGCGGCTGCGCTCAGTGGGGCGCACCGACGAGCTCCGCGAGAACCTCTTCAGCCGCTCCCTGGCGGTGGAGACGGCCGCCCCGCTCACCGCGCCCGATGGCGTCTTCGACGGCGCGAACGGTGTCGAGGGATGGCGGCCGAATGGTGATTCCAGCTACGTGCTGAGCGTCACGGACCCGAGGGTCGCCGCCCCGGCGGTCACCCGCGCCCTGGTCGCCGCCGGGGCCGACGTGATCTCCATCGCCGAGGCCCGGCACTCCCTGGAGGACGTCTACCTGGAGCTCATCGATGAGGACCCGGAGGCGGCCGCGCGATGAGACTGGACGCCGGACGCATCCTCGCCGTGACTCGCAAGGAGTTCCGCGCGCTGCGCCGCAACCGCTTCATCATCGGGACGATGACCGTGCTCCCGGTGGTCTTCCTGATCAGCCCGATGATCGAGATCTTCCGGCTCGGTCCGGGGATCCCGGAGAGCGTGGTGCAGCGGCTCGCGGGCTCGACGTTCCTTCTCCTGCTGATCATCCCGGTGGTGGTGCCGGCCGCCATCGCCGCCTACTCGGTGGTGGGCGAGCGCGAGCAGGGGACGCTGGAGCCGCTGCTCACCACCCCGGTGCGTCGCGAGGAGCTGCTGCTCGGCAAGGCGGCCGCTGCCATCGTCCCGTCGGTGGCCATCGCCTACCTCCTCTTCGCGATCGTCGCCGTCTCCGCCAAGCTCTTCGCCGCCGACCCCGCCGTGACGACCGCGCTCCTCCAGACCTCGCAGCTCGTCGGTGAGATCCTCTTCGCGCCGCTCCTCGCGGGATGGTCGGTCTGGGTGGGCATCGCCATCTCATCGCGGGCGAGCGACGTCCGGGTAGCCCAGCAGCTGGGGACCCTGGCCAGCCTCCCGCCTCTGGTGGTGGTCGTGCTCATCGACCTCCAGGTGCTCACCCCGAGCGTCGGCCTCGCGCTGGCGTTCGCGGCGGTGCTGCTGATCGCCGACGTGGGCATGTGGAGGGTTGTCTCGGCGATGTTCGACCGGGAGCGGCTGCTCACCGGGGCCCGGGCCACCTCCGCGACCCGGCACGTCGCCGGCTGACCGTGACCCGGTGCGCGATCCTGCTCCGCGGGATCAACGTGGGCGGGAACAACCTGATCCCCATGGCCGAGCTGCGCGCGCTGCTGACCGGCGCGGGGTTCGGCGCCGTCGAGACCTATCTCCAGAGTGGAAACGTCGCGGTCTCGTGGGCCGGGACGTCCGAGGCCGTGGCCCGGCGCTGCGAGCAGCTCATCGCAGCCCGTTTCGGCCTGGACATCCGGACCGTGGTGCGCACCCATGCGGAGCTGGAGGCGGTGGTGCGGGCCGACACCCTGCCCGGTGCGGCCGACGACCCCCGCCACTACCAGGTGACCTTCCTGGAATCCCCACCCGCTCCGGAGATCGTCCCGCTGCTGCGCACCGCGGCCACCGCGAGCGAGCGATTCGCCCTGGTCGGTCGCGAGATCTACGCCTGGCACCCGCAGGGGATCGCCGGATCCCGGCTGGCGACCCTGCTGGCGGGACGCGCGCTGAAGCTCACCGCGACCACCCGCAACTGGACGACGGTCACCAAGCTGCTCTCGATGACCGCCGGCTGACCCCGGGCTCGCCCGGCGGCCGGCCCCGTCACCGCTACGCACGCTCGATGAGCGTCTGCCCGGTCGCCGACGACATGATCCCCGCCTCGCCGACCGCCACGCAGTGCCCGCTGCTCATGCAGGTCATCCCGGAGAGGAGCTCGCCACCCGCGTTGCCGGAGGGGGTGGTGTCGGAGACGATGCTCCACCCCGTCCCTCTGTCCTGCTCGATCAAAGCAGCGGTGTTGAAGCTCTCGTCACCCGAGAAACCGACGGCCCAGCAATCGGTTGGGCTGGCGCAGCTGACGCCGCTCAGCGCGCTCTGGGTGCTCCCCGGTGGTATTGGGCTGGGCACAATGCTCCACCCGCTACCGGTGTCCTGCTCGATCAGCGTGGGACCGCCGTAGTTGACGTCGCCCCAGCCGCCCACCGCCCAGCAGTCGTCCGCGCCAGCGCAGGTGATGCTGCTCAGCGAGCTCTCCACGCTCCCCGGGGGGAGGGGACTCGAGACGACGCTCCAGCCGCTGCCCCGGTACTGCTCGACGAGTCCCTGGTTGTCGCCGCCGCCCCCCGGGAGGTAGTAGGCGCCCACCGCCCAGCAGTCCTCGGCGCTCACGCAGGTCACGGCGGCCAGCTCGTCCGTCTTGCCACCGGACGCGCTCGGGCTCGGGACGATCGTCCAGTCGCTGCCCGTGTACTGCTCAATCACGGTGCCCACACCGGTGGAGTTCGGCCCCGACGCGTCGGAGTAGCCCACGGCCCAGCAGTCGCTCCTGCTGACGCAGGTGACGCCGTCGAGGTCGATCTCCCCATCTCCCGCGGGGGCGGGGCTCGGGTCCACCGTCCAGCCGTCCCCCGCGTAGTGCTCGATCAGCGTGTGATTGGCGCCGCTCGCGTCGAGGTAGTCGCCGACGGCCCAACAATCCTCGGCGTCGGCGCAGGCCATCGCCTGGAGCCGGCTCGACGTGCTGCCGGGGACAGCCTGGCTGTTCGTGATGCTCCAACCGCTCCCCGTATCGTGCTCGAAGAGGATCTGGCCATTGCTCTCGCTGCCGCCGGAATCGGACTCGCCGACCGCCCAGCAGTCGCCGATGCTGACACAGGTCAGCCCGTACAGCCAGGCACCGGTGCTGCCGGGGGGGTTCGGGCTGGAGGTGGTGCTCCACGAGACCGACTCGATCACCGACGGAATGGCGACGATGCTGGGCGTCGCGGTGGCCGCCCGGTGCGAGGGCGACTCGGGGGCGGCGCCCTGCGCCCCTCCGCACGCGGCAGCGCAGATGGCGAGGACGGCGCCGACCGCCGCGCCGAGCCAAGCCCGGGGCGGCCTGCGCCGCAGCGGTATCCAACCCCGAGGGCGCGACCGGCCGACCCCTCTCACGGCGCCCGACCCGACGCCCGACACCCATCCCCTCACCGCGGCCACCCCCGTCTCCGGCCCGCGCGCATGGCGCACTTGGGACCGACTATACGGAGGCGGGCCGTGCGCTACGCGACCCAACCCGCTCTCCCGCCCCAGACCCGGTCCTGGTCCGACGTCAACCTGCTGCGGCGTCGCCCAGCAGCTCGGCGAGCAGTGTCCGCACCCGGCCGTCGATCTCGTCGCGGATGCGCCGGACGACGGGAAGCGGCTTCCCGGCCGGATCCTCCAGCTCCCAGTCGAGGTAGCGCTTGCCGGGGAAGAAGGGGCAGGCGTCGCCGCAGCCCATGGTGATGACCACGTCCGCACCCTGCACCACGCCGTCCGTCAGAGGCTTGGGGAACTCGCGCGAGATGTCGAGCCCGATCTCGGCCATCGCCGCGACCACCGCGGGATTCAGCTCTTCTGCCGGCTGCGAGCCCGCGGAGCGGACCCGCACCCGCCCCTGGGCGTGCTCGTGGAGCAGAGCGGCAGCCATCTGGGAGCGACCGGCATTGTGAATGCAGACGAAGAGCACCTCAGGCAGCCGGTGCTCGGTCTCCGAGCCCATGCGGTCCTCCCCCGCGATCTCGGGTGGATGCACGGCTCAGAGCGGGGTCGAGACGCCGACCCCGCCGCGGGTGGCGCCACCGAACCGCTCCTTCTCCGCGGCGATGTCGAGGGGTGCCATCCGGGCCTGCATGCCGGCGGTGATCCGATCCGCCGGGACCAGCCAGGAGACCTCGAACTCCAGGCCGTCCGGGTCGTGGGCGTACAGGGCCTTGGTGGTGCCGTGGTCGGTCGCGCCCACCAGGGCGCCGTGCTCGACGAGGCGGGACTGAACCCGCTCCAGCTCGTCCAGGGTGTCGACCTCCCAGGCGATGTGATACAGCCCCACCGTGGTCCGGCCGGCGTCCGAGGCGGCGGCTCCCTCGCCGACCGTGAAGAGGCCGAGGTCGTGGTCGTTGGTGCTGGCCGGGGCCTGGAGGAACATCGCCCGCCCTCCGGCCATCTCGAAGACCACCCGGAAGTCCAGCACGTCGCGGTAGAAGGCCGCCGTGCGCGCGGCGTCGCGCACGTACAGCACGGCGTGGTTCATGCGCGTGACGGGCATCGCGATCCTCCCTCGAACCCGATCCGGTGTGACCCGCGCTCAGCATAGGCTCCGGGGGCCGGTGGCCACTCACGAGCTCGGCGGCAGCGCCCTCAACACGCAGAACTCGTTGTCCTCCTGGTCGGCCATCACCACCCAGCTCACCTCGCCCTGGCCGATGTCCTTCCGCCTCGCCCCCAAGCCGATGAGGCGCGCCACCTCGGCGGCCTGATCCTCGGGACGGAGGTCGAAGTGGAGCCGGTTCTTCGCCACCTTGGTTTCGGGAACCAACTCGAAGAGGATGTCGGGCAGCCCCTCGCCGAGCTCCAGCCACCACTCGCCGCCCTCCGGACCACAGAGAGGCTGGGCGAACACCGCGCTCCAGAAGCGGGCGACCCGCTCCGGGTCGTGGCAGTCGACGACCACGCTCTGCCAGCGAAGAGCCATCCCTCAACTCTACGGCAGGGGCGCACGACCCGGTGGCGCGGCACCGTCGGTGCGGACGCTCCGGGCTGCGCGGCGGTGGCCGGATCCGTGGTGACGGGAGATCGCAGCCTCGACGCAATCGCTCGCGAGCTGCACCAGCAGGGCGGGGCGCGTGAGGGCTGCGGACGCGCGCCCTGCCGGCAGCCTCGGCGCCTCCGGGCGGAGAGGCCCGCCGGACCCCGACCAGAGCGGTCATGATCGCGGGCGGCATGGACCGCGCCGCGCCCGCCGCCTCCCCTCGCGGTCTCCGGCTCGCCGCCCGCGACCTGGAGGTCCTCCGCTTCACGGTGCGTCACGGCGTCGTCCTCGCCGATCAGCTCAGCACCCGCTTCTTCACGGGGGCGGCTGCCGCGAACCGCCGCCTGCGGGCTCTGGAGGCGGCCGGACTGCTGCTCCGCGACCCCGTGCTGACCGCCCTGCCGGCGTTGCTGCGGGCCACCCCCCGTGGGGCCCGCCTGGCCGGCTGTGATCTGGCTGCAGCGTCGCTCGACCTGGCCCGTGTCCACCACAACCTCGCCCTCGTCGATCTCTCGGAGGAGTTGCTGGCCACCCACCCCGGCAGCATCTGGACCACCGAGCGCGAGCTGCGCCGGGACCGGATGCGCGCCGCCCGGACCGGTGGCGCCTGGGAGCGGCAGCAGCGGGTCCCCGACGGCCTGCTCCGACTGGGCGACGGCGAGCGGGCCGCGGTGGAGCTGGACCTGACCCCGAAGCGGTCGGCGCGGCTCGACCTTCTGGCCGGCGCTTACGCGGTCGACCGCGACGTGGACGTCGTCTGGTGGTACCTGCCCAGCCAGGTGGCGGTCGCGCGGCTCAGCGCGGTGGTCGCCGCAAGGGGCCTGGAACACCTCATCGAGCCGCGCGCCTGGCGGAGCCGTCGCGGCTCCTGACGTCGCCACGACGCCATCGCAGCAATCGCCCAATCCGAGGGCACGAACCGCGACATGATGCGATTGCCCATCTCCCGGAGCGATCGGCGTCCATGAGACGATCCGCCGCCGACATGCCACCCCTCGGCCGCACGCCGCGGTCTCCGGCTCCCTCCTCCCCGCCCCCGGCGGACCATCCCGCCCACCCCTCTGGCTTCATCCGCCTCGGGGGGGATGGCCTCAGCGGGAGGCCGTTCGACATCGCGGTCCCGGCGGGGATCGCCCAGCACGTGACCTTGCTGGGCCTGACCGGATCCGGGAAGACGACCACCGCGGAGCGGCTCGCAGAGGGCGCGGTCGCGGCCGGGGTCGGCCTGGTCGTGATCGACGCCAAGGGGGCGGGCTTGAGGGCGGCGGCCCGGCGGCTGGCCGCCGCCCGCGGCGTCGACCACCGCGAGGTGGTGCCCGGTGCCCCGGGGACCCTCGGATACAACCCCTGTGCGGTGGGCAGCCGGGCCCAGGTCGCCGACAAGCTGGTCTCGGCCTTCACCCACGGGGCGGCCGGGCAGGTGTACCGGGTGATCGCTCTGGAGACGATCTCGATCCTGGTCGGGATCCTCCGGGCCCTGGAGGAGCCGGTCACCATCCGGCGGCTTCGCCGGGAGCTGGACCGGACCCGGATGCCCGGTCTGGCCCACCGTGCCCGCGACCTCACCCCGGACCTGGCCGGCGACCTGGCCGAGCTCTCCCGCCGCGGCGGCGTCTCCGCCGACGCGTTCGAGGGGATGCGGGCACGCCTCGGCGCCCTCCTCCACGGCGAGTACGGCGGCATCTTCGATAGCGACGGCCCCCAGCTCGACCTGGCCGCCGCCCTCGCATCCCCGGGCGTCACCTACATCAGCCTGCCGGCGCTGGCGGTGAGTCAGGACACCGCGCTGATGGCAAGGGTGTTGATCCAGGACCTGAAGCAGGTGGCCTTCCTCCGCCTGCAGCAGCCGGACCCGGCGCCGGCGATGCTGGTCCTCGACGAGTTCGCCGCCCTGGACGACCCCGAGCAGATCAACGACCTGCTCCGCCAGGCGCGCGAGGCGCGGCTCGGTGCGGTGGTGAGCACCCAGCAACTCCCCGACCCACGCACCGCCCACGCGCTGCGCGGCGCGCTGCTCGGGGCCGGCCTGCTGATCGCCCACCGGGTCGGCCACGACGACGCCGAGGCGGTGGCCCGGGTGATCGGAACCGAGCGCGGCGCGCAGGTGACCCGCACCCTGGGTGACGCCGGCGAGCCGATCCGCCGCTCGGTGCGCGCGGTGGACCGCTACGCCGTGGACCCCAACGTGATGAAGCAGCTCGCGACCGGGGAGGCGGTGGTGCTCGCGATCGCCGGCGGCCGGCGGGTGGCGACCATCCGGGTGTTCCGCCCCGAGCCGGCGGGTGAGCCGTGACCACCCGGCTGCCACTCGCCCCTCCCCCGCTGGCCCCTCCCCCCCTCGAACGGGGGACCTCGGTCGCGTCCGGCGGTCCCGCCGGTTGCGCCGGCGGCGCCGGCTGGATCGCCAGCGCGCTGCGCCGGCGCTGGGCGGCGGGCCTGATCGCCCTGGTGTGTGCCTGGTCGGGGGTGTGGCTGGCGGTCTGGCTGGTGGTCGCCGAGGCCCTCACCGGGGCCGTCCTCTCAGCGCTGGGCTCCGCCATCGGCGCAGCGCTGGCCGGGACCGGGAGCTCCACCGGCCTCGGGAGCGGCGCCCTCACCGTCGCGGCGGGTGCCCTCCGGGCGGCGGCCGGCGGCATGGTCTCCGGGGTGGGCGCCCTGGTCGGCGGCGAGCCGCTCGCGTTCCTTGGCGTCCTGGCCGGAGGGCTGGTGGTCGCGGTGGCGCTGTGCGCGGCCAGCGTGGCGACGGAACCATGGCTGCTTCGGCTGAGCGGTTGCCGGCGCCTGAGTCGCCGCGAGGCCGCGCGGGTCATCCCCATCGTCCAGGCCGCCGCCGCCGACCTGGGACTGAGCTCGCTGCCGCTGCTGCTCATGGCCGGTGGCGACGACCTCCGGGTGCGCGTCCACAGCCGCCACCTGGTGGTGGGCCGCGGCCTTCTCGACGAGCTGGGCGCGGGCCTCACCGGTGACGCGACCCTAGCGGCGGTGCTCTGTCACGCGCTCCACCACTGGGCGGCGGGCGACGGCCTCGGGCTGCGCTGGGTCCGCTGCTGCGGGCTCCCGCTGGTCGTCCTCTATGACGCCGGCTGCTGGCTGGCGCAGCAGGGCAACGCGCTGATCGCCCTGGGCGGGTGGATCGTGCTCTGGCCGGCGTGGCTATTGGTGCGGCTGGTCATCGAGCCGGTCATCGCCGTCGGTTCACGCCGCGCCGAATACGCGGCCGACGCCGCGGTGCGCGCCACCGGACGCGGTGAGGCGCTGCATCGAGCGCTCAGCCTGCTCGGTGAGCTGGAGCCAGGCCGGTCGGGATGGAACCGGGTCATCGCCGCCACCCATCCGCCCCGCGAGCTGCGCCTGGAGGCGCTGGAGCCGGACCCGGCGGAGTTGTCGCGCTCGGGCTGACCCCAAGGAGGCGCGGAACTCAAGGCTCAGGGCCGTCCCGGGCCGGCCGCGGTCGCTGGTCCGGCCCGCCGTCCCGAGCTGAATGGACCGGCTCAGGCCTGGAGATTGACGAGGTCGGAGCCCGAGGTGGTCACGACCTTGAGCGACGCGATCTGGCCGGCGCCGATCCCGGTCGACCCGTTGAGATCGACACCTCCCGTGTAGCCGACCCGCCAGGTTCCCGCCACCTGCTCCGAGCCGTCCCGGCCCACCGCCACCAGCTCGCACTGGTCCCCGGGCGCGACGCCGGAGACGTCGAGGTGGATCCAGGTGCCCCAGGACTCGACGTACAGCTGGGCGCTGGCGCTGACCCCGGTGCCGGCATCGCTGCCCGACAGATGAGCGGCCGCGACCACCGCCGGAGCGGTCGCCGGTCGGGTGGCCACGAGCACCGCCACCGCGACCCCGAGGGCGGCGACCGCCGCGACCCCGCCCGCCATCGCCACCTGCCAGCGCCGGCGTGCAGCCCGGCGGCGGCGGGCCAGCTCGGCCAGGGTCCGCTCCACCAGGGATCCGCGCGACCCGTCGGGCAGCGGCGGCCTGGCCGCGGCCGCCTCCTCCAGGCTCAACTTCCCCAGGACGGGCGTCAGCTGGACCAGCGCCGAGAGCTCCTCCCGGCAGCCTGCGCACTGAGCCAGGTGATCCTCGATCTGGTCGCGCTCCGCCGCCTCGAGGGCGCCGACCGCGTACGCGCCGAGGGCGATCCGCCGCTCACCGCAGGCGTCGTTCATGGTCTCCAACCTCGTTCCTCCAGCGCCAGGCGCAGGGCTCGGAGCGCGTAGTAGGTGCGGGACTTGACCGTCCCCTCCGGAATGCCCAGGGCCATCGAGGCCTCGGCGACGGTGTGGCCACGGTAGTAGGTCTCGACCAGCACGCCGCGATGCTCCGAGCTGAGCGCCCCGAAGGCGGCGCTCACCTCCCAGGCGTCGACCGCCCGGTCGATGCCGTCACCGACGGCCCGGCTCTCCAGCTCGGGGGAGCCGAGGACCTCCGGCCGGCTCCGCCGGGCCCGGTGCTGGTCGGTGGCCAGGTGGGCCGCGACCGTGAACAGCCAGGGGCGGAGCGATCGGGAGGCGGTATCCAGCCGGTCGGCGTTGCGCCAGGCGCGGAGCATCACCTCCTGGACGATGTCCTCGGCCCTCCCCGGGTCACCCACCAAGCGGGTCACGTAGCCCAACAGCGCGTCTCCATGCTCATCCCAGAGCGCACCCACGAGCGCCTCGCCGGGATCCACTCCGGTCGCCGCGCGCGGGCTGGCCTCCGCTCCTGGCTGCACACCACCAGCACGGGCGGGGGCCGGGGTCGGTTCAGCCGCGGGTGAACCGGGCTGCACAGGCCCGCGTGTGATGGGCATCGGAATGATTCTCACCGAGGCGGGGAGGACTTGCTGAGGTGACCAATGGAGACAGATGATGAACGCACCTGCGGCAGACGAGACCACCCGCACCCGACGCCACCGTGGGGGGGTCCGGGCCCACCCCGGGCTCGCCCGCCTGGTGGTGCTCGGCGCCGGCGCGGCCCTGCTGGCGGCCTGCGGATCGACGTCCTCCCCGAGCACCGGGAGCGTCCAGGGAGCCACCAGCAGCAACACTCCCGCAGGAACGAGCTCTCCGGCGACAGCAACGCCGGCCGCGGTGGTCGCGGTGGCGACGGTGATGGTGAGCGGCAAGTCCGAGCAGGTGCTCACCGCGTCCAGCGGCGACACCCTCTACTACCTGACCAAGGACACGGCGTCCAACGTCAGCTGCACCGGCTCGTGCGCCGCGATCTGGCCTCCGCTCCTGCTCCCCTCCGGCCAGCCCACCGCCTCCACGTCGCTTCCTGACGCGCTGACCGTGGTGAGCGGCGGCAACGGGAGCCAGGTCGAGTACGACGGACATCCCCTGTACACGTTCTCCGGCGATAGTGGCCCCGACCAGTCCAACGGGGAGGGCAAGAACGGGGTCTGGTTCGTCGCCACGCCGACCATGACCAGCGCCACCGCCAGCAACGCCACACCCACCCCGAGCATGAGCGCCCCGGGCGGGTACTGAGAGCGACCACCACCGCGGCGGGTGGTGGGCCAGTGCGCGCGGCCGGCTTCGCGGTGGTGGGTCGGGGCGAGCATCTGACCCACCACCCACCGCGCGACATCCCGTCCCGCGGTCGGGGCAGCCCCCCGCCGCGCCGGCGCGCTGATGGCGGGGGGCTGCCGCGGACGGGTAGCCTGCGCAGGTGACAGAGCGCACCCCACCGGCCGCGAGCCCTGACAACCCCACCTTCCTGACCGAGCACGCCGCGGCCATCGCCGCGGCGGCGTCGCTCATCGCGGGACACGTGCGCCGCACCCCGACGCTCCCCGCGGACGAGATCCTCCCCGGCATCCTGGTCAAGCCCGAGCTGCTCCAGCCGACCGGCTCCTTCAAGGTGCGGGGCGCCTTCAATGCCGCACTCCGCCTGCGCCGTCTCTCTCCGGACACCCCCGGGGTGATCACGGTCAGCTCCGGGAATCACGGCCAGGCGGTCGCCCTGGCCGCACGCAGCCTGGGCCTCGCCTGCACGGTGGTGATGCCCGAGGGGTCGAATCCGGTCAAGGTCGCTGCCGTGCGCGCGCTGGGAGCGACAGTGGTGAGCGACGGCGTGACCGCCTCCAACCGCGAGGAGCGCGTCCTCCTTCTCCAGGAGCGGACCGGGCTCGCCCTGATCCATCCCTTCGACGCCTGGGACACCATCCACGGGCAGGGCACCATCGGGCTCGAGCTCCTGGAGGACGTCCCTGACCTCGGCCTGCTGATCGCCCCCCTGGGAGGCGGCGGGCTCGTCTCCGGCTGCGCGCTCGCGGTGAAGGCGGCCCGGCCCGAGGTCCGCGTGGTCGGCGTGGAGCCGGAGCTCGCCGCCGACGCGGCGGCCTCGAGGCGAAGCGGACGTCATGAGCGGCTGGCCACGGCCTCCGCCACCATCGCCGACGGCCTGCGCAGCATGAGCATCGGGCAGCGGAGCTTCGAGGTCATCGTCGAGCGGGGCCTGGTGGACGACGTGGTGACCGTCAGCGAGGAGGAGATCGAGCGTGCGATGGTCGCCGCCTGGACCCGGCTTCACCTGGTCGTCGAGCCCTCCGGGGCGGTGGGTCTGGCGGCGCTGCTGGCCGGGCGTATCGCTCCCGCGCCGGCGAGAACGCGGACCGCCGCCGTGCTGTCCGGGGGTAATGTGGATCCAGGCCTCGCGGCCCGCCTGCTCGCCGCCCACGCCGCGGGTCTCACCACCGGAGGGTCCGCGCCATGAAGCTGGGTCTGCACATCCCCGACTACACCTGGCCGGGCGGGCCGGCAAGCCTGGGACACGAGCTGGCCCGGGTGGGGCTGGCCGCCGAGGAGGCGGGCTTCGACCGGGTGAGCGTGATGGACCACTTCTTTCAGATCGGCCACCTCGGCCCGCCCGAGCACGAGATGCTGGAGGCGTACACGACCCTCGGCTACCTGGCGGCTCACACCTCGCGGGTCAAGCTGCTCACCCTGGTGACCGGCGTCGTGTACCGGCAGCCGGGGTTGCTGGCCAAGATCATCACCACCCTCGACGTCCTCTCCGGGGGGCGGGCCATGCTCGGCATCGGCGCCGCCTGGAACGAGGAGGAGGCGCGCGGGCTGGGGCTCTTCTTTCCGCCGATCGCGGAGAGATTCGAGCACCTGGAGGATGCCCTGAGGATCTGTCTGCAGATGTGGAGCGCGGAGGACGGGCCGTTCACCGGCACCCACGCGCGGCTGGAGCGCACCCTCAACTCGCCAGCGGCGATCAGCCGGCCCCACCCGCCGATCCTCATCGGCGGCTCGGGAGAGCGCAAGACGCTTCGCCTGGTGGCCCGCTACGCCCAGGCCTGCAACCTCTTCCCCGGGCCCGACCTCGACCACAAGCTCGACGTGCTCCGCCAGCACTGCGAGGCCGAGGGCCGCGACTACGACGAGATCGAGAAGACCGTGCTCTTCAACTTCGACGTCGGCGAGAGGGGCGAGAGGGTCGGCGAGATCGTCGAGCAGCTCCGCGACCTGCACCGGCGGGGCTTCGAGGTCGCCCACGGCCGGGTCACCGACGTCTGGAGGATCACCCCGCTCGAGATCATCGGCCGGGAGGTGCTGCCGGCAGTAGCGGAGCTCTGAGCTCGCGCTGGAGGGCCGCGTCCTCCGGGGGAGAGGTGGCGGCGCCGGTCCGGCCTCGCCGCCACGCCGTCCAGGCCCCGGCGCAACCGTAGGAAATCGCCCCCAGCGTCCCCACGAAGAAGCCAACCGGGTAGTTGGTGACGTAGGCGACGGCGATGCCGAACCAGACGAGGGCCACGGCGATCGCCACCGACAGTGCCATGGCCCGTACTGGGCTGTGGGTGAAGGAGCGGGCGGTGGCCGCGGGGCCGATCATCAGGCTGAACATCAGCAGCACCCCCACCACCGGCACCGTCATGGTCGAGGCCAGCGCCACCACCAGAAGGAACCCGGTCTCGATCCGCCCCGGCCTCACCCCGCGCGCCTCCGCCACCTCAGGTGTGATCGACGTCAGCAGCAGGGGCCGGTAGAGCACGGCGATGGCGAGGATGCAGGCCAGGCCCAGCCCCGCCATGGGCAGCAGGTCGTCGGTGGGAACCCCCAGCACCTCGCCGAACAGCAGCGAGTAGACCGCCCCCGCATACTCCACGCTGAAGGAGAGGAAGAGCGAGCCCAGGCCGAGCATGAGGACGAGGGCCAGTGCGGTGGCAACGTCCTGGCGGCCACGCCGGCTGAGCCAGCCTATGCCCAGGGCCCCCCCGACGGCGAAGACGCCCAGACCCAGGATCGTGTTGGCCCCGATGAGGACGGCACCGGCGGCCCCCCCGAAGGAGCCGTGCGGGATGGCGTGGGCGGCGAACGCGGAGCCGCGAAGCACCACGAAGAATCCCACCACGCCGGCGATCACCGCCACCATGGTCGCGGCGATCCAGGTGTTGAGCATGAAGCCTGAGAACATCCGACCCGTCTCCCTTCAGGCGGCGTCCGCGTCGACGTGCGGCTCGCATCCGCTCTCACCCGACGCCGGGAGCGCTCCCGGCCGCCTGGCGTGGCGCGCCCTGCCCAGCGCCGCCACCACCCCCGAGCCCAGGTAGAAGACGAGGACCATCGCGACCACGAAGAAGCTGACCGGCCAGCCGTGGTCGACCGGCGGCCAGTAGAAGCTGTCGTAGGCGAGCACGATCCCGATCCACACGGCGGCGACGCCGACCAGCCCGGCGATCGCCATGGCTCCACCCGGTCGCTTGGTGAGCCGCAGCGCGGTGGCGGGCGGCCCGACCAGGAGCGCGGTGGCGAGGATCGCGCCGATGGTCTCGGCGGCCAGCGAGACCGCCACGGCCATGATCACCAGGTAGGCGATCGCGACGGCGCGCACCGGCACGCCGCGGGCGGCCGCCAGCTCCGGGCTGAGCGAGCTGAGCAGGAGCATCCGGTAGCAGCTCGCGATCACCACCAGGGCGATCGCGCTCAGCACCACGATGCTGGGCAGCATCGGCTGGCTGATCGTGAACAGCGAGCCGAAGAGGATGGTGACGGTCACGCCGGTGGTGCTCGAGGAGACGGTGTCGAGGTAGAGGAAGAGCGCCGCGAGGCCGAGCCCGGCACCGAGGACCAGACCGGTGGCGACGTCGCGGGCCCGAGGCCGGTGCACCCCCAGCACCTCCATCAGCCCGGCGGCGACCACCGCGATCCCCATGTAGCCCCAGAGCGGGTTAGTTCCGCTCAGGAAGGCGAGCGAACCCCCCGCCGAGCCAACCTCGCCCAGGGCATGCCCGGCGAAGGCCTGGGCTCGGATCACGGTGAAGACACCGACTGCTCCGGTCACCAGGGCCACCATTGCCCCCACCCCCAACGCCGAGACAACCGGCGCGCTGGTGAAGAAGCCGGGCGCGAAGAGCGCGTCGAGGATCTGGTTCATCGCAGCGCGACGACCCCGGGGGCGGCCGTGGCTCCCGGGGTCTCCTCCAGGGTGACCCCGGACGCACCCTCGGCGCCGGAGACCACCAGGATGCGACCGTGGACGCGGAGGACGTCGACATGCTGGCCATAGAGAGCGGACAGCACGTCGGCACGGATCACCTCCTCGGTGGTGCCACTCGCCGTCCGGCCCGCGGCGACGTAGACCAACCCGTCCATCACCGGAAGCAGCGGGTTGACGTCGTGGGCGGAGATCAGCACCGCGATCCGCTGCTCACGGGCGATGCGGGCCAGCAGCGCGACGACCTCACCCTCGGCGCGGATATCGAGGTTGGCCAGCGGCTCGTCGAGGAGGAGCAGCCGCGGCCGGCTGATCAGGGCGTGGGCGATCAGGACGCGCTGCTGCTCGCCTCCGGAGAGGTTGCCCACCCGGGAGTCGGCGAGGTGAGTGGCGTCGACGGCCGCGAGCATCCGATCTACGGCCTGGCGCCGCCCACCCCCGCGAAGCGCAATCCCGAAGCGATGACCATCGAGACCGAGGCCCACCACATCGCGCGCGCGCAGCGGCATGTCGGGATCGAAGAAGACCTTCTGGGGGACGTAGCCGATCATGGGGTTGCGCCGGTCGAGCGGGCGTCCTCCCACTCGCACGCTCCCGGCGCTGGCTGCCTGGAGACCGAGGATGACCCGGAACAGCGTGGTCTTGCCCGCGCCGTTGGGTCCGATCAGACCGGTGAACTCCCCCGGCATGGCCCGGAAGCGGACGTCGTGGAGGACCTCGCGACCCGCCAGCCAGACGCTGACGCCCTCCACGCTCAGGACCGCCTCTTCGACGCCGGCGGCGGGACGCGGCTCGGTCATAGCTTGGTCGTCGAGACGCCGTGGGCCAGCGCCTGCTGCGCGGCGGTCACCTCCGCGGCCATCCATGTCTGATAGTCGTAGCCGGGGACGGGCATGGTCTCGTAGACGCCGACCACCGGGACCTCATACTGCTGGGCCAGCGAGAGCAGCGAGGTGGTCAGAGAGTTGGTCACCTGCTGGTTGTAGAAGAACACCTTGATCGTGTGGTTGGTGAAGAAGCCCTCCTCCAGGCTCGTGTCCTGGGCCGAGGGGTCGACCCCGTTCATGATGTCCGCCTGGAAGGGCCAGGGGGTGACGTCGTCCAGACCGGCAGCCTGGAGCATGTAGTCGGGCACGGGCTCGGTGACCGCGACCTGGGTGCCTGCATAGGTGGCCTTCAGGCTGCTGATGTCGTTGTTCCAGGTGTTCAGGGAGTTTTCGAAGGTGGTGACCTGGGTGTTGAAGTAGGAAGCGTGCGACGGGTCCAGGGAGCCCAGGTCCTTGGCGATCTGCCTGGCGACCGCCGGCATGGTGTCGGGCGCGTACCAGAGGTGAGGGTTCTCGGTGCTGTCGGGCAGCCCCAGCAGGGTCTGGACGTCGATCAACTTGCGCGAGGAGTTGGGGGATGACGACAGGATGGTGTTGATCCAGGTGTCATAACCGAGCCCGTTCTGCACCACCAGCTGGGCGGCGCTCACCTCGCTGGCCACCTGCGTGCTCGCCTCGAAGGTGTGCGGATCGGTGTTCGGGTTGCTCTCGATCGCCGAGACCGACACGTACGCCCCGCCGATCTGGGAGATAACGTCGGCGTACTCGTTCTCCGCGCCCACGGCGTCGATCTTGCCGTTGCCGGAGCCTGACGAGCAGGCGGCGCAGAGGCCGGCGGTGACGACGGCGGCGGCCAGGAGGGCTGCGCCCCGGAGGTCGCGGTCTCGCATCATGATCTCCCCGACGTTGTTTGAGTGTCGTAAGCTTATCCGTAATGGATGCAGTTACGGAGTTTATCCGATATGGTTCCGGATAGCAACCAGCCAACCCACGGCGACCCGAAGCTCCCCGCCTCCGCCGACGTCCGCTCGACACGGCAGAAGAGAGCCCTCTCCGCGGTGCTGGCCGAGACCGACCGCTTTCGCAGCGCCCAGGAGCTCCACGCGGCCCTGCGGACGCGGGGTGAGCGGGTGGGCCTGACCACCGTGTATCAGCAGCTGCGAACCCTGGCGGCGGCCGGGCAGATCGACTCGCTGCGTGCGGACGGAGGCGAGCTCCTCTACCGTCACTGCGGCACCGACCAGCACCACCACCACCTGGTCTGCCGCTGCTGCGGCCGGACCGTGGAGGTCGAGGACACCGTGGTCTGGCGGTGGGCCGAGAGGGTGGCGGCGGACGCCGGCTTCGTCGACGTCGACCACCGGCTCGAGTTCTCCGGCACCTGCGCCGACTGCGCGGCGCAGGCCGGCTCCTGACCCTGCGCGGCGGCCTTCCCAGGTGGGCCGGCGGGCTCCCGCTGGGCCCGCGGCAGGTGGAGACCACGGGGATGACGGCACCGTCACCCCCGCGGCCTGCAGCGGAGGATCAGCCGGCAGCCACCTCAGCCGGGAGCTGGCTGGCGATCCACGCCTCGAGCGCGTCGCCGGACTCGAACGAGGTGATCAGGGCGTGCCGGGGCTGGGGGCCGGGGTTGTGGACCACGTGCCAGAGCCGCTCGGTGTCGATCACCATCTGCATCCCCGGGTGCAGCGGGATCCGGCTCTCGGTGCCCGCATCCTCCTTCTGCTCGCGGAGGATGAAGGTCGACCCGGGCGGAGCGTCCAGCTCCAGCCAGGCACGCACCACCCAGCCCTCACCGTCGGGATTGAGCCGGTTGTTGTCGTCGAGGTGGAGCTGGCGGAGGGCGGCGGCCTCGTCACTCGGGTTCAGCTCGATGACCCGCACCCGACCGTAGCGGGCGCCGATCTGCTCGACGTAGCGGACCAGCGACGGGGCGATCTCCCGGTTCTTGGTCCAGATGCCGTCCTTGTCGGGCTTGCCGTGGTCCCAGAAGCCGCGGCACTCCATCTCGCCCAGCGCCGACGCGAGCGGGGCGAAGTTGGTGTCACCGCCCGACTTCCAGTCGATGAACTCCAGACCGTTCCACTCCGCGGGGGGGATGGGCTGGCCCTGGCGATCGCGCAGGACGACGAAACCGGTGGGGTCGAGAACGGACAGCTTGCGGTGGGCCATCGGCCGGAACCTCTCTCTGGGGTGGGTGTGGGCATCCCAGAGCTTAGCCCGGCCGCCCCGGACCGGGCAGCGCCGAAGATTGGTTACCGTTGCGCCCGATGGACCGGACGCCACCCCGATGAACCCCGACCTCCGCTTCGCCCACGAGCTGGCCGACCTGGCCGACGTGATCTCCATGAGCCGCTGGCGCAGCCTCGACCTCAAGGTGGAGCGCAAGCTCGACCTCACCGAGGTCACCGAGGCCGACCGCCAGATCGAGGAGCGGATCCGGGACCGCCTCTCGCGCGACCGCCCCGGGGAGCGGGTGGTCGGCGAGGAGTACGGCGGCGACCTGGCCGACACCTCCGGTGCCCGCTGGGTGGTGGACCCGATCGACGGGACCCGCAGCTTCATCCGCGGCTACGAGACCTGGGCCTCGCTGATCGCCCTCCAGCACGACGGGATCACGGTCTGCGCGGTGGCCTCGGTGCCCGCGCTCGGCCAGCGCTACGCCGCCGCCCGCGGTGAGGGGGCCACCGCCGACGGCAAGCCGATTCGGGTCTCCGACATCGACCGGGTGGAGGCGGCGATGCTCGCCCACACCAGCATCTCCGGTTTCGTCCGGGTGGGGATGGACGCCCGCCTCCGCGCCCTGGCGGGGCGCTGCTGGGACAGCCGGGGCATGGGCAACTCGCTCTCCCACCTCTCGGTGGCCCGGGGCACGGCCGACATCGGCTGGTCGGCGCGCGCCAACCTCTGGGACTTCGCCGCTCTGGCCATCATCGTCGAGGAGGCGGGCGGCCGCTTCACCGATCGCAGCGCCGACTTGCCGGTGGGGGGCGCCGGGGTCTCCAGCAACGGCCGCCTCCACGAGGTCGCCCTGGAGGCCGCGGGGCTCCAGTAGGGGCGCCCCGGAACCGCCGGAGAGCTGCCTCAGCGGCGGCCGAGCCGCACCGAGCCGGCTGGCCTGAGATGGACCACTCGGCCCTAGTGTCCTGTACCGGAGATAGCTGGTAAAATAAGGGGGCCTCGTCCCGCTACCCGGAGGGCTCCTGCATGCATCCCACTCGAGGTCGTCCCAAGGCTGTGCTGGCGGTCACCCCGGAGGACCGCCAGGTCCTCGAGCGGTGGACCCGGCGGCGCACCACGGCGCAGGGTTTGGCCTTGCGCTCTCGGATCGTGCTGCGCTGTGCGAGCGGGGTGACCAACATGCAGGTCGCCGAGGAACTGCAGGTCACCAACGCCACGGTCGGCAAATGGCGGTCCCGGTTCATCAGCCGAGGGGTTGCCGGCCTGCTCGACGAGCCGCGCAGTGGCGCCCCGCGCAAGATCAGCGATGACCGGGTCGAGGCGGTGGTGGTGAAGACCCTGGAGTCGACGCCCCGCGACGCCACCCACTGGAGCACCCGGTCGATGGCGGCGACCAGTGGGCTCAGTCATACCAGCGTGCAGCGGATCTGGCAGGCCTTCGGCTTGCAGCCCCACCGCAGCGAGTATTTCAAGCTCTCCACCGACCCCCAGCTGGTCGAGAAGGTGCGCGACATCGTCGGTCTCTACCTCAACCCCCCCGACCGCGCCCTGGTGCTCTGCGTCGACGAGAAGACGCAGATCCAAGCTCTCGACCGCAGCCAGCCGATGCTACCCATGGCTCCGGGCCAGGTCGAGCGCCAGACCCACGACTACCGGCGGCACGGCACCACCTCGCTGTTCGCCGCTCTCGACGTCGCCACCGGCAAGGTGATCGGCCAAGTCCGTCGGCGGCACCGCGCCGTCGAGTTCCGGGCCTTTCTCGACCGCATCGACCAGGAGGTGCCCGAGGAGTTCGACCTGCACCTGGTGCTGGACAACCTGAGCACCCACAAGACGCCGTCGATCCAGCGCTGGCTGCTGCAGCACCCGCGCTTTCACCTCCACTTCACCCCGACCTACTCGTCGTGGATCAACCAGGTCGAGCGCTGGTTCGCGGAGCTGACGCGCAAGCAGCTGCGCCGCGGTGTGCATCGCAGCACCCGGGCGCTGGAGGACGACATCCGCCTCTACCTCGCCACCTGCAATGACGATCCGCATCCCTTCGTCTGGGTCAAGACCGCTGATGAGATCCTGGCCAGCATCGAACGGTTTTGTCTACGAATCTCCGGTACAGGACACTAGCAGGGTGCGGAAGAACCCCCTGAGGGGCTTGCCGGGTTAAACACGGATGTGAAGCTCCTATGTGTCAAGCCACCAGGTGCAGGGGGGCCTCGCCCGCCCTGAGGTCGCGGATCATCCGCCTGTAGACGACCGCGGCCAGGTGGCGGCGGAGGACGCGCATGGCCTCCTTCCTGGTGTGTCCGCGCCGCCTCGCCTCATCGCGGATGCGTTGCGCCCGCTCATCGCAGCGCAGCTGGGTGACGGCCATACGGTGGAGGACGGCGTTGACCTGCCGGTTACCGCCACGGTTGAGCCGATGACGGACCGGCTCTCCTGGCCCCTCGCCGGAGGATGCCGGCAGCGGCGCGGTGCCGCTGAACCGTGCAAAGCCACCCTCGGTGAAGCGACGAGGGTCGCCCACCTCGACGAGGAGCTCGGCGGTGCTGCGGATGTCAAGCCCGCACAGCCCATCGAGCGTGGAGCCCACCCTACGGACCAACTTCGCCAGCTCCTTGGTGATCTCCTTGTCGCGCCGATCGAGCTCAAGGATGGTGCGCCGATGATCCTCGAGGAGACGCAGACGCAGCGCGGTCGCTGCCGGCCAGGGTCCGCGACGGCGGCGGAGTGCGGCCAAGCGTGGCCGCACAGCCTTGGTGTCGGGGAGACGACCACGTAGCTCCTCGGGGAGCTCGTTGAGCAAGGGCTCGGCCTCGTTCAGCAGGTGCTGGCGCGTCTTGAGGGCCGAGCGCCGCTCCTTGTGCCACAAGGCCATCAGCTCGGCGGTCTCGTCCGGCCCCGTGTCCTCACCCGCCCGCTTGAAGGCTAGGGGGAGCTCGGGGTGAGCAAGGGTTTCGCGGGCGATCCGCTCGCTGTCGAGTGCGTCCGACTTCCCCTGGTGGCGTCCACGTGCGCGTTCCGCGGTCCGTGTTGGGCACACATCGCGCACATCGTGCCCCTGGCGGCAAAGGTAAACCGACGTGTGCCGCCCTAGACCGCTGGCGCCCTCGATGCCCCACCGGGCCACAGCGCCGAAGCTGAGCGCCCAGGCCTCCAGAGCCCGGTGTCCGTCACCCGACACTCGATAGTGACTGGTGCCGATGATGCCGCCGCGCTCATCGAGCACCGTGGCGGAGAGTGTGTGCTTGTGGGGGTCGACCCCGACCACGTTGCCCGGCTTGCCTGTCATCCGCTCAGTCCTCCCACGTGTTAGGTTGTGGAAGACCGGCCGACATCTCCCGATGGGGCACAGCGCAGCGACGCTCCTATCAAGTCAGGCCGGTCCCGGAGCCGAGGAGCCGAGGCCGACACTTCACATCCAGGACACCCCCCAGGGGTCAAGAGTCAATGGGGGTCAGGCCCCGGCTCACGGCTCCTACCGTACAGGCGTTCCCGCTCG
>CAWCBS010000013.1:0-14115 GCA_963793875.1 uncultured Chloroflexia bacterium | reverse complement strand
TACCGGGACTCGGTGCTGCGGCTGCCCGCCGGGGTGAGCGATCCTGGCCGCCATCCTGCTGGTGGGCCCCACCGCCTTCATCCTGGTGGTCGGCATCCCGGCCTCCGCCAACCCGGCCGCCACCACGCCGATCCGGAGCGCGGCCCTCGACCTCCTGCTGGTCGGTCTGGTGCCTGGCGGTGGCGGAGCCGGCGTACCGGCTCTTCCGCTTCTCGAGCCGCCTCCCCTTGATCCAGCGGGCCCGGATGCGCTCCCTCGCCGCCGGGTACGCCGGGATCATGATGGTGGTCGTCCTCCTCCTGGTCGCCTACATCGGCCGGGGTCGACAACCGGGTCGGCGTCGCCCTCCAGGCCTGCGCCCTGCTCTGCGTCCCCCCCCTCTACGTCGGCTTCGCCCCGCCGCGATGGCTGCGCAAGCGCTGGCGCCGGCCGGTGGAGGACCGGCTCCGCCGCGCCACCCACGACCTCCTGCTGTTCAGCCCGGACCGGACCACCCTGGCCAGTCGCGGCCTGGAGTGGGCCATCCGGCTGGTGGGGGGAGCCTCCGGCCTGATCGCGGACGCGGGCGGTGACCTGCTGGCCATCGAGGGGCTCTCCGAGACCGAGGCTCGGGAGATCCTCGAGCTGCCGGAGCTGCGCCTTCCCGGGCACCTGATCCGGATCGGGAGGGGTGGGCGGACCGCGGTCGTGCACCGGCTGGCGGTGAGCTCGGGCACCGGATACCTGGTGGTGCTCGCCGGCTCGCTCTCGCCCTCCATCGAGGCCGAGGAGGCCGACTGGCTGAGCGGGTACGCCGCCGCCCTCTCGATCGCCCTGGACCGAGTGCGGGTCTCGGAGCTGCTGGCCCCAGACCGCCGACGAGCTGCGCGCCGCCCGGGACATGGCGGAGGCGGCGAGCCGCGCCAAGTGAGTTCCTCTCCCGGGTGCCCACCAGCTGCGCACCCCGCTCACCTCGATGATCGGCTTCGCCGAGCTGCTCCTCGGTCACCAGCTGAACGCCGAGCAGGAGCGCCACGTCCGCCACGATCCGCAGGCGGGCGACCACCTCCTCGGCCTGGTCAACGAGATGCTGGACATCTCGCAATCGAGGATGGCCGGATCGCGCTCACCTCGGAGCCGGTGACGTCCACCAGGTGGTGGCCGAGGTCCTCGACCTCACCCGGCCCATGGCCGGGGAGCTCAACACCAGGGTGCGCGTGCCCAGGATCCCGGGATCGCTGCTGGGTCACCGCCGACCGTCAGCGCCTCACCCAGGTCCTGCTCAACCTGGTCACCAACGCCATCAAGTACAACCGCCGGGAGGGCTGGGTCGAGATCAGGGCCACCACCTCCGAGGGGCGGTGCCGGGTCCGGGTCCGGGACGGCGGGGTGGGGCTGCGGCCCGAGGAGGTGGAGCGTCTCTTCACGCCGTTCGAGCGGCTCTCGGCCGCCGCCTCCGCCGTCGAGGGCACGGGGTTGGGGCTCGCCCTCTCCAAGTCGCTGACCGAGGCGATGGGCGGCAGCATCGGGGTCGAGAGCGTGCTCGGCAAGGGGAGCACCTTCTGGGTGGAGCTGCCCCGGGCGGCGCCGGCCGAGCTGGCGGTCGGCGGGGACGTGGGTCCCGGGATCTCGCTGGCGGGGAGCGCCGCCGGCGCGAGTGGCGGCATCGACCCTGCCGGCGCGGGTCGCGCCGTGGCTGATGACGCGGCTCCGGAGGGGGCGATGGCCGGGGAGGGGGCCGCCTCCACGACCTGACGGCCGGCGGAGCGCGGGCTCAGGTCGCCCCCGGCAGGGTCCCCGTCTGGGCCATGGTCGCGACCGTCAGCACCAGCACCACGAACACGCCGAGCACCAGGGTGCCGGCCGCGCTCACCAGCAGCACCGCGCTCCCGGCCCGCCCGGTGCGGGGCCATGCGTATGCGGGCTGGTCCTCGGCCGGTCGCTGGAACATGATCAGGGTCACCCGCAGGTAGTAGAAGACCGAGACCGCGCTGGTGGCAATCCCCCAGAGCGCGAGCGCCACGTTGTGGCCCTGGATGGCCGCGGCGAAGACGAGGAACTTGCCGATGAATCCGGCGGTGGGCGGGAACCCCGCCAGCGAGAGCAGGAAGAAGCCCATCGCCGCCGCCACGTAGGGCCTCCGGTACCAGAGCCCGCGCAGGTTGTCGTAGCGGTCCAGGTCCTCGCCCCGGCCGCTCATCACCGTGACCACGGCGAAGGCACCGAGGTTGGTGAGCGCGTAGGCGGCGAGGTAGTAGAGGGCACCCTGGACCCCGAGCGGGGTGCCCGCCCCCACCGCGACCCCGATCAGGATGTAGCCGGCCTGGGCGATCCCCGAGTAGGCGAGCATCCGCTTGACGCTCGTCTGGGTGAGCGCGGCCAGGTTGCCGATCACCATCGAGAGGATGGCGACGGCGATCACCACCGCGCTCCAGTGGCTGACGTAGGAGGCGAAGGTGTCGTCGAAGAGCCGGACCATGACCACGAAGGCGGCCACCTTGGTGGCCACGCTCATGAAGGTGGTCACCGAGGTCGGCGCGCCCTGGTAGACGTCGGGGGTCCAGGCGTGGAAGGGCGCGGCGCTGACCTTGAAGGCGAGCCCGACGAACACCAGGATGATCCCGCCCACCAGGAGCGGGTCCACGGGCACGGAGCGGGTCATGGCGGTGGCGATCTGGGCGAGCTGGGTGTGCCCGGTCTCGCCGTACACCAGCGCCATCCCGAAGAGCAGGAAGGCGGAGGCAAAGGAGCCGAGCAGCAGGTACTTGACCGCGGCCTCCTGGGAGCGCTCCTCCTGGCGGGAGAAACCGCTCAGGATGTAGAGCGAGATGGAGAGCAGCTCGACGGCGAGGAAGATGACCATCAGGCTGGTGGCGCCGGCCAGCAGCATCATCCCCGCAGTCGCCGCCATCACCAGCGCGTAGTACTCGCCGTTGTGGAGGCGGCGCCGGGTGAGGTACCCGGGGCTGATCACGACGGTGAGCAGCGAGGTGACCAGGATCACGCAGTTGGCGAACACCGCCAGCCGGTCGTAGGCGAAGGCGCCGAAGAAGACGGTGCGGCCGGACGGTCCGGCGTCATACCAGCCCCAGACGCTCACCGCCAGGGCGGCGACCAGCACCGCGCCGCTGAAGACGGCGAGCCAGGTGCGGCGGGCCGGAGGCACCACCAGGTCGAGCAGCATCAGGGCGACGAAGCCGCCCGCGACGATGATCTCGGGGAGCAGGCCTAGCAGGTCGTGCCATCCCGGCGTGGCGGTGGCGAGCGGCAGCGCCGCCAGCGCGTTCACGGCGTGGCCCCCGGCGAGGGGCCGATCGCCGCCACCGGTGGCATGGTGGTGACCCCGCTGGCGTCGGCCAGGCTCACGTAGCCCGGCACCGCCTGCGCGGTGACCGCGCCGACCGGGTGCGGGAAGACCCCGAGGAAGACGATCAGCGCGGCGAGCGGCGCCAGCACCAGGCCGTCGCGCAGGCGCAGGTCGCTCACCCTCTCGGTGCCCGGCCTGACCGGCCCGTGCATGATCCCCTGGTGCATGCGGAGCATGTACCAGCTGGCGAGCAGCACGCCCATCCCGGCGAGCACCGCCAGCAGCCAGAAGTACTGGAAGGCCCCCAGCATGATGGTGATCTCACCGACGAAGCCGTTGGTCCCGGGCAGCCCGAGGCTGCCCAGGGTGATCACCATGAAGAGGAAGTAGAGCCAGGGCATCCGCTTCTCGAGCCCGCCCAGCTCGCGGATGTCGCGGGTCCCGGTGCGAGCCTCCACCACCCCGACCACCAGGAAGAGCCCGGCGATGATGATGCCGTGGTTGACGATCTGGATCACCGCCCCGTTGATCCCGTTCTGATCGAGGCTGAAGATGCCGAGCGCGATGAAGCTGAGGTGGGAGAGGCTGGCGTAGGCGACGATCCGCTTGAGGTCGGTCTGGCTCAGGGCCATCAGCGCCCCGTAGAGGATGCCGAGGACGGCCAGTGCCACCAGCAGCGGCTGGAGCTGGTGGGCCTGAGGTCCGAAGAGGGTGATCGCGTAGCGGATGAAGCCGTACGCCCCCATCTTGCTGACCACCCCGGCGAAGAACACCAGGGCCGGGGTCGGCGCCAACTCGTAGAGGTCGGGCAGCCAGGTGTGGAAGGGAACGAGCGGCAGCTTGATCGCGAAGGCGAGCGCGAAGGCGAGGAAAGCGAACATCGCCGGGGTGAGGGTCGGCACCGTGGTGAAGGGCAGTGGCACCCCGCTCTGGGCCGGCGTGGGGGTGGCGAGCAGCACCTCCAGGTCGAAGCTGTTGTGCCCCGCGGCGAGGGCCTGGAAGTGCAGGTAGATGATGGCGAGCAGCATCAGCAGGCTGCCGGCCACGGTATAGATGACGAACTTGAGCGTGGCTCGGCCCCGGTTCTCGTTGCCGTAGAAGGCGAGCAGGAAGTAGAGGGGGATCAGCATCCCCTCCCAGAAGAGGTAGAAGAGGAGCACGTCGAGGCTGACCAGGACCCCGGTGGTGGCCGCCTCGGCGAGCAGCAGCAGGCCGCAGAAGAGCTTCATCCGCTCGGTGGAGCGGCGCGGCACCACCACCGCGCCGAGCAGGAAGACACCGGCGTTGAGGGCGAGGATCCAGGCCGAGACGCCGTCCACGCCGAGGTGGTACGAGGCGCCGACGGCGGGTATCCAGCCGGCCTGCTCGACGAGGTGCATCGGCAGCGGCCCGCCGCCGTCGGCAGCGCCAGTCGCCACCGCGGAGACGATCATCCCGACTAGCACCGCCTCCACCGTCGCGAAGGCGACGGTGACGGCCTTGATCGCGCCGGCGGCCCGACCCGGGATGACCTGGAGCACCATGGCCCCGGCGACCGGGAGCACGACCGCGGCGGTGAGCCAGGGGAACCCGCTCATGCCGGCTGCCTCACGACGGTCGTGGGGGTCATTTCGCGATCCCCGCGGCCACCATCACGGCGATGGTGAAGATCAGCACGAAGAGCACCATGTAGGAGGCGTAGTCGCGGATCAGCCCCGTCTGAGCGCTCCGGAAGGCGGCGCTGAAGTCGGTGGCGACGCCGGAGACGCCCTTGATCCAGCTGTCCATCACCGGGTCTCCGACCCGGCGCAGCCCGCGAGCCAGGGCCCGGGTGGGCCGGACCAGGAGGGCGTCGTAGAGCTCGTCGAAGTACAGCTTGTGGAAGGAGAGCCGGGGCAGCAGGCGCAGCCCGGGGCGGGCCAGGGCGCGCGAGGGGTCGAGGTCGCGGCGCACCCAGATCCGGAGCGCGAGCCCGATCCCGATCAGGCTGCAGACCAGGCCGATGAAGAAGCCGATCAGCCCCAGGCCGGTGTTCGGCTCCTTGGCGATCGCGCTCCCGGCGCTCGTGAAGACCGGGTTGAGGAAGGCGTCGATGAGGTGGGGGCCGAAGGCGACCGGCCACTGCAGCGCCCAGCCCGCGAGCGCCGAGAGACCGGCCAGGATGACCACGGGCCACAGCATCACCGAGCGGGCCTCGTGCGCCTCGCGGGCACGGTCGGAGTTCGGCTCGCCCCGGAAGACCCGGCCGTAGAGACGGAAGGCGTAGAGGCCGGTGAGCACGTTGACGCCGATGCCGACGATGTAGAGCGCCGGTGAGCCGGGGCCGTTGATCAGGCCGAAGCCGAGCAGGTCCTCCTTGGAGAACATGCCCGCAAAGAGGAAGCCGGCCAGGGCCAGCGAGCCGACCAGGAAGCTCCAGGCGGTGACCCGCATCCGGGAGTCGAGGCCGCCCATCTCGCGGATGTCCTGCTCGTCGTGGACGGCGTGGATCACGTTGCCGGCGGCGAGGAAGAGGAGCGCCTTGAAGAAGGCGTGGAGCAGGAACTGGTACATCCCGGCGGCGTAGGCGCCGATCCCCACCGCGAAGATCATCAGCCCGATCTGGGACATCGTGGAGTAGGCGATCACCCGCTTGATGTCGATCTGGGAGAGGGCGATGAAGCCGGCCATGACCGCCGTGCCCATGCCCACGCAGGCGACCATCCCCGAGGCGATCGGTGCCAGGTCGAAGAGGGCGTGGAAGCGGGCGATCAGGTAGACGCCGGCGGTCACCATGGTGGCGGCGTGGATCAGGGCCGAGACCGGGGTGGGGCCCTCCATGGCGTCGGGCAGCCAGGTGTGGAGGGGGAACTGGGCGCTCTTGGCGAAGGCCGCGACCGCCAGCAGAATGCAGATCAGGGTGATCAGTGGGCTGCCCGCGCCCAGCGAGGAGGCGTGGGCGAAGATCTGGGGCAGGCTCAGGGTGTGCAGGGCCTGGACTCCCTCCCCGCACCCGGAGCTGGGCGGACAAACCGGAACCACCGCAGTCAGGTTGACGAAGATCAGGAAGCCGGCGATCACCAGGGCCACGTCGCCGATCACCTGGGTGATGAACGCCTTGCGGGCGGCCAGCACCGCGCTCTCACGCGCGTACCAGAAGCCGATCAGCAGGTAGCTGGAGAGCGCCACCGCCGCCCAGCCGATGATCAGGATCACCAGGTTGGCGGCCAGCACCAGCAGGGCCATCGAGAAGATGAAGAAGTTCATGTAGCTGAAGAAGCGCGCCACCCCCTCGTCGTGCTCCATGTAGCCGACCGAGTAGACGTGGATCAGCAGCCCCACCCCGGTGATGACCAGCAGCATCAGCACCGAGAGCGGGTCGACGGTGACGTCGACCGAGACATTGAGGTTGCCCGAGCCGAGGTTGAGCCAGTTCCAGAGGGTCGCGGTCGTCGACTGATGACCCGAGGCCGCGCCCAGGACCTCCACGAAGATGACCAGGGTGACCACGAAGGCGGCCCCGATCGAGAGGGTGCCGGCGAGGTTGACGAAGCGGCGGCCGAGCACCGGCCCGAGCAGTCCGCAGAGCGCGCTGCCCAGGAGCGGGAAGAGCAGCACCAGCCCGGCGAGCAGGGCGGCGGTCGAGGTGCTCATCGGCGCGTCGCCCTCATCGCTTCATCTCATCGAGGTCGTCGACGTCCAGCTCTCGGCCGATGCTGAAGACCCGGGTCAGCAGCCCGAGCCCGACCACCACCTCGGCGGCGGCCACCACGATCACCATGAAGGCGAAGACCTGCCCCTCCTCGCTGCTGAGGAAGTTGGAGTAGCCGACCAGGGCCAGGTTGACCGCGTTGAGCATCAGCTCGATGCACATGAAGACGACCAGCGGGTTGCGCCGGATCAGCACCCCGAGCGCGCCCAGGCTGAAGAGGAATCCGGCGGTGAGCAGGATCCAGGGGAAGATCGCCTGGGAGAGCATCAGGGTCGCGCCTCCGCCCCCGGCGCCCCGGCGCCCGCGGGGGCCGGGGCGCCGGGGGGCTCCGCGCTCTCCATCAGGTCGGCGCTCCAGCTCTCCGGGACCCGCGGGTCCCGGCGGATCCCGGTGTGAGTGCGGCGGGTGAGGTAGACCGCCCCGATCGCCGCCACCAGGAGCAGCAGCGAGGTGATCTCGAAGGGCAGCACGTAGGTGTGGAAGAGCTGGTTGGCCAGCACCTGGACGTTGCCCGCGTGGTTCACCGCGTTCTGGGTAAAGCCGAAGGTGCTGTAGGGGTCGGCGCCGAGGGCGCCGGTCGCGGCCAGGCTGCCCACCGCGTAGCCGTGCATGCATGTGGTGGCCTGGGTGGTGCAGGAGGTCGCGTAGGTGACCCCGTTGCGGGCCGCGATGAAGACCGCGGTGCAGATCCCGGCGATGGCCAGCACCCCGAGCAGGAGCCGGGGATCGGTGATCCGGGGGCGCTCCTCGGAGGCGGGGTCGAGCAGGGCGATGATGAAGACGAAGAGCACCATCACCGCCCCGGCGTAGACGATCAGCTGCACCGCGAAGAGGAACTGGGCGTTGAGCACCAGGAAGACCACCGCCAGCAGGCCGACGGTGAGCACCAGGGAGAGCGCCGAGTAGATGGTCTGGGGGGAGAAGACCACCCCCAGGGCGGAGATCGCGGTCAGGATCAGGACGGCCGCCAGCAGCGCGTTCACGAAGGGCGCCTCCGCGACCTGGCCGGGGTGCCGGGCTCGGGGCCCGCGGGCGCCGCGACGTCAGGGGTCGCCGGGGCGGCATCCCCCTCGCCGCCGCCCGTCGTGGAGGCCTTGGCCCCTCCGCCGTCACCCCGGGGCGCGGGCGTGACGACGGTGGGCGGCCGGCTGCTGATGCCGTGGCCGCCGGGCAGGGTGGTGACGTCGCCGCGTGCCGCCTGGGCCGCCGCCCAGGCCACCCGCGGCTCGACCCCGATGTCGGGCAGCTCCCGGCCGCGCTGGTCCGCCCCGGCGCCGCGCGGCGCGGCCGGTCCGCGTCCCTGCTCGAAATGCGGCCAGGCCTCGAGCAGCTCCGCCTTGGTGACCACGGTGTGCTCGCGGCGGTAGTCGGCCAGGTCGTAGCGGGGTCCGAGGGTGATCGCCTCGGTGGGGCAGGCCTCGGCGCAGTAGCCGCAGTAGATGCAGCGCATGAGGTTGATCTCGTACCGCTCGGCGTACCGCTCGCCCGGGGAGAAGGGGTGGTCCTTCGGGTTCTCGGCCGGCCCCACGTAGATGCAGCCCACCGGGCAGGCGGCCGCGCAGAGCTCGCAGCCGATGCATTTCTCCAGACCGTTGTCGTAGCGGTGGAGGATGTGGCGGCCGCGGTGGCGGGGCGGCACCGGCCTCTGCTCCTCCGGCCACTGCACCGTGATCGGCTTCTTGAACATGGTGCGGAGGGTCAGGCTCAGCCCCTGGGCGATCTCGCGGAACATCAGCCGGCCCTCAGGGCGACCAGGGTCCCGGTGATCATGATGTTCACCAGGCCCAGCGGGAGCAGCATCTTCCAACCCAGGTTCATGAGCCGGTCGTAGCGCAGCCGGGGGAGGGTCCAGCGGACCCACATCATCACCAAGATGAGCACCGCCACCTTGATCAGGTACCAGATCACCCCGGGGATCCAGCCGACGATCACCCAGCTGGTTGGCAGCGGCGAGAGCCAGCCGCCCAGGAAGAGGGTGGTGGCGATGGAGGCGACGATCACCATGTTGATGTACTCGCCGAGGAAGTAGAAGGCGAAGCGCATCGACCCGTACTCGGTGTGGTAGCCGCCCACCAGCTCGGTCTCGGCCTCGGGCAGGTCGAAGGGCGCGCGGTTGGTCTCCGCCAGGGCCCCGACGAAGTAGAGCAGGAAGGCGAGCGGCTGGAGGAAGACGTACCAGAGGTGGTGCTGGTTGCTCACGATCTGCTCCAGGTCGAGGGAGCCGGCCAGGATCACGGGGCCGATCAGTGCGAAGGCGACCGCCATCTCGTAGGAGATGAGCTGAGCCGAGGAGCGCAGCCCGCCGAACAGCGAGTACTTGCTGTTGGCCGACCAGCCTCCGAGGAAGATCGAGTAGACGCCCAGCGAGGTGATGGCGAGGACGAAGAGAAGGCCGACGTTGACGTGGGCGACGTCCCAGTGCAGCGCGTAGCCCGACGGGCAGCTGAGCTGGGCCTCGCCGATGGCCGGCCCGCCGATGCAGTTGACCGCGCTGATGGGGATGGCCGCGAAGGCGAACATCGCCGCCGCCCCGGCCAGCCCGGGGGCGATCAGGTAGAGGAGCTTGTCGCGACCCGACGGCGCGGTGTTCTCCTTGAAGAGCAGCTTGACCGCGTCGGCGAGGGGCTGGAGGAGGCCGAGGGGACCGACCCGGTTGGGCCCGATGCGCAGTTGGATGCGCGCCGCCACCTTGCGCTCGGCCAGGGTGAGGTAGGCGCCGGCGGTGATCAGGAAGACGAGGACGATGACCGCCTTGACCAGGATCACCCACCACCAGTCGGGACCGATGAAGTACTCCCACCAGGCGCTGGCGATCATGCCGGAGCCTCGTCGAAGAGGGCGCGCCCGCCGTTGCCGGCCGCGGCGTAGGCGGGAAGGGCGGCCGCGATCTCGCGCTGGATGCGGGCCGGGTCGGTGGTCCAGCCCTCGGCGCCGAGCGCCGCGGCCAGGAGGCCGAGCACCCGGGTCTCGCTCGGGGTGGCGGTGGCGGAGGGGAGGGCGGGGCGGATCCGCTGGACCCTCCCCTCGGTGTTGGTGACGGTCCCCAGCTTCTCCATGAGGCTGTGGCCCGGGATCAGCACCGTGGCGCCCTCGCTGACCGGGCCGGGGACGCTCTCCAGGGCCACCACCACCTCGGCGCTGGCCAGCGCACGCCGGAGCAGCTTCGCGTCCTCTCCCTCGGCGGCGAGCGCCGCCCCGTTGAGCAGCACCAGGCCGGCGATCTCGCCCCCGGCGGCCGCCCGCAGGATCTCCCGGCCGGAGCGGCCGGCAGGGGTGGCCCGGCGGTACCCGGGCAGGAGGCCGGGGAGGACGCCCAGGTCCTTGGCTCCGCGCCCGTTCACCCCGCGGGTGACGGTCAGCCGCTTGACGGTCGCCCCGGAGGCGGCCAGCGCTCTCACCAGGCCCGCCGCGGCGGCACGCCCGGTCTCGTCGGCGATCACCCCGACCAGCCCCGGACCGCCGCCCACCGCGGTCACGCCCTCCGCCGCGGGGGCATCAGGCCCCAGCCGGTGGACGGCGACCCCCTTCTTGGTCCGCGCCTTGAACAGACGCAGCGTCAGCACCGGGTCGAGCTGCTCCGGCCCGCCGCCGAGCACCGCCACCGCCCGGCAGTGCTCGATCTCGGCGATGCCGAGGGCGTGCTCGCGGGGGTCGAGCTCGGCCAGGCTCTCGAGCTGATGGTCGAGATGGGGGGTGCCGAGCACCTCGCGGGCGAGGCGCTGGAGCAGCCAAAGTTCCTCGTTGGTGCTCTCGGGGGAGCCCAGCACCGCCAGGGAGGCGGCGCCGCGCCGCTCCCTGAGGTCGGTGAGCTGGGCGGCCGCGGCGGCCACCGCGGCCGGGACGGTCGCGGGCGCGGGCGCGTCGCCGTTCCGGCTCGCGACCATCGGCCGGCGCACCCTCTCGGTGGAGTTCCAGCGCGGGAAGGAGTAGCGGCCCCGGTCGCAGAGCCACATGTCGTCGACCATCGGGTTGTCCCGCGGGGCGAAGCGCTTGACCTCGAAGTCCCGCGAGTTCACGTTGATGTTGCAGCCGTAGGAGCAGCCGGGGCAGATCGATCGGGTCCGCTGCAGGTCCCAGGGACGGGCCGTGAAGCGGTACTTGACATGGGTGAGGGCGCCCACCGGGCAGACCTCGGGGAGGTTGCCCTGGAACTCGGAGCGGAGCGGCTGGCCGTTGAAGGGGGCCACCAGGGTGTGCACCCCCCGCTCCTGGAGCACCAGCTCCTTCTCACCGGTGATCTCGTCGTAGAAGCGGGTGCAGCGCCAGCAGAGGATGCAGCGCTCCTGGTCCAGCTCGATCCGGTCGGAGAGCGGCAGCGCCTTCGCGAAGTGGACCTTGTCGGTGATCGGGAAGCGCGAGGTGGGCGGCCCGTAGCGGACCGTGAAGTCCTGGAGGTCGCACTCGCCGCCGCGGTCGCAGACCGGGCAGTCCAGGGGATGGTTGAGGAGCAGGAACTCGAGGATGCCCTCGCGCTCCTTGACCACCGGCGCCGTCTGGGTCTTGACCACCATCCCGTCGGCGACCACGGTGGCGCAGGCGGGCTGGAGCTTGGGCGACTTCTCGATCTCGACCAGGCACATCCGGCAGACGGCGACCGGGTCCATCTTGGGGTGGGCGCAGTAGATGGGGATGTGGATGCCGGCCTCGGTGGCGGCGTCCAGCACCAGGGTGCCGCGCGGCACGCGGAGCGCCCGGCCGTCGATGCTCACCCCCACCCGGCCGTCGTCGGGTGCCTCGGGGGCCGCGTCCTGGGGTTTCGGGTCAGCCACGGCCAGCCTCGACAGCGCCGGCGGGCTGCTGGTTGCGCCGCCTGACCGGGCACTCGCCGGCGCCGCAGTGCTCCTCGAACTCGCCGCGGAAGGCCTGGTACGCCGACATCACGAACCAGGTGGCGGTGTCGCCCAGCGGGCAGAAGCACTTGCCGTTCATGTTGTCGCAGATGTCGCTGAGGGTGGTCAGCTCGGCGCGGCTCAGCTCACCGCGCTCCAGGCGGTGCATCAGGTCGGCCTCGAAGTAGGTGCCCTCGCGGCAGGGGGCGCACTTGCCACACGAACTCGTGCTGGTAGAAGTCGACGAGGCGCATCGAGACGTCCACCATGCAGGTGGTCTCGTCCATGAAGACCATGGCCCCGGCACCGAGCGCCGAGCCGGCCCGGGCCACGACATCCATGTCGAGAGGGAGGTCGAGATGCTCGGGGAGGAGCACCTGCATCGAGCCGCCGCCGGGCTGGAAGGCCTTGAGGGAGCGCCCCTTCCAGACCCCGCGGCATTCCTCCTCCAGGAGCTCGCGGATCGGGGTGCCCAGGGCCATCTCGTAGGTGCCGGGGCGGTTGATGTGGCCGCTGCAGCAGAAGAGCCGGGTCCCGGTGCTCTTCTCGGTGCCCACCGAGGCGAACCAGGCCCCGCCGCGCAGCACGATGTGAGGCAGGTTGGAGAGGGTCTCCACGTTGTTGACGACGGTGGGCTTGCCGTACAGGCCCTTGACCGCCGGGAAGGGCGGCTTGAGCCGGGGCTGCCCGCGCAGCCCCTCCAGTGAATCGAGGAGCGCCGTCTCCTCGCCGCAGATGTAGGCGCCGGCGCCGCCGTGGACGATGACGTCGCAGCTGAAGTCGGAGCCCAGGATCCCCCGGCCGATGTAGCCGGCGCCCCTCGCCTCCTCGACGCAGCGCTCCAGGAGCAGGCGCTGGTCGTGGTACTCGCCGCGGATGTAGATGAAGGCGATCGGCGCCTGGATGGCGTAGGCGGCGATCAGGGTCCCCTCGATGAGCTGGTGCGGGTTCTCGTCGATCAGGGCCCGGTCCTTGAAGCAGCCGGGCTCCGACTTGTCGGCGTTGACGCAGAGGTAGCGCGGGTGGACGTCCTTGGGGAGGAACGACCATTTCATCCCGGTGGGGAAGCCGGCCCCGCCGCGGCCCCGGATGCCGCTCACCTTGACCTCGCTCACCACCTCGTCGGGGGTCAGGCTGCGCAGCGCCTTGCGCAGTCCGTCGTAACCGCCGCAGCGCTCGTAGCCGTCGAGGGTCTGGAGGCCCTCGGTCCCGAAGTCCTTGGTCAGCAGCCGGTACTCGGCCATCAGCCACCCGCCTCCCGCACCGGGGCGGCGGAGGCGTGTCCCGGGGACGCCCCGTCCGCCTCGGATGCCGGCGCGGCGCGCACCTCGTCGAGGATGGCGTCGACACGCTCCGGGGTGAGGTTCTCCTGGAAGTGGTGGTCCACCTGCATCGCGGGCGCCCCGCCGCAGGCGCCCAGGCATTCGACCGTCTGCTCCCAGCTGAACTCGCCGTCGGCGGTGGTCCCGCCCGAGGGGCAGCCGAGCCGGCCCTCCAGGTGGGAGACGATCCCGTCGGCGCCGCGCAGGGCGCAGGAGACGTTGATGCACACCAGCACGTGATGGCGCCCGCCCGGACGGTCGAAGTACATGGAGTAGAAGCTGGCGACCGCCTCGACCTCGCTGGGGGTGATTCGGAGCAGCTCCGCCACCTCGGACATCCCCTCCGGGCTCAGGTAGCCAAGCTGGTGCTGCACCGCCCAGAGCGAGGGCAGCACGGCGCTGCGCGGCTGCGGGTAGCGGTCGCGCTGCCTCTCGATCTCGGCGCGGGTAGGGGGCGTGAGCACGTTCATCGGTCCACGTCCCCGAGGACGATGTCGATGGAGCCGATCACCGCGACCAGGTCGGGCAGCATCTCTCCCACCGCCATGTGGGGCAGGGCGCTCAGGTTGCTGAAGGAGGGTGCCCGCACCTTGCAGCGGTAGGGCCGGTTCGACCCGTCGCTGACCAGCAGGAAGCCCAGCTCGCCGCGCGGGGACTCGACCGCCTCGTAGACGGTGCCGCGGGGCACCCGAAACCCCTCGGTCACCAGCTTGAAGTGGCGGATCAGCGACTCCATGCTGGTGTTGATCTCGTTGCGCGGCGGCAGCGCCACGTGGCGGTCGCTGGTGTTGACCGGGCCACCGGGCAGGCCGGCCAGCGCCTGGTCGATGATCCGGAGCGACTGGCGCATCTCCCCCATCCGCACCAGATAGCGGTCGTAGATGTCGCCCGCTCGCCGATCGGCACGTCGAAGTCGAAGTGGTCGTAGGAGCTGTACGGCCGCGCCTTGCGCAGGTCATAGGCGACCCCGCTGCCCCGCAGCGACGGCCCGGTCACCCCGTAGCTGAT
>CAWCBS010000012.1:0-130670 GCA_963793875.1 uncultured Chloroflexia bacterium | reverse complement strand
TCGCGGTTCCCGAGCCGTCGTCCTCCTCATAGAGGCGGACCGCCTCCTCACGCAGCTTCTGGTAGTAGTCGAGGCCGGTCCCGGCGGGGATCAGCTTGCCGATGATCACGTTCTCCTTGAGCCCGCGCAGGCGGTCGATCTTGCCGGAGATGGCAGCCTCGGTGAGCACCCGGGTGGTCTCCTGGAACGATGCCGCGGAGAGCCAGGACGCGGTGTTGAGGGCTGCCTTGATCAGCCCGAGCAGGACCGTCTGGGCGATGGCGGGCTCACCGCCCTCGCTCAGCGCCTTGGCGTTGGCCTCCTCGAACTCGAATTGCGAGACGATCTCGCCGGGTAGCAGGTCGGTGTCGCCGGAAGCGTCGACGCGGACCTTCCGCATCATCTGCCGGACGATCACCTCGATGTGCTTGTCGTTGATGTCGACACCCTGGTTCCGGTACACCGACTGCACCTCGTGGACCAGGTAGTTCTGGACGTCGTCGCGGCCGCGGACCAGGAGCAGCTCCTGGGGGCTGATCGACCCCTTGGTGATGCGGTCACCCGCCTGCAGGTGGTCGCCGTCGCGGACCACCAGCTCGGACGAGGCCGGGACCGCGTACTCGCGCGCCTCCTCGTCGGTGGTGCGCACCATCACGTCGCTCTTGCCGACCTTGACCACACCCGCGTACTTGCTGCGGATCGAGATCTCGCTGCCCTGCTCGTCGGTGCCCCGGATCAGCTCGATGCCCTCGGTCACCGGCTGGCCGTCCTCGACCATCACCGAGTGCCGCGGCGGCACCGGGTAGTTGGAGTCGAACACATCGCGGGAGAAGATCTTCACCTTGAGCGACTTGCTGTCGCCGCGGATCACCTCCACCTCCCCGTCGATCTCGCAGATCAGCGCCTTGCCCTTGGGGACGCGGGCCTCGAACAACTCCTCCACCCGAGGCAGACCCTGGGTGATGTCCGCCCCACCGGTCGCGACACCTCCGGTGTGGAAGGTGCGCATGGTGAGCTGGGTGCCCGGCTCGCCGATCGACTGGGCGGCGATGACGCCCACCGCCTCACCGATCTCCACCATCCGGCCGGTGGCCAGGTTGCGACCGTAGCAGGCCCGGCAGACACCCTCCCGCGCCTTGCAGGTCATGATGCTGCGCACCTTGATGCGGGGCAGCCGGGCCCGCTCGGCGAAGATGCGCCGGGCGTTCTCGTCGCTGATCTCCTCGCCGGTGGACAGCAGTAGCTCGTCGCCCAGCATCACGTCCTGGGCGGCGATGCGGCCGGCGTAGCGCTCGATGACGCGCTCCTTGAGCTCGTCGTCCTCCATCTCGATCCAGATCCCGGCCGTCGTCTCGCAGTCCTCGATGCGCACGATGACGTCCTGGGCGACGTCGACCAGGCGCCGGGTCAGGTACCCGGAGTCGGCGGTGCGCAGCGCGGTGTCCGCCAGCCCCTTGCGGGCGCCGTGGGTGGAGATGAAGTACTCGAGGACGGTCAGGCCCTCGGAGAAGTTGGCCTTGATCGGGAGGTCGATGATCCGGCCGGTGGGATCCGCCATCAGACCGCGCATGCCGGCCAGCTGACGGATCTGCTGGGTCGAGCCGCGGGCCCCCGACTGGGACATCATCAGCACCGAGTGGAACTTGTCGAACGACGACATGGTCACCTTGGTCACGTCATCGGTCGCCTTGGTCCAGATCTCGACCGTCTTCAGGTACCGCTCGTCGTCGGTGATCAGGCCGCGCCGGTACTGGAGGTCGATCTCCTCGACCGCCCGCTCCGCGTCGGCGATGATCGGCGCCTTCCCGGCCGGCGTCTTGATGTCCATGGCGGCGATGGTGACCCCGGCCTTGGTCGCGTAGTGGAAGCCCAGCTTCTTGATGCTGTTGACGATCACCGCGGTGCGCGCTGAGCCGTAGAGGTCGTAGCACTCCTTGACGATCTGGGCCAGCTTGCGCTGGTCCATGGTCTCGTTGCGGAACACCATGGAGGGGAGGTCGCTCTCGGTGGCCATGTCGCCCACCGGCAGCACGTCGTTGAAGATCATGCGGCCCACGGTGGTGACCACCAGCTCGGTGCCGGTGGGCTCCTCGTCGCCCTGGCGGCGGGCCACCAGCAGCCGCTTGGGGAGCCGCACCCGCACGTAGTGGTGGAGGAAGACCTGGTCGTGCTCGTACGCGATCCGGGCCTCCTCCGGGTTGCTGAAGGTGGGCAGGTGGCGGATCGCCTCCTCGTCGCGGGGGCGGTCCTCGCCCTCCTGGGTCAGGTAGTACGCGCCCAGCACGATGTCCTGGCTGGCGGCGACCACCGGACGCCCGTCGGAGGCGCTCAGGATGTTGTTCGACGACATCATCAGGTTGCGGGCCTCGGCGATCGCGCCGCTGAAGAGCGGGACGTGGACCGCCATCTGGTCGCCGTCGAAGTCGGCGTTGAAGGCCTTGCAGACCGAGGGGTGGATCTGGATCGCCTGGCCCTCGACGAGCACCGGCATGAAGGCTTGGATGCCGAGCCGGTGCAGGGTCGGGGCGCGGTTGAGCAGGACCGGGTGCTCCTTGATCACCTGGTCGAGGACGTCCCAGACCTCGGGACGCACCCGTTCCACCATGCGCTTGGCGCTCTTGATGTTCTGGGTGTAGTTCTGCGACACCAGTTCGCGCATCACGAACGGCTTGAACAGCTCGAGGGCCATCTTCTTGGGCAGCCCGCACTCGTGGAGGCGGAGCTCCGGCCCCACCACGATCACCGAGCGGCCGCTGTAGTCGACCCGCTTGCCGAGCAGGTTCTGGCGGAACCGGCCCTGCTTGCCCTTGAGCATGTCGGAGAGGGACTTGAGCTTGCGGTTCCCGGTCCCGGTGATGGCCCGGCCGCGGCGCCCGTTGTCGATCAGGGCGTCGACGGCCTCCTGCAGCATCCGCTTCTCGTTGCGGACGATGATCTCCGGGGCGCCCAGCTCGAGCAGCCTCTTCAGCCGGTTGTTGCGGTTGATCACCCGGCGGTAGAGGTCGTTGAGGTCACTGGTGGCGAAGCGGCCGCCGTCCAGCTGCACCATTGGCCGCAGCTCAGGGGGGATCACCGGCAGGACGTCGAGGATCATCCAGGAGGCGCTGGTCGCCGACTTGCGGAAGGCCTCGACCACCCGCAGCCGCTTGATCGCCTTCTGGCGCCGCTGCCCGCTGGTCGACTTGGACTCCTCGCGGAGCACCAGAGACTCGTCGGCGAGGTCGATCTGGTTGAGCAGCTCACGCACGGCCTGGGCGCCGGTGCCGGCCTTGAAGACCTTGCCGAACTTCTCGATGTGCTCGCGGTACTGGGTGTCGGTGAGGAGCTCGCGGGGGGCGAGCGCCTCGAGCTGCTGGCGGCTGGACTCGATCTCCTGGCGGAGGCTCTCCAGCTCGCTCCCACCGAGGTGGGCGGCCTCGGCGCGCGCCCCTTCGGCGTCGGCGCGCCACTGGGCGATCTCGCCCGCCGACTCGTCCTGCGCCGCCTGGGTGCGGCGCGCGCTCAGCTCCTCGAGCGCCTCCCGGCGCTGGGCCAGCCGGTCCTGGACCAGCATCGCGGCGTCCTCGTCGAGGACCGTCCCCTTCTCCAGGACGATCTCGTCCTCGACCCCGTCGCCGAGGACGAAGCGGGCGGGCGCCTTCTTGCCCTTGAGTTGCTGGATGCGCTCGTCGAGGTCGGTGGCCGAGCGCTCGAGGGCGGCGAGCCGCTCCTTGAGCTCCGCCTGGATCTGGCCCACCTGCTCGGCGGCCTCGCCTTCGCGGACCGCGATCCGCTCGGCGAGCTCGGTGCCGCCGCCGTCGCCGCGAAGGCGCTCGCGCAGGGCGATCACCCGCTCGTCGGTGTCCGGGTCCAGCTTGGCGAGCAGGTCCTGACGGGCCTTCTCGTCCACCGAGATCACGATGTAATTGGCGAAGTACAGGACCTTCTCGAGGTTGCGCGGGCTCATGTCGAGAAGCAGGCCCATCCGCGACGGGATGCCCTTGAAGTACCAGACGTGGGAGACCGGCGAGGCCAGCTTGATATGCCCCATCCGCTCACGGCGGACCTTGCTCCGGGTCACCTCGACGCCGCACTTGTCGCAGATGATGCCCTTGTACCGGTAGCGCTTGTACTTCCCGCAGTGGCACTCCCAGTCCTTGGTGGGGCCGAAGATCTTCTCGCAGAAGAGACCGTCGCGCTCCGGCTTGAGGGTGCGGTAGTTGATCGTCTCCGGCTTGGTGACCTCGCCGTGCGACCAGGAGAGGATCATCTCCGGGCTGGCGATCGAGAGTCGGAGGGCGTCGAAGTTCTCGAGTTTCAGCATCACTGACCTTCAGTTGCTCGTGGGCAGGAGGCGGCGGCGGCCGCGACGATCGCGGCAGGAGTTGCGAGGGTTGGGGCGGCCACGCGTGACTGCCGCGTGGCGGCGGGGAGATAGAGGCCGGCCCCGCAGCGAAGCACCACGCCCGGCTCTCCGCGCCGGGCATGGGGCCAGAACCGCGATCAATTGCGGGCCTCGTCGACGTCGTCCCGTTCGTCCCGTTCGAGGTGAATCCCGAGGTCGAGCGGAATGTCCGGGATGTCCTCCTCGCCGAGCACGATCTGGTTCTCGTCCTCGGACTGGATCTCCACCCCGAGAGCCAATCCCTCCAACTCCTTGACCAGGACCCGGAAGGACTCGGGGATGCCCGCCTCGAGGGTGTTCTCCCCCTTGACGATGGCCTCGTAGGCCTTGACCCGTCCGACGATGTCGTCCGACTTGACGGTGAGGATCTCCTGGAGGATGTGGCTCGCGCCGTAGGCCTCGAGTGCCCACACCTCCATCTCGCCGAAGCGCTGGCCGCCGAACTGGGCCTTGCCGCCCAGCGGCTGCTGGGTGACCAGGGAGTAGGGGCCGGTGCTCCGGGCGTGAATCTTGTCCTCGACCAGGTGGGCCAGCTTGAGCATGTAGATGTGCCCGACGGTGATATCGCGGTCGAAGAACTCGCCGGTGCGGCCGTCCCGCAGGCGCACCTTGCCGCTCGGGGGTAGCCCGGCGCGTTCCAGCTCCTCCTCGATGCGGGCCTCGGAGGCGCCGTCGAAGACGGGCGATGCCACCTTCATACCCAGGGCCTGCGCCGCCCAGCCGAGGTGGGTCTCCAGGACCTGGCCGAGGTTCATCCGGCTGGGGACGCCCAGCGGGTTGAGGACGATCTCGACCGGGGTTCCGTCGGGCAGGTAGGGCATGTCCTCGATGGGGAGGATGCGGGCGATGACCCCCTTGTTGCCGTGGCGCCCGGACATCTTGTCGCCCTGGGCGATCTTGCGCTTCTGGGCGACGTAGATCCGGATCAGCTCGTTGACCCCGGGGGGCAGCTCGTGACCCGACTCGCGGCTGAAGACCTTGACGTCCACCACCGTGCCCCGCTCCCCGTGGGGGACGCGGAGCGACGAGTCGCGGACCTCGCGGGCCTTCTCTCCGAAGATGGCCCGGAGCAGACGCTCCTCGGCGGACAGCTCGGACTCGCCCTTGGGAGTGATCTTGCCCACCAGGATGTCCCCGGGCTGGACCTCGGCGCCGATGTAGATGATGCCCCGGTCGTTGAGGTTCTTCAGCGACTCCTCGGCGATGTTGGGAAGGTCGCGCGTGATGTCCTCGGGCCCGAGCTTGGTGTCGCGAGCCTCGATCTCGAACTCCTCGATGTGGATCGAGGTGTACTTGTCCTCACGCACCACCGACTCGCTGATCAGGATGGCGTCTTCGAAGTTGTAGCCCTCCCACGGCATGAAGGCGACCAGCACGTTGCGGCCCAGGGCCAGCTCGCCGCTGTCGGTGGAGGGCCCGTCGGCCAGCACGGTGCCGGCCTCGACCCGTGCCCCGGCCTTCACCGAGATGCGCTGGGAGAGGCACGTCCCCTGGTTGCTGCGCACGAACTTGTGGATGCCGTACCAGATGTCCGGAGCGCCGTCGTCCGGCCGAACCAGGATGCCGATGCCGGCGTCCTGGCCGCTGCGGACCTTGACCACCGAGCGGTCGTCGTCGGCCGGCTCGGGCCAGGAGACGCCGACCACGGTCCCCGTCCCTTGGGAGATGACCATCTCGCCGGAGTTGCGGGCGGCGTGGGCCTCCATGCCGGTGCCGACGATGGGGGCCTCGGTGACCAGCAGGGGGACCGCCTGCTTCTGCATGTTCGAACCCATCAACGCCCGGTTGGCGTCGTCGTGCTCGAGGAAGGGGATGAGCGCGGTCGCCACCGAGACCGTCTGCTTGGGCGAGACGTCCATGTAGTCGACCTCGGCCACGGGCAGATCCTTGAAGGTGTGCCGGCTCCGGCAGGCGGTGTGGACGACGGTGAAGTGACCGGCCTCGTCGACCGGCGCGTTGGCCTGGGCGACCGTGTACTTGTCCTCCTCGTCGGCGGAGAGGAAGACGATCTCGTCCGAGACCCAGGGGACGATGCGGACCCGCTCGACCCCCTTCTCGGCCAGCCGCTGGACGTCCGCGGCGTCGAGCACGTGCCCGGCGCTCAGCGAGTTGACGTCCTCGCGTAGGGTCTGACCGGCCAGGAGGCGGCCCTCACGCGGCTCGCGAGCCGAGACGTCGCGATAGACGCGGCGGAAGGGTGCCACGATGAAGCCGAATTCGTTGACCTTGGCGAAGGTCGCGAGCGAGCCCATCAGCCCGATGTTCGGTCCCTCGGGGGTCTCGATCGGGCAGATCCGGCCGTAGTGGCTGTAGTGGACGTCGCGGACGTCGAAGCCGGCGCGCTCCCGCGAGAGGCCTCCCGGCCCGAGCGCGGAGAGCCGGCGCTTGTGGGTCAGCTCGGCCAGCGGGTTGGTCTGGTCCATGAACTGGGAGAGCTGGGACGAACCGAAGAACTCCTTGATGGCGGCCACCACCGGTCGGGCGTTGATCAGGCTCGCCGCCGTCACCGTCGCCGCGTCGCAGATGGTCATCCGCTCCTTGATGATCCGCTCCATCCGGATCAACCCCATCCGGAACTGGTTCTGGAGCAGCTCGCCCACGGCCCGCACCCGGCGGTTGCCGAGGTGGTCGATGTCGTCGGGCTCGCCCAGCCCGTTGTTGAGCGAGATCAGCTTGCGGACGATGGAGACGAAGTCCTGGTTGTCGAGGACCCGGCGCTCCTTGTCCAGGGCCCGCTCGCGGGCCTCGTCCTCGGGTATGCCGAGGTTCTTGTCCAGCTTGAAGCGGCCGACCTTGCTCAGGTCGAAGCGGCGGGGGTTGAAGAACAGCGAGCTGAGCAGGTTGCGCGCGTTCTCGACGGTGGGCGGGTCACCGGGGCGGATCTTGCGGTAGAGCTCGATCAGCGCCTCCTCGACCGAGCTAGTGGCGTCCTTCTCCAGGGTGGCCTGGATGTAGGTGTGCTCGGGGTCGTTGTCGGCGTCGGCGAAGAAGGCGCGGATGTCGTCGTTGCCGGCGTACCCGAGGGCCCGCACCAGGGTGGTCACCGGGACCTTGCGCTTGCGGTCGATCTTGACCGTCAGCACGTCCTTGTTCGAGGTCTCGATCTCCAGCCAGGCCCCGCGGTTGGGGATGAGCTTGGCGGAGTAGAGGATCCTGCCGGTGACCCGGTCCTCGGCGGCGGTGAAGTACACCCCGGGCGAGCGGACCAGCTGGCTGACCACCACCCGCTCGGTCCCGTTGACGATGAACGTCCCCTGCGGGGTCATCATCGGGAAGTCGCCCATGAAGACCTCGGTCTCCTTGATCTCCCCGGCGTTCTCGCCGGTCTTGATGTGGAGCCGGGTGTTGATCCGCAGCGGGGCGGAGAAGGTCATGTCCCGCTGCCGGCACTCCTCCTCGTCGTACTTGGGGGTGCCGAATTCGTAGTCGAGGAAGCGCAGCTCGTAGTTCTTCCCGGTGTAGTCGGTGATCGGGTTGATCTCGTCGAAGAGCTCCCGGAGCCCCTCTTTGCAGAACCAGGCGAATGAGTTCAACTGCGTCTGGATGAGGTTCCCCACCTCCAGCTTGTCGGCGATCTGACCGTAGTTGTGACGGACGCTGGAGGGTGTGGAAGTGGAAAGGACCATGTGCTAGAGTTCCCCTGACAAGCGGCTACGCGCGGACGCCGACGGTGACGGGCACAATCTCACAGCATACCAAACCCGCCGGCACCCGGGCACAGTGAGTTGTGCCCGCGCGAGCGGATGTTCGGATGGCCTGCTCGGATACCCAGGCCCACAAGTCTACCCGGTTCGGCCTGGTTCAAACCGGGGGCCCGCGGCGGCGGGAGGCAGCGTCCCCCTGCGTGAGGGGTCGCCGCTCCGCGCCGCCGCGGCCCGGAGGCGCCGCCGATCAGCGGATCTCGACGCTCGCGCCGGCATCCTCCAGCTTCCCCTTGACCTGGTCGGCCTCCTCGCGCGGCACCGCCTCGCGGACCGCCTTGGGGGCGGCGTCGACCAGGTCCTTGGCCTCCTTGAGGCCCAGGCCGGTGATCTCACGCACCGCCTTGATGACGTTGATCTTGGCGTCGCCGATCGCGGTGAGGACCACCGTGAACTCGGTCTGCTCCTCGACCGGGGCGGCCTCGGCGGCGGCGGAGGGCGCGGCGGCGACCGCCACCGGAGCGGCGGCCTTGATGCCGAGCTTCTCCTCCATCAGCTTGACGGCGTTGACGACGTCGAGGACGGTCCAGGTCTGGAGCGCGTCGACGAACTCCTCGGGGGTGATGGCTTTGGTGGCCATGGTCTGGTTCATCTCCTGAGTTGATTCAATTGAACTGTTCGGGTGGCCCGGACGGATCCTGGTCAGGCGGCCTCGAGCTTGACCCGGTAGGCGTCCAGGGTGGCGGCGAGGTTGGAGAGGGTGGAGGAGAGCGCCGCCGCGAGCTGGCTGAGCGGCATCTGGAGGGCGCCGGCGAGCTGGGCGAGCAGGATCTCCCGGGGCGGCAGCTCGGCGAGGGCCTGGACGCCGCGGGCGTCGAGCACCTGTCCCTCGACGAACCCGGCCACCAGCGGGAGGCGCCGGTTGATCCGGTGGTAGTCGCTGAGCGCCTTGGCGGGCGCGGACAGCTCCCCGAATCCCAGGGCGAGCCCGACCGGGCCGCTCAGGACGGTGCCCAGCTGGGCGATGCCCGCCTGCTCGGCCGCCCGGCGGGCCAGGGTGTTCTTGATGATCTGGTACTCGATCCCCTGGCCGCGCAGCTGGCTGCGCAGGTCCTCGAGCTGCTTGACGGTCAACCCGCGGTAGTCGGTGACCACGGCCGAGGTCGCCCGGCCGAGCTTGGCGGCGAGGTCGTCGACGCTCTCGCGCTTGCGGGGACCGGCGCGTTGGGCGGCCTCCTCCGCGGTCGTGGCCTTGGGCATCGGCATCGCTCCTTCTGGTGGGCCGCGGCACCGCCCGAGGAGAGCGGCGGCGGCGAGCGCCGAGGCGCCGGCCGGACCACCGATCCCACCTGCGCAGGGGATTGAGGGGTCGAGCCCCGCCTGCGGTCTCGGGCGAGATGCGTGAGCGCCGTTGGAATGGGTCTGGTCGCGGAGAATAGCAGAGGTCACACCGGCGGGCGGTGCTCGGCACCGCGGGGGAGGAGATGTCCCAGGGACCGGGAGCGGAGGACGGCGGCCGCCATTCCGCCGGGGGGCGGCGCCTCCGGGGGGCGCTCGAACGCGGTCTTGACCTCTCCCGCTGGCTGGTGCTGATCGCCGTGGTGGTCCTGATCCTCTCGGCCGCGGCAGCCTTCATCTACGGGGCGGCCGTCTTCGTCAATGGCGTCCAGCAGGTGGTGGCCCACCCCTTCCCGGTCGGCAACCGGGTGGGGCTCTTCCTGCTGGTCATCGACTTCTTCCTCATCGGCGCCACCCTGGCCATCGCCGGGATCGGCTTCTATGAGCTCTTCATCGGCTGGGTGGACCGGGAGGGGGGCCGGCCGATGCCGGCGTGGCTGGAGATGCGCGATCTCAACGATCTCAAGGCCCGGGTGATCGCCATGATCGTGCTGGTCGCCGCGGTGAGCTTCGTCGAGGCACTGGTGGATGTCCACAGCGGGCTGGAGATGCTGGAGCTCGGCGGCGGCGTGGCGGTGGTGATCGGGGCGCTGACCGCCTTCCTCCGGCTGGGCCACGGGGGTGGAGAGCGCTGACCGGCTGGCGGTCCGTGGGCTCACCATGGGGGATCTCAGGCACCGGCGGAGAGCGAGCGGGGTCAGGTCGGCGGCCGCGCCACCCGGGCGGGGACCGGCCGGGATCCGATCCGATTCGGAGGGACGAAGAGATGCTTCTCGAGGGAAGGCGAGCCCTGGTCACCGGGGGCTCCAGCGGCATCGGCAGGGCCACCGCTCTGCGACTCGGCGAGGAGGGGGCGCGGGTCGCCGTGAACTACTTCTCCGACCAGGAGCGGCCCGACGCCGAGGCGGTGGCGGGCCAGATCGACCCGGCCGGCGCCCGGGCCTACGCGGTTCAGGCGGACGTCGGGTCCGAGGCTGACGTGGTCCGGATGGTCGGGGAGTGCAGGGAGCGCTTCGGCGGCCTCGACATCCTGGTCAACAACGCCGGCATCGAGAAGCAGGCGCCGACCCTGGAGATGCCGCTCGACCTCTGGGAGCGGGTCCTCCGGACCAACCTCACCGGCGCCTTCCTCTGCCTGCGCGAGGCCGGCAAGCTGATGGCCGCCCAGAAGCAGGGGGTGATCGTCAACATGAGCTCGGTCCACGAGTTCATCCCCTGGCCCGGGTTCGCCCATTACTGCGCCTCCAAGGGGGGGCTGAAGCTGCTCACCGAGACGGTCGCCCGGGAGTGGGCCGGGCTCGGGATCAGAGTGCTCTCGATCGCCCCCGGGGCCATCGCCACCCCGATCAACGCCTTCGTCCTCGACGACGCCGAGGCCCGCCACCGGGTCGAGGGGGAGATCCCGCTCGGCCGCTTCGGCCGGCCCGAGGAGATCGCCGCCGCGGTGGTCTGGGCGGCCAGCGACCAGGCCGGCTACGTGACCGGGACCACGTTGGTGGTCGACGGGGGAATGAGCACCTACCCGAAGTTCACCTGAGATGACCGGTGCGGAGCCGGCCCGCCCCGGCGGGGCCCGCCCGGTGGCCGCGGCGGGCTGGAAGCGGCACGCGCGGCCCCATCCCGGGGGCTGGTTCGACCTCGCCACCGAGGACACCGGGGAGGTGCCGGTGCGTCTCTTCCTCACCCCGGCGCTGCTCGACGAAACCGAGGACGCCGTCTATCCCCAGATCGTCAACGCCACCCAGTTCCCGGGGACCCGGCTGGTCGCGATCACCCCCGACGTCCACGTCGGCTACGGGGTCCCGGTCGGGTCGGTCATCCTCACCGACGCCCGCAGCGGCGCCGTGGCCATGGGCCCTGTGGGTTTCGACATCGGCTGCGGGATGGTTTCGGCGCGGTCGGAGGTGCCCGCCGAGAGGGCGACCCCCGAGCGGCGCCTGGCGTTCAACCGCGCCGTGCTCGGCCGCGTGTCCATGGGCGCCGGCGAGGCCAGCCTGACCCGGCTGCGCCGGCTCGACCGCGGCGAGTTCGAGGCGATCTGCCGCGGCGGAGCCATCCACCACATGGAGAGGTACGGCTCGCGCTTCGACCGGGAGCGGGCCGAGCGCGACCGGATCCCGGTGGACGACTCCTGGGAGGTGCCCTGGGGTGGCCCGGGGCGGCCGGAGCGGGGCATCCCCCAGCTCGGCTCCCTGGGCGGAGGAAACCACTTCATCGAGCTCCAGCAGAGCGTCGAGACCGGCACCCTCTTCGTCCAGGTCCACACCGGCAGCCGCGGCTTTGGGCACGGGCTCGCCACCAACTACTTCGCCCTCGCGCGGGCGGCGCGGCCCGACCTCATCACCGATCTCGACCTCGGCTACTTCACCCCCGACCAGACGTTGCACCGCGCCTACCTCAACGCGGTGGCGGCCGGTGCCAACTTCGCGATCGTCAACCGCATGGTCATCGCCGAAGAGGTGGCGGCCGCCTTCGAGGAGACGTTCGCCGAGCCGCTGGAGCTGGTCTACGAGATCAGCCACAATCTGGTCCAGCGCGAGGTCCACCCCGAGTTCGGCGAGGTTCTGGTGCATCGCAAGGGGGCGACCCGGGCCTTCCCGGCCGGCCACCCCGCCCTGGACGGCGGGATGTGGGCGGCAACCGGCCACCCGGTGCTCATCCCGGGGTCGAACTGCGACCTCTCCTTCATCCTCCGGCCCCTGCCTGGCGCCGCCGCCAGCGGCTACTCGGTCAACCACGGCGCCGGACGCCGGCTCTCCCGCTCGGCGGCGATGCGCCAGCTCGACCAGCGGGCGGTGGACGCCGACTACCGGAGCCGGGGCATCGTGGTCAACGCCGACGGCCGGGTACCCCTCGACGAGGCCGGCCCCGCCTACAAGTCCTCCGCGGAGGTCGTGGCCGCGGTGGTGGGTGCCGGCCTGGCGGAGGTCGAGCATCGGCTCCGCCCTCTGGCGTCGTTGAAGGCGGCGGATGCGCGTCGTCACTGAGCCGCCGGTCGGGTCGCGGCGGGCCAGGTCTGAGGGGGCTCTGAATTGACGCGCGAACCCTGGCGCTGGTAGGATGCTCCCTCGCGCCCTTCGTGGCGAGATTGCGTCCACGCGCGCCCCGCAAGGGGTGCTGTTCAGTCCCAAACGGAGTTCTGTGCCCACCACTCAGCAGCTCGTCCGCAAAGGCCGGGTCCGGATCGTCCGGAAGACCAAGGCTCCCGCGCTCCGGGGTTCGCCCCAGCGCCGCGGCGTCTGCGTGCGCGTCTACACCACCACCCCCAAGAAACCCAACTCGGCGCTCCGCAAGGTGGCCCGGGTGCGCCTGACCAGCAAGGCAGAGGTGACCGCCTACATCCCCGGGATCGGCCACAACCTCCAGGAGCACTCGGTGGTGCTGATCCGCGGCGGCAGGGTCAAGGACCTCCCCGGGGTGCGCTACCACATCATCCGGGGCACTCTGGACACGGCCGGGACCAAGAACCGGAAGCAGGGCCGGAGCAAGTACGGCGCCAAGCGCGAGAAAGCGGCCAAGTAGAGACCATTCGAGATGCCTCGTCGAGCCCGCGTCCAGCGGCGCAACATCCTCCCCGACCCGATCTACGCGAGCCCCGCGCTTGCCAAGTTCATCAACTGCGTGATGCTGGCCGGCAAGAAGTCGACCGCCCAGCGGATCGTCTATGACGCCTTCGAGAAGGTGCGGCGCTCCAGCCGGCGCGAGCCGCTCGACGTCTTCGACCAGGCCATGCGCAACGTCACCCCGGTGATCGAGGTCAAGCCCAAGCGGGTCGGCGGCGCCACCTACCAGGTGCCGGTCGAGATCCGCCACGACCGCCGCCAGGCTCTGGCCCGGCGCTGGGTCATCCGCTATGCCCGGGCCCGCTCCGGCAAGAGCATGGCCGACCGGCTGGCCGCCGAGCTGATGGACGCCGCCAACGGGGTCGGCGCCTCGGTCAAGCGGAAGGAAGACACCCACAAGATGGCCGAGTCGAACAAGGCCTTCTCCCACTTCCGGTACTGAGCCGCCTTGGTCCTGAGCTCATGAGCACTGCCGTCGCCGGTCGGGCCGTCGCCCTGGAGAGGTACCGGAACATCGGGATCATGGCCCACATCGACGCGGGCAAGACCACGACGACCGAGCGCGTCCTCTTCTACACCGGCCGCATCCACCGCATGGGCGAGGTCCACGAGGGCGCCGCGACCATGGACTGGATGGTCCAGGAGCAGGAGCGCGGGATCACCATCACCTCCGCCGCCACGGCAGCCGAGTGGCGCGGCCATCGCATCAACATCATCGATACACCCGGGCATGTGGACTTCACGGTGGAGGTGGAGCGCAGCCTGAGGGTGCTGGACGGCGCGGTGGCTGTGTTTGACGCGGTGGCGGGGGTCGAGCCCCAGTCCGAGACCGTCTGGCGGCAGGCTGATCGCTACCGGGTGCCGCGGATCTGCTTCATCAACAAGATGGACCGGATGGGGGCCGACTTCTACACCTCCGTGCAGTCGATCCGCGACCGCCTGGGGGCCAACCCGATTCCGGTCCAGCTCCCCATCGGCAGCGAGGCCGACTTCGTCGGGATGGTCGACCTGGTCAACATGACCGCGATCGTCTACCTCGACGACCTCGGCACCACCAGCGAGCGGGGCGCGATCCCCGAGTTGATGCAGGCGGAGGTGGCCAGGTGGCGCCACGTCCTCCTGGAGGCGGTGGCCGAGACCGACGACGAGCTCCTGGCCCGCTACCTGGAGGGGGAGGAGCTGACCCCCGACGACATCCGCCGCGGGCTCCGGATCGGGACCATCAAGACCCAGCTGGTGCCGGTCCTCTGCGGCGCCGCACTCAAGAACCGCGGCGTGCAGCCGATGCTGGACGCGGTCGTCGACTACCTCCCCTCGCCGCTCGACGTTCCCCCGATCGAGGGGCACACCCCCGGGGCCGACGAGCCCGGCCGCCGCCTCCCGGACGACGACGAGCCGTTCGCCGCGATCGCCTTCAAGATCGCCAACGACCCCTTCGTCGGCAACCTCACCTTCTTCCGGGTCTACAGCGGGACGCTCCGGAGCGGCTCCTACGTGCTCAACGCGTCCCGGAACCAGCGCGAGCGGATCGGCCGCGTCCTCCAGATGCACGCCAACCACCGCGAGGACATCGAGGAGGTCCGGACCGGCGACATCGCGGCCGCCATCGGGCTCAAATCCACCACCACCGGCGACACCCTCTGCAGCGAGGACGCGCCGATCATCCTGGAGGCGATGGTCTTCCCCGAGCCGGTGATCTCGGTCGCCGTCGAGCCCAAGACCAAGGCGGACCAGGACAAGATGGGCCTCGCCCTCCAGCGGCTGGCCGCCGAGGACCCCACCTTCCGGGTCCACACCGACGAGGACAGCGGCCAGACCGTTATCTCAGGGATGGGGGAGCTCCATCTCGAGATCATCATCGACCGCATGCTCCGTGAGTTCAAGGTCGACGCCAGCGTCGGCAAGCCCCAGGTCGCCTACCGGGAGACGATCACGGTCCCCGCTCACGGCACCGGGCGATTCGTCCGCCAGACCGGGGGCCACGGCCAGTACGGCCACGTCGAGCTGGACCTCCACCCCCAGGAGCCCGGCAAGGGCTTCGAGTTCGTCTCCAAGATCGTCGGCGGCAGCGTGCCCCGGGAGTACATCCGGCCGGCCGAGAAGGGGATCACCGAGGCCCTCGCCAACGGGGTGCTGGCCGGCTTCCCGGTGGTCGACGTCAAGGTCGTCCTGGTCGACGGCTCCTACCACGACGTCGACTCCTCGGAGCAGGCCTTCCAGATCGCCGGCTCGATGGGCTTCAAGGACGGCATGCGCAAGGCCAAGCCGGCGCTCCTCGAGCCGATCATGAAGGTCGACGTCTCCATGGCCGAGGAGTACATGGGCGACGTCATGGGGGACCTTAGCGGCCGCCGGGGCCACATCCTGGGCATGGAAGGACGCGGGACGACCCAGATCGTGCATGCTCTGGTGCCGCTGGCCGCCATGTTCGGGTACGCCACCGAGCTGCGCTCGATGACCCAGGGCCGGGCGTCCTATTCAATGGAGTTCCACCACTACCAGCAGCTACCCTCTGGCCTCGCCGACGAGATCGTCGCCAAGGCCAGGTCATGACCAGCCGAGCCAGCCAGCCAGCCGGGAGCCAGCCGAGAACCAGCGAGCAGCAGCAGAGGAACTGAGAAGGCCATGGGCAAGAAGAAGAAATACACCAGTACCAAGCCTCACGTGAACGTCGGGACCATCGGTCACATCGACCATGGCAAGACGACGCTGACTGCTGCCATCACTAAGACTCTCTCCGAACGCGTCGGTGGCTCCAACTCCTTCGTATCGTTCGATCAGATCGACAACGCCCCGGAGGAGAAGGCGCGTGGCATCACCATCGCCACCGCTCACATCGAGTACGAGACCGCCAACCGCCACTACGCCCATGTCGACTGCCCCGGCCACGCCGACTACATCAAGAACATGATCACCGGCGCGGCCCAGATGGACGGCGCCATCCTGGTGGTGGCCGCCACCGACGGGCCGATGCCCCAGACCCGGGAGCACATCGTGCTCGCCCGCCAGGTCGGGGTGCCCTACATCGTGGTGGCCCTCAACAAGGTCGACCAGGTCGACGACGAGGAGCTCCTGGAGCTGGTCGAGCTCGAGGTTCGCGAGCTGCTCAGCCGCTACGAATTCCCGGGCGACGACATCCCGGTGGTCCGGGTCTCCGCCCTCAAGGCGCTGGAGGGTGACAAGGAGGCGGGCGACGACGTGATGAGGCTGATGGAGGCCGTCGACACCTACATCCCGCTCCCCGAGCGGCCGGTCGACAAGCCCTTCATGATGCCCATCGAGGACGTCTTCTCGATCGAGGGTCGAGGCACCGTGGTCACCGGCCGCATCGAGCGCGGGGTGATCAAGGTCAACGAGCCGGTCGAGATCGTCGGCATCCGGACCACCACCAAGACGGTGGTGACCGGGGTCGAGATGTTCCACAAGGAGCTGGACGGCGGCGGCGAGGCGGGGATGAACGTCGGCTGCCTGATCCGGGGGATCAAGCGCGAGGACGTCGAGCGCGGCCAGGTGGTGGCCAAGCCGGGCACCATCAACCCGCACACCAAGTTCAAGGCCCAGGTCTTCGTCCTCAGCAAGGAGGAGGGTGGCCGGCACACCCCGTTCTTCAGCGGCTACCGGCCTCAGTTCTACATCCGGACCACCGACGTGACCGGCAGCATCACCCTCCCCGAGGGGACCGAGATGGTGATGCCGGGCGACAACGTCGAGATGGGCGTGGAGCTGATCACCCCGATCGCCGTCGAGGAGGGGATGCGCTTCGCCATCCGCGAGGGTGGCCACACGGTCGGCGCCGGCGCCGTCACCTCGATCGAGAAATAGGGACAGGGAAGGCAGCGGCACCGCTATGGCGCAGAAAATCCGCATCCGGCTCAAGGCCTACGACCATCGGGTCCTGGACCAGGCCGCCTCGAAGATCGTCGAGACCGTGGTCCGGACCGGGGCTCATGTCGCCGGTCCGGTTCCGCTGCCGACCCGTATCAGCAAGTGGACGGTGGTCCGCTCGCCCTTCATCGACAAGGACTCACGCGAACAGTTCGAGATGCGCACCCACAAGCGAATCCTCGACATCCTCGACCCCAACCCCAAGGTGGTGGACGCCCTGATGCGGCTCAACCTACCGAGTGGCGTTGATATCGAGATCAAGCTCGGGGACCAGCGATGAGCAAGGGCCTCCTGGCGCGCAAGCTGGGGATGACCCAGCTCTTCACCGAGCAGGGCACGGTGGTCCCGGTCACCGTGCTGGAGGCGGACTCCTGCCACGTGGTCCAGGTCAAGACCGCCGCCACCGACGGCTACGAGGCCGTCCAGCTTGGCCTGGGCGTCCGCAAGCCGCGCCGCACCAACAAGCCCCAGGCCGGCCACTTCAAGCGGGCCGGCACCCCGGCGCTCTCCCATCTGGCCGAGGTCCGCGACGCGGGCACCCCGGCTCCGGGCAGCCGGCTCTCGGTCTCGCTCTTCGAGGCCGGGGAGCGGGTGGACGTCACCGGCATCACCCAGGGCAAGGGCTTCGCCGGCCAGCACAAGCGCCACAACTTCCACCGCGGCCCGGTCAGCCACGGCTCCCACAACATCAAGCAGGCCGGATCCATCGGGTCGACCGACGCCGCCCGCGTCTTCAAGGGGCTGCGCATGGCCGGTCATCTCGGCGCCTCCCGGGCCACGGTCATGCGGCTGGAGGTGGTGCGCGTCGACGCCGAGCGCAACCTGCTGCTGGTGCGCGGGGCGGTGCCCGGTCACCGCGACTCGGTGGTGCTGGTCCGGGACAGCGCCCGCAGCGGAGTGGTGGTGGCATGAGCACCGCACCCGTCGTCGACCTCGCCGGCGAGAGCCAGGGGGAGCTGGAGCTCCCCGAGACGGTGTTCGCGGTGATCCCCCACACCACCGTCATGCACCAGGCGCTGCTGCGCCAGCTGGCCAACGCCCGCCAGGGGACCCATGACAGCAAGACCCGCACCGAGGTCTCGGGCGGCGGTCGCAAGCCCTACCGTCAGAAGGGCACCGGCCGGGCCCGGCAGGGCTCGATCCGAGCCCCCCACTACGCGGGAGGCGGCACCGTCTTCGGTCCCACCCCGCGCGACCACAGCGTCGGGATGCCGCGCAAACAGCGCCGGCTGGCGCTGCGCAGCGCGCTGAGCGTCAAGGCCGCCGAGGGGCAGATCACCATCCTCGACGGGATCGACCTCGAGGAGCCTCGGACCAAGGCGGTGACCGGGTTCCTGCAGGCGGTGGATGCCGGCCGGCGGGTGCTGGTCGTGCTGGGCTCGCACCACGACGCCCTCGAGCTGAGCGCCCGCAACCTCCCCGAGGTCCGGCTGATCCTGGCCGGCAACGTCTCGGTGCGCGACCTGCTCACCGCCGACACCGTGGTGATGACCCGGGATGCGGTGGAGCACATCGCGGAGGCCTGGGGATGAGCCAGGGACGCGCCTTCCACCAGGTCATCCTCCGGCCGGTCTCGAGCGAGAAGTCCTACAGCGAGATGGGGCGGCTGAACAAGTACACGTTCGCCTGCCCCACCGACGTCACCAAGGTCGACATCCGTCGGGCCATCGAGGAGGCCTTCCCCGAGCAGCGGCTCACCGTGCTCGCGGTCAACGTCCTGGCCGTTCACGGCAAGGTCCGCAACCGCCAGTACCGGCGTGGCCGCGGAGGCCGCCTGACCGGGAAGAGCCCCGACTGGAAGAAGGCCGTGGTGACCCTGGCCCCCGGGCAGAAGATCCCCGGGCTGTTCGAGGGCGTGTAGACCGATGCCAGTCAACAAGTACAAGCCGACCAGCCCGGGCCGCCGCTTCATGGCGGTCAGCTCGTTCGAGGAGGTGACCAGCACCACCCCCGAGCGGAGCCTCACCGTCCACCTCAAGAAGGCCAGCGGGCGCAACAACACCGGCCGGATCACGGTGCGCCACCGGGGCGGCGGCCACGCCAAGCTGTACCGGATCATCGACTTCCGGCGGACCAAGCGCGACGTCCCCGGCCGGGTGTCCGCGATCGAGTACGACCCCAACCGGAGCGCTCGAATCGCCCTCATCAACTACACCGACGGCGAGAAGCGCTACATCCTGGCCCCCCTCGGCCTCACCGTGGGGCAGGTCATCAGCTCCGGCGCGGGCGCTGAGATCAAGCCCGGCAACGCGCTCCCGCTCGCCAACATCCCGCTCGGCACGACCATCCACAACCTCGAGGTCCAGCCGGGACGCGGTGGCCAGCTGGTGCGCAGCGCCGGCGTGGCGGCCCAGCTTCTCGCCCGCGAGGGGGAGATGGCGACCGTACGGATGCCCTCCGGCGAGGTGCGGCGGATCGACGTTCGCTGCTTCGCCACTGTGGGCCAGGTCGGCAACGCTGATCACGAGAACCAGAACATCGGCAAGGCGGGCAAGTCGCGCTGGCGGGGCTGGCGACCGTCGGTGCGCGGCATGGCCATGAACCCCTTCGACCACCCGCACGGCGGTGGCGAGGGCCGCAGCGGTGCCGGTGGCAACCCGCAGACGCCCTGGGGCAAGCCGGCGCTCGGCTACCGCACCCGTCGCAACAAGAAGACCGACCGCATGATCGTGCGTCGCCGGAAGAAGTGAGACCATGAGCCGTTCCCTCAAGAAAGGGCCGTTCTGCGACGACCACCTGCTGGCCAAGATTCAGAGGCTGAATCAGAGCCGGGAGAAGCGGGTCATCAAGACCTGGTCGCGGCGCAGCGACATCTTCCCGGAGATGGTGGGGCACACCATCGCCGTCCACGATGGCCGCAAGCACAACCCGGTGTTCATCACCGAGGCCATGGTCGGCCACAAGCTGGGCGAGTTCGCCGCGACCCGCAAGTACCGCGGCCACGGCCACCACACCGAGCGGAGCACCGCCCTCAAGTGAAAGTCGTTGCCACCGCCAAGTCTGTGCGGATCACCTCGCGCAAGGCGCGGGTGGTCGCGGACAGCGTCGTCGGCCTGCCGGTCGCCGAGGCTCTCGCCCTGCTCAGCTTCACGCCCCGCCATGCCGCCAAGGAGGTGGCCAAGGTCATCAAGTCGGCGGCCGCCAACGCGGAGCACAACTTCAACCTGGAGCAGTCGTCGCTGCGCGTCGACCGGATCGATGTGGACCAGGCGGGGATGATGAAGCGCTACATCGCCAAGCCGCGCGGGATGGCGGGCAGCATCTTCAAGCGGATGAGCCACCTGCGCTGCTACGTGACCGACGAGGAGCCCGAGCCGGAGCGTCGCCGCCGCTCGGTGGTGGCGATGGCCGGGCGCGCGGCGCACCCGTCCACCAAGCCCGCGTCCGCCCGCCGCCGCCGGCCGGCCCAGATCCGGCGCGCCCAGGAGGCCGCGCTGGCGGAGGCCGAGGCGGCCACCGCCGCGGTGGAGGGGACTGCCGAGGACGAGCCGGTGGAGGAGGTCGAGCCGACCATCGACGGCGAGGCCGAGGTGGTCGACGAGGCCGAGCTTGAGCAGACCGAGGACCCCGACAGTGAGGCCGGCGGCACGGGCGATGAGCAGCCCGAGGCCGAGACGGCTCAGGACGACGAGGAGAAGGACTGATGGGACAGAAGGTGAACCCTATCGGCTTTCGCCTCGGGGTCTACCGGCAGTGGGACGCGCGCTGGTACGCGGACAAGGAGTACACCAAGCTGCTCCACGAGGACCTGGCGATGCGCCGGCTCATCGGCAGCCGGCTGCGCAACGCCGGGGTGGCCCGGATCGAGACCGAGCGCAGCGCCAACCAGTTGACGGTCATCATCCAGACGGCCAAGCCCGGCATCGTGATCGGCAAGCAGGGTGCCTCGGTGGACGCGCTCCGCGACGAGCTGGAGCGGATCAGCGGCAAGAAGGTCCGGGTGACCATCCACGAGATCAAGACCCCCGAGCTCGACGCCCGACTGGTCGCCGAGAACGTCGCCTCCCAGCTGGAGAAGCGGATCGCCTTCCGGCGGGCCCTCAAGCAGACCGTCATGCGCAGCATGCGGGCCGGCGCCAAGGGGGTGAAGCTGGAGGTCAGCGGCCGCCTCGGCGGGGCCGAGATGTCGCGGCGCGAGTGGGATCGCGACGGCCGCGTGCCCCTGCACACGCTCCGGGCCAACATCGACTTCGGTCGGGCCGAGGCGCGGACCACCTTCGGCCGGATCGGGGTCACCTGCTGGATCTACAAGGGTGACTACGTCACCGCCACCGGGGAGCCGGTGATGACCGGGGGGCCGGGACGTGAGGTCGTGGAGCTCGCCCGCCCGCTCGCCGCACCAGAGCGGGAGCGGCGCCCCCTGGCGGCGCCGTCCGCCCCCGACCATGAGGAGGTTGCGCCGGCGGCGCTCGCCGAGGCCGCCGCCGAGGCGGGTGACGGTGCCGAGATCAGCGTAGTCGACAGCACCGAGGCCGCGGACGCGGCGGTGGCGGCGCTCGGCGAGACCGAGGCCGACCTCGATGTCGCCGAGGCGGAGATCGCGGAGCTCGACGAGGAGGTCCCCGGCCTCGGGGTCGTGCCCGAGGCCAGCACCAAGGTGGAGAAGCTCCCCGCCAAGAAGCCGGCGGCGCGCCGCCGCCCGACTCCGGCGAAGAAGCCGGCCCCGGGCGTCGGCTCCGAGACCGAGGCTGAGGAGGACTGACGGTGCTGATGCCGAAGCGGACCAAGTTCCGCAAGCTCCACCGGGGCCGGCGGCAGGGCGCCGCCCAGCGCGGCAGCACCCTGAGCTTCGGCCCCTACGGGCTCCAGGCTCTCGAGCCCTGCTGGATGACCAACCGGCAGATCGAGGCCGCCCGGCGCGCCATGACCCGGCACGTCCGTCGCGGCGGGCAGATCTGGATCCGAATCTTCCCCGATCACGCCTACACCAAGAAGCCCGCCGAGACCCGCATGGGCTCGGGCAAGGGCCAGCCCGAGGGGTGGGTGGCGGTGGTCAAGCCGGGCCGTGTCCTCTTCGAGATGAGTGGGGTCACCGAGCAGACCGCCCGCGAGGCGATGCGCCTCGCCGGTCACAAGCTGCCCATCGCCACCCGCTTCGTCGCCCGGCAGGGAACCGGGGACGAGGCCGCGGCCGAGACGGAGGCGACGGCGTGAGCAAGCAGGTCGAGGCCGTGAACCTGCTCCGCAGCATGACTGCGGAGGATCTCGCCGAGCATCTGCGCCAGCAGCGCCGCAAGCTCTTCGAGGTCAGGTTTCAGCAGGCGGCCGGCCAGGTCGAGAACCACCGCCAGGTGCGCGAGCTGCGGCGGGAGATCGCCCGCACCATGACCCTCCAGCTCGAGCTGGCGCGCGGCCACCACCTGGTCACCGATCTCGAGGTCGAGGAGGAGCCCGAGGAGCGGCCCCGTCCCGCGCGGCCTGCTCCGGCGCCGCTCGACCGCGGCGACCGCCGCCGAGGGAGAGCCGGTCGAGGCCGCCGCGGCCGGGACCGACGCCGTCGAGGCCGAGCCCGTCGAGTCGGAGCAGACGCCGCGCCGTGCGCGCCGGCGCCGTGACAGCGTGGCGTCCGCTGTCGAGGAAGCTGAGGCCCCGGAGGCGCCGGACGCCGCCGCCGAGGAGCCGCCGGTCGCGGATCAGGAGCTCGGTGAACCCGCCGGGGCTGCCGAGGACGTCGCCGAGATCGCTGACGAAGGGGCCACCGGGCCCGACGAGGAGCAGACAGATGAGTGAGCAGCCGGCCGAGCGGGGCCGCCGCAAGGTCCGGGACGGCGTCGTGGTCAGCGACAAGATGCAGCAGACCGTGGTGGTCTTGGTCGAGGAGAAGAAGCCGCATCGCCTCTACAAGAAGGTGGTCACCCACAACCGCCGCCTCAAGGTCCACGACGAGGAGGGGACCTGCGCGGTGGGGGACCGGGTCCGGATCACCGAGACCCGCCCGATCTCCAAGGAGAAGCGGTGGCGGGTCGCCGAGATCCTCGAGAAGGCGAAGTAGGCGGTGATCCAGCAGGAGAGCATCGTCAAGGTGGCGGACAACAGCGGGGCCCGCGAGCTGCTCTGCATCCGCGTGCTCGGCGGCAGCCGGCGCAAGTACGGCTCGGTGGGTGACGTCATCATCGGGACCGTCAAGGTTGCCCAGCCCAACGCCCAGGTCAAGAAGGGCGACGTGGTCCGGGCGGTCATCGTGCGCACCGTCCAGCCCTTCCACCGCCCCGACGGCAGCCAGATCCGCTTCGACGAGAACGCCGCGGTGCTGATCAACCCCCAGAACAACCCGCGCGGGACCCGCATCTTCGGGCCAGTCGCCCGGGAGCTACGGGAACGCAACTTCATGAAGATCGTGTCGCTCGCCCCGGAGGTCATCTAGATGACCCCGGGACGTCGGTTGGAGGTGGGCTAGATGGGCACGGTGGCCAAGCGACTGGCCGGCCTGGCCAGGCACCGCCGGGTGGAGATCGCGCACGAGGGATGGGCCGGCGGCCGGATCCGCCCCCTCGACATCCGCAGCGGTGACACCGTCGAGATCATCGCGGGCAAGGACAAGGGCAAGCGCGGGGTGGTCGAGCGAGTGGTCACCGAGCGCCAGCGCATCGTTGTGCGCGGCGCCAACCTGATGAAGCGCCACACCAAGGCCAACACCCAGGGCAACGTGCAGGGCGGGATCGTCGACTTCAACGGCCCGATCGCGTACAGCAAGGTCCAGCTGGTCTGCAACCGCTGTGAGAAGCGCACCCGGATCGCCCGCCAGGTGACCGAGGAGGGCGTCAACGTGATCGTCTGCAAGAAGTGCGGCGAGCGCTACGAGCGGGCGGCCGGGTGATGGCTGTGGCCGTTGCCGAGGCTCCGCGCCTCCGCCGTGAGTACCAGGACCGGGTGGTCCCCGAGCTGGTCCGGGAGTTCCGCTACACCAATGCGATGGAGGTGCCGCGGCTCGAGAAGATCGTGGTCAACATCGGTCTGGGCGAGGCTATCCAGAACGCGCGCGCCATCGACGCCGCGGTCGCCGACATCAAGACCATGACCGGCCAGGCCCCCATCGTGATCAAGGCCAGGAAGTCGGTGGCCGCCTTCAAGCTGCGCGCCGGGATGCCGATCGGGGTCAAGGTCACCCTCCGCTCCGATCGGATGTGGTACTTCCTCGACAAGCTGATTAACGTTGCCCTGCCTCGGATTCGCGACTTCCGCGGGGTCGACCCCAAGGCCTTCGACGGGCATGGCAACTACACCCTTGGCCTCCGGGAGCAGCTGGTCTTCCCGGAGATCGACTACGACAAGATCGACAAGCTGCGCGGGCTCGAGATCTGCATCGTCTCGAGCGCCAAGACCGACGACGAGGGGCGGGCTCTGCTCGCCCACTTCGGCATGCCTTTCCGGAAGAGTTGATGTTGATTCATGGTTCGCGTGCGTCGGCTCCCGCCGATACGGCGCGACGAGGGTTCTGATGGCCAAGAAGTCGCTGATCGCCAAGTCGCTACGAGCGCCCCGGTTCTCCACTCAGCAGCGCCATCGGTGCGCGCTCTGCGGACGCCCGCGGGCCTACATGCGCAAGTTCGGGATGTGCCGCATCTGCTTCCGGGGGCTGGCCAGCATGGGCCAGATCCCGGGGGTCAAGAAGAGCTCGTGGTGAGAGCATGACCAGCGACACCATCGCCGACATGCTGACCCGGGTCCGCAACGCCAACGCGGCCAACCACCGGACCGTGGTCATCCCCGCGAGCCGGATGAAGGCGGAGATTGCGCGCGTGCTCAAGGAGGAGGGCTTCATCGCCGACTTCGCGGTGAGCGGTGAGACCCCCCAGGAGGTGATCACCATCACCTTCAAGGCACGCACCGCCCGGGGCCGTGCCCTCAGCGGGCTGCGTCGGATCAGCCGGCCGGGCCTGCGGGTCTACGCCCGCAAGTCGGAGCTCCCCCGGGTGCTCGGCGGGCTGGGGGTCGCGGTGATCTCCACCAGCCAGGGCCTGATGACCGGTCAGAGGGCTCAGCGCCTCGGCCTCGGCGGCGAAGTCGTCGCCTTCGTGTGGTGATCTGATGTCCCGCATCGGCCGCCGACCCATCCCCCTTCCCGCCGGCGTACGGGTGGCCGCCACCGGCGCCCACGTCTCCGTCTCCGGCGCACGCGGGACCCTGGAGCGCCTGGTGCCCCCGGCCATGACGGTCGTGGTCGGCGAGGGCGTGGTCGAGGTCCAGCGCCCCACCGACAGCGCCCTGCACCGCTCCCTGCACGGGCTGACCCGGACCCTGATCGCCAACATGGTGGAGGGGGTGAGCAGCGGCTTCACCCGCAACCTCGACCTGGTCGGCGTCGGCTTCCGCGCCACCAAGCAGGGCGCCGATCTGATGCTGGCCGTGGGTTACTCCCACCCCATCCGCTACACCCCCCCCGAGGGGGTGACCATCGATGTCCCGGCCCCGACCCAGATCGTGATCAGCGGGGCCAACAAGGAGATGGTGGGCCAGGTGGCCGCCAAGATCCGCTCGTTCCGCAAGCCCGAGCCGTACAAGGGCAAGGGCATCCTCTACCGGGGTGAGCGGCTGCGCCGGAAGGCCGGCAAGTCCGGCAAGGCAGGCAAGGGCAAGTAGGCGAGGACGAGGATGTACACCAAGCACGATCGAGAGGCGGCGCGCACGCGACGCCACCAGCGGGTCCGCCGCCGCGTCGAGGGCACCGCGGTGCGGCCGCGGCTCTGCGTTTATCGCAGCCTCCGCCACATCGCCGCCCAGGTCATCGATGACACCGAGGGTCGCACCCTGGTGGCCGCGTCCACCCTGGACCCGGAGGCGGTGAGCCGGATCAGCGGGAGCCGCGCGACCTCTGGGGCCGCCGCGGTGGTCGGCGAGCTGATCGCCGCCCGCGCCCTCGCCCAGGGGGTCTCGAAGGTCGTCTTCGACCGGGGTGGCTACCTCTATCACGGCCGCGTGGCGGCTCTCGCCGAGGCCGCCCGCAAGGCCGGATTGGAGCTCTGAGTGTGATGGCGATGCGCATGGATCGACGCGACGACCGGGGGGGCGATCGCGGCAGCGAGCTCACCGAGAAGATCGTCTCGCTCAACCGGGTGGCGAAGGTGGTGAAGGGCGGCCGCCGCTTCTCCTTCAGCGCGCTGGTCGTGGTCGGTGACGGCCAGGGCCGGGTCGGCGCCGGCCTGGGCAAAGCGGGCGAGGTGCCCGACGCCATCCGCAAGGGCGTCGAGGACGCCAAGAAGCACATGATCACCGTCCCCCTGGTGGGGCGGACCATCCCCCACGACTTGCGCTACAAGCTGGGCGCGGCCAGGGTCCTGCTCCGCCCCGCGGTGCCCGGCACCGGGGTCATCTCGGGCGGGGCGATGCGCGCGGTGGTCGAGGCCGCCGGCATCCACGACATCCTGACCAAGTCGCTGGGCAGCAACAACCCGATCAACGTGGTCCGGGCGACGGTGGCGGCGCTCGCCAGCATGCGCACGCTGGCCGAGGTCGCGGCACTGCGCGGCAAGACCCCCGAGGAGATCGTCGGCCGCAAGCGCGCGGCCCAGATCCTCGGCGAGACCGCCGCCGTGGCGGAGGCGGTATGAGCCGGATGCGCACCACCGAGACGGCCCCGGGCGGGGCGGAAGAGGGGGTGGCGGAGGCGGCCCCGGTCGCCACCATCCGCGTCACCTACCGGAAGAGCGCGATCGGCTACGCCCACGACCAGAAGGCGACCGTCGCCGCGCTGGGCCTGCGCCGTCTGCACCAGACCGTGGTGCACGCCGACACCCCGGCGGTCAGAGGGATGGTGCAGAAGGTGCGTCACCTGGTCAGCGTGGACGGCGTCCCCGCCGACAGCCCCGAGCTCGCCGCCGCGGCGGCCGCCGGGGGTGAGCTCCAGGGCGCGTCGAGCCGGAGGGAGTCATGAAGCTGCACGAGCTGCGCCCGGCCCCGGGAAGCCGGCGGTCGCGCAAGCGCATCGGCCGGGGGATCTCCGCCGGTCAGGGCAAGACCTCGGGCCGGGGTCAGAAGGGGGCCGGAGCGCGCGAGGGAGCCAAGACGCCCCGCGGTTTCGAGGGTGGCCAGATGAAGATGACCATGCGGCTGCCCAAGCTGCGTGGCTTCACCAACCGCTGGCGGACGGAGTACACCGCGATCAACGTCAGCAAGCTCAACCGCTTCCCCAGTGCCGCGATCGTGGACGGCGCCGCCCTCGCCCAGGTGGGCCTGGTGACCCGGCCCGGCGAGCGGGTCAAGCTGCTCGCCGCCGGCAGGCTCAAGGTGGCGCTGACCGTCCGGGTGCAGCGCGCCTCGGCCGCCGCGATTCGGGCCGTCGAGGCCGCCGGCGGACGGCTCGAGCTGCTCGAGGCGGTTCCGGCCAAGGCCGAGAAGGCCGTGCCGGGCCACGCCGGTACCACCGCGAACACGGGGGATGAAGGGGAGGCGGAGCCCGAGGGGTGAACCTTCTCCAGGCCCTCGCTCAGGCGCTCAGGATCCCTGAGCTGCGCAAGAAGCTCGTCTTCACCCTGCTGCTCCTGTTCGCCTTCCGGGTGCTGGCCTCGATCTCCATCCCCGGCGCCAGTTCCACCGCGCTCAACGACCTCTTCACGAGCAACACCCTGCTCGGTCTGCTCAACCTCTTCAGCGGCAACGGGCTGGCCCATTTCACGATCGTCGGTCTGGGGCTGAACCCATACATCAACGCCACCATCATCATGCAGCTCATGACCGTGGTCTCGGTCCGGCTCAAGGAGCTGTCCAAGGAGGGGGAGGTCGGGCGCAAGCGGATCACGCGCTACACCCGCTGGCTGACCGTCCCGCTCGCCGCCCTCCAGGCCTACGGCTTCATGGCCCTCTTCACCAACCCCAACGCGACCCAGGCGGGCGCGATCATCCCCAACCCGACCGTCACCGAGACCCTCACCGTCATCCTCACCCTCACCGCCGGCACCATCGTCGCCATGTGGCTGGGCGAGCTGATCACCGAGTACGGGGTCGGCAACGGGGTCTCGCTGATCATCTTCACAGGGATCATCGCCCAGCTCCCGGGGGCGCTCTTCAGCTACGGCTCCGAGGGTGCGTCCAACGTCTTCCACATCGCCGAGATGGCCGTGATCGCGCTGGCCGCGACCGCCGGGATCATCTACGTCCAGCAGGCCCAGCGGAAGGTGCCGATGCAATCAGCACAGCGGGTGCTCAACCCGCGAACCGGGATGGCGTCGGCCGGCGGCCGGCGCAACTTCCTGCCGCTCCGAGTCAACACCGCGGGCGTCATCCCGATCATCTTCGCGATCTCGATCATGGCCTTCCCGACCATCTTCGCCAACTTCTTCGAATCGGCGACCGGCTGGCTGAGCACCGCCTCCAGCTGGATCCGGATCAACTGGCAGCCCAACGGCGGGACCCTGCCCCTCGACCTCCTCTACAACGGCATCGAGTTCATCCTGATCCTCGGCTTCACCTACTTCTACACGGCGGTGGTCTTCGACCCGAACGACGTGGCCGACAACCTCCGGAAGTCGTCGAACTTCATCCCCGGCATCCGGCCCGGACGCCAGACCGCCGAGTATCTGGGCAGGGTGATGGGCCGGATCACCCTGGCCGGCGCCATCTTCCTGGCCTGCGTCACGGTGGTGCTCCCACTCGCCACCAGCTTCCTGACCGGGGTGTCGACCTCCCAGTTCCTGCTCGGAGGCACGGCCATCCTGATCGTGGTCGGCGTGGCCCTCGACACCATGAAGCAGATCGAGACCCAGCTCCTGATGCGCCAATACAGGGGATTCATCCGATGATCGTCATCCTCTTCGGCGCGCCCGGCAGCGGCAAGGGAACCCAGGCGGAGCGGGTGGCCGCGACCACCGGCACCCCCCACGTCTCCACCGGGGCGATCCTCCGCGCCGAGGTGGCCCGGGGGTCGGCCCTGGGCCGCGAGGCGCAGCCGATCATGGAGAGCGGCGCGCTGGTTCCCGACGACCTGATGGTGCGGATCATCGAGAGCCGGCTCGCCGAGCCGGACGCGACCGGTGGGGTCATCCTGGACGGCTTCCCGCGCACCGTCCCTCAGGCCGAGGCGCTGGACCGGATGCTGGGACGCAACGGCCGGGAGGTCGGACTGGTCCTCTACCTCGAGGTCGACCCGGAGCTGATCCGGGAGCGGATCCTCCGGCGCGCCGCCATCGACGGGCGGAGCGACGACAACCCCGAGGCGCTCGCCGCGCGGATGCGCGTCTATCAGCGCGACACCCAGCCGGTGGTCGACCACTACGTGAGAGCCGGCACCCGGATCGAGCGGATCGACGGCGCACCGCCCATCGACCTGGTGACCGCCCAGATCCTGAAGGTTCTGGGGGCGCCCACCGCACCCCCCGCCGGCGCCCCCACGACGGCGGGGGCGGAGACCGCCTCATGACGGGGGAGCGGCGATGAAGATCGAGGGTTTCCGGCTCAAGCGACCGGACGAGATCGAGAAGATGCGGGCCGCGGGACGGGTGCTCGGGGCCTGCCTGGCCCACCTCGCCGCCACCACCCGGCCCGGCCTGCGCGTCATCGATCTGGACCGCGAGGCGGAGACCTTCATCCGCGATCACCACTGTGTGCCCGGCTTCATCGGCTACAACGGCTTCCCCAACTCGCTCTGCGTCTCGATCAACGAGCAGGTGGTGCACGGCATCCCCGGCCCGCGGGTCATCGAGGAGGGCGACCTGGTCTCCCTCGACTGCGGGCTGACCCTCGACGGGTGGTGGGCCGACTCGGGCCTGTCGCTCTGCGCCGGAGCGGCCGGGCCGGAGGTGAGCCGTCTGCTGGAGGTGACCGAGGAGGCGCTGCGCCGGGGGGTCGCGGCGGCCCAGCCGGGCGGCTTCATCGGTGACATCGGCCACGCCGTCCAGAGCTACGTCGAGGCGTGCGGGTTCTCGGTGGTCCGCCAGTACGTCGGCCACGGGATCGGCCGCAACATGCACGAGGCCCCCCAGGTGCCCAACTACGGCAAGCCGGGCACCGGCAACGTCATCAAGCCGGGCCTGGTCCTGGCCATCGAGCCGATGGTCAATGCGGGCAGGGCGGAGACCCGGGTGCTCGACGACGACTGGACGGTGGTGACCGTGGACGGGCGCCTCTCCTGCTACTTCGAGCACACCGTGGCGATCACCGCCAGCGGCCCCGAGATCCTCTCGGTGAGGCCTGAGACCGCCCGGGTGGAGGGATGACGGGTGCTCCCGGTTCGCTGTTTGGCCGAGCGGGGACCCTGGTATACTCAGCCACCGTGGCTGCCCGGCAGCCCGATTCGGCACGCCCGATGACGCGGGCTGACGAGCCGCTGGTGGGGCGAGTCATCGAACCCCTCCCCGACGCGCTCTACCGAGTTGAGTTGCCGGACGGGCACAAGGTGCTCTGCCATCCGGCCGGGAAGGCCCGCCTCCAGGCGGTCCGGATCCTCCCGGGTGACAGAGTCCAGGTCGAACTCTCCACCGCCGACCCCGGTCGGGGGCGGATCCTCCAGCGCCTTGCCTGACCGGGACCAGCCGGCAGGCGGCAACAACTCCCAGCAGAGAGAGATGAAAGTGACATCCAGCAGCAGGAGCCGGAACGGCCTGGACGGCCGGTCCTCCGGCGCGCCATCCGACCACCGGGAGATCTGGGCATGAAGGTGCGCGCCTCGGTGCGGCGGATGTGCGAGCGCTGCAAGATCATCAAGCGTCACGGTGCGGTTCGGGTCATCTGCGAGAACCCCAAGCACAAGCAGCGGCAGGGGTAGGGGGGAGAGGTGGCACGCATCGCCGGCGTCGACGTTCCGCGGGAGAAGCGGATCGAGATCGCCCTCACCTACATCTACGGGATAGGGCTCTCGACCTCCAAGCGCATGCTGAGCCTGGCCCAGGTCTCGCCCGACATCCGGGCCCGGGACCTCACCGACGCCCAGGTGGGCCGCCTGCGCGACGTGATCTCCAAGCAGCTCCAGGGCCGGGTCGAGGGCGACCTGCGCCGCCAGGTCGCGCTCAACATCAAGCGCCTGATGGAGATCGGCACCTACCGAGGTCTCCGTCACCGCCGGGGCCTGCCCGTCCGGGGCCAGCGCACCCGCACCAACGCGCGCACCCGCCGCGGTCCCAAGAAGACGGTGGGCGTCCGCCGCGCCAAGGCCAAGAAGTAGATGGGCAAGAAGAAGAAGGTCGTCCGCACCCGCCGGCGCGAGCGCAAGAACATCGCGGTCGGGCACGCCCACGTGCTCTCGACCTTCAACAACACCATCGTCAGCCTGACCGACCCTCAGGGCAATGTGATCGCCTGGGGCTCGGCCGGCGGGCAGGGTTTCAAGGGCTCGCGCAAGTCGACCCCCTACGCCGCCCAGGTGACCGCCGAGGCGACCGCCCGGCGGGCCATGGAGCACGGCCTCAAGACCGTCGAGATCTTCGTCAAGGGACCGGGCGCGGGCCGGGAGGCGGCCATCCGCAGCCTGCAGGCCTCGGGCCTGGAGGTCACCGCCATCACCGACATCACCCCCATCCCGCACAACGGCTGCCGCCCGCCCAAGCGGCGGCGGGTTTAGGGAGCCCCCGCGATGGCCAACTACACCGGTCCCGTCTGCCGCCTCTGCCGCCGCGAGGGAGCCAAGCTCTACCTCAAGGGCGCCAAGTGCGTCAGCAACTGCACCTTCGACAAACGCAATGCGCTGCTCCCCGGCCAGCACGGCATGGCCCGTCGGCGCAAGACCAGCGACTACGGCATCCAGCTCCGGGCCAAGCAGCGGGCCCGCCGGATGTACGGGGTCATGGAGACCCAGTTCCGCCGCTACTTCGAGCGCGCCGACGCGGCCACCGGGGTCACCGGCACCGTGCTCCTCCAGCAGCTGGAGCGGCGCCTCGACAACATCGTCTACCGGCTCGGCCTGGCGGCCTCGCGCAAGGAGGCCCGTCAGCTCGTCAACCACCGCCACTTCACCGTCAACGGCCGGGCCCAGAGCATCCCGTCGGCGCAGCTCCGGCCCGGGGACGTGATCGGTGTCCGCGAGCGGAGCCGCAGCCTGGACCCGATCCAGAATGCCCTCTCGCTGCTCCCCAACCGGAGCGTGCCGGAGTGGCTCTCCCTGGACGCCGATCAGCTGCGCGGCACCGTGCTGCGCCTTCCCGACCGCCAAGAGATGGAGCTGGTCATCGATGAGCAGCTCATCGTCGAGTACTACAGCCGATGACGCCCATTTCGGACCAGTTCGGCGTCAGCTCCGCTGCTCGCTCCCTTGATCTGAGCGGCCGGAGCGTCATCGCCGCTTCCCTGGAGACCCCATGATCGACACGCTTGCTGTTCCCGTCGTCCACGAGCTCGAGAGCACCACCAACTATGGGAAGTTCGAGGTGGAACCGCTCGAGCCGGGCTTCGGGACCACCCTCGGCAACTCGCTGCGGCGGGTGCTGATCTCGTCGCTCCCGGGGGCCGCGGTCACCTCGGTGGCCATCGACGGCGTGAGCCACGAGTTCAGCGCCATCCCCCACATCAAGGAGGACGTCACCGAGATCCTCCTCAACCTCAAGGAGCTCTGCGTCGTCTCCCACAGCGCGACCCCGGTCCGCTGCAGCCTGGACGTGCGCGGCTCGCGGAGCGTCACCGCTGCCGACATCGAGTGCCCGAGTGACGTCGAGATCAAGAACCCGGAGCTCCACATCTGCACCCTGGACGGGCCCAAGGCCCAGCTCCGGATGGACCTGATGGTGGAGCAGGGCAAGGGCTACGTCACCGCCGAGCGGAACAAGAAGGAGGGGCAGCCCATCGGGGTGATCCCCATGGACGCCATCTTCACCCCGGTCCGGAAGGCCAACTTCACGGTCGAGAAGACCCGCGTGGGCCAGGAGACCGAGTGGGACAAGCTGCTGGTCGAGGTCTGGACCGACGGCACGATCCAGCCCGTCGAGGCGGTCAGCCAGGCCGCGGCGCTCTTCACCCAGCACCTCGACCTCTTCGTCCGCTTCGGTGACAACCTGGCCGCCCCGGCGGTGCGCCAGCAGCGCGGCAACGACCTGCCCAGCCGGCTCGCCGACGTGCCGATCGAGGAGCTGGAGCTCTCGGTGCGGGCCCTCAACTGCCTCAAGGCCAACGACGTGACCCGGGTCGGTCAGCTGGTGGCGATGCGCCAGGAGGAGCTGCTCACCCTGCGCAACTTCGGCCAGAAGTCGCTGGACGAGATCAAGGAGAAGCTGGTCGAGCGCAGCTTCGTCACCCCCGAGGAGCTGGAGACCCTGTTCCAGCCGTCGGCCCGGTGATCGTGCGGGGTTGAGAGATGCGTCACCGCAAGGCCGGCCGCAAGTTCGGCCGCTCCGCCGCCCACCGTCAGGCGATGACCCGCAACCAGGTCACCGAGCTGCTCCGGCACGGCCGGATCACGACCACCGAGGCCAAGGCCAAGGAGCTGCGGCGCTGGGTGGAGCGGGTGGTGACCGACTCCCGCGGCAACGACCTGAACGCGCGCCGCAAGATCGCCATCTGGGTCACCGATCGCGACGTCAGCAACCGGCTCTTCACCGTCTACCGGGAGCGCTACTTCGAGGGCGCCACCCCGCGCCAGGGCGGGTACACGCGGGTCATCAAGCTCGCCCCCCGGACCGGCGACGCCGCCCCGATGGCGATCATCGAGATGGTGGGGGCGGAGGCCTGACCCGATGGCCACCTACCGGCTGACCCTGGAGTACGACGGCGGCGACTTCCACGGCTGGCAGCGCCAGCCGCGGCTGCGCACCGTCGAGGGCGAGCTACGGGCCGCTCTCGAGCGGATCGGCGCCGGGGACGTGGAGCTCACCGCCGCCGGCCGCACCGACGCCGGCGCCCATGCCCACGGTCAGGTGGTCGGCCTGCACCTCGAGCGGAGCTGGGAACCGGAACGGCTGCGCCGGGCCCTGGGTGCGGTGCTCCCCGCGGACGTCACCGTGAGTGCCGTCGCCGAGGTCACCGAGGGGTTCAACGCCCGCCGCCACGCCGTGGCCCGGACCTACCGCTACCTGGTGGTGCCCCGCCGCGCCCCGCTGGCGCGCCGCTTCGCCTGGGAGGTCGCGCGCGAGGTCGACCTGGAGGCCATGCAGGGCGCGGCCGAGCTGCTCCGCGGCCGGCATGACTTCGCCGCCTTCGGCCGCTCCCCGCAGCCCGGTGGCGGCACGGTGCGGACCGTCCAGGACATCTCGGTCCGGCGGGTGACCGCCCCCTGCGGGGGTGAGAGCTTCCCGGTCCTGATCCTCGAGGTCACCGCCGACGCCTTCCTCTACGGGATGATGCGATCCTTCGCCGGAGCCCTGGTGGCGGTCGCCACCGGCCGGCTCAGCCGGGTGGCGCTGGCTGCGGCGCTCACCGATCCGACCAGCCGCCCGGAGCGGGTCACGGTGGCCCCGGCCCGCGGCCTGCACCAATGGGCCGTGACCTACCCATCGCCCTCCGGAGGAGATCAGTGACCACCCAGCGGACCTACATGGCCAAGACGGGCGAGGTCCCCTCGCGCTGGTTCCTGGTGGACGCCCGCGGCCAGACCCTGGGGCGCCTGTCGGTCAACATCGCCCGCGTCCTGCGCGGCAAGCACCGGCCTCAGTTCACGCCCCACCTCAACACCGGCGACCATGTCGTGGTGGTCAACGCCAGAGACATCGTGGTCACCGGCGGCAAGCTCCGCAAGAAGCTCTACGACCGCTACTCCGGCTATCCGGGCGGGCGGCGGGTGCGGACCTTCGAGGAGGCGCTCGCCCACGACGCGACCTTCCCGATCCGGCACGCCGTCAAGGGGATGCTCCAGCACAACAGCCTGGGCGCCGACATGCTCACCCGGCTGCGGGTCTACCCGGGCGCCGAGCACCGCCACGCGGCCCAGCAGCCCACGCCCATCACCTTCGGACCACTCGGGGAGGTCATCGTTGCCAGCAACTGAGCAGCAGCCCTACTTCTACTCGACCGGCCGGCGCAAGTCGGCGGTGGCCCGGGTCCGCCTCGTCCTCGGGGACGGGGTGCTGCTCATCAACGGGCATCCGCCCAGCGAGTACTTCGGCCGCCGCGACCTCGAGACGGTGGTCACCCAGCCGCTCCGGATCACCGACACCGTCGACCGCTTCGCCGGCACCGTCAAGGTGCTGGGCGGGGGCGTCGCCGGCCAGGCCGGGGCGGTCTGCCACGGCATCGCCCGCGCCCTGGTGGTCGCCGACCCCGAGCTGCGCGCCGTGCTCAAGAAGGCCGGCCTCCTCTCTCGCGACCCGCGGGAGAAGGAGCGCAAGAAGCCGGGCCTGAAGCGCGCCCGCAAGGCGCCCCAGTACACCAAGCGGTAGCGGGGCGGTCCGGGCCGGGCTCCTCCACCTCGGTGGGCGACTCGATCCCGCATCATCACCGCTGATGTCCCGTCCCGCCGTCCCCGCATGGTGGTGCCGGTCGTGCCCCGGGTAGCGCTCGTCCACGACTGGCTCAATCGGCCCATCGGCGGCGGGGAGCGCGTGCTCCTGGAGCTCGCCCGCCTCTACCCGGAGGCCCCCGTCCACACTCTCCTCTTCGACCCGGGGCGGTACCGGGGCCGGCTCGACCCCGCCCGGGTGCGCACCTCCTGGCTGCAGCGCCTGCCGGCCCGGCTGCGCGACCGCCCCCGCTATCTGCTTCCCCTCATCCCCAGCGCCGTCGAGGCCTGGGACCTCTCCGGCTTCGACGTGGTCCTCTCCAGCTCGGTGGCGTTCGTCAAGAACGTGATCACCGCGCCGCCAACCCTGCACGTCTGCTACTGCCACTCCCCGATGCGCTTCGCCTGGGACTACTGGCCCCGCTACCTCGACGAGATGGAGGCGGGCCCGGTCAAGCGCCTCCTGGTCACCACCCTGGTGGCCCGCGCCCGGCGCTGGGACCTCGCCGGCGTCGCCGGGGTCGATGCCTGGGCGGCCAACTCGGAGACGACCGCCGGCCGCCTGCGCCGCTATTACCGGGTGGGGGAGGTGAGGGTGATCCCGCCACCCGTGGACGTCGACGGCCTGCGCGGGCTCACCGCCCCCGCCCGGGGCGATCACTGGGTGACCCTCAGCACCCTCACCGAGTACAAGCGGATCGACCTCGCCGTCCGCGCCTTCACCTTGTCCGGGCGGCCGCTGATCGTGATCGGCGACGGTCCCGATCGGGAGCGGCTGGAGCGCCTGGCCGGGCCCTCGGTGCGCTTCGCGGGGCACCTCGGCGACGCCGCCCGTGCCGAGCTGCTGGCCGGCGCCCGGGCCCTCGTCTTCCCGGGGGAGGAGGACTTCGGGATCGCCGCGGTGGAGGCGCTCGCCTGCGGCACGCCGGTGGTCGCCTTGGGGCGGGGTGGGCTGACCGAGATCATCGCCGACGGGCGCACCGGGGTCTTCTTCGACGAGGAGTCGCCGGCGGCGCTGAACGCCGCGGTGGAGCGCCTGGCCGGGCTCCAGATCCGGCGCGAGGAGCTGATCGAGTCGGCCGCCCGCTTCGCGGCGCCGCGCTTCCGGGAGGAGGTCCGGGAGTTCGTCGAGGCGGCCCTCGCCGCCCGTCGCGCCGGGGCGCCGGGGCGGAACGCGGCCCCGGGGGAGCCGGCCCCGCCGCCGCCGTGCCGGCTGCGGGTGCTGGGAGTGCCCGTCGACCCGCTCACCGTCCCCGAGGCGGTGGCCCGGATCAGCGAGCGTGCCGCCGACCTGGGCAGCCCGCCCGCCTACGTGATCAAGCCCTACGTCGAGTTCTTCGGCCGCCGCGCCGACCCCATGGTCCGGTCGATCCTCGCCGGGGCCTGGCTCAGCCTCGCCGACGGGGTGGCCATCCAGTGGGCGGCCACCTACGCGCGCGCTCCACGCCACGGGGCGCTCGACCTGCTCCGCTCGCTGGTGGCCATCGTGCTCCGGCCGGCGTCGGTCGCCGCCGTGGTCCCGGAGCGGGTGGCGGGGGTCACCTTGACCCTCGCCCTCCTCGAGGCCTCCCGCGAGCGCGGGCTCGGGGTCTTCCTGGTCGGCTCGCCGAAGCACAACCCCATCGCCGACACCGCCCGCCACCTGGAGGCCATCCTGCCCGGGCTGCGGGTGCTGGGAACGGCGCCGGGGCGTCTCGATCCGGAGAGCCATGAGCGCCTGCTCGCCGAGCTGAGCCGCCTCCGGCCCGACCTCATCCTGGTCGGGTTGGGCTTCCCCGCCCAGGAGCGCCTGATGGCCTGGCTGGCGCCCCGGCTCGAGCACGGCGTGCTGGTCGGGGAGGGCGGCAGCTTCGACTTCCGCGAGCTCGGCGGTGGCATCCGCCGGGCACCAGCGACGGTCCGGCGCATCGGCCTGGAGTGGCTCTGGCGGCTGCTCCGCGAGCCGCGGCGGCTGCGCCGGCAGCTGGCCATCCCCCAATTCATCCTCGAGATCCAGCGCCGGGCAGGCCACGACGACGTGGCAGCCCCCAGATGACCCCGGGCGTGGCAGAGTCGCGCGGATGCTGAGCACCGTCCTTCCCGGCCTCCGCGCATGCTGACCGGCAGCGCTCTCCCCCTCTGCGCGTGCTGAGCGTCATCGTCCCCGCCTTCAACGAGGCGGCCCGGCTGCCCGCCACCCTGCAGGCGCTCCGCGTCTACCTCGAGGGCGCCGGCGAGGAGGCCGAGGCCCACGAGGTGATCGTGGTGGACGACGGGTCGCGCGACGGGACCGCGGAGCTCGCCGAGCAGGTCGCCGCCGGCTGGCCCGAGCTGCGCGTGCTCCGCCAGCCGGAGAACCGGGGCAAGGGAGCGGCGGTGCAGGCGGGGATGCTCGCCGCCCGGGGCGAGCTCCGGCTCTTCACCGACGCCGACATGAGCACCCCGATCACCGAGCTGGCCAAGCTGAGGCCGCTCATCGAGGGCGCCACCACCATCGCCATCGGCTCCCGGGCGCTGGCCGACTCCCGGGTCGAGGTCCACCAGCCCCTCGGCCGTGAGCTGATGGGGCGCACCTACAACCGGATGCTCCAGCTACTGGTGCTGCCCGGCCTCCATGACACCCAGTGCGGCTTCAAGCTCTTCACGGGGGAGGCGGCGGTCGCCTGCTTCAGCCCGCTCCGGACGGCGGGTTTCGGCTTCGACGCCGAGGTCCTGCAGCGGGCCCGGCGGCTCGGCTGGACGATCGCCGAGGTGGGGGTGGTGTGGCGCCACGCCGAGAACTCCCGGGTCAGCCCCATCCGCAACTCGGTGGGCACCCTGATCGACCTGATCAAGCTCCGCCTGCACCGCGACTGAGCTCTGGCGGGGCACCGGCGCACCGGCATGCGCGCCGGGCGACCCCTTCGAGCGTGCCCGAGGCTGGTCCGGCAGGGCACCGGGGCGGACTGTTAGCCTTCTGTTGCTGTGCTCATGGCGTCTGACGGGATTCGGGGGGCGGTGCCGGGGTCGTCCCCGCTGCGCGACCTCTCCCGCACCCTGGACGAGCGGATTCAGGAGCTGGACACGGTTCTCGCCGGCCTGGAGGAGACGAGCGCCGAGACGACCGCCGAGCGGATCCGGGTGAGGCTCGCCCTGGCCCAGGCGGAGGAGGTCCGGGGCCAGATCCTGGAGCATCGGAACCTGGTTCACGTGGAGACGCTCGCCGACGCCGTGCGGCGCAGCGGGGAGCTCTATGCGCGGCTCTGCCACCTGGACGCCCGCCTGGAGGGCATCGAGGAGCGCCGGGGCGGGCTCCGCTCGGAGCGCGATCAGCTGGCCCAGCTCCGACCGCTGGCGGCTCAGCTCGAGACCGACCAGGGCACCCGGGCGGTCACCGCCGACGACCCCGGGGTGATCTGCCGGCGCGCCGAGCGCCAGCTCCAGCGGCTGGTCACCCAGGACCACGAGGCGGTGACCGACCTGATCGTCTCCGGGCCCCTGGAGGACCTCGCCGACGTGGTCCTGGCCGTCGAGCTGATCGGCCACCGGGTCGGCAAGGCCCCGGCGGTCACGGTCACCTCCGAGGTCAGCGAGTGCAAGGAGGCGGCCCGCCGCGCCCTGGCTCGGATGCACCGCCTCCTCTTCAGGATCAGCCCCCAGGGGCTGGAGGAGGAGGGCCTGGTCACCTCGGTGCGACGCGTCGGCGCCGACCTCATGGGGATCGTGACCGTCCGCGTCCAGCGGGTCGGGGAGGAGCGCCGGCTGCCCCCGCCCGTCGGGCTGGCCGCCTTCCGGGTGGTCGTGGAGGCGATCGACAACGCCTACCGGCACGGCCGCAGCGACGAGGTGGAGGTGGTGCTCGCCTTCCTCCCCGGACGGCTCCAGGCGGTCATCGCCGACCACGGCGAGGGCTTCGACGTCGGGGCCACCGAGGCGCGCCTGGGACGGACCCGCGCCCTCGGGCTGATCACCATGCGCGAGCGGGTGGAGAACGTCGGCGGCAGCTTCGAGATCCGCAGCGCCCTGGGCGCGGGATCCGAGGTCCGGGCCGTCTTCACCACCGCCTGGCAGTGACGGGCAGGACCGGAAGCATCCGCCGGCGGCCGGGGCCATTGCCGTCCGGGAACGCCGCTGCGCTCCTGCCGCGCCGACTGCTCCGGGGCTCGCCGCTCAGCCGGTGAGGGCGGCCAGGGCCTGGTAGCGGCCGATCCCGGGCCGGTGCGTGCGCTCCCGCTTCAGCTCGTAGAAGGCCTCTGTGCTGAGCAGCCAGGCGACCCGGTCCCAGAGCTCGCCGGCGGCCTCGCCGCTGATCCGGGTGTCGACCACCGGGCCGAAGGTGGGCGCGGCGTCGCCCAGCACCAGGGTGGGGACCCCGAAGGCGCCGCGCTCCGCGATGGCGCGGTGCTCCGCCAGCAGCTCGTCCAGGGTGGACGGGTCGTTGCGGGCCGCCTCCTCGAGCCCCGGGTCGAGGCCGGCGGCGGCGAGCGCGCGACTCAGCATCCCCTGGTCGTCGAGGGGCTCGCCTCGCTCGTGGTGGGCCTCGCCCATCTCGGTGTAGAGGCGCGCCACAGCGTCGTCGCCCCCCGCCCTGCGGGCCGCGACCAGGACCCGCAGGGCGCCCTCGCCGGCGCTGTGCACGCGGCGATGGCCGTCGTCCGCGTCGGCGCTCCGGTTGGCCTCGGCGAGATCGAAGAGGCGGGTGGTTACCCGGATGGGGCGGACCTTCTCGACCCCGGCGAGCCAGCGGGAGGTCAGCCAGGCCCAGGGGCAGGCGGGATCGATGTGGATGGTGACGGCAGCGGTGTTCGTCATCCTCCCACCATACACGGAGGCCTTCGCACGGCTACCATGCCACCGTGGTCGCCACGATGCACCGCCTGGAGACCGCCGACGGCACCGTCGTGGCCGAGCGCTGCGCGGTCGCCGGCTCCTTCCTGACCCGGTTTCGCGGGCTCATGTGGCGCCGGGATTTGCCGGCGGGGGAGGGGCTCTGCATCCAGAACTGCGGCTCGATCCACATGTTCTTCATGCGCTTCCCGCTGGACGTCGCCTTCGTCGACGCCGAGGGCCGCATCCTCCACGTCTGCCACACCATCCGGCCCTGGCGCATCTCCCGGATCGTCTTCGGGTCCAAGGCCGCCCTGGAGCTGCCGGCGGGCACCCTGCGCAGCTTCGGCCTGGATCGGGGCTCGGTCCTCAAGCTGGTCTGAACGGATCATGCGCGTCTCCATCGTCACCGGCCACCGCGTCCCACCCGAGACCCGCGCCTACGCCGAGGCGAAGCTGCGCCGGCTGGAGCGCCACGCCAGCCTCCACGACCTCGGCCTCACCGTGCAGCTCGCCACCGCGCTGATGCCCGCGGCCTCGGCCGAGATCGTCCTGCACGTCCACCGCACCCGGCTGGCCGCGCGCTGCGAGGCGGCCAACGTCCACGAGGCGATCGACGGCGTCATCGACAAAGCCGACGAGCAGGTCCGGCGGCTGCGCGACCGGGTCACCGACCGCAAGGGGCGGATCCGGGCCGACGCCGAGCCACCCCGCCCCTGAGCTGAGCCACCACCCCGCCGCGCCGGGCTCTCCGCTGGAGGGTTGAGGCGGCCGGTCGGCTGGTACGATCCAGCTCGGCACGGGGCCCCGCACCCGATCTGGGTGGCTGCGGACCTCCAGCCCACGTCATGATGGAAGTCCGGAGCCCCCCGCCCGAACCCTGAGGGGCCCGCTAGGAAGTCTCATGTCCCTCTTCAGCAAGGTGCTCGGCGATCCCCACAAGCGGGAGATCAACCGCCACCTGCGGGTCGTCGAGGAGATCAACGGCCTCGAGGAGGAGATGCGCGCCCTCTCCGACGAGGAGCTGCGCCACAAGACCGACGAGTTCCGCGAGCGGATCGGCTACGAGGGGGCCGATATCAGCTTCGGCCAGACCTACGCCGAGGACCTGGACGTGCTCGGCGAGAGCGCGGACCGGGCCGCCGCCGAGTTCGCGAGCGGCGACGTCAGCGCCGAGAGCGAGGCCGAGATCGAGCGCCAGTACGCCCGCCGGGAGAAGAAGGAACGCGAGTCGGAGCAGGCGGAGCGGCTCGACGAGATCCTCCCCGAGGCGTTCGCGGTGGTGCGCGAGGCGGCCCGCCGGGTCCTCGGGATGCGCCATTTCGACGTCCAGCTGGTGGGGGGCATCGTGCTCCACGACGGCAAGATCGCCGAGATGAAGACCGGAGAGGGCAAGACCCTGGTGGCGACCCTCCCCCTCTACCTCAATGCGCTCTTGGGCAAGGGTGCCCACCTGGTCACGGTCAACGACTACCTGGCCCGCCGTGACGCCGGCTGGAACGCGCCCGTGTACCACTTCCTGGGGATGAGCGTCGGGGTGATCGCCGGTCAGAGCCTCTCCTTCGTCTACGACCCCGACTTCCTCGACGAGACCCACCCCGACTCCCGGCTCCAGCACCTCCGGCCCTGCACCCGGCGCGAGGCCTACGCCTGCGACATCACCTACGCCACCAACAACGAGCTGGGCTTCGACTACCTGCGCGACAACATGGCGATGACCGTCGAGCAGTGCGTCCAGCGCCGGCTCCACTACGCGATCGTCGACGAGGTCGAACTCGATCCTGGTCGACGAGGCCCGCACCCCGCTGATCATCAGCGGTCAGGCCAGCGAGCCGACCGAGAAGTACTACACCTACGCCCGGCTGATCAAGAACCTGGTCGCCGAGGACGACTACACGAGTGACGAGAAGACCAAGTCGGTGACCCTCACCGACGACGGCGTCGCCAAGCTCGAGAAGTGGACCGGCATCTCCAACATCTTCGACATCGAGCACGCCATCGAGGCCCACCAGGTCAACCAGGCGCTCCGCGCCGCGGTCCACTACCAGCTCGATCGCGAGTACATCATCCGGGACGGCGAGGTGGTGATCGTCGACGAGTTCACCGGCCGGACCATGCCCGGACGGCGCTGGAGCGATGGCCTCCACCAGGCGATCGAGGCCAAGGAGGGGGTCCAGGTCCAGCAGGAGAACATCACCCTCGCCACCATCACCTTCCAGAACTTCTTCCGCCTCTACCACAAGCTGGCGGGGATGACCGGCACCGCCATCACCGAGGCGGAGGAGTTCGACAAGATCTACAAGCTGGAGGTGGTGCCCATCCCCACCAACCAGCCGATGATCCGGCGCGACGAGGCCGACCTCGTGTACCAGACCGAGGCCGCCAAGTTCAAGGCCGTGGTGGACGACATCGTGGAGCGCCACCAGGCCGGGCAGCCGGTGCTGGTCGGCACCACCAGCATCGAGAAGTCGGAGCGGCTCTCCCGCCTGCTCGAGAAGCAGGGCGTGCTGCACAACGTCCTCAACGCCAAGCAGCACGAGCGCGAGGCGGTGATCATCACCGAGGCCGGCCAGCGCGAGGCGGTGACCATCGCGACCAACATGGCGGGGCGCGGCACCGACATCGTGCTCGGCGAGGGCGTCGCCGACCTCGGGGGCCTCTACATCATCGGCACCGAGCGGCACGAGTCACGCCGCATCGACAACCAGCTCCGTGGCCGGGCCGGGCGGCAGGGCGACCCCGGGGAGACCCGATTCTTCCTCTCCTTCGAGGACGACCTGCTGCGCGTCTTCGGCGGGGAGCGGATCCAGGGGCTGATGGGCCGGCTGCACGTGGACGAGGACGTGGCCCTCGAGTCCAAGATGTTCAGCCGCCAGATCGAGAGCTCTCAGGCCCGGGTCGAGGGCTATCACTTCGACACCCGGCGCCACGTCGTCGAGTACGACGACGTCATGAACAAGCAGCGCGAGATCATCTACGGCGAGCGGCGCAAGATCCTGGAGGGCGTCGACACCCGGGCCAACTTCCTCAGCATGCTGCAGCACGTGGTGAGCGAGGAGGTGCCCACCTTCTGCGAGGGCCGGAACCGGGAGACCTGGGACCTCGAGGGCCTCTGGGATCGGATGCGCCAGTTCTCCGGGCCGCTGCTGCCGGCGGTCGCCGAGGTGGACCTGAGCTCCCTGGGTGAGAGCGTCCCCGAGGTGGTCGAGACGATCGTCGGGGAGCTGACCTCGATCTACGAGGAGCTGGAGGAGAAGCACGGGGCGGAGCTGATGCGGCGCGCCGAGCAGCTCGTCATGCTCAGCGTGATCGACGAGAAGTGGCGCTCCTACCTGACCCAGATGGAGCACATGCGCGAGTCGATCGGCTTCCACGGCTACGGCCAGATGGACCCGCTGGTCGAGTACAAGCAGGAGGCCTATCGCTCCTTCCAGGACCTGATGGCGGACATCCAGCGGGACATCGTCCGCTTCCTCTACACCATCAAGTTCGAGGCCCTGCAGCCGGCGCAGGAGCCGGCGCCGTCCGAGGCCGCCTCCGGGGAGACCGCCCCGCCCTCACCCCGTTCGGACCAGCCCGGAGCGGGCCGGAGCGCCGAGCCCGAAGCCGCCCCGCCCCCGGCGCGGCCCGCCGCGGCGGCCGCGAGCGGCTCGCTGGCTCGAGCCACCGTGAAGGGGGCAGGCTCGGCGCCGGCGCCTGCCACCGGGGCGACCGCGGGGCCCGTCCTCGCCGTGTCCCCCCCCTTCACCCCCGTGCCCGCACCCCTGCCCATCCCCGAGCCCGCCCCCACCCCGGTCAGCGCCGGCCCGGGACGGGCGATGGCCCCCGCTCGCCGTGGCGTGGCCATCCCCGGGGGCGCCGGCATGCAGCCCCAGACCCGGGTGCGCAACGTGGTGGAGAGCTCCGCCGCGGGAACCCGCCGCACCGACGGCGCCGCGACCCAGCCGGGCGGCAACGGCAATGGCTCGCCGCGCAAGATGGGCCGCAACGAGCGCTGCTGGTGCGGCAGCGGCAAGAAGTACAAGTTCTGCCACGGGGCGTAACGCAACTCGGGATTTCCCTTCCATAGCAGGCAGATTGTGCCTTGGCGTGCCAGCCTATGCCTCTGAATGGCACAGTGAAAGGCACAGTTGTGCTAGCCTGCCGGGCCATGGCGGACACCGAACGGCACCGGCGGAAGGGGGAGGGGTACCGGCGCGAGGACGGTCTCTGGGTGGTCCGGGCCCAGCTCGCCGATGGCAAGCGGGTCGCCTGCTACGGCAAGACGCTGGCCGAGGCCAAGCGCAAGGCCGAGGCCAAGAAGGGGGAGTGGCGGCCGGCGGCCGAGGCCTCGGTCGCCGCCTTCGCCGAGGAGTGGCTGACCGAACGCCGGGCCTCGATGAAGCCCCAGGGCTGGGCCGCCTACGAGCGGGCCCTCCGGCTCCACATCGTGCCCGTGCTGGGCGACGTGCCGGTCGCCAGGGTCACCGAGCGTCACCTGGGCGACCTCTACGTGAAGCTGGCCGCCCAGGGGCTCGGGGGGACCTCCTGCAACTTCGCCGCGGTGGTGCTCAAGGCGATGCTGAGCGACGCCGAGAGGCGCTCGATGATCCAGCGCAACCCCTCCCGCCACGTCCGGCTGCCGCGGATCGTCCGCAGCCGGGAGAAGGTGATCCTCGACGCCGAGGAGGCCAGGCGGCTGATCGAGGCGGCGAGGGGGGAGGGGTTCGCGGCCCTCTACACCCTGGCCCTGACCACGGGGATGCGCTCGGGCGAGATCCGCGCCCTCCGCTGGCGCGACATCGACCTCGAGGGCGGTCGCGTCCTGGTCCGCGGGACGGTCACCACCCGGATCGGCGGAGGCCGAACCATCGACACCCCCAAGACCACCCGGAGCCTCCGCGACATCCCGATCCCGCAGGTCACGGTCCAGGCCCTGGCCGCCCACCGGGCGCGGTCAGCGCCAGCCGTGGAACTCGTCTTCCCAGGAGGCGACGGGACGCTCATGCACTCCCAGACCCTCGGCCGGGCCTTCCACACCCACCTGGACCGTGCCGGGCTCCCCCCGATGACCTTCCACGCCCTGCGGGACACGGCCGCCACCCTGATGCTCCAGGGCGGCGTTCCCGCCCACGTGGTCAGTCGCATCCTCGGTCACGCCTCGGAGGCGATCACCCTCTCCGTCTACGCCCACGTGACCCGCGGCATGGAGGCCCAGGCGGCCGCTGCGGTCCAGGCCATCTTCGGGTAGGGGGGGAGGTGCCGCCTCCTAGTGTGGATATCCACAAGCCACTAACTCGCATTAGGCGAGAGTTACAGGCGTCTCTATGTCTGATAGTATGAGGCCGACACATCGCATAAGGCGGGAGTTGTTGGTATGACGATATCTCAACCGGCCGGCATCGGCTCTCGAGGTCGCTCTGAGTTGGCCGCAGTCCTGGGAAACGGGCAGCGGTTCGTTCGGCCCGCCGATGTCGCCTCCAAGCTGGGTATCGACCCCCAGGACGCGGCCAAGAGACTTTCCCGTTGGACATCGGAGGGCTGGCTCCGAAGGGCGCGGCGTGGCCTGTATATCCCGGTCCCGCTCGATGCGAGCAATCCCGCAGCTTGGTCGGAAGATGCGCTGGCCGTGGCCGCAGCCGTCTGGTCGCCCTGCTACTTCACGGGATGGACGGCTGCCAGCTACTGGTCGCTGACGGAACAACTGTTTCGCACCACGGTGCTGAAGACGAGCCAGCGAGTTCGAAGTTCGACAGTGGTCCTTCTTGATCACGAGTATCTCGTCCGACATGTACCAACCCCCGCAATGACGTGGGGGCTCAAGACCGAATGGCAGCGGGAACTCCGACTCAAGATGGCGGACCCGGCCCGGACGGTCATAGACGTCTTGGACGAACCACGGCTCGGTGGCGGCATTCGCCACTGTGCCGAGATCCTCGCCACATACCTGCACGACCACGATGCGGGGCTCCTCATCGAATATGGCGATCGCCTCGGCAACCGGACAGTCTTCAAGCGGCTCGGTTACCTGTTTGAAACGCTCCACCATGACAACCCCTCCCATATCGCGGCCTGCCGCGCACGAACTCCCAGAAGGAGTGTCAGCGCTCGATCCGGACGGGTCGCCCAAGGGGGTACGACTGATGCGATGGCGGCTTCGCCTCAACGTTGAAGTCCACGCTGAGGTGCCGACGTGATCCCGACGCGCGAGATTCTTGATCTCCGCGCCGAATGGTCACTCGATCCGGGAATCATCGAGAAGGACTACGTCCTCGGGTGGCTTCTGGCGGGGATAGCGACTCAGCCGCTGCTCGCCCAATCGTGGGTGCTCAAGGGTGGCACGTGCCTCCGGAAGTGCTACTACGAGACGTATCGCTTCTCGGAGGACCTCGATTTCACCATCGTGAACAGCGGCCCAGAGGCGCCAGAGGACCTGGTACCCATCTTCCAGTCGATTCGTGACTGGTTGCAAGAAGAATCGGGAGTCAGCCTCGTGGTTGACGGCACTTCATTCCGACGCCGCCGGAATTCGCGAGGCAAGTCGACCACCCAAGGCCGCATTGCCTATCGCGGGCCCAGTGCTCCTCGGCAGCTTCCCAAGGTGAAGGTCGACATCACGAGCGATGAGGTCCTGGTCCTCTCTGGGGTCTTCCGGTCGATTGGGCACCAATACAGTGACGCCCTCCCCGCGGGGCAAGGAGCCTTCTGCTACTCACTCACCGAGGTGTTCGCCGAGAAGCTTCGGGCGCTCGCGGAACGATGCCGGCCTCGCGACTTGTATGACGTGATTCACATGCATCGCCACCCGGACTTGATTGGGCGAGCTGCCGATGTTGCGGAGGTGCTCGCCAGGAAGTGTCGCCATGCTGACATCGAAGTGCCGACGCTCGAAAGCATCCGTTCTTCTCCCTTTCGTGATGAGATCGAGGCCGAGTGGGCAAACATGCTCGCTCACCAGCTTCCCAGCCCGCTGCCGCCCTTCAGTGACGTCTGGAATACGCTCGATGCCGTCTTCCTGTGGCTCGCGGGAGAGGTTTCCCTTCCAGTTCCCCCACGTGTCCAACGAGGGGACCTCGATCCCGATTGGATTCCCCCAAAGGCGATCACTTCCTGGCGTAGAGGGTTCCCTCTGGAGCTGATCCGGTATGCAGGCGCCAACCGCCTCAAGGTGGACATCGACTACCGGGCCGAAGATGGCCGCCAGGGCCCGCGTCGCGTAGAGCCATATTCACTGCGACGGACCAACGACGGGAACCTCCTCCTGTTCGTGGTGAATGACAGCGGGGCACTGCGAGGCTATCGGGTGGATCGGATCGCCGGAGCGCGGCCGACTAGCGACACGTTTGTCCCGCGGTACCTGGTTGAGTTCTAGGTGGGCGGGTCACCCAGTAGTCCTTCTCAAGGATCGCCACGGGCGCCGGGTTGTCACCGCCGAGGGCATCGACCACAGCGACCCGGCACAGGTCGGCAAGATCCCCCTCATTGACTCGCGGGTCGATCACTGAGCTCCCCAGGATCGGGCAGTCGGGAGGTCGCGCAGCGGACCGAAGGCGTAGCGGGAGCAAGGATGGACCATCTCTCGATATCGCTCCACAACCGCGGCCGGGGCCTCGACCGCCTCAGCCAGGGCGCCAAGCATGGCTCGGACCCGTGGCGGCTCGTCCCAGGCTGCGACGGCCATGCGATCCAGGGAGATGACCCCATCGCGGATGAGTTGGACCGCCCGAGCGCGGGTCTCCTCCGCGGAGAGATCCGAGAGGTGCTTGATGTCGCGGAGCACCTCCAGAAACGCATTCTCGTCAAGGGTCAGGGAGCGCCTCACCGGGCTTCTCTCGAGGATCCGGAGCCCCTCCAGCCCCCGCCGGCGCAGCCGCCTGCCCCGGGTCGAGATGATGTCGGCGCGTCCCATGGGGAGCTGAGTGGTGAAGCCGAGGGCATTGGCCGCGGCCACCCCACCGGGCGTGTACCGGACCTCGTCGAGGGCTGAGAGGGCAACGTGGAGACGGTCAGCCGGGACAGGCCCGAACCGGCTTGTCCTCGGCACGTAGTAGTGGCCACGTCGAACGCGTACGAGTTCCCCTCGGGCCGCCAGACGGGACAGGGCATGAGCCACCGTCGATGGCGGGAGCTCGCGGAAGGTGGTTGCCGTGACGATGTGGCCTGGCTTGGTCTGACGGTGGGTGGCAAGCGAGCTCGTGCGGGGCATGGCGCCATAGTAGCATATAAACGACGGCAAATATATGCCAGTTACATCGCGGAGAGGCTGGTGTGGCCACGACAAGGCCAAAGGCTGCTCGCCAAGGTCCGTTCCGACCGCGGGCTCGGCGCCCCTACGTCTACTCGGTCACCGCCAAGGCCGTGCGGGCGGCCGGCTACCCGAGTGTCGAGGCGATGCGCGAGGTGATCGCCGCCCGGTTCACCCCGGCGGAGCTGGCGGTGATCGCCAACGCCTTCGAGAAGGACACAGCGATGCTGACCAGGGGGGTGCGCCACGGTCGGCGTCGCGAGGTCGACGCCGCGCCAGAGTTGCCGGACCGGCTGACGGTCGAAGGCGCTATATGACAACGAGCGATCCGATCAGGGGAGGCCGAGGGCAACTGGACGTCGACGCCATCGGACAACTCCCACAGGCGGGCTTCCTCGAGGTTTCGCCTCGTCTCATGGATGCTGCGTGCCACGCGCAGATGGTGTGGCCGCACGCCCGCTAGGCCTCGTACCCACTGCACGACTCGGACCTGCGACCTGCGCGCTTAGTTAGAAGGCGGCACATCTGTTCATCGGCCCATGTGGCGGCCGAATCTGTATTTCAGAACCAGCAGCCGCCTCTCAAGAACCCCGCAAGTCAGGCGATCGCGTTCCCGTTCGGAAGTGGCTCCGAGAGGATGAAGGAGCGCCCGCCTACCGCCATCGGGCTGACCGGCGGATCATCATGAGGAGACTCTAGCGTATGGCCGGAGGTCACAAGGGCGCCAGGGACGAAGGCCCTAGAACCTCAAGGTCCGCGGCTGATACTCTGCCGACGCTTAGAGGGGCGGGGATATCTCGACCCCAAGCCGCGGGTGCGGCGGCGCGTCGCTGCACAAGAGCGAGGGATCCCCGACATGACCAGAAGCGTGCCAGCCCACCAGTTCCGCCCTAGCGAACACGTGGGTGCCGTCGCCTCGCCCGTGCTGGTCACGAGGGGCCAGCCTCGCGATGCTCGGGCGCTTCGGCGTCCGCACGCCGACCGGGTGCGCAAGCTCCTCATGTCCTGGTTGGTGAGCGTCATGCTGTTGTCCGCTCTCGCCGGATGGAACTCGATCCCCGGCGTTGCCGCTCCCCTCGGACATTCGCGCCCAGCGCAAAGCAACGTCCTCCCCACGCCGGGCTCTCCGACGCCGAGTGAGCCTGGCGACAAGCCATCGCAGTTGACGTCGGTGAACGCGACGCGGGAAGGCGCGGCCGGCGAAACTGCGTCATTCGGCCCCACCCAGTCCGTGACCACCAACCTCGTTGCGGTGAGCTGCAGCAGCGCGAGCTGGTGTGTCGCCATAGGCGAGCTTGAGGTCGTCTGGGGCGAGGAGGGCATGGCACCCCTGGTTGAGGTCTGGAACGGGAGCGAATGGATCATCATCCCCTCTGCCAACGGGGCCAGCAGTGATCGGCTTCAGGCGGTGAGCTGTGTCAGTGCCAGTTGGTGCGTCGCTGTTGGCAACGACTACATCCCCAGCCTGGGCGTCACTCAGACGCTCATCGAAGACTGGAACGGAGCCAGCTGGAGCATCACTCCCTCTCCCAACGCCATCAGCAGCGCAGGGAGCGAGCTCCTCGGGGTGAATTGCGTCACCGCCAACTCGTGTGTCGCCGTTGGCGACAACTGGGATTCCAGCACGGGCAACGATGAGACGCTGATCGAGAGCTGGGACGGGAGCAGCTGGAGCATCACCCCCTCTCCCAACCCCAGCGGCAGCGCGCAGAGCGGCCTGTCTGGAGTGAGTTGCCTTACCGCCAGCTCCTGTATCGCCGTCGGCGACGGCGACTCTCAGACGTTGATCGAGAGCTGGGACGGGAGCAACTGGAGCATCACGCCCTCTCCCAACCCCAAGAACTCGACCGCCTCCCTCGGTGCCGTGAGCTGCGCCGCTGCCAACTCCTGCATGGCCGAGGGAGGGTCCTACGCCATCAAGAGCGACGTCGAGAAGAACCTGATCGAGATCTGGAACGGGAGTACCTGGAACATCACCTCTGCCCCCAGCGCCGACAACAGCGTGATGGCCTTGAACTGTGTCAGCTCCAGCTGGTGCGTCGCTGTTGGTTTCGCCGGGGCCCAGACACGCAGTGAGACGTGGAATGGCAGCAGTTGGAGGACGGTGCCCTCTGCCGATGCCAGCAACACCCTGAACAACCGCCTCTCCGGAGTGAGCTGCACCAGCAGCAGCTGGTGCGTGGCTGTCGGCTACACCTCGTGCTGCGAGGCTACCTATTCGACCATTACCGAGCAGTGGAATGGCAAGGCCTGGGTCCTTGTCGACACTCCGTTCGGGGCTGCGCCGGAGCCGGTGACGCCGGTGGGCGGGCCGGTGGGGACCGACGGCTACGGGGGTGGCGACCCCTCTGCGCCGTGTAACTGTCAGACGGGTCTGGGGGCGCAGGCCCCCGTCGCGGGCCCGGTGAATACCGCCACGGGCGACTACACCCTTGCCCAGGCCGACCTCCAGGTGCCGGGCGCCGGGCCTCCGTTAGCATTGAGCCGGACCTACGACGCTCAGCTGGCCCAGGCGCAGCTTGCCGCGGGGATGCCGGCCGGCCCGCTGGGGTATGGCTGGTCGTACAACCTGGGCATGAGTTTGAGCTACAACTCCAGCTCCCAGACGGCGACCATCACCGAGGAGAACGGCGCGGAGATCGGCTTCACCGCCGCAGGCTCCAGCCCCCCTCCATGGTGCCCGTCCGGAGAGAACTTCTGCCCCACGGCACCGCGGGTGATGGCATCGCTGAGCCAGAACTCAGACGGCAGCTGGACATTCACTCGTCAGGTGACGGGACAGGAGACCTTCACGTTCTCGGCCTCGGGCCTGCTCGAGAGTATCGCCGACGAGGAGGGGAACACCCTGGTGGCAGCGTCCGAGAGCCCGGGGGCGGGCGAGTGCCCCCTCTCCGCGGCGTCCTGCACGGTATGGGCGAGCAGCGCGTCGGGGCGAAGCCTGACCCTGGCCTTCGCCTCGAGTGGCCGGCTGAGCTCGGCGACGGCGAGCGGGGGCGAGCAGACCAGCTTCTGCTACTGGGGCCAGAGCTGCGCACCCTCCAGCCCCGCGGGCGAAGTGGGTCTGTCCTCAGCGACCGAGCCCGGCGGGTTGACCACCACCTACATCTACGACAGCGGCAACGCTACGCCGGAAATGCAGGGCGACCTGCTGGTCACCACGTTCCCATCAGGGGAGCAGGAGACCAACACCTATGACACCAGCGGGCGCGTCGCCGAGCAGGTGGGGAGCTCGGGCACGGTCACCTTCGCCTACTACGGTGAGCCCACTACGGTCACCGGGTCGACGACCGTCGTCAGCGTCTCTCCCGCAGGCTCCAGCGTCACCGGCATCCCGGCTCAGGTGTCGACCTATCAATACTCGAGCGGGGTCCTGACGGTGGAGACCACTGGCGTGGGGACTTCCGCTCCCTCGGCAACCTACTATGACCGAGATCCGGTGTCGCTGGTCAACAGCGCGGTGCAGGATCCCGATGGAAACGTCGCCTCATCGGTGCTCGACACTTACAGCAGCCCGGGAGCGACGCCGTACTCCTCAGGCGATGCGACGCTCCAGACCGACGCCCTCGGCAACACCACCCAGACGGAGTACACGAGCTTTAACGAGCCCTGGTGCCAGGTCAACGCGGCGGAGTACCTCGACGGGGTGCAGTGTCCGACAATCGAGCCCCCTTCCCCGCCCGCACCGGGGGCAGACGACCCCTGGCCGGGAGCGACGATCTCCTTCTACGACGCGAATGAGAACCTGATCGCCAAGACCGACCCGACCGGGGCCACCAGCATCACCTCCTATATCCCGAGTGGTCTCTCGGTACCACCAGGTCTGGCGTACTGCACCGTCGACGCGGTCGATTACCAGGAGGGGATCACGTGTCCCGCGTACGGGTCGCCCCATGTGGCGGGGACAAGCACCACCACGTTCAACCCATCCGGAGACCCGCTGACCGCCACTGACCCTGACGGGGATGTGAACACCTACCAGTACACCGACGCCGCCTACCCTTGGCTGGTCACCTCCACCACCGACCCCGACGGCAGCGTCACCTCGTACACGTACAACGCAGCCGGGCAGGTGTTGACCCAAACTGTCGGGTTCGGTTCGTACGCTGCGGAGACTCAGTACGCGTACGACAGCGCCGGTCGCCGCTACTGCGAAGTGGACCCCCTGGAGTCGGCAAAGGGAGTCACGTGCCCCGCGACGCCGCCCTCACCCAGCTCGCCGCCTGCGGGAGTGACCTCCACCTTCTACAACCAAGCTGGCCAGGTTGTCCAGGTGACCGACCCCACGGGGGGTACCACCCTGAGCGCCTACGATCAGGCGGGGCAGCGCTACTGCCAGGTCGGCCCTCTCGCCTCCTCCCACAACATCACCTGCCCGAGCAGTCCGCCGTCGAAGCCCCCGACCCTGAGCTCCGATCCCTACAAGGGGGCGACCATCGACACGTATGACTCGGAGGGACGGCTGGCCCAGGTGACCAACCCGCTCGGCGGGATCACCCTTAACACGTACGATGCGACCGGCAACCTCCTGACCGAGACGGTGGAGGCCAACGACGCGACGGCGGCTCCGAACGTGACCACCAGCTACACCAATGACGCCGACAACCGGGTGGTCAGCCAGACCGTGGCCCAGGGCACGAGCAACCCGTCGACCACCCTCACCGCCTATGACCCCGATGGCAACGCGTATTGCACGGTGAGCCCTGATGCCTACCAATCGGGTGTACGGATTTGCCCGACCTGGCAGGCGGCATGGATCGCCTCGCCTCCCAACTCAGCCGCCTCCGGGGTGGAGAGCAGCTTCTACGGCCCCACCGGAACGCTCCTCCAGCAGACCAATCCCGATGGCGCGACCACGGTGAACGCCTATGACCAGGACGGCCGCCTGTACTGCACCTCCCCCCCGATCGACGCGACGGCCTGGCTGGCCGCCAATCCGACCGCGAGCTACCCCTACCTCTGCCCTGCCGCGCCGCCCTCTACCCCGCCGGCCACCGGCTCCAACCCGGGCTACGAGACCCGCATCTACGATGCCGCCGGTCGGCTCCTTGATGACAGCGATCCAGATGGGGATACGACTCAGACGACCTACGATCCGGACGGCCAGACCCTGCAGACCACTGACCCAGGGGGGAACGTCACCACCAACTGCTACTACTGGGAGACAGCAAGCTGCGCCGAGGCTGCCCCGAAGGCAGCTGGTGACGCCTCCGCGCTCTACACGACCACGAGCCCGCCATCCGCGGCAGATCCGAGCGGAGAGGTGACCAGCTACACCTACCTGGCCGGAGGCCTCGTGAGCACCAAGCAGAACCCGGCTGGAACCGAGACCACCACCTATGATGCGGCGGGCCGGGTGATCGCGGCGAGCTACTCGAAGCCTCCGGCCGGCTATGCCGCCACGCCGGAAGTGACGTATACCTACTTCGCGGGTGGCGGGCGCAAGTCCATGGTGACCAGCGGGCTGGGCACCGATGCCTACACGTACGACGATCTCGGCGACGTGCTGACGGACACCTTCACCGCAGCCAAGGGTTCGCCCGCCACCGCCCACAAGCTGGTCTACAAGTGGTTCAGTTCCGGGGTGCGCAAGAGTTTGCAATACCCCGCGACGGCGAGCAACAGCACTCCGACGGCCGCCTACACGTACGACCCGGCCGGGCGCATGGCGTCGCTCACGGACTGGAATGCCGCGACCACCAGTTTCTCCTACGACGCCGACGGAAATCTCACCCAGACTGTGCTACCCAACGGAACGACCGAGACGGCCAGCTTCGATCTGGGTGGCACGCCCACGAGCATGGGGGCAGCGCCGACCGCCGACCCGTCGAGCTCGCTCGCCTCGATCAGCTACACTCCCAACGCGGCCGACCTGATCGGGGCCGAGACGGACGGTGGTGCTCTGAGCGCCAACTTCACCTACGGCTACGACGATGACAGTCGGCTGACCGCGACCAACGGGGCGACGAGTGGCTACAGCCCGTCCGGCAGTCCCACCCAGCTGGCTAACGGGACCACCCAGGTCTTCAGTGGCGCAAGCGAGCTGACCTCCAGCTCGAGTTCTGCGGGCACCACCACCTACTCCTACGACGCGGATGGCGATCGCGTGAGCACTGTGCCTCCCACCGGCACCGCCCAGACCTACTGCTACGACCAGGCCTCCCGCCTGGTGTCGCAGACCTCCGGATGTGCCACCACCTACACGTACCAGGGGGACGGGGTGCGTCTTACCAGCGATGTCACCGCTACGTCTGAGACCTTCGTGTACGACACGGCTGCGGGCGGGACGCCAGTCCTTCTCAGCGACGGGGTCAATGACTACCTCTACGGCCCCTCCGGCGGCCTGCTGGAGGTGGTCAGCGCCTCGGCTGGAACGAACTACGCCCTCACCGACGAGCTCCACAGCCCGCGCGTGCTCCTGGATAGCACCGGCAGTGTGGCTGCCACGTTCGAGTACTCTCCCACGGGAGCACTTCAAAGCCAGACGGGGGTCACGCTCCCGATTGGCTTCACCGGGGGCTACTCCACTGACGGCGTGCTGATCTATCTGATCGCCCGCTATTACGATCCCGCCACTGCCCAGTTCCTAACCATCGATCCGGACGTCGCCACCACGCTGTCCCCCTACGGGTACGTGGCCGATGATCCGCTGAACGCGACCGATCCGACTGGCCTGTGCGTCTGGATAGGCTGCAATGTTCTAAGTTTCTTGAACCAAAACGGTTTCTGCACCAACGGCCAAAGCAACTGTGAGACCGGTGCTCAAGCGGTGTCCACTGCGATTTCGGATGTCGATCCGAACCTCGTATATAATCTTACTGACCCGCATCCATCGGGCGTCGTTGCGTTTGTTCGGAACGCCAGCGTGCTTGTCAGTCTAGGTACGGACGTGGGGAATGAGCTTGCCGGTAGATCCGTCCCTGCTTCCGACTGGGTCTTTGACGTACTTGGGTTTGTCCCGTTCGACTCGGTTGCCGCAAAGGGGGCGGAGTGGCTGGCCGATTCAGGCCTTATCCCGGCGGGGGTGCGAGCGTGGAATCTGAGTCTTGATCTGCAAGGAGCCGTGCAGAAGCTCACGATTGGCAGCCTACTCGATGCCCTCGGGCTACGTCTGGCAACCGCCGGCCCCAGCACCAGCGCGAGCGTTGCAGGCTGCAAGAGTTGATACAAGCGCTCGCGGTCCTACTGGGGTGCGCGGTCCTCGCAGGTGGCCGGGTATGGTTCCGCCGTAGCGAGGCCGCCGGTCACCGACCGCTCACGAAGGCGCTCCCTGTACTCGGAATGCTCATCGCCTTCCTCTTTGCCGGTGTGGGCACTGGCGCAATTGGAGGGTCTGACATCCAGCACCCAGTAGTGTTCGATGTGGCGGTTATCGGGATCGCACTGGTCATCGGAGCGGCAGTCGGCCTGTTCTTTGCGCGCGACTGGTACAAACGCAAGTGATCCTGTCGTGATTCTCGGCTAATCTGTTTGGCTGAGAGCCCGCTACTACGATTCCGCCACCGGTCAATTCCTCACCGTGGGACCCTGAGGTTGCCACCACGCTCTCCCCCTACGGCTACGTCGATGGGGATACCGTGAACACGAGCGATCCGACGGGAAATGGCCTCTGTTTCGTTTGGCAGAGTGGCTGCCAGTCATTCGCGACATCGTTCGACAACAGCACCGCGGGGCAGTTCGCCAACGGTTTGGCGAGCGGGCTCACTGGCGGCATATCCAGTCGGATCGAGGCCAGACTAGGTGCTGCCCCCGACCAATGCAGTCTGGCGTATCAGGGTGGGGAGTTCAGCAGCCTACCGGTGCTGGCCGTCCTGACCGGAGGAACAGGGGACGCTCTGGATGGCGATGCCATTGTCGACGGGTGGGAAGGGACAAACATGTCGGCGCTTGAGAGTTTCGCATATCACGTCGCGACGCACGGCGGGGGAATGACCGAAGCGGACTACGACGCTGCCGCCCAAGCGTGGGCGGCCGCTCCTTCGGGAAACTCAAAGCCCGACGAGTTGGCTGATGGGTCGTGGGGAGTAAAGTGGCGGACGCCCGGCGGAGGACCGGGTGGAATTCTGTCCGCCAACGGCAACATTGTCAGCTACTGGACGACTTAGATGGAAGACTTTCTGACGGCATACCGGGCGTGGTCACAAGCGCCATTCCCAAGGGGGAGCGCGCGCGACGACCTCGGTGACCTACACGGGGATCTCCACCTCGTCGACGAGTGGATCCTGGCTGCAGCGTACCCATTCGCTGAGCACGGGATCGCAGTACCGATCAGGGTGAATATCGATGCCGGCCTGCGTGATCTGCGGACCCGCCTTGTTGCCATCCGGCAAGCCCTGTCGGGGTCGCACGCGGAACGGGCCGACGAATACCTCGCGTACCTGGATCTCCTCGATGCGGTGTATGGCTCCTACACAAAGGTGGTTCGGCGCGATGATTCGAATTCGCATTACTAACTCACTAACACGCCGCATAGATACACGCCGGCGCCGGCGGCCTACCTCTCAGCCCAATTCAACCCGTATTCGCGGTCGTGTGCCCTCCCAGCCGGGTCACTGTCGAACTCGGGGAGGGCTATCAGTCTAGACCGCAGTCGCTACTGACAACTTCGCGCGTAACTCAGCTGATAACTTCGCGCCGGGTCACGCCTGGGACTGGCGGCTACGCCAGCGAACTTGACTCTATGAGTGATCGGTCATAGTCTGGTGCCATCATGAGCAGCTTCGACGACTTCTACCCGAGTTCGACAGCCAGAGGCATACGCAGCACGGAGAATGAGCCTGCGCTGAACTCGGGATCGCCACTCTGGGTAGGGGGACGGGTCCGAAAGCGTAGATACACGATCTAGCCCACAGAGGTATGGGCGTCCGCTAGAATGCGTAGGTATGTATTTGCGGCGGACGCGGCGGGCCAACAAGGACGGCTCGGTGGTCGAGTACCTGCAGCTGGCCCACAACGTTCGTGACCCCGGGGGACAGTCCAAGGTCCACGTCATCTACAACTTCGGGCGTGCCGAGAGCGTCGACCCGGAGGCGCTGCGTCGGCTGGCCCGCAGCCTGGAGCGGCTAGACCGGCCGGGGGACGGGGATCACCCCGGTGAGCTGAGCGTGGAGCGCAGCCGCCCTCTGGGCGGTGCCCATGTGCTGGCGGCGCTGTGGGAGCGGCTGGGGATCGCCGAGCAGCTGCGAAGCCTGCTGCGGGAGCGCGGTTTCAGCGTCGACGTCGAGCGGGTCCTCTTCGCCCTGGTCGCCAACCGCTGCCTGGAGCCAGGCAGCAAGCTGGCCTGCACCGAGTGGGTGAGCCGCGACGTGGTGATCCCGGGCCTGGCTCAGCTCGACGTCCAGCACTGCTATCGGGCCATGGACTTCCTGCTCGAGAACGCCGAGGCGGTGCAGGAGCGGGTCTTCTTCGCAGTCGCCAACCTGCTCAACCTGGAGGTGGACCTGCTCTTCTTCGACACCACCTCCACCTACTTCGAGATCGAGGCCGAGGACGGGGAGGACGGCCTGCGCCGTTATGGCCACAGCAAGGATGGGCGAGAGGACCGTCCCCAGACGGTGATCGGCATGGCGGTGACCCGGGAGGGGATCCCGGTCCGGGTGTGGGTGTTCCCCGGCAACACCGCCGACGCCGCCACCATCCAGCGGGTCAAGGACGACCTGCGGGGCTGGCGGCTGAACCGGGTGGTGCTGGTGGCCGACCGGGGCATGGCCGGCGAAGAGAACCTGCGCTACCTGCAGCGGGGTGGTGGCCACTACATCATCGGGGAGCGGATGCGCGCCGGGATCGGGGCGGTGGAGGCGGCACTCTCCCGTCCCGGCCGCTACCGGGTGGTGCGCGACAACCTGGAGGTCAAGGAGGTGCAGGTCGGCGACGGCGAGGCGCGGCTGCGCTACGTCATCTGCCGCAACCCGGTGGAGGCCCAGCGGGACCGGGAGCAGCGCGAGCAGCTGGCCGCGGACCTGGCGGCGGAGCTGAAGCTGCTCGACCAGACCCGGGGGGTGCATGCCAAGCGGGCCTGCGCGCTTCGGATCAACCGGCGCTTCGGCCGCTACGTCAAGCAGTCGTCGACGGGGCGGCTCTCGGTGAACGCCGCCCTGCTCCACGAGGAGGAGCGGCTGGATGGCAAGTACCTGCTGCGCAGCAGCGATGACACCCTGAGCGCCGAGGACATCGCGCTCGGCTACCGGCAGCTACTGGAGGTGGAGCGGGGCTGGCGTGACCTCAAGCAGCACCTGGAGCTGCGTCCTGTCTACCACCGTCGCGAGGACCGCATCACCGCCCACGTGCTGCTCTGCTTCCTGGGACTGCTGCTGGTGCGGGTCGCCGAGCGGACCACCGCGCAGACCTGGCCGCGGCTGCGCCGTGAGCTCCAGCGGGTCGCCCTGGTGGACCTCAGCGGCCCTGCCGGCAGGGTCTCCCAGCGGACCGAGCTGACCCCACTTCAGGCCGGATTGTTTGAGGCGTTGGCGGTGCCGGTCCCAATTCGGATCTGGTCCGCCGCGAGTTCAGCGCCTCCCTCCGCCACGTAGTCACACGCCTCCCCCCGCCGTCGCCCTCCGTCCTGATCTCAGCCTGAACTCGCCCTCGTGTGCCTCCTCGGAAGGGTCACTGTCGAACTCGGGTTCTACGCGGAGATCGAGACCGAGGCGGAGGCCGAAGGACCGGCGGCCCTTCGCGACCTCCGGGCCAAGGAGCTGAAGTACAGCCTCATCACCTCCCTCATCGCCGGGCGGCGCGACCTCCACCTCACCCAGGCCCAGCTCGCTGCCCGCGCAGGAGTGGCCCAGGAGGAGATCAGCAGGATCGAGCGCGGCCGCAAGAGCCCCACCATCGACACGTACGCGCGGATCGCCGCCGCTCTGGGTCTCCAAGCTCAGCTGCGGCGCCGCGGTTCTCGCGCCCGGGCCCGCTCGCCTGACCCGGCGCCTCGAGGCGGGTGTCACCGATCAGGCAAATGCGGCCACTCGTGATCAGGTGAAAACCGGCCACCCGAGGAGCACGGTCATGGTGATGTCAGCTGGCCTCCTGGGTCAAGTCCTTCGATGAGCGTCGCTGCTGCCGGTCGTGCATCCGATAGCTCTTGCCCTGGAGCTGGACGACGTCGGCGTGGTGGAGGAAGCGGTCGAGCATGGCACCGGTTGCGGCAGTGTCACCGAGCAGCTGGCCCCAGTCTTCGATGGGTCGGTTGGAGCTGACCACGGTGGCGCCGACCTCGTAGCGGCGGGTGAAGACCTCGAGGAGATCCTCGGCCGCCGTCGCCGGCAAGCGGCGCATCCCCAGATCCTCGATGACCAGCAGGTCGGCACGGGTAAGCCGGTGCATCAGCTCCTTCCGGGTGCCCAGCGCCGCCGCTTCGGAGAGGTCCTCGGCGAGGTCGAAGGTGGAGCGGTAGAGGACGGTGTGCCCGGCGTGGATGGCGGCCAGGGCCAGGCTCAGGCAGATGTGGCTCTTGCCCACCCCGGGTGGACCGATGAGAAGGACGCCGCCCCGTTCGGTGACGAAGCGGGCCGTGGCCAGGTCGACGATCAGCGCCTTGGGCAGACCGGGGTTGAAGCTCCAGTCGAAGTTGTCCAGGGTCTTCATCTGGGGGAGCCCCGCCTGGGCTATGCGGCGGGCCAGCAGCCGATCGCGACGGCGATTGAGCTCGTCCTCGACGAGCAGGTCGAGGAAGTCGACGTAGGCCAGGCTGTTGCTGACCGCCTCCTGGTTGCGCACCGGCAGCATCTGGGCCATGCCGGTGAGGCGGAGGTGGCGCAGGCGGGTGTCGAGGTCGGGCTGCATGGTCCTTCTCCCCAGGTCTGAGTGGTCGCGGGCCGGAGCTTGCGAGGCTCCTGGGCCCGCACAGCGCCGCCGGTTCGGCGGGGTCGGCGAGGTTGCCGCGGTCACGTCAGCACCGCGGCGTAATCGGCCAGGTCGCGGATCAGCTCATGGCGCTGGAGCAGGCTGGCCGTCGGTGCCCGGGCGGCGGCGGCCTCGACGATGCGGCGCAGCGCCTGGTAACGGAAGCAGCGCCGCTCCAGGGCCACCCCGCAGGCCCAGTCCACCCGCTCCCGCGGATGCCGCCGGGTCAAGGCGACCACCCCCTGGAGCAGCCGGTAGGAGCGGACCTCGCGCTCCACCACCGCCTCCTGGGCCCAGGCCATGGCCCGCTCCCCGATGCGCTCGATCTTGGCCAGTAGGGCGGCTTCGTAGGCGCTCTGCCGGGCGGGCTTGTGGGGCGGGCGATGCTCGGGCCGGGTCCACCACGATCCCGCCGGCCCCCGGCTGTGCACCGCCACTGCCTGGCCGTCCAGGTAGATCCGCACCAGGTGCTCGTCCCAGTGGACCTTCACGCTCCGCCCCACCAGGTGATGGGGCACCGAGTAGAAGGCCGCCCCCACCTCGATGTGGCCGTCGGGATGGACGCTCCGCGTGCCCACCTCGAAGAGGGCGAAACGCTCGGCCGGCAACCGTCGCAGCGCCGGCCGCTCGACCGCCAGGAAGTGGGCGATGACCTGCTGGCGGGTGGTGCCGTGGATGCGCAGCTGGGCCACCGTCCGGTTCCAGTGCTGGAGATGAGCGTTCAGAGCCTCCAGGCTGTCGAAGCGGCGGCCCTTCAGCCCGTTGCTCTTGACGTAGCCGCCACTCCGCTCCTCGATCCCGTTCTCCTGCGGGTGCCGCGGCCGGCTGGGCAGCGGGACGAAGCCCCAATGCTCAGCGAAGGCGGCGTAGAGCTCGCTGACGTCGGGGTCGTACAGGCAGGCCCGGACGACCGCCGCCTTGAGGTTGTCGTGGCGGACCACCTCGGGCACCCCGCCGAAGCCGAGGAAGGCGTGCTCATGGGCACGCAGGAAGCCGCGCCGGTCCTGGCGCCACAGCCCCTCCTCGTACCCGTGTCGGCTGCAGCTCAGCGTCATCCGGAAGATCCAGGGTCGCCGCCACTTCCCGGTCATCGGGTCCAGCGCCAGCGCCGGGCTTTGGAAGTAGTCCACCTGGGCCTCCTTCCCCGGCGGGTGCTCCATGACGTCCGCGACCTCGGGCCGACGGCCCCGGAGCCCCCGCACGAACCGCTGCACCGAGAGGTATCCGTAGGCGAAGCCGTGCTCCTCGCAGAGGTCCTGCCAGATCAGCTGAGCGGTCAGGCCCCGCTCCACCCCGGCCTCGATCACCGCGCGGAACGGCTCGCAGGCGCTGGCCGGTCCCGGCCCCGACCCGGCGATCGGGTTTGGCCGCTTTTCCTCCCCGAGAAACCCAGCAGCGCCAGCCTCATCCCCGGAGCCGGCGATCGGGTTGGCCGGTTTTGCCGACCGCCTCCGGTCGTATCCCGAGATCGTCTCCCGCCGGATCCCGGTCTCCTTCTCGATCCGCCGGTAACTCCAGCCCAGATCGAGCAAGGCCAGAACTCGTTGTCTGTCAGGCACCTTCAGGTAGTTCCCCACGTCCACCTCCGTCGTTTCCGACGGAGTGTGGCGGGCTTCGGAGCTACCTCAGGTGGCCGGTTTTGACCCGATCATCCCTGGCCGGTTTTGCCTGATCGCCGACAGGCGGGCCGGCAACAGGGAGGGCAGAGCGCCCGACGGCCGGAGTCGACAAGCGTGGGCGCTGCAGCTAGCCAAGCTGTCATTCCGTCGACCTCAGGCCTATCCTGCGGCCCTCCGCACCGGCCGTCGATGCCAGCGGGAGGCGCGGGCTGCGAAGTCGCGGATCGCCTGATCACTTATCCGCGCCGACCCGCGGATGTGCGTGAGCGGAAGAGTGCCGTCATCGACCAAGCGCCAGACCGTCCGCACGCTGACGCTCAACATCCGGGCTGCCTCGGGGACGGTGCGCAGCAGCGGGGCAACACGGGTTCGGCTCGTGCCCATGGGGAGCGGGTCGACGAGAGGCTGCTGCACGGTGCCATCCCAGCAGCCGGCGCGTACGAATCGCGTACGAGTCGCCTACGGGTCCCGCGCCCTCACCGTAGCGAGCGACGAGTACGCAGCACACGCTGCGTACGTCACGGCGAAGTTCGACGCGTACGCGCGTACAGACGCGGTAGTTTCGCGTCGTCTGAGAGTACAGACGGGTTATGTTCGACCCGTACGGCGGTACAGCCGCGTGCGCTGCATTCTGATCTCTCGGCGAACTGTTACATGAGCGCCGCCGGTGGGAGGCTTCCGCGTGATCGCTCGCCGGTCTCAAACAGAACGCGCAATACGCGGCATACGCCGCGTACGCCACTGTCGTCACTGGGACGGCGCTTCCATCGGACCACCCGGTCCACCATGGGCTGCTGGGCGGATCGGCCATCGTCGCGTGACGTGGCGGCGGCTTGACGGCACTGCTCAGCCGGCGAGACAGGGCGGCCCAGGGAACGGTGGATCGAACAGATGACCGGAGGGTGCATAGGGTACGGTATCGATGAACGACGCAAACGCGATGGCAGGCGTGAGGCGTGTCGGAGAAAACGGAGGGAGCCGGGAAATGTCGAACGCCACGCGATGAGGCCACCCGCGGTCACGTGATGGAGCCACTCACGGTCACGCGATGAGGCCACCCGGTGCCCCGTCTTCTGGTCAGGATGGTAGTGGGTTGGCGGCCCTCCTGTGTGGTCGGGTGGCGGCCTCCGGAAGGGGGGTATCCGACATCTGGTCGAGGTCGTCGCTGGCCTCCGGGGGCGTCTCAGCGGGTCGCGCCTGGAGCGCTCGGCCGGGCTGGCCGGCTGGGGTGTCATCGGGGTCGTTGACGGCTGGGTAACCGCCTCCGTCCGGCCGCCGGAAAGGCCGATAGCTGCGGCCTCGCAGGATCACGTGGTGGGCGCTGTTGACCAAGCGGTCGAGGGCGCTCTCGGCGAGGACGGGGTTGGGGAAGAGTGGGTACCAGTCCTTGGGGGCGCGGTTGCTGGTGACCAGCAGGCTGCCGACCCGGAAGCGCTGGCAGATCAGCTCATAGAGGTCCTCGGCCTGGGAGGGGGTGAACTCGCGCATCCCGAAGTCGTCGAGGATGAGCACGTCACTCTGCAGGTAGCGGCGCAGCCGAGGCTCCCAACTGCCGTCGGCCCGGCCTCCGGCCAGGTCGCGCAGGAAGGCCGAGGTCTTGGTGAAGAGCACGGTGTACCCGGCACGGCAGGCGGCGTGCCCCAACGCCTGCGCCGCGTGGGTCTTGCCGACCCCGACCGGCCCACAGAGCAGCACCAACTCGTGACGCTCGACAAAGCCGCAGGTGGCTAGGTTGCGCAGCTGCTCGGCGGGGATCTGGGGGTTGAAGGAGAAGTCGAACTCCTCGAGGGTCTTCGGCTCTTCGAAGCGGGCTCGGTGGAGCCGCTGGGCCAGCATCTTCGACTGCCGCCGATCGATCTCGTCGTCGAGCAGCAACGCCAGGAACTCGACGTGGCCAAGCCGCTGGTCCTCGGCCTGCGCCCGCCGCATCTCCAGGGTGAGCAGCATGCCGCCGAGCTTGAGGGTCTTGAGCTTGCTCTGCAGCTCTGCCGGCCTCACCACCGTGTCCCTTCGAGCAGCTGCTGCTCGCCGTGGAGGAAAGCGCCGGCGGTGCTGACGGCCGGCTCGTCCTCGTCGACTTGCTGGTCACGGGTGAGGATGTTGCGCACCGTGCGCAGGCTGCCGTCGGCGACCAGGGCGCGCTGGCATGCGGCATTCAGCCGCCCCGGCTCGTGGGTGTCGGCGAGCCGGAGGATGCCCTGGGCCTGGCGCAGACAGGCCAGCGGATGGGGCCCGGCCAGGAGGTCGTCGACCAGGGCCTGTACCGCCGGGCCGAGCTCGACAGCGCGGCGCCGGCACCAGCTCGGCGTTCGCTGCAGGAAGGCGACCTTCTGCTCTGGATAGTCAGCGTGGTCGACGTAGTTGCGCTCACCCGGCTGCAGGGCGTGGGTCTTGACCAGGGTGGTGCCGTCGTAGATGCGGGCCACCCGCTCGCCGATTCGGACCTCCAGCCGCTTGCCGACATGGGGCCAGGGCACCGAGAAGAAGCGGCGCTGCACCTGGATCCGACAGTCGGGATGCACTGTGGCCGTGGCCCAGTGGGCGAGCTCGAAGGGCTCCGCCGGCAGACCCAGCATGGCCGGCCGCTCCACCGCCTGGAAGATCTCGCCGACGGTCCCGGGCAGCAGCCCGTGGGGCCGCTTGGCCGCGGTGCCCCGGCTCCACTCCGCCCCCGCCTCGCGCATCGCCGGCACCATGGCGAACTCGCGCCCGCTCCAGAAGCTGTCCCGGGCGTAGGGCATGGCCCGCTCCACCCGTGGCTTGTCCTTCGGCTTCCTCACCCGGCAGGGGTCGAGGAGCACGCCGTAGTGCTCGGCCAACTCCGCATAGGACCGGTTCACCAGCGGGTCGTACACGTCAGGTCGGAGCACCCCCGTCTTCAGGTTGTCGACCCGGATCTGCCGCGGCGCCGCCCCGAAGAAGCGGAAGGCGGCGACGTGCGCCGCCACCCACGCACCCTGGTCGCAGATCAGCACCGGCCACACGAAGGTCATCCGGCTGAAGGGCAGGACCATCACGAAGCCCCACACCTTGCGCGTCCTCTCGTTCAGCCGGTCCTCCCACCGCCCCAGCAGGCCGTAATCAACCTCGGCCACCTCGCCCGGCGGCGTCACCTCCTTGGGCACCGTCACGTCCTCCGGGCTCATTCCCCGGATGTGGCGGCGCACGTAGCGGCGGAAGGTCGACACGCTCACGGTCAGCCCCTGCTCGTCGCACAACCGCTGCCACACCGTGGTCACCGTGCTCGCCGCCAGACCCTCGACGATCGCCGCATGGAACCGCACCAGCTCCTGGGTCGGCGGTGCCGCGGCCGGGGCCACCCGCTCCGCGAACAGCTCGGGTACTCGCCGCTCCCACTCCGGCCGACTGAGCGGCGGGCCACCCGGGGTCAGCCCCGCCGCCTCGGCCACCCCCACGATCCGGTCGACCCGGTTCCTCCCCATGCCGAAGCTGCGGGCCAGCTGCCGCCGGCTGCGTCCGGCCTGCCAGTGCTGGAGCACTGCTGCCACATCTGCCACCTCGAATCTCCTGCCGGCCATCGCTCCCTCCTTGAGCTTTCGGTCCGGCCATCGTCGCTGTGGCACCGGGCGGTCTGATGAGGTCAGGAGGGTGGCCTCATTCGGTGACCGCGAGTGGCTCCATTAGGTGACCGCAAGTGGCCTCATCACCTGACCGTGAGTGGCCTCATTGCGTGACCGTCGACAGAAAGTCGACGTTCGCGCCGTACGCGTCTTCGACACGGAAGGAGCGGCTCGGGGAGATCCGACAAGGCGTGGCTACGCGGTGGGGCGTGCCAGCACCATTCGGGGTGGGCACGCGACAAGGCGACGGACGGTGGCTTCCCTCTCCGAGGAGAGGATCCTCGTCCACCCCACGGTCTCCTAATCACACCAGAACGCACAGCGAGAGGTCATCGAATCATCACGCCGCCGGGCCGGTGCCCCAGCGCGACGGCCGTCGCCGTGACTGCCCGTCTGGCTGAACCGCCCCAGCGTTCATCGATGGGCGTCATCTGCTCCCAACCGGGCGATCGGGCCGAAAGACCGTGTCGAACTGGGGCCAGATCGCCCTGGAGACACGACCCACGCTTTCGCTCTGATTTGCAGCTATCGCGAGGGTGAGGGGATGCCCTCGACGCCTAGCCGTCACGCCGGCTTGGTGTTCGGCTTGCCGAAAAAGGGGTCCCCCACGATGCACCGGAACTCCGTTCCTGAGGATGGTCGGCGGCGACGCCTCTCATCTCGGTTTTCGACGGCCACAGGGCTCGGACGCGGGAGGGCGGTCCTCCTCGTCGTGCTGGGCGTGGCATCGGCTCTGGTCAGCCAGACGATCGATGCCGGCGCCCAGAGCACCCCTCAAGGCGGATCCGCGTCCGCATCGAGCGCTGCGGGTTCCGGGTCGGCGGTCTCGGATGACCAGTCCCCGGCGGGGCCCCCCCTGACGGAAGGAGGGAATCCGGCGCAGCAGGCGGTTGCCAAGGCGCGGGCGGCTGCGATCGTGGCGGAGCATGGGAAGAATCTGACGGGGTTTCAGGACGGGGTGAGCCAGGCGGTCCCACTCCTGGACAACTCCACCACTGACACCTACGCCAACGCCGACGGCACGCTGACCGCGAACGTCTACCCGGACCCGGTCAACTACCAGGATGCGCAGGGCAACTGGGAGCCGATCAACCCCGAGCTGTCGCAGCAAGCCGACGGCGCGATCACCGGTGGAGGTGGCCCGGTCGGGCTGCGCCTCGCGGGCGCGCTCGGCGATCCCGACGTCCTCACGCTCAGTGATGGGACCGCGTCGGTTACCTTCGGCACGCCCACGCAGGGGCTGGAGTTGCCCGGGAGCGGGGACGTGACCGGCGCGGTCGCGGCTCAGCCGGTGAAGGCGTCGATCTCCGGCGGCACCGAGGTCACGTACGCGGATGCATGGCCCACCACGAACCTCGACTTCGTGAGCACCGTCGACGCTCTGACCCAGCTGATCGTGCTCCAGGCACCGCCCGCGGGCACCGGCGACGTCGTTTACCGCTTTCCACTGAGCCTGAGCGGACTCGCAGCCCGCCAGGAGGCCGACGGGGGAATCGACTTCGTCAACGGCCAAGGCAGCGTGGTCTTCAACCTGCCGGCGGGGACGATGGGAGACAGCGCTTTCGACCCGAGGAGCGGACTCAGCGCCTCCACGTCGGTCAGCTACGTTCTCGGGCCGGGGGGGAGCTGGCTCGATGTCGTTGCCTCGGGAACGTGGCTGCGCAATCCCGCTCGGGTGTATCCGGTCACCATCGACCCCTCGTGGGCGTCGAACAACGGGGGCGGGGGCGGGCAGGATACGTTCGTGAGCACCTACTGCACAACCTGCAAATACCCCAACTATTACAGTTCTTCGCAGAGCGATTACGTCGACTGGATCGGCGAGTACAGCAGCAGCTCGACGGGGTACAACGAGACCTCGCTGTACTACCCGGGAATCGCCGCGTTGGACGGCGCCAGTATCGTCTCGGCGACGTGGTCCGGTTACTTCGACTGGACGGCGCTGTGCTCCGCCGAGACCTTCTGGATGTGGCAGGCCACCTCGCCGTTCAACTTGAACGCGACCTGGAACAATGGGCTCCCCTACAACGCCAACAATGGTGTCACCGGGAGCGTGTCAGCGAACTGGGGCAGCGTCTGCCACGGGAGCCGCTCATGGGCCAACGTCAACATCACGCCGTGGGTCCAGGAATGGACGGGCGGCTCCGCTCCCAACGACGGCATCATCATCACCTCCAACAGCAACTTCAGCTCCAACTACTGGATGCAGCTGGCGGCGTACTCGTCGGCCCACCCCGCCTACATCAGTGTCACGTACATGACGGTACCCGGGGCTCCCACCGGCGTGACCGCGACGGCGGGCAACGCCCAGGCGACGGTGTCGTGGGTGGCACCGGCATCGAACGGAGGCAGTGCGATCACCGGGTACAGGGTGACCCCCTACATCGGCTCCACGGCGGGGACGACAACGCTGGTCAGCGCCCCGGCGACCTCGACCACGATCACCGGGCTCATCAACGGGACCACGTACACCTTCCAGGTGGCGGCGACCAACGCCTACGGGACCGGCTCGGCTACGGCCTCGGCCGCGGTGACCCCCATGACGGTGCCCGGAGCTCCCACCGGCGCGACCGCGACGGCGGGCAACGCCCTGGCGACGGTGTCGTGGGTGGCGCCCGCGTCGAACGGGGGCAGTGCGATCACCGGGTACACGGTGACCCCCTACATCGGCTCCACGGCGGGGACAGCAACGGTGGTCAGCGCCCCGGCGACCTCGACCACGATCACCGGGCTCACCAACGGGACCGCGTACACCTTCCAGGTGACGGCGACCAACGCGGCGGGCACGGGCCCGGCGACGGCGTCGGCCGCGGTGACCCCCCTGACGGTGCCCGGAGCTCCCACCGGCGTGACCGCGACGGCGGGCAACGCCCTGGCGACGGTGTCGTGGGTGGCGCCCGTGTCGAACGGAGGCAGTGCGATCACCGGGTACACGGTGACCCCCTACATCGGCTCCACGGCGGGGACGGCAACAATGGTCAGCGCCCCGGCGACCTCGACCACGATCACCGGGCTGACCAATGGGACCGCGTACACCTTCCAGGTGACGGCGACCAACGCGGCGGGCACGGGTTCGGCGACGGCGTCGGCTGCAGTGATCCCGATGACCGTGGCCGGGGCTCCCACCGGCGTGACCGCGGCGGCTGGCAACGCCCAGGCGACGGTGTCGTGGGTGGCGCCCGTGTCGAACGGAGGCAGTGCGATCACCGGGTACACGGTGACCCCCTACATCGGCTCCACGGCGGAGCCGGCTACCACTGTCGGCGCCACGGTTACCTCGACCACGATCACAGGGCTCACCAACGGGACCGCGTACACGTTCCAGGTGGCGGCCACCAACGCGCTGGGAACGGGTCCGGCCACGCCCTCTGCGGCGGTGACTCCCTTCACGGTGCCCGAGGCTCCCACCGGCGTGACCGCGACGGCAGGCAATGCCCAGGCGACGGTGTCGTGGGTGGCGCCCGCGTCGAACGGAGGCAGTGCGATCACCGGGTACACGGTGACCCCCTACGCCGGCACCACGGCGGAGCCGGCTACCAATGTCGGCGCCACGGTGACCTCGACCACGATCACCGGGCTTACCAACGGGACCGCGTACACCTTCCAGGTGACGGCGGCCAACGCGGCGGGCTCGGGGCCGACGGCCAGCTCGGCGGCGGAGCAGGAGCAGGGCCCGCCGATCAGCGCCTCCGCGTGGTCGGCGGCGGCGGGCGAGGGCAATACCGGCGTCTCGGCGCCGGTGGCCCCCTCCAACGTTGTCGGCTCGATCAACGGGGAGTCGGGCGCCCTGTACCTGATCCACTCGGACATCACCATCGGCGGGCTCGGATTGGGACTGGAACTCGACCGGACGTACAACTCCCCTCAGCAAGGATCGGGGACCGACGGCCCCTTCGGCTACGGTTGGTCGTCGAACGTGACCATGTCCCTCGCGGAGAACGCGGCCGACAACGCGGTCACCATCACCGATGAGAGTGGGGCCCCCGTCACGTTCACCCTCGCAGGCGCAACCTGGACGCCATCCTCGTACAACGCATCCACCCTGACCAGCTCTGGCGGCACCTGGACCTACACGCGCTGGGACGGCGACAGCTACACGTTCAACGGGTCGGGGCAGCTGACGTCGGAGGCCGACCGGTACGGCAACACGACAACGTTCGCGTACAGCGGTGGCAACCTGTCGACCATGACCGACCCCAGCGGTCGTACCCTGACCTTCACCTGGACGGGGAGCAACATCACCCAGGTGGAGGATCCCGACGGTCAGTACGTCACCTATGGCTACGACGCGGCCGGGGACCTGACCTCGGTCACCGATCAGATCGGCAACGTCGCCGGGTGCGGCTGTGCGGCCGCCAACACCACGACCTACGCTTACGACGGCAACCACCACCTGATCACCCAGACGGACCCCCTGGGGAACTCGACCAGCTACGTGTATTCCGCCGCCGGCCAGGTGACCAGCGTGACTCCTCCCGCCGGTGTGGGCGGGGCGTCCCGTCAGATCACCTACGCGTACGCGGCGCCAGCTCCGAACGAGACAACCACCACGATCACCGCACCCGATCCGAACGGTGACGCAGACACGAACATCACGGTGGACACCTACTTGTATGGCCTCCTCACCACCCAGGTCCGGGGGGAGGGGCTCTGGTACGCGGTGACCACGACCTACATGTACGATCCGTACACCCTCGGCCTCGTCCTCCAGGTCGCCTCCCCGGGGCAGATCACCTCGAACACGTACGACCAGAACGGCAACCTGCTGTCAACGGTGATCACCTCCCCCTCCGGCAAGGTGACATCCACCTCGGCCACCTACAACAGCCTCAACGAGCCGCTGACCCAGACCGACGCGGACGGCAACCTCACGACCAACGCCTACAGCGCCACCGGGGAGCTGTGCTGGTCGCTGGACGGCACCTCGAGCAACCCCTGCACCAGCGTGCCGTCCGGGGCCACGTCCTACGTGTATGGCGACTCGTCGAACCCCGGGCTGCCGACGTCCGAGTCGGACGCTGCCGGCGAGACCACCACCATGACCTACGACAGCCACGGCGACCTGGTGACCTCCGCGAACGCGGCCGGCGACGAGACCAGCCACACGTACGACATCCTCAGCCGGCAGCTGACCAACGTCACTCCCACTGGCAATGCCGCCGGCTGCGGATGCGCCGCCGCCAACACGACGACCACCACCTACGATCCGCTCAATCACGTGCTCATGACCACCGCACCCAACGGCTCCGGGGGGTGGGCGGTCACGACCAACACCTACGACGCGGATGGCAATCTGCAGACCACCGAGGACCCTGCGGGTGACTGGACCACCCACACCTACGACGCCGACTCCGAGCTCTGCTGGACTCTGGTCGCCTCGAGCGCCTCCAGTGATCCGTGCACCACGGTGCCCACCGGGGCGACGGCGACCACCTATGACGGGGATGGCAACGCCGCCACGACGACCGACGCCAAGGGCAACGTCACCACGTATGCGTACAACGCACTCAGCGAGAAGGTGTCGGAGGCGGTGGACAAGCCTTCGGGTGCCGTCACCAGCTACACGTACGATGCCCACGGGAATGTGCTCACCGTGGTGAACCCGGACGGAAACCCCACCATCTGTACGACGCCGTGCAACCCGGCGGAATACACCACGACCTACACCTATGACGCCGACAACCGGCTCCTCACCACCACGGATCCCGATGGCTACACCACGACCAACACCTACGACGGCAATGGGAACATCCTCACCGTCACGGATGCGGCTGGCAACGTCACGACGAATACGTACAATGACCAGAATCAGCTCTGTTGGACGTACACGGGATCGGCGGCCCAACAGTCAATCTGCGGGTCGCCCCCCTCGGGGGCGACCATCACCACCTACGATGGCGACGGCCACGTCCTGACGGTCACCGACGGGAACGGCAACGTGACGACCAACGCCTACTCCGACACCGGCCAGCTGTGCTGGACCTACCTGGGCAGCTCGAGCAACGGCTGCTCATCGCCACCGGCAGGGGCGACGGTGTACACGTACGATGCCAACGGCAACCTGCTGACCACCACCAAGCCCGACGGCCAGCCGATCACCAACACCTACAACACCGCCAACCAGTTGTGCTGGACCTACCAGGGTGTGCTGAACACCCCGAGCTGCGGATCGCCCCCGACGTCTGGGACCTACGCCATCTTCACGCACGACCCGGATGGCCGGGTGCTGACCATGACCGATCCGACGGGCACCTCTTCGTGGACGTACAACGCCCTGGGCCAGGAGACCAGCTACACGAATGGGGCCGGCGCCGAGGTGCAGTACACGTATGACGGCAACGGGAACCAGACCTCGATCACCTACCCAGCGGGCGGGATCGTGGTCTCGGAGGTGTACAACGCGGACAACCAGATGTGCTGGACCGAAGTCAGCAGCACGATCTCCGGTAACAGCTGCTCGTCACCTCCCTCCGGGTCGACGGTCTACTCGTATGATGCGAGTGGCAACCTCCTGAGCGAGGATCTTCCCAACGGGGTGGACAACACCTACACCTATGACGGTGCCAACAACCTGATGGCGATCTCGGACAAGACCAGTAGCGGGGCCCCGGTCTTCGCTGCCACCTATGCCCGCAACGGGGACGACCTGGTGACCTCCGACAGCTCGCAACCGGCTGGCGCCGGCCAGTACGAATACACTGCCAAGAAGCAGGTGTGCTACGCGGGGAGCGCGAACTCGGCTGCCTGCACCAGCCCGCCCTCGGGGTCGTATGCCTACGGCTACGACCCGGCCGGCAACCTCACGGGCGACAACGGCACCACCCAGACGTTCACCAGCCAGGACGAGCTGTGCTGGTCCGTGACCGGGTCATCGAGCAGCCCGTGCTCTCAGCCCCCCGCCGGGGCCACCACCTACGAGTACGACGCCAACGGTGACCGGACCGCTGTGACACCGACGACCGGAACACCCGCCGCCTATAGCTACAACACGGCGGATCAGCTGACCGAGTACCAGCTCGACGGTGGCACGCCCACCACCTACACCTACGACGGCCACGGGCTGCGGATGAGCGAGGCGACGGGGAGCGCCACCACCACCTTCAGCTGGACTGACACCGGCTCGGTGGCCCTGCTCCTCCAGGAGACCACGGGGGCGGGGACCACCAGCTACGTCTACGGCCCCGCGGGCTCGCCCATCGAGGAGATCCTGCCGTCCGGCAGCGTCAACTACTACTCAAGCGATGACCTCGGCTCGACCCGGGCGCTGACCGATGCCTCGGGGAACGTGCAGGACACCGACACCTACGACCCCTATGGCAACCTGACTGCCAGCGCTGGGTCGGTCCAGGACCACCTCCTCTATGCGGGACAGTACCTCGACAGCGAGAACGGCCTCTACTACCTGCGGGCCCGCTATTACGACCCGACAACGGGACAGCTCCTGTCCATTGATCCAGACGTGGCCATCACGGACACCCCCTATGCGTACGTCATCGGTGACCCGGTCAATGCGACCGATGCGAGTGGCAAGATCCCGATCGCGCTAGGAGGGTGTGGGAACCCTCATAACCTCGCAGCCTGTGTTGCGGCCGCGCGGCGCAGCGGCACAATGAAAGGGCTCACGTTGAAGCAGGTTTGGACGTGGATCTATAGCAATCGGGGAATGATCGTTTCTGTCGTTGCCATTGGCATCTGTGTCGCAGCGGCTCTCCCCACCGCTGGCGGGTCACTGGCTGTATGCGGCGTCGCCTCGCTCGTCGCATCGGGCGTCCGTATTCAGCAGCGTATTGCCGAAAACGGCTTCATGGCGTCGCTGCCCGCCAACTCTGCCGACCTCTTCATCAGTAGCCTCACCTTCGGTATGGTCGATACGCCCACCGGCCTCGGGTCAGCCGACGTTGGGGCTGTCGGAGCCGCTGGGCTACGACTCCACAGTGCTTTGCCCAGCATCTTCAATGCGGCCACGTACCAGCTTGAAAGGCGGTGAGGGAGAGTGCTCGACGCTCCGGTCATCAAACTGTCGCGAGGGCGACTGCGCTGGCCAGTCACGGCTGGCTGGTCGCTAATGGCAATGGTGGGGGCAACCACAATCTACGGCGAAACACAGCCGGTCAGCGTCCCTGCCCTGGCATTCGCGGCTGGCTGGACTGCCCTAGCGCTCGCTCTAGCTGCGCGAGCCACTCGTATGGCGGGGATCATCGTTTACAGGGACCGTATCGTGGTGCATGGTTGGTGGCGCAAACGGGAGATTCCAGTTACCGAGGTCAAAGGCTTCGCCACCGACCGAGTGGTCGGTGGCTACGGCCTCCCAGGCGATGTTCTGGTCTTGGAACTTCGGACGTCTCGCGTACGAATGGGGGAATGGTGGTCATCGCATCGCAACATCGGACCGAACGCCATCCCGCAGGTGGCTTCACGGCTGAACGGGGCGCTCGACGCGGTACACGCGCCCTAGACGCGTTATCGATCGACTTGGGACGCTCGAACAGCGAGAGCCGCTCTTCCTTGATCCGCGGCCCTTGGACATCCACGAACGTACCCCGAACCACCAACAGAATCAGCTCTGTTGGACGTACACGGGATCGGCGGCCCAACAGTCAATCTGCGGGTCGCCCCCCTCGGGGGCGACCATCACCACCTACGATGGCGACGGCCACGTCCTGACGGTCACCGACGGGAACGGCAACGTGACGACCAACGCCTACTCCGACACCGGCCAGCTGTGCTGGACCTACCTGGGCAGCTCGAGCAACGGCTGCTCATCGCCACCGGCAGGGGCGACGGTGTACACGTACGATGCCAACGGCAACCTGCTGACCACCACCAAGCCCGACGGCCAGCCGATCACCAACACCTACAACACCGCCAACCAGTTGTGCTGGACCTACCAGGGTGTGCTGAACACCCCGAGCTGCGGATCGCCCCCGACGTCTGGGACCTACGCCATCTTCACGCACGACCCGGATGGCCGGGTGCTGACCATGACCGATCCGACGGGCACCTCTTCGTGGACGTACAACGCCCTGGGCCAGGAGACCAGCTACACGAATGGGGCCGGCGCCGAGGTGCAGTACACGTATGACGGCAACGGGAACCAGACCTCGATCACCTACCCAGCGGGCGGGATCGTGGTCTCGGAGGTGTACAACGCGGACAACCAGATGTGCTGGACCGAAGTCAGCAGCACGATCTCCGGTAACAGCTGCTCGTCACCTCCCTCCGGGTCGACGGTCTACTCGTATGATGCGAGTGGCAACCTCCTGAGCGAGGATCTTCCCAACGGGGTGGACAACACCTACACCTATGACGGTGCCAACAACCTGATGGCGATCTCGGACAAGACCAGTAGCGGGGCCCCGGTCTTCGCTGCCACCTATGCCCGCAACGGGGACGACCTGGTGACCTCCGACAGCTCGCAACCGGCTGGCGCCGGCCAGTACGAATACACTGCCAAGAAGCAGGTGTGCTACGCGGGGAGCGCGAACTCGGCTGCCTGCACCAGCCCGCCCTCGGGGTCGTATGCCTACGGCTACGACCCGGCCGGCAACCTCACGGGCGACAACGGCACCACCCAGACGTTCACCAGCCAGGACGAGCTGTGCTGGTCCGTGACCGGGTCATCGAGCAGCCCGTGCTCTCAGCCCCCCGCCGGGGCCACCACCTACGAGTACGACGCCAACGGTGACCGGACCGCTGTGACACCGACGACCGGAACACCCGCCGCCTATAGCTACAACACGGCGGATCAGCTGACCGAGTACCAGCTCGACGGTGGCACGCCCACCACCTACACCTACGACGGCCACGGGCTGCGGATGAGCGAGGCGACGGGGAGCGCCACCACCACCTTCAGCTGGACTGACACCGGCTCGGTGGCCCTGCTCCTCCAGGAGACCACGGGGGCGGGGACCACCAGCTACGTCTACGGCCCCGCGGGCTCGCCCATCGAGGAGATCCTGCCGTCCGGCAGCGTCAACTACTACTCAAGCGATGACCTCGGCTCGACCCGGGCGCTGACCGATGCCTCGGGGAACGTGCAGGACACCGACACCTACGACCCCTACGGCAACCTCACGGCAACCACCGGTTCAGTCCAGGACCACCTGCTGTTCCAGGGGCAGTACCTCGACAGCGAGAACGGGCTGTACTACCTTCGGGCTCGCTATTACGATCCCACCACCGGGCAGTTCCTCACCGTCGACCCGAAGGTGGCCACGACCGACAGCCCCTACGGCTACGTGGGTGGGGATCCGCTGAACGCAGCCGATCCAACGGGGCTGTACAGCTATCAGGACACGTTCGACATTGGGACCTCTTCGCAGACAGGCGGAGCAGTGGCCGTCACGTCGTACGTGGAGGGTCACCTTGCCAAGCTGTTCCCGTTCTCGACCGGTAGATGCACGCGCGTAGTCCTCGGCGAGTACTGCGACTTCCATCCCTTTTGGACGGTAAGTGATCCTCTGACAGTGGTGGCCATGAGCTCTCGCAGTTTCACGCTACGGACCACCAATGCCAACACTGACATTGGCCCAAACGGCACGATCACCTTCATGAACTACGAAGGGGGAGGCGTCATTCACCTCCAGGTGACCGCGAATGCGCCGCATGCGACGTGGTTCGCGCAGTGGGTTGCTCCAATCATTGCGGGCCACACGTGGGCTGAGCTCGCGTATAACATCGACGCAGCGCTGAAGATCAGCCAACCCGAGTACATGATCGCGTGAGCCCGAGCTGGATGGACATGAGATTAGGTGAACAGCGGACGGCAGGGGGGGCCGCGACAGTCCTCCTTCTGGTCCTCGGCTGCCTCCTGCTGCTCTTCATCATGGTCGGATTCGTGTTCACTGGTGTTCACCTCGGTTGGCCAGGCCTCGGAGACGTTGCGTTCTACGCAGGCCTGCCAGCGGGTGAAGTGGTCCTGGTGAGCGCGACGCTCTCGAGGAGGCACCTGACGCGCGTAGTGGCGCTTGTCTGGTGCCTCAACGCGCTGAACGTCGCGTTAGTTTTCCTGGGCGCGTTTGGCGGCGCTTTCTAGGGGGCTGCGCCTCTCGATCTGCCTCCATCTGGGGGAGTGGGACGTCGTGAATCCGAGAACGAACCGGCACATCAATGAGGTCCCAATGGTGAGCGCACTCACGGGGACGAGAACCTCTCAACGAAACTGGGGCCGGGGCAGGTCACAGGTCCAAGCCTGGGGGTGGCAGGTGGATGAGTTGGGGCCTGGGGGGCTTCTCTGGTGGGTGGGCAAGCTCGCGTCCCCACTCTGCGGTCCAGCGGTGGCCGTATGCGCCGTGGCCGGGTGACCATTAACCCTAAGCTGCTCAGGGGTATGAGGCCAATGGAAGATGTAGTGGCAGTCGAGGTAGTGATCGAGGACGGTAGCAGTCGCTACTTCATGACCTGGTGACCGGCCCCCGTTCCCTGGTCCACCCTCTATGAGGGTTCCGGGATGGTGATGCCGCCACCGGGGGTGGCCGCGGTCGCTGATGGTAGCTGGTCTGATCCCGCCTTTCGCGAGTTCCACGCCGCGGCGAAGACGGCGGGCGCCAGGTAGCCGAGCGCGCTGTGGGGGCGGTGCCGGTTATAGATATCTCCCCAGTCGTCGAAGAGGATCCGCGCCTCCATGACGCTGTCGAAGACCTCGCGGGCGAAGAGCTCGTCGCGGAGCCTGCCGTTGAAGCTCTCCACGTAGGGGTTCTCCCAGGGGCTGCCGGGCTCGATGTAGGCGGTCCCCGTCCCCATGAACCGGCACCAGTCCCGGATCGCCACGGCCACCAGCTCAGGGCCGTTGTCGCAGCGGATGAACTCGGGGGCGCCTCGCTGCGCATACGCCTCGTCGAGGGCGTCGACCACGGCGTCGGCGGTGATCGAGCGGCCGATCCGGCGGGCCAGGTTCTCGCGGGTGAACTCGTCGCACATCGATAACGCCTTGAGCGGCCGCCCGTCCGAGGTGGCGTCGAAGATGAAGTCCAGGGCCCAGACGTGGTTGGGCCGCTCCGCCCGGAGCCGCGCCGCCGGGACCGTGCTGATCCCCAACCGGCGCCGCTTGGGCGTCTGGGCCGGCACCCGCAGCCCCTCCTCCCGCCAGATCCGCTGCACCCGCTTGCGGTTCACCCGCCAGCCCTCCTGGCGCAGCAGCGCCCAGATCCGCCGGTACCCGTAGCGCGACCACCTCCGCCCCAGCTGGCGCATCCGCCGGCGGAGCTGCTCCTCCGGCGCCAGCACCGGCCGCGGTGGCCGGCGTTGAGTGGTCCGGTGCTGTCCCAGTGCCCGGCACGCCCTGCGCTCCGAGACCCCGAGCCGCTCACGAACGCGGCGGACGGCGTCCCGGCGGCGGGCCGGGCTCAGGAGTTTCCCTGGGCTGCCTCCCGCAAGATGGCGTTGTCCAGGCTGAGATCGGCGACCACCCGCTTGAGCCTCAGGTTCTCGTCCTTCAGCCGGCGCAGCTCCTTGGCGTCATTCGCCTTCAGACCCCCGTACTGGTTGCGCCAGCGCAGGTAGGTGTAGTCGCTGATCTCGAGCGCCTTGGCCGCCTCCGCCAGGCTCTTGCCTTCGGCGATCAGCCGCTCCCCCTCCCGCAGCTTCCGGACGATCTGCTCCGGCGTGTGCTTCCTGCCCTTCATGGGTCCCTCCTGGCCTCGATGGCCCTGGTGGAACCCTCATATCATGTGGACCAGTTCCAGGGGGTCAGGTCACTGGGGTCCACTCACACTTTCCGGGCTTCCGCGTCGAGCGAGAGGCACTATCCGACGGGTACTGGGCCGGTCTCAGGCACGAGCCGGGCGGCGATCTGGCTGGTGCGTTGCATATACCGCCAACGTCGTCGCCGTCGCGGGATCGAGCCATGCCTTGGCCATGTGGGGCAGCGAGACTGGGAGCTTGCGCTGGTGCTGACCCCCACTCCGCCGGGCGATTGGCTCGAGGCGGGGTGCCATTCGTGGATGCGCGTGAGGCCCTGGCGACCTTCGGGTGGCCGCGGGTGGATAAGGAACTGAGCGAGGTGGAGATCGCCGGTTTCTTGAGAAACGTCGACGAGCGGGGACTTGGGAATCAATTAGGCTCAGCAAAGGCACAGTGCCTTGGGATTTCCCTGTAACATCAGGGCAATGTCCACGCCGCTCCGCAAGTACAAGTTCTGCCACGGGGCGTAGCTGAACTCGGGATTCCCCTTCTGCAGTAAGCGGATTGTGCCTTTCTCTGCCGGCACGTGCCACGGATAGGATCAGAGATAGGCTCAGTTCTGCGAGGCTCGCGGGGCCGTGGCGACCACCGACCAACGCCGGCGCAAGGGGGACGGCTACCGCCGCCCTGACGGGCTGTGGGGCGTCCGCGTCCAGGCGGCGGACGGGAAGCGGGTCCTATGCCACGGCAAGACCCTGGCCGAGGCCAAGCGTAAGGCCGAGGCCAAGAAGGGCGAGTGGCGGCCGAAGGCTGAGGCCTCGGTCGCGGGCTTCGCCGAGGAGTGGCTGACCGAACGGCGGGCCTCGATGAAGCCCCAGGGCTGGGCCCGGGACGGGACGCTGATGCACTCCCAGACCCTGGGGCGGGCCTTCCACGCGCATCTGGAGCGGGCCGGGCTGCCGGCCATGACCTTCCACGCTCTACGCGACACCTCCGCCACGCTGATGCTCCACGGCGGGGTCCCGGCCCACGTGGTCAGCCGCATCCTCGGTCACGCCTCGGAGGCGATCACCCTCTCGGTCTACGCTCACGTCACCCGCGGGATGGAGGCCCAGGCGCCGGCGGCGGTCCAGGCCATCTTCGGGTCGCCTCCCGTGCCGCCTACGATCCGCCAGGTGATCGCCGAACTCGAGGCCGCCGGGTGGCGCCAGGTCCGCCAGCGGGCAGCCACCGCCCGTTCCAACACCCGAGCGAGCCCGGGACGGTGACGGTGGCCGGAGCCTTGGGCGACGAGCTCGCCCGCGGTACCCTTGCCAGCATCCGGCGCCAGGCCGGGCTCCGAGGGACCAGTCGTGAGTGATCGCTACGTGGTGGTGCTGGAGCAGACCAGCCGCAACTACAGCGCCTACGTCCCCGACCTCCCCGGGTGCGTCGCCACCGGCGCCAGCATCGAGGAGACGGTCACGGACATCCGCGAGGCGATGACCCTCCACGTGGAGGCCATGCGGCGGGAGGGAGAGCCCGTACCGGCGCCGACCACTCGAACTCGGCGGCCCTGGCGTCGACCTGACCGAGGACGCGGTCGGCGTCGTCGAGGTGCCGCTACCGGCGTCGCTGGCTGCCTGATCGCCCGTGCCGGGTCGCGGCTGAGGCGGCGGGGGCGAGGAGGCGTGGTGCAACACCAGGGAGTCCACTACGACACGGGGACGGTGTTCCGCGGCCCGGGATATGCGATCTCGACGCGCCGGTCGGCACTCGACATGACGGTGGTGCGCCGCGAGCTGGAGATCATCCGGGATGACCTGCACGCCAATGCCGTGCGAGTCGTGGGCAGTGACGGCGGACGGATGACGGCTGTTGCTGAGATCGCGCTGGGTCTCGGCCTCGAGGTGTGGTTCTCCCCGGCCTTCTTCGAGTACTCGCCGGAGGAGACCACGGCCCGACTGGTCGCGGCGTCCAAGGCGGCGGCAGAGCTCGAGGCGGCCCATCCGGGGCGCGTGGTCTTCGTCGCCGGCGGCGAACTCACGCTCTTCATGCCGGGGATCCTCGGCGGCAAGAGCGTGACCGAGCGCCTGCAAGGCCTCAAGGGAGACCCAGCGCAGCTCGGCAACGGGAAGCTCGATGCGTACCTGGCTGCGCTAGTGTCCAGACTGCGCGCCGGATTCGATGGCCCGCTCACCTACGCCGCACTCACCTTCGAGCAGGTGGACTGGGGGCCCTTCGACTACGTGGGCGTCGACCACTACCGCGAGGCGCGGACCAAGGACCGCTACGTCGAGATGCTCGAACCATTCCTGTCAACCGGCAAGCCGGTGATCGTCACCGAGTTCGGGATGCGCACCTACCATGGCGCGGAGAGCTCGGGCGCCCTGGGGTTCGGGGTCACCGACCCCATCCGGCTGTACCTCCACACGCGACCGGTGATCGGGCGTTTCTTCCGGCCCCGCTTGAAGGGCACGTTCCAGCGTGACGAAGCCATGCAGGCCCGCGAGCTCGCCGCGACCCTCGGCGAACTCGAACGCTCGGGGGTGGCCGGAGCCCTGCTGTCGACCTTCGTGACACCCGAGGCCTGCACCGACGACGATCCTCGGCACGACCTCGACATGGACTCCATGTCCCTCGTGAAGTCCTTGCCCGGCGGGCGCCACGGGATGGCCTACCCGGACATGCCGTGGGAGCCCAAGGAGGCGTTCGCCGCTGTGGCAAGCCACTTCGCCGGTCACTGACCGGCGAGCAAGCCGGCGCACCTCTGTGGCCGTTGCTTGTCCGGCTACGCGGATACCCCTCAGACCTATGCTCCGACCCTCCGCATCGGCCGTCGATGCCAGCTGGAGGCCCGGGCTGCGAAGTCGCGGATCGCCTGATCGCTGATCCGCGCCGGCCCTCGGATGTGCGCGAGGGGAAGGGTGCCGTCATCGACCAGGCGCCAGACCGTCCGTCCGCTGACGCTCAGCATCCGGGCGGCCTCGGGGACCGTGCGCAGTAGCGGGACGGCCTGGGTTCGGCGTGTGCCCAGGGGGAGCGGCCGGGCGAGAGGCTGCTGCACGGTGCCATCCCAGCAGGCAGGGCGTACGAACCCCGTACGAATCGCCGACGAGCCCCGCGCCCTCACCGCAACGAGCGATGAGTACGCAGCATACGCGGCGTGCGTCACGAAGAAGATCGACGCGTACGCGCGTAACAGACGCGGCTTCTGGGTGTGACGATCCTGCAGCGTCGTCGTGTGCGAAACGTCACCCTCCGCGGTGCCTGCCCACTGGTATGAAGGACATTCATCAGGGAGAGACCGCGTGCCGGCCGGAGCTCGCGCGGCCGGTAGGGTGAGGGAATGACCAGCGTCCAAGGACCTCTCGAAGCCGGGTTGAGCGATGAGATGCGCGTCGCCGTGCTCGAGAACCTCAGCGACGGCGTCTACTTCGTTGACCGCTCGCGCCGCATCCTCTACTGGAACAAGGGCGCCGAGCGGATCACCGGCTTCAGTGCTGGCGAGGTGATCGGGCACCGCTGCAAGGATGGGATCCTGAACCACTGTGACGAGGCTGGGACCCTGCTGTGCGGTGAGAGGTGCCCACTCCTGGCAACCATTCACGATGGCCAGCCGCGCGAGGCCCGCGTCTTTCTGCACCACAAGAGCGGCCACCTGCGGCCGGTCTGCGTGCGGGCAGCCCCGCTGCATGACGCCAGCGGCAAGGTGATCGGCGGGGTCGAGACCTTCCACGACGACAGTGCGCTGGTCGCCAGCCGCCGCCGAGCCGAGGATCTCGAGCGCGCCTCCCTCCTGGACCCCCTGACGGGCGCGGGCAACCGGCGCCTCGGCGAGGCCACCATCGCCGGGTGGGTCGATCAGTACCGGCGCTTCCAACGACCCTTTGCCCTGCTCTTCGTGGACATCGACCGGTTCAAGGCAGTGAACGACCGTTTTGGCCACCAGATCGGTGACGAGGCTCTCCAGATCGTCACCGGCACCATCGGTAGCGTCAGTCGCTATGGAGATGAGGTGGTCCGGTGGGGTGGCGACGAGTTCGTGGTTCTGCTTGGGGACGCGGACGCCCGCGCCCTTCGCGCCGTCGCTGAGCGTCTGCGCATGGCGGTCAAGCAGTCCCAACTCTTCGTGGGTCGACGGCGGGTACCCCTCTCCGTCTCCATGGGCGGAACGCTCGTCGCCCCTGGGGATACCATCGAGCTGATCCTCGCGCGCGCCGACGGCCTCATGTACGGCAGCAAGATCTCCGGACGGGATCGCGTCACGCTGGACGCCGAGATCGGAGCCGGCTCCGCCTGACGCCGAGCACTGGAGCCGGTCGTTGCCCTCTCTGCCCACCTTCTGCGCAACCAGAGGCTGCTGCAGGCTCGGCAAGGGCGAACCGGCGACTCAGACCGCCACGACCGCGCCGACGATCAGGAGGGCGGGCAGCAGGAGGCAGGCCACGGCCAGATTGGACAGCCTGCGTGTCGCGGTGACGCGCCGCCATTCACAGGTGAAGCCCACGGCCGCCACCAGCGTGACGATCACCGTGAGCAGCAGGGCGATGACGCTCCCGGGATAGATGTCCCCCTGGCCAGGCGGACCGGGACCAGGGACGCCAGCTGGAGCCCGGCAAACGCGCCGTCGAGCAGGACCGCCAGCGCAAAGAGGAGGAGTGTGGTGCCATGCCCGGGCTGGCAGGCCCGGAGGCGGCGGCCGGCGGAGCCTTGCACGCGAGCAGCCTACCGCGCTCGTCATCGCGGCGTTTCGCAGCGGCTGCTCGGAGCGCATGATCCGCGGGTGGAGGAGCAAGGCAGATGACCGACCTTGACGTCAACGCGACCCTGCAGGCGCTCGGCAAGTCGTACCGGGCGGTCACGGCGGCGGTGCGCACCCTGCCCGACGCGGCGTTCGGACGGCCGACGCGCTGCGAGGGCTGGACGGTTCGTGACCTGCTCTTCCACATGCTGCTGGACCCCCAGCGGGCGCTGGTCGCCCTGGCGACCCCCACCACCGAGGCGGCGACCACCGACCTCGTCGCCTACTGGCGTCCCTTCCAGCCCGGCACCGAGCAGGCGGTGCGACACGCCGGGTTCGTCCGCCGGGCGGCGTCCGCCTATGCCCGTCCGGCAACCCTGGTCGAGGAGTGGGAGGAGACCTCGGAGGCCGCCCTTCGCGCCGCGGCGTCGGCGGTCATGGCCGGCTGGGCGGGGCACCAGGTGACGGCGCGGGCCACCCGGCGCCGCGGGAGGGAGCCCTCCGCGCCGGCGTCCGGCAGGGTGCGCACCCAGGGCCTCGTGATTGCCGTCCCCGACCTCCTGGCCACCCTGACCGTGGAGGCGGTGCTGCACCTCCTGGACCTCAGCGTGAACTTGGACAGTCCCCCAGCAGCGCCGCCCGCGGCGCTCGAGATCGCCCGGCTGACCCTCGACGGCCTGCTGGGCCGGCCTCTGCCGCTGGCCTGGGACCCCACGACTTACGCCCTCAAGGCCACCGGCCGGATGGCCGTCGATGCCGACGAGCTGGATCGCCTCGGCCCACTCGCGGAGAGGCTCCCCTTGCTCGGCTGAACGGGAACAGGCGCCCGGGAGCCTCGATCAGGCCCGACCCCGGCGGCCTCGGGGGTCAGTCTCCCTCCGCCAGCCCGCGCAGATGGTTCCAGAGCAAGTCGACCGCGGGTGTGTGCACCCCCTCCCGCCGGGCGGCGGTGAAGGACTGGAGGACGCGTGGGCCGCGGAACGGGAGCACGGTCAGCCGCCCCGCCGCCACGTCGCTTTCCACCAGGGCACGGGGCATGACCGCGAACCCGAGACCAGCCCGGAGCGCCGGGACCAACGCCCCCTCCTCCAGCTCGACCGTCTCGGCGTCGCGGCCGTGGTCGCCGAGCAGCTGGAGGGCGAGCTCGTGGGTGGCGGTGCCGCGCTCGTGCTGAAGGTGCCGGTACGCGTTCAGCTCGGTGGACGCCTGGCGGCTGCGCGCCAGCGGGTGGCTCGGAGCGCAGACCAGCGCCATCTCGGTGCGCTCCATGGTCATCGACTCCAGACCGGGCGCGTACACGCTCGCACCGGTGAAGATGATGTCCACCTCGCCGCCCTGCAGCATCACGATCATGTCCCGGAACCGAGCCAGGCGGAGGTGCAGGCCCAGGCGTGCGTGGGCGGCGACGAAGGGGGCCAGCCAGCCGGGGACCCGATGGGCGCCCACCACGTGCCCGGCGGCGACGGAGATCTCCCCCCGCTCGTCGCCCAGGAAGCTGATGCGCAGCTCGTCGACCAGGGCGAGGTCGTCGAAGATCCGGGTGGCGACTGGGCGCAGCGCCCTCCCCACGTCGGTGAGCCGGACGTTCCTCCCCACCCGCTGGAAGAGCGGCAGGCCGAGTCGCTTCTCGAGCCGGTGCACCACCGTGCTCACCGATCCCTGGGAGATGCCCAGGGCGTCGGCGGCCGCGCTCACGTGCTGCCGCTCCGCGACCGCGAGGAAGGTGTGGAGCTGGTCCAGGGTGATCTCGGGCCGCGGTCGCGCCATCCCACGCAGCCGGGCGCCGGGGCGAGGCGGGGGGCTGTCGGGTTCGAGAGGCGGGGGAAGCTCGCTCACGGTTCTCCTAAACAGAATGAAAGCATACGACCCACCATCTTGATGATGTGCATAAGCGCTGTCAGACTGGACGCTCAGCCCGGGAGGGGCATCCGCGGAAGGAGAGACGTGCCGGACGACGACCTGACGGCCGCTGCCCGGGAGCTCGAGGGGGCGAGCGCCGGGGCGATCCTGGAGTGGGCCTTCGGGCGCTTCCAGCGGGTGGCCCTGGTGGCGAGCTTCCAGGCCGAGTCGATCGTGCTCATCGACATCGCCAGCCGCCTCCGCCCGGGTGTCGAGGTCGTCACCGTCGACACCGGCCGCCTCCCCGAGGAGACCCACTCCCTCATCAACTCGGTGCGGCGCCGGTTTGCGGTCCGGCTTCGGGTGATCACCCCCGAACCGGCCGCCGTCGAAGTCGATGACCGCCGGCCATGGCGTCAACCTCTTCCGCCGCTCCCCGGAGCTGCGCCACCTCTGCTGCGAGGTCCGCAAGACCCGCCCGCTCAGCGGCGCGCTGCGCGGGTACGACGCCTGGGTGACCGGGCTGCGCCGCGAGCAGGCGAGCAGCCGCGCCGCCACGCCCGTGGTGGCGTGCGACCCCGCCCACGGCGGCATCGCCAAGCTGGCCCCGCTGGCGACCTGGAGCCACGACGAGGTCTGGGACCACGTCCGTGCCCACGACCTGCCTCGCCACGCCCTCTACGCGCGCGGTTACACGTCGATCGGCTGCGCGCCCTGCACCCGGGCCACCCGGCCGGGAGAGGGCGAGCGCGCCGGACGCTGGTGGTGGGAGGATGACCCGGTCAAGGAGTGCGGCCTGCACCTGGTCTGGGCGGGCCCACCCCGGCGGGAAGCCGCCGGCTGATCCCGCGGCCAGCGGGGAGGAGGAGATGCGCGACCCGGTGCCGCACCCGCCCCCCGAAGTCGTCGCCCGCCTCCGCGCCGCCGGCTGCGTCTTCGCCGAGGATGAGGCGGCGCTGCTGACCGAGGCGGCCGCGGGGCCGGAGGATCTCACCCTGATGGTGGAGCGCCGCGCCGCCGGTGAGCCGCTCGAGTACGTCCTCGGGTGGGCGGAGTTCTGCGGGCTGCGGGTGGCGGTCGAGCCCGGGGTGTTCGTCCCCCGGCATCGCACCGAGTTCCTCGCCTCTCAGGCGGTCGCGCGCACCCGCCCGGGTGCGGTCGTGGTGGACCTCTGCTGTGGCTCGGGTGCGGTGGGTGCCGCGGTGCTGGCGGCGTCGCCTTCGGTCGAACTGCACGCTACCGAGATCGATGCCGCCGCGGTGGGGTGCGCCCGGCGCAACCTCGCCACCCTCGGCGGTCAGGTGCACCAGGGCGACCTCTACCAGCCGCTGCCTGCCGGCCTGCGCGGCCGGGTCGACGTCCTGGTGGCCAACGTCCCGTACGTGCCCACCGACGAGATCCCGCTCCTGCCCCGCGAGGCGCGGCTGTACGAGCCGCAGCAGGCCCTCGACGGAGGACCCGACGGCCTCGACGTGCTGCGCCGGGTCGCCGCCGGAGCGCCCGCCTGGCTGGCCCCCGGCGGTCGTCTGCTGATCGAGACGAGCGCTGCCCAGGCCCCACAGGCTGCGGAGATCCTCAGCGCGAGCGGTCTCCTGGCCCAGGTGACCAGCCTCGACGAGATGGAGGCCACCGTCGTCATCGGAGCCATGCCCGGCGCTGCCGGCTCACCCGGCGCCTGACGGGGATCCGGCCGCACTCGTGACCGGCAGGGTGCGGCACCAGCCCGGGGGCCGCTCGACCCGCCGGCGGTTGCAAAGCTGTCGGTAAGCCGTCACACGCCGCGATCCGCCCGATCGCGCCGCCTCCCGTAGCCTCATCTCCTGTGATCCACAGCCCCGAGAGGCGGGGGCGCGGCACGCGCGCTCGCGCTCACGCCCGCCGCGCCGTCCTGTCGATGGTCAGCCTGCTGCTGGCGCTCGCGCCCATGGTCGCCGTCGGCAGCCCGCGGAGCGCCGACGCCGCGGGGACCCCTGACGTCGCCCTCAGCGAGGACGCCCCCGCGACCGTCCTCTACGGGACCACCGCCGGGGTCTCGCTCACCGCGAGCGACCCTGCGGGGGGCGACTGGGGATACAACCTCAGCTACGAGGACGTGCTGCCCGCCGGGGTCAGCTACGTCCCGGGGTCGACCACCCCGTCCTCGGTGGGCGATCCGCTGATCCTGAGCAACCAGCCGGCGGCCAACCAGACCACTCTCATCTGGAGCAACGTCTCCGACCTCTCCCCGGCGTCCAGCGACACGCTCGGATTCAGGCTGGCGGCGGCCACCGACCAGGACCCTACCCCGAACTTCCTTCCCAACGAGAGCTATGCGGACCTCAGCTCGGCATACGTCGACACCGATCCGCGCGAGGTTCCCCAGTTCAGCGCCAGCGGCGCCGCGAGCAACTACACGGGCTCGGCGACCGCCGGCGGGACCACGGCGCTCTCACCGCTCGCCATCACCCAGACCCCGGGAGGTGACCACCTCCGTGGCATCCACGACCACCAGTTCGTCTCCACCATCACGGTCACCAACAACGACGTGCACGCCACCGACGGCATCACCGTGGACGACTGGCTGCCCGCCGGGCTCGAGTACCTTCTCTGCGGCCAGACCGACGACACGACGGATGCGGCGACCAACCCGGGCAGTGTGGACGAGTACCCCGGCAGTCCCTCCATCGCCGGCGAGGTGGCCAGGCCCGCCCACTGCCTCACCCCGGCGACGGTCGCCACCGTGGACACCGACCCGGACGGCTCGGGACCGCTGCCGACCGCCGTGTACACCCACGTGGAATGGACCGGTCTGGGCAACCTGGCGCCGTCGGCCAGCCTCACCATCGAGTTCGTCACCGCCATCCCGATCCGGGCCAACACCATGACCTGGACCGGCTCCACTCCGACTGCGGCCAGCCTCGGCCAGGCCGCCAACCTGGACAACAACGGCGGGGCGGAGACGACCAACGGTGAGGAGCTGACGATCTTCGCGACCGCCACGGGCACCTACACCGGCACTCTGGGCAGCGGCGCCAACCCAGTGCAGGCCACTGGCTACGACTTCGTGATCGCCCGCGACATCGACACCACCAAGACCGTCTCCGACGGCACCTTCGAGCAGGAGGCGGTGGTCACCTACACCATCACCGTCAACACCTCGGAGTACCGCTACTCCGACGCCACCACCGTCACCGACACCCTCCCGTCGGGCCTCTGCCCAGTGGGAAGCGCCAACTACGACGCCCAGGACGCGCCCGAGTGTGCCCCGACCGGAGCGATGCCGTCCCCCGCGTACGCGACCGTCGTCGAGAACGCGGACGGCACCTTCTCCCTGGTGTGGGATCTCGGTCACATGGCACCCTCGTCCACCGACACCATCACCTTCCCGGCCGCCGACCGGACTGCCTACCAGGCCGACGACGCGCCCACCTCCCCGACGGTCGGGAACGACAGCCTGACCAACACCGAGATCGCCTCGGGCAACCTCTCGGTCCGGTGTGGCAGCGGCAACCCCAATTGCGCGGGAGACGCCACCGACTACATCTCGCACGACGGGTCGGTCACGGTCGACGACGTCACCGAGAGCGCCGGCGCCACGCAGACGGCGGCCGGTCCGACCATCACCGCCTACGTCTCCCAGAACGTGGCCGCCGGCCAGCCCCTCGACTGCGCCACCGCGACCTACCTGACCTCCGCCTCGGCCGGCTACCCGCCCACCTACCAGAGGGGCGACGACATCTGCTTCAAGGTCGCCGTCAGCTACCCGCCGGGCACCGACTTCAAGAATCCGGTGGTCACCGACTTCATTCCCCCCAACACCACCCTTGTCGCCGAGGCCACCACGGGGGCGAGCGACGCCTCTAACGTCACCTTCACCCAGCCCGCCGCCGGGGAGCTGCAGTGGACCATGGGCAGCGAGCTGCCCACGCCCGACGGCAACCTCTACGAGGCCCCGGGCAGCCTCTTCGAGGCCGAGTTCTCGGTGGTCGCCACCGCCGACCCGACGGTGGGCAACACCTTCAACCTGACCCAGGACCTGGCCAAGCTGGTGACCTCCAACACCGTGGGGACCACCTTCACGGTCCGGGACCTGGTGACCTACCAGCTGGCCGCGCCCATCGTCACCCTCACCAAGGCCGTGACGACCATCAACGGTGCCGGCGCGCCGGAGTTCGAGCGGCGACACCGTCCACGGCGGGGACGGTGTCGGCTACACGGTGACCGTCAAGGATACCGGCCTGGTCGACGCCTACAACGTGGAGGTGTGGGATGTCCTCCCCACCCAGGATGACTGCGCGGACGTCAGCGCCATCCTGCCCGCCTCGGGGGCCTGCGTCACCGGGACGGGGGGCGGCGAGATCATCGAGTGGCCGCCGTCGGCCGTTCCGGACCTGGCCGCCGGCGCCTCGACGACGCTCACCTACACCATGACCGTGCCCGTCACGGCGGGCGCCGGCGAAGCCTTCTCCAACACCGGCGGGGTGCGCAGCTACGTCGGTGAGCACAACGATTCCGGGCAGCCGGACAACGTGTACTACCCGGAGGCCAACATCGACCCGAGCGTCACCTCCGGGGAGGAGAACGCGAGCGCCGCCGGCCAGACGGTGGACGTCGTCAGCGCCGGGGCCATCGTCACCAAGACGGCGGTCACCTCGATCACCACCTCGGGCAACACCAACCCCGACGCGACCATCGGGGAGACCATCACCTACACCGTCGAAGTGACCGTGCCCCACGACACTACGTTCTACGCCGCCACGCTCGCCGACCCGCTGGGAACCCAGCAGACCTACCTCACGGGCAGCGGCGCTGTGACCCTGCCCGACGGCACCGTGTTCGACGAGGGATCGTCCGCCGAGGGCTTCACCTACGCTTACGCGTCGGGGGCCAACACGGTCAGCCTGACCTTCCCGACGCCGTATTCGAACGCGACGTCCACCGACGAGGTGGTGCAGGTCGCCTTCTCCACCCTGGTCGCCAACGTGGCCGGCAACCAGCGCAACGACTCCATCGCCAACGTGGCGACGCTCACTGACCACTCCTCGACGGGCAGCCTGGTCACGGCATCCAACCCCCCGCTCAACACCCTGGTGGTGGAGCCGGACGTGACCATCGCCAAGACGGTGAGCCCGGCCAAGATCCAGCCGGGCGGGACCAACACCTTCACGATCACGGTAACCAACAAGAACCTCGCCGGGGTCAGCAGCGCCTTCGACCTTGCGGGGACGGACACGATCCCGGCCGCGCTCACCTACGTCAGCGGCAGCGTGGCCCTGGGTGGGCCCGTGGCCGGGACGGCGAGCGAGTCCGCTGGCGTCGTGACCTGGAGCATCCCTGGACCGCTCAATCCCGGCCAGGCCGACACCATCACCTACGAGGTCAACCCGCCGGCCTCCAGCGAGATGACCAGCGGCGAGACCTTCCCGAACACCGCCACCCTCACCTCGTGGGAGGGGGTCGGCGGAAGTGGGCCGGGGACCCGGAGCTACGGGCCGGCCTCCTCGACGGTCATCCTGGACGCCGAGTTCCCCAATCTGGTGGTGACCAAGTCGGTGCCTGACGGCAACCAGGCGTTGGCCAACCAGCCGTTCACCTGGGAGGTGAGGGTCGAGAACAACACCACGGTCGCCATCGCCAACTCGCTGGCGGTCACCGACACTCTCCCGGCGAGCTGGACGTATGAGACCGGCTCGACAACGGTGACTCCTCCGTCCGGCCCGGCCACTCACCCGGATCCGACCATGGCGGTGAACGGCAGCGGCGACGACGTGTTGAGCTGGACCGGGCTCGGTACCCTCAACCCTGGCAAGACGCTCACCATCGTCTACGAGGCGACCCCCGCCCTCTCCCTGGACACCGTGGCCACCACGGGTCCGAGCTACCCCTACCCCAACCAGGCGTACGCGACGGCGACCGACAACACCGGCTCCTCAGGCAATGGGAGCGTTGCCCAGTACACGAGCAACACATCGACCGTAGACGCCTACATCGGCGACGCCGACCTCCAGATCACCAAGACCCACAGCGGTGACTTCAGCGCCGGGGCCGACGGCACCTACACCCTCAGCGTCAAGAACAACGGGCCGTCAGCGACAGGCACGCCGATCACGGTGACCGACCCGATGGTCTCCCCGGAGGCGTTCGTCTCGGCTACCGGCAGCGGCTGGGTGTGCACCTACAGCGCCACCGCCGTCGCGGTCACCTGCGCCTCCTCGACCTCGCTGGCCAGCGGAGCCACCGCCGCCACCATCGCCGTGGTGGTGGAGGCGCCGTCCAGCACGACCGACGGCACCGTGGTCATCAACACCGCCGCGGTGAGCTCGCCGACCTGGGACAACAACCTCGCCAACAACACCTCGAGCGATCCGACGACCATCGACGCCAACGCGGACCTGTCCCTCACCAAGTCGCATTCTGGGAACTTCACGGCCGGCCAGCAGGGGACCTACGCGATCTCGATCCAGAACCACGGCCCCTCCGACGCCGGCGGCCCGCTGACGGTGACCGACACCCTGCCCCCCAGCGAGACGCTGGTGTCGGCGACCGGAACGGGCTGGACGTGTGGTGCGGTGTCCGGCGGGGTGTTCAGCTGCTCGACCGCGTCGGGCCTCACGGCCGGCTCCTTCGCCCAGCCGATCACCGAGATCGTCGACGTGGCGGCGTCCCAGGCGCCCGGGTCGATCACCAACACGGCCTCAGTCAGCTCCCCGACCAACGACCCGGTCGCGGGCAACAACACGTCGGCCAACCCGACCATCATCGCGACCTCGGCCGCCCTGGCCCTGACCAAGGTGCACGTGGGGACCTTCGTCGCCGGTCAGGACGGCACCTACGACTTCACCGTGACCAACAGCGAGGGCCCCTCGGTGGCGGCCGGCCCGCTGACCGTGACCGACGACCTGCCGAGTGGGGAGACGTTCGTCAGCGGAGGCGCGGGTGGGACCGGCTGGTCGTGCTCGGTCTCCTCGGGCACCGTCACCTGCACCGACAGCTCCGGCCTCGACGTGGGCGGGACCACCTCCTTCACCCTCACCGTCGCTCTCGCCTCCGGTGTGACAGTGTCGGCCCTGACCAACACGGCGACGCTCAGCTCGCCCACCGCCGACCCTCTGCCCGCTGACGAGACGAGCACCGACGACGCCGGCACCACCCAGTCGGCGGATCTTCAGGTGGTCAAGACGCTGACCAGCTCCCTGGTGGCTGGCCGGGACGGGACCTACTCGCTGGCGGTGAGTGACAGCGGGCCATCGGATGCGGCGGGCCCGGTCACCCTGACCGACACCCTGCCCAGTGGCGAGAGCTACGTGAGCGGGACGGGGACGGGGTGGAGCTGTCTGAGCAGCGAGGGCACGGTCACCTGCACTCACTCCGGGTCGGTCGCCGCGGACGCGCCGGCGAGCGTCGTCACCCTCACGGTGGCGCTGGCCGGCGACGTCCTCCCCCAGTCGATCAGCAACACCGCGACCGTCACCTCCACGACGCCCGACCCCGACGCGGGGAACAACACCAGCACGACCACCGACTCCTCGACGACCAGCGCCGATCTCAGCATCACCAAGACCGACGACGGCCCCTTCATCGCGGGGCACGACGGTGAGTACATCATCGGCGTGACCAACGCCGGGCCGTCCGACGCCGAGGCGCCGATCGTGGTCACCGACACCCTGCCGGCCGGTGAGACCTTGGTGGGAGCGGCGGGTGGGAGCTGGGTCTGCGCCGCCGACGAGCAGACGGTCACCTGCACCGATGCCAGCAGCCTGGTGGCGAGCAGCTCGACGCCGACCCTCGACCTCACGGTGGCGATCTCCCCATCGCTGGTGGCGGGCAGCGTGACCAACCAGGCGAGCGTCTCCTGCTCCACCTCCGACCCGGACCCGGGCAATGACACCGCCTCGGACACGACGGCGATCGACACCTCGGCGGACCTCTCGATCACCAAGACGCACAGCGGCGACTTCACGGCCGGGAGCGAGGGGACCTACACCCTGGCGGTGACCAACGACGGGCCATCTGACGCCCTGCCGCCCACGGTCACCGATTCGGTCCCGTCGCCCTTCACCCTGGTGTCGGCGGATGGCGGGAGCTCGTGGGACTGCACCGCGACCTCGGGCAACGCCGTGAGCTGCTCCGCGGTGGCCCCTCTGCCCGCCGGCGGCAACGCCGCTCCCATCTCGGTGGTGGTCAGCGTCCCCTCGTCCCAGACGGCGACCACGGTGACCAACACGGCATCGGTCGCCTCGGCGACCCGCGACCCGAACCCCGACAACAACCGCAGCAGCGATCCGACATCGATCGTGACCTCGGCCGACCTCTGGGTCACCAAGGTCCACCAGGGGACGTTCACGGCGGGGACCGACCGATCCTACCTGATCAGCGTGGGCAATCTGGGACCGTCGGACGCGGCGGAGCCGCTCACCGTGACCGACACGCTGCCGGCGTCCGAGGCCTACGAATCCGCGACGGGGACCGGCTGGTCGTGTTCAGCGACCCTGCAGGTGGTGACCTGCACCGATGACACCAGCCTGCCGAGCGGCGACGGCGCGGGCGGCATCACGCTCACGGTCGCGATCGCCTCGGACGTCACTGACCCCATCACCAACAGCGCGACGGTCAGCTCTGAGACGGCCGACCCGGAGCCCGGCAACAACGGTGGGACCGACACCACCACCGCCGCGCTCAGCTCCGATCTCGCCATCACCAAGAGCCACGCCGGCGCCTTCACCGCGGGTCTCGACGGGACCTACACCATCGGGGTCCACAATGCCGGGCCCTCGGACTCGGGCACGGGCGTCGAGGTCGTCGACACCCTGCCGGGCGGGGAGAGCTACGTCAGTGGCGAGGGTGCCGGGTGGAGCTGCACAGCCGAGGGGCGGACCGTGACCTGCACGCTGGTGACCTCGATCGCGGAGGCGGGTGACGCCCCGGCTCTCGAGCTCAGCGTGGACGTCGCCTCGGGCGCGGTCGGGAACCTGACCAACGTCGCTGTGGTCGAGGGGGTCAATCCCGACCCGGATGCGGGCAACAACCTCGTGACCGATCCGACCACCAGCGACCGGGATTTCGAGCTTTCCCTGGTGAAGACCCTCACCGGCCCCCTGCGCAACCGCGGCCGCGCCTCCTACAGCCTGGCTGTGACCGACAGCGGACCCTCGGACTCGGTCGTGCCCGTCACGGTCACCGACCCGCTGCCCGACGGGCTGACCTACGTCTCCAGCACCACGGGCACCGCGGGGTCCTGGAGCTGCGCGGCGGTGGCCCAGGACGTCACCTGCACCGACACCACCGCCATCGTCGCCGCCGCAACCTCGACCGTCGAGATCACGGTGGCGGTCGACGCCGCCGCCGGCAGCACCATCGTCAACACCGCCACGGTGGCGGCCACCGGGGACGTCGATGCGGCCGATGAGGCGAGCACGGTGGACGGTATCGTGGCCGCGGCGCCTGATGTCCCCGACTCCGGCGCCTCCGGTGGGGGTGGCCCTCCGCCGCTGCCGGCCCTGGGGCTGGTCGTCGCCGGCCTTCTCATGGCGGCCGCCTCGCGTCGCCGCTGGGGCCGGGCCCGGCCCGGCCGGACGGGCTGACCCGCCGTCCCGCTGACCAGCCGCCCGCCCGCGGGGCCGCTCTATCGAGCCGTCTCGATCGCGGTGGGGTGGGTGGGCTGGTACAGGAGGACCTCCACCTCCCCGGGCAGGACCAGCCGGACCGCCCGGCCGAAGCGCCGCGTCTCGGGGTCGCCCCGCACCGCCACCCCCCGGGCGCGCAGCTCGGAGACGGTGGCGTCGAGGTCGTCGCACATCAGCGAGATCTCGTGGCCCGGCGCGTCACCGGGGTGGACCGCGACCTCCGCCGCGGGCCCGGTGAAGATCAGCCAGCCGCCGCCGGCGTCGACGTGGGACCAGCCGAAGGCGTCGCGGAGGGTCTGGCGCAGGGCCGCGGCCTCCGGCGAGAAGAAGAGCAGGTGCACGCCGGTGACGGCCATGACGATCACCTCAGCTGTGCCAGGTCAGGACGTCCGCATTGTCGTCGACGGCGACGCAGAAGGAGGTGGAGGGGCACGACACCGCCTCCAGCCCGTACCCGGAGCTGGCCGGGAGAGGTGCGGACCACGAGCCCCCGCTGAACACCACCGAGCGGTTCGAGTCCTCGTCCACCGCCATGCAGAAGGAGGTGGTGGGGCAGGAGACCGCGGTGAGGCCCCCGGAGACCCCGTCGATGGCGTCAACCTCCGCCCTGGTGGACCAGCTGCTGCCGTTGTACGTGTAGACGCCGCCGCTGCTGCCGACCGCGACGCAGAAGGACGGGGAGGCGCAGGAAACCCCGTCGGGCGGACCGGTCCCCGAGGCCTCGCCGCTCCCGAGCCCGGTCGGGTGGGACCAGGAGGAGCCGTTGAAGGTGTAGGCGCCGGCGCCCCCGACCCCCACGCAGAAGCTCGACGAGGTGCACGACACCGAGGTCAGGGTGCCCTCCGTCGCATCCACCTGGGTCGGGTTCGACCACGCGGACCCGTCGAAGGTGTAGGCGCTGCCGGAGTTGTCCACCGCGATGCAGAACGACGGGGAGGTGCAGGACACGGCCTCGAACTGGCCGACCGCGTCAACTCCCGTGAACGGCGTCCACGAGCTCCCGTCGAACGTCAGCGCGTCGCCGGCGCTGTCCACTGCGGCGCAGAAGCCGGCCGTCGGGCAGGAGATCGAGACCAGGCTGTTGGGCTGGTCGACGGGGTCCGGCGCCGACCAGGAGCTCCCGTTGTAGGTGAGGGCGTTCCCCGAGGTCGCCGTCCCTCCCGAGTTGGCGTCGACGGCGACGCAGTCGGTGGTCGACGGGCAGGAGATCGCCACCAGGTCGAGGCCGGCGTCGACACTGTCGGCGGTCGACCAGCTCCCGGCCCGGGTCACCGGCGTCGAGGTCGCCACGGCGGGGGTTGGGGTCGCGGTCCGCGGCGCTGCCGAGGCCGTGGTGTCCGAGGCGGTGGGGGTGGAGGCGTGCGGGGTGGGGCTACTGGTGGGCCCGCCGCAGGCGCTCACGGCGGCCCCGGCCAGCAGGCAGGCGACGATCCCGGCCGCGAGGCGTCCGGTCATCCCCGCGCGAACCCGATCGACTGCCCGTGTGGCCATGCGCGCCACCTCCTGCCGGCTCGCGCCCAGGTCGCTTCGTTCGCCTCCCGGCCCCCGGCGACCTGGCCCACCGCCGCTGATCCAGCCGTGGGGATGCTAGCACGGGACCGCGAGACCCTCCGAGTAACCGGCGCCCACTGTCAGTTCCTCGACCCCTCTTCGGGAGCCGGGCATCACTGCCCCTCAGTCCGGAATCTCCCTGAGCGGGGAGGCGACAGCCGCGGCGGTCATCGCCTCCGAGGCCGAGCGCGGGCCGAGCGCTGAAGCGCCGAGCAGGATCAGCCCGCCGATGGCAAGGATCAGCACCAGCACCTCCCAGTTGCGCTGGACCGTGACGGCGAGGACGAGGGCCAGCGCCGCGCCGCCCGACATACCGAGGTAGCGGCCTGTCGAAACGGCGCCCTGGATCCGGCCGACCGTATCCGGGGGCTGGCTCTGGACCACCACGCCGCCCTCGACCTGTGCAAGGCTCGCTGTCGCCGTGCTGGCGACGAGGACGATGAGGTCCACCGCCGGCGCTCCGGCGAGCGCCACACCGCCGATGCCTGCGATCTCCGCCGCGATGCCGGGCAGGATCACCCCTGGACGCCGGAGCGGCCTCCAGAGAACGATAAGCGAGCCGCCAATGCTCCCGAGCCCCACCGAGGCGTAGAGGATGCCGGCATCCGCCGAGTTGCCAAACCTCTGCGCGGCGAGCGCCGGAAGAGCCGCCTGGAGGGCGGTGATCGCCACGGTCGATGAGAAGGCGCCCACGGCGATGACGCGGAGCATGCGCTGGCGGAGGACGGCGGTGAAGCCGTCGAGCACCGCACTGCGGAGGGTGAGACGGTGCCGGCGGTCGGTGGGCATGGCCGGCATCGAAACGAAGAGGATCGCGGCGACAGCGAAGGTTGCCGCGTCGGCGAGAACCAGCGGCACTGCTCCGAGCGAGGGCAGCAGGAGTGCCCCGATGGCTGGCGAGACCAGCATCGCTCCACCGCTCAGGCTGATATACACGAGGTTCAGGGTGTGCCGATCCTGGCCCGCGGCAAGTTTTGCCATCACCGCGGCGGTGAGCGGCTGCCAGGACCCGCCCACCAATTGGGAGAGCCCGGCCAGAACGTACACCGACCAGAGGGCGCGGTCGACCGAGAGGGGAAGTGCCAGGGCCGCGGTGATCGCCCCTTGGGTCAGCGCCGCGGCGAGGATGCCGAGACGTGGACTCACCAGGTCGCCGAGCGGACCACCCAGCCATGCGCCCAGAGGGCGCGGAGCGACGCGAACCAGAAAGTAGCCCGCAGTCGCCGCATAGCTACCGGTCTCGCGATAGAGCACCACCGCGAGTGCGAATGTGGTCAGCCAGTCACCAAAGGAGGAAACCCCGACCCCGGCCAGAAAAGTAACCGACGACCTCTGCCGCATCGGCAGATTCTCCGCCCTTCTGGCGGTCATCGGCGAGGATGCCGGTCGGCGACCTGGCCGACACCCTCGCGGCGCACTCCCAACTCAGGGAGCGCTAGAAGCAACGATCGACTACCAATCCCAGGTGTTGTACACGGTCATCCCTCGCTTCCGGAGGCCGTACCCAGGCCTCTTTTCAGGCGGAAGTATGCTCCGGCAGGGTCGCGGTTGTGAAGGGCCGGTTGCATGTCGGAAACAGTGCTGTTGTGCCCGCTCAATTCGTCTCCGCCAGCGCGGCAGCTATCAGGGCACATTCGTTACCATTTCGTTACACTCCCGATTCAGCTCGTGGTGAAGATAGGGGCCCTCGCAGCGTGAGCCCGTCTGGCCAGCCTGCGACGTCCCCCCCACGACGCGGTCACGGCGTGGCCACCGCGAGCCCCACGTCGTAGGCTTGCGGCGTGGCCGGAGGTATGGCGACGCGTCTGCGCCCTCCTCTCGCGCGGGTAGGTCGTGCCCTTTGGGAGTTGCCACAATGGGCACCGGCCCAACCTGTGCGGGTAAGTCCCCCTCTGGTGGTTGTCGTCACGGCCACGTGGCTTGTGAGCGGGGTGCTCGCAGCCACGGTGATGACGTGGGACCGTGGCGATTGGGGCGCTGCGGCGATTGCCGGCCCGCTGGTTGCCGCCATGGCCGCGTACGCGATCCCCAGGTTCGGTGGTATCCAAGGGCGCTGGTCCGCCTCGGGCTTCTTCCATCTCGCCTTCAGCTTCGCGATCGGGCCTCCGGCCATCCTCGCCATGGCCATTGGACAAGCCGCTGGCTCAGCCGTCCGAAGGCGCCCGGGGGCGTTCCGGACGATCTTCAACGTGGGAGATCACTTCCTCGCGGACACCGCCGCTTGGCTTGTCTTCAGTCACCTGGCCCCGCCAGGGGTGGGAGTGATCACTCTCGCCCTCGCCGGCGCTGCTGGGGCGGTCGCCGAGTCGATCGTCAACGTCAGCCTCCTCGGCCTGGTCGTATCTCTGGCCGGGGAACCGTCGGGGTTCCGGAGATGGCTGCAAAGTCTCCTCAACACGGTGTTCATTGCCCTTCTCTTTGGGGTGACCGCGGCCGGGGCGACCCTGCTGTACAAGGTGGAGGGGACCTTCGGGATCGTGACCCTGCTCTTGCCGCTCGCCCTGGTTCAGGGCTCCATGGTTGCGCTCGCGCGGCGTGCGCATGAGCAGGCGCTGGCTGACGAGGTACAGCGTCGTGAACGGGAAGGGCTGCTCCGCCGGGAGGCCCAGGCGCTCCGGCGGGCGGGCGACGCCTCCGAAGCGGAGCGCAAGAGGATTGCTGCCGATCTCCACGACAGCGTGATTCAGGACGTGTCAGGACTCCTCTTCCGCTCCAGCGCCATGCTCGGGCGCCTCTCCGACGGCGACGCGTCGATCTGGTCTCGTGAGGGCGTCGAGACTTTCCTCACCTACACGCACGACCTGGCAGCCGAGGCCGTCCGTGAACTGAGGACGCTGATGGTCGAGTTGGCTCCCCCCCTTCTCGACGAGGAGGGCCTCGCGTCGGCGCTCCGCCAGCTCCTCAGCAGGCTCGACCGCGACCACATCTCGTGGGTCCTGGAGTGCCCGGACGAGCAGCTCGACCAGCGCCAGCAGCGGCTCGTCTACCGGGTGATCCAGGAGGCGCTCCGGAACACAGCCAAACACGCGCAGTGCCACTCCGTGTGGGTCACGGTCCGCACCGAGGGCGACCGGCTGCTGGTGTCGATCCGGGACGACGGGCGGGGCTTCTCGGCTGCTGAGCGAGCCGAGCAGCGGAAGAAGGGCCATGCGGGGCTCGGCCTGCTAGCCCAGACCGCTCGCGACGGGGGCGGCGACCTCGCCGTCACCTCCGCTCCGGGGAAGGGCACCCGGGTGGAGATGTCCGTTCCGATGCTCCCACCGCCGGTCGCTGAGGAGGCAGCCGAGGGTGACGGAGCCGCGCCGGTCCCTGCTGCGGCCTCCCACCTGGGCGCCGATAGCTTGGCGCTGAAGACGCACACCGCTGGGGATGACACTGAGATGGCGGTTCCGGCTGCCAGAGGGTCGCGGGCTAGGAAGCCCCATCCGCGGGCACCGGCGACCCCGAGAAGCTGACCCTCATGACCGCGTCACCCCGGTGAAGGGCGGACCACGGTCCGGTCGCTCCCGCGTGACGGCCCGGGCGATCGGCACGTTCGGGCCCCTACAATGCGGCTGCCGGAGTAGGGGACGGTAGCTCTCACGAGAGGTTTCAGATCATGGGCAGCAGCGGCAAGATCCGCCTCCTGATCGTCGACGACCATCCCGTGGTCCGCCAGGGCCTGGCTGACATCTTCGACCGGACCGAGGACATCCAGGTCGTCGGGCTGGCCGCGGATGGGGTCGAGGCGGTCACCATGAGCCTCAAGCACGAGCCGGACATCGTCCTCATGGACCTCTCCATGCCCAACATGGATGGCATGGACGCCACCCGCTTCCTGCTCAAGTCGTGCCCCGACACCAGGGTGCTGATGCTCACCTCCTTCTCCGGGAAGGAACGGGTCAAGGAGGCACTCCGCTCCGGCGCGGTCGGCTACCTGCTCAAGGACACCCCCACCGAGGACCTGATCGCCGGGGTGCGTAACGCCGTCAAGCACGGCCGCCGCTTCCGCGACATCGACTGAGGTTCGCGGCGCCGCCTTCCTCGCGGCCGTCCCTCCGTCGCCCACCGGCTACACTCCACCCCGCCATGAGCGAGCTGTCGGTACGAGCCAGGGAGGTCGCAGCCCGTGTAGCCGAGCTACAGGGCCACCTTTGACCTCGAAGCTCGACGCTCGCGCGTGGGCGAGCTGGAGGCCCAGGTCGCCGATCCCGCGCTCTGGGACGATCCCCGCCGCGCCGCCGCGCTGACCCAGGAGCTCGCCCACATCCGGGAGGAGCTGACCGGCTGGGAGGCGCTCAGCCGTCGCGTCGCCGACGCGCGCGACCTTGCCGACCTGATGGGGGATGAGGCCGACGGCAACGAGTTCGGCGCCGACCCCGTCATGGTCGCCGAGCTGACCGCCGAGATCGACGAGATCGAGAAGGAGCTGGGCGCTCGCGAGGTCGACCTCCTCTACAGCGATCCCTACACCGACAACCCGGCCCTGCTCTCGGTGAAGAGCGGGGCAGGGGGGACCGACAGCCAGGATTGGGCCGAGATGCTGCTCCGCATGTTCCTCCGCTGGGGGGAGCGCCATCGGATGGCGGTCGAGTTCATCGAGGAGTCGGAGGGCGAGGAGGCGGGCATCAAGTCGGCCACCATCCGGGTGGCGGGGCCGCGCGCCTTCGGCCTGCTCAAGTCGGAGCGGGGCGTCCACCGCCTGGTTCGGCTCAGCCCCTTCGATTCCGCGCACCGCCGCCACACCAGCTTCGTGCTGGTGGAGGTGACCCCGGAGGTCGAGGACGACGTCACCGTGGAGATCGACCCCAAGGACGTGCGCGAGGACGTCTACCGCTCCAGCGGCGCCGGCGGCCAGCACGTCAACAAGACCTCCTCGGCGGTCCGCCTCACCCACATCCCCACCGGGATCGTGGTCACCTGCCAGAACGAGCGCTCCCAGCACCAGAACCGCGACGTCGCCTGGCGGGTGCTGCGCTCCCGGCTGCTGGCGGTGGCCCAGGCCGCGCACGCCGAACGGATCAGCGAGCTCAAGGGCGAGTTGCTCCCGGCCGAGTGGGGCTCGCAGATCCGCTCCTACGTGCTCCACCCGTACACCATGGTCAAGGACCACCGCACCGGCCACGAGGTGGGCAACGTCCAGGCGGTGCTCGACGGCGACATCGACTCCTTCCAGGTGGCCTACCTCCGCTGGGCGGCCGGCGAGGCGGACGCACGGGCGCTCCAGTAGCGGCGGGCGAGCGCCCTCGATCACCGAGCGGCTCAGGTCCTTCGACCCGTCCCACCGCCCCGCCGCCCCGGCTATACTCGGTCGGTCCCGCATCGGGTCGTCGATCCACCCCACGTCCCCCCGCAACCCCGTCCGGGCCCTCCCGGCCTCCCGATCCCCCGGGTGCACCTCAGCTGAACGATCGGAACGTCACATCCCCATGACCCTTCCACGGATGCTCGTCGCGAGCGCGCCCCGCGGGCGCAGCCGCAGGTCGCCGGATCGCCGGGTCGCCGCCCCCCTCGGAGGATCGGGGCGGTGAGCCTCGCGGCGGTGATGCCGCCCGAGGTGGGCCAGCGGCCGGACCCGGGTCAGCGGCCGGTGATCTCCTTCCACGGGGTCAGCAAGACCTACGCCAACGGCACCGAGGCCATCCGCGACGTGGACCTCGCCATCTACCAGGGCGACTTCTGCTTCGTGGTCGGGGCCAGCGGGTCGGGCAAGACCACCCTGGTCCGCCTGCTCATCCGCGAGGAGGCGGCCTCCAGCGGGCGGATCTTCATCGACGGCCACGAGACCACCCGGATGAGCCGCCGGCGGCTCCCCAAGCTGCGCCGTAAGTTCGGCATCGTCTTCCAGGACTACAAGCTCCTGCCCAAGCTGACGGTGGCCCAGAACGTCGCCTTCGCCCTCCAGGTCACCCGGCCGGGCCAGCGCCACATGAAGGAGAAGGTGGAGGAGACGCTCTGGATCGTGGGGCTCGAGGACAAGCTCACCAAGTTCCCCGACGAGCTCTCCGGAGGCGAGCAGCAGCGAGTCGCGATCGCCCGCGCCCTGGTCCACCGGCCGCGCATCTTCCTTGCCGACGAGCCCACCGGCAACCTCGACCCCGACACCTCGTGGGGGATCGTGCAGCTCCTGCTCCAGATCAACCACCGCGGCACCACGGTGCTGATGGCGACCCACAACCGCGAGATCGTCGACCTCTGCCGGAGAAGGGTGATCGCCATCGACTCCGGCCGGGTGGTCCGCGACGAGGCCGAGGGCGGCTACCTCCGCGAGGGCGAGGCGACCATATGAGAGGGCTGCTGGCGTCGGTCAGGTTCGCCCTGGTCGCGGCCGGTCAGAACTTCACCCGCAACCTGGCCGTCTCCATGGCCGGCGTCTTCACCATGGGCCTGATCATGCTGCTGGTAGGCGGCACCATCCTGCTCACCCACACCGTCGACGCCATCCTCAACCAGCAGGAGGCGCAGGCCGACGAGATCCACATCTACCTGCAGGAACTCGCTGCCGATGCGGACCATCGCCGACTACGAGCAGCGCTTCGCCCACGATGCGCGGGTCAATGGGGTCAGCTTCACCACCAAGGACCAGGCGGTGATCCTCGCCCAGCAGCGCGGGCTCCAGCTCCAGTCGGCGATCAACACCCTGGGCAGCAACCCGCTGCCGGCCTCGATCGACCTGCACGTCCGCAACCTCAACGACCTCACCCAGCTCAACACCGTGGCCAAGTCGCTCCCCATCGTCGACACCAGCAGCGGGTCGGCCACCGACTACAGCCCGCACGTGATACCGGTGCTCAAGACGGTGATCACCTGGACGGTGTGGGTCGGGGCCGTGCTCTCGATCGTGCTCGGGGTGATCAGCCTGGTGATCATCATGAACACGATCCGCACCGCGGTGTACATCCGGCGCACCGAGATCGAGATCATGAAGCTGGTGGGGGCGGGTGACTGGTTCGTGCGCTGGCCGTTCATCCTCGAGGGGGTGTTCGGAGGCGTCCTGGCAGCCGCATTCGGGGCGACCATCGTCGCCCTCGCCTACCGGTTCGTGCTCGACCAGGCCAATACTCAGGCCTTCCTCGGGGTGACCTTCGACGGACCCTTCCTCACCGCGTTGGTGGTGCTGCTGGTGGCGTTCGGCGCCGCCCTGGGAGGCTTCGGCAGCTTCCTCGGGGTGCGTCGGTTCCTGCACGTGTGACCGTCCCGCCGGGACCGGGGGAGGAGGCCCCGGCCCCACCGGAGGAGGGCGAGACTCTCGCCGGCGGCCCGGTCACCGGGCCCGCACCGCGGCGCCGTCTCCCCCGGCCTCACGCTGGCCTCTGGAGCCACCTGGTGCTCGCCTTGGTCTGCCTCTACCTGGGCGGGCTGCTGGTCCAGAACCTCGGGGCCATCCCCTTCGGCAGCAGCCTGGCCGCCATCTACCCGCGCTTCAGCGGTCTCGGCCAGACCTCCCTGCTGGCGGCCTGGCAGGACATCGAGGGCAACTACGTGCTCCGCGACGTCCCCGCCGGCCTGGGCACCCAGGCCGGCGAGGCGGCCCTGGTGCAGGCGCTGGACAGCGCCTATCACGACCGCTTCAGCGCCTACTTCACGAAGAGCGAGTACCGGCAGTTCACCGCCGCCGTCAACCAGGATCGCAGCGGCAGCATCGGGATCGCGCTCGAGGAGCGCTGCGCGGGGGCGACCCTCTGCCCCTCCGACCAGAGCCCCACCGAGCTCGCGGTCGAGGACGTCCTGCACGGTCAGCCGGCCGAGCGGGCAGGGCTGCTCGACGGCGACCTGCTGGTGGCGGTGGGCGGGACCCAGGTGGCCAGCCTGGGCTCGCTGAACCAGCAGATCGACGGCGCCTCGGGGTTGATCGACGGGCCCGCGGGTACCCGGGTGACCCTCACCGTCGAGCGCGGGGGCGCCCAGCTCTCCTTCACGATGACCAGGGCCAATCTGCAGATCCCCACCGTTTACAGCCGGATGTTCGGCACCGTGCTCGACCTCCAGGTCACCAGCTTCGGCGAGAACACCGGGCAGGACGCGGTCGCCCAGCTCAAGCGCGGGCTCGCGGGCGGTGCCAGCGCGGTGGTCCTGGACCTGCGCGGCAACGGCGGTGGCTACGTCAGCGCGGCGGTGACCCTCGCCAGCCAGTTCCTCACCCGCCACGGCAGCGAGCAGGATGTGGTCGTCCGGCGGGGCCGGATGGATCTCCAGGGGCAGCCCTCGAGCGCCCAGACGGTGATCCACGATCAGATCCAATCGGGTGGCCTCGCCCCCGCCATCCCCGTGGTGGTCCTGGTGGACGGGGGCACCGCCTCAGCCTCCGAGATCGTGACCGCGGCGCTCCGCGACTACCACCGGGCCACGGTGGTCGGGGAGACCACCTACGGCAAGGGCTCGGTGCAGCTCGACTTCCCCCTTCCGGACGGCAGCGACCTCCACCTCACCGTCGAGAAGTGGTACGGCCCCGAGGGCGAGAGCATCGACGGAACTGGGATCACCCCGGCTCAGGTGGTGCCGCTGCCGAACCCGGACGATCTCTTCACCCTGGAGGCCCAGTCCGCCGTGCCCGCCCGGGATCCCCAGCTGCAGGCCGCCCTGGCCCTCGCCGGGTAGGGGGGCTGACCGGTGCCCGGCCCTCAGCCGGCGGAGCGGGCCTGGCGGCGGAGGCGCAACCAGCGGCGCATCCGGGGAGGCAGGTCCTCGCCGGCGGAGCGCCGATGCTCCGCCTCCTGGTGGCGGACCACCAGCCAGGCGGCCAGCCCGAACACGCTGAAGACGGCTCCGATCAGGCTCCAGGCGTTGACGTCGCGGTCCCAACGCTCGGCGTCGTAGCCGACCCCGACCCCGATCAGCAGAGCGGCGAGGACCAGCACGATCTCCAGGGTGTTCACAGGTGGCCGCTCACGTCGGCGTGAATATACTGCCGAGGCAATGACAGGCAGCTATGACGTCGCCTTCCTGGGTGGGGGCATGGGCGGGTACGTGGGCGCGATCCGGGCTGCCCAGCTCGGGCTTCGCACCGCGGTGGTGGAGGAGGACAAGCTCGGGGGCACCTGCCTCCATCGCGGCTGCATCCCGACCAAGGCCCTGTTGCAGTCGGCCTTCGTCCTCGATCAGGCCCGCCAGGGAGGCCGCCTCGGGGTCCGGGTCAGCGGGGTCGAGCTCGACTACGCCCAGGTGGCCAAGAATCGCGACCAGGTGGTGGGCCAGCTGCATCGGGGCGTCGAGTACCTGATGAAGAAGAATCGCATCGAGGTGGTGCGCGGCCGCGGCCACCTGGAGGGCCCGCGGCGGGTGCGCGTCGGCGGCGGCCAGAGCGGCGACGTCGAAGTCGAGGCCGGGTCGATCGTCATCGCCACTGGCTCCCGCCCCAAGCAGGTGCCCGGCGCCGAGGCCGATGGGCGGGTGGTGCTGACCTCGGACCACGCGCTGGCGCTGGACCACGTCCCGGCCTCGGCCATCGTGCTCGGCGCGGGTGCCGTCGGCGTCGAGTTCGCCTCCTTCTGGCGGAGCTGCGGGGCCGAGGTGACCGTGGTGGAGATGCTGGATCGTCTGGTGCCGCTCGAGGACCGGGCCATCGGCGTCGAGCTGGCCAAGCACTTCGAGGCGCGGGGGATCCGCTGTCTGGTCGGGGCGACCCTGGACCTCGGCTCGATCCGGCGCGGCGAGGAGGGGGTGGAGGTGTCGGTCACCCACGCCGGGGAGGAGCAGAGGCTCCGCGCCGAGGTGCTGCTGATCGCCATCGGCCGCACCCCCAACACCGAGGAGATCGGCTTGGAGAGCACGGCCGTGGAGCTGGAGCGGGGATTCGTCCGCGCCGGCCCCGATCTGCGTACCGCCCAGGAGGGGGTGTACGCCATCGGGGATGTGATCGGCGGCTTCCTGCTCGCCCACAAGGGGAGCCACGAGGGGATCATCGCGGCCGAGGTGATCGCTGGCCGGAGTCCCCATCCACTCGACCCCAACCTGGTCCCCCGGACGACCTACTGCACCCCCCAGATCGCCTCGATCGGGCTCTCCGAGGAGGAGGCTCGGGCCGCGGGCCACCAGGTCAGCACCGGGGTCTTCCCGCTCACCGCCAACGGCCGCTCGATCATCTGGGGGGAGCGGGGCTTCTGCAAGGTCGTCGCCGGGGCCGACGGCAGCGTCCTCGGCGTCCACATGATCGGCCCCGAGGTCACCGAGCTCATCTATGCCGCGGCGCTGGGCGGCCTGCTCGAGGCCACCCCGTTCGAGATGGGCAGGGCCATTGCCCCCCATCCGACCGTGAGCGAGATAATCATGGAGGCCGCGCTGGCGGCCGGGGGCGAGCCGATCCACATGTGAGCGGCCGGGCCCTGCTCTCCGTCTCTCGCAGCCGCCGGCCGAAACCAGGAGCGCCCAGCCGGCTTCGGAATGTGGCACCGTTCCCCCGCCCTTGACGGCGAGGGCGAGCTGGGCGTGTCGGCAGCAGCGTTGGTCGGGCCCGCAGCCTCAGCGGAGGAGAAGGGGTGGTAGTTGCCAACAGGGACGTCCGAGGGGTGACCGGCATCGACGCCGCGACCCTGCGGGCGATGTACCGGCACATGCTTCGGGCCCGCCTGCTCGACGAGCGGATCTGGCTGCTCAACCGCCAGGGGGTCGTGCCCTTCTGGGTCTCGGGGATGGGCCAGGAGGCGATCCAGGTGGGGCTCGGCATGCACCTCCGCCCAGGCGTCGACTGGGTGGCCCCGTACTACCGGGACCTGGCCCTCTCCCTGCTGCTGGGGATGACCCCTCGTGACCATCTGCTGGCGGCCTTCGCGAAGGCCGCCGACCCCAGCACCGGTGGCCGCCAGATGCCGGCCCACTACAGCAGCCGGCGGCTCAACATCGTCAGCTCCGGGTCGGTGGTGGCCACCCAGCTGATCCACGCCACCGGGGTCGCGCTCGCCTCCAAGATCCGGGGCGATGACGCGGTCACGGTGGCGACCACCGGCGAGGGTGCGACCAGCGAGGGGGACTTCCACGAGGCCCTCAACTTCGCCGCGATCCACGATCTGCCGGTGGTATTCCTGGTCGAGAACAACGGCCTCGCCATCAGCGTCCCGGCCTCCAAGCAGATGAACACCCACGACGTCGCGGACCGGGCGGACGGATACGGCATCCCCGGAGTGGTGGTCGACGGTTCCGACCCGGTCGCCAGCTACCAGCACTGCGGTGAGGCGATCGCCCGGGCCCGGGCGGGCCAGGGGCCGACCCTGATCGACGCCAAGGTGCAGCGGCTCACCTCGCACAGCTCCGACGACGATCAGCGCCGCTACCGCACCGAGGAGGCCCTGGAGACCGATCGCCGCAACGACTGCCTGGTGACCTTCGCGCGCCGCCTGGCCGAGCTGGGAGTGCTCACCTCGCGGGCGGAGGCGGCGATGCGGGTCGAGCTTGTGGCCGAGCTCGACCTGGCCACCGCGGAGGCGGAGGCGGCGGCCGACGCCGACCCCGCGACCATCCTCCTCCACGTCCTGGGAGACGGCTGATGGCGCTGCGGACGTACCTCGAGGCGATCCGCGAGGGGATCCGCGACGAGATGCGGCGCGACGATCGGGTGATGGTCTTCGGCGAGGACGTTGGCGCCAAGGGCGGCGTCTTCGGGGTGACCGAGGGGCTGCAGCGCGAGTTCGGGGAGTGGCGGGTGATGGACTCTCCGCTCGCCGAGGCCTGCATCGTTGGGGTCTGCATCGGCGCCGCCCTCAACGGCATGCGGCCGATCGCCGAGATCCAGTTCCAGGACTTCATCCTCCCGGCGGTGGACCAGATCGTCAGCGAGGCCGCCAAGATCCGCTACCGCAGCAACGACGATTGGCACGTGCCGGTGGTCATCCGGGCCCCGTTCGGGGGCGGTGTGCATGGTGCCCTGTACCACTCCCAGTCGCTGGAGGCGATGTTCTGCCACGTGCCCGGGCTGCGGGTGGTGGTGCCCTCCACCCCGTACGACGCCAAGGGGATGCTGGTGACGGCGATCCGCGACCCCGACCCCGTGCTCTACTTCGAGCACAAGCGGGCGTACCGGTCGGTCAAGGGCGAGGTCCCCGAATACGAGTACACGGTCCCGCTGGACCGGGCTCGGGTCGCCCGCGCCGGCCAGGACATCGTCGTCTTCACCTACGGGCTGATGGTCGACACCGCCCTGCACGCCGCCGAGCGGCTGTCCGTGGACGGCTTCTCGGTCGAGGTCGTGGATCTCCGCTCGCTGCGCCCCCTCGACCGCGCCTCGATCGTGGAGAGCGCCCGGAGATGCGGCAAGGTGCTGATCGCTCAGGAGGCGAACCTGGCCGTCTCGGTGAGCAGCGAGGTTGCGGCCATCATCGCCGAGGAGTGTTTCGAGTACCTTGATGCTCCGGTGATGCGCATCGGCGGTCCCGAGGTCCCGGCGATGCCCTTCGCCAAGTCGCTGGAGGACGCCTACCTGGTGGACGTCGACAAGCTAGAGGCCAAGCTCCGCAGCCTGGCGGAGTACTGATCCATCCGGTCCATCCGGAACCCTGAACCCAACCGAGGAAGCTAGCGAGGAGCCCACGCACGTGGCACTGACGGTCAGCATGCCCCAGCTCGGGGAGTCGGTCACCGAGGGGACCATCGCCCGCTGGCTCAAGAAGCCAGGCGAGCCGGTGGCCCGGTACGAGTCGATCGCCGAGGTGGCGAGCGACAAGGTCAACGCCGAGATCCCGGCGCCCGCCGACGGCACCTTCGGCGAGATCATCGCGCCGGAGGGCTCGGTGATCAGCGTCGGTCAGCCGATCTGCACCATCGAGCAGGGCGCCGCGGCCGCCGCTCCGGTGACACCCGCGGCCGCCGCTCCGGCCGCCGCCGCAACCCCCGCGGCCGCCCTCCCCGCGCCTCCCGCTGCCGCTCCCGCGCCGGTCGCAGCGGCATACGCCGCGCAGCCGTCACCGGCGCCGGCTATCCAACCCGCCCCATCCGCTCAACCCGTCTCGCTCGGATCCCCGGCCAGTGGCCTCACCGCGGCCGCACCGGAGGTCTCGCCGGGCGCCGCGGCCACCGCCGCCAACGGTGCCGGGATCGCGGCGGGCCACGGCCACGTGACCCCGGCAGTTCGGATGCTGCTCCGCGAGCACGGCGTCGATCTCGCCGAGGTCACCGGCTCGGGCATCGGCGGTCGGATCACCAAGAAGGACGTGCTCGTGTACGTGCAGCGGCGGGACGCCGCCGCCCGTGCCGCCGGACCTGCCCCGGCGCCGGTCGTGGCAGCCGCCGTCGCGTATCCCGGTCCGGCGCCGGCCGCGGTCGCCGCTCCTGCCCCGGCGCCGTCTGCCGCCTTCCCGGCGCAGTCCGCGACCGCCGAGGAGGGCGACCAGCTCCTGCCCATGACCTCGGTCCGGCGGGCGATCGCCGACCACATGGTGCGCAGCCGCCAGACCTCGCCCCATGCCTGGCTGATGGTCGAGGTCGACATGTCCCGGGTGGTCCGCCTGCGCGAGCGGAGCAAGGCGGCTTTCAAGGAGCGTTACGGGATCTCGCTCACCTACCTGCCGTTCGTGGCCCGGGCGGTGGTCGAGGCCCTGCAGCGGCGGCCGACCTTCAACGCTCAGTGGAGCGACGCGGGGCTGGTGCTCAAGCACGACATCCATCTCGGCATCGCGGTCGCCCTGGAGGAGAACCTGGTGGTGCCGGTGCTGCGCAACGCCGACCGGCTGAGCGTCGCCGGGCTGGCCCAGGCCATGACCGACCTCGGCAACCGCGCCCGCGCCAACCGGCTCAAGCTGGACGAGATCCAGGGCGGCACCTTCACCCTCAACAACACGGGGGCCCTGGGGGCCGTGATGACCCAGGCGATCATCAACCAGCCCCAGGCCGCCATCCTCACCATGGATGCGGTGGTCAAGCGGCCCGTCGTCATCGACGACATGATCGCCATCCGGCCGATCATGAACCTGGGCATGAGCTTCGACCACCGGATCAACGACGGCCTGCAGGCGGCGCGCTTCCTCCAGGACGTCAAGGGTCAGCTCGAGGGGCTGGACGAGAGCGCCACCCTGCTCTGACGCCGAGCCACCTGCGGGTGCGAGGTGAGCTCTCCTGGCGCGGCTCGTGGTGAGCCTCGTCCGGCCCGGCTCGACCACCTCACCACTGCCGATGGCGCTGCCGGAGTGGACCCTACCCAGCTGGTGCTATACAAAGCGGGCCATGCCCACCGGAAGCTCGCGCGGCGATGGCCCGCAACCCACCAATCTCGCGCTCCAGGTGCCCGGTCCGTGAACCCCCGGGGCTGGCGCTGGTACCTGGGCGTGGCCCTGGTGGTGGTGCTTCTCCTGCTGGTCGCCTTCCTCATCGCCACCTCGATCGGAGGCAGCGGCCACTGATCCGGCTCGCGGACGCTCCTGGCTGCTCTCACACCCCCTCGGCTCCAAGGCGGTCCCTCGAACCTTCGGCGAGAGCGCTACCCTGCTCGCACCGTGACCGGCTTGGATTAACTGATCGCCGCGCTCGAGGACGCCGTCCGCGTCCAGCCGGGGAGCGCGCCTCTGCGACTGCATCTGGCGCGAACCTGGCTCGACGCCGGTCGCTCGGTCGAGGCCCTGGGGATCACCGGCAACCCCAATGTGCTGGGATGGCTGCTCGGCCGGTCGCCCACCCGCTTCGAGGAGTACGTGCGCCGCGGCCTGGCCGACTCCTGAGCGGGCCGGAGCGCACCAGCGGGTTCGCCGGTTGTGGACATTGATGTCCATAACCGGTCTGGAGGCACCGGTGCTACCCCCGGGCGCTGGGTTCTCCCGGCTCAGTCCGTGTCCATGTGCGGGTAGCGCCAGTCGGTGGCGGGGACGAAGTTCTCCTTCAGCGAGCGCGCCGAGGCCCAGCGGAGCAGGTTGAGGGCCGAACCGGCCTTGTCGTTGGTGCCGCTCTGCCGGGCGCCACCGAAGGGCTGCTGGCCCACCACCGCCCCGGTCGGCTTGTCGTTGACGTAGAAGTTGCCCGCCGCATGGCGGAGGGCGCGCATCCCGATGTTGATGGCCCGCCGCTCGGTCGCGAAGACCGCCCCGGTCAGCCCGTACGGGGAGGTCTCGTCGACCAGTTCCAGCGCCGTCTCCCAGTCGCTGTCGTAGGGGTAGACGGTGAGGATCGGGCCGAACAGCTCGCGCTCCATCAGGTCGTGGTGGGGATCGTCGGTGGCGATGATCGTGGGCCGGACGAACCACCCCGTGCTGTCGTCGCACTCGCCGCCCGCGATCAGGTGGAGATCGGGGTCTCGGGCGGCGTCGCGGAGGGCCGCCTCGTGCTTGCGGAAGGCGCGCTCGTCGATGACCGCGCCCATGAAGTTCGAGAAGTCGGTGGGATCCCCCATCGGGATCGCCTCGGTCTCGCGAGCCAGCGGCCCGCGCAGCTCCTCCCAGAGCCGCCGGGGGATGTAGGCGCGGGAGCAGGCCGAGCACTTCTGGCCCTGGTACTCGAAGGCGCCGCGCAGCAGCCCGACCAGCAGCGCCTCCGGGGAGGCGCTCTCGTGGGCGATGATGAAGTCCTTGCCACCGGTCTCGCCGACCAGCCGCGGGTAGGTGCGGTAGCTGGCGAGGCTGCCGGCGACCTGGCGCCAGAGGCCCCGGAAGGTCTCGGTGGAGCCGGTGAAATGGATCCCGGCCAGGCTGGGATGAGAGATGGCGGCGTCGAGGACGCCGGCGCCGTGGCCGGTGACCATGTTGATGACCCCGGGGGGCAGGCCCGCCGCCTCGAGCAGCTCCATGATCGTGCTGCAGGCGAGCATCGAGGTCACCGACGGCTTCCAGACCACGGTGTTGCCCATCAGGGCCGGCGCGGTCGGGAGGTTCCCGCAGATCGAGGTGAAGTTGAAGGGCGTGATCGCGACCACGTAGCCCTCGAGCGGGCGCAGCTCGGTCCGGTTCCAGACCCCCCTCGAGCTGACCGGCTGCTCCTCGCGGAGCTTGAAGGCGAAGTGGACGTTGAAGCGCCAGAAGTCGATCAGCTCGCAGGCCGCGTCGATCTCCGCCTGGTAGACGGACTTGCTCTGGCCCAGGATGGTGGCCGCGTTCATCCGCTCCCGCCACGGCCCGGCGAGCAGGTCGGCGGCGCGCAGGAAGACGGCGGCCCTCTCCTCCAGGGTGGTGTGGGCCCACTCGCGGCTCGCTTCCAGGGCTGTGTCGACCGCGGCCTGGACGGCGGGGACGGTCGCCTGGCCGGCCCGACCGAGCTCCTGGGCGTGCCGGTGGGGAGCGTGCACCGGCAGGCTGCCGCCGGTGCCCTCGACGGTCTGCCCTCCGATGTGCATGGGTAGGTCGAGGGGCGCCGAGGTCTCGATCTCGGCGAGGGCGCGCTGGAGGCGCTGGCGCTCCGGAGTGTCCGGCGCGTACGACTGGACCGGCTCGTTGACGGGAATCTCGACAGTGGCCATGACAGAGGATTGTGCAGCGTCGGCCCGGGGGACGTCGGGCCGGGCCCTCGACGGGCGCCTCGCGTCCGCTCGGCCGGCGGGCGGCGCCGGGGGAGCGGTCGAAACCCCTGGTAGAGTGGCATAAGGCCATGAAGCAGATCCCGCTCGTGCCCGTCGGAGCCCCGAACCCATCCACTCCGCAGGTGGACTCGCGACCCACCTGGCAGCGGCTGCTTCCCGAGGGGGTGGACCGGCGGCCGCCCTGGCTAACCGTCCGGGCACCGGTCGGCCAGGGAGTCACCGAGCTCTCGTCGCTGATGCGGGAGAAGCGGCTGGTCACGGTCTGCGAGGAGGCCCGCTGCCCCAACGTCGGGGAGTGCTGGAACTCCGGCACGGCCACCTTCATGATCCTGGGCGACACCTGCACCCGGGCCTGCGCCTTCTGCGCCGTCAAGAGCGGCCGCCGGGGTGGTGACGTCGACGCCGACGAGCCCCACCGGGTCGGCGAGGCAGTGGCCCGGATGGGATTGCGCCACGCGGTGGTGACCTCCGTCGACCGCGACGACCTGGCCGACGGCGGGGCCTCGATCTTCGCGGCCACCATCCGCGAGATCCGCCGCCAGTCGCCCGGTACCAGCATCGAGGTGCTCACCCCCGATTTCCAGGGCGACCTCGACGCGGTGGGCGCGGTTCTTGCCGAGAAGCCGGAGATCTTCAACCACAACATGGAGACGGTGGCCCGCCTCTACCCGCGGGTGCGACCGAAGTCGGGGTACCGAAGATCCCTCGGCGTGCTGCGCGCCGCCAAGGAGATGGCGCCCGAGTCGAAGACCAAGAGCGGCCTGATGGTGGGCCTGGGTGAGGAGCCCGAGGAGGTCCATCGCCTGCTCGCCGACCTCCGCGAGCACCGGGTGGAGATCGTCACCATCGGCCAGTACCTCCGGCCCACACTCAAGCACCACCCGTTGATCCGCTTCTGGCACCCGGACGAGTTCGCCGCGCTCCGTGCGCACGGCCTCGCCCTGGGCTTCGACCACGTGGAGTCGGGGCCGCTGGTCCGGTCCAGCTACCATGCCGCCGGCCAGGTGCTGGCGGCCACGGCAGCGGTCTGAGGCGCGACCGGTGACACCCACGTCCCGGGGGCTGCGGCGGCTCTGGTTGGGAACCGTCCCCTACCGTGAGGCCTGGCAGCTCCAGCGCTCGCTCGCCGCCGCCCGGGCGGCCGGCGAGATCGGTGACTGCCTGCTCCTCCTCGAGCATCCCCCGGTGTACACGGTGGGACGCAATGCCCAGGCCGCCCACCTGGGGGCGGGCCCGGCGGCCCTGCGCGCCCTGGGGGCCGAGTGCATCGAGGTCGACCGGGGGGGCTCGGTGACCTTCCATGGTCCCGGCCAGATGGTGGGCTACCCGATCATCCGGCTCGCCGACGCGTTCCCCATCCCGGCGAGCCCGGGGCGCGGCGACGTCATCGCCTACGTGCGAGCCCTGGAGGCCGCGCTCATCGCCACCGCCCGCCGCCACGGCATCGCCGCGGCGCGCCGCCCCGGCTTCACGGGAGCCTGGGTGGGCGGGAACAAGCTCGCCGCCATCGGCGTGAAGCTGGCCGGCGGGGTGACCCAGCACGGGGTGGCCCTCAACGTCACCACCGACCTCAGCTGGTTCGACCACGTCACCCCCTGCGGGATCCCCGACGCGGGCGCCACCTCGATGCTCCGGGAGGGCGCCGCCGGGCTCACCCCCCAATCGGTCGCAGAGGACTTCGCGGTGGCTCTGGCCGAGGTGCTGGGGACGTCCCTGGCGGCCGCGGATGCCGACCTCCGGCGCCTGGCCGTCGCCGCCGCCTGAGCCGCCCTCGTGGGCCGTCGCGCACCCGGCCGGACCGGCCGCCTCGGTCCGCCGGCCAGCCCCCCGGACGGTGGCATGGCCGTCGGGGCCGGGGTCGGAGAGTTGTCGCCTAACCTGACGAGTTCCCGAAGGTGGGCAATTAACCACTAGCCAACTGCCGCCCGCTTGGATACCATCGCACTCTGGAACGTCCGGCCACTCGGATCCTCCCACACCACAACCCACCACACCGGGCAGGAGGCGTTCCAGGGAGCAGTCATGGCCACCTTCGTCAGAAACCGCGTCCTCAATCAGCTGCAGTGGGCTCCCGAGACCGAGACCTACCGCTCCCGACGGCGTGAGATCCTCTGCGAGCTCGACGGGCTCCTGATCGAGATCGAGGAGATGAATCTCCGCGGCCAGCCCACGCCACCCCGGGTGCTCGCCCAGCTCCGCCGCCGCGGCGTCGCCGTCGGTCAGGAGGCGACCCCCGCGGACATGGTGGAGGCGGTCTTCGCGGCCCAGGAGAGGTTCATGCGCCAGCCGCTCGGAGGCTTGCCCGGGCGGGATGAGATGAGGCTCAAGGGCCGGCTCGCCTCCTGAGGCCGGGCCCTCCGGGCTCCGGCACGCCCCCGCGACTGCTAGGCTCGGACGCGATGAGCTCCGACCGCGCCAAGGAGGCGGCGGGGCGGGCGGCCTGCCGGCTGGTCCGCGATGGGATGCGGATCGGGCTCGGCACCGGCTCCACCGCCCACTGGTTCATCGTGGCGGTGGGGGAAGCGGTGCGTGGCGGCCTGCGGGTCCAGGCGGTGGCCTCCTCCGAGGCCAGTGCCGCCCTCGCCGCGGAGGTGGGCATCGAGCTGGTCGAGCTCGACCGTCGGGGTCTGGACCTGGCCGTGGACGGTGCCGACCTCGTCGACCCGCAGCTCCGGCTGGTCAAGGGCGGTGGGGGAGCCCACGTGCGGGAGAAGGTGGTGGCCCGGGCCGCCCGCCGGTTCGTGGTCGTCGCCGACCCCGGCAAGCTGGTCCCCGAGCTCCACGGGCCGGTACCGGTCGAGATCCTGCACTTCGGGGCGGACGCCACCCTGGCCGCGCTGGAGGCCTGCGGCGCCCCCTTCAGCCTCCGGCTGGACACCGGCGGCCTGCCCCGCGTGAGCGACTCCGGGAACCTTCTGGGGGACGGGCGCTTCGACGTGATCGGCGACCCCGAGGACCTGGCTCGGCGCCTCGACGCGGTCCCCGGACTGGTCGGCCACGGCCTCTTCCTGGGCATGGCCGGTCTGGTCCTGGTGGGCGACGACGCCGGTGGGGTTCGGGAGATGGCGCCCGCCCGAACCCACTAGAGTCGGGGCCGGGGGCGGATGGCGCAGCTGGTCAGCGCGTCTCGCTTACACCGAGAAGGCCGCAGGTTCGAGCCCTGCTCCGCCCACCACACCGGGAGGGTTGCCCGGACCTCACCCTCCGGCGAGACCTGCCCGAGACGGCTGATCAATCCCGCGCAGGGGCGCGATCGCCTCGATCCGGCCACCCCGCAACGAACCCTTGACGAGACGCCCCGGGAGCCGCAAGTTCGTGTCATCATCGCCCGAAACGACGGAGGTTCTTCGGCGATGGCCAAGGCGCAGGCGTCCCTGGGCGTGACGGTGGCTGTCTTCGGATTCGATCCAAGCCCGGACACGGCCTCCAACCGCGCCCTCCACGTCCTGAGCGTGCGCCAGGGGCTGCCCAAGGCCGAGCTGGATGCCCGGGAGACCTTCGAGGCGGCCGGCGTGCGGGCGGTGGAGGAGGCGGGGATCCGCCTCGACGCGGGCCGCAAGGGGCGTGGCCGCCTCCACCTGGTCGGGGTCGACGACGCCCCCGGCTCCGGCCGCTCCCGAGAGGTGACCGCCTGGTACTACGCGACCGTCCCCTATGCCGACATCGCCCGCCCGGCGGTGTGGAGCGTGGCCGGGCGCGGGACGCGGTTCGACGCCGCCGACACGGCCGCCTTCCGGGCGGCCCTGGACCGTCTGCGCGCCGAGTCCCGGCACGTTGCCGGCGCCGTCGCCCTGCTCGGCGAGGTCTTCACCGGGGACGACCTGCTCCGCCTCTACATCGCGCTGCACGGGGGCCCCGAGGGCAGCGAACGCACCTTCCGCCGCCGGGTCCAGGAGCTGCGCGATGGCGGGGTGCTCAGGCCCGTACGGGACTCCGAGGTCGCCGCGCTCCGCCTCCGCGTGGCCCGTTTCCGGAGCCCGGCCGGCACCGGAGGACGGCCGCCGGAGCTGCTCCGCTACGCGGGCACGGGTGGCGAGCAGGAGCAGCTGGCCGTGCTGAGGACGAGGCGGTCGGCCTGACCCGCCGCCCAACCGATCCGATCTGACCGGCGGTCCGAAGCCGCCTGCTCGGCACTCGTGATCGATCTGGCCCCGTCCTCGTGCTGGTCCGCTCCCTGATCCGGCGGCTGGGTCGGGCCGGCTGTCCTGGAAGCGGGCTGTCGATGAGCCGGAACCTTTTCGCAACCTGGTCGAAAGGCTGCCGCTGCTAGCCTGCTCGGGAGCTGCCATGCGGGCTGACCAGCGCTCCGGCAGAGGTATCCGGCGGACGGCGGAGGTCGGCGGCGTGACGGTGGCGGCGGAGGGACAGAGCGGCCGGCCCCGGCCGGCGGCCCTCCCGGCCCTGACGGCGTCGGGCATCGTCAAGAGCTTCGGTGGTCGGCCGGTGCTCGAGGGCGTCGACCTCGAGGCGCGAAGCGGAGAGGTCGTGGGGCTGGTCGGTGAGAACGGGGCGGGTAAGAGCACCCTTCTGCGCATCTGCGCCGGGCTGATCGTTCCGGACGCCGGCAGGGTGAGGGTCAGCGGTCGGGTCGGCTTCTGCCCCCAGGAGCCGGGCCTGCTGGACCTCCTGACCGCCGACGAGCACCTCGTCTACTTCGGGGCGGCCCTGGGGCTCGGGCGAGCCGCCGCGGTGGCCACCGGAAGGCGCCTCCTCGAGGAGTTCGGCTACCCGACCACCGAGGGGAAGCTGACCAAGCGCCTCTCCGGGGGGACGCGCCAGAAGCTGAACCTGGCTCTCGCCCTGCTCGGTGACCCGGCCGTGCTCTTGCTCGACGAGCCATACCAGGGCTTCGATCGCGGGATCTACGTCAACTTCTGGGACCACGTGGACGCCTGGCGGGCGGCCGGCAAGGCGATCGTCATCGTCACCCACATGCTGGCCGAGCTCTCCCGGGTGGACCGGGTCGTCGAGCTGGCGGTGGCAGGCCCGGTGGCGGTGGGCGCGGGAGCACGCTGATGGCCAGCTTCCTCCGCCGTTCGCTGATCGCCGCGGAGATGCAGGCACGCCAGCTCCTGAGGCGCCGGCTCTCGCTGATCATCCTGGTCGCGCTGCCGGTCGCCCTCTACCTCAGCACCCTGACCAACGGCAGCGAGAGCGCGATCCAGTTCGGCGCCCTGGGGATGGGCTGGTCGGTGGCGTCCGCGGCGCTCTTCTCGGTGCTGGCCGCGCGGGCCGTCGAGCCCCGGCTGGTGCTCGCTGGCTACCGCGCTGCCGAGCTGATGCTGGGGCGGTTCATCCTCCTGCTCGGCATGGGGGCGGTCCTCGCCGGGATCGGCGCGGTGGGCATGACCCTGGTCTCGGCGCCCGCCTCGGAGGCCGCCCTGCTCGCCTCCTGCGCGCTGGTCCCGGTGGTCGCGGTCGCCCTCGGCCTGGCGGTGGGCGCCGTCCTGCCCCACGACCTGGAGGGGGTCCTGGTGATCATCGGAGTGGTCGGGGTGCAACTCTCGCTGAGCCAGAACGCCTGGGTCAACGTGCTGCTGCCACTCGACGGCCCGATCCAGCTCGCGTACCGCGCCGGCGGGCTCACCGCCGCCCCGATCGGGCCCATGCTGCTCCACGCGCTGATCTCGACGGTCGGGCTGCTCACCCTCGCGGCCCTGGTGTGGGCCCGCAAGGTGCGGGTGACCCGTCCTCGACCGTCGCCCCCCCGCGCCCCCGCCGGGGGCCGCGCCCGCGGCGCGCCCACCATCCGGATGCCGATCCCGTCGTGGCGCCCGGAGCCGGTGCCGGTGCGCAGCGACTTCGCCCTGCCCCAGGGGGTCCGCTCGCCGCGACGCCCCTGAACAGCCGGCGTGGCTGCTCAGCCGGCGTCCGCCCGCCAGGGCTCCTCGCCGCTCGTGAGCACCAGCGTCACCGGCCCCTGGTTGACCAGCTCGACCTGCATCAGCGCCCCGAACTCACCGGTCGCGACGGTCAGCCCGCGCCGCTCCAGGGCGTGGACGAAGCTCTCATAGAGCTTCCGGGCCAGATCGGGGGGAGCCGCTCCCAGGAAGCTGGGCCGGTGCCCGCGCGAGGTGTCCGCGTGCAGGGTGAACTGGCTGACCACCAGCACCGCGCCGCCGGACTGCCGGAGGTCGAGGTTCATCCTCCCGGCCGGGTCGGCGCAGATGCGCAGCCCGGCGACCCGCTCGGCGAGGTGGTCGGCGGTGGCCTCGGTGTCACCGGGCCCGACCGAGAGCAGCACGCAGAGGCCGGGCCCGATCCCGCCGGTGACCCGGGAGCCCGGCCCCGGTCGGGTCCCTGCCACCGGTTCGGTCCCGGTCCCGTGGCCGCCTCCGGGAGTGGGGAGGGCGGCCTCCCCCCCTGATTCGACCAGCACGCGAGCCTGGCTCACGCGCTGGACGACCGCCCTCATCCCGCCGGTCCCAGGCTGTCGAGGCCCCGTCTCATCCGCATCGCCTCCGCCTCGGCCTCGAAGAAGTCGGGTGCCTCGCCGCGCATCCCGGCGACCAGGAAGCTCCAGCCGCGATGGTCGGGGTCATGCGACACCCCGTACGCGGCGGCGAGCGCCCGCGGGGGAAAGAGCTCGATACGGCGTCCGTCGGGGAGCTTCTTGAAGATCGGCCGCCGCACCAGGACCGCCTCCAGGGGACGGCCGCCGGGCAGCCGGCCCATCTCCATCTCGACATGGCGCAGCTTCGCGATCGGGTTGTCGGGATCGCGCAGCTCGACGGCCAGCCCGAAGCGCTCGGAGAGGTCGCGAAAGACGAAGAGCACCGCCAGGGCGTCGGTCTCGTCACCGAGCACGCGGATGAAGGTCGCCGCCGAGAGGGGGACGCCCGCCGGCTCCTGCCTCGCGATGGCAGTCTTCTGGTCGTCGAAGAAGAGCTGGGGGAAGAGCGCCGCCGAGCGGTCGTCGGCCAGCCAGGGATGGCCGTCCCGCCACTCACGCCGGCGCACCAGCTCCTCGAACCGCGCCTGGGCCGCATCCCGCCGGCTGGGGTCCAGACCGCGCACCCGGACGTGGATCACCCGGCCCATGACCCGATTGTAGGGTGGGTCTAGCGCGGGCTCACGGCGATGCCGTCGAGGACGAGGTCGACGCAGCGGACCAGGAGGGCGTCGTCGAGCGGCTCGCGCGTGATCAGGATCCGGACGTACATGGGGCCGACCAGGGTCTCGAGGGCGAGGACCGGGTCGACGCCGGCGCGCAGCTCGCCCCTGGCCCGGGCCCGCTCGAGCAGGGCCGCCCCGGTGCGGAACCGCTGGATCCAGTAGCCGCCGCGCGCGGCCTCGTATTCGGGCAGGTCGCGGCGCAGCGCGATCCGCACCACCAGCTCCCCGAGCGGGGTCTGCAGGAAGGTGCCGATGCTCCGCACCAGGGCGAGGAGGTCGCCGCGGAGGGTGCCGGTGTCGGGGGTCGGGATCTCGGTCTCGGTCGCGCTCAGCACGGCGTCGAGCGCCAGGTTGGACCGGCTGCCCCAGCGCCGGTAGACGGTGGTCGGGTGGACCCCGGCGCGCAGCGCGACGGATGCGATCGAGAGGTCGTCCAGCCCCTCGGAGAGGAGGGCGGTGAGGGTGGCGTCGATCACCGCGGCGCGCACCCGCGCGCTCCTTCCCCCGGTGCGCCGCACCGGCTGGCGGACTGCCTGGGCGTCCATCACGCGGATCTTATCGCTACTCGGCTTGCGTTATTCGTGTCTTATCGCTATTCGACTTGCGTTAGTGGCGCTGCCACCCTATACTAACGCAAACCGAACTGCGTTAAGGAGGCAAGAGACGAACGTGAGCGTGGCCAGTCGGGCGGTGGACGCCCCTGGACGGGGGGACGAGGCGTCGCCGGCCAGGCCGCCGCATCGCTGGCTGGCCCTCGCGGTCCTCTGCCTCTCGCTGCTGATCGTGACCCTCGACAACACGGTCCTCAACGTCGCCCTGCCCACCCTGGTCCGCGACCTGGGCGCGACCTCCACCGACCTGCAGTGGATCGTCGACGCCTACGTCCTGGTGTTCGCCGGGCTCCTCCTGGTCTCGGGCAGCGTGGCCGACCGCTTCGGTCGCAAATGGACCTTCCTGGCCGGACTGGTCGCCTTCGCCGGCTGCTCGACGTGGGCCGCCTTCTCCGGCTCGGTGACGGTGCTGATCGCGGCCCGGGCGAGCATGGGGGTGGGCGGGGCGCTGATCATGCCCTCCACCCTGGCCCTCATCACCAGCATGTACAGCGATCCGCACGAGCGGCAGCGGGCCTTCGGCCTCTGGGCGGCGACCACCGGGGCAGGGGTCGCCCTGGGCCCGATCATCGGCGGTCTGCTCCTGGCGCACTTCAGCTGGGGCTCGGTCTTCCTCATCAACGTCCCCATCGCCGCGCTGGCGCTGGCCCTGGCGATCCCCTTCATCCCCAACTCGAAGAACCCGCAGGCCGAGCGGCCCGACGTGGTCGGCGCGGTGCTCTCGATCGGCGGGTTGGGGCTCCTCCTCTGGGCGATCATCGACGCCCCGGTGCACGGCTGGTCCTCCCCGACGGTGATCGGCGCCGGCATCGGCGGCCTGGCCGTGCTGGCCGGCTTCACGTTGTGGGAGCTGCACGTCCCCCAGCCGATGCTCCGGCTCAGCTTCTTCCGCCAGCGTCAGTTCTCGGTCGCCGTGCTGTCGGTCAGCATGGTCATGCTCGGCCTTTTCGGCGCCCTCTTCCTGCTCACCCAGTACCTTCAGTTCGACCTCGGTTACACCGCGCTGCAGACCGGCATCCGGATCCTCCCGGCGGCGGGCTCGATCATCGTCGTGGCACCGCTGGCCAGCCTGCTCGACCGGGCACTGGGGGGCCGCCTGGTGGTGGGCCTGGGCCTGCTGCTCATCGCCGCCGGGCTGTGGCAGATCTCGGGTGCCACCGTGACCACCACCTACGGCGGGATCGTGCTGGGCATGGTCCTGCTCGGGGTCGGGGCGGCCCTGGTGATCCCCTCGGTCACCGCCTCGGTCATGGGCTCGCTCCCCGCCGAGCACACCGGGATCGGCGCCGCCACCAACGGCGCCTTCCTCCAGGTCGGCGGCGCCCTGGGGGTGGCCGTCCTGGGGAGCCAGCTCTCCACCCGGTACCAGGGACGGATCCTCGCCTCCATCGCCCCGTACCACCTCCCGGCCGAGATCCAGAGCACCATCCTCGGTTCGGTGGGTGGCGCGCTCGGGGTCGCCCAGCGCGAGGGCGGCATGATCGGGGCGGTGCTCGCCGGCTGGGCCCGCGCGGCCTTCATCAGCGGCATGGACCTCGGGCTGCTGACCGGAGCCCTGGTGGCAGCCCTCGCGGGGCTGCTCGCCCTGCTGGCCCTGCCCGGTCCGGCCCGGTTGAGGGGTCGGAAGCCGCCACTCGTGGTCGTCTCTCCATCCGCCGGAGAGAGCGACGACGAGGCTTAGGGCTCGAGGGGCTTCGACGGAGCCGGCCGCCGGGGCCGGGGCCGGGGCCGGGGCTGCGCCCGCGTAGGGGTTCCACTCGGGCTCTTCGCGGCGGAGCTACGGCGACGCGCCAGGGCGCGGTCGAGGAGGACCGCCGAGCCGGCGGTCGCCGGAGAGTGCTCGGCAGCGTCACGGGCCGGCGTCACCGGCACTGCCAGCGATGCCGGCGCTGCCACCGGCTCGGACGCCTTCGCCAATGGCTTCTTGCGCCCCAGCCATTCCGGCGGGCTGAGCACTACCCACATCGCGATGAGGGCGGCCGCCAGTCCGGCGAAGATGGGACTGCGCAGGACCAGCAGGGTGTTGCCGAAGCCGGGGAGGACCACCGCCTTCTTTCCCAGGATGTCGTTGCGCGGCACGGTCCAGGGGTCGGGACTGGGGTTGTTGTCGCCCTTGAGGGTGAATCCGACCGTGGCGTTGCCCGCGATGATGCGGTGGATCAGGTCGTCACCGGCCCCGATCTGACCCTTGGGCACCCGGTACACGACCAGGTCACCGGCGTGGTATGCGGGCTGCGCCTGGGCAAGGACGAAGTCGCCGGTCTTCAGCGTGGGCAGCATCGACGTGCCCTTGACGGTGATGAAGGTGGCGGGCCCGCCGAGCAGGGAGGTGGGGCGCATCTCCACCCACCAGGCCGTCAGCGCCACGATGAGCACGCCGAAGAAGGCGATGTTGGCCGGCCGGCGCAGGCTGGCGAGGAGCTGTCGGGCAAGCGGACGGGCAGTCTCCCGGGCACGATGCTCGCCCGCGGTGGCGGGAAAGCCGGGTGCGAGGGGCTCGGGGGCAGGCACGCGAGAGCCCGCCCTCCCATAGGTGGCGCCAGCGGCCGCGCCCGGGGTACGCGCCGTCCGGCGGCGGTCGAGGACGGTGGCGATCAACGGGCGGAGCGGGTCGGTGATGGCGCCCAGTTCGCCCAGCGCCGCCCAGGTCAGCCCCAGCTCGCGAAGGGGGCGCAGCGCGCCCCGGGAGATCGACGCGGTCCCGGCCTGGCTCACGGCACGTCGACGTAGGTGATCACGAGCTGCGGGTCCTCGGTGGCGTTGGCGGTCTCGCCGTTCTTGGCCTGGTAGGTGGCGTGGTAGGCGGTGCCAGCGGCCGTGAGCTCGGCGCTGTCGCGGATCATCCACCCGTAGTCGGTGGCGCTTCCCGCCACGAACTTCGCCACGTCGGTGGTCACCGTCCAGCCGCTGACGTAGCCGGCGGCCTTGTTGGTCGTGCAGGTCGATCCGACCTGCATCTGGGCGGTGTAACCGGTCGCGGGGTTGTTGAGCGTGGTCCCAAAGGGCTGGCTGGTCCAGGTGATCCCGGCCTCGGTCCAGGACGCGGTCACCGGGAAGATGTCCTCGGTGCGGCATGTGGCATTCGGCACCGCCGTCGCCCAGAGGCGGAGGGTGGCGGCGCGCACGGTCGCGGTGGCCGGGATCGCCGGGGAGCAAGCGCTGACCAAGAACTCGATGTAGACGCGCATGTTGGCGTTGTGGCTCGACTGGACCTCCATGGTGGTGGCGGTCCCGTAGTTGGTGCCTGCGGTGCCCTGCTCGACCGGGGCGTCGATCTCGGTGGCGGTCGTGGTCGGGTAGCCGCTCAGGATGCAGGTCCGGACCGGGGTCAGGTTCTGCGCGGCCAGGCCCAGGCTCGCCGCCGACGCCGTGGGAATGCAGAGCACGACTCCCAGGGCGAGCACCACGTAGCGGAGCCTCATGGCCCGGTCATCACGACATCCGCCTCCGCGGCGGCGGTGACCGGGACGTTGTTGGTGGGGATGGCGAAAGCCACCTGGCCGCCACCGGCGGGAACGGTCTGGCTGGCCGGCGTGTAGTAGACCGTCGCCCCCTCGGCCATGGTCACCGAGATGGTCGCCCCGGCGCAGGAGGAGGGGATACCGCTCACGGTGACGCCGGTGACGTAGGTGGTGGTCACCGTCTCCACCACGGTGACGGCCGCCGAGGTGCAGCGCGGGGTGGCGACCTGCCCCGCGCCGATGTGGTCACCCGAGGTGGTCACGCCCGCGGCGCGTGCGACCACCGCCGTCCCCACCACCACCACGGCGGCGGTGGCGAGGAAGCGGACTATCGCGCGGTACCTGCTCATCTCCACATCACTCCGGGAAAATGGCCGGCGGGCCCTGCGACCGATGGACCACAGGACCCGCTGGCGGAGCGAAGCGAGGTTATCAGCCGCCCAGAACGACGGCCACGCCCGTCACGGACGCGGCACTGACCGCGCTGAAGGCTGCGGCGAAGGAGGTGCCCGTGCCCGGGGTGGTGCCGGTGGCCTCACCGAGGGCGGTGCCGGTGCCGCTGTAGAGGGTCACCTTGTAGGGCACGTTGTAGCAGGTGCTCTGGAGGTTGTTGACCGTCACCGTGGCGGCCGTGTAGCCGGTCCCGCTGGTGTAGGTGAGCGGGGTGTAGGTGGCGTTGAGGGTTGCGCTCTGGCAGGCGGCGACGGTGGCCGTCCCGGCTCCCAGGTTGTCGCTGGTCACGTTCAGGCTGGCCGCCAGGGCGTAGATGCCGCTGAAGGCGACCACGCCCGCGGCGACGGCTCCGATGATTCGCTTCATGATGGACTTCGCTCCGATGCTCTGAGATTGATGGGGCTATCAGCCGCCGATGACGACCGCGACGCCCGTGATCAGGTTCGCGTTGACCGCCGTGCCAAAGCTGGCGGTGGTGAAGCTGCTGCCCGTAGTGTTGGCCACGCCGCTCACCGTGCCGGTGACCTCACCCAGGGCGGCACCGCCGGATCCGTAGAGGGTCACCCGGTAGGCCTCGCTGTTGCAGGTGGTCCAACTCGGGGTCGCGGTGTTGTCCTTGATCGCCATTGCGGTCACGGTGTAGCCCGGGATCCCCGTTGAGTAGGCCAGGGTCCCGTAGGTGACCGTGAGGGTGTCGGCGGTGCAGGACGCGACCACCGAGGTTCCCGCACCCAGGGCGTTGCTGCTGACGTTCAGGCTCGCAGCCAGGGCATAGATGCCGCTGAAGGCGATGATGCCCGCGACGCCCGCTCCGATGATGCGCTTCATGTCGACCCTCGCTCCGTGACCCTGCGAGACGCAGGTGGTGATCCATGTCTGGTGTGACCGGCCCTCTCGGGGCAGGCACCTCACGGCGCCATAGTGCATCTGCACCATTTGGCGCCTACAAGGCGTCAATGGGTCGCTTCGACGCCGTCACGGGGCCACCATGCCGGTAACACGGGTCACGCGACGGTGACTCGGAACTCAGACACCGGTGGCCTGGATGCGATGGTTGCGGTCGCTGCGATCGGCCAGCACCCCGCTGGAAACCCCCTCGCGCCCCTGCACCGGCCGGAAAGACGCCGTCAGCTGCCCAGGAGCAGCGCCACTCCGGTCACGGCGGAGGCGTCGACGGGCGATGGGAAGCCTGCGGCGGGCGAGAAGCTGGTCGCGCCGTCAGGAACCACGCCGGTCACCTCGCCGAGGGAGGCACCGGATGCGCCCAGAAGGGTGACCCGGTAGGTCGTGCCGGCGCAGGCGGCCAGGCTGGGAACGGGGGCGGTGTCGGTGAGGGTGACCCCGGTGACGGCGTAGCCGGCCACCGCCGGGGAGTACGTCGTCGTGTAGCTCACCCGAAGGGTGTCGGAGGTGCAGGCGGACACCGCCTGCTGGCCGCTGCCGAGGCTCCGGCCGGTGGTGCCCAGGCCCGCGGCCAGTGCCTGGCTGGCGGCGAGCGCGGCGCTGCCGACCGCGATCACTGCAAGCGCCTTCAACGGCTTTCTCACGTCGCTCATACTGGCCCCTCGCAACCCTTTGGGCGAGATGCAGGTGGCCGAATCTTGGCTAGTGCTGCTGCACCGGGCCCGGTGACGGTTCTGCAGCGTACAGGACCTATAGACCCTCATCCCTGTGTGTCGGCGCCGACGAGTGGATGGCATTCATCCGGGGCGCCGGAGCTGGCCGACCGATCCACCTGGCTCGCTTGGTACAGTCTCGTTGGGAGTGCCGGGAAGTCTGGTCGGCAAGGCGTCGTTCAGGGAGGACTTCCCGTGCCGGTCGGGGCCGCGGCACCGCTCTTCGCGCTCGCCGCCTGCGTCAGCCTCGCCACCAGCTGGCTGCTGGTTTCGCGGCTGGAGCGGGTGGGTGAGCGACTCGGTTTCTCCGAGGCGCTGCTCGGCATGGTCGCCGCCCTGGCCGCGGACGCCCCCGAGATCACCTCGGCGATCACCGCGCTGGTGAACCATCAGCAGCGGATCGGGGCCGGGGTTGTGATCGGGTCCAACGTCTTCAACCTCGCCGGGCTGCTGGGGCTGGGCGCCCTGGTCGCGGGCGTCCTCCGGTTCCGGCGACGGGTGGTCATCCTGGGCGGCCTGATCGCCATCTGGATCGCGGCGGTGTGCCTGGTGTCGGTGCTGGGGGCCATCCCCCCGGCCGCGGGGCTGGCGCTGAGCGCTCTCGCGCTGGCTGGGTACCTGGCCCTGCTCGGGTCAGACCGGCGCGTGCTTCGCCGCCTGGCCGCCGGCCACCGCTGGGCCCACTGGCTGCGCGCCGCGGTGGTGGAGGAGGAGCGGGACCTGGAGGCGGCCATCCGCCCCGCCCCCGCCGATCGCACCGACATGGTGCTGGCGGGGGTCGCCCTGGTCGTGGTGGTGCTGGCCAGCGCCACCATGGAGCGGGCCGCGTCCGATCTCGGCCGGAGCTTCGGCGTGCCCGAGATCGTGACCGGGGCCCTGGTGCTGGCCGCGGTGACCAGCCTGCCCAACGCGGTGGCGGCGGTCTACCTCGCCGTCCGGGGACGGGGCGCGGCGGTTCTCAGCATCGCCCTCAACAGCAACAGCCTCAACGTCGTGGTTGGCCTCCTCCTCCCCGGCGCCTTCGTGGGTCTGGGAGGGCCGGCCGGGGAGGCGGGGCTGGTGGCGGCGTGGTACCTGGGGTTGACGGCGGTGACCCTCGGCCTCGCCCACTGGCAGCGCGGCCTGCGCCGGCCGGCGGGCGCCCTCATCGTGGGCGCGTACGCCGCGTTCGTGGTGTGGCTGGTGGTCGCCGCCGTCTGACCCGGGCTCAGGTCTTCGGGGCCGCCTCGGGATCCTCCTCCGCGAGGATCCGGTACAGGCCCTTGCGGGTATCGGCCAGCAGCTGCCGCGCCTTGGCCACCTGGGCGTCGCTGCCGGCCTGGCCGACCTGGATGGTGGCGGCGCCGACCGCCGCCATGATCTCCAGGAGCGAGCGCGAGTCCTCGTCGATCGAACCGGCCACCGAGGCCCAGGGCGCGGCCAGCTCGTCGGGGTGCTCGTCGGCGTAGCTGCGTCCGGTGTCGGTGAGCCGGAACTCGCGCCGGCCGGCCTCCTCCACGGCCTCGATCAGACCCTCGTCCTCGAGCTGCTGGAGGGCGGGATAGACGGATCCGGCGCTCGGCTTCCAGAGGCCGCCGCTGCGGCGCTCGATCTCCTGGATGATCTGGTAGCCATTGCGCGGCTGCTCGCAGAGCAAGGCCAGAATGGCGGCGCGGACGTCGCCGCGGCGCATCCGCGGCCCCCGGCCGGAGCCGGGTCCGAAGGGACCGGAGAAGGGGCCGAAAGGGCCGAACCGCGGCCCGCCGAATGGCGGCCCGTGGCGCCGACGCCCCCACGGGCCGCGGGGCGGCGGCTCAGCGGCGGTCGGGTCGAAACCGGCCCCGCGGCGCCGGGCGCTGGCGGCGAAACGCCGCAGGCTGTGCGCCCAGGGCTCTCCTTCGAAGTGTGCGAACCACTCTGCGGTGGGGGTGTCGTCCATAGATGGGTTACCTCGGGGGGGTGTTCGAGCTACGATATGCTAACGATATATCGTGATAGAGCTAAATGCAAGCCCCAGGGTCCGTCGCCCGCCGGTCGGGCCTCAGACCGTCCGTTCGTCGAAGAGCGAGCGCCAGCCGGGAGCCCGGATGTCGAGCGAGGGGCGCCAGCTCAGCTCCTCGCGGATCCGGCGCGCATCGACCGCGATCGCCGTCACCAGGGCGGCGGCATGAGGGGTGAGCCCGGAACCGCGGAGCGAGCCCAGCACCGCGTGGTACAGACCGTCCTGCGTCTCGCCCTCCGGCTTGCCGCGGCCCGGGCCCTCGCCCCCGGCCCGCTCCCCGCCCGGCGTGGAGGCCGCGCCCGCGACACCCGCTGCCCCCGGACTGGCCGCGGCCGCTCCGGCGGGGCCGCCATCATGGTCCGCCCCCTCGGGTCGATCGGTGTGGCTCAGTGGGTCCCAGGCCCGGAGCTCCGCCGCGACCTCGATGAGCAGGCGGGTCAGCGCCTCCGAGGGATGCGGAGGCAGGCTCCAGTCCGGGCCCGCCTCGGTCACGGCGCGGGCCATGCCGCGCACCTGGCGCTCGACCATCTCCAGCACGGGGATGGCGGCGTACAGCCGCTCCGCCGTGGCCCGGCCGCGCTGCCCTGCGGGGTTCCACCGGCAGGCCTCCTCGGCCCGGCTCACCACGCGCGCGGCGGCCGTGACCTCGGGGCCGAGCTGCCGCGCCGCGTCGAGGAGAGCCTCGGGGTCGGGCCTGACCGGAGCCGGCCCACCCGGGTTGACGTGACGGGCGACGCTCTCCACCAGCGCCGCCAGCCCGGCGGCGACGCCCCGCACGCGCGCCTCCGCCTCGTCGAGATGGGTCCGCGGGAAGACGATCAGGTTCACCAGGATCCCGCACGCCGCGCCGATGGCGGTGTCGATCACGCGGTCGAAGCCATAGCCGCCCAGGGTCGCGCCGAGCACCAGCACCAGCAGGGCGCTGATCGGCACCTGGATCGACCCCTGGGTGCCCAGGCGCAACGCCCTCCCGAGCAGCAATGAGACGAAGATCACCAGCGCGATCGACCAGGCGTGGATCCCGGCGACCTGGGCGAAGGCGCCCGCGACGACCACTCCCACCATCACCCCGGCGACCCGCTGCAGGCCGCGCGACACCGACTGCCAGACGGTCACCTGGACGGTGAGCACCGCGGCGAGCGGCGCGAAGACCGGGATCTGGTTGCCGAGGAGGTCGGCGGCCACCAACCACGAGACACCGGAGGCGATCGCCGTCTTCGCCGCGTAGAGAAGGGTGCCCTCCAGGCTGGCCCACAGCCCCGCGAGCAGCGCGGAGAGCCGTCCGGTCCACCGGGGGGAGGGCTTCACGGCGCCCATCTTCCCCCCTCCTGGCGAGGGCGGACGGCGCCGGCCACTAGCGGAGGAACAGAAGTCCGGCCGCCCCCAGGGCCGCGCAGTAGTAGGCGTAGGGGTCGAGCCGGCCGACCCGGAAGTAGCGGACCAGGAAGCGGGCGCTGGCGTAGGCGGTGAGGCCGGCGGCGACCCCACCGATCAGCATCGGTCCGAGGTTGGCCGAGCCGGCCAGGGAGGGCACCTCGAGAAGTCCGGCGGCGAGGATGATCGGGGTGGCGAGGAGGAAGGAGAAGCGCACCGCCTCCTCGTGGCGAAGGCCGCCGATGAGGCCCCCGGCCATGGTCGACCCCGAGCGCGAGATGCCCGGGAAGAGGGCCAGCACCTGGCAGGCGCCGACCAGGGCGGCCCGGCCGAAGCCCATCTCCTCGACGGTCCGGAAGCGCCCCGCCTCAAGGGTGGGGTCGCGCCGGGCGATCCCCGCCCTGCGCTCCGCCCGCCGCCGGAGCAGCTCCGCGCCGAGCAGGATGCCGCCGTTGACGATGAGCAGTCCGGCCGCGAGCCGCGGGTTGCCGAAGTTGGCCTGGAGGGGCGTCTGGAAGATGAAGCCGACGATCCCAGCGGGGATGGTCCCGACCACGAGCAGCCAGGCCAGGCGCTCGTCGCCTCCGCTGACCCTCCCGGTGATCACGCTGCGGACGAATCCCACCACGATACGGACCCACTGCCGCCAGTAGAGAACGATCAGGGCGGTGGCGGTCCCGATGTGGAGCAGCACCAGGAAGGGGAGGAAGTTGGAGTCGCTCTCCCGGACCCCGATCCCGAGCAGGGGCGGCACCACCACCGCGTGGCCGAGGGACGAGACCGGGAACAGCTCGCTGGCGCCCTGGAGGACGCCGAAGAAGAGCGCGATCGGCAGGGTGATCCCCACGAGCCTCGGACGTTATCAGGGTCGTGTGGGGGATCAGCGGGGAGCGGCTTGAGCTGCTCGGGACCAAGGTCGCCGAAAGGCAGTGCTCTTCGACCCTAGAACCACGCCCGGCATCTGGGGTGAACTAGCTGTGGCGCCGCCCTGAGGCGGCCACCGGGAGAGAGAGCTCACCGTGGATCGCCTGCCCGTTCTGTGCGACTGGAGAGGGACCAGCACCTGCTCGCGGCGCGCCGACGTCGAGCTCGAGTACCCGGCCGGCTCGCCCAACCATGGGCGGCGTCGAGCCGTCTGCCACCGCCACGCCGAGGTCATCCTCGAGTACTGCGCGCGGGCCAGGATGGATGCTCCAACTCCGCACGCACTGCGCCGCTCCGTGGTGATGGTCTCCGCGCCCCTGAGGGCGCTGAGCGCCTGAGCGGCCGTCCCGAGCCGCTGCAACCAGCGCGGGGGCGGGGTGCACATGAAGGCGTACCATCCGCGCCTGAGAAGGGACGATGGCATCTGACAGGAGGGACCGCGTGAGCAGCCCCATCGAGCCCGGTGCGGCGTCGCCGTTAGGTCATGGAGGCGCGAGATGAAGGCGAGATGGATGCTGGTGGCGGGACTTGCTCTGCTGACGGTGGGCTGCGGCGGATCCACGACGCCCACGACCGCGACCTCGGCCACCTCGACAGCCACGCCGACCGTCACCGCCGAGTTGACGGCGCAGGTCGCGCAGTCATACCTCGCGGCCGCCAGCGCGGTGGACAGTGCCTACACCACGTGGCACAGCGACCTCATAGCCGCCAACGACAACGTCCTCCAGCTCAAGTCGCAGGCCGCCGCGTATGTGGCGGTGCTGAGCAGCTTCGACAGCACCGTCCAGGCGATCGGCGCCAGCGGTCAGGCGGCTGCCGACATCGCCACCCTGGTCACCGATGACAACACGGTCATCGCCGATCTCAACGCGCTCGCCTCGCTGACCGCCTCCGGCGAGACCGCCTGGGACACCAAGGCGATCGCGGACGGGCTCGCAGCCGCCGCCCAGGGTGACGTGGTGCGCACCGATCTGGGCCTGCCCGCGGCGTCGTCCTGAGCCGGCCCAGCCCGCCCCGTGGGTCACGTCCTCGGGGTCAGTGATGGAAGCGCGACCGTTCCGGGTGCTGCGGCAGCGGTGAGCTCAGCTTCTCGAGCTGGGCGACCTCCCGCCGGAGGTCGGCCACCAAGAGATCGGCGAGGTCGCGCGACATCCCGTTGCGCACTACGACGCGCAGCACGGCGGTGTCCTGGAGGTTCTCCGGCAAGCTGTAC
>CAWCBS010000011.1:0-67680 GCA_963793875.1 uncultured Chloroflexia bacterium | reverse complement strand
GAGGGGCTGTCGGTCCGCCCCTCCCTCGACGGATGCATCAAGTGCACCATCTGCGAGAGTGCCTGCCCCTATGCGGCGGTCACCGAGCGCTTCCCGGGGCCCAAGACCGTGGGGCCCCAGGAGGAGCGGTTCCGACACGGTCCCCTCTCGGCCGACTGGTCGGTGGACTACTGCTCCGGCTGCGGGATCTGCAGCCGGGTCTGTCCTCAAGACGTCAGGATCGCCGAGATCAACTCGCGTGCCCGGGCCCAGCTCAAGGAGCAACGCGGCATCCCCCTCCGCGACCAGCTTCTGGCCCGACCTGACTGGATGGGCCGGCTCGGCCGGCCGATACGCCCTCTCTTCAACTGGGCCATGGGCACCCAGCTGGTGCGCTTCCCGGTGGAGCGCATCCTCGGCATCCACCGCAAGGCCGCGGTCCCGAGGGTGGCCGCACGCACCTTCCAGCAGTGGGCGCGGCGCCATCCCAGCCGCCCGGCGCGCGACCGAGTGGTCTACTTCCACGGCTGCAGCACCAACTACTTCGAGCCCCGCCTGGGCCGGATGGTGGTGGCCGTGCTCGAGCACCAGGGGCTGGCGGTGGAGATCCCCCCGCAGGGCTGCTGCGGGCTGCCGCTGCAGTCCAACGGGAACTTCCCGGCCGCCCGCACCTACACCACCCGGCTGGCCCGCCAGCTGCACCGCTCCCTGGGGGAGGTCCCGGTCATCGCCTCCTCGACCAGCTGCGGGCTGATGCTGAAGCGCGAGGCCCGCGAGATCCTGGGCGTCGAGGACCCGGCGCTGGTCGACATCTCGGAGCGCACTTACGACATCTTCGAGTTCCTCCGCGACCTGCACGAGCAGGGCCGGCTCAAGACCGACTTCGTCCCTGTCGAGGTGACCGCCGCCTATCACGCCCCCTGCCAGCAGCAGAATCAGCTGATCGGCAAGCCCGCCCTCGACGTGCTGGCGCTGATCCCCGGCCTGAAGCTGGTCGAGCTGGATCGGGATTGCTGCGGGGTCGGCGGCACCTACGGGATCAAGCGCGAGAAGTACGCGATCTCGATGGCGGTCGGCGCGGGGCTCTTCTCCGACATCAAGCAGACCGCCCCCGACCTGGTGCTCTGCGACAGCGAGACCTGCCGCTGGCACATCGCCAAGGCCACCGGGTTCCCGGTCATCCATCCCCTGGAGTTGCTGCACCGAGCCTATGGCGGCCATTGAGCCGGCCGATCCTGCGGGCGAGGCGCCCGCCGGCGCTGCGCCCGGCGACCTCCCACCGGGTGCAGCGCCGGTCGGTCTGGTCCTCGTCTCCCACAGCGCCCAGCTCGCCGAGGGGGCCGCGGAGCTGGCCCGGGCGATGGCCGGGGAGGAGGTCCGGATCGTGGCGGCGGGGGGCCTGGAACCGCCCGAGACGGCACTCGGCACCGACGCCGTGCGGGTCGCCGCCGCCATCGCGGCGGCCTGGTCGGAGCGCGGGGTGCTGGTGCTCATGGACCTGGGCAGCGCCGTGCTCTCCGCCGAGCTGGCCCTGGAGCTCCTCCCCGAGGAACGCCGGGGCCGGGTGCTGCTGAGCGCGGCCCCCCTGGTCGAGGGCGCGGTCTCGGCCGCGGTCAGCTCCCGGCTGGGCGAGCCGCTGGAGCGGGTGGCCCTCGAGGCCAGCGGGTCGCTGGACGCCAAGCGGGCCCAGGTCGGGGGCCCGGGTGAGAGCGGCCCCGCGGCGCCGGCCTCCGCTGCCCCCGCCCCCGGCGGACCCGTGGTCGAGGCCCAGATCGCGGTGGACATCCCGCTCGGGCTCCACGCCCGGCCGGCCGCACGGATGATCCGCGCCACCGGGGGGATGGACGCCGTGGTCCTCGCCGGCAACGCGACCACCGGCTCGGCGCTGGTCAGCGCGCGCAGCCTCAATGCCCTGGCCGGCCTCCAGGTGCGCGAGGGCCATGAGCTGCTGGTGCGCGCCACCGGCCCCGACGCGGGGCGGGCGATCGACGCGCTGCGCATGCTGGCGGCCCGCCGGTACGACGAGCCCGCCGGAGCTCCGACCGCCGGGGCCGGCCGGCCGGGCGGGGCTCCCGCCCCCTCTCCCGCCGGCACCCCGCCGCCCGCCGAGCCGCCGCCTCGAGGGCTCCCCGGCGAGCTGCGCGGCATCCCCGCCTCGGCGGGGATCGCCATCGGCACCTTGCAGGTGCTGGAGGAGGCCGAGGCGCCGATCCCGACCGGCGAGGCCACCGAGCCGGCCGCCGAGCTGGAGGCTCTGGAGCGGGCCGTGGCCGCGACCCACACCGAGCTGGAGCAGCTGCGCGACCAGACCCGGGCCCGGTCGGGCGGCTACGAGGCGGAGATCATCGACGCGGACCTGCTCTTCCTGGAGGACCCCGAGCTGCTCGAGCCGGCGCGGGCGGCGATCACCGGGGACCGCCGCACCGCCGCCCAGGCCTGGTCCGAGGTGTCGGCCCGGCTGGGGAGGTCCTGGGAGCAGCTGGACGACCCCACCATGCGGCTGCGCGCCGCCGACCTCGCGGGGGTGAGCCGCCGGGTGCTCCATCGCCTCCTGGGCCGGACCGCTCCCGTCCTCCGCCAGGCCGGGATCCTGGTGGCGCGCGACCTCGCCCCCACCGACACCGCGGCGCTGGATCCCACCCGGGTGATGGGCATCGCCACCGCCGGAGGCGGCCCCACCTCGCACAGCGCCATCCTGGCCCGCGCCCTGGGGATCCCGGCGGTGGTGGGCCTGGGCGAGCCGCTGCTCGCGCTGGCGCCGGGGCGGAGCGCCCTGCTCGACGGCGGCCGGGGCAGCCTGACCGTCGACCCCCCGGCGGCGCTGGTCCGGCGCGCCCGTACCGAGGCCCGGGAGGAGCAGCGCCGGGCGGCCCATGACGCCGCTCAGGCGCACCGGCCCGCGGTGACCCGCGACGGGGTGACCGTGGAGGTCGCCGCCAACATCGGCGCGGTCGAGGAGGCCAGCAGGGCGGTGCAGGCGGGCGCCGACGGGGTCGGGCTGCTGCGCACCGAGTTCCTCTTCCTCGAGGCGGAGTCGATGCCCGGGGAGGAGGCCCAAGAGCGCGTCTACACCGAGATCGCCGAGCGGCTGGAGGGCCGCCCGCTGACCATCCGGACCCTCGACGTCGGCGCCGACAAGCCCCTCCCCTATCTCCGCTCCGTCCACGAGGAGAACCCCGCCCTGGGGTTGCGCGGCATCCGCCTCGGCCTGGCCCGGCCCGAGGTGCTGACCACCCAGCTCCGCGCCGTGGTCGCGACCGCCCGACGGCACCCGGTGCGGGTGATGTTCCCGATGGTGGCGAGTGCGGGCGAGGTCGAGGCCGCCCGCGGCCTGCTCGCCGAGGTGGCCGGGCCGGCGCCGCTCCGCCTCGAGGTCGGGGTCATGGTGGAGGTCCCCTCCGCCGCCCTCACCGCCGCGCGGCTCGCCGAGCGGGTCGACTTCTTCTCCCTCGGCACCAACGACCTCTCCCAGTACACGCTGGCGGCCGACCGCGGCAACGCCGAGGTGGCGACGCTCGCCGACGCCCTCCATCCCGCGACCCTGCGGCTGATCGCAGAGACCGTCCGGGCCGCCCGCTCCCGAGGCCGCTGGGTCGGGGTCTGCGGGGAGCTGGCCGGCCAGGTCGAGGCGGTCCCCCTGCTGATCGGCCTCGGCGTGAGGGAGCTGTCGGTGGCCGTGCCCAGGGTGGCGAGGATCAAGGAGGCGGTGCGCGCGGTCGACGCCGGGGCCTGCGTCCGGCTGGCCCGGCGGGCCCTCCGGTTGGCCGACGGAGCCGCCGTCCGCGACCTCCTCTCGGCCACCGCCGGACGTGCGACCATTGCTCGGCATGGCTCGCCGGTCCCCTCCCGTCGCGCCCCAGCGCGGAGCGCCGATCCCCCTCGCCGCGGGTGACAGCGCGCCGGTGAGCCCGGTGAGCGTGCTTCCGGTCGTGGCCGTCCGCTCCCGCGCCCGCACCGCCTTGGTGGGCACCACCACGGTGATGCGCCTGGTGCTCACCCCGGTGGTGGCGGCGCTCGCCCTCGGAGGGCAGGGCCGCTGGGCGGCCGTGGTGTTCTTGATCGCGGCCAGCACCGACTACCTCGACGGCTACCTGGCGCGGCGCTGGGGGGTGACCACCCTGACCGGCAGCTTCCTGGACACCACGGCCGACAAGGTGATGGTGGCCGGCGTGCTGATCGCCCTCACCAGCATGGGCCAGGCCTCGCCGTGGGCGGTGATGATCATCGTCTGCCGGGAGGTGATGGTGATGGGCCTGCGCGGCTCGGTCGCCGTCTCGGGGAAGGTGATCCGCTCCTCAGAGCTCGGGCGCACCAAGGCAGCGGTGCAGTTCGTCGCCATCATCCTGCTGCTGCTCCGGGTCGACCAGCGCATCGGGCCGACCGGGATCGGCGAGTGGGCGCTCTGGATCGCGGCCGGGCTGACCGTCCTGTCGGCCGCCGACTACGTCTCGCGCTGGGCGGCCTCCACGCTCCGCAACTCCGCGCCGGCCACCCCGGAGTGAGCGGACCGGTCCTCATCACCGGGGCCGGTGGCTTCGTCGGAGGTGCCGTCCTCGAGCGACTGATCGCGGCCGGCTTCGAGGTGCGCGCCCTGGTGCGCGGCCCGGAGACCGCGACCCGGGTCGGCGGCGCCGGCGCCAAGCCGGTGATCGGAGACATCCTGGACGGCGAGGGCCTGGTCACCGCGATGCGCGGCTGCGAGCTGGTCTTCCACGTCGCCGGGCTCAACAAGATGTGCCTGCCCGACCCGGCGCCCCTGATGCGGGCCAACGTCGACGGCTCGGTCAGCGTGGTCCGGGCGGCCGCCCGGGCCGGGGTCCACCGCATCGTCTACACCTCGTCGGCCGCCACCCTCGACAGCGCGCCTGAGCCCGGACAGCCGGAGGGCGGACCGCGTCGCTTCCTCTCCCAGTACGAGCGCTCCAAGTACGAGGCCGAGCGCCGGGTCCTGGAGCTCGCCCCCCGGCTAGGCGTCGAGCTGATCTGCCTCAACCCCGCCTCGGTGCAGGGGCCGGGGCGCACCTCGGGCACGGCGCGCTGGCTGATCCGCTATGCCAACGGCAAGCTGCACTGGCTGGTCGACGCGCCGGTCAGCCTGGTCGACATCGCCGACTGCGCCGAGGCCCACCTGCTGGCCGCCAGCCGCGGTGAGCCGCTCCACCCCTACGTGATCAGCGGCTCCACCCAGCGCATCTCGGAGATGGTGCGCACCCTGGGGACGGTCGCCGGCCGGACCTACCCGCTCCGCTTCCTCCCCGCCGGCCCGGCGGTGGCCGCCGCCTCGGTGGCGGGCCTCGGCTTCCGGGCGGCGCGCCGGCGAGCGCCGCTCTGCCGCGAGATGCTGCGCACGCTGGCCCACGGCCACGCCTACGACGGGGCTCCGGCGGCGCGTGAGCTGGGCTTCACCTACACGCCGCTCGAGGAGACGCTGCGGCGGGCGCTCGCTTGGTACATCGAGCACGGCCACGTGAGGGCGGACCCCGCTGCGGCCTGACTCTCGTCCCGGCTATCGTGGTCGGGTGCAGATGTTGCCACTGGGCCGCGGCGGGCCCCCGGTCAGCCGGATCGGGCTGGGCATGGCCGCCCTGGGGCGGCCGGCGTACATCACGACCGGGCGTGCCGACGACTTCGGCAGGGACCGCTCCGAGGATGCCTTCCGGCGGCGCAGCTGGGAGGTTCTCGACGCTGCCTATGCGGCGGGGGTTCGCTACTTCGACTGCGCCCGCTCGTATGGGTCGGCCGAGGCCTTCGTCGCCGGCTGGCTGGCCCGCGCCGACCCGCCCGACGCGGTGGTCGGCTCCAAATGGGGCTACACCTACGTCGGCGCCTGGGACCCGGCGGCGGCGGTGCACGAGGTGAAGGATCACTCGCTGGCGAGCTTCGAGCGCCAGCACGCCGAGACCGTCGCCCTGCTCGGATCCCACCTCCGCCTCTACCAGGTCCACTCCGCGACCCTGGAGTCGGGGGTGCTCGACGACCCGGCTCTCCATGAGGCAATGGCGCGGCAGCGCGACCGCGGTCTGCTGCTCGGGATCTCGACCTCCGGCCCGGCTCAGGCCGCAACCATCCGGCGGGCGCTGGAGGTCCGAGCCGGGGGCGAGCCGCTCTTCGGCGCGGTGCAGGCGACCTGGAACCTGCTGGAGCCGTCGGTCGAGCCCGCCCTGATCGCGGCCGCCGAGGCCGGCTGGGCGGTGATCGTCAAGGAGGCGGTGGCCAACGGCCGGCTCACCGCGCGCGGGGACGCCGGGACGCCGGCCACGCCCCTCGGCGAGGAGGCGGCCGGGGCCGGCGTCGGCCCCGACGCGCTCGCCATCGCCGCCGTCCTAGTGCGCCCCTGGGCGACCGTGGTGCTGAGCGGCGCCGCGAGCGTCGACCAGCTCCAGAGCAACCTCCGAGCCGCGGAGCTGACCGAGCTGGACCTCCTCGACCTCCCCGACCTCGCCGAGACGCCCGCCGATTACTGGGCCAGGAGATCAAGCCGCCCCTGGCAGTAGCTCGCCGCCGAGCTGGCCGTCGATCCAGCCGTGGCAGAGGGCCTCCTCGAGGGCCTCGTCGTAGGTCAGTCGGGTCGGCTCCTTCGTGCCTTTCTTGGCGAGCACGAGCCAGACGCCGGCGGACTCGGCCTGATGGCGGCCGAGCCAGAATCGCCAGGCGTCGGCGTCCTCAAGCGGACAGCAAGCCGCAATAGCCGCCCGAGGTCCCCATCCGAGGCGATCGGCACCCTCCGGCCCGTTGATCGATGCGGCAAGCGGAGAGCGCCCACGGAGCCCGGCCATCAGACGGGTCGATGGTCGCCAATGGTGATCTGACGCGGCTCGGGGCGACGCTCGACCTCGCCCGACAGGATTGGGCTGATGCCCTGGTCGCCGCCGGCTTGGAGAATGCCGATGGGAGGGAGCGGCGCCGCCTCCGCGGTGGTGCGCTCCGCGCTGGAAAGCAGGGTCGAGCCCTCAGGCGGCGTCGATGTGCAGGCGCAGCCCCGAAGGGCGGCGAGCGCCAAAGGCAGCCCTGACGGCCGAGACGGCGTTGAAGTCCAGCGGTGGCGGGGTGGGGAGGGCCAGGTGGAAACCCTGCCCGTGGGTCACTCCGCACTCCCGCACGGCCTCCAGTTCCGCCTCGCTCTCAATGCCCTCGGCGACCACGGTGCACCCGATCTCGCGGGCGAAGGACACCAGCGCTCCGGCCAGGGCGCGGCGAGCCCGGCCGTGCTGAATGCCGGAGGTCACCGAGGTGTCGATCTTGATGATGTCAGGGTGCAGCAGGAGGAGCTGGCGCAGGCTGGTGTTCCCCGTGCCGGCGTCATCGACGGCGAGCCGCGCCCCCGCCTGGCGCAGAGGCTGTAGCACCTGGTTCACCGTGGCGTGGTCGAGGGTCATGGCGGCCTCGGTCATCTCGATGACGAGCCGAGAGGGTGGGGCGGCCTGCAGCAGCCGTCCCGTCTCGGGTCGCAGCAGGGTGACCGGCGAGACGTTGAGGGAGAGGTAGACGTCCTCCGGGATCTCGCCGAGGATGCCGACCGCCGCCCGGATGGCGGCCGTCTCGAGCAGCTCGCGCATGCCGACGTCCGCGGCCTCCTTGAACCATCGCGCGGGCGAACCGTGCTCGAACCGGGAGAACGCCTCGACGCCAGCGACGCCGCCCGTGCTCAGGTCGACGATCGGCTGGAAGACGGGGATCAGGCCGCGTTCGATGACGCTCTTCATCCGGACGCGCAGCCGGCTCCGCCGGACCTCGGCCTGATCGTCGCTCCCCAGCACCTCGTCGAGCCAGTGGAAGGCCTCCTCCACGCTGGCCGGGGAGGTGCCCAGCAGGCCGTTGCCACCTCCAGCCGGTATGAGCAGGCCTCGCGGGGTGCCGTCCGGGGTATGGGCGCCGGCGATCTGGAGCAAGGCGGCGGTCAGCAGCCGGTCGGAGGTGAAGGCCGTGCCGTCGCCAAACCACTCTGCGGTGGCCAGCAGTGAGTCGTCCTCAGCCGGCGGCGCCTCCCGGCTCTGCCTGCTCCCTCTCAGCCAAGCCATGCCAACCACCCCCCGTGCCCGTGGTGATCGCGTAGCGGGATCACCACCTCACCTCCACCATAGCCCTGCGCCGCGCTGCCGCCTCTGATGAGGCGATGACGGTGCTCGGCCGCCGCGCATCGGGCAGATGCGATCGCCAGGCGCCCATGTGGTGACCGCGTCACGCCGTTGCCGGTGATCGAGGCCGCGAACGGAGCTCAGGCCTCGGGCTCGTTCCGGCGGCGGGCCACCATGCGGAGCCGGACCCCGGCGAAGCCGAAGACGGCGCGGATGCGGTTCTCAAGGTAGCGCTCGTATGAGAAGTGGAGCAGGTCGGGATCGTTGACGAAGAGCACCACGGTCGGGTTGGGGGAGCTCGCCTGGGTGGCGTAGAGGATCTTGAGTCGGCGGCCCTTGTGCATCGCCGGGGGCCGGCTCGCCACCGCCTCCCTGACCAGCTGGTTGAGGGCGGGGGTGGGGATCCGGGTGGCCCGTCCGTCGGCCACCGTCGCGGCCGTGTCCAGCACCTTGGCCACGTTGCGCCCTTGGAGCGCGCTGAGCGTCATCACCGGGACCCCGGGAACGAAGTCGAAGGCGGCGCCGATCTTGGTGAGGGTCTCGGGGTCGACCCGGTCCTCCTGAGGCACCAGGTCCCACTTGTTGGCGATGATGACCACGCCCTTGCCGGCCTCGGCCGCGTAGCCGGCGATGTGCCGGTCCTGGGCCACGATCCCCTCGGAGCTGTCGACCACCACCAGGGCGACGTCGCTCCGCTCCAGGGCCCGCATCGCCCGGAGCAGGCTGTAGTGCTCGATGTCGGTGCTGATCACGCCCCGGCGGCGGATCCCGGCGGTGTCGACCAGCCGGACCTGGCGGCCATGGTGGTCGACCACCGTGTCCACCGCGTCCCGCGTGGTTCCGGCCACAGATGACACCAACGCTCGCTCCTCCCCCACCAGGTAGTTGAGCAGCGACGACTTGCCGACGTTGGGCCGGCCGATGATGGCCACCCGCAGCTCGTCGACCCGCTCCTCGGCGGCGCCGTCCGCGGCGGGCAGCCGTTCCAGCACCTCGTCGAGCAGCTCACCGGTGTCGGTGCCGCTGAGCGCCGAGATCAGGCGCGGCTCCCCGAGCCCTAGCCGGTACAGCTCGTGGGCGTAATAGGGGTCGCTGGACGAGTCCGCCTTGTTGCCGGCAAGGATCACCGGCTTGCCCCCCGAGCGCAGGATCCTGGCCACGTCCTCGTCCAGCCCGGTGACGCCGGCGCGGACGTCGACCATGAGGATGCAGAGGTCGGCCTCCTCGATGGCGAGGCGCGCCTGCTGCTGGGTGCCCCGGGTCAGCTCGGCGATCCCCGGGTCGTCGGGGACCAGATCGGGGTCCAGGCCGGCGGTGTCCACCAGCGTGAAGCGGCGACCGCGCCACTCGGCGACGCCGTACAGGCGGTCCCGGGTGAGCCCCGCCGTCTCGTCGACGATCGCGTGCCGCTGCCCGGTGAGCCGGTTGAAGAGCGTGGACTTGCCGACGTTGGGCCGGCCCACGATGGCGACGATGCCGCTCACCGGGCCCAGCGAGAAGTCGCCGTCCCGCCGCCGAGTGCGCCGGGTGCGCACCGTCCCCGCCGCCGGGCTCACGACGCCCCGCCCTCGAGGCGCAGCACGATCTGGCGCAGCCCCAGACCCTCGCCGGCCGGGCTGAAGGCGTTGAGATCGACGCTCGCCTCCCTGACGGTGTTGACGATGAGGTACGCGTAGTCCGTCCAGGAGCGATCGGAGTCGAACTGCGACGGCCACGCCGGGTGGTCCGGATGGCTGTGCCAGAAGCCGACCACGTCGAGGCCGCGGGCCCGGGCCCGGCCGTCGGCGGCCTGGATGTCGGCGGGATCGAGGTCGTACCGGTCGCGCAGCCGCTCGGTCCAGAGGTTGCGCCCGGAGGTGGCCTCCTCCACCACCACCGCCTCCCCGTCGTAGGCGCCGATCAGCACCCCGCAGCCCTCGTGGGGGTAGGCGGCCTCGGCGAGGCGCCGGATCTCCGCATGGGCGGGCCCGGCCAGGCGCACCGCGAGCACGCTCACGGAGGGGTCAGCCCGTACAGACCCGTGCTGAGGTAGCGGTCTCCCCCGTCGCAGAGGATGGTGACGATCACGCCGCTCTCGATCTCGCGAGCCACCTCGCGGACCCCCCAGAGGTTGGCGCCGCTCGAGTGACCGGCGAGGACGCCCTCGGCGGTGGCCAGTCGCCGGGCCAGCTCGTAGGCATCCTCGGTGGGAGCGCCGAGATCGCGGTCCGCCAGGTTCGGGTCATAGATGCCGGGAACTATGGCGCTTTGCATGTGCTTGAGGCCCTCGAGGCCGTGCCACGGGGCCTCGGGCTGGACGCTGTAGAGGCGGATCTCCGGATTGAGCTCGCGGAGCCGGCGCCCGGTCCCGACGAAGGTCCCGCCCGTCCCCAGCGCGGCCACGAAGTGGGTGACCGCCCCCTGGGTCTGCTCCCAGATCTCGTTGGCGGTGCCGTGGTAGTGGGCGCGCCAGTTCTCGGGGTTGTTGTACTGGTCGGGCATGTAGTAGCGGTCGGGATCTGCAGCCAGGACCTCGCGGCAGAGCCGGATGGCGCCGTCGCTCCCCTCCATCGGGTCGCTGAAGGTGACCTCGGCGCCATACGCGTGGACCAGCGCCCGCCGCTCGGTGCTCACGTTGCTCGGCATCACCAGGTGGACCCGGTACCCCTTGGCTGCGCCGATCATGGCGTAGGCGACCCCGGTGTTGCCGCTGGTGGCGTCGAGGATCACCCGCTCCCGGGTGAGCAACCCCCGGCGCTCGGCCTCGGTGATCATCCGGAGAGCCGGCCGGTCCTTGACCGAACCGCCGGGATTGCGGTACTCGGCCTTGGCGAACACCCGAACCTCGGGGAACTCCTCCTCGAAGATGCGGATGCGCAGCAGGGGCGTCCGGCCGATCAGATCCAGCAGGCTGGAGCCGAGGCGCGCGGGGACGATCGAGAACTGGGGGTCGGGGCTGGGCATCACGGCCATTATCACCGAGCTTCGGCGCCGGGCCGCCCCGCCAGGGGGTCAGGCGATCCCGAAGAAGGGCTCAGCCGCCGGTCGCGCCGATCCCCATCCGGAACCCGGCGCTGCTCCTCCGCGCGTCGGCGAAGATGGCGATGACGCCGCTCGGACGGAGGTAGATCGGGCCGTCCTCACCGGGCAGCTCGATGAACCCGGAGTCGCCGGGCTTGACCCGCAGCGCCTCCATGGCCTCCTCCACGGAGAGCTTCACCGCGGCATCCGAGCCGTTGACGAGCCGGATGACGGTCATGCGCTGCTGCTCCTCGTTGGGTGGGCTGGGCCCATGGTACCCGCAACCGCGTCCAGGGCCGCCCCCATCTCGGCGGTCAGGTCCTCGACCGCCTCGATCCCGACCGAGAAGCGGAGCAGGCCGTCGCCGATGCCGAGCGCCTGGCGCTGGTCGGAGCTCAGGTTGCGGTGGGAGCTCACCCCCGGGTGGCTCACGGTGGTCGCGACGTCGCCGAGGGAGGGGGCGAGCCGGACCTCGGGCAGCGCGCCCAGCAGACGCTCCGCCCGGTCGCGCCCGCCCAGATCGATGGCGAGCATCGATCCCCGCCCGCGGGGCAGCAGCCGGGCGGCCAGCGCCTCCTCCCCGGCGCCCCGCGACCCCGGGTAGTGGACAGCGGCGACCGCGGGGTGCCCGGCGGCCAGCCGGGCGAGGGCCGCGGCGTTGGCCGCGCCGCGCTCGGCACGGAGGCCCGCGGTGCGGATGCCGCGCAGGCTGAGGAAGGCGTCGAACGGCGCCAGCACCGCGCCGAGCGCCCGGGAGTTGGCCTCCAGCCGGCCGGACGCCGGGTGGCCGGCGCGGATCATCACCGCTCCTCCCAGCACGTCGGCGTGACCGGAGAGCTGCTTGCTCAGGCTGTGGAAGACGACGTCCGCCCCCATCTCCAGGGGGCGGAGCAGGAACGGGGTGGCGAAGGTGTTGTCGATCACGGTGGTGACCCCCGCCGCCCGGCAGAGATCGACCAGGGCGGGCAGATCCAGCACCCCGAGCAGGGGGTTGCCGATGGTCTCGGCCACCACGGCGGCGACCGCCGGCGAGAGCACCTCCCCCACCGCCGCGAGCTGATGGTCGACCTCGCCCGGGGGCGGCAGGTCGAGGATCACCGGCTCGACGCCGAGAGCGGCGAGCGGACCTGAGATGAGGCTCTCGCTCCCCCCGTAGCAGGGGCGGAGCAGCACCACCCGGCGGCGCCCTGGCTCGACCAGGGTGCTGAGCGCGAGCAGCAGGGCTGCCTGTCCACTGGAGGTGACCCGGCAGAGGGGCGGGACCTCGAGGCCGCCGCCCTCCAGGGCGATCAGCGCCTCCTCCAGGCGGTGGACGCTGGGGTTGCCGTAGCGACGGTAGCCGCTCGCCGCCCCGGCCATGGTCCGATCCAGGTCGGCGAGGTCCGGGAAGGCGTCGACGGAGGCCAGCGACGGCGGCTCCACCAGGGGGGCGCCGCCGGGCGCGGCCTCCGGGGTGCCCGCCCGGGCGGCGACCGTCAGCGGGCTGGGCGGTCGCTTCACCGCCACGAGCCCCGGACGCCCCCCGGGCTGGTCATCGACGTACCGGCGCGGCCTATGGCTTCGAGACCCGCGGGAGCGCCCCCCTGCCGGCGTACACGGCGGAGGAGCCGAGCTCGCGCTCGATCCGGAGCAGCCGGTTGTACTTGGCGACCCGTTCCGACCGCGAGGGGGCCCCGGTCTTGAGCTGGCCCCCGTTGATGGCGACCACGAAGTCGGCGATGAAGGTGTCCTCGGTCTCCCCGCTGCGATGGCTGACCACCGGGTTGTAGCCGTGTGCCCGCCCGAGGGCGACCGTCTGCAGGGTCTCGGTCAGGGTGCCGATCTGGTTGAGCTTGATCAGCACGGAGTTGCAGGCACCGAGGTCGATGCCCTTCTGGAGCAGCTTGGCGTTGGTCACGAAGTTGTCGTCGCCGACCAGCTGGACGCGTTCCCCCAGCATCTTGGTCAGCAGCACCCAGCCGTCCCAGTCCTCCTCGGCCATGCCGTCCTCGAGGGAGACGATCGGGTAGCGGTCGAGCCATTGCGTCCAGAGCTCGACCATCTCCACCGGGCCGAGGCTCCGCCCCTCGCCCTTCAGCACGTACTTGCCGTCGTGGTAGAGGCCGGAGACGGCCGGGTCGAGCCCGATCCCGACATCCTTGCCGGGCACGTATCCCGCCTTCAGGATGGCCTCGACCAGCAGCTCGACGGCCTCCTCGTTGTGCTTGAGCGAGGGGGCGAAGCCGCCCTCGTCACCCTGCCCGGTGGCGTGCCCCTTGGCCTTGAGGACGGCGCGCAGGGCGTGGAAGCACTCGCTGCCGGCGCGGAGCGCCTCGGCGAAGGTCGGCAGCCCGAAGGGGATGAACATGAATTCCTGGAAGTCCACCGAGGTCTGGGCGTGAGCTCCGCCGTTGAGGCAGTTGAACTGGGGGACCGGCAGGGTCACCGCGCCGACCCCGCCCAGGTAGCGGTAGAGGGGAAGCCCGGTCGAACTCGGCGGCGGCCCGGGCGCTGGCGAGGCTGACCCCGAGGATGGCGTTGGCGCCCAGCTTGCCCTTGTTCTCGGTGCCGTCCAGCTCGATGAGGCGGGCGTCGAGACCGCCCTGGTCGAGGGCGTCCATGCCGATCACCTCGGGGGCGATCACCTCGGTCACGTTGTCAACCGCCTTGAGGACACCCTTGCCCCCGTACCGCGCCGGGTCGCCGTCGCGCAGCTCGACGGCCTCGTGCACGCCGGTGCTGGCGCCGCTCGGGATGATGGCCTGGCCCTCCCAGCCACCGGCCAACTCGACGTGAACCTCGATCGTCGGGTTGCCCCGGGAATCGAGAACCTCTTGGGCGGAGATCGATTCGATGAAAGTCATGGCGGCCAGGATAGTCGCAGCGGGCGTTCAGACGTCAGGGGCGGAGGTCATGAGGGAGGTCCGCCGATGGGCAGTCGCCAAGACGGTGACGGGGGTGCCTCTGTTCCGCGGGTGCGGCCTCGGCGCTAGGCGGGGGCCACCGGAGGGGCGGGCTGCGGCGGTAGGGGCGGGTCGGGCTGCGGATAGCCGGGCGGCGCGGCGTACGGATAGCCGGGTGGGCCCGGATACGGATAGGACGGGCCCGCAGCGGGAGGCGGGTACGGATAGGCAGCCGGGTACGGCGGCGGGCCGTAGACCGCCGGGACCAGGTCCCGCACCACCAGGGCCCCACCGAGCTTGTCGTGGAGCCCCTGCTTCTGCGGATCCCAGGCCACCCAGAGCAGGGCGAGCAGGGTGATCAGGTAGATGGCGTCGGCGATCAGGCCGGCCGCGATGAAACCGGAGCTGCTGCTCGCGTACGCGCTGAGCCAGGTGCCGGCGCTGAAGATGGGGGTCACCCAGAAGACCACCCCCCGCGCCAGGGCGCGCCCCAGCGGCAGGCGCCTGGTCAGGTCCTCCTTGCGCACCACCCGCGCCCCCACCGCACGCTGTCCGACGGTCCTCCCCCAGACGCTCACCAGCAGCCCGAAATAGAGGCCATAGACGATCACGCCGACCGCGCCGGCGATGAGCAGGTTGGCCAGGGGAATGACGTTCAGAAGGTTGCTCGGGAGCACCGGAAGGCTGCCGGGACCAAGAGCGCCCGGAGCCTGGATCTGGTCGGCGTGGTTGAAGACCCAGTTGAGCACCGGGCCCAGGATGAGAGCTTCCACGAGGATCCCGTACGGGAGCCCGACGATCAGCCCGTCGACCAGGTAGCCGAGGACGCGCCACCAGAAGCCGGCGTAGACCACTCCCGGAGCCGGACCCGCGGCGGCGGGCACGACCACGTAGGCGGGCGGCGGATAGGCGTAGGCCGGCGGATAGCCGTAGGGGGGCGGATAGCCGTAAGGAGGCGGATACCCGGGGGGCGGTGCGTAGCCGGGGGGTACCCCCTGACCCGGTGCCGGCGCCGCGGGGGGCTGCCAGCTCATCGCGGTCCGGCTACTGCCCGGCCGGCGGAGGCGGAGGCTGCGGCGGGTAGTCGGTCGGAGATGGCGGCGGGTATTGGGTGGGCGACTGCGGCGGGTACTGAGTCGGGTAGCCGGTCGGAGCCGGCGGCGGATACTGGCCCGGGTACGGCGGCGAGCCCGGAGGCGCGTAGGGGTTGGCGGGCGGGTAACCATACGGGTATGCGGGCTGGCCGCTGGCCGAGGGCGGGAGCAGGGCGTCCTTGAGCACGAACGCCCGGCCCAGCTTGTCGTGCAGCCCCTGCTTGCGAGGGTCCCAGGCCACCCAGAGCAGCGCCAGCAGGACCAGCAGCTCGACGATGTCGCTCACTCCCGGCACGAAGGCCAGCAGGTTGGCCGCCCAGAAGGGGATCGCCCGGAGCAGGGCCCGCTCAATGGGCAGCCGCTTGGTCGGATCCTCCATGGGGACCACCCGGAGGCCCACCGCCCGCTGGCCGACTGTACTGCCCCACACCGCGACGAGGACCCCGAAGTAGAGGGCCGAGAAGATGCAGGCGTAGATGGCGAAGGTCAGCTCTCCGCTGGACGAGAGCACCAGCTTGGGGAGTGGGAGCCCTTCGTTCTGGGCGTTCTGGACCTGGGTCGAGTAGCTCGAGATCGCCGAGCCGAAGATGATGACGAAGGCGACGATGCTGGGCACGGCCACGACCACGATGTCGATCAGGTAGCCGCTGACGCGGCGCCAGAAGCTGGCGTACACCCGACCCGCGGCCGGGCCGGCGCCGTACTGGCCCACCGGGTAGGCGGAGGGATAGCCGGGAGGTGGCCCGTAACCGGGGGGCTGATTCGAGGGCGGCTGCCAGGTCATCGCGTCATCCGCATCGTCCGAACTCACGGCCTGGAGCATACGCGCCGGATTGGCACCAGTCAAGACACCTTGACAAGCTGCGACTGCGGACAATTGCAGACGCCGGCTGCGGGCGATTGCAGGATCCTCGGGCACGCGCGTCAACCAGCTCCGGAAGCCGGCATCCACAGAGTCCGACTGCGCGCGTCGGTCAGCTCCGGCTCTGCTCGTCCGCGGCGCCCGGCTACGGGCGCCCACCCGCCGCGGGCCGGGGGAGGGCCTCGGCCAGGCCGTCCCAGAGCCGGGTGAGCACCCGGATCCCGGAGTGGAACTGGACCAAGTCGAACTTCTCGTTGGGCGCGTGGATGCGGTCGTCGGGAAGGCCGAAGCCGGCCAGCACGGTGGGCATGCCGAGCATCCTGTCGAACATCTCGACGGGGTGGATCGAGCCCCCCTCGCGTGTGTAATAGGGCTCGACCCCGAACACCTCGCGCATCGCCGCCGCGGCCGCCCGGACCCCGGGGTGATCGGTGGGGGTGACCACCGGGTGGTTGGCCGACCCGGCGGTGACCGAGACCCTGACCGCGGGCGGGGTCGCCGCCTCGATGGCGGCCCGCACCCGGGCCACGATCTCCTGGGGCCGCTGGTGGGGGACCAGGCGGCAGGTGACCTTGGCGCCGGCCCGGGCCGGGATGATCGTCTTCGGTCCGGGACCCTGGTAGCCGCCCCAGATCCCGTTGATCTCCAGGGTGGGACGCACGCTGCGACGCTCGGTGGTGGTGTAGCCCTTCTCGCCGAAGGTGGCCGGAACTCCCCCGGCCAGCCGGCGGTAGGCGGCCTCGTCGAAGGGGACGGCGGCGACCTGGGCCCGCTCCTCGGGGCTCAGCTCGACCACGTCGTCATAGAAGCCGGGCACGGTGACCCGCCCCGTCTCCGGGTCGCGCAGCGAGGCGAGGATCCGGGCCATCGCCTCCAGGGGGTTGAGCACCGTGCCGCCGAACTCGCCGGAGTGGAGATCCAGCGAGGGTCCGGTCACCTCCACCTCGAGGTCGACCATGCCGCGCAGCCCGACGCAGATCGAGGGCTGAACCGGACCGTGCATGGCGGTGTCGCTGACGACGCAGAGGTCGGCCGCCAGGCGGACGGGCTCGCCGCGGATCACCTCCTCGAAATGGAGCGATCCCACCTCCTCCTCCCCCTCCACGATCAGCTTGAGATTGAGGGGCAGCGCGCCGCGGGTGCGCATGTGGGCCTCGACCGCCTTGAGATGCATCCAGACCATGCCCTTGTCGTCGGCGCAGCCGCGGCAGTGGATCACCCCGTCGACGATCGCCGGCTCGAAGGGGGGCGAGGTCCACTCGTCCAGGGGGTCCACGGGCTGGACGTCGTGGTGCCCGTAGATGAGAGCGGTGGGCAGCGCCGGGTCGACCATCCGCTCCGCGTAGACGGCCGGGTTGCCCGAGGTCTCGATCAGCTCCGCGGTGGCGAAGCCGGCGTCGAGCGCCGCCCGGGCCAGATGCTCCGCATTGCGCCGGACGTCGCCGGCGTGGGCGGGAATGGCCGAGATGGAGGGGATCCGGCAGAATTCGACCAATTCATCGACGAAGCGGTCGGCATGCGCGTCGCAGTAGGCATCGAGATCGTGAGCGCTCATGTCCGAGAGCGTAGCGCGCCGGCACCGTTCTTCTCCATCTGGCGAGCACAGCGGACCTCGGTGGTGTAGCCTTCACGGCGACTGTCCCTCACTCCCACTCAACGTCGCAGCAGGAGGTTCGTCCGATGGCGCTACAGGCAGATGCCCCCGGGTCCGAGGGCCTTCGGCCGAAGGGGCCGGCCCTGAGCGAGCGCCCCTCCGAGACGTACCTCACCGCCGCGCCCCCGCCGCCGCCCTCCGTGGACGGCGACGTGGTGGAGTTGATCGGCCACCCGATGTCCCCGCCGCGGTTCGCAACGCGCACCGCGATCGACAATGCGGTGGAGTCGGCGGTTCTCCCCCACCAGCTCCACGAGATCGACCAGGTGGTGGAGATCGCCCGGCTCGGCGAGCTGCTGGTCGAGAAGGACGCGCGGATCGCCCTCCTCGAGCGCGGTCTGGCCGACTGGCGCGAGCGGGCGCGGGTCGAGATGGAGCTCCACGCCGGCGCCGAGAAGCTCGCCTTCGAGCGTGAGCGCGACCTGGTCGGAGTGATCCACCAGCAGATCGCGGCCATCGAGAGCGCCGAGGAGAGCACCCAGCAGGCCTTTACCCAGGCCGACGAGCTGCGCACCCGGCTCGACGAGCAGACCGCCCTGGTCGACTCCGCCCAGCAGGGCACCATGGTCGCGGTAGCCCGGATGCAGGAGCTGCAGATGCGGATCGACGAGCTCGAGGACCGGCTGCGCCAGCGGGCGCGCCATTGGTGGAGCCGGCACTCCTCCTAGTCGCCACTGCCACGCCGGTTCGGTGACCGGCGCACGCTCAGCTCACCGGTGAGAAGGCGAAGGCCTCGACGACGCCGGTCTCTCTGTACTGCGGCGACACCAGCACCCGGCCCCCGGCGGCGAGCAGGACGCCGGGCGGCATGGAGAGTGAGACCCCGTGGTCCGTGTACGGGTTGTTGAACGAGCGTCCAGCCCGCGGACAGGACGGTGAGGCTGGCGGCCACGCCCAGCAGGCCGGCCGCGACGGCGATGGGGAATCTCACTGCCTTCCCCCGCGTTGCGGGCCGCGTCAAGTGCAACCCACCGGGCAGTGTGCACGTTCCCGGGCGTCAGTGATGCCGCCGCCGTGCGCGCACCCGTGACCTCGCGAGCACCGCGGCGCCGTTCTCGCCCACCTCGCGCCCACCGATACTTGGACGGATGCCCCACCTGCTCTGCCCCACCCTCATCGGCCGCGACCACGAGATGGCGGAGGTCCGCGCGCGCATGGAGGCCGCCCTTCGCACCGAGGGCGGCCTGGTGCTGGTCAGCGGCCCGGCGGGCGTGGGCAAGTCCCGGCTCCTGCTGGCCCTGGGGGAAGAGGCGCGAGCCCGTGGGCTGACCGTGCTCCTCGGCCGGGCAACGCCGTCTGAGGTGCCCGCCCCGTACCGGCCGCTCTCCGAAGCGCTGCTCCCCATCTCACCGTCGAGCCTTGCCGAAGGCCCACGCCTGCGCGGCTTCGAGGGAGCATTGGGCCGCCTTGCGCCGCAGTGGATTCGGGAGCCGGGCGTCGCGCCCGAACCGTCGCCCGTGGTGGTGGCGGAGGCTCTGTTGCGCCTGCTCCATACCCTGGCCGTTCCCGGCGCGTGCGTCCTGCTGCTCGAGGATCTGCAGTGGGCCGACCCCGAGACGCTGGCGGTGGTCGAATACATCGCGGACCATGCGACCCGGGCCCCGGTGCTCTGCGTTGCGTCGCTGCGCGACGACGCGGAGGGCCTGGCGATGCAAGCGGCCACCCGCCTGGAGGCACGCCGGGCCGCCGAGCTCATCCGGCTCGGACCGTTGACGTCCGCCGAGGTGAGGGCCATGACCCGCGCCTGCCTCGCCACCGACGCCATCCCGGCGGAGGTCGAGATCCTGCTGCATGACGCCGCGGAGGGGGTCCCCTTCTTCGTCGAGGAGCTGCTGGCCGGCCTGGTCAGCGACGGAGCGCTGGCGCGGGTCCGCGGCGCGTGGGCCAGCACGGCCCCGCTGCGACCCCGGGTGCCACCCAGCTTCATCCAGTCGGTGCGCCAGCGCATCGGTGAGATGGGACCGGACGGCCGGCGCCTGCTCGGCTGCGCGGCTCTGCTCGGCCGCCGGTTCGACTGGCGGCTGGCCGGCGCCGCCGCCGGGCTCAGCGCGCCAGCCACCCATGACCTGCTGACGCGTGCGGTGGCGCTGCAGCTGCTGGCCGTCCAGCGGACGGAGTTCACCTTTCGCCATGCGCTGACCTTGGGGGCGATTCTCGAGGAGCTGCTGCCCAGCGAGCGGGCGACCCTCGCCGCCGGCTGCCTGGAGAAGGTCGAGGCAGTGGGCAGCGCCACCGGGGACTGGCGGCACCTGGCCGCGGACCTCGCCGAGATGGCTGGGGACCCGAACCGCGCTGCGGCACATCTCATCGCCGCCGGCGGAGAGGCGCTGCGCCGCGGGGCCCTGGAGACGGCGCGGGCTGCACTCACTCGAGCCGCGTCGCTCAGCACCGACATCGAGGTCCGCGCCGGCGCCGCGGAGCTGCTGGCCGAGACCACCGCGTCATCCGGGGACCTGGCCGCGGCGCGCGACGCGGTCGAAAGGCTGCTCGCGACCCTGGCCGAGCTGGACGCTCCCCCGGGGCGGCGCGGCCAGGCACATCTGCTGCTGGCCCGGAGCGCGGTGACAGCGGCCCGGTTCGACCTGGCTAGCGAGGAGATGGCCGAGGCTCGCCGGCTCGCGACGGCCGCCGACGACGCGGCGCTGGCGGCCCGGCTCAGCGCCGTGGCCGCCCAGGTCGCCATCGGTGAGGGACGCCTCGGCGAGGCGGAGACCATGGCGTCCCGAGCCGCCGAGAGCGCCGAGGCGACCGGCCAGCCCGAGGCTCTCTGCGAGGCACTGGAGGTCGCGGGGCGATGCGCACGCACGCGAGACCTCAACCAGGCGGAGGCGATCGGCCGGCGGGCGATGAGCGTTGCCGAGGACCACGGTCTGACGCTCTGGCGGATGCGCGCGACCTACCAGCTCGGGATCGTCGACCTCTTCCGCTCGGGGGCCGTCGAGGTTCTGGAGCGGGCCCGCGAGGACGCCGTCAGGCTGGGCGCCGTGGCGACCGTCGCCCACCTGGACCTGGAGATCGGCGCCGGGCTCGAGTTCCAGGGACGATGGGAGGAGGCGCGTGAACGGCTGCAGAACTGCGTCGAGACCTCAGGGGTCCTGGGTCTTCGCACCCTGGAGGCCACCGCCCACGTCTTCACGGCGATCGTCGAGGCGGAAAGCGGCTCACGCCGCCGGATGGAATCGGCCATCTCCAGGGCGACGGCGCTCGCTGGTGAGGATCCCGAGGTGGTCGGAGCGCTCTGGGGCGACGCCCGGGCGATCGCCTCGCTCGCCGACGAGGACCGTGTCCGCGCCCGCCGGGACCTCCAGACGGCGGTGGACACGTACGGCGCGCGGCGGGCCGCGATCCCCCACCTGGCCGCGGCCCTGCTCGATGTGCTGGTCGCCCTGGATGGTGGGGACCCGGATCCCAGCGCACGCTCCGGGGCGACTACCACCATGTGCCAGCCGAGCGGCTACCTCGCGTTCGCCGACGCGGTGCGCCTCGGCCGGGCCGGCCGGGCCTCCGAGGCGAGGGCGGCCGCCGGCTCAGGGGACACCGCGCTTGGGCTGGCCCCGTGGTACCGGCATCTGATGCACCGCCTCTGTGCGGAGGCGGCTGGGGCGGATGGCTGGGGCGACCCGAGCCTCTGGCTCACCGAAGCGTCGCGCTTCTACAACTCGCGGGGCAACGAGCGACTGGCGGCGACCTGCCGCGGATTGCTTCGCCGGAGAGGCGCCGCGGTGGCGCGCCCCACCGGGTCGGCCCGCCGCCTGCCGGTGCCGCTCCGCGACGCCGGGGTGACCGGCCGGGAGGCCGAGGTGCTGGCCCTGGTCGGCGAGGGGCTCTCCAACCCGGAGATCGCGGAGCGGCTCTTTCTCTCGGTGCGTACCGTCGAGCACCACGTCGGCTGGCTGCGCCGGAAGCTGGGAGTCCAGTCCCGAGCTCAGATGGTGGCCCGGGCTGTGGCGGCCGGCCGACCGGCCGACTGACCGGCTCTCCCATCGGACGGGTCACTGCGATCGAGCCGGCCCTGGGCGGCGAACTTGGGGGCTGGCACGGATGTTGGGAATCCCGGGCGGCCCGAGAGTTGGGGTGTGCCCCCGAGGGCCCCGATACCGATGGAGGACATCCGATGCTGGTCAGGAAGAACTTCAGTGAGGCCGACGAGGTCCGCAGCGTCCCGCACGGGAGGCTGGAGGTCGTCAAGCTCCCGGGCCAGACCCTGGCCCGAGCGGTGATGGAGCCGGGCTGGCGGTGGTCGCAGTCCATCAAGCCGATGGCCGGCACCGAGAGCTGCGAGATCGTGCACACCGGCTACGTGATCTCGGGCCGCATGCGCGTCCGCATGGACGACGGCTCAGAGACGGAATACGGGCCCGGCGACGCCCAGTACGTCAGCGCCGGCCACGACGCCTGGGTGGTCGGCGACGAGACGCTCATCGTCCTCGACATCATCGGCGCCCCGGAGCTGGTGGAGGTGACCGCGGGGACAGAGGCTGCGGTGGCACCGGCGACCGCGTAGGTCTCGCGGGGGCGGCGGATCCCGGCCGGTCGCCGGTCCGCCCGCCGCCTCCGCACCGCCCGGGGCCGCGGGCACGACGGCCCGGAGGGGCCGGTCCGCTACGCGCCCACCACGGCGTCGGTCAGGGCGTCGATGCCGGCCAGCCTGCCGGCCAGCGGCTTGCTCAGCCCATACCGGGTGGCGAGCCGAGCGGGCGACGTGTAGCTGAGCTTGGTCTCCTCCCCGTCCGCCCAGACCAGCACCTTGAGGGGAAGGTCGAGGGCGGCGAGCGGCGTCGCCGCCATCACCGGGGTCCCCGCCTGGGGGCTGCCGAAGATGACCACCTTGGTGTCGCGCAGTTCCAGCCCCACCCGCACCGCCTCACCGCTGTGGTCGATCACCGCGAAGACCTTCATCCCCCGCGCCTGGACCATGGCCACGAGGCGCGCCACCGTCTCCGGCACCGATCGGGGACTCAGCTTGGTGACCACGCCCGCGCCCTCGGGCGGGATGCCGCGGGCGGCGAGCCGCGCCGGTTCGGGATCTTGCTGCTCGGGCATTCGACGCTCCTCGATCCGGTGGGCCGCCAGCCGCGGGGGCGGCGCCATCCGAGGATAGCCCTCTCGGCCTGGCGGATCGGTGGGGTCGGGCCCCGGCCCGCGGCCCGGGACGGAGGCGTCATCAGGCTGAGCGCACCGGGGCGCCGAGCCCCACCCGACGGTGGGGCCCGACACACCCGGTTATCGATCGGGAAACCGGTCGAGCCCTCACGGGAAGCTCAGCACGGCCACCGGGGTATCCGGGTTGGCCACCGTCGACGAGCCGCCCGTGTTGTCGATGACGTTGGTGATGCCTCCGTACCCACTGGTGCTGTTGAGGAAGATGGTGAAGACGTCGTGGGTGCTGCCGGCCGGCAGCGTCGTCGGCACCTGGAAGGCATTGGCATCGAAAACCTGTGGGGTCAGACCGGGGATGTCGAAGAAGCTGTAGCTGCCCATGCCGTACCCGGTGAACGTCCTGACGCCCGAGGTCACCTGGAAGGCGGCGTACCCGTCGCCTCCGGGAGCCTCCATCCAGGCCACGCACCTCCCTGTTGAGCGGACGGTCCCAACGCGGGGACGCAGGCTTCGGGCCGGGATCCGGCGCCCCCCTGGCGGCACCCGGCCCCCCTGCAGCTCCCCGAGCACCGGGCGCCGCGGCGGGGTGCCGTCGCCTGGCTCGGCGCTCTCCAGATCCAAAGGCTAGGCATCCGGACCCCGGCCGACAAGTTCTTGTGCGCGCTTACAAACCGTTCGGAGGAGGTCCGGGGCGACCATCCCACCGTCGCCGCATCCCCTTCCCGCCTGGCGCCGAGCCCGACCGTCCCCCAACCCTGCGATTCGTGGAGAGTCACGGGGATGGAGACGGCCATCCCCCCAGTTGGCAAGAGAGCGAACCCTCGCTGGCTCCCCCCGGCGCTGCGGCTGCGAACCTACCGCTGGTACTGGTCGGCTCAATGGCCGGTCCTACTCGGCACCTGGATGCAGACCGTGGCGCTCGGCTACTTCGTCTACACCCAGACCAAGAGCGTCAACGCCGTGGCGTTCGTGGCCGCGGCATCGGGCCTCCCCGCCCTGGCCCTCTCGGTGCTCGGGGGGGCGCTGGCCGATCGCTACCCGCGGCGCCGGATCCTCCTGGTCACTCAGTCGACGCTCGGCCTGGGGGCGACCACCCTGGCGATCCTGGCCTTGACCGGCCATTTCAGCCTCGCGGCGATCGTGGTGGTCGCGGTCGTCTTCGGGAGCAGCGCTGCCGTCGACCTGCCCACCAGCCAGGCGCTGGTCGCCGACCTGGTCAGCCGGGAGCTGGTGGTGAACGCCATGGCGCTGGCCGCCTCGGCGATGAGCGTCTGCCGCCTGGTGGGGCCGTCCGTCGCCGGTCTGCTCTACGCGGCCGCCGGGCCCGGCGCCTGCTTCGCCTGCCTGGCTGTCGCCTATCTCGCCCCCATCTCGGTGCTCTGGATGGTGGTCCCCGACATCGCCCCGGCGGGCCGGGCCGGCTCGCGGCGTCTGATGGCCGATGTCGCTGCCGGCTTCGCCGCCGCATGGCGCGATCCCCTGCTCCGCGGGGTGCTCGGAGCGGGGGCGATGCTCTCCCTGCTCGGCGTGTCCTACATGCCCTACCTACCCGTGCTGGCATCGAGCCGGCTCCACGTCGGCTCCAGCGGCCTGGGCCTCATGTACAGCGTCGGCGGCGTGGGCGGTCTCACCGGCGCCCTGCTGCTCAGCGCCCTCGGCCGCGGACGGGGGCGGCGCTGGTTCCTGGTCGGGGGCGGCGTGCTCTACGCGCTGAGCCTGGCGACGGTGGCGCGCTCCGCCTGGTTGGGCTGGACCCTGCCCGGGCTGGTGGGGGTGAGCCTCGCCTTCGTGGCCATCAACACCACCCTCATCACGGTGATCCAGACCGACGCCGACGCCGCCGTCCGGGGCCGTCTACTGGGTCTCTACGCAACCCAGGCGGTCGGGCTGCAGCCCCTGGGCACCCTCCTCTACAGCGTCCTGGGCTTCGCCCAGCTCTTCAACGGGGTGACCGTCGGTGCGGTGCTGGTGGGGGCGTCCGCCGTCGCGGTCGGACTGCGCGGGGGCCTGGGGAGGAGCGGACCCGTCGCGGCCTCACCCCCGATGGCCAGCCCCTCCCCTCTCCAGGGCGGGCCTGACCAGTAGGGGGCGCGATCGGTGGTGGCGCCGGGGCTCGGCTGGGTAACCAGCTGATGGGGGGCCGCTGTGCGGTTCGCTGCGTGCAGCGCGACCAGACGGGTTGGCACGAGATGGCACAAGCGGCGCGGGCAACTCGGCGCGACCCGGTGCTGCAACGGCCTCCTGAACGAGGGGCGCTGTAGTCTTCACCGCGTGGCGGCCAGAGCGGTGTCGATACGCTCCCATGAACCGTCACTTCCGGGACGGCGAGGTTCGCAGAACCGCTCATGGCCTTTCGTCATTGGGCGATCCAGATGCGATGGATCGATTTGCGCCGATGGTGGATGAGCGCACCACAGTGGAGGGTACTGACCACACCATGCTTGCCTTGAATGACCCTACCGCTACCCAAACCGGCCGCCGAGCATGAGAGGAAGTACCGCACCGGGTGCACCCGAGTCAGCTCAGCTGAACCACTCCCACAACGCCAACGTTCGCGCGATTCTGGCCGCCTTCGGCCTCACAGCTGGCTCCACCGTGTCGGGTGTCGCATATGAAGGGCGATTCACCTCGGCGCCGGCCGGCGAAACCCTTGAGACGTACGACCCGACCACCGGCGAGGTTCTGGCGCACGTCAGGACCGCGGGCCGTCCAGATGTAGCGCGCGTGGCCGCCGAGGCCCAAAAGGCGTTCGAGCGATGGCGGCTCGTGCCGGCTCCTCAGCGTGGCGAGATCGTCCGCCGGCTCGGCGACGCGTTCCGGCGGCGCAAGGAGGACCTGGCCCTGCTCATCAGCCTCGAGAATGGAAAGATCCTGAGTGAGGCGCGTGGCGAGGTCCAGGAGGTGATCGACATCTGCGACCTCGCCGTCGGACAGTCGCGCCAACTGTTCGGACGCGTCATTGCGTCCGAACGCCGAGAGCACCAGCTGCTGGAGCAATGGCATCCCCTCGGCGTGCTCGGCATCATCTCCGCATTCAACTTCCCGGTCGCCGTGCCCGGCTGGGGGTGGGCGCTGGCGCTGGTCTGTGGCGACACCATCGTCTGGAAGCCATCGAGCCTCACGCCGCTGGTTTCCATCGCCGCGCAGCAGATCTTCCACGAGGTCACGGGGGGCACGGAAGCCGAGGGCGCCTTCAGTCTGGTCATCGGCAAGGGGGGCGTGGTCGGGGAGGCGCTGCTAGCTGACACCCGTCTCCCGCTGATCCAGGCCACGGGGTCGTGCGCCCTCGGGGAGCGCGTCTCGGTCGCGCTCGCGAAACGGTCGGGGCGGGCGATCCTCGAGCTCGGCGGCAACAATGCAGCGGTCGTCATGGCCGACGCGGATCTGGACCTCGCCGTCCGGGCGGTGGTCTTCGGCGCCGTCGGAACCGCCGGGCAGCGGTGCACGACCACCCGGCGCCTGATCCTGCAGCGCCCGATCCACGACGCCTTCCTAGAGCGGTTGTCGGCTGCGTACCGGACGGTTCGCATCGGAGATCCGCTGGACGAGAGAACTCTCATGGGCCCACTCGTCTCCTCGGACGCCGTCTCGGAGTACGAGCAGGGGCTCGCCGAGATACAGCGGCAGGGTGGCGAGATCGCCCACGGCGGCAGGGTGCTCGCCGATGATGGAGGTTACTTCGTCGAACCGACGATCGTGCGCTCGAGAGCGGATATGCCCATCTGCCGCGAGGAGATCTTCGCGCCGATCCTCCACGTCTTCGCAGTGGACAGCCTCGAGGAGGCGATCGAGGTCAACAACGCGGTCCCCCAGGGATTGAGCAGTGCTCTGTTCACCACCAACCTCTCCACGACCGAGCGATGGCTATCGTCCACGGGATCCGACTGCGGAATCGCCAATGTCAACGCTGGCACCTCTGGAGCTGAGATCGGTGGCGCCTTCGGCGGGGAGAAGGCCACGGGCGGAGGCCGCCAGGCCGGCTCCGACGCATGGAAGGGCTACATGCGGCGACAGACCTGCACCATCAACTACGGAGAGGACTTGCCATTCGCGCAGGGCGTGCGATTCGAGGCAGAGCCTGCGACCAGGAGCGGGGATGGCTCCTGAGTCCTCGACCACCCACCCCGGCTGATCTTCTGCGGCTTGGGCTCGAGTTGGAGCTGCAGCGCCGCCAGAGGGGATCTCGGCCGGCCCGCGCCACAGGCCGCCGGCGGTCATAGTCGCCGAGGCGGCTTGGCGCGGCGGGCTCGGGGTTCGCTTGGATGCCCCGGTGGGACTCCGTCGGCCCCGGCGAGCAGGGGCGCGACATCAGCGGCGGCGCCGGGCCACCTCGCCCGTCAGGGCGACAGCCCCGGATCGGGGCGGCCGGCGACCGCCACCACCCCTGCCCAGGTCAACGTCCGATCACGAAGCTCGCGACTGAAGGGGCAGTTGGATCACCCGGGCGCCGGCGGCCTGGGCCGCCTGGAGGCGACGGGCATCGAGCAGGTCCAGCATCGCCTCGGGATCCAGAGGCCGTGCGAGGTGGTAACCCTGGGCCCATTCGCGGGGGAAGTCGTCGAGTGCACAGAGGTCGCCCAGCTCCTCGACACCCTCGGCGACCACTGTGACCCCCAGGCTGTGGCTGAAGGTGAAGACCGCGCGCGAGAGCCCGCCGCCGTCGCGCGCGGCGCGCAGCGTGGTGGTGAACGCCTTGTCGATCTTGATGATGTCGACGGGGAAGTTGCGCAGACGGCTCAGTGACGAGTGACCCGTGCCGAAGTCGTCGAGGGCGATCCGGATGCCCTGCTCGCGCAGCCGCTGGAGGCTGCCGGTGGCCCCCTCCGCCTCGTCGAACGCGAGGCTCTCGGTCACCTCGATGATCAGGTCGGTAGGCTTCAACCCGGTGCGCGTGAGGACCTGCTGCACCTCGGCGATGAAGGTACCCCTCTGGAGCTGCTTCGCCGAGACGTTGACGGCGACCGCGATGTCGCGCCCCGACCCGTGCTCGGGCCAGCGGCGGGCCTCGATACAGGCTCGCTCGAGCACCCAGAGGCCGATGGGAGCGATCAGCCCCGTCTCCTCGGCGAGGGGGATGAAGTCGTCGGGCTGCACCACCCCGAAGCGCGGGTGCCGCCAGCGCAGCAGCGCCTCGGCGGCCACCACGTCGCCGGACGGAACCTCGAAGATCGGCTGGTACTGGACGAACAGCTCGTCGCGCTCCAGCGCCCGGTCGAGATCCGCCTTGAACTCGTGCCGGCTGAGGACCGCGGCATGCATGCTCGGGGCGAACACCTCCCAGCGGCCCTTGCCGAGCCCCTTGGCGGTGTACATGGCCTCGTCGGCGTCGCGGAGGATCTCGTCCGCGCCGGGCTCTCCGGGCTCGCCGGTGGCGATGCCGATGCTGGCTCGGACCACGACCTCGGCGCCCATGACCCGGAACGGCTCCCGGAGCCGGTCCACGATGCGGCTGGCCACCGTGGTCGCCGCCCGGCCGGCGGCCTCCCCCTGCACGAGCACCGCGAACTCGTCGCCGCCGAGCCGCGCGGCGAGGTCTCCAGGACGGATGCAGTCCGCCACCCGGCCGGCCACGGCGCGGAGCAGTTCGTCACCGACCACGTGCCCCAGGCTGTCGTTCACGGTCTTGAAGTCGTCGAGGTCAATGAAGAGCACCCCGACCCGGTCTCTGCCCTCGGCCAGGGCGTCGCGGACCTTGGCCTGGAAGAGGGCGCGGTTGGCCATCCCGGTCAGAGGATCGTGGAGGGCCTGGTGACGCAGCTGGTGCTGCAGCTCGCGGAGCGAGCGGAGGGAGTGCTCGAGGCGACCGTTCTCGAGGGTGCTCCCGGTGTGCGCCGCGAGCATCTCGAAGAGGCGCAGGTCCTCGCTGTCGAAGGTGCTCACCTCGCCCAGCCGGTTGCCGACCACCATCAGGCCGATGGGCCGCGTCTCGCCGCGAAGGACCGCGACCATCCCGTCGCGGATTCCCTGCATGGTGAGGAAGCGCAGCCGGTCCGGGTCGGCCGACTCCGCGTCGAGGATGGCAGGTGCGGCCGAGACCATCCGGGCGATCAGCCTCTGCTGATTCGGATCGAGATCCACGGGGCGCATCGGCTCGATGCCGCCGCCGTCGACGCCGGTGCGGACGATCACGTCGCTGTCACGGGTGGGGAAGATGATGACCTCCGCCATCTCCACGCGGAAGGTCTCACGGGAGCCCTTGAGAACCTCGAGCAGCGCCTGGTCGAGGTCCCCTCCGTGGTGGAGCTGGCGGCTGAACTCGTAAAGGAACGCGACCTGCTGGCGATTCTCGCGCTCCGAGACGTAGGCGCGGTAGGAGAGGGCGACGCCGGCCACCGGGACGACCATCAGCCAGACGACCTGGGGGTGGAACCACATCAGGTTGACCACGATCAACGCCAGGCAGGTGTTGATCATGGTGCCGAGCATCGCCAGACCGAAGTTGGCCGCCATGCCGCTCCGATCAACGGATCCCTCGGAAAGGAAGATGGCCACCACGAAGGTGGCCGTCTGGATGCTGCCGGCCACGACCACGGCGGCCAGGGCCACGAGGCAGGCGTCGACGCTGGTGGGGTTGTCGTGCGGGGCGAGCCACGCGAAGAGCGCAACCGCCACCGCGGCGCCCACCGTGAAGTTGCTGAGGTTGAAGGCCAGCTTCAGCCGGGACTGCCGCCGGTGCAGGGTGAGCGCCACGGCGGCGCCGAGGAGGTAGGCGAGAACCACGGTCAACGGCCTGTCGAAGAAGAGGCCGATCACCAGAGGGACCTCACTGAGCGAGAAGGACTGGGCCTCGCGCCGGAACTGGATGTGGACAACGCAGATCTCGGCCACGCAGAAGAGTGCCGCCAGCAGCCACCAGGGAATGGTGTAGGGCGAGGCACGTTCCGCGAGCGGAACGACGGCCAGGGTGGCGAGCGCGGCCGCGAGGGCGAGGGCGGCGGTGAGGAGGGGCACGCGACCCACCCGCGAGGTGAGCCACGTCAGCCGCGGGCGTCTCAGCGCCGCCGCTCCCGGCACCAGCGGCCTCCGGTTCACGGTTCAGGGCCCGTCACGGTCACGAGTCGGGGAAACGGTCGCCATCTCCACTACGACCAGCTGATCGCAGACCACGACGTCCCGGACCACGACGTCCCCGACCACGACGTCCCGGACCAGGAGGTCCCCGACCACGACGTTCCCGACCAGGACGTCCCGGACCAGGACGTTCCCGACCATGACGTTCCCGACCAGGACGTCCCCGTCCAGATCCCCGAGGGGGTGGTGACCGCGGACCACGGGACACCGGCCCACGAATTCGACGTCCAGGGTGCGTAAGCCCAGTCGACGACGGTGGGGCTCCACACCCAGTAGCTGCCGGACCACGTGGCCCCGTTCCAGGTGCCGCCCGCCCAGCTGTCGGCGTAGCTCTCCACCGTGGCCAGGGATGCCGTGTCCACGGCGTCTCCGAAGATGTCCTGCTCGCCCTTGAGGACGACGCCGTGGAGGCTGACGTGGAGAGAGCCGCGGGCGGCCTCGAGCGAGCCGGTACCGGTGGAGTCGGCGAAGGACTGGACCGCGTCGGAGAGCGGCGCCTGGACGGCGCTCGAGGCCATCGCCTCACCGCTGCCCGAAGCTCTTGGCGCCCTGCGCGCGACCGGGGCCGCAGTCGAGGTGAGCAGCGCCTTGATCTGGTCGGGGGTCGCCCGGGGGTGCTCCTGGACCAGCAGGGCGGCCAGGCCCGACACCATCGCGGCCGCCTGGGAGGTGCCGCTGCCCCGGAAGAAGCGGGTGCCGACGGCACCGGTGGAGGCGTACTGGTCGGCGATCACCGAGCCGGGATCCGCGAGGCTCACGACCGACGTTCCGGGGGCGATCAGGTCAGGGCTGCGGGTGGCGTTCCCGTGGCTGGAGAAGGGGGCCACGCTGAAGCCGCCCGCGAAGCCCGGCTGGCTGGCGCCGACCGCGATGACGTAGGGATCGATGGCCGGGTCGGAGACCCGCGACGCGCCCGCACCCTGGTTGCCGACCGAGGCGACCACCACGATCCCCTGGTGCCAGGCCACCTCGGCGGCATAGGCCAGCGGGTCGAGCAGGTAGGACTGGCTGCTGTCGGTGCCGAAGCTGAGGTTGAGGACCCGGATGTTGAAGCCCTCGTCGTAGCGGTGCTCCACCACCCAGTCGATGGCGGCCAGCACCTGGGAGACGTCGACGGCGCCGTTGGCCCCCGCCACCTTGACGTTGATGATGTGGGCGTCCGGGGCGATGCCGAGGAAGTCGGCGCTGTCGCCGGCGTAGCGCCCGCTCACTGCGGCCGGGTCGCGCCCGGCGATGATCCCGGCCATGAAGGTCCCGTGGCCGTTCTCGTCGAGGTAGCGGAGCGACGGCGAGGTCCCATCAAAGGAGAGATCGGGGCCGTTGACGAGCTGCCCCGCGCCGTCCAGCCCCTCGACGGGTGTGATCCCCGTGTCGATCAGGGCCACCCCGACGCCGGATCCGGTGTAGCCGTCCTGCCAGGCCTGATCGACCCCCAGTGACTGCTCGATGTTGTAGAGCGAGTCCGGGTCCGTGGTCGGCGAATACGAGGCGGAGGCAAGCTGCACCGGCCCGTCGGGGGTCACCTCGACGATGCCCGGCTGAGCGCTGAGCCAGCTCAGCGCCGAGGCCGGAACCTCGGCAGCGCTGGCGGTGATCAGCGGTATCTGTTCGGTGACCCGCCCACCGGCCTCGGCGATGTCCCGATCGACGAGGGACTGGCTTCCGGGCGCTCCCCGGACGATCACCGGGGTTGGAGCCGACGCTGAGCCCGTCGGGAGCGGCGCGCCCGCCACTGACAGGGTGGCCGAGGCGATGGCAACGCCGGCGGTGAGAACGCCGGTCGCCACCACCCGGATTCGCTTCTTGTCGTTCCAACTCAGCAGCGAGAGCGGAAGCACGTCCCCACACCTCCAGTTCCACCTGCGCTGGCCCCCCGGCGGGCCCCCACCAGCCTCCGAGAGTAAGCACCGAAAGTAGCAATCCATCCAATCATGCTGTAACAGAACACCGACATCGCAGAGATCGCCGATGATTCGGTAACAGATCGCTGACGGACGGCTCACCGGGGGAGCGGCGACCCCGGCAGCCCCCAGGCCGGACCGCGTCCTGATAGGGCTCCAGGGGCGGGGCCGGTCTCACCCGCCGCCTGCCTTCTGCTCCTCGTTCCGCAACCCACGGGCAATCCGCCGCGCCTCGCGCAGGGGCTCCGGGGTACGGTGGCGGAAGAGCGCCAGGCGCGCTACCTCCAGGGCCACCTCGGGTGACGTCCTCCAGCCGGCGTGGACGGCGATGGGGCGTACCCCGATGGCGCTCCGGAGGCGGTATCCGACCACCGCGCTCCCGAGACGCAGCTCGGCCACCGAGCCGCTCCTCTCCCCCGGCGGTGGCCCCTCAGCGATCAGGGGCCGATCGGTCACCCCCACCGTCGGCATACCGAGGCGGGCTCCAAGGTGAAGGGCGAGGCCGCCACCCCGCGGGTGGTCGCTGCCGGTGGCGTCCACCAGCAGGACGTCGGGCGCCGACGGCAGCCCTCGCACCGCTGTCTCGAGAGCCGGTCCCTCGCGAAGGGCCAGAAGGCCGGGCGTGTATCCCGCACCGGTCACCGAGCGCAGGGTGGCTCGTCCGATCACGGCGCGACCGTGCATGAGCACGGCGCCGAGCCAGACTGGCTCACCGGCCACGCCCGGCCCCGGTCCGCCCCGCGGGTGGGCACAGAAGACGGCGCCGATGACCGGCTGCCGGCCGGCCGCCGGCACCCAGAGGGGGACGGTCTCGGCAGCGGCCGCCACGCGCCACTGCAGCGCCTCCAGCTCTGCGGCGCTCTCCGGCCAGGCGACCCACGGCGGTTCCATGACGCTGAACATTGGCGCCTCGTGCCCGACGCCGCCAGCGACCATAATCCGCAAGCAGTGCCACGCATCGTCTCGAGCCTGCCTCTCCCAGGACCCGCGGAGGAATGGCTCCGGCAGCGGGGCGAGCTCGAGATCCTGGGCGCGATCCTGCCTCCCGCCCACTACCGGGAGGCGGTTCGGGGGGCGGCCGCGCTGCTCCCCTGGGCCGGAGACCGGGTGGACGAGCCCGCCCTGGAGGCCGCGGGGCCCAGCCTCCAGGTGGTCTCCGCGTTCGGGGTCGGACTGGACCACGTGGACGTCGCGGCCTGCACCCGCCGGGGCATCTTCGTCGGGCACACCCCGCACGTGGTCACCGACGCCACCGCCGACCTGGCCATGACCCTGCTGCTGGCGACCGCGCGCCGCGCGGTGGAGGCCGACCGGGAGGTCCGCGAGGGCCGCTTCTCAGGCTGGAAGCCGGACCATCTGCTGGGCCAGGAGGTGACCGGAGCGACCCTCGGAGTGATCGGCTTCGGGCGGATCGGGCAGGCCGTGGCGCGCCGCGCCAGGGACGGCTTCTCGATGCGGATCCTGACCCACGACCTGGGCGGGGTGCGGATGGAACCGGGGGTCGAGGCGGAGGTGTGCGACCTGGACCGGCTCCTCGGCGAGGCGGACTTCGTCACCTGCCACGTGCCGCTGACACCGGAGACCCACCACCTCATCGGCGCCGCCCAGCTGGCTCGCATGCGCAGGACCGCGATCCTCATCAACACGTCGAGAGGCCCGGTCGTCGACGAGCGGGCGCTGGTCGACGCCCTCCAGCGCGGGGTGATCGCCGGGGCGGGGCTCGACGTCTTCGAGGACGAGCCGCGGCTGGCGCCGGGGCTGGCCGGCTGCGCCAACGCCCTGCTGCTGCCCCATGTCGGCACCGCCACCGGGAAGACCCGAGCGGCGATGGGGGAGCTGGCCGCCCGCAACATTCTCGAGGTGCTCGACGGCCGCCCCCCGCTCGCCTGGGCCAACCCGGAGGTGTCACGCCGCGCTTGACCGCGGCCTGGATCGTCCCGGCACGACCCCGCCGACCCAACCCGGTCCGGGGCTCCGGGCCCCGGCCGAGCGGGTGGGCATCGCGCGCTGCAACCCCGCGACCACACCCGCGGACGGCACCCGAGAGGCCTCTTGGTCCCCGTCGCGGGCCAGCCTATAATGGTGCAGTCAACGCACCAGAGGTTCATTAGGTGAAACCGTGGTGACCCGCACCCTGAGCCGTGGCCTCGACATCCTGGAGGTGCTGGTCCGCGGGGGCGACGACGGGCTCGGTCCCTCCGCGATCGGCCAGCAGACCGACCTGGACAAGGCCACCGTGACGCGGCTGCTCCGGACCCTCGTGGAGGCCGGCTACGTGACCCAGGACGAGGGGACGCGGCGGTATCGACTCACCGGCAAGATCCTGTGGCTGGCCCATTCCGTGACCACCCGCCTCGATCTGCGGAGCGTCGCGCGCCCGTACCTGAGAGTGCTGAGGGACGAGCTCGGGGAGACGGTTCACCTGGCGGTGCTCGACGATCTGCAGGTCGTCTACGTCGACAAGCTGGAGGGCGACCACAGCATCCAGCTGGTCTCCGCCATCGGGCAGACCATGCCCCTGCACTCCACCTCTCTGGGCAAGGCGATCCTGGCCGCCCTCCCCGAGGAGGAGCGCGAGGGGAAGTACGCCCGGATGGACTTCCAGCCGCGGACCGAGCGGACGATCCGCGACCTGGCAACGTTCCGGGAGGAGATCGGGCGTACGCAGCGCCGCGGCTACTCCACCGACGACCGCGAGAACGAGCCGCTGGGGGCGTGCATCGGCGCCGCGATCATCAACGCCGAGGGGCGCCCGGTCGGGGCGATCAGCGTCTCCGGACCATCCTTCCGCCTCCACGACCGCTTCCAGCACTGCGGCGAGCGGGTCCGCGCCGCGGCCCGCGCGGTGGCCCGGGAGCTCGGCGCCGATCCCGACGAGCCGGCGGAGGTCGGCCAGCGCGACATCGGCGAGGCGACCTGATGGGCGGCGGGGAGGTCCATTCCAAGCTGTCCGGTGTCTTCGCCCCGATCTGCACACCCTTCGCTCCGAACGAGGACGTCGACCACGAGGCGCTCCGCTTCAACCTCGCGCGCTACGCGGAGAGCGGTATCCGCGGCTACCTGGCTCTGGGGTCGAACGGCGAGAACCGGAGCCTGGCCGAAGCCGAGCGGCTGAGCGTCCTCGGGGACGTCGTGCAACACAAGGGCCACGGACAGGTGGTCCTGGCCGGCGCAGCCTATGACGGACAGCGGGACGCGGAGCGGTTCCTCGATGCCGCCGCGGACCTGGGCGCCGACCTCGGGCTCGTTCTCTCCCCCGGCTACTTCCGGAAGCAGATGACGGACGAGGTGCTGTACCGCTACTTCTCCTCGCTGGCCGACCGGGCGCGTATCCCGCTGCTCCTCTACAACGCGCCCGGCTTCTGCGGCATCACCCTGAGCCCGGCGCTGGTCGGGCGCCTGGCGGCCCATCCGAACATCGTCGGCCTGAAGGACAGCGCGTCGAGGGGCATCGAGAACTTCCTCCCCCTTCAGAGCCGGTCATTCCAGGTTCTGGCAGGTTCGGCCAACTTCCTCTTCCCGGCAATGATGGGTGGCTCGCCCGGCGGCACGGTGTCGCTCGCCAACTCATTCCCCCAGCTCGCCCTGCAGCTGTTCCGCTACGGGCAGGCCCGAGACGGGTTCAATGGGTCCCCCCTGCAGGAGAGGATCAGCCGCATCAATGCGGCCATCTCCGGAGCCCACGGCGTGGCGGGGGTGAAGGCGGCCATGACGCTCGCCGGGTATCGCGGCGGCATCCCGCGCCGCCCCCTCCTCCCCCTCGAGCCGGGAGAGGTCCAGGAGCTCAGGTCGATGCTCAGCGCGGAGGGACTCCTCCCGTGAGCCACGACATCCTGGCCGTCGACGTCGGCACCAGCGCCCTCAAGATCGGGGTCTTCAGTCCCAGCCTCGAGAAGCGCTGCGAGGCACGTCGGACCTACCGCCCGCAGATGTACGACCGCGGCAAGGTGGACATCGACCCCGAGCTATGGTGGCAAGCGCTGAGCGAATGCTGCGCGGAGGTGGCATCCGAGCTCGCCGGCGTGGGGGTCGTCTCGCTCTCTGTGACCACGCCCGGGCTCACCCCGATGGCCGACGACGGGAGTGCGCTCGCGCCCGCCGTCCTCTTCCTGGACGGGCGGTCGCACCCGCAGTCGGCGTCCATCCGCACCCGGGTGGGAGAGCCGAGATTCCTGGCCGAGGCCTGCAATCTCCCGGTCTCGGGCGGCTCGTCACTGTCGTCCATCCTCTGGTTCCGCGAGGAGCGGCCGGAGGTGTGGAGGGCGGCCGCCAAGTTCGGCCACTGCAACACCTACCTGGTCAAGCGGATGACCGGTCGGTGGGCGATCGATCCCTCGACCACCTCGATCACCGGCCTCTACAACACCGCCCGCGATGATCTCACCTGGAATCGGGCGGTCCTGGAGCTGGCCGGCATCCCGGAGGAGAAGCTGCCCCCCCTCCTCCACTCCCACCAGCAGGTCGGGCGCCTGCTGCCCCCGATCGCCGAGGAGCTCGGTCTCCCCCGCGGCTGCGCGGTTCTCTGCGGGGCCAACGATGCCGTGCTCGCCGCCCTCTCGGGAGGTCTGACCGAGCCCGGCGACGTCAACATCATCAGCGGTACGTGCGACATCGCCAACGTCTGCATCGACCGCCCGATCGCATCGGCCGACTTCAACATCCGCTGCCATGTGGTGCCCGGGCGCTGGCTCACCTTCTTCGTCCTGAATGCCGGGGGGGCGGCGCTGGACTGGTTCCACCGTCTCGCCTGCAGCGGGCTGGACGACAACCAGTTCTATGCCGAGTACCTGCCGCGCGTGCTCGACGGCTTCTTCGGCGATCCGGACCCTGACGCTCGTGAGGCCCGGCTCCCCGACTACGTGCCCTACCTGGGCGGGAGCCGCTACTCGCTCGAACCGCTCCGAGGCGCCCTCAGCGATCTGACCCTCGAGACCACGCGCGACGACGTGCTGCTCAGCATCGTGCGCGGCAACGCGGCCTACCTCGGTCAGCACCTTCGCGACATCGCCCGGCTGGTGCCCATCAGCCGCCGGGTCGGGATCTCTGGTGGCGCGGCGCGGATCAACGGCATGCTGGACGCCAGGCGGCGCTGGACCGGTGAGTACGAGTACGTGTTCCAAGACCAGAGCTCGCTGCTCGGGGCGGCGATCCTCGGCCAGGTCAGCCAGTCGGGATGGCTGCCCGTCTCCGGGCAGCCGGCTTCGGGTGTCGTCAAGGAGGGAATCCCATGAGCGCTATCGGCACGGGCAGCACGACTGCCACCGATCCGAAGGCGGCGGCCCGCGAGCTGGTCGAGCGGGCCCGAGCCGGCCTGGTCGGCGAGCCCACGCTGGCCATCCTCTTCGCCACCACCCAGTACGACACCGAGAGCCTGGTCTCCGGGGTGTCGGAGCTCCTCGGCGGGGTGCCGCTCTGGGGTGGCTCGTCGTCCACGGGCGTCTTCCAGGACGCCGGCTGGGTCACCGCCGAGGGGGGCTCGGCAAGCCTCATGCTGATCGCCGACCGCCCGGCTGGGGTTGGCGTGTCGGCGGTGGACGGCGACGGCTTCGCGGCCGGCAAGCGGGCGGCGGAGGAAGCCCTGAAGCAGCTGGGCGGCACGCCCAGCGCCCTGCTCACCATCGCCTACATGGGGCCCGAGGAGGAGATCCTCCGGGGGATCGCGGCGGTGGCCCCGGGAGTGCCGGTGGTGGGCGGCACGGCATCCGACCACACCCCGGACAACAAGTTCCAGCAGTTCGCCAACGGCCATGCCTTCAAGGACCACTTCGCCATCGCGGCGCTCCAGGGGCCGATCGGCTACGCGTTCACCAACGGATACCGGCTGACCGGCCGGAAGGCGACGGTCACCAAGGGCTCGGGGCGCACCGTGTTCGAGCTCGACGGCCGCCGCGCCATGGACGTCTACTCCGCGTGGGTCGGCGAGCCGGAATCGGAGATCGGCGGCGGCGCCCTGGTGGTGTTCAGCGTGCAGCACCCGCTGCTCTTCCACAAGGACGGGATCACCTACTCCGCCCACCCCGTCAACAGCAACCCGGACGGCTCGATGGACTTCGGAGCGGCCATGAGCACCGGCATGCTGCTGGAGCTCGGCGAGGCCACCGTGAACGGGCTGATCGCCGAGGCCGGGACTGCGGTCCATGCGGCGGCCCGGGGCGTCGACCAGCCGAAGGCCATCGTGTTCGCCCACTGCGGCGGACGCGCCATCGCCCTCGGCGACCGGATCAGGGAGATTCCCGGTGAGCTCGAGCACACCGTCGGCCATCTGCCCTGGATCGGCTACCTGGCGTTCGGTGAGCAGGGCTGCTCGGTGGCGGGGATCCCCACCCATGCCGATCTGAGCCTGTCGGTGCTCGTCCTCGGCTAGATCTGAATTTGAAGCTGTGCTGTCCGTGGCCGGAACTGCGGCGATCGAGGGGTGGCAGGGAACGTCGTGCCCTGCCACCCGAGCTCCGGCCGCATGGAAGGTGTGATCAGGCGACTGGGAGGATGACGATGGCGGTGGCAAGTCGGCTCTATCAGAACTACGTGAACGGCCGCTTCGTCGACGCTCAGGGGGGCAAGACGCTGACGGTCGAGAACCCGGCGACCGGCACGGCGGTCTCGGAGGTCCCCGATTCGTCCGTCGAGGACGCGCGGGAGGCGATCGAGTGCGCAGACCGGGCCCATCGCAAGTGGGAGAGGCTGGCTCCGATCGAGCGCGCCGGTTGCCTGCATCGGATCGCCGCTGGCATCCGCCAGCACGCCGAGCACCTCGCCCGGGTCCTCTCCGAGGAGCAGGGCAAACCCCTCGACCAGGCCCGGGGAGAGGTCGGCGGGACCGCCGACTACTTCGACTACACCGCGGAATGGGCCCGGCGCATCGAGGGTGAGGTCATCCCCAGCGACCGGCCCAACGAGATGCAGCTGCTGCTCCGCCAGCCGATCGGGGTCATCGGCGGGATCGTGCCCTGGAACTTCCCGCTCTATGTCCTGGCCCGCAAGGTGGCGCCGGCCCTGCTGACCGGCAACGCCATCGTGGTCAAGCCGAGCGAGCTCACCCCCAACAGCACCCTCGAGCTGGGCCGCATTTTCGACGAGGCCGAGGTCCCCGCCGGGGTGGTCAACCTGGTCTGCGGCTACGGGCCGATCGTCGGCGAGGAGCTGGCCTCCAACCCGACCATCGGCATGGTGACCGTCACCGGCAGCATCCGGACCGGGGCCCGGGTGATGGAGCTGGCGGCCAAGAACATCACCAAGGTGAGCCTGGAGCTGGGTGGCAGCGCGCCGGTGATCATCATGCCGGACGCCGACCTGGACCTGGCCGTCAGGTCGATCAAGGCCTGCCGCCTCCTCAACACCGGCCAGGTGTGCGGAGCCGCCGACCGGACCTACGTTCAGCAGGGGGTGGGCGACCAGTTCACCGAGCAGCTGGCCACCGCGATGAGCCAGGCCACCTACGGCAACGCGCTCACCGAAGAGGGCCGCGACCTCGGTCCGCTGGTCAGCGCTCGGCAGCTCGAGGCGGTCAGTGGACGCGTCGAGCGGGCCGTCGCCGACGGCGCCCAGATCGTCACCGGCGGCAAGCGCGCCGAGGACCGGCCGGAGGGCAACTTCTACCCGGCCACGGTCATCGCCAACTGCCGGCAGGACATGCCCATCGTTCGCGAGGAGATCTTCGGACCGGTGATGCCGGTCGTCACCTTCAGCGACCTCGACGAGGCCATCGCCTGGGCCAACAACTCCATCTACGGTCTCGCCTCCTCGATCTTCACCAAGGACGTCGAGGTGGTGATGCGAGCGTGCAACGAGCTCCGCTTCGGGGAGACCTACGTCAACCGCGAGAACATGGAGAGCATGCAGGGATTCCACGCCGGCTGGCGCAAGTCCGGGATCGGAGGCGCTGACGGCAAGTACGGTGTCCTCGAGTACACGCGAACCCACGTCGTCTACCTGCAGTACGACCCGAGCGCGGGGCGGCGGTAGCCTCTCGCCCACGACCGAGCCGGGACCGCCGGCGCCGTCGTCTGGACGGCGCTCTCGGCGGTCTCGGCCTCTCGCGGCAGGAGCCTAGGCGGCCCTCCGCTCCCAGAGCTGGGTGCCTGCCCCCTGATCAACTCTGCCCGTGGGCAGAAGCTGGCCCGCCTTGGCGACCTTCTCCGACGCCTCGGCGCCGAGGGGGATCCAGGCGCGCACCTCGGCCATGCCGCGGCGCTCGAGAAGCCACCTGACGATGCGCGGCATCGCCTCGCGCATGTAGGCGTGACCCCGTGACCGGCAGGCGGTCTCCCACGACAGCTCGGCCGCTCGCGGCTCCACCTGACGTCCGTGCTCATATCCCAGGAGCTGCGCATCTGCCCATCCGGCAATTGCCGACGGCTCCCAGGCGAGCCTCACGATGTAACCCTCCGGCCACTCGGCGAAGTCCGGTCGCTGGGCGACGATCTGGAGGGAGCTGATGCTGGAGTGGATGTCGTGCGCAGCACACTCGTCGAGCGCCTCTCGTGCCTCCGCCACGCTGGTGACCACCAGGACACGCACCCGTGGCATCCACTCGTCCTTGTCGATGGGGGTGAGCTCAATCATCCGTATGCCTCCATGGGTGGGTGGACCACCCCGAAGCCATGCAAGCTCACTGCGCAGAGTGCCTCGAACGAGTTGTCCCGCATGCGACCTGAACGCGCCGGAGACCAGGGGCAGTTGCGCAGCGCCTCCGCCTTCCCCCGCGATATCGTGGCGGTTGGATCCACGGTCCTGGGCTCAGGCGGTTCGGGTATGGCACCCTCCAACCGCGCGCCAAGCCGTTGAGTCGCGGCCATCGCGTACGAGTATCTGGATCTACATCCTACCCTCGCCCCGCCGCGGCCACAACCGGGTCAGATCCCCGGGGCCGTGCTCGGTGCGCCGGCCGGCATCCGGATCGGTACCTCGATCCAGCGGCCGCTCCGTGCCGGACGGACGGCGTACGGGGGGCGAAGAGGGACAGGTTGTCCGCAGAGCGAGGCGATCTGAGCAATCACGTCCGCATCCTCGTATAGGCGCGCTCGAGGTCCGCCAGCCGGGCCGGCGTCAGGGGGTGCTGGCACGTGCGGCTCCGGAATCGGCGCGATGCAGTCGGCTCGGGCGCCAGCGTCCACTCCCTCTAAACTCGACGAGGCTGACGCCCTAGAGGCGAGACATATCGGCGTCCACCATGTCCCGAGACACGACATTGGCGGAGCGAGAGGGATTCGAACCCTCGATACGAGTTGACCCCGTATACCGCATTTCCAGTGCGGCGCCCTCGACCAGCTAGGCGATCGCTCCGAAGGGATTGTACCGAGGGCCGCTAGTGGTGCCCGCCGGAGCCTGGTGAGACCGGAGGAGTATTGGCCCCGTCGGGGTCGCCGTTGGGTCGCTGCCTGGTAGCTCGCCTTGGGACGCCGATCGGAGCACGATCTTGGGTGGGAGCCGGCCGACGACTGGGAGGTGGCGCGATGCAGGTGGACGAGATCCTCAACCGGGTGCGCGAGGTCGCATCCGTGCGACAGGTCTTCGGGGAGCCGTATGAGAGCGACGGCACGCTGGTGGTGCCGGTGGCTCGCATCTGGGGAGGCGGAGGCGGAGGCACCGGCAACGATCTGAGCGGTGGTACTGAGAAGGGCCGCGAGGGACAGGGCGGGGGCTTCGGGATCGTTGCCCGGCCCCTCGGCGTCTACGTGATCCGCGACGGCAAGGTCGCCTGGCAACCCGCCGTAGACGTGACCCGCATCGTCATTCAGGGTCAACTGGTGGCTGTCGTCGCCCTGTTGGTGGCTCGCAGTCTCATTCGGCGCCGCCGCAAGCACTAGCTCGGCCCCATAGCTGCCACCTCGGAGCCCGCCATGGCACTGGGAGGATCCGGAGGGGCTCGAGCCTCGTTCGGGTCCGCGGCCCTCCGCTCGTCGGCTGCCCTGGCTCCGTTGCTGCCCACCGACCTCGGGTCTGTCCTTGAGCCTCTCCGTATACTCGGCCCCGGAGAGGTGTCCGAGTGGTTGATGGTGCCGCTCTCGAAAAGCGGTGTGGTTGATAGCCACCGCGGGTTCGAATCCCGCCCTCTCCGCCATATTTCCATTGTCACATAAGGGTTTTCTCCGCTCCTCTCCACTTAGGCCACCGCCTAACATCGGATGCCGGCCGACCGATTGCCGACGGATTGCCGACCAACTTGGGAGAAAGGGCCCTCAGCGAGGCTGTGCGACGACCGCCGGGCTCGCCCCGAGGGTGACCGCCAGCCGCTCCGCCGCGGCCGCCTGGAGGCCGGGCAGGACGTGTGAGTAAGTGTCCAGGGTGATCGAGACGGTCGAATGGCCCAGACGCTCGGAGACGACCTTGGGGTGCTCCCCTGCCGCCAGCATCAGGGTCGCCATCGTGTGCCGGAGGTCATGGAGCCGAATCCGCGGCAGGCCGGCCTCACGGAGGAGGCGCCAGAACGCCCAGCGCAGCCGCGTCTCGCTGAGCGGGCGCCCCAGGGCGTCAGTGAACACGAGGTCAGCGTCCTCCCAGGCGTCACCGGCCACCAGGCGAGCCTCGACCTGGCTGTGCCGATGCTCCCGGAGGACCCCCACCAAGGCGGCCGGCACCGACACGCTACGGCGCGACCTGTGGGTCTTGGGCTGCCGCGCCACAACCCCGCCCCCTGGCACCTTCTGGAGGCTCTGGATGACGCTCAGACGCCCGGTGTCGAGGTCGAGGTCGCGCCAGCGCAGTCCGCGCAATTCGCCGAGCCGGAGGCCGGAGTACAGCGCCGTGGTGATCGGAGCCTCGAACTCGGTACCGCGCGCCTGGACGAGCAGTGCGACCGCCTGGGCCGGGCTGAGGACTGACATCTCCCGGCGCTCGACCCGGGGTGGGGTTACCGCGTCTGCAGGGTTGACGGCCAGCAGCCGCCAGCGCACGGCATGGTGCAGGGCCTCGCGGATGAGGCGGTGGAACTTGAGGACGGTGGACGGCGAGAGGCCCGAAGCCTGCCACTCTCGCTCAGCGGCCACGATGTGGGCCGGCCGGAGCTGGCTCAGAGTCACCATCCCGAGTTTGGGGGCAAGGTGGCGGGTCACGATCTCCGCATAGCGCTCATAGGTGCGGGGGGCCACGTCCGGCTTGGCATAGTCACGCAGCCAGCGCTGCAGGTACTCGGCCACCGTGATCTTGGGGGCGTCGATGTCCGTACCCGTCTCGATGGCATGGATGCGCGCCGCCAGCACCCGCTCGGCATCCCGGCGGGTGCCCTTGACGTTGGCGAACCGACGCTGGCGCTGACCAGTCACCGGATCGCGGCCAAGGTCGATCGTCAGCTCCCAGGACTTGACCCCACGGCGCCGAATGCTGCCTCTCATCGCTGCGCTCCTCCGTCTACCGCAGTGGCGGCTCGGTTGCGCCTGTAGCGCCGCCTCACGCACCTCTTGTGGAACCTGGCATCCCGGCGCACCACGTTCTCGAGAACCTCCCCGCACTCCTCGCAGCGCTTCTCAACGGAGCGCCGTCCGAGAAGCTCCAACGCAAGCACGTGGTAGATTCCGGTCAGTAGGCCCGTGGCCACGTAGCGAATCCCGAGCTGTCCAGCCTTCGGCGTGTGGTACACGTTGACCGGATCGCAGCCGACCAGGCTGACGCTGATCCGGTCCCCGAGCCGCTTCTGGAGGTAGGCGGCGACGGCTCCCCGCGCCAATCTCGCGAGCTGGGAGTCCGAGAGACTTCCCAGTCCCGCGTTTCGAATCTTATCGAGGGCGTCGATCGAACCCGGTGCTTCCTCGGGATGGGGCACGTCCCACACCGGCTCCTGGAACAGGGTGAGCCGTCCCTCGGGGTCCCACCCCAAGGCGCTATCGATCGCCTTCCGGCGCGCTGCCGTCCCCGCATCGTGTTCCAGCCACTTGACGTCCTCGATAAGCGCCAGGAGGCTGTGGCACGTCTCCCAGCAGCATCGCCAGGTCCTGAGGGTTTCGAGCCCGTGGGTCGAGTCCAGGGAGCCATACTCGTTGGCGAAGTCGAGCACGCGTTTGCCGAACTCCGCGCGGCTCTGGGTGCCGACGCCTAGCCGGACGAACTGGTGCAGGAGAGCGCTGCGCTGGCGCGGCAGGAAGACCAGACCAGGACGGCCGCTGTTGGGCCTCAGCACAGCGTCCTCACCGTCGCCTTCGCCGTCCCACCGGTACCCGTCCAGACAACGAGGCCAGACCGCCGCCTGCCCACGCTGGCGGCGTGACTCCCCCGGGGCCGGACCGAGTACATCGTAAGTGACCATCGCTCGCTCACGGATACAGTAGCACGAACCCTCATGATGAGCGTACTCGACCGCTTCAGGAGGCTTGATCCCAGATGGCCAGCATCCCCGTCCACGAGACCGCTCGGCGCACCCTCACGGTGCCCGAGGCCGGTCGCCTCCTCGGCCTCGGCCGACAGGCGAGCTACGAAGCCGTCCGACGCGGTGAACTCCCCGTGCTGCGAATCGGCCGCCGGCTCTTGGTGCCGGCACCGGCTCTCGACCGACTGCTCGGCGGCGAGGCGTCCAGCCCGTCCCCCATAGACGCGAAGGCCCCCGCCGGCTGAGCTGACGGAGGCCATCGAATGCTCGATCCATACCGTACTACGCGCCGTCGAGTGCCGCGCTGGCTGGACGACCTCTACCGCTGCGCCGACCCCTGGAGCTGGGCGGCTTGGCAGCGGCTCCACCTCGATCTCGCGGGCATGTCGCCTCCCGAGCTGCGCCGAGACCTTGGCTCTCTTCGCATCCGGCTCCACATCGACCCCGCGCCCGACCCCTGGCTGCTGGAGCGCCATGCCGCGCTCGACGCGGAGTTTGACAGGCGGGCGCCATCGAGGTCACCCCGTGCCGCATGACGGCGCCGCCGATCTTTCGTACCCGGATGGTTCAGTGAGACCCGACCCACCACCGTCCATGCTGAACTCCAGGAACGCCCAGGACGCCCGGAAGCGCCAGCCCGGGGCTCCCCGGCCAGCCAGCGCCCACGGACGGCTCTGGGGGCTCCCAGGCGCCCCGCCGCCTAGCCGAGCCGGAGCTGGACGAGAAGCTACGGGGGCCGGAGTTGGGCGCGGACGTGCTCGACGCCATCCACGCCTTCCTCACCGCGCACGTCGCCTTCCCCTCCCCTGCGGCCGCTGACGCGGTCACCCTTTGGGCGGCTCATTGCCATCTGTTTCAGTGCTTCGAGTCAACGCCCAGGTTGGCGCTCCTCAGCCCCGAGAAGCAGTCTGGTAAGACCAGGTGCCTCGAAGTCCTGCGGCTCTTGGTGCCCAATCCCTTCGAGGTCGCAAACACCTCGGCCGCCGCTCTGTTCCGGCTGGTGGAGAAGAGCCCGACGATCCTGATGGACGAGTGCGACACGTACCTCGGCCCCCACGCCGCCGCCCAGCACGAGGACATCCGCGGGCTCATCAACGCCGGCCACCGCCGGGGAGCCCAGGCGATCCGATGCGTCGGCGAGCCGGCCCGGATGCGGGTCGAGGCTTTCCCTGCGTTCTGCCCCGTGGCCCTAGCGGGGATCGGTGACTTGCCCGACACCGTGGTCGACCGGGCCATCGTTATTCCCATGCGCCGCCGCGGGCCCGACGAACCCGTGAGCGCCTACCGGGAGCGGATCACCGGACCCGCTGGTCGTGCGCTCGGTGAACGTTTGGCAGCCTGGGCGGCGCGCGTCAGGGAGCGCGCGACCACGCACATCCCCGAGATGGCTTCGGGTCTCACCGACCGTCCCGCCGACGTCTGGGAGCCGTTGTTGGCCGTCGCCGACCTGGCTGGTGGGAAGTGGCCCGAGCGGGCCAGGCGAGCCGCGGTGAGCTTCAACGCCGAGCGCGCCGATGCGGACGTGAGCCTCGGCGTCCGCTTGCTTTCGGACCTCCGGGAGGTCTGGCCCGAGGCCGAGCACGTCTCTACGGCAACCCTCTTGGAGATGCTCAACGCGCTGGTGGAAAGCCCGTGGGGTGACCTGCATGGCCACCCTCTCGACGCGCGGAGCCTCGCTCGTCGGCTTCGGCCTTACGGCGTTCGCCCCAGGGACGTCCGCCTCGGTCGAGGTGCGACTGAGAAGGCCAAGGGGTACGCGCAGGACGACCTCTGGGACGCCTGGGCGCGCTACCTGCCTGCCTCCGGCGAAGGTGGGCGACAAGCGCGACATCGCCGCCCTGCCGAGTACGGCGCGACGCCCTCCGTGGCTGATTCCGTCGCCGACGCCGCGGATACGGCCCCTGGTGTCGCGGATGGCCAGGCCGCCTCTCATTTCGCTGTCGCCTCTGTCGCGGATGTCGCCCTCTCGGCGCCGACAGGCGCAGGCCAGGGAGTGCGGGTATGAGCCGGATGACCACCGCTGAGGCCGTGCTCGACCGCTGCCGCGCCGCCGGGGTGCTGGTGCGCGTGGACGGCTCCGACCTGATGCTGACTCCCGGCGAGCGGGTGACACCGGAGCTGGTTGCTGCGGTCCGCGCCTTCAAGCCGCGGCTACTCGCCGAGCTGACCTGGGACGAGGCCGAGGCCGATCGCGCCCTCGACGCCTGCCTCAATCGCATCGGATGGACCTGCACTCACCTCGACGGCTTCGACACCGACCAGAAGCGGGCGGACCTGGAGGAGCAGATCAACCTCGCCGCGATCGAGCGCGACCGCCGCGGCTTCGAGGCTGGCCTGGCGGAGTATGAGCAGCACTGCCTGGCCCGGTACGGGCACGACCGGGAACCGTAGACGCCGACAACCTCATCGGCGGCAGGACAACCCGAACCCTCGACGCGACGCGAGCTGAAGCCCTGGGGATGTCGCGCCGACCGGCCGAGGCGATCTCACCGAGTGGCGCGTTCTCCCCGACCAGAAACGCCGGCCGTCACGCGCCCACGACGCCGTCACCCACAGATGGTGGAGGAGAAGGCGTGGGTGGTGGCACTACACAACAGCGACTGAATCTCTGCTGCGTCTGCCGAATTCTGAGACTGAAGGGCCGCGATCTCCTGCTGGTCCGTGGAGTTCTGGGACTGAAGGGCCGCGACCTGCTGTTTGTCCGCGGCGTTCTGAGACTGGAGAGGCTCGATCTCCTGCTGGTCCGCGGCATCTTGCGACTGGAGGGTCGCGAGCTGAGACTGCATGGCCGCGATCGCCTGCTGGTCCACGCCGTACGCTGCTTGGTCGGAGTTTAGGCGCTCGCTGAGGTTCTGAGCCTTCGTCCGCTGCCCGAGATCGTCGCTTATGAAGAATCCGAGCGCGCCCAGCACGATGACCGCGGTTACGGCGGCAGCGAGGACTCGGAGCACGAATCCGAAATGCGACGGCCGCGCAGCCGTCAGCGCTGGGTGTGCCGGGGGTGGCTCGTCTATCACGCCGCCTTCCTCCGATGAGGGGGTCACTAGGCGGAGGTCTACACCAATCCGGTCGCCGTCTGCCACAGAAGCCCTGCCGAGGCCGCCTTCCCCGGGGCGGCTGAGGCATCTCGCCAAGTTCCTACAGCACCGAGCGCATCGGGACGGGGCTAACTCCGGCCCTCCATCGCGCCCGGCTGAAACCCTGGGGTGACCGCCCGGTGGCTCAAATCCGACCCATTCGCATCACAGATCGGCAGGTGATCGCCCTACCAAGGGACAACGCCTCACAGGACCAGCCTGCCGGGGGTCCCGGCGAGGGAATCGCCTCACGCCCCTTCCTGAGACGCCGTACGGGCGAAGGTAAGACTGCGGGCCGGGGCTACCGCTCGAAGATTCAGACGGCGCCCACACGCGCCCGCCGGTGCGCGCGCGAGGGGACCAGACTCGCACTCGCCAGCCCGGACTACCCTGGCGCCGCCGCCGACAGCCGACGGCTGCCCGTGAGCTGTATGACACCGGAGCGTGGCTCCACAGCGGGGCAACCCCTCTCTCTACCCACCGCGACGTAAGGCGTGGGGGTACGGAGCGCGAACCGGCGCCGGGACCGTACCCGCGGGCGGGTGATGAGGCCCTTGGGGGGCGCACCCGGGCGCGCGCGCACAGCGCACCGCGGACCTTCCGGGGATGGTGAGCGAGCGAGGCCCACCCCTGTGTTTGTGGCGACACGTGGGCACGTCATGGACACGGCTGGACTAGCTACGGAACACGCTCGTACACGGTTGGACACGCAATGCTGTCGATGGCCGGCCCTGCCATGTAGGCGATCACGTAACCGGCGTCATGACGTCAGCGTGAGGGACCAGGTGTCGGTGGATTCCGAGCAGAACCAGGAGCCATCGCTTTGCGGCACAGGGACTCCGCCCCCACAGACTGGGGCAGCGTCGCCCGCCGTGGGAGAGACATAGCCAGCCTCCCCGGTCCAGTTACCCGCGCTGAGGTACACGGATCCGCTCCCGCTCCCGGAGTTGCCCGTTGGTGTGAGCATGACGACGCTGTCCGTGTCGCTGGAGAGGCGCAGCAGGTCTGGTCCGTAGTAACCGGCCGGGACCACCGGGACGGTCATCACGTAGTGGTAGGTACCCGCCTCCGAGATCGGGATCACCCCGCCGTTGACACCGCTCCCCCCGCTGATCGAGCCACAGCCCGCCAGGAGCACCAGGAGGACAGCCGGGCCAACGTACCGCCGCGCGAGCCCGCATCTCCGAGCGGCCGCGCCTCCCCTCATCCCCCTCCCCCTTGGATGTGACTCATATTCCGTGGACTGATGTTACACGTCCCCGTAGGGTGCCAGGGTGGTCTCTCTGGCAGAACGCTTCGGTCGCGCCGTGCGGGTGGAGCGCACCCGCCAAGGCCTCTCGCAAGAGGGCCTTGCCGAGCTGGCGGGCCTCGACCGGACCTACATCTCGGGTTTGGAGCGCGGCCGGCGCAACCCGGCCCTCTCCACCGTAGAGCGCATCGCCGACGCACTCCGAGCCAAGTCCTGGCAACTCCTGCAAGCGCAGGCGAGCCCGGCGGCGTCGTCTGCCGACATTCTGCCGACCAACTTGTCGGCACACACCGGCTCGGAGCATCATGAGGCGGTACGGTAGCCCATTGCTGGGGCTGGGATTTCCGGACGAGGTGGCAGGACCCTGGAGGCGCCAGGATGGCGGCCGTCGCTCTCGAAAAGCGGTGTGGTCAATAGCCACCGCGGGTTCGAATCCCGCCCTCTCCGCCAAACTCGTAGTGGACCGTTGTCCCGGTGACGCCGCCCAGGGCGGACTATGCTGGGGCCATGACGGTGGTCGGGGCAGGCCTGCCGCACCCCGCCGGGGAACCGCGGCATGGCGCAGGCCGCCGTTGACGGTACCGGCTTGGCGGCGGCCGGGCTCCGGGCGCGGCTTCGCGATGCTCGGCGTCCTGTTCCTCTTCTACGTCTACTCGGTCGCCGGGGGGCTCTCACTTCGTTGCCGGGCACTCCCTGGCCGGACGCACTCCCCTACCTCGTCATCTGCGCCGGTGGGGTCGGGTACGGGCTGGCCGTCATCGCCACGGCCGGCAGGCCGCGGGTCAGGCTGCTGATGCGCGACTGGGGGCTGAGTGGCAGCCTCGCCGCCCGGGTGTGGTTCGGCCTGGCCTGCATCCTTCCCCTGGCCGCATCCCTCCTCGCCGGCTGGATGCTCCGCCTGGCCGGCCCGCTCTCGACGCTGGCCACCACGCCGCTCGCCTGGCTCGTCGGGCTGCTGGGACCGGCGGCATTCGTCATCTGCCTGATCGTGGCCCGGGTCTGCTCGCTCCGGCCGGTGAAGCGCCCCATCTTCGAAGGCCGGGCGCCCGCCTTCCAGATCTCGGCCGACGTCAGCTCGTGGTGGGACGGCGAGGCCTGGGCGAGCATCTTGGTCTGCGCTCCCGAGAGCGCGCTGCGCTCACCGGACGGCAACTACTGGTGGGCTGGGGAGGGCTGGCTGCCGCTACCGCCCCGACCCCGACGCGCCTGACTCCTGGACCGGCGGGCCGCTTCGCGACCGAGACGTCACCGCAGATGACGTGCGTCTGGCGGTCGAGAGCCGGCCCTCGTCAGCCACCGGCGAGTCGCCACGGCCCCCCGGAAGGGGCGAGCTCGCCCCGGTCAGCCCGCGCCTGCCCGGCGCGCTCGGCTCGATCAGCGCTTGGCGCCGCTGGTCCGGTGCCTACGGTCGAAGCTCACCAGCTTCATCACGACCCAGATGATCGCCAGCACGACGAGGACGTCGAAGATCACGTGGATGAGCGTCGGCAGGATGAAGAAGACGAAGAAGAGGACCACCAGGACGAGCAGGAGTGCCGAGAGCGGGTGACGGACCAGGTGCATCATGGCTCCCACCTTACGCCGCTTCGGGACCGCCCGCCGGCTTGAGGCGGCTCGCCGTCACAGGTTCCGGCTGGCACCCTTCCGGACCCCGGCAATAGACTGGGATCGAGGACGACACCCTCATGGGATCCTGGAGCAAGGGGGAGCCGATCGCCATGCCCACCAGACGATGGGGCCGCAGGCCCGCCCGGGCCGCAGCCGCGCTCGCGGTGGCGACCCTGCTGGCCGCCTGCGGCGGCACCACCGGCCACCCGGCGTCGGCCTCGCATTCGCCGACGCCGGTCCCCACCGCGCCCCCCTCCCCCACCGCGGTCATCACCCCCGTCCCCCCGGCGGCCGACGCCTGGCCCGTCTATCACCAGAACCAGCAGCGAACCGGACAGGCGCCCAGCACGCCCGCCCTGACCTCCTTGACCACCAAATGGAGCGCCCAGCTCGACGGAGCGGTGTGGGCGGAGCCGATCGTGGTCGGCGAGAACGTGATCGTCGCCACCGAGAACGACACCCTCTACGCCCTCAACCCGCTCACCGGGGCGGTGGTCTGGTCGGACCACGTCGGCACCCCGGTGCCCCAGGCCGACCTGCCCTGCGGCAACATCTTCCCGCTCGGGATGACCGGCACCCCGGCCTACGACGCCGCCACCCAGTCGATCTACGTGGTGGCCGAGGAGAGCGGCCCGATCCACGTCCTCTACTCCTTCAACGCGACCACCGGGGCGGTCCACTGGTCCCGCCAGGTGGACATCGCGAGCTCCCTCGAGCACCCCGCCGCGGTTCAGCAGCGCCCCGCGCTCACGGTCGCCAACGGCTACGTCTACATCGGCTTCGGCGGCCTGGACGGCGACTGCAGCCAGTATGTCGGGGCGGTGGTGGCCGTCCCCACCAGCGGGCAGGGCTCGAGCCTTGACTTCATGGTCCCCACCAGCCGCGAGGGGGCGGTCTGGGCGACCGGGGGCCCGGTGCTCACCGCCAGCGGCGACATCCTGGTGTCCTCGGGCAACGGCGCCGCCGAGGGTGGCAGCTGGGACGAGAGCGACTCGGTGCTGGAGCTCAGTCCCACCCTCCAGCTGGTGAGCGACTTCGCGCCCTCCCGGTGGGCCTATGACAACGCCCACGACCTCGATCTCGGCTCGGTGGCCCCCACCCTGCTCCCCGACGGCTACGTCTTCATCGCCGGCAAGACCGGCATCGGGTACGTGCTCAAGGCCTCCTCCCTGGGTGGGATCGGGGGCCAGGTGTACAGCGCCCAGGTGTGCGGCGGGGCGATGTCCTTCGGCGACACGTCGTTCAGCGGCGACACCGTCTACCAGCCCTGCTCCAACGGGACCGAGGCCATCTCGGTCTCCTCCACCGGCAGCTTCTCCATCCTCTGGCAGACCCCGTCGGGGAGCAACGGGCCCCCCGTGCTCGGCGGGGGCAGCGTGGTCACCGTGGACTGGCACAACGGCACGCTCTACGTTCTGAACCCCGCGAGCGGCGTCGTCCAGGCCCAGATCGGGGTCGGCTCGGTGCCCGACTTCACCTCGCCCGCGCTGCTGGGCGACCTGGCGCTGGTGGGGACCCGGTCGGGGGTGGTCGCCATCTCCGGGATCTGAGCCGAGAGCCGGTGGCCCCGGCTGGATGGCCTCCGGCCGCGGCCCCGACCCTACACTGGGTCCGCAGTGACTGGCCTGATCGTGATCGCCGTCCTCGCGGTCGGCTTCATCGCCCTGCTCTGGTGGAGCCTCAGCCTCCGACCCACCCGGCCGCGGGCCAAGAGCCGCTACCGGGGGCCGACCTACCTCGACGTCCACGACCAGTTGGAGAAGCGCCGGCGCCACCCATGACGGGTGCCTTGTGAGGCAGACTTCCCCGATGCGCGCCGTCCCGCCCCACCGGGTCGCCCACCTCTACCGGGAGCACCTCGCCAACACCCGGCGGGAGCGGCTCTTCCTCTCCTCGGTCGGCTTCTTCACCTCCTTTGCCGCCACCCGGGCGATCACCCACGCGATCCGGCGCGGGATCCCGCCCTTCCACAACCTGGGCGTCGGCGGCCGCCACCTCCACCACCTGGTCTTCGGGATCGCCGGCCTGCTCGGCACCGGGTACCTCTGGCTGATCCAGATCGGCACCGGGAGCGGCGAGCACCCCGACGACGGCGCCTTCAAGGTCACCGCGGTCACCTACGGGGCGGCATCCGCGATCACCCTCGACGAGTTCGCCCTCTGGCTCAATCTCAAGGACGTCTACTGGGCCCGCGAGGGCCGGGAGAGCGTCGACGCGGTGGTGCTGTTCGGAGCCGCGCTCTCGGTCGGCCTCTGGGGCGGCCCCTTCTTCCACGCCCTCTACCACGAGGCCCGCAAGGAGTGGGAGCGGGCCTCGGGCCACCTCCCCGAGGAGGAGCCCGCCCGGTAGGGGCGGGGTGGCGAAGGTCCCGGGTCGCCAGCCCTCAGCCCCGGTCCCCGCCCCGTCTCCGCGCTCCCCGACCGCCTCAGGTCCCCGCTCCCGGGCTCGCGGGTAGAGTGAAGCCGTGACCCACACCCCTCCCGGAACCTCCTGACCATGCACCGCTGGGCCCACGGGACCCCCGACGAGAAACCGACCGGCCGGGTCTCCAACCGCCATCTGGCCCGCCAGGTGCTCGGCCTCTTCCGCCCCCACCGCCGTCAGGTGCTGCTCGCGGTGGGGCTCATCGTCTTCACCTCGGGCATCGGCGTCATCAACCCGATCCTCATCAAGTTCGTCTTCGACGCCCTCTTCCCCCGCGGCGGAGGCGGGCCCAACCTCTCCCTGGTCGGCCTCTACGCCGGGCTGATGATCCTCATCCCGGTGATCACGGGTGGGGTCGGAATCGCCCAGACCTACCAGATCAACAGCATCGGCCAGCGGCTGATGGAGGACCTGCGCAACGCCCTCTACACCCACCTCCAGGGGCTGTCGATGCGCTTCTTCACCTCCACCCGCACCGGCGAGATCCAGTCCCGCTTCACCAACGACGTGGGCGGGATCCAGTCGGTGGTCACCGACACCGCCTCGTCGATCGTCTCCAACGTGGTGATCATCGCCAGCACGGTGGTGGCGATGGTGGTGCTGAGCTGGCAGCTCACCGTGCTCTCGCTGTTCATGATGCCGGTCTTCCTCTTCCTCACCTACCGGGCCGGCAACGCCCGCCGCAAGGTGACCCTGCTGGCCCAGGAGTCGAAGGCGGAGATGAGCGCCATCACCCAGGAGACGCTCTCCATCTCGGGGATCCTGCTGGGCAAGACCTTCGGCCGCCAGCGTGAGGAGTCGGACCGCTTCCATGCCGAGAACCGCCGGGTCGCTGAGCTCTCGATCCGCGCCGCCATGGTGGGGCGGGTCCTCTTCGCCATGGTCCAGGTCTTCTTCTCGATCGCCCCGGCGCTCGTCTACCTGGTCGCCGCCTTCGTCATCTACCACAGCAACGGTCTCAGCTCGGGGATCACCGCCGGCACCATCGTCGCCATCACCACCCTGCAGAGCCGGCTCTTCTTCCCGATCGGCTCCATGCTCCAGGTGTCGGTCGAGGTCCAGTCGTCGCTCGCCCTCTTCGAGCGGATCTTCGACTACCTCGAGATCCCCCAGGACATCGTCGACGCCCCGGATGCGGTCGCCCTGCCCTTCAAGCGGGCCGGCGCCGAGATCGAGCTGGACCACGTCTACTTCCGCTACGACCCCGCCCATCTGCGCACCCAGGTGGGCGTCGCCCACGCCGACCAGGAGGCGCCCCGGCCGTGGGCCCTCGAGGACCTCGACATGCGGGTCATGCCAGGCCAGCTCGCCGCGATCGTGGGCCCGACCGGGGCCGGCAAGACGACCATCTCCTACCTCATCCCCCGCCTCTACGACGTGATCCTGGGCGCGGTCCGCCTCGACGGCCACGACGTCAGGAGCCTCACCCTCGCCTCGATCGCCGACCAGCTCGGGATCGTCACCCAGGAGACCTACCTCTTCCACGCCTCGGTGCGTCGCAACCTCCTCTACGCCAAGCCGGACGCCACCCAGGAGGAGCTGGAGTCGGCCTGCCGCGCCGCCTTCATCCACGACCGGATCGCCGAGCTCTCCGACGGCTACGACACCGTGGTCGGGGAGCGCGGGTACCGCTTCTCGGGCGGCGAGAAGCAGCGCATCGCCATCGCCCGGGTAGTCCTCAAGGCGCCCCGCATCCTCATCCTCGACGAGGCCACCGCCTCGCTCGACACCGCCAGCGAGCGCCTGGTCCAGGCGGCCCTCGCCCCGCTGCTCCACGAGCGGACCACCATCGCCATCGCCCACCGCCTTTCCACCATCCTCGCCGCCGACGTGATCTTCGTGATCGACCACGGGCGGCTGGTCGAACAGGGCACCCACGACGAGCTGCTTAGCCAGGGCGGGCTGTACGCCAAGCTGTACCAGCAGCAATTCGCCCGCCAGGGGCGCGCGGCTCGCCGCGCCGGCCGGGGATCAGCCGGGGACGGCGACGAGACCACCTCGGACGCGTCGGAGGGCATCCTCGCCACGGGTGCCTGAGCCCGGCCCGGTACACCCCGGCTACCGTGGGACGCGGAGACGGCCGGGGGTGGAAGGAAGGGGAGGCCGAGGCATGCTCAGAGGGTTCCGCGACTTCATCCTCCGGGGTAACGTCGTCGACCTGGCCATCGCGGTGGTCATCGGGATCGCGTTCAACGCGGTGGTCAGCGCCCTCGTCAAGGGCATCCTGACCCCGCTGATCGCCGCCATCGTCGGCAAGCCCGACTTCGCGGCCCTCACCTTCACCATCAACAACAGCCAGTTCGCGTACGGCGACGTCCTCGACGCCGTCATCTCCTTGCTCGCCGTGGCCGCCGCCGTGTACTTCGTCGTCGTGGTCCCGATGAACAAGCTCGCCGCCCACCGGGCCAGGCCGGCCGAGGTCACGACCCGGGACTGCCCGGAATGCGTCAGCACCATCCCCGGGGCGGCGACCCGCTGCAGCTTCTGCACCGAGAAGGTGGCGCCGGTCGCCTGACCCGCCGGGGAGATCAGCGGCCCGATCCGCCCAGGAGACGGGCCCCGGGCGTCGGCCGCTGGCAGGCCCACCCCCGCATCGCTGCCCCCCAGGTTTCGGACATCGACGTCCATAACCAGCGGGAGGGATGCGGCGTGCTGCCTCGGCTGCCGCCTCAGCCCGCCGGCGCAGCGTTCCGCCTGGGGCCTCCTTCAGCCGGCCTCGGCTCCCGGAGGCCCGGCGGCCGGTGAGCCGGCGCGCCGCTCCCGCGCCTCCAGCCAGCCGTCGAACTCGCTGGCCACGATCCGCTCGCCGGTCACGCCCTCGGCGGCGGCCGAGCAGAGCCAGACGATGGGCGCGGCCATGACCGTGGCCGGGAGCAGCTGCCGCCGCACGTCCTCAGTCAGCTGGTTGGGGAGCATCCCGGTCGCCGTGGGCCCTCCGGGCAGCAGCATGTTGACGGTGATCCCGCTGCCGTCGAGGTCGGCCTCCATGATCCGCGAGAGCGACTCCGCGCCCGCCCGAGACGGCCCGTACGGGACAAATCCCCGCCGCCGCATGGTGGAGTGGTTCATGGTGACGTTGACGATCCGTCCCCGGCCGGCCCGGAGCAGATGGGGGACGACCGCCCTCGCGACCAGGAAGTAGCCGGTCAGGTTGGTGGCGATGACGTCGGCGAAGGCGTGATGGCCGACCTCCCAGAAGGGCCGCGGGTCGGTGAGGAAGCGTGGGTTGACGCTCCGCATCCCGAGCCCGGCGTTGTTCACCAGGACGTCGAGGCCACCCAGCAGCTCCAGGGCCGCGGCGACCCCCCGCGCCACCCCCTCTTCGTCGCGCACGTCCATGGCCAGGCCCAGCGCCCGACCGGGCCCGTCGGTCATCCCGGCGGCCACCTCCTCGGCGCGGGCGAGGTCGCGGCCGGTGAGCACGACGGCGGCTCCGGCTCCCACCAAGGCCTCGGCCATGGCGCGGCCGATGCCGCTGGTCGCGCCCGTCACCAGGACGCGCACGCCGCGCAGGTCCGCCCCATCGCGACCGCTCGTGGCCATCACCACACCGCCTTCAGCCGGTACGGAGCCGCTGGAAGAAGTCGCGCAGCAGCCCGCCGCACTGCTCGGCCAGAACCCCCTCCGTGACCTCGAGCCGGTGGTTGTTGGCGGGATGTCGGAGGACGTCGTACACGCTGCCGTCCGCACCCTTCTTGGGATCGCGGGCGCCGTACACGCAGCGGTCGATCCGGGCCTGGACCATCGCCCCGGCGCACATCGGGCAGGGCTCCAGGGTGACCACCACGGTGACCCCGTCGAGCCGCCACCCACCCCGGCGCCGGGCCGCGCTGCGCAGCACCCGCATCTCGGCATGGTCGGTGGCATCGCCTCCGCGCTCGATCCGGTTGGACGCCGCCGCGATCACCGCGCCGCCCTCCACGGCGAGGGCGGCCACCGGCACCTCACCGCGCCGGCCGGCGCGCGCGGCGAGCGCCAGGGCGCGGCGCATCAGCAGCTCATCCTCGTGCGTCACGTCAGTCCCCACGCCGCGGGCTCGCTGGGGAGAGGCCCCCCGCGCCGGCTACTCCGCGAAGTTCTCGGCGATCCGGCGCAGCGCGTCCTGCCAGCTCTCGGCCGGCACCTCGGCGACGGCGCCGCGCGGCAGAGCGCGCTGGATCCGCTCCCGGGTCCGGTCGATCTCCCGGTCGCGGCGCCGCTCCTCGAGGGTGCGCACCGCGGCCACCGCCTGGTCCAGCTCGGTGGCGACGCCCTTGATCGCGTCCACGCCATCCGCGGAGCGCAGGGTCCGGTGCAGCCGGCTGGCCGTCTCCGGGGTCAGGCGCGCTCCCGCGTCGCGCAGCTGGTCGGCGACCTTGCGCCGGGCGCTCTCCAGGCCGCGGCGCTTGCGGGCCTCCTCCTCGGCGTCGCGGCGCTGATGCTCGTACAGCACCCACCCCTCGTCGATGATGCGCGGGTACTGCCAGGCCAGGCTGAACTTGCCGGAGCTCATGCCGTCGATCAGCTCGCTCACCTTGGCGACGAACTGCTGGCGCGGCTCCCCGTTCAGGTTGCCGATCAGGTCGGCGAGGATGGGACGGGCCTGGCCGTGGGCACGGCGCACCCAGCCGGGCAGATGAAGGTGCTGGGGTTGGGGGACGTCTCCGGGACGGGCGGCAGCCGGGAGCCCCTCGGGACGGTGGATGCCCGGGAGCCGCGGCCCGGGGCTGATCGCCGGGACCGGGTGGCCGCCGCGATTGGGTCGCGGACGGCTCGCCCTGGTGTCATCGGACTCGGCCGAATCCAGGGCGGGCGGCAGCGGTGCGGAGGTGAGTGTCACTCGGCGGGCATAACCTGATTGGACGCCCGCATGGTACCTGACCGGCGCGCTGCTCCGCCCCCGCGTTACCCGAACGCCATCATCACGATGATGCCCGGGTCGTGGGGGTGACGCCGGGGCCGCGCGGCCGCGATCTCGTACCGAGCTTCCGCAGCCCCGGCAGTTGCGCCGAGGGGCAGATGTCATTGAGCACGCAGACCGGGCAGCGCGGGCTGCGCGCCGCGCAGACCTGGCGCCCATGGAGGATGAGGCGCAGCCCGAGGTTGGTCCACTCCGCGGCCGGGACCATCGAGCAGACGTCGGTCTCGATCTCGACGGGATCGGTGGAGGAGGTGAGCTTCAGTCTCCCGGTGAGCCGGGTCACATGGGTGTCCACCGCAAAACCGGGCTTGCCGAAGGCCACCCCCAGAACCACGTTGGCGGTCTTGCGGCCCACCCCGCGGAGGGTGACCAGGTCCTCCATCCGGTCCGGGACCCGGCCTCCGAAGCGGGCCACCACCTCCTGGCTCATGGCCATGATGGCGCGCGCCTTGGCGTGGAAGAAGCCGGTACTGCGGATCAGCTCCTCCAGCTCGGCGGGGTCGGCCTCGGCGAAGGCGGCCGCGTCCGGGTAGCGGCGGAACAGCCCCGGGGTCACCAGGTTGACCCGCTCGTCGGTGCACTGCGCGGAGAGGATCGTCGCCACCAGGAGCTGGAGCGGTCCGTCGTGGACCAGGGCGCAGGCCGCCTCGGGGTACTCGGCGGCCAGCCTCTCCACCACCGTCGCGGCCCGCTCCCGCGCCCCGCGGGGCAGCCGCCGTTTCGCAACCATGGAGAGAAGGATGGCACTCCCGGACAGCGCTCCCGCGGACCCTCCCCGAGCGCCGATGGCGGTACTTCGTTTCGCTCTTCCTACAATCGACAGGTCGGGTCCCACACCGGAGGTCCTCTGTGCGCTACAAGATCACCGTCATTGGCGCGGGCTACGTCGGCGGCACCCTGGCCCAGCGCCTCGCCGACCGGGATTACGCCGATATCGTCCTGGTCGACATCGTCCCCGGGCTGCCCCAGGGGAAGGCCCTCGACATCCTGCAGGCCGGCCCCGTGATCGGCTTCGACAGCATGGTCACCGGCACCAACGGGTACGAGGAGACCGCCGGCAGCGACGTGATCGTGGTCACGGGCGGCATCGCCCGCAAGACGGGGATGTCGCGCGACGACCTGCTGATGACCAACGCCGGGATCGTGGCCGGGGTGGTCAGGCAGGCCACGGCGGTCTCCGCCGCGGCGGTCGTGATCGTGGTCAGCAACCCGCTCGACGCCATGGCCCAGGTGGCCCTGGCGGTGAGCGGCTTCCCCCGCAAGCGCGTGATCGGGATGGCCGGCATCCTGGACACCGCCCGCTTCCGGACCTTCGTGGCCCAGGAGGTGGGGGCGTCGGTGCGCGACGTCCAGGCCCTGGTGCTCGGCGGGCACGGGGACACCATGGTCCCGCTCACCCAGCTCACCACCGTGGCCGGGATGCCGATCGCGAGTTCTCATCGCCCCCGAGCGGCTGGAGCAGATCGTGCAGCGGACCCGCGACGGCGGCGCCGAGATCGTCAGCCTGATCGGGATCACCAGCGCATACCAGGCGCCGAGCGCGGCGGTGGCCCAGATGGTCGACGCCATCCTGCTCGACACCCGCCAGATCCTGCCCTGCAGCGTCCACCTGGAGGGCGAGTACGGCATCAACGGGGTGTTCAGCGGGGTCCCGGCCCGGCTCGGAGCCGGTGGCCTGCTCGAGGTCATCGAGGTCGATCTCGCGGCGTCCGACCGCGACGCCCTGCTCGGCTCCGCGGCCTCCGTCGAGGAGCTGGTCGGGATCATCGAACGCAACCGCGCTCAGATCGACAGCGGGCTGCCCTCGCTCCTCGGCCTCCACCGCCTCTGACCGCGGCGCCGGCGTGACCCCGGCGGCAGGACCGGCGTGGGGAGGTCGCGGAGCACCCCGAAGCCGCAGTACAGGCTGGCGAACGCGAGCGAGCGGTGCAGCCGGGCCGCCGGCAGCCAGGCGCCCGAGCCTGCCGACAGCGCATGGGCCCGCATCGCGTGGACGGCGGCATCCCGGCAGGCGGCGGCGGCGGCGATCCGGCCCTCCCACTCCGCCTCCTCCCCCACCCCGGCGCCTCGAGCCAGCTCGCGCGCCTGCTCGACCCGGCGGCGGAGGGCCTCCGCCATCACCGGCCAGAGGGAGGGGGTGAAGGGGCGCCGGTCCTGGCGGAGCCGTCCGAGCAGCCGGCGCGGCTCGGTGCGCAGCCCGGCGGCGCCGTGGGTGGCGTGGGCCACGCGATGGGCGAACTCGACCACCCCCGGCTTCATCCCCGCCAGCCGGGGGAGCAGGTCGAGCGCCTCGTCACCCAGCGCGGCGACCGATTCGGCGGTGGTGAGGACGCGCTGGCGCTCGTCGCTGCGGCCGGCCGCCAGGCAGACGGCGTCGCCGGCGGCGGACACGGCCGGCGCCAGGGCCATCACCGAGGCCACCACGGGACGCTCCCACTCCAGCCCGGTGACCACCCCGAGGTGATCGCTGCGCAGCATGGTGGCCTGGCCGCGCGGCAGCATCGGCCGGCAGGCGTCGCAGAGCTCGCGAGCGAGCTCCTCCGTGCTCTGCCGGAAGTCGCGGCCGAGGTCGGTCAGGGACCGTGCTGGGCTGGGCTCTCCCACGTCCGATCCTGGTTGCTCTCGCCGTCCCGCGGCGCGGGGCGGCGCCTGTGCGCACTTCACTGTACCGCGCCTCCGCGGAGGGTGGCCGCGCCGGCCCCGGAGGTCGCCCCCCCGGTACGGCGGCAGTTGCGGTGCGCAGCGCCGGGCACCGGGCCGGGTGCGCTGCCCGCGGAGCCGGTGCTGAGCCTCCCCGCCCCCCCCGCTACTGGTCCGGCTCCAGCACCCGCCGGAAGGGGATCCAGGCCTCGACCACGGTTCCTCTTCCCGGCTGGTCGATGCGCAGCCAGCCCCCGGCCAGCTCGGCCCGCTCGATCATGCTGGCGATCCCGATGTGACCGACCCGGTTGGCCTCGCGGTCGCCGCTGTCGAAGCCCACCCCGTCATCCGCCACCCGCAGCAGGATGCCCTCACCGGCGTCCTCGAGGGCGACCGCGACCGCGTGGGCCCGGGCGTGCTTGCGCACGTTGGCGAGCGCCTCCTGTCCGATCCGGAAGAGGACCACCCGCTCGTCGTTGCCGGGCGGCACCGCGAGGTCGTCGGTCACCGTGAAGCGGACGTGCGCCTCCTCGGTCCAGGCCATCAGGGACTCGCGGAAGGCGGCCTCGAGGCCCTGGCGGTCGAGGGAGGGCGGCCGGAGCTCGAAGACGAGGTGACGCAGGCTGGCGATGGACTTGCCCAACAGCGATGAGAACGCGTCGAAGCGTGCCTGGAGCGCCGGATCGGCGATCTCCCGCCGTATCGAGCTCAGCCGGATCATCGCGGCGGCGAGCATCTGGATGGAGTCGTCGTGGACATCGGAGGCCACCCGGCGCCGCTCCGCCTCCTGGGCGCTCACCATGGCGCCCAGCAGCCGCCGCCGCTGCTGGTCGGAGATCCGCAGCCGGGTCAGCGAGGTGCGGGCCTCGGCGCTCTTCTGGCTCAGCTCCTCGTTGGCCCGCCTCACCGCCATGGCCGCGACCCTGGCCTCGGTGACGTCCTGGCAGACCCCCAGGATGCGGGCGGGATGATCGTTGCCGGAACCCGCGATGCGCTGGCGGACGTAGCGGACGTCGCCGTTGGGGCGCACGATACGGTGCTCCAGGTCGAGGCCGCCACCCCGGCCCAGCCGCTCCAGTGCCCGCCGCACCGAGACGCGGTCGTCGGGATGCGCCAGATCCAGGAACGCCTCGGGGGTCCCCGGCCACTGGCCGGGCGCGATGCCGTAGATGGCGAACATCTCGTCGGCAAGCCAGTCGATCCGGCCCTCGATGATGTCCCACTGCCAGTGGCCCACATGGGTGATCGCCTGCGCCTGGCGGAGCAGCTCCTCGCTCCGGGCCAGGCGCTCGGCGTCGCGGAGCCGCGCGATCCCGTACCCCAGGTCGGCGGCCAGCTCGGTGAGCGCCGCCACCGACGCTGCATCGAAGGCCCCGACCTCGCCCGCGTAGATGGAGATGGCCCCGATCGTCGCGTCACCCACCACCAGGGGGAAGGCGCAAGCGGAGCGCAGCCCAAACTCGCCGGCCGCGGCTCGCCAGGGTGCGAAGCCGGGCGAGTGGCTGAGATCGTCCACCACCTGCACCGAGCCGGTGCGGATCGCCCGCCCCGTCGAGCCGGCGCCGAGCTGGTCGTCACCCCAGGTGACGCGGATCCGCTCCACGTAGTCGGTGCGCCCGGCCGACGCCAGCGGACGTACGCTGCGCTCGCGGTCGTGCGTCGCATACCCGACCCAGGCGAGCGGATATCCGGCGGCGACGATCGCCGTGCAGGTGTCGGCCAGCAGGGAGGCCTCGTCGGCGGCGTGGACCACGACCTGGTTGCCCTGGGTCACGGTGCGCAGGGCGCGGGCCAGGCAGGTCTGATCGGTGACGTCGTGGGCGTTGAGGATGATCCCGCCGATGGCGGGATCGTGGAGGCAGTTGGTCGCGACCACCTCCAGGAAGCGCCACTCGCCCGCGGCGGTCCGATGCCGGAACACGGGCACAGCCCTGATCCCCGGCCGCAGGATGCTCTCCCGGATGGCAGTCATGACCGCCCGGCGATCGTCTGGATGGATCAGCGCGAGGGTGTTGCGCCCCACGTAGCCGGCCACCGAGAAGCCGAGCACCCTCTCGGCGGCGGGGTTGGCATAGAGGACCCGTCCGCGACGGTCGAGGACGGTGACGATGTCGCTGGAGCTGGCGACCAGGGTGTGGAACCAGCGCTCGCGCGCCGCCGGCTCTGTCTGCGGCTCCGGCCCGCTGGTTCTCCCCGGGGGAGAGACCTCCGCGGCGGCCCTCCCACCCAGCGGGGCGGCATCCCCCCTGGCGGCGCCGCCCCGCGCCGAGCGGGCGGACACTCCGCCGGCAGCACCCCCGTCGGAGCGAGGACGCCGAGCAACCATCGCCCCCGCACTCTGCGCTGGGCCGGCGCCCCGCGGACAGGCCGGCCGGCAGGTGTGATGCTCCCGTCGGCAGCCTGTCACAGCCGCAGGCGGACCGCCGCGGGCCGAGCCGCCCGTCCGGCGCAGGCTCAGCGAGCCCGGGGCCCCTCCTCGGCGCTCCCAGCCCCCTCCCCCACCGGGAGACCGTCCTGCTCCGCACCGGGGGCGCTCACCGTGGGCAGCTCGTGATGCGGCTCCTTGTACCGCATCCCCCAGAGCGGGGCGATCGCCACCATCATCCCGAGCATCGACTTGCGGAAGTCGGAGTCGCCCCACTCCGGGGTCCGGGAGTGGCGGTAGAAGGCGATGAAGGCCACCACCAGGGCCAGCAGGATGGCCCCCAGGACGATGAGGACGATCACCCGCGAGACCCCCGGACGGCGAGGGGCCGCGCCCGGATCACGCCGGGCCGGCTTTGGGAGCGCCGCGCAGCCGGCGCGCCACCCAGCGCACCGGGTCCCAGTGCACGTCGGCCACCCGCTCCTTGAGCGGGATGATCGCGTTGTCGGTGATGTGGATGTGCTCGGGGCAGACCTCGGAGCAGCACTTGGTGATGTTGCAGAGCGAGAGGCCCCCCTGCTCGCCGAGCAGCTCGCGGCGGTCGAGGACGTCCTTGGGATGCATCTCCAGGCTGGCCACCCGGACGAAGAAGCGCGGCCCGAAGAAGCGGGCGCTCAGCTCGTGGGTGCGGTTGACGTGGCAGACGTCCTGGCAGAGGAAGCATTCGATGCAGCGCCGGTACTCGAAGAGGCGGTCGATGTCGATCTGGTCGATCCGCCACGGCTTGCCGTCGTCGGGGGCGGCGGTGAAGGGCGGGATCAGCTTGTTGGTCTCGTAGTTGCGCGAGACGTCGGTGACCAGGTCCTTGATGAGCGGGAAGGACTTGAGCGGCTGGACGGTGATGGTCCCCGGGGGCAGGGTGTCGATCCGCGTCTTGCACATGAGCACGGGGTGGCCGTTGACCTCGGCGGAGCAGGAGCCGCACTTGGCCGCCTTGCAGTTCCAACGGCAGGCGAGGTCGCCGTCCTGGGTCTGCTGGATCTGGTGGATGGCGTCGAGCACCACCATCCCCACCACCTCGGGGACCTCGTAGGTGGCGTAGCCCACCTCGCCGCCGGGCACGCCCTTGAAGACGCGGAGGGTCCGGGTGGCCCCGGTGAGCCCGCTCTGCACCGCGGGCGGCCGGGTGAGGTCACCCTCCGCGCCGCTCGCCACCCGGCGGGTCGCCTCCGCCATCAGTGCGCCTCCGCGGCGCGCGGCTCGACCTTCCCCGCGTAGTGGGAGGGGAGGTTGGCCGGGTCGAAGAAGCGGCTCCGGTTGAGCCGGGCCACCACCTCGTCGGGCATCAGCTCGACCGGCCGCTCCTCGACCCCCATGGCCCCCTCGTGCTGGCAGACCAGCAGGTTGACTCGGGCCAGGCGGTCGTCCTTCTCGGGGAAGTCGAACCTCCACTGCGAGCCGCGCGACTCCCGCCGCTCCAGGGCGCAGCGGACGATGGCCTCGGAGACGGTGAGCATGAACCAGATGTCCTGGCAGGCGTGCCAGCCGGGGTTGAGCACCCGGCCGCCGCCCACCCGCACCCGGGTGGCCCGCTCCCGCAGCTCGCCGATGGCGCCGAGGGCCCGGAGCAGCGACTCCTCGCTGCGGCCGATGCCGACGTCGTCCTGCATCGCCTCCTGGAGGGCCCGGTGGAGCTCGTACGGGTTCTCGCCGGGCTCGCCGGCAAGCGGCTGGAGCAGTCTCTTCTGCTCGTCGCTCACCTCCGCGGCGGAGAACTCGGCGAGCCCTCCCCGGCTCCGGGCCAGCTGGGCGGCGGCCTCGCCGGCCCGCCGTCCGAAGACCAGGATGTCGCCCAGGGAGTTGCCGCCCAGCCGGTTGGCCCCGTGCAGCCCGGCCGCCGACTCGCCGGCGGCGAAGAGCCCGGGGACGCTGCTCGCCCCGGTCTCGGGATCCACCCGGATCCCGCCCATGGTGTAGTGGATGGTGGGCCCCACCTCCATCGGCTCCTTGGTGATGTCGACGCCCGCCAGGGCCTCGAACTGCTCGCACATGGAGGGGAGCTTCTTGCGGATCTCGGCGGGGCTGCGCTGGCTGGCGATGTCCAGGTAGGCGCCGCCGTGAGGGGTGCCGCGGCCCGCCACCACCTCCTTGTAGATGGAGCGGGCGACCACGTCGCGGCTGGAGAGGTCGAGCTTGACCGGGTCATAGCGCTCCATGAAGCGCTCGCCCGCCGCGTTGCGCAGGATCCCGCCCTCGCCGCGCACCCCCTCGGTGACCAGGATGCCGCGGGCTCCGGGCGGCCAGATCATCCCGGTGGGGTGGAACTGGACGAACTCCATGTCCTGCAGCTCGGCCCCGGCCTGGTAGGCCATGGCCGCCCCGTCACCCGTCCCCTCCCAGGAGTTCGAGGTGTAGCGGTACATCCGCCCCCAGCCGCCGCTCGCCAGCACCACCGCCTTTGCCCGGATGACCACGAACTCACCGCTGTTGCGGTCGTAGCCGATGGCGCCGACCACCCCGTCGGGGCCGCTGAGCAGGCGGGTGAGGGTGCACTCCATGTAGACGTCCGTCCCCGCGGTGTGGACCATCCGGTCCTGACAGGTGCGGATCAGCTCCAGGCCGGTGCGGTCGCCGACGTGGCAGAGCCTCCGGTAGCTGTGCGCCCCGAAGGCCCGCTGCATGATCAGCCCGTCGTCGGTGCGGTCGAAGAGGCCGCCCCACCGCTCCAGCTCACTGACCCGATCGATGACCTCGCGGCTGTAGAGGTCCACCATCCGCCAGTTGTTGACCAGCTGGCCGCCCAGCATGGTGTCGGCGAAGTGGACCTCCCAGCTGTCCGGGGAGTTGACGTTGCCCATGGCGGCGGCGATGCCGCCCTCGGCCATCACGGTGTGGGCCTTGCCGAGTAGAGACTTGCTGACCACGAGCGTCGAGCAGCCCGCCTCCGCTGCGGCGATGGCGGCGCGCAGCCCGGTGCCGCCCGCGCCCACCACCAGGACGTCGCACTCGCGGGTGACGTAGGGCTCGGTCATCGTCAGTGGATGAGCAGGTGGGGGTCGGGCATGCCGGCCTGGAGCAGGCGGACGTAGACCTCGGCTGCGACCACGCTGAACATGCTCACCCACGCCCAGGTGGCGTGGCGCCCGTTGAACCAGGTGGTCACCCGCCAGAGCTTGAAGCGGGTCCGGCCGCCTTTGGCGCAGGAGAAGCAGTCCAGACCGCCGCCGACATGGTGCCGGAAGGCGTGGCAGCCGAGGCTGTAGCCGGAGAGCAGGACCGCGTTGATGAGCAGGATCAAGGTCCCCAGGCCGAGGTAGAGGTGGCCGTTGTCATCGAAGGAGGCGAAGGCGTCGATCCAGAGAAAGACCACCACCACGGCCACCGGGTACCAGAAGAAGCGGTGCAGGTTGTTGAGCATCATCGGGAACTTGGACTCGCCCCGGTAGCCGCGCCGGCGCAGCTCGCCGATGGCGCAGGCGGGGGGATCCCAGAAGAAGGCGCGGTAGTACGACTTCCGGTAGTAGTAGCAGGTGGCCCGGAAGCCGAGCGGGGCCCAGAGCACCCAGAGCGCCGGGGTGACCGGGCCGGTCTTCCAGATCAGCGGCGAGTAGAAGGGCGAGAGGTAGTTGGCGTGCTCGCTGAGGTGATTGGGTCCCGGACCGAAGAAGGAGGTCCAGATCGAGTAGCCGGTGAAGGCCCCGAGCACCACCACGATGGTCAGGGGCTGCGCCCACCAGGGAGTGCCGCGTCGCAGGCGGGCCCAGAGCCCGAGGCTGTGCGCGCTATCGGCGACGCGAGCCGCCGGCGACACCTGCGCTGCCATCGGGTGGAGATCGTAGCGAATCGGGGACGCGTGGCAGACACCGGGGCATGACCTCCCGCCCCGGCCCGGGCCGCGGTGGTGGCCGCGACCGGGCCGCCGCCGGGCCCCGCTTTGGCACGAATGGCCCAGTTCCTGGTACCCTCGGCCCTGATCCCGACGATCGCCCCGCGCAGGCTCGCGGTCCGGGGGGCCTCCGGCCGGTGCACGTCGGGTGATCCGCTCGCCCTCGCTCCGGAGCTCCACCTCTCGCCTCATGCCACCACAGCCAGGCCTCGGCGCACATCTCGACAACCCCTACGGGGTGAGGGGGCTCCACGATCCGCGGCTGCATCATGAGAGCTGTGGAGTGGCCTTCGTGGCCACCCTGCGCCGCCAGCCCACCCACCAGATCGTCAGCTCCGGGCTGGAGGCGCTCCGCAACCTCGGCCACCGGGGGGCGACCGGCTCCGACCCGCTGAGCGGCGACGGCGCCGGGATCCTGCTCCAGGTCCCCGACGCCCTGCTCCGCCGCGAGGCCGGGCTCCCCCTCCCCGACCCCGGCGCCTACGGGGTGGGCATGGTCTTCCTCCCCCGCGACGCCGCCGGCCGGGCCGACTGCGAGGCGATGGTCGCCACCGCCTGCCACGACGAGGGGCTGCGGATGCTGGGCTGGCGCGACGTCCCGGTGGAGCCGGGCTGCGCCGGGCCGACCGCGCTCGCCGGGATGCCGGTGATCCGCCAGCTCTTCGTCGGCGCCTTCGGTCTGGACGGCGACCAGCTCGAGCGCCGCCTCTACGTGATGCGGCGGGTGATCGAGCGGCGCAGCGACGCGGTGGGGCTGACCCGCGACCGCTTCCACCTCGCCAGCCTCAGCAGCCGCAGCCTGGTCTACAAGGGGATGCTCACCGCCGAGCAGCTCCCGGTCTTCTACCCCGACCTCACCGACGCCGCCACGGTGTCACGGCTGGCCATGGTCCACGCCCGCTTCTCCACCAACGTCCTGCCCCGCTGGGACCTGGCCCAGCCCTTCCGGCTCAGCGCCCACAACGGCGAGATCAACACCCTACGCGGCAACGTCAACTGGATGCGGGCCCGGCAGTCGAAGTTCCGCAGCCCCCACTTCGGCGCCGACATCGGCAAGCTCCGCCCGGTCATCGACGAGCTGGGCTCGAACTGAGCCAGTTCGACAACGCGCTGGAACTGCTGACCATGGCCGGCCGCTCGGTCGAGCACGCGATCATGATGATGATCCCCGAGGCCTGGGACCGGAACCCGCTCATGGACGAGGAGCGGCACGCCTTCTACGAGTTCCACGCCTCGCTGCTCGAGCCCTGGGACGGTCCGGCGGCGATCGCCTTCACCGATGGACGGCTGATCGGCGCCACCCTCGACCGCAACGGGCTGCGCCCGGCGCGCTGGCTGGTCACCGACGACGGCCGGGTGGTGATGGCCTCGGAGGCGGGGGTGCTGCCCATCCCCGAGGAGCGGATCATCAAGAAGTGGCGGCTGGAGCCGGGACGCCTGCTCCTGGTCGACACCGAGGCCGGCGAGATCCTGGACGACGACGCGGTCAAGAGCGTGCTCCCCCGGCGCCACCCCTACCGGCAGTGGATCCGCCAGGGCGCGGTCCGCCTCGACGAGCTGCAGCGGGTGGCCGATCCCCCCGACCCCGACCCCGGCACCCTGCTGGTCCGCCACC
>CAWCBS010000010.1:0-23814 GCA_963793875.1 uncultured Chloroflexia bacterium | reverse complement strand
CGTGCGGAACCGCGCGCGGTCCGCCAGGCCCACGACATGTGAGGGGCGTTGTGAGCGACCCCCGGGTGGCCGGCGGCGTCGACCACGATGATCCCGCCCAGGCCGTTCACCCTCGCCGCCAGCTCCTCGATGAGCCGGCCGGCGGCGGTCTGGGCGTCCATCCCGCCGGCCAGCAGCTCGACCGCCCGCCGGCAGCCCACCAGGCGGACGAAGTCCTCGCCGTGCCCGGTGGCGCAGGCCGCCCCGGCGAGGTCGGCGTAGAAACCGGAGCCGCAGAGCGCGCTGTCGCCCACCCGCCCGGGCAGCTTGCCGGAGATGCCGCCGGTGGAGACTGCGACCGCGAGGCCACCCCGGTCGTCGCGGCAGACCGCCCCGACCGTGCCCCCCAGGGAGCCGTCATGCCGCCGGGCGGCGCCCGCCAGCCGAGCCGGATCGGTCGGGGCGAGGCCGCGGTCGACCCCGAACCGCGAGGCCCCGGCGCCGCTCAGCAGGACGTGGCGGCCGTCCTCCATCACCGCGCGGGCCAGCTCCACCGGGTTGGCGAAGTCGGTGACCCCGGCCACCGCGCCGGTACGCAACCCCGCGCCGACCATCACCCCGGCGTCCAGTTCCACCCCACCGGTCGCGGTGAGCACGGCACCCGTCCCCGCGTTGAAGAGGGGATCGTCCTCCAGGACCCGGACCGCCGCCACCGCCGCGTCCAGAGCGCCGCCGCGGGCGGCGTCGAAGCCGGCGTCCAGGGCACGCTCCAGGGCGGCGTCGATCTCGGCGCGCCGCGCCCCCCGGTCGAGCCGGCCGGCGCCTCCGTGAACCACCAGGGTTGGCATCTGCGCATTGTCGCGTGAGCAGGCGGAGGTGGCGGCGCGCTCACCGCATAGACTTCGCGCCATATGAGCGCGCTGCAGAGTACGGCGCGGGGCCGTGCTGGCGGCTTCGCCGATTGGATCGGCGCGGCGGCGCAGCGCCGGCGGGCCGTCACCGAGGCCTTCGTCGACACCTTTGCCTCCTGGGGCTACGAGTACCTGGCGACCCCCCTGGTCGAGCCGCTCGAGACCGTGGCCGCCGGGGTCGGCGGGGGGCTGCAGACTCAGCTCTTCCGGTTCATGGACGCGGACGGCAGCCTGCTCGCCTTGGTGGGCGAGCGCACCGTGAGCGTCGCCCGGGTGGTGGCCACCCAGCTCCAGGGGTCAGCGTTGCCGCTCCGCCTCTGCTACGCGGGGCCGGTGCTCTTCAACCGCGCGCCGCTCGGGGGCCGGCGCCGCGAGGCGATGCAGGCGGGCTGCGAGCTGATCGGGCACGCCGGGCTGGCCGCCGACGCCGAGTGCATCGCGGTCGCCGCCGCCGCGCTGAAGAGGGCCGGGATCGCCGGCGTCCAGATCGACGTCGGACACGCCGACTTCGTCCCCTCGCTGCTCGCATCCGCCAACCTCGAGGCCGCCTCTCGGGAGCGGGTGGCCGAGGCGCTCCGCGAGCGGGACCTGGTGGCGGTCGAGGAGGCGCTGCGCGGGACCGAGGCGGGCGACGCCGAGCGCGAGCTGCTGCTCGCCTTCCCCACCCTCCGGGGGGGCCGGGAGATCCTCGACACGGCCGGCTCGCGGATCACCGACCCGCGACCGCGCCGCGTCCTCGCCGACCTGGCCGAGCTCTGGACGGTCCTCGAGCGTCACGGCATCACCGCCAGCGTGCATCTCGACCTGGGGGCGGTGCGCGACTGGGACTACTACACCGGCCCGACCTTCGAGCTCTTCAGCGCCGACCTCGGCTGGCCGCTGGGCACCGGCGGACGGTACGACCGGCTGCTGGAGGCCTTCGGCGCCGGCGCGCCCGCCACCGGATTCGTCCTCCACGTTGACCGCTGCTGCGACGCCCTGCTGCGCGGGGCCGGCGAGAACGGCGGCGCCCCGGTGCTGCGCCTCGGCTACGCCGCGGAGCAGGCCCGCGAGGCGACCGCTGTGGCCTCCCGGCTGCGCGGCGCCGGCGTCGCGGTGGCGCTCGACCTGGAGCCTTCCGTTCTCGGCTCGGGCGAGCCGCTGGGCGAGGGGCGCGCCCACCTCGGCGGTGGGGGTCTCCGCTGGCGGCTCCGGGGCCGCGAGGCCGGCGGTCTGGACGCGCTGCTCGCCGCCTGTGCCGGGGACGCCGGGTGACCGGCGGGCTGCGGATCGCGCTTCCCGCCGGGGCCCTCTTCGAGGACGCCTGCCGCCTGCTGGCCGCTGCGGGTGTCGCCGAGATCGACCCGGCCCGGCTGGACCGCCAGCTCAGCCTGGTGACCCCGTCGGCGACGGTCGTCAAGGTGCGGCCGACCGACGTGCCCGTCTACGTGGAGATGGGCGCCTGCGACGCCGGCATCGTCGGCAAGGACATCCTCTGGGAGTCACCACGCGACTGCTACGAGCTGGTCGACCTCCGCTTCGGCGCCTGCCGGCTGGTGCTGGCCGCGCCGGAGGGCTCCCCGCTCAGCCGGGGCAGCTTCCCTCGCTCGCTCCGGGCCGCCACCAAGTACCCGGTGGCCGCCCGCCGTCACTTCGACTCGGAAGGGATCGCCGTGGAGCTGATCAAGCTCCACGGGTCGGTGGAGCTGGCCCCGGCGATGGGGCTGGCGGACTGCGTCGTCGACATCACCGCCAGCGGCCGGACGCTCGCCGCCAACCACCTCGTGGAGATCGCCGAGGTGGGCCGTTCCACCGCCCGTCTGATCTCCAACCAGGCCTCGCTCAAGACCCGCAGCGGGGCGGTCAACCAGCTCGCGGCGGCGCTCCGCCGGATCGTGATGGCTGGGGAGGTCGGCACGGGATCCGCGCCCTCCGCCGGGGCGGGGTGGAGCGCGCCGTGACCCTGCAGCTCCGCTCCCCGTCCCCCGAGGAGTGGCGCGCCCAGGTGCGCGCCGAGCGGCGGAGCGCGGATCCGGTCCTCGACGCCGAGACGGCCGGCCCGCTGGGCGCGTGGTTCGAGCTCCCGGTGACCGCCAACCGGGTGGTCCGCACCATCCTCGGGGAGGTCGCCCGGGAGGGTGACCCGGCGGTCCGGCGCTGGACCCTGAGGCTGGACCGGGTCGATGTCGCGGCGACGCGCGTCCCCGCCGAGGCTCTGGCCCGCGCCTGGGAGGAGATCGACCCCGCCACCCGCGCCGCGATCGCCGCCGCCGCGGCCCGCATCCGGGCCATCCACGAGCCGCAGCGGGAGACCGCCATCCGGGGCACCCCCACCGCCCACCTCCGCCCCCTGCCGCTGCGCCGGGTCGGCTGCTACGTGCCCGGAGGCCGCGCCGCCTACCCGAGCACCGTGCTCATGAACGTGATCCCCGCCCAGATCGCCGGGGTTGCCGAGATCGCGCTGGTCTCGCCGCCCGGTGCGGCCGGCTCGGTCCACCCGCTCGTCCTCGCCAGCGCGCATCACCTGGGGGTGAGCGAGGTCCACGCCGTCGGCGGCGCCCAGGCGATCGCCGCTCTCGGTTACGGTACCGAGGCCATCGCCCGGGTGGACAAGATCACCGGGCCGGGGAACCTCTTCGTCACCCTGGCCAAGCGCGAGATCTTCGGCGAGGTGGGGATCGACGGCGTGGCCGGGCCGAGCGAGATCGTGGTGATCGCCTCCGCGGATGCCGATCCCCGACTGGTGGCCGCCGACCTCGTCTCCCAACTCGAGCACGACCCGCTGGCCTGGGCCGTCTGCCTCACCGACTCGCCCGCTCTGGCCGGCGCGGTCGGGGAGGCCTTCTCCACCGCGGCGGCGGCCGCAGCCCGCGGGGGGATCATCGCCGCGGCAGCCGGGCGCCACGGGGCGGTGATCGTCACCGGGACGCTGGAGGCGGCGGCGCGGCTCGCCGACGAGTTCGCCGCCGAGCACCTCTCCCTCCAGGGCGAGGCCGCCGAGGCGCTCCGTGACCGGCCCCACACCGCGGCGGCGGTCTTCGTCGGTTCGCGCTCGCCGGTGTCGATGGGCGACTACGTCGCCGGTCCCAACCACACCCTGCCCACCGGGGGTGCCGCCCGCCACCGCGGGCCGCTCTCGGTGATGGACTTCCAGCGCTGGCAATCGGTGGTGGAGCTCTCGTCCGGGGAGTTCGACAGCCTGGCCCCGGTCGCCTGCGCGCTCGCCGAGGCCGAGGGACTGCGTGGCCACGAACGGGCGATCCGGCTGAGGATGGAGGATGGTGACCGATGAGTGAGAGCCCGTCCGTGAGTGAGAGGCCTTCCGAACCGGCACCTCGCCGCACCTCGACCGAGGAGCGGGTCACCAAGGAGACGCGGATCCAGGTCGAGGTCGACCTCGACGGCGGAGGCAGCTCCGACATCGAGGTCCCGCTGCCCTTCTTCCGCCACATGCTCGAATCCTTCGTCAAGTACAGCGGCATGGATGTCCGCCTCCACGGCTCCGGCGACATCGATGTCGACGCCCACCACCTGGTCGAGGACTGCGGGCTGGCGCTGGGCACCGCGATGAGCCGCGCGCTCGGTGATCGTGCCGGCATCCGGCGCTTCGGTCACGCCTACGCGCCCCTCGACGAGGCCCTGGTCCGCTGTGCGCTCGACTTCTCCAATCGGGCCCACCTGGAGTGGGAGATGGAGGCCCTCACCGGCCGGATCAACGACTTCGACGTCAGCGTCCTCCACGAGTTCGTGCAGGCTCTGTCCCAATCAGCTGGGATCAGCATCCACGTCGACCTCATCCGAGGCGCCAACCTGCACCATCTGGCCGAGGCCGCCTTCAAGGCGCTGGGTCTGGCCACCCGGGAGGCGCTGGCGGTGGTGGGCCGTGGGGTGCCGTCGACCAAGGGGGTGCTCTGATGCCCCGCGCCGGGCGGGCGCCGTGCCCCTGCGCGAGCGCGCTCTGATGTCCCGGCACCGGCCCGGTGCCCCCGGGCCGCCGCGAGGCGGCGACCTGATGCCGAGGGTGGCGATCGTCGACTACGGGGTGGGCAACCTGCGCAGCGTCGAGCGGGCGCTGGCCCGCGCCGGAGCCCGCGCCATCATCACCCCCGACCCGGGCGAGGTCGCGGCCTGTGATGCGGTGGTGCTCCCGGGCGTCGGCGCCTTCGCCCCGGCGGCGGCGCTCCTGCTCGGCTCCGGGCTCGGCGACGCGGTCCGGGAGGCGGCCAGCCGCGGCCGCCCCGTGCTCGGGGTCTGTCTCGGCTTCCAGCTCCTCTTCGAGGCGAGCGAGGAGGGCGAGGGAGGCGAGGGCCTCGGTCTGCTGCCCGGACGGGTGCGCCGGATCGACGCCGCCCCGCCGCTCAAGGTGCCCCACATGGGCTGGAACCAGCTCCGGATGCGACGGCCGTCGGCACTCACCGCCGGCGTCGCCGAGGGGGCGTGGTGCTACTTCGTCCACTCCTACGCCGCCGACGCCGACCCCCGGGACGTGGTCGCCACCGTCGACTACGGCGGCGAGATCGCGGCCGTCTGCGAGCGGGAGACGGTGACCGGGACCCAGTTCCACCCCGAGAAGAGTGGGCCCGCCGGCCTTCGCATCTACGCCAACCTGGTCGCCGCCTGCGCCGGCGAGCCCACCGCGGCTCAGGCGCCGCTCCCGTGATCGTCATCCCCGCCATCGATATCCGGGGAGGCCGGTGCGTCCGCCTCATCCAGGGGGATTTCGCCCGCGAGCACGTCTACGAGGAGGACCCCGCGGCGGTGGCCCGCCGGCTCGGCGAGAGCGGCGCCCACCGGATCCACCTGGTCGACCTCGACGCGGCCCGCGGCACCGTCGATCTCGCCTCCGCCACCGCCGCCCGGCGCGTGCTCGAGAGCGCGCAGGAGGCGGGCGTGGAGGTCGAGGTGGGCGGGGGGGTGCGCACCCTTGCCGTGGCGGAGCGCTGGCTCGCGGCCGGGGCGGCCTTCGTTGTCCTCGGGAGCGTTGCCGTGCGCGAGCCGGAGGTTGCGGCCGCGATCTGCGCCGCGCTGCCCGGGCGCTGCCTGGTCGCCCTCGACGTGCGTGGTGACACGGCCCAGGCCGAGGGCTGGACCGAGGGCGCGGGCAGCGCCATCGCTCACCTGGAGCGGTGGGCGGGCTGGCCCCTGGCCGGGTTGGTGCGCACCGACGTGGCCCTCGACGGGATGCTGACCGGCCCCGACCTGGCCGGTCTCGAGCAGACGGTGCGAGCTTTCCCGGGGCCGGTGATCGCGAGCGGCGGCATCAGCACCGTCGACGACATCGTCCGCTGCGCCGAGGCGGGCGCGGCCGGCGCGATCGTGGGCCGGGCTCTCTACGAGGGCAGCTTCGACCTGCGCGCCGCGGTCCTCCGGTTCCCCCGATGAGTCGGGGCGGCTTCCCCGCGATTACTCCGGGGTCGCGACCGTGAGCCTGGCCAAGCGGATCATCCCCTGTCTGGACGTGGACCGCGGGCGGGTGGTCAAGGGCGTCAACTTCGTCAACATTCGCGATGCCGGTGACCCGGCCGAGCTGGCCGCCCGCTACGACGCCGAGTCCGCCGACGAGCTGGTCTTCCTCGACATCACGGCGAGCAGCGAGGATCGCGACATCCTGCTCGAGGCGGTGCGTCGCACCGCCGACTCGGTCTTCATCCCGCTCACCGTCGGGGGCGGGTTGCGCGGGTTGGAGGACATCGACCGGATGCTCCGCAGCGGCGCCGACAAGGTGTCGCTCAACACCGCGGCGCTGGACCGTCCCGACCTCATCGGCGAGGCCGCCGAGCGCTTCGGCATCCAATGCGTGGTGGTGGCCATCGATGCCCGCCGCGAGGGCGCCGGTTGGCACGTCTTCTCCCACGGCGGCCGCCGCGACACCGGTCGAGATGCCATCGACTGGGCGCGGGAGGCGGCCGATCGTGGCGCCGGTGAGATCCTGCTCACCAGCATGGATCGGGACGGCACCCAGGACGGCTACGACCTCGAGCTCACCCGGGCGGTCGGCGACCGCCTCACCATCCCGGTGATCGCGAGCGGCGGGGCCGGCGAACCCGAGCACCTGAGGGCGGTGCTCAGCGAGGGTGGTGCCGACGCCGCCCTGGCGGCCTCGATCTTCCACGACGGCATCCACTCCATCCCGCGGACCAAGGCCTACCTGCGCGACCGCGGCGTCGAGGTGCGGCCGTGAGCCCGGACCGCAACACCTCCCACGGCACGCCTCACCGCCCCTCCTCGGTGCCCCACCTCCCTCTTCACGCGCAGCCAGAGGGCCGGGAGCCCGACTTCAGCCGGGGTCTGCTCACCGCGGTCGTGCAGGATGCCACCACCCGCGAGGTGCTGATGGTCGCCCACATGGATCGCAACGCCTACACGGCGAGCCTCGCCACCCGCCGGGCGACCTTCTGGAGCCGGAGCCGGCAGCGTCTCTGGGAGAAGGGGGAGACGAGCGGCAACACCATGCGCGTCGTCGAGGCGCGGCTGGACTGCGACGGTGACTCGGTGCTCTTGCTGGTCGAGCCGGCCGGCCCCGCCTGCCACACCGGCGCGACCTCCTGCTTCGAGCTCCCCCCCGACGCCGCGACGCGGGCCTCGCCTTAACCGCGTCCGGTGGGGCGGCCGTGCCCGCCTGGATCGCAGGCTCGGGCGAGGCCTGGCGCACCCGGGACGCCAGGGCAGCCGCCGCCCGGTTCACCAGCGAGGCAGGCTACTTCTCCTCGCCGCTTCGCGTCCGGCGGTCTCTGCGCTCAGCTGCGTGAGCACTGCAACCCGCGGCTGGAGGAGAGGCTGGGCGGGCCTGACGGCGGCTGGGGCGTGCAGCCAGGCCCGCCCGCCGGTGCCGTGGGTGCGATCATGCGTGCATGGACGGGCGCCGTTCCGAGCCCGCGCCCGGGCCCCTGCGCGGGCCGCTGTGGCGCGGTGAACCGCGATGATCGAGGGGATCGACCGCACCGGTGGCTACCTCCCCATCGGCGGTTACGGTCTGATCGGCGACTGCCGGAGCGCCGCGCTGGTCGGTGTCGACGGCAGCATCGACTGGTGCTGCCTGCCCCGCTTCGACTCCCCCTCGGTCTTCGGCCGGATTCTCGACGCGCGCCGGGGCGGCTACTGGCAGCTGCGCCCGCGCGGGGCGTATCGCTCCCATCAGCGCTACGGCGACCGCACCAACGTCCTGCGCACGATCTTCTCGACACCCACCGGGCTGGTCCGGCTGAGCGACTTCATGCCCGTCGACGAGGCCACGGTCGCCCATCACGCGCGTCCTCACCGGCGTCCGCGGCTGGTGCGGATCGTGGACTGCCTGGCCGGCACGGTCGCCATGGAGCACCACCTCGTGCCCCGTCCCGACTACGGCCGTTGCCAGGAAGGCTTCAGCGCCGAGGGCCGGCGCTTCCACGGGGACGCGGATGGCCTCCACCTCTGCTTCGTCTCGACCACCGAGGTGAGCGGACCGCACGCCACCTTCACACTGAGCGCCGGGGACGCCGTGGCCGTGTCGCTGCGCTCCCAGCACGCGAGCGGCGACTGTGCCACCTCGGAGGCCGCCTGGACGGTCGAAAGGGCCCGGCGTCTGCAGCGCCAGACCCAGGAGTTCTGGTGGCGGTGGATCGATCGTGTCCGCTACGCCGGCGACTTTGCGGAGCCGGTGTGGCGGTCGGCGCTCGCGCTCAAGCTGATGATCTACGCGCCGACCGGGGCCATCGTCGCCGCCCCCACCACCTCGCTGCCCGAGGCGCTCGGAGGCCGGCGCAACTGGGACTACCGCTTCACCTGGCTGCGGGACGCCTCGCTCACCCTCTTCGGCCTCTTCCAACTTGGCCTGCACGATGAGGCCCATGACTTCTTCGCCTGGCTGCGGTCGACCGGCATCGGCCAGGGCGCGAAGGTACAGAACCTCTACCGGGTCGACGGCGGTCGCGACATGGCCGAGGAGACGCTCAGCCACTGGGGCGGCTACCGCCACTCCAAGCCGGTGCGGATCGGCAACGGTGCCGCCGACCAGCTCCAGCTCGACGTCTACGGCGAGCTCCTGGACAGCGCCTACCTCTATGCGCGCTTCGGCGGCGAGATCACCCGGGAGCTCTGGACGGAGCTTCACCCGGTCGTCGACCTGGCCATCGAGAGGTGGCAGCTCCCCGACGCGTCGATCTGGGAGAGCCGCGGCCGGGAGCTGCATTACACGTACAGCAAGATGATGTCGTGGGTCGCGGTCGACCGCGGCCTGCGGCTCGCGGAGCGCTTCGGTCTGCGCTGCGACCGCGAGCGCTGGGAGGAGGCCCGCCGCGCGATCCACCGCACGGTGACCGGCGCGGGGTACAACCGCAGTCTCCGCTCCTTCACCCAGACCCTGGGCGGGCGGAGCCTGGATGCCGCGATGCTCCGGGCCGGCCAGGTTCGCTTCCTCGAGGATCGCGATCCCCGCATCGTCTCCACCGTGGCGGCCGTCGCCCGCCACCTCGGCCGCGGGGTGCTGGTGAGCCGGTACCGCCCCGCGGAGATCGACGACGGTGTCGACCACGGCGAGGAGGGCGCCTTCCTCATGTGCTCCTTCTGGCTGGCCGACGCCCTCGCCCACATCGGGGATGTGGAGCAGGCGCAGCGCCGCTTCGAGCGGCTGCTCGCCTTCGCCTCGCCGCTCGGGCTGATGGCCGAGGAGGTGGACGCGACCACCGGGGACCTGCTCGGCAACTACCCGCAGGCCTTCACCCACCTGGCTCTGATCGGTGCCGCGGTCGACATCGAGCGCGCCCGCCACCGGCGGCTCGGGGCCAGCGGGCTGCCCGCCGCCGCCCCCGCGACCCGGTGAACCGCCGCCCGGCTCACCTACCCGGGGACGCTCACGTATAGTTCCGCGCGAGTTCGCCGATCGTGGGAGGTGTCACCGTGACCGATGCTCCATCCGCGCAGTGGTTTCCCCAAGACGGCGCCGGCCGCCTGGCGGAGACCGCCCAGGGCAAGTGCTTCACCTCCGATCTGAGCGTCGACGAGTTCATCCTGGTGCGCGAGAGCGGCTTCCTGCCCCTGGGGCTGGTGATGGGCACCTCGATGTACCACATGGGGCTGCAGTACGCGGGCTGGAAGCAGTCGGTCGAGCTGACCACGCTCAGCCAGGCAATGTACGCGGCGCGCGAGCTGGCCATCGAGCGGATGGTGGCCGAGGCCATCCAGCTCAGCGCCGACGGGATCGTCGGCGTGGACTTGAGGAGGGTTGGCTACGTCGGTGCCGGCGAGGTCCTGGAGTTCCTCGCGGTGGGCACGGCGGTGCGTTTCGAGAAGGCTCCCGGCTCCCTCCGCGCCCCCAGCGGGAAGCCGTTCAGCTCTGACCTCTCCGGGCGCGACTTCTTCAAGCTGCTGCGCTACGGCTGGGCGCCCACCGGCCTGGTCATGGGTAGCTGCGTCTACCACATCGCGCACCAATCCATCCGTCAGACCCTCCGCCAGGCGGGCCAGAACGTCGAGATCCCCCAGTACACGCAGGCGATCTACGCGGCCCGCGAGCTGGCCATGAAGAGGATGCAGGACGAGGGCGAGCGTGACGGCGCGGCCGGCATCGTCGGGGTGCGCGTCGAGGAGAACAACCAGGTGTGGGGCGAGCACGGGGTGGAGTTCTTCGCGATGGGCACCGGGGTGCGCGCGGTGGCCGCGGCGACGACCAGCACCCTCCCCCTGGTGGTCCCCGTCTAGTGGTCGCTCCCGTAATTACGATCACGTAATTCTGAGCTCGGATGGTGTAAGATGACCTCGTACCACGAGGGTCGTCTTGCCCCGAAGAAGCCCTTTCTCGATCGAGCTGTCGCCGGAGGAGCGCCAGATCCTGGAGGCTCAGGCACGGCGATATACGTTGCCGTATCGGGACGTGGTCCGGGCCAAGATCGTGCTCCTCGCGGCTCAGGGCGTCGACAACGACGAGATCGCCCTGCGCCTCGACACCCGCCGCGAGATCGTCTCGAAGTGGCGGAAGCGCTTCTTCGAAGAACGCCTGGCCGGGCTCGAGGAGCGCCCCCGGCAGGGACGGCCGGGGGTTTTCCCCCCAGAGGTGGTCGTCGAGGTCAAGGCCATCGCCTGCGAGCTTCCCGGCCACCTCGGCCTCCCCCTGAGCCGCCTCCACGTCCCTGATATCCGACAAGAGGTTCTGCGGCGGGGCCTGGTGGCGGAGATCTCGGGAACCACGATCTGGCGCTGGCTCTCCGAGGACGCCATCAGGCCCTGGGCCCATCGCAGCTGGATCTTCCCGCGTGACCCCAACTTCGAGGCCAAGGCGGGGCGTGTGCTTGATCTCTACACCCGGACCTTCGAGAGCCGGCGGCTGCGCCGCGACGAGTACGTGGTCTCCGCCGATGAGATGCCCTCCATCCAGGCGCTGGCCCGCTGCCACCCCACCCGACCACCTGGGCCGGGACGGGCGATGCGGGTGGAGCACGAGTACAAGCGTCGGGGGACGCTCGCCTACATGGCCGCCTGGGACGTCCATCGGGCCAAGCTCTTCGGTCGCTGCGAGCCCACGACCGGGATCGCCCCCTTCGCCCGGCTGGTGGGTCAGGTCATGAGCCGGGAGCCGTATGCCTCGGCGCGCCGCGTCTTCTGGATCGTCGACAACGGCAGCTCTCACAACGGTGCCGCCGCCATCCGGCGTATGCAGGAAGCCTGGCCGCGGGCTGTCCTCATCCACACCCCGATCCACGCCTCCTGGCTGAACCAGGTCGAGATCTACCTGTCGATCGCCAAGCGCAAGGCGCTGACGCCGCGGGACTTCGCCGATCTCGCCGCCGCGGAAGACCGCCTGCTCAGCTTCGAGCGGTACTACGAAGCAAGCGCCGTCCCCTTCGAATGGAAGTTCACCCGTGCTGATCTCGCCGCCCTGCTCCGCCGCCTTGCCGCTCAGTCACTCCAGCCCGCTGCCTGAACCCACTGGCCCAGGTCCTCGGAATACGTGATCGAACTTCCGGCTGGAACCACTAGTCCGATCCGGCGACGTCTCGACTCCCGCCGCGGCGGTCCGGACCGGCGGCCACGGTCTCGCGCCTGCCCCCCGGACCCGGAGCCGCGAGCCCGGGAATTGCATAAACATGCACGCCCAACGTATAATCCACCAACCGTGCCCACCACACCGATCCGCGCCGCGGTCTGCGGCGCCACCGGCTACCTCGGGGCCCAGTGTGTCGAGATCCTCGACCGCCATCCCGGCTTTGAGCTGGTGGGCCTCCGCGGTCGCAGCTCGGCCGGCCGGCCCTTCGCGGCCGCCGTCCCGGGCAGCCGTGTGTCGCTCGAGGTCGAGGCCGGGCTGGACCCGGGCGACGCCCAGGTGGTGTTCGCCGCCCTGCCCCACACCGTCGCCGCCGCCCACGCCCGGGAGTGGCTGGCCGGGGGACGGGTGGTCGTGGACATGAGCGCCGACTTCCGGCTCACCGACCCCGCGGACTACGCGCGCTGGTACGGGCTCGAGCACCCCTCGCCTGACCTCTGCGCTCAGGCGGTGTACTCGTTGGTCGAATTCAACCGCACCGCCATCGCCGCCGCCGATCTGCTGGCGATCCCGGGCTGCTACCCGACCGCCGGCCTGATGGCGACGCTCCCCGCGCTCCGTCAGGGACTGGTCGAGCCCGCGGTGTTGGTCGACGCCAAGAGCGGGGTGAGCGGCGGGGGGCGGTCGCCGGCGCTCGCCTTCCACTTCTCGGAGGTGAACGAATCGGTGCGCGCCTACGGGGTGGACGGGCACCGCCACAAGGCCGAGATGCTCCAGGAGCTGAGCAAGGCGGCGGGACGGGAGGTGCGGCTGACCTTCGTGCCCCACCTGGTGCCGATGACCCGCGGGATCCTGGCCACCGTCTATCTGCACCCGGCCGCCGGGCATGGGGTGGGCGACGTCGCCGAGCTGATGCGCGGCGTCTGCGCCGCCAACCCCTGCCTCCGCTACGAGGAGGCGCCGCCCGCCACCAAGTCGGTGACCGGGAGCAACGTCGTCGCCATCAACGTCACCGACCAGGACGGGGTGGCGGTCGTCACCGTCGCCGAGGACAACCTGGTCAAGGGCGGCGCGGGCCAGGCCGTCCAGGCCGCCAACCTCCGCTTCGGGTTGGAGGAGACGACCGGGCTCCACGAGGCCTCGCCGTGGCCGTGACCGAGGCTGGCTTCACCGCGGCGAGCGCCGCCGAGTCGGGATCCCCCGCGATCGACACGACCAACTCCGGCCCCTCGGCCGGCGCCGGCGTCTGCGCTCCGCTCGGCTTCCGTGCCGGGACGGCCGCCGCGGGCATCCGCGACGGCGATGCGAGCCGCGACGACGTCGCGGTGGTGATGAGCGAGCGTCCCTGCGCGGGGGCGGGCGTCTTCACCCAGAACCTGGTCAAGGCCGCGCCCGTGATCATCTCCCAGCTCACCCTGCGCCGGGGCACGCCGATCCACGCCGTGGTCCTGAACTCCGGCAACGCCAACGCCTGCACCGGCGCCCAGGGGCTGCGCGACGCGCTCCGGATGTGCGCCCTGGCCGCGGGCGCGCTGGGCCGCGACCCCGTCGAGGTGCTCGTCTGCAGCACCGGCGTGATCGGCAGGCCACTGCCGATGGATCGCGTGGCCGAGGGCCTGCGGGCCGCGGCCGCCAGCCTGAGTGGCGATTCCGGCGCGGCGGCGGCCCGGGCGATCATGACCACCGACACCGTCCCCAAGGCGGCCACCGCCAGCTTCACGGTGGACGGCGTCGAGCACCGGGTGGGCGGGATGGCCAAGGGGGCGGGGATGATCCATCCCGACATGGCGACCCTGCTCGCGCTGGTGACCACCGACGCGGATGTCGCCGCGCCCGATCTGCAGGGGCTGATCGCCGAGGTCGCCGAGACCAGCTTCAACTCCATCACCGTGGACGGCGACACCTCCACCAACGACACCCTCTTCGCGCTCGCCAACGGGGCCGCCGGCGGGCCGACCCTGCGTCCCGGCGAGGCCGGGTTCGCGGCGCTGCGCGAGGCCTTCCTGAGCGTCTGCGAGTCGCTGGCGGAGCAGGTGGTCGCCGACGCCGAGGGCGCCACCAAGCACTTCCGGGTGACCGTCGCAGGCGGTCGCGACGATGTCGAGGCCCGCCTCGCCGCGCGCACCGTGGCCGTCTCTCCGCTGGTCAAGACGGCGGTGCACGGGGCGGATCCCAACTGGGGGCGCGTGGTCATGGCCCTCGGGCGCAGTGGCGCCCGCTTCAGCCTCGACCGGGTCCGGGTGACCATCGCCGGGACCACCGTCTTCGAGCACGGGGCCCCCGTCGACGCCGACCTGAGTGCCGTCGTCGTCGCGCTGCAGGAGCCGCGGAGCGAGATCGACATCGACCTCGGCGCCGGCGACGGGCGCGGCCACGCCTGGGGCTGTGATCTCACCGCCGGTTATGTCCGGATCAACGCGGAGTACACGACATGACGACACCGACCGAGACCATGGAGGAGCGGATTCGCCGGGCCGAGGTCCTGGTCGAGGCGCTCCCCTACATCCGCCGCTTCTCCGGGCACACCCTGGTGATCAAGCTGGGTGGGGCGGCGATGGGGGAGGACGTCGACGCCTTCCTGCAGGATGTGGTGCTGCTCCGCTTCGTGGGAATGCGCCCGGTGCTGGTCCACGGCGGCGGTCCGGAGATCTCGCTCTGGCAGAAGCGGCTGGGCCTCGAGCCTCGCTTCGTCAACGGGCTGAGAGTCACCGACGCACCCACCATGGAGGTGGTGAAGATGGTGCTCACCGGCAAGATCGGCCCCGAGCTGGTGGCGCGCATCCACAAGCTGGGAGGCCAGGCGGTGGGGATGAGCGGCGAGGACGGCCCGACCCTGATGGTCCGGCCCCGCGGCACCGAGGGTGGCCATGACCTCGGCTTCGTCGGGGAGGTCGACCAGGTCAATGCCGAGCCGGTCGAGGCGGTCCTCGACCAGGGCCGCATCCCGGTGATCGCCTCCATCGGGCTGGGCGTCGACGGCGACGCCTACAACGTCAACGCCGACACCGTCGCCGCCGAGCTGGCGGTGGCCCTCAGGGCGACCAAGCTGGTCCTGCTCACCGACGTCGAGGGGGTGCGCGGGGCGGACGGCGAGTTGGTCAGCGTGCTCGACGCGGACACCGCTGACCGGCTCATCGAGAGCGGCGCCATCAGCGGGGGCATGATCCCCAAGGTCCGGGCGGCGCTGCGCGCCCTCGACGCGGCCGCCGCCGCGCACATCATCGATGGCCGGGTGCCCCACGCGCTGCTGCTGGAGCTGCTCACCGAGAGGGGAGTCGGCACCATGGTGACCCGGTGAGCCAACCAGTCCCGCGGGTCAGTGCCGCTCTCTCGGCCATCGAAGAGCGCGCCGCGACCGTCCTGATGCCGGTCTACACGCACCAGCCGGTGGCCATCCGGGCCGGGAGCGGCTGCACCGTCATCGACGTCGACGGACGCGAGTATCTGGACCTCGTGGCCGGCATCGCGGTGAGCGTGCTCGGCCACGGCCATCCCGCCGTGCTCGGCACCATCGCCGAGCAGGCGGCTCGGGTCGTCCACCTCAGCAACCTCTACTTCTCCGAGCCCCAGCTGGACGCCGCCGAGCGGCTGGTGGCCACCGCCTTCCCGAGCCGGGCCTTCTTCTGCAACAGCGGGACGGAGGCGATCGAGACGGCGATCAAGATCGCCCGCAAGTGGGGCAAGCTGAACCGGGACGGCGCGTCCACCATCATCTGTGCTCGGGGTGCCTTCCACGGCCGCACTATGGGGGCCCTCGCGGCGACCTCCAACCGCCACTACCGCGAGCCCTTCGAGCCCCTGCCCCGCGGCTTCGTCCACGTCCCGTACGACGATCTCGCCGCCGTGGAGGAGGTCGTCGACCAGCGCACCGTGGCGGTGCTGATGGAGCCGATCGAGGGCCAGTCCGGGGTCCTGCCCATGAGCGACGAGACCCTGCGCGGGCTGCGCGGCCTCTGCGACCGGCACAACCTGCTGCTCATCCTCGACGAGATCCAGACCGGGATGGGCCGGACCGGTCGGTGGTGGGCCCACCAGCACGCCGGGATCGTCCCCGACGTGATGGCGGTGGCCAAGGGACTGGGGGGCGGGCTTCCCATCGGCGCCGTGCTGGCCGGCCCTCGCGCCGACATCCTGGCCCCGGGCGATCACGGCACGACCTTCGGGGGCGGTCCGCTGGTCACGGCGGTGGCTGCCGCCGTCCTCGACGCGATCGAGGCCGAGGGGCTGGTCGCCAACGCGGCCCGGGTTGGCGAGCACCTGCGGCGCGGACTGGTCGAGCTGGGCCGGCGCGGGGCGCCGATCGCCCAGGTGCGCGGCCGCGGCCTGATGCTGGGGGTGGTCCTCACCGAGCCGATCGCCCCCGCGGTGGTCGCCGCCGCCCTCCACCTGGGCCTGCTGGTCAATGCAACCGGCGCGTCGGCACTCCGCCTGGTCCCGCCGCTCGTCATCACCACGGCCCAGGCGGACGCGGCGCTGGAGATGCTCAAGGCCGCTTTCGAGGTCGCCGGGCGGCAGCCCGCGGGGGGCTCGGGGTGAACCGGGTGGGCGAGGGGGAGATCCGATGAACATCGGCTCGGCTCTCGGGCCGGCGGCCAAGGCGGAGCGGCAGCAGGCGATCCTCGACCTGATCCGCGACCGCAAGGTGCGGACCCAGGAGGAGATCGTGGCGGCGCTCCGCCACCGCCGCCTCGACGTCACCCAGGCAACCGTCTCGCGCGACATCCGCGAGCTGGGCCTGGCCAGGGTCCACGATCCCGACGGCCTGCGCTACGTCGCCGGCGGCGACCCCGACGAGCCGTCCCCGGTGAGCACCCGGCTCCGTGCGGTGATGCGCGAGCACGTCCGCTCCATGGAGTTCGTGGACCACATCGGGGTCGTCCACACCCGCCCCAGCAGCGCGCCGCTGGTGGCCGCGGTCATCGACTTCGCTCACTTCGAGGAGGTCGCCGGCACCGTCGCCGGCGACGACACCGTTCTGGTGGTGGTCCGCTCGCGACCCGGGGCACGCCGGCTGGCCGAACGGCTGCGCGCGGCGGCGGGCGGCGGGCCTGCGGCGGCCCCCCCGAGGATGCCAGTCAGATGAGCGGTCACGGAGGAGTCCGGTGAGCAAACCCAAGCGCTGCGTCCTCGCCTATTCCGGCGGTCTGGACACCTCGGTGTCCATCCGCTGGCTGCAGGAGCGGCTCGGTTACGAGGTGATCACCTGCACCGCCGACATCGGCGAGGCGAAGGACATCGAGGCGGTCACCGACCGCGCCCTGCGCACCGGCGCGCTGGCCGCCTACGCGATCGACGCCCGCCGCCTCTTCGTCGAGGAGTTCTGCTTCCCCAGCCTCGCCGCCTCCGCGATGTACGAGGGCGCCTACCCGCTGGCCACCGCCCTGGCCCGACCGCTGATCGCCAAGATCCTGGTCGACGTCGCCCGCGACGAGGGCGCCGAGGCGATCGCCCACGGCTGCACCGGCAAGGGCAACGACCAGGTGCGCTTCGACGTCGCCACCGCAGCCCTGGCTCCCGAGCTCCAGGTGGTGGCCCCGGTGCGCGACTGGGAGATGGGCCGTCCGCAGGAGATCGAGTTCGCCCGCGAGCACGGCATCGAGGTCCCGGTCACCCAGGAGTCGCCGTACTCGGTGGATGCCAACATCTGGGGGCGCAGCATCGAGGCGGGTCCCCTCGAGGATCCCTGGCAGGAGCCGGCCCCCGACGTCTTCGCCTGGACCGCCGATCCCGCCCAGGCGCCGGAGGCGGGGGTCGCGGTCAGCCTCGGCTTCGAGCACGGCATCCCGGTGAGCCTGGATGGCGAGCGGCTCACCGGCGACGTGCTGGTGACCCGCCTCAACGCCATCGCCGGTGCCCACGGGGTCGGCCGGATCGACCACGTGGAGAACCGCCTGGTGGGGATCAAGTCCCGGGAGATCTACGAGGCGCCGGCGGCGGTGGTGCTCCACGCCGCGCACACGGCGCTGGAGACCCTGACCCTGGGCCGCGACGTCTTCCACCTCAAGCGCCGGCTGAGCGACGAGTGGGCCCGGCTGGTCTACGACGGGCTCTGGTTCGGCCAGCTCCGCAGCGCGCTCGCCGCCTTCGTGGCGGTGACCCAGGAGCCGGTGAGCGGGGAGGTCCGGCTGCGGCTGCGCCGCGGCATCGTGGCGGTGGCCGGCCGGCGCTCACCCGGCTCCCTCTACCGCGAGGAGCTGGCCACCTACGACCGCCGCCAGGACAGCTTCGACCACACCGCGGCCCGGGGATTCATCGAGCTCTTCGGGCTCCCGCTGCGCACCCAGGCCCGCATCCAGGGAGCGCTGGAGGACAGCGTTCCGCTGAGCCTGGAGCGGCGGGTCAAGCGCCGCTGATGGCGGAGGGCAGGCGGCGCGGCCCCAGACCGGCCCAGCCGACCCCAGATCCGGCCCGGCCCGCCCCCGCCAAGGTGTGGGAGGGGCGTCTGGGGACCCGGACCGCCCGCGCCGTCGAGGCGTACACCACCAGCTACGCGGTGGACCGGCGGCTCTTCGCCGAGGACGTCGGGGGGTCGCTGGCCCACGCCCGGATGCTCCGCGAGGTCGGTCTGATCAGCCAGGCTGACCACCGCGCCATCAGGTCCGGGCTGCGCACGGTGCGCGACGAGCTGGAGCGGGGCGACTTCGCGGCGAACGCGGCCGACGAGGACATCCACACCGCGATCGAGCGGCGCCTGCATGAGCTGATCGGACCGGCGGCGGGAAGGCTGCACACTGGGCGCAGCCGCAACGATCAGGTGGCCACCGACGTGCGCCTCTGGTGCCGGCGCCGCATCGTCGAGCTGATGCTCGGCTGCGCGGGGTTGCAGGAGGCGCTGCTGGCCCGCGCCGGCGAGCACCGCCACACCCCGATCCCCGGCTACACCCACACCCAGCGAGCCCAGGTGGTCTCCCTGGCCCACCATCTGCTCGCCTACGTGGAGATGCTCCAGCGCGACGTGGAGCGGCTCGGCGACGGGTACCGACGCTGCGACGTGCTGCCGCTCGGGAGCGGCGCCCTGGCCGGCACCACCCTGCCCATCGACCGGCGGTTCACCCAGCGGGCCCTCGGCTTCGCCGCTCTCAGCGCCAACAGCCTGGACGCCGTCTCCGACCGCGACTTCGCGGTCGAGCTGGTCTCCAGCTGCGCCCTGCTGATGGTCCACCTCTCCCGGTTCGCCGAGGAGATCGTGCTCTGGACCACGGCGGAGTTCGGCTTCGCCGAGCTCCCCGACAGCCACGCCACCGGCTCGTCGCTGATGCCCCAGAAGAAGAACCCGGACGTGCTCGAGCTGGCCCGCGGCCGTTCCGGCCGGGTGACCGGCGACCTGGTGGCGTTGCTCACCGCCCTCAAGGGGCTGCCGCTCGCCTACAACCGCGACCTCCAGGAGGACAAGGAGCCACTCTTCGACGCGGTGGACACCACCCTCGCCAGCCTCGGGATCGTGGCCGACGTGGTCCTGCGGCTGCGCTTCGACACCGCCGCGATGCGGCGCGCCGCCTCTGACCCCATGCTGCTCGCCACCGACGTCGCCGAGCACCTGGTGGCGCGGGGGATGCCCTTCCGCGAGGCCCACATCCTGGTCGGGGCCGCGGTCCGCCGCTGTGTCGCCGAGGGCCGGACCCTGACCGACCTGAGTCTCGAGGAGTGGCGGGGGCTCTCCGACCTCCTCGACGAGGGGGTGCTGGCGCTCTTCGACGTCGACGCGGCGCTGCGCCGCCGCGAGCTGCCCGGGGGGCCCGGCCCGCGCTCGGTCGGCCGGGCCCTCACCCGGGCCACGGCCAGGGCGGCCCGCACCCGGAAGCTGGCGGAGACGCTCGCCGGTTGAGCCGGCGTGTGGGCTCGGCGGATGTCGGGGGCGAAAGCGCTCGGCACGTGGGCAGGGCCCCCGGGGTCGGCCGGGTTGTGGACATCGATGGCCTCAACTGCTCGGACCCAGGGGGGGCTGCCACGCTCGCGACCGGCCACCCTCCCGGCTCGGGCGGCACCTCCCCTGCGGGGGGACTGTCGCCTGGCTCCGGCCCCGCTACTCTGGGGCGATGACGCTGCCGATCCTCGTCGTCGGAGACGTCCAGGGGGACCACGAGCGCCTGGCCGGGGCCCTCGTCGCATATCCCGAGGACCAGTACCAGACCATCTTCCTGGGTGACTTCTTCACCGGCGGACGGCCGGGGGACGCCGGAGGCCACAGGGCGGCGAGGATGGCCATGACCCGGCGCAACAGCCGGGCCATCCTCGGCAACCACGACCTGCTGGTGATGGCCCTGGTGGAGGAGGCGCGGTACGGCGGCGAACGGCTGCGGGCGCGCGACGGCGAGCTGCTGGAGACCATCTGGCGACGGCGTCGGGGCGACCCCGCCGACCTCGCGAGCCTGGGCGGCGATCCCGAGCTGGAGGCCTGGCTGCGCCACCTCCCGGTGATGCTCCTGCTCGACGACGGCACCCTGGTCCAGCACACCGACGACGACGACTACGCGGTCCTCGGCCATAGCGTGGAGCAGGTCAACGCCGCCGCGGCCACCCTGCTGGCTCAGGAGCCGGGCGGCGTGGTCCGCGTGCTGCGGCATGTGATCGGCCGCCGCGCCTTCGATGACCGGGCGCGGCTGGACGCCCATCTCCGCCGCTTCGGCGCGAGACGGGTGATTCATGGCCACACCCCGCACTGGAAGAGCGCCCCCGACGTGCGTTCGGGGGGTCGGGTGATCGGCTTCGACGGCAGATTCTCCCGCCACTGGGGGCGCAACCCGGGTGAGGACGCCGGTCCGGTGGGGGCCACGGTCGCTCTGCTCCCGCCGATGCCGGGCGCCCTCCTCTGAGCGGCCCGGCCGACCCTCCGCAGGGCGCGGTCCGCTGACCCGCCAACCGGATCCGGCGGCGAGGCGTCAGATGGCCGGGTCGCCGGCGGGTACCTCGGCCAGGCGGCCGGTGTGGACGTCGTACACGAAGCCGCGAACCTGATCCCGGTGGGGCAGAAACGGGCTCGACCTGATCTGTGCCATCGCATCACGGAGGTCGGCTTCGAGGTCGGTGAACGCCTCGAAGCCGAACGGCGGCCGGACGCCGGTCTCCTGCTCGACGCGCGCCGCCAGTTCCTCATCGCGGAAGCTCAGCATCCCGCATTCGGTGTGGTGGATGAGCACCACGGCGCGGGTCCCGAGCAGCCGCTGGGAGATGACCAGGGAGCGGATGACGTCGTCCGTCGCCACGCCTCCCGCATTGCGGAGGACGTGGGCGTCGCCGGGTCGCAGCCCGAGCAGCGCGTGGACGTCGAGCCGCGCGTCCATGCAGGCGAGCACCGCCAGGTGCAGCGCGGGCGCGGCGTGCAGATCGCCGGTGGCTGAGGCGAAGCCCGAAGCGAAGGCCGCGTTGCGGTCCAGGGCGTCGTCGATCACTCCCATGATCAGCCTGTACCTCCAGCTTCGCTCCCTCGCGCGGCGACGTCGCCCCCTTTCCCTCGGGTCATCCGGGGCGACTGGCCTTGCCGATCTCTGACATTCTCTCTGGCCAGCCCCCTCCGGCAGCGCCGTGCCCAGCCGGCCCCGCCGCCAGACGAGGTCTCGCCGTCCGGGCGGGAGCCGGGCGCCGCGGTTCAGGTCGCCGTCACCCGCGATATCCTCGGGGGAGAGGTCACCGCTGCAGGCGGCGCCCGACGCGAGCTGGGTGGGCACGGAGGGAGCCATGAGCAGGCCGTCGATCTTTCAGGCCGCCGGCGGGGCGGCCGCCTTCCAGGCGCTCGCCGCGGCCCACCACCAGCGCTGCCTCGACGACCCGGTGCTGAGCCACCCCTTCTCTCACGACCTGGATCCCGACCACGTGACCAGGCTGGGCCGGTACTGGGCGGAGGTGATGGGCGGCCCGCCTGACTTCTCCCGCGCCACGGGCGGGCACTCGGGAATGCTGGAGATGCACGCGGGCTGCGAGGCGGAGGCGGATCTGGGTGCGCGATTCGTCCGCTGCTTCATGCAGGCCGTCGACGACGCCGGCCTGCCCGCCGACCCCGAGCTGCGCTCCAGCCTCCACGCCTACATGGAGTGGGCGGTGGGGGAGGTGATGTCGTACTCCCCGAGGGGCTCGACGGTCGCCCCCGAGCTGCCCATGCCGCGGTGGTCCTGGGACGGGCCGATGACGGCGGGCCCAGCCACCGAGACCTGACCCGGGGCGGCCCCGCGCCTCGCGCCGCTCGCTGGCGACGCCGGTGTCCGCCGAGTTGCCGACATCTCAGTCCTCAACCCCCGGGGATGCGGACCATCCCGCGCCGGGCCTGGGTGAGGCCCCGAGTCGGGTAGGCGGTGCCCGGCAGCTACCCCAATCCGGAGGACCAGCGCGGTGGCCGCTTCTCCACGAATGCGGCGATGCCCTCGGCGCGGTCGGGTGAGGTGGCGGCCTCGCGCCAGGCAGCGTCCTCCAGCTCGAGGCCGCTATCGAGGTCGCGGCCGGCGCCGAGGCGCAGGGCCCTGCGGGCGGCTCGCACCGCGGTGGGCGAGTTGGCCGCCATGCTCCGGGCCAGCTCCAGGGCCGAGCTCCGGGCCTCGCCCCGGGGCACCAGCCGGTCCGCCAGTCCCAGTCGCACCGCCTCCGGGCCGGTCACGTGCCGGGCGGTCAGGATCAGGTCGGCCGCCACCCCCCACCCGGCGCGGCGGGCCAGCAGCTGGGTCCCGCCGCCCCCCGGGACCAGGCCGACGCTCGTCTCGGGGAGCGCCAGGTCGGCGGTCTCGTCGACCACGATCAGGTCGCAGGAGAGGGCCAGCTCGAATCCGCCACCCAGCGCATGGCCGCTCACCGCGGCGACGGTCGGCACCTCGAGCGAGCGCACCGCCTCGAAGGCGGCGCGCATCAGCGGGCGCTGGGCCAGCAGGTCGGCATCCGAGAAGCGAGCCCTCTCCTTGAGGTCGGCGCCAACGCAGAAGGCGCGCTCGCTCGTCGAGGTGATGACGGCGGCCCGCAGCGGCGCCGAGCGGAGCAGCCGTCCGAGCTCGGCGCAGGCGGTCACCAGGTCGGTCGCGAGCGCCGTCGAGATGGCGTTGAGAGCCCCCGGACGATCGAGCGCCAGCTCGGCCACCGGCCCGTGCTGGGTCAGCCTGACCAGGGCTTCGGAGCTCGACGCCGTCACGGCCGTGGCCGGGTGGGCGGGGCTGGTGGGAGCAGGGCGGCGAGCGCCAGCGAGCGCAGCAGGGTCCGTGTCTCGTCGCCGCCCAGACGGCGGCTGTGGGGCGTGGAGTTGAGCAGGCCGAAGATGGCGTGGGCGGCCGCCACCGCTTCCTCGTGCCGCTCGAACCGTCCGGCGCGGATGACCGTGTCCGCCCACAGCTCCACGTACGTGCTCTGCAGCCGGCGCACCCGGCGCTGGTCCTCGACGCTGAGGGCGGGCATCTCGCGCGACTGGATGGTGATGAGCGCCGGGTTGTCCACCGCGAAACCGGCATGGAAGTCGACCAGAGCCACCAGCGCGGCCTCCGCTTCGGCGGTGGCGGCGACCCGCTCCTCGGCGCTCGACAGCAGCCGCTCGCTGACGTCGACCAGCAGCTCGCCGAGCAGTCCCTCCTTGCTCGCGAAGTGGCGGTACACGCCAGGTCCGGAGATGCCCGCCGCTCCCCCGATGTCGGCCAGGGTCACCGAGCTGTACCCGCGCTGGGCGAAGAGTCCGGCCGCGGCGGACAGCAGTCGCTCCCGCCGGCTGCGGGGGGAGGCCGCGGAGGAGCCCGCGCCCCTGGCCCTGGATGCGCCGGCCCGGGGTCCGTGGGCTGACCGGGGCCCATCGTGGGCCGCCGCCACGCCGCCTCCCGCCCGGGTATTGAGGTTAGCCGCCATTCACCTGGCATGTTACGCTGGATTAACATCGCGGGTGGGCCCGCGGGGGGTGGTGGGCGATGGTTGGCATGGGGTCGGGTCGAGAGGGCGGCGACGCGGAGGCTCGGCGCCTGCCCGCAGGCGCCGTGCCGGCGGGCCCGGCGCCGCGGCGAGCGGCGGCCGAGGGGCGCAGCCTGGGCGAGCTGG
>CAWCBS010000009.1:0-29577 GCA_963793875.1 uncultured Chloroflexia bacterium | reverse complement strand
TGATCTCCGCCGCCGTGCTGCGCAGCCGGCCAGGGCCGCTCGCCGCCACCCGCGCCGAGCTGGTCGACATCGAGCGCCGGGCGCGCTTCCGCCGGGAGCGCCTCGCCGTGGCACGGTTGCGTCTGCGCGAGTCCGACGCCCTCCTCGACCTCGTGGAGGAGTGCCGGGTCCGCGACATCCGCCCCCTCCCCCCGGTGCTCTGGGGAGCGGTGGCCCGGCTCATCGGGGCCGTGGAGCCGGCCCTGCGCGACGAGCTGGGCATCGATCGGAGCGCCGACCGCGTGAGCGATCTCCTCTTCGCCGCCCAGGAGATCCTCCAGGCAGAGGCGCGGCAGCGGCTGGAGCCCCAGCTCGCTCGGATCATCCCCCTCTTCCCCGCCGGCTGAACGGCGCCGGCCGGCCTCCAACCCCATGTCCTGGGAGATGACCGCGGCGGGGACCGTCCACCTCGACGACATCGTGACCCCGCATGGACGGCGGACCCGCCAGATCGGTGGCTCCAGCCTCTACTTCGCGCTCGCGGCTGCACCCCACGGCCGGGTCCACGTCAGCACCATCGTGGGGGAGGACGCCGCCGCCGAGCTGCGCCGGACCCTCACCGGCCTCGCCGTCGAGCTGGGCGGGGCGGAGGTCAGCCCGGAGCCCACCTTCCGCTGGCACGCCGTCCACGACTTCGAGCGCTGGGTGGCGGTGACCGTGGCCGAGGAGCCCGGCTGCGACCCGGAGTGGCAGCCCCGCCTTACCCCCGAGGCGGCCCGCGCCCCGGTGCTCTTCCTGGGCAGCATGCGGCCATCGCTCCAGCGCGACATCCTCGCCCAGTCCTCGGCCCGGCTGATCGGAGTGGACAGTATGGCCTGCTTCACCGGGCCGGAGCGCGACGCTGTCCTGGAGGTGGTGACCGGCTGCGACCTCCTCTTCCTCAACCGCGCCGAGCTGAGCAGCCTGGTCCCGGAAGCGCCCGGCTGGGAGGCCGCCGCTCGCAGCCTGCGCGGCCGAGGCCGCCTCCGCGCTGTGGTGGTCAAGGCCGGGCCGTTGGGGGCAGCCCTGGTGACGTCCTCCGGCATCGCTGAGCTGCCGGCCGCGCCGGTGGACGAGGTGATCGATCCCACCGGGGCCGGGGATGCCGTTGCCGGCGGCTTCCTCGGCCTGTGTGCGGCGACGGAGCGCGACGACGAGGAGTTCTTTGCCTCGGCTCTCGAGGAGGGGCTGGCCCGGGCGGCGGCGACGATCGCCAGCTTCGGCACCTCAGGACTGCGCCGGAGGGCGGTGGCAGCGACCTGAGCGCGTCGCTCTCGTCATCAGAACGACAGCCGGACCGGGTTAGAGTGCCCCCATGTTCATTCGCTATGGCCCCGGACTCGGCTTCCCCCTCTGGTTCGACATCATCGGTCTGATCCTCTTCGCCCTGATGATCGCCTCGATCGTCTGGCTGGTCGTGGCCCTCGCCCGTCCGGGCCGCCCGGTGCGGATGGGCTGGTACGGCGGCGGTGGTTACGCCCCCCGCTTCCGCCCACCCGCCCTGGACGAGTTAGATCTCGCGTACGCCCGCGGCCAGGTGACCCGCGACGAGTACTTCCGGCGCCGCGCCGACCTCACCGGCTGGGGCCCTGGTGGCGGCCCGCCTCCCGGATTCAGCGGCTCCGGCCCTGGCGCGCCCGGACCCGGTGGCGCGGACACCGCTGCGGGCCCGGGAGCTCCCGCCTCGTCCTGACCACCGGCTCTACCCCGTCAGGGCGCCCACCCCGTACCAGACGGTCACGCCCGCCCGTGCTGACGCCCGGCCGGCCCAGTAGCTCGGTCATCAGCCGGACCTCTTGAGCCGCGCCCTGCGAAGGGCCGACGATGACGGTGGTCACGCCGTGCGCCCCCAGGTTGTCGAGGTACGTCGTGCGCACCCCGGGCGCGAGGGATGCGGGTGCCATCTCGCCGTGGTCGCAGAGAGCATTCAGCTCCGTCCCCAGCGGATCCCTGTCCGGGCCGATGAGGTGGCCACCGTCCCCGGCCGGGGTGTAGACGCTCCCCATCTGGGTCTTGAACGCAAGCCCCGACATCGCCGCCCAGAGCTCGGGGGTGTCGTCGGTGTTCGGGTCGTTGCCGTAAGGGGTCATCAGGACCGAGCCGGTGACCGGCAGCCGCGCGGCCGCGCCGTCGGTGAAGAAGGCGGGCACCGGCAGCCGGGTGGACTGGATCGGCAGGCTGGGGACGATGGGTACGAGCGCCACCGCAGCGGCGATCAGGCCGGCGGTCCGCCACCGCGGTGACGCCTCCAGCACCCGGTCCAGGAAGACCGCCAGGATGATCCCCAGGGCCAGGTAGCCGGCGAGCATCAGCCGGACCGGTAGCAGGCTCTGCAGCAGCGGCACGTGCTGGGCGACGAGCCAGGGGAGCGGGATCCGGGTGGCCGACCCGTCGATCGTGAGCCGGCCGCCGAGCGCCAGCACCATCGCGCAGACCAGGGTCACCGCCGATGCCGCCACGACCGGGTTGCGGCGCATCCGGACGGTGAGGGCCGCCGCGAGGACCAGCAGCGGGACGCCGATGTAAACGGAGGAGTCCAGGACGCCGATCGGCCCGCTGATCAGCTGGAGGTGAGTGGGGATGAGGAAGGACTCGGGACGTGCCACCCACGTGAACCCCTCTAGGGCGCCACCGGGCCGCTGCGGCCCCAGGAGAAGCAGGTAGAGGGGATACCCCGCCACCACCACGAAGACCGCCAGCGCGGTGGCAAAGGCGCGGAGAGCGTAGTCGAGCCGCTGACGGAACCGGGAGCGGAAGATGATCGCGACGGTGATCAGCGCCGGCATCGCCATCAGCACCGAGATGGTCAGCATCTCAGTCCCGGTGAGCAGCTGGGCGGCCGTCGCCAGGCCCAGCAGCCCCCCGATCAACCGGGCACGGTGAGACTGCCGCACCAGGATCTCGTCCGCGAAGATGACGAGCAGGGGAGGGAAGACGGCCACGAACAGCTGGGCGTGGCCGAGGATCTGGCTGGCCATGTAGGGACTGAGCTCGTAGAGGAGCCCGGCGAGCGCCGCCGCCAACCAACGCTGCGAGTACCGGCGGGCGGCGAGAAAGGCCACCCAGCCCGAGAGCCACATGCCGAGAACGGCCAGCACGTTGTAGGAGACGATCGGGCCGAGGAGGACGGTGACCGGCGTGAGCACCAGCGCCGGCAGGACGATGCCGCTGTTCCACATCAGGTTGATGCCGCTCGGGTAGTGCAGGTAGTCGGTCACCAGCGGGTTGAGGTGGTGACCGAGGGCGAAGGGCATCCACTGCAGCTGCCAAATGAAGAACGAGGGATCCCCGACACCCCCGACGATGGTGTCGTGCCCGCTGAACAGCCCGGGCCACATGACCCCCACCGCCACGGCCAGGCAGAGGGCGGAAGCGCCCGCCACTTTGAGGAGGCGCCTGGGCCGGGTGGTGCGATCAGAGGAGACGGAGATGGCCGGTCGCTCCGGGTCCGCCGCCATCGGTGCGCTCACCCCGCCGTCATCCACCGCCGGGCTGCACGCCGTACCAGACGGTGACGCCGCCGGTGCGGGTGCCCGTCCTGTCCAGCAGCTCGGTCATGAGCAGAGCCACCTGCGCCGACCTCGTTGCGGGGCCGACGATCACGGTGGTCACGTCGTGATCGCTCATGTCAGCGAGGTAGGCGGCACGGTCCGAGGCGGAGAGCTCGGCCGGAGCACTCGCGCCCTGGCCCAGGGCGGTGAGCTCCTCGCCGAGCGGGTCCAGCTCCGCGTTCCAGACATGGCCGCCCGGCCCGGGGGTGAAGACCAGCCCGAGCTGGGTCTTGAAGCTGATCCCTGCCACCGCCTGCCAGACCTCGGGGCCGTACCCCCCGTAGGGGGTGATCAGCACCGACCCGACGGTGGGCAGCCGCTGAGCGGAGCCGTCGGTGAAGAAGGCCGGGATCGCGAACTGGGCGGAGGAGATCGGCAGGCTGGGGATGAGGGGGACGAGCGCCACCACCACCGCCGCGACGCCGGCGATCCGGAGACGGATCGGGGCGTCCAGTACCCGGTCCAGAAAGACAGCCACGATGACCGCCAGGGCCAGGTAGCCGGCGACCATCAGGCGGACCGGAAGGATGTTATCGAGCACCGGGAGGTGTTGGGGGATGATCCACGGCAGCGGGATTCGGGTGGGTGGCCCGTGGACGGTGAGGTGGCCGCCCAGCGCCAGCACCACGGCACAGACGACGGTCACCGCCGACGCCAGCACGGCGGCGTGGCGGCGCATCCGGACCGCGACGGCCACCGCAAGGATGAGCAGTGGGACGCCGATGTAGACACTGGAGTCGAACACCGTGGAGGATCCGCCGATCAGCTCGAAATGGGAGGGGATGAGGAAGGAGGTCGGTCGGGCCACGAACCCGTACCCCTGCAGCGCCCCGGAGACCCGTTGCGGACCGAGCAGCAGGACGTAGAGCGGGTACCCGGCGAGCACCGCGAACACTCCCAGGGCGGCGGCCGCGGCTCGGGTCGCGTACGGGAGCCGGGCGCGGAGCTGGGCCCGGAAGACGATGGCCAGCGTAACCAGCGCCGGGATCGACATCAGGGCGGAGATCGCGAGAAGCTCGGTGCCGGTGAGGAGCTGGCAGGCGGCGGCGAAGCCGAGCAGCCCGCCCATCAACCAGGCGCGGTGCCGCTGCCGCACCAGGATCTCGTCCGCGAAGAGGATCAGCAGCGGAGGGAAGACCGCCACGAAGAGGTGGGCGTGACCGGTGATCTCCACCACCATGAAGGGGCTGAACTCGTAGAGAAGCCCTCCCACCGCCGCCGCGAACCAGTGCCGGGTGAAGCGGCGCACCGCCAGGAAGGCGCACCACCCGGAGAGCCACATGCCCAGGACGGTGAGCACGTTGTAGGAGACGATCGGGCCGAAGAGGTTGGTGACCGGAGTCAGCACCAGGGCGGGGAAGAGGATCGAGGTGTTCCACATCAGGTTGGCGCCGCTCGGGTAGTGGATGTAGTCGGTCACCAGCGGGTTGAGGTGGTGGCTGAGAGCGAAGGGCGCCCACGCCAGCGACCAGACGAAGAGCGAGGGATCCCCTGTGTTGCCCACCACGGTGTCATGGCCGGTGGAGAGTCCCGGCCAGAGCGCCGCCAGTGCCAGAACCAGGAAGACGGCCGGCGCCAGCGCGGACAGCCCCCAACGGCGGAGACCACCTTGGGCGGCGCTCTCTGCGGCATCGGAGGATGGGGTCGGGGCGATGGGGCCGCCCGGTCCCGGTGCGTCCCGCGCGCTCATGGCGCGGTCAGCGCCTGCTCAGCGGGCGCCATCCCCGGTACTGCACCAGGGCACGGACAGCGCGCGCGCCGTCCATGGCGGTCAGTTTCTTGCCCTCGGCGCGGGAACGGGCCGCGTAGCTCACCGGGACCTCGTAGATCCGGTGGCCGGAGCGCAGCACCTTGGCGGTGATCTCCGGCTCCAGCTCGAAGCCCCGGGCCCGCAGGTCGAGCGAGAGGGCGAGCTCTCGCGGCATCACCTTGTAGCCCGTCTCCATGTCCGAGAGGTAGCAGTTGTAGATGAGGTTGGTCGCCAGGGTCACCAGCCGGTTCCCCATCACGTACCAGTACGAGTAGGCGGTGTGGCTGCTGAAGGCCCGGGAGCCGTAGACGACGGAGGCCCGGCCGGACCGGATGGGCTCCAGCAGGCGGGGGTAATCGGCCGGGTCGTACTCGAGGTCCGCATCCTGGATCAGCACCACCGTTCCACGCGCCTGGCGCAGCGCGGTGCGGATCGCCGCCCCCTTGCCGCCGTTGACCTGGTGGCGGAAGGCCCGGACCCGCGGGTCAGCTTCGGCGCGGGCGCTCATCAGCTCCCAGGTCCGGTCGGTCGAACCGTCGTCGACCAGGACGACCTCCAGATCGACCGGGGACTCGAGCACGGCGTCGAGCACCGTGGAGAGGGTCCGCTCCTCGTTGAGGGCGGGCATGAGGACGGAGAGGAATGGTTCGGCCATGGGCTGGCGCATCCTACCCCAACGTGCCGCCGTTCCCGGACCTCGCGCCGGGGCCGTCCGGGGCGTCCCGGCTCTCACGCCACCAGGCGATGGTCCGGGTGAGGCCCTCCTCCAGGGACACCTGCGGCTCCCAGCCGAGGAGCTCCCGCGCGACGCCGATGTCCGGCCGCCGCCGTCGGGGGTCGTCGACCGGCAGGGGCTGGAAGACGATCTCGCTGCGGCTGCCGCAGAGGTCGCGGACGGTGCGGGCCAGTTCGAGCATGGTGATCTCATCGGGGTTGCCGATGTTGACCGGCAGCGGGCGATCGCTGAGGAGCAGCCGCTCGATGCCCTCGACGAGGTCGTCGACGTAGCAGAGGCTGCGCGTCTGCGAGCCGTCGCCGAAGACGGTGATGGGCGCGCCGGTGAGGGCCTGGGTGACGAAGGCGGGCACGGCGCGTCCGTCGTTTCGGCGCATGCGCGGGCCGTAGGTGTTGAAGATCCGCACGATCCGGGTGTCCAGGCCGTGGTGGTTGTGATAGGCCATCGTGAAGGCCTCGGCGGCCCGCTTCGCCTCGTCGTAGATGCTTCGGGGGCCGACCGGGTTGACGTTCCCCCAATAGGTCTCGGGTTGCGGGTGCACCGCGGGATCCCCATAGACCTCACTGGTGCTGGCGAGCAGGAAGCGCGCCCCCTTCGCCTTGGCTAGCCCCAGCGCCTTGTGGGTGCCCAACGTTCCCACCTTGATCGTCTCGATCGGCATGAGCGCGTAGTCGATGGGGCTCGCCGGCGAGGCGAAGTGGAGGACCGCGTCGACCTCGCCCTCGACCTCGAGCTGCTCGGTCACGTCCTGGTGCTGGAAGCTGAAGGCCGGGTTGCCGAGCAGGTGGGCGATGTTCCCCATGCTGCCGGTGAGGAGGTTGTCGAGCACCACCACCTCCATGCCACGTTGGATGGCGCGTTCGGAGAGGTGCGAGCCGAGAAACCCCGCCCCACCGGTGATCACCACGCGCCGCATTGGCCGGGTCTCGGTGGGCATGGCCGTAGATCGTAAGGGAACCAGTGGCGCTCCGGTCGACACCGGCAGCCTGCTCCGGCAGCCGGCAGGGCATGGCGAAGGTTAGAGTTCGCAGCCATGGCAGGGCACGGCGAGGACCGGGTTGTCTGCGTCATCGGCGCCGGCTATGTTGGCCTGGTGACCGCGGCCGGGCTCGCCGAGCAGGGTCGCGAGGTCCGAGTGGTCGAGCTCGATCCGGAGCGCCGCGCGGCGGTGGCCGCGGGCAATGCGCCCATCCACGAGCCGGGCCTCGACCAGCTGCTCAGCGCGGTGGTCGCGTCGGGCCGGCTCCGGGCGGTGGAGGCCATCGGGGACGGGGTCGCCGGGGCGGGGATCGTGATCGTGGCGGTGGGCACGCCGCCGACGGCGGACGGTGAAGCAGACCTCGCTCAGGTGCACGCGGCCGTCGACGCCGTGGTCGAGCACGCCACTCCTGGCACCGTCGTGGCCATCAAGAGCACGGTGCCTCCGGGGACCACCCGCGCCCTCGCCCGCCGCTGTCGCCGGGACGATCTGGCCTTCGTGATGTTCCCCGAGTTCCTCCGCGAGGGCTCCGCCCTCGAGGACCTCCGCACCCCGAGCCGGGTCGTGGTCGGCGGCGACGACCCCGCCGCGGTGGGGCGTGTGGCCGCGCTGCTCGGCGGTCCGAATACCACTAGGTTGCTCTGCGACAGCGTCAGCGCCGAGCTGATCAAGTACGGCTCCAACGCCTTCCTGGCAACCAAGATCAGCTTCATCAACGAGATGGCCCAGCTCTGCGAGCTGACCGGGGCCGACATCGAGAAGGTGGCTGATGGGATGGGTCTGGACCCCCGTATCGGCCGCAGCTTCCTGAGTGCCGGCCTCGGCTGGGGAGGCTCCTGCTTCCCCAAGGATGTGCGCGCCCTGGAGACCTCGGCCGGATACCACGGCCAGAGCTTCTGGCTGCTGAAGGCGGCCATCGAGGTCAACAGCCAGCAGCGGCGGCGGTTCGCCGGGAAGCTGGTCCAGGGACTGGGCGGGAGCCTGGAGGGGCGCCGGGTGGCGATCCTCGGCCTCGCCTTCAAGCCCTTTACCGACGACATGCGCCAGGCGCCCGCGCTTGACGTCATCCGCCAGCTGGAGGAGATGGGAGCCGGCATCGTCGCCACCGACCCGGTGGCGCTCGACGGGGCTCGGCACCTGCTGCCGGGGACAACCCTCGTGGACGACCCCTACGTGGCGGTGACCGGGGTCGACGCCGTCGGGGTCGTCACGGAATGGCCGGAGTATCGCGAGCTGGACTGGGAGCGAGTGCTCCGTCTGATGCGAGGGCGGCTCGTCGTGGACGGTCGCAACTGCCTCGACGGGGGGGTGATCGCCCGAGGCGGTGGGATCTACGTGAGCATGGGCCGCCGCCCCCTCGGCCTCGCCCAGGGACCGCCGGCGGAGGCTGCTGAGCTGATCGCCCGCGGCGCGCTACCCCCACTGACCCTGGGATAGGCGAGCCGTCGCCGACGGCCTGCTCCACCTCTTCCGAATCGGGCACGATCTGGCCGCGGGGGCGCCGTCTCCCCCCGAGGTCGGCCTCGTCCACCCCCGACACGCCTTGACCGCCTCGCTCCGGGCTGACCCTCGGCAGGCCGCCTCTCCCGTGCCCGGGCGCTCCACCTAGGCGCGTGGGACAATCGCCTCGAAGGATGAAGGCACGTCTCCGAACCGGGAACAACCTGACCCGGTTGCTCACCCCCGGTCTGCACGTCAAGCGCTGGCTGCTGCTGCTGATGGTCGGCATCGTCATGGTCGCCCTGGCCATCGGCTACGCCCTGCGCGACATCTACTCGTCGACCTTCCGGTTCCCCGACTGGGTGTCCGACCTCACCCTCCAGTTCCTGCCCCGGTCCGTCCGCGGCCTGATCTTCCTGGCCATCGGGCTCGCCATCATCGGGATCAGCTTCTACTACCTCGGCAAGTCGGTGCTCGGCCCGTTCCTTCCCGGGGGGACCGGCGAGCGCGGCTTCGTCCAGCAGCTCTACGACTACCGGCTCCTCTCCCGGGGGCCGCGGGTGGTGGCCATGGGCGGGGGCACCGGCCTCTCGACACTGCTCCGGGGTATCAAGAAGTACACCGGGAACATCGTCGCCATCGTCACCGTCGCCGACGACGGCGGCTCCAGCGGCCGCCTCCGCGACGAGTTCCGGGTACTCCCCCCGGGCGACTTCCGGCAGTGCCTGACCGCCCTCGCCGAGACCGAGCCGCTGATGACCGACCTCTTCCAGCACCGCTTCTCCGGCGACGGCGAGCTGGGCGGCCACTCCTTCGGCAACCTCTTCATCATGGCCATGGCCGAGATCACCGGCGACTTCGAGCACGCCATCCGGGAGTCGGGGCGGGTCCTCGCCGTCCGCGGCACCATCGTCCCCAGCACGCTCACCGATGTCGTCCTCTGCGCCAATGTGGGCGAGGAGCTTCGAGTCGGGGAGTCCAAGGTCCCGGTCGGCGACGGGCACATCGATCGCGTCTTCCTGGAGCCCGCCGGGCCGCCAATCAACCCCGAGGCGGAGAGTGCGGTCCTCAACGCCGAGATGGTGATCATCGGTCCCGGCTCGCTGTACACCTCGATCCTCCCCAACCTGCTGGTCGAGGGCATGATCGAGGCGCTGCGGGCGAGCCCGGCGGTCAAGGTGTACATCTGCAACGTCGCCGGCCAGCCTGGAGAGACCTTCGGCTACACCGTCAGCGAGCATCTCGACGCGATCCAGGCGCACGTCGGGGGCAACCTCTTCGACTACGTGGTGGTCAACAGCAACCTCACCCCACCGCTGCCCGCCTCGGCACGCCGCGCCGGGATCAACCGGGTGACCTTCGACCGCCAGCGGGCCCAGCAGCACCCGGTCCGCTACATCCTGGCGGACGTGGTCAGCACTACCGTCAGCTCCCACCACGATCCCGAGAAGCTGGCCAAGGTGGTGATGAAGCGGATCTGGCGCCAGCGCTGATCGGCCGGACGGCTGGCGCTCCCCCGGAGGGTCAGCCGCGGAGGGCAGGCCCGCCCACCCAGCCTCAGTACAGCAGGTCGCGCCGGAGCCGCCAGCGCAGCCGCCGGGTGAGCGGCTCCCCGGCCCGCCTCCAGAGCCGGTACCTGCGCTCGTCGAGGACCAGGTCCCAGGTTCCGACGAACTCGCGCAGGTCGGAGGTGAAGCCCGCCTTGAACTGCATCAGCCCACCCAGCGCGTGGTCACCGGCGGCGACCTGCTCCTGGGTCGGGACCGCGAAGAGGTCGTAGCTGCGCACCCCCCGCTGGCGCAGCCAGCGCATCGCCTCCCACTGGACGAGGTGGGGGGCCATCACCTCGTGCCGGTGGGTCACCGAACCCCCGTCCTTGTACCAGGCCCGGTCGCCGAGCCGGACCACGTAGGCGCCGGCGAGCACCTCATCGTCGAGCCTGGCGAGGAAGAGCTGCCCCTGGCCGCTGGCCTCGAACAGACGCCAGTAGCCGGCGTAGTAGGCGAGCGGGCGCAGTGGGTAGCCGGCGCGCTCGAAGGCCGCCGCCATCAGTGCGTACATGGTCGTCACCCCCGCCTCGTCGCAGGGGATCGGCTCGGCCCTCACCCCGTGGCGGCCGGCCAGCCGGATGTTGTAGCGCGTCTTCGGCCGGAAGGAGGCAAGCAGGGCATCCTCATCGAGCGAGAGGTCGACCACCGCGGTGGCGCGGGAGATCTGCACGTCCTCGGCCTTGCGGAGCCCGAGGGCGGTCATCGCCAGCCGGTTGGACGGGGTGTCGGCCAGCTCCGGCTCCACCTGGACGCAGAAGGCGCCGTCGAAGGCGCGCCGGGAGGCGAGGGTTCGAGCCAAATCCTCCGGGCTGCGGACCCCCGGGCCCTTGGGCGCGTACCAGAGCCCGCCCAGCCCCGGAACCTGGCGCCGTAGGAAGAGGACCGCCGCCGGCAGGGCCGGGTCGTCGCAGACCAGATAGGCGGGCCGCCAGCCCCAGCTGCGCTTGAACTCGCCCCAGGCCCGGCTCTGGAGCATGCTCCCGCCGTCGGGGTTGGCGACCACCAGGTCGTCCCAGCGGTCGATCTCGGGGCGGGTGGCCGACCTCATGCCGGCACGGCCGGCGGCCGGCCGCGGCGAGCCGCACGCATCTCCCGGGCGGCCCGGTAGGCGCGATAGCGCCACGGCCGGAGCGGCAGGTCGAAGGTGCCCGGTCGCGTCACCAGCCGCCCGCCGAAGGTCTTCTTGAACCGGCTGAAACCGGCCCAGGGGTGGTCCACCGAGTCGTCGGGGATGACCCCCCAGAAGTCGAACGCCGCTCTTTCCTCGGCACGGCAGTCGAGCACGATCTGCCACGCGAGCGGCGCCGCCGCGACGATCTGGCGCGAGCGTTCCGGGTCGTCGGCGGCGTGGGCGTAATACCCGGTCGTCGGGGACTCGAAGGCGATGACCCCGGCCACGTTCTGCCCCTCCACCTCGGCGAGGTAGAGGGAGGCCGCCCGGAGCCCGAAGAGGGTGGTGCACACGGTGCGGTAATACTCGTCGGGGTGGGGGTCGAACCGGTTGCGCTGCCCCGTCATCCGGATCAGGCGGAGGAACTCCTCGACCTCGCGCGGCTCACGGGTGCGGCGGATCGAGACGCCCTTCCTCGCCGCGGCGTTGATGCTGCGCCGCCGCCCGGACAGCAGTTCGGCGCGCAGCTCCTCCTCGGTCCGGCGCAGGTCGAGGACCAGGGTGTGGCGGGGCTGCACGCTGCGGACCCGCGCCGCTCCCCGTGCGGCGAGCACGGCCTCGGCGTCCGCTGCATCGCTGCCGGAGGCCACCTCGAGGTCGGGTTCGACCCGAACGAAGTCCGCTCCCAGCTCGGCGCCGGCCGCTCGGATCGCGTCGATGGCGTCGCCGAGCCGGTCCGCGTGCTCGAGCGCGGGCCCGTAGGGGAGATAGAGGTAGGCGATCCCCCGACCGCGGTGGTGGACGCCTGCCCAGCGCCACCCCTCACCCCGCTGGTGGACGATCTCGTCGCCCAGCGCCTGCTGCACCTCCATCCAGGAGCGGCTCTGCATGACATGGCCGCCGGCCGCAAACAGCTCGCGATCCCATTCGACCCCGGGCAGCCCCGCCGCAACTCCGTGCACCCGCGCACCGTAGCACGGGGGAGAGTTGAGAAACCCGTTGCGCGACCTTACAATTCGGGCCATCACAGCACCCGACCGGATTTGGAGAGAGAGCATGGCCGAAGTGATTACTCGCGACTCCCTGGCCGAGATGTGGAAGGTGAAGGTCGAGGACGAGGAAGGCGGGACGTACGCTATGACACGGGCGCGCGATGACGTGCGCTGGTTCTTCGACGCGATCACCGGGGCCCTGCAGAAGGGCGGCGAGGTGCGCATCCACGGCTTCGGCAACTTCAAGATCCAGCAGCGCGCGGCGCGGATGGGGCGCAACCCCCGGACCGGCGAGGCGGTCAAGGTCCCGGCGCGCAAGGTGGTCCGCTTCTCGCCCTCCGCGACCCTCTCGGCGTCCCTCAAGGGAAACGGCCGCCGCGCCAAGAGCTGAGCACGGCGGCGCCCCATGCCGTCCAGCTGCGCGTCAGGTCATCCCCCGGGCCAGTCCGCCGGCAGACGCCCGCACCGTCGCGGGCGTCTGCTGGCGCTCGGGTTCGCGGTCGTGGCCGGCGTGGTGGTCGGGGCCGGGGCGGTCGCCGCGGTCAGGCTGGCGCGCACCCCCCCGCCGCCGGCCCTCCATCTCCGGCTCCCGGCCAGCCTCGCGGTCGCTCCGGGCCCGGCACCGGCGATCGCCCTGCCCACGACCGGCAGCTTCGACCTGGTCTCCTCGGACGGCGGCCAGATCGCCAAGCTCGCGCCGACAACCGTCGTCCCGATCGGCTCCATCGCCAAGGTGATGACCGCCCTGGTGGTGCTCAAGGCCAAGCCTCTCGTCGCGGAGCAAAGCGGGCCCAACTACACGATCACGGCGCAGGACGTCGCCTTCTACGACCAGGTGGTGGCGGGTGACGGCTCCAACCTGCCGGTGACGGCGGGGGAGCAGTTCAGCGAGCGGCAGCTGCTTCTCGCCCTGCTCCTCCCCTCGGCCAACAACATCGCCGAGACCCTGGCCGTCTGGGTGGCGGGCACGCAGGCGGCGTTCGTCGCCGAGCTCAACACCGAGGCCAAGGCCCTAGGGATGACCCAGACCACCTTCGCGGACGCCAGCGGCTACAGCCCCCAGACGGTCTCGACGGCCGGCGACCTGGTGAGGCTGGGTGAGGCCGCCATCGCCGATCCGGCTCTCGCCTACCTGGTCAGCACCCCGACGGCGACCATGCCGGACGGCACCACCATCCACAACCTCGACACCGACCTGGGCACCGTCCCGGGCTGGTTGGGGATCAAGACCGGGTCGACGCCTCAGGCCGGCGGCTGCCTGCTCTTCGCCGCCGAGCACGCCGGCCCGCTGGGCACGAGCTCGGACGTTCAGGTGGTCGGCGCCGTCCTCGGCCAGACCACCCCGAGCGGCGCCCTCGGCGACGAGCTGGGGCTCGCGCTCTCGGAGGCCTCCACCGCGGTGAAGACCGCCTTCGAGGACTTCCCGACCATCGTCCCGGCGTCGCTCAAGCTCCCCGCGCTATCGGGCACGCTCCGCTCCGCGTGGGGTACCAGCGCCGGCCTGCACGCGAGCTTCGAGAGCGGTCTCTCCTCCGTCGAGGTCCGGATCGGCGACACCCTGAAACTCTCGGTGAGCCAGGTTCCCCACCTTGATCCAACCGCGATCGCTTCCGGCACCGTGGTCGGCCACCTGACCGGCAGCATGGGCGGCGTGACCGTCGCCACTTGGGCGATCTCAGCGACCGGTGGGCTCGGTGAGCCCAGCTGGCAGTGGCTGATCACCCACTGACGGTCTCAGTCCGCCGCCTCCGTTGACCGTTGCGGTGTGGGTCGCGCCTGGTCGGCGGGCAGGCAACCCCGGCTACCAGGAGGCGTCGGTGCGCTCGGCCGCCTGGCGCAGCGCCTCGAGCACCGCGGGGACCTGACCGGCGAGGTCGGGGGCGACCCGGATCGTCTCCAGGTGGTCCTTGGCGACCACCAGCTCCGCCTCGTGCAGGCCGAGGTGGGGTCGCGGCTGGGGTTGCGCCCCGTACGCCTGGAGCGGGCCGAGCCACTTCTGGCGAAGGGCCCGAGGGGAGATCTCCCCCGCCTTGACCCGGAGACCGGCACCGCCCGGCCCGGGAGCGAGGCGGAAGCGGAGCGCCATCCGGCCCGCCTTGACGCAGGCCTCACAGCGGCCGCTCTTCTCGTCGGGGATCTCAGGGCGCTTCTGGCAGACCCGGCACATCGCCTCAGATCGTCGCAGATCGGGGGCGCTGCGGTCCGGCGTCCCGCTGTCGTCGGTGGGTCGGTCCGAGCCGGTCCTCGCTGGTGAGAGCGATCAGGCCCGCCGTCTACGCGACCGGGATGTGCCGCCCCCAGTCCAACTCTCACTCCTCGGCGTGAGCGTGGACCACGATGCGCCATCCCCGGGTCCGGGCCCGGTCCGTGGCGGCCCCGGCCACGTCGCGAACCCTGCGCAGTGCCAGCGCAGGTAGCGACGGTCGGGGCGGGCCAACCCTGGTTTCGACTCTCCGAAACCCCGAGGCGCGGCACATGCCATGCAGCGCCGGCTCGGTGAGCTCAGCCCAGTTGGTGTGATCCCGGTTCAGCTCGTCGCCGGCGAGGAAGCGGAGCAGCGGTTCGTTCCGGTGCCCAGAAACCTGGATGGCGTGAGTCTCGATCACCGCCAGCCCTCGGGTCACTGCCCGCAGCCGTCTCAGTGCCGTGAACGGCTCGGTGAGGTGATAGAGGACTCCGAGGAAGAGGACGACGTCGAACCTCCCCAGCGGTTCGAGGTCCATGCTCATGAAGTCACCGACCACTGGCTCGACCCGGCTCCCCAGGGCCTCCCGGGCCAGGTCGAAGCCGCGTCGACCCGGCAGGCCTGCATGGTCGAGGAACTCGGCTTCACGGCCTGGGTCAGGAAGCACCCCGTCGCGGGCGCAACAGTCCCAATACTCCTGCCGTGCTGCGAAGTCCAGCTTCCACACGTAGTGGTCGAGCGCCACTACCCGCGACGCGCCGCCCCGCTCGGCCAGGAAGGAGTAGTAGCCGTCCCAGGCGCCGATGTCGAGGACGCTGCGCCCTCGAAAGTCGGGGAGGGCGGCGGGGGGAATGCTGCTGCGGGACACGCCGGGAGTGACCACACCCTGGCCCAGGTCGATGCTGTGGTACCAGGGAATGGCGGTGACCCTGGCCCGGAGCTGCGCGGCTTCCACGCGGCGCAGGGGACCACGCCGCCCCTACGCAAGTCAAGCCTGACGTCGATTGCCGGCTCTCCCGCGTCCTCGAGGAGCAGCTTCCCCCCGCCAGCTCCGCATGCGTTGACGAAACCACTGTCAGGTACTATGTTGTTCAACCATGAACGTTGAGGTACGCGCCACCGGGCTCCGCGCCATGAGGGACAGGCACAAGCTGACCCAGCGGGAGTTGGCACGCCGCCTGGGGGTGACCCAGAACTACATTCCGGCCCTGGAGGCGGGGACCCGCAACCCCGGCCCGAAGCTTCGCCAGCAGCTGATGCAGCTCTTCCAGTGCGACTTCGAGGACCTCTTCCAGGTCGTGATGATCAACCCCGTCGACCATCACGAGACCCTTCTGAAACCGGTGGAGGAGCCGCGCTCGGCCTGACCGTCCGGATGGCCGGAGACCCGCCGCCTTTAGAATCGGCCGGGTGAGCCCCACTCCTCACCGCGCGGACCCATCCAGCGGCACGGGGCGGCCTGACGAAATGGTCACGGGTCGGGACGTCCTGCGCCTCGAGGGGATGCGCTTCTTCGGCCACCACGGCTGCCTGGCCGACGAGCGCGGCGCCGGGGTCCACCTCGACGTCGACGTCGAGGTGCGCACCGACACCCGGGCTGCCGCGCGGACCGACCGGGTGGAGGACACCATCGACTACGCCGGCCTGGTGGAGAAGTGCCGGCGGGTGGTCGAGGACTCCAGCTACCACCTGGTCGAGACGGTCGCAGAGCGGCTCGCCGAGGCCCTGCTCGAGGAGCCGCGGGCCAGGTCGGTGCTGGTTCGTGTGGCCAAGCGGCCTCCGCTCCCGGTGGCCGTCGACCGCTTCAGCGTCACCGTGGAGCGAACCCGCTCGTGAGCGCCATCGTCATCGACGGGAGCGCGATCGCCAAGGCGATCCGTGCCGAGATCGCGGCCGAGGTCGCGGCCATGGTCGACGCGGGGCAGGCGTCGCCCCACCTCGCCGTGGTGCTCTGCGGGGACGACCCGGCCAGCGCCACCTACGTTCGCAACAAGGGGCGGGCCGCCGAGCGAGCCGGTATCCGCTTCACCCTGCACACCCCGGGGGGCGACAGCACCACCTCCGAGATCCTCGATCTCTGCGCTCGGATCAGCCAGGACCGCGACGTCGACGGCATGCTGGTCCAGCTCCCGCTGCCGCGCCAGGTCGACTCCACCGCCGTGCTCGAGGCCGTCCCCGCCGCCAAGGACGCCGACGGGTTCCACCCCCTCAACCTCGGCCGGCTCGCCGCCGGCGCGGCGGCCCGGGTGGTGCCGGGGACGCCGCTCGGCTGCATGGAGCTGCTCCGGCGCTCCGGCGTGCCCATCGCCGGAAGCAGGGCGGTGGTCGTCGGCCGAAGCGTGATCGTCGGGCGCCCCCTGGCGCTCCTGCTGGTCAATGCCGACGCCACCGTCACCGTCTGCCATTCGAAGACACGCGACCTGACCGGGGTCTGCCGGGAGGCCGACATCCTGATCGCCGCCATCGGCCGCCCGGGGATGATCACCGCTCAGTACGTCAAGCCGGGCGCGGCCGTGATCGACGTCGGCACCACCCCCGTGGACGGGCGGCTGCTCGGCGACGTGGACCGCGCGTCCGTCGAGCCGGTCGCCGGGTGGCTCACGCCGGTCCCCGGCGGGGTGGGCCCGATGACCATCGCGATGCTGCTCCGCAACACCCTGGCGCTGGCCCGGTCCCGCCGCGCCGCGCCCGCCCCCTGATGCCGGCGATCAGCGTCCGCTGGTCGGAGCAGGAGGCGCGCAAACCCTACGCGCGCCCCTTCATGGTCAGTTTCGCGGACGACGCCGGCGAGGTGATCGGCTCGGTGGCCGTGAGCGGGGCGGACCTCCTCTATTACCGGCAGTTCCAGGTGGCCATCCTGGCCCTGGCCGGAGAGCTCTTCGTCGATGAGGCTTCGGATGCGCAGCCGGATGCCCAGGCGGCCTGGCTGGAGCGCCTGTCGGGGCTGCTGCCGGCGGTGGACAGCCTGGAGCTTCTGCCGATCTCCACCTTCGACCACGACCGGGGCCGGCTCTTCCACGTCGAGGCGCGGGTTCCCGGCTGCCCGGGTCCGGCGCGGATCGAGGCGCCCGCGGTCCTCGAGTACCAGGAGCTGCAGGCCACCCTCGCCCACCAGACCGGACGCCTGTACCGCAACCGCGACATCGAGGGCGTCGTCGACCCCGAGGAGCGACAGCGGGCCTGGCTCCGCCTGCTTGGCGACCTCCTCGAGAGGCCCGGCGAGGACGAGGCGATGGCCCAGACCTGGCCGTGGAGGTCCCGGCCCGCGTCGTGACCACCGCAGGGACGGGCTCCGGAGGCGGCCCGGAGCCGGAGCCACTCTCCGCGGCCATGTCGCGTCTGGAGGCGGCGGGCCGGTTCGGCATCGTGCCCGGCCTGGAGCGGACCCGATGGCTGCTCGCCCGCCTGGGCGATCCCCACCGAGGGCTCCGCGGGGTGCTGGTCGCGGGCACCAACGGCAAGGGTTCGGTCTGCGCGCTGCTGGAGGCGATGGCGCAGGCGGCGGGGCGGCGGACGGCCCTGCTCGCCAAGCCTCACCTGGTTCGCTGGGGGGAGCGGATCGTCCTCGACGGCGAGCCGCTCGGCGACGACCGCTTCGCAGTCCTGGCCGGGGAGGTGCTCGCCGTGGCCGACGGGGCACCGCCGGGGGGGCACCCCACCCAGTTCGAGATGCTGACCGCGATGGGCTTCCTCGCCGCCGCCCGCCACCGGGCGGACTGCGTCGTCTGCGAGGTGGGGATGGGCGGCCGGCTGGACAGCACCAACGTCGCCGACCTCGGCGGCTGCGTGATCACCAACGTCGCCCTGGACCACCGCGAGTGGCTCGGCGACACGGTGGAGGCGGTCGCCGCGGAGAAGGCCGGGATCATGAAGGCGAACGACTGGGTGGTGAGCGCCGCCACCGACCCGGCGCGCTCGATCATCGCGGAACGGGCGCGCACGGTCGGCGCCGAGCTGAGGGTTCTCGAGGCCGGCCGGGATTGGTGGGGGACCCGCCGTGGCCGGGCAGGGGTCGAGGTTGAGGTGGGCGTCACCGGCGGGCCGGGAGCCTCCGTCGCGCGCCTTCTCTGTGCGTCGCCGATGGTGGGTGCGGTGCAGATCGAGAATCTGGCGGTCGCCGCCGCGGCCGCAGCCAGAACTCGGGATCCCCGCGTCGGCGATCGTCGCGGGTGCCGCCGCGGTGCGGTGGCCCGGGCGGCTCCAGTGGCTGGAGGGCGCCCCCCCGCTGCTCCTCGATGGAGCTCACAACCCGGCGGCCCTCACCGCCCTCGGACCGGAGGTCGCCGAGCTGGCCGGGGGCCGCCGCGTGGTCGCACTCTTCGGCGCCATGGCCGACAAGCAGCTGGACCTGATGCTCCCGCTGGTCGCGGGGATGGCCCAGGAGGTGGTGCTGACGAGCGTCGGTGGCGGGCGCGCGGCCTCGGCCGCCGCACTCGCGGCGATGCTGGGCGGCGGGACCGCCCTCGAGCCGCCGGCCGCGGCGCTGGCCGAGGCCCGGCGGCGCGCCGGCCCGGCGGGACTGGTCCTGGTCTGCGGCTCGCTCGCTCTGGTGGGGGCGGTCCTGGCCGAGGTCGAGGCCGCCTGACCCAGGCGGCCCCGCGAACCCCCGCGGCCAGGTCCACCACAACCCGCGCAGGGACAACGCCCAGGACCCGGTCCGCGGTCAGCCCCCGCCGGTGAGGCGCAGGAGGTTCTCGAGCGGCGCCACCAGGCTGACCGCGGCGAACAGCGAGATCACCACCAGCCGGAGCCGCCAGCGCAGCCGGAGGGTCAGCAGGACGGTCACCACGACCACCGCCAGCACCACCTTGACCGCCAGCGCGGCCAGGGGGTGGCTGTCGAGCAGGCCGCCGAGCAGAGGGTTCTCTTCCTGGAAGTGGTGGGACGCGAGGGCGATGTAGGTGGTGACGCCGTCGAGGAGCTGGGCCGCGCAGAAGAGTGCGACGACCAGTCGCACGTCACGCCAGGCGAGGACGTCACGCATCTGAGCCGCGGTCTCACGCGCGCGCGCCACCATCGCGGCGGCCCTCCCAACCCAGGCCTGCTCCCCGTCCCCCTCCTCTCATCTCCAGTGTGGCCCCGCGTTCCCGAACTTGGCAAGCGACGCGCAGTTCGGGTGTCGCGCCTCCGGGTGACCCACCGCCACCCCGCGGTGCCCGGCTCGCCCGAGCGCCCGGCGGGGGTCAGCCCGGGCAGGACCGCGAAATGGGGACTGGCTTCAGGCCGCGCCGCTGGCGGCGCCCAGGACGGCGTCGAGCCGCGCCTTGAGGGCCGGCTTGGGCTGGAAGCCGACGATCCGGTCGGTGGCCTTGCCGCCCTGGAACACCATCAGGGTGGGGATGCTCATGATCCCGAACATCCCGGGGGTGGCGGGGTTGGCGTCGACGTCCACCTTGCCCACCTTGACCCTGCCCTCGTACTCGGTGCTGAACTCCTCGACGATCGGGGCGACCAGCTTGCAGGGGGTGCACCAGGACGCCCAGAAGTCGACCAGGACCGGGATCTTGCTGTCGAGAACCTCGGACTGGAAGTTGGAATCGGTGATGGTGACGGGATGCGCCATCGGGGCCTCCTGGTGATGACGGACACCTGTCCGTGCCTGAACCATGCTAGCAACGCCGCTCGGGGCGGCGACCTTCAGGGTGTGGTCGAGCTTGCCGACGGGGCCTCGCCGCCCGTGACCGGCTTGGTCGCGGCCGGCCGCTTCTCTCCCCCGGACTTCTTCTCGCCGGCGGGGGCGGCGGTCTCGCCACCGGCCTTGCTCGGAGGGGACGACCCGCCGTTCACCGAGGCGCTGGAGGAGCGGCGCGAATCGGTCTTGTAGAAGCCGCTCCCCTTGAAGACGATCCCCGTCGGGAAGAACAGCCGGCGGCCGGGTGTCCCGCAGCGGGGGCAGTCGGCGCCGGAGTCGTCGGTCATTCGTTGGGAGACCTCGAACTCGGCCTCGCACCGGGGGCAGTGGTATCCGTAGGTGGGCACGGGACTCTCGCGTTGAACAGTTCAGCTCATACCCGGGGCGGCCGGGGGCCAAACCTCGGGCGCGTCAATTCTCCCAGGGAGGGGGCAGGGTGCGCAGCCTGGGGCCGTCCAGGCGCTGGGAGGGCAGCTCTCCCGCCGCGATCCGGCGCGCCATCTCGGTGGCCGGAACGTCCACCCTGACCCGCCGCCGCTCCTCGCGGAGCAGCCGCCGGAGGGCGATCGCCACGATCTCGCTCCGAGAGAGGGGCGAGACCTGGGTGTGCTGGTTGAGCGCCTCGATCAGGTCGTCATCCAGGTAGAAGTTGATCCGCCGGCCCATGGCCGCATGGTACCCCCTCGCCCTCCTCCGCCCCGCCCACGCGATCCGCCGGACGCCGTCCCCGATCAGACGCCCAGCCCGCGGAGCACCGCCTCGTCCAGCTCCCGCAGCGAGCCCAGCACCAGGTCGGCCTCCCGGTAGCGCGGGTCCCCGGCCAGGTTGCGGTCGGGAACGGCCACGCAGCGCATGCCGGCCGCCCGCGCGGCCAGCACCCCGTTGGGCGAGTCCTCGATCGCCAGGCAGGCCGCGGGGCGCACCCCGAGCCGGCGGGCGGCCGTGAGGTAGACGTCGCCGGCCGGTTTGCCCCGCTGCTCGTCATCGGCTGAGCACCGGACCTCGATCCACTCCAGCCCGAGCCGGACGCAGACCGCTTCGATCAGCCGGTGGGGCGACGAGGAGGCGATGGCGGCCTGGAGACCCAGCCGCCGGATGAGTGCGATCGCCTCGACAACCCCGGGCATGGGCTCGCCCTGGCTGCTCACATGGGCCACCATCCGGTCGATGATCCGCTCGGCGATGATCTGATCGCTCGGCTCACCCCTCTCGGCTCCCGGCCACGGGCGGCGGTGGCGCCAGTAGTCCACCAGCTCAACGATCTGCCGCCCCATGGTCGCGAGCATGTCGGCCTCGCCGAGGTGGATCCCCAGCTCGCCGAAGACCTCCTTCTCGGCGGCCCGCCAGACGGGCTCGGTGTCGATGAGGAGCCCGTCCATGTCGAGGACGACCGCGCGAACGCGCCCGCCGGCGCTGGTTGAGGCCATGGCCCGGGACTCTGCCACCTCGGTGAGCGCCGGCGGATGACGGTGGGTGCCCCGGGTGACGGTATGGGGAGAAGGGCGGGGAAGGGGAGCTCCGGACGCTATCGACCCTCCGCAGCGCGATGGTGGCCCGGGACCAGTGGTCGACAATCGCTCCGAGGTCTGACGCCGCGCAACCACTGTCAAGCCCAGCCTTCGCCGCGGCGAAGGGCGCTCGCCGGTATCCTTCGCCGATGGACCCCAGCCGGATTCTGGCCTTCGCCGGCGTGGCGCTGCTCGTGATCCTCTTTCCGGGGCCGAGCGTGCTCTTCATCGTCAGCCGGTCGCTGTCGCTGGGGCGGCGACGCCTCGCGCTGCTGACCGTCGCGGGCAACGAGCTCGGCGAGCTGGTCCAGGTGTGCGCCGTCGCCCTGGGGATCGGAGCGCTGGTGGCCGCCTCGGCGGTCGCCTTCACCGTGGTGAAGCTGGCCGGGGCCGCCTACCTGGCGTACCTCGGGATCCAGACCATCCGCAGCCGAGGCCCGGCCGCGGCATCGGGCTCCCCGCCCGGCGCCCCAGCCGACCACTCCCGGCAGCGCGTCACCTGGCAGGCATTCGTGGTCGGGCTCAGCAACCCCAAGACCACCGTCTTCTTCGCGGCCGTGCTGCCCCAGTTCGCCGACCCCCGCCTTGGCCACGTCCCCCTCCAGCTGCTCGTGCTCGGGCTGGTCTGGACGGTGATCGCGCTGGTCTCCGACAGCTGCTGGGCGCTCGCTGCCAGCGCCGCCCGCTCGTGGTTCACGGGTTCCGCGCGGCGCCTCCGCCGCCTTCAGTGGGGCAGCGGGGTGGTGATGATCAGGCTCGGGGTGGGGCTGGCGGTGTCCGGGCGTCCGACCTCGAGCTGACCCGCGGGTGGCTTCCCTGCCACACCGCGGTGCCGGGTGGTGGGTTTGGTCGGAATCCGGGCAGCCCGGTCACAGCTCTGATCGAGGCGGGCCTCGACGCCCAGGCCGGACCTCCCGCCATCCCTGTGTGGGCGGCTGCGATCCCTGGGACAATCGGAGCGTGAGCTGGGTGATGAGGCGTCGGTGGTGGGTCCTCGCCGCCGGGATGGTGCTCTTGCTTCTCGGCATCGGACCGTCCGGTGTGGGGACCGCCACCCGCACCCTCCGCGGTCCCCTGGGGGACGCTCTGCTCTTCTGGGCGGTGCTGGGGGTGCTTCTCTCCATCGCCGCGGCCCTGGGAGCCCGCCGTCATCCCCGCCGCCCTACCGATTCAGACTGACCGGGCACTGGGGGCGGCCCTCGCGGGCACCGCCGCTCACCCCGGGCCGGGATCCGCTGTCTGCTGTTCACGGGCGGCTGCGGAGATCGCGGCCGCTGCGACCCAACGCTCAGTCGGCGGTGCGCCTCCGGAAGAGGTAGACGGCCAGGGGCACGCAGACGGCGAGCAGCGCCGCGGACCAGAGCAGGGCGGCGGCCACCGGGTGCTGCATCGGCCAGTCCTGGATCAGCGCCGAGGGGTTGGGGTTGCCGAACAGCTGGCGGCACGCCGCCGTCACCGCGCTCACCGGGTTCCAGTCGGCGATGACGCGCAGCCAGGCGGGCATGCCCTGAGTCGGCACCATCGCGTTGGAGACGAACGCCATCGGGAAGAGCACGATGAAGCCGATCGACATCGCCGCCTCGATGTTGCGGGCCACCAGCCCGACGCAGCCGAAGGTCCAGCAGATCGCGTAGGTGAAGAGGAGCGCGAGGCCGAGCCCCGCGGCCACCGAGAGCACCCCCGTGGTGGGGCGCCAACCCACCACCAGTCCCGCCGCCACCACGATGGCGGTGCAGATCATCGCCGACAGCAGGTCGGTGATCGACCGCGCGATGAGGATCGAGGGCCGCCACATGGGCAGTGCCCGGAGGCGGTCGATGAGCCCGGTGTTGAGATCCGTGCTCAGGCCCACCGCGGTCCCGTTGGACGAGGTGATCAGGTTCATCGCCAGCAGCCCGGCCAGGGCGAACTCGGTGTAGCTGCCCCCCGGGATCGGGATCCCCGACCCGAAGACGTAGATGAAGAGGAAGGTGAAGAGGATGGGCTGAAGGGTCACGTCGGAGAGCTGCATCGGCTCGCGCAGGATGTGGAGCAGATTCCGGCGGACCAGGACCAGGATCTCCCGGACCTTCTGGGTGAACCAGTTGGGCTCGACCGTCTCGATGGCGGTGGTGCGGACGCTCATGCGGTCGCCTCCACCAGCTCTGCGGCCGTCTCGTCGTCGGCGGCCTCGCGTCCGGTGAGAGCGAGGAAGACGTCGTCGAGCGAGGGCTGGTGCACCTGGACGTCGTCGACCAGGATGCCGGCACGGTCGAGGGCTCGAACCGCCGCGGTGGCCAGGCCGTCCTGGTTGCGGACCGCGGCGCGGAGCCGCCGCCCGTCGTGGCTCACATGGACCTCGCCCTCGAGCAGCGGCTGCAGGGCGAGCACCGCCTCCGGGCGGGGCGCGCTGAGGGTCACCTCCAGCCGCGCCGAGCCGGTCTCCGACTTGAGCTGCTGCGGAGTCCCGCTGGCGATCACCCGGCCGTGGTCGAAGACGGCGATGGTGTCGGCGAGATGGTCGGCCTCGTCGAGGTACTGGGTGGTGAGCAGGACGGTGCAGCCGTCGCCCACCATCCCCCGGATCACCTCCCACACCCCGAGCCGGCTGGCCGGGTCGAGCCCGGTGGTGGGCTCGTCGAGGAAGAGCACGGGGGGCGCCATGATCATGCTGGCGGCGAGGTCGAGGCGGCGGCGCATGCCCCCCGAGTAGCCCTTGGTGAGGCGGTCCGCTGCGTCGCTCAGCTCCAGTCGCTCCAGCAGGTCGGTCGCGCTCCGCCGGGCCTCGGCCCGCCGGAGCCCGCTCAGCTGGCCGATCATCACCAGGTTCTGCCTGCCGGTGAGCAGCTCGTCGAGGGTGGTGTCCTGGGCCGCCACCCCGATCCGGCGCCGCACCTCGGCGGGATGAGAGGCGACGTCGAAGCCGGCGACCCGCGCCCGCCCCTCGTCGGGGTGGCTCAGGGTGGTGAGGATCCGAATCGCCGTGGTCTTGCCGGCGCCGTTGGGGCCCAGGAGTCCGAGGATGGCCCCCGGGGGGGCGGAGAGGTCGACACCGGCCAGGGCGACGGTGCTCCCGTAGCGCTTGACCAGTCCTTCGGCCTCGATCATGGCCGTGGTGGCCATCTCAGGCCTCCCTGTGCGTGGCGAACCCGGCCGGCCGGATCCCGATTGTGATGAGGTTCATGTCGGACACCTTCATGGTGGCTTGGGCGTATTATAACGATATATCGCGATAGCGCGCAGATGCAACTCAACCGCGCCGGCGCGTCCCGGTGGCGGAACGCTGCTCAGGCGCCGGCCGGACGTATACTTGCTGACCGTATGGTAAGTGAGCGGCTTACCGGCCGTCAAGTAAAGAGCTCATGATGGCCGGCGAGCGGATGGGGAGCGACCCCGCGGACGCCCCGCTTCGGTTCCCACCCCCCGCGCCCCCGTCTCTTGCTCGACCGGTCTCCGCGGCCCAACCCCCCTCCGCGCCTCCAGGGCCTGCTGCCGTCGCCCCGCCTCCGGCGCCCCCACCTCCTCCCGCTCCGCCGCCCCCAGCGCCGGTCCCCCCCGTGGGCACCGGCCCGGGTTCAGCGCCGGACGGCACGGCGACGCGGCCCCGGGGCGGACCGATGGGGCGGCAGGGACGCCGGGTGCTCATCCGACCCCGTGGGGCGGGGGCGATCTCCGGCGAGACCCGTCAGCGCATCCTCGATGTTGCCCTGGACCTCTTCGTGGAGCAGGGCTACGAGAAGACCTCGCTCCGGGAGATCGCCGAGCGCGTCGGGGTCACCAAGGCCGCCCTCTATTACCACTTCCAGTCCAAGGAAGAGATCGTGATGACCCTGCACCTGCCGGTCCACGAGCTGATGCACAGCGCGATGGAACGGCTGGACGGCACCGCCGGGCCGGCGTCGTGGATCGACTTCCTCGACTGGCTCATCGATCAGCTGGCGGCCCACAGCCGCCTCTTCCTCATGTACCAGCGCAACGCCAACGTCATGGGGGAGCTGCACCACAAGGACCACGGGGGGCCTGAGGTGGAGCCGGAGCAGCTCTTCTTCCAGAGGCTCGGCGACCCGTCGCTCAGCCTCGACGAGAGGGTTCGGATGGCCGGCTCGCTGGCCGTGGTCGTCTCCGGCGCCGCCCTGGCGATGCAGCCGGGTGCGACAGCCCCGGCTCCGGCCGAGCTGGCCGCCAGCCTCCGCCGGGCGGTACGCGACCTGCTGCGGGTGGACCAGCCCCCGGCGTAGGGTGCGCAGGCGGCATGACCGATACCGCCGACGCCGAGCGCATCCGCATCCACTGCGAGGTCCGCGGCCGGGGCCGCCCCCTGCTGCTCATCCTCGGGCTTGGCGCCGACGTCTCCGAGTACACGTCGCTCATCGACCAGCTGGCCGCCGGCTGTCAGGTCATCGCCTTCGACAACCGCGGGGCGGGGCGCACCGACAAGCCGGACCGGCCGTACTCGATCGAGATCATGGCCGCCGACGCGCTGGGCGTCCTGGACAGCATGGGGGTGGCCCGCGCCTGCGTGCTGGGGATCTCTCTCGGTGGCCGCATCGCCATGGAGATGGCGCTGCGGAATGCCGATCGGGTCGAGAGGCTGATCCTCGTCTCCACCGCCCCCCGGGTGATCCGGAGCTGGCGGCGGCGGCGCCTCTACCCGATCCTCTCCGGGATGCCGCTCTTCCGGAGCCGGCACCCCCAGCCGCGCTACGCGTTCGTCCGCCAGCTCGAGGCCTCGGACGGGTACGACGCCGGATCCCGGCTTCACCAGCTGGCGATGCCCACGGTGGTCATGCATGGCCGCCGCGACCGCGCCGCGCCACTCGCCATGGCCGAGGAGATGCACCGCGAGATCCCGGGCTCAGGGCTGATCACCTTCCGCGGTGGCCACCTCTTCTTCCTGATCCGGGAGCGGCAGCGCTTCGTGGACTCAGTGGTGGAGTTCGTGGGAGGGAGTTGATGACCGTGCCCGAGCGCATCGACCTCGGCGGCGGGCTGGTCCTCCGGCGGTGGCGCCCCGCCGATGCCGAGGCGCAGTCACTGGCGATCTCCGAGAGCCGCGAGCACCTGCTGCCATGGATGCCCTGGGCGGGCCGGGTTGCCGTCGAGGAGCGCCGCGCCAACCTGGCCCGCTGGGAGCGGGAGTGGGGGATGGGCGGAGACCTGGTGTACGGACTCTTCCTCGGGTCGCTCGTCGTCGGCGGCTCCGGGCTCCACCGCCGCATCGGACCCGCCGGACTGGAGATCGGGTACTGGGTGCATGCCGCGCACACCCGCCGGGGTTACGCGACCCTGGCCGCCGCGGCGCTCACCACCGCGGCCTTCACCCTTCCGGGCATCGCCGTGGTGGAGATCCACCACGACCGGGCCAACCTCGCCAGCGAGGGCGTGCCCCGCAAGCTCGGCTTCACCCTGGTCGAGGAGTACCCGAGGGCGGCGGTCGCGCCCGCCGAGACCGGGGTCTTCCGTCTCTGGCGGATGAACCGGGTCGGCTGGCGGCCCAATGAGGTGTCGTCGCCACCCCGCCGCTGATCGCGATGACGGGCAAAAGGGGCGAGCATCCCGTTGCTGCTCGCGGTCGTGAGCCCTCGCGGGCTCAGACCGGGGAGATGACCAGCCCGGTGGGGACCTTCGGATAGAAGTAGGTCGACTTCTGGGGCATCGTCTCGCCGGCGTCGGCGACCGCGATCACCTCCTGGCTGGTGCAGGGGGAGACCAGGAAGGCCAGCGCCGCTCTGCCGTCGCCCACCGCCTCGACCGCCTCGGCGGGGTCACGGGTGTAGCTGAGCGCGCCCTCGCGCAGATCGGCCTCGCCGATCCCGCACGCCCCGATCACCTCGGACTGGAGGACGGCGACGTCCAGGGCGTCACGGCGGGCGCCGACCTCCCCGCGCCGGCGCCAGAGGATCCCGGCCCCGTCGGGTGCCACCAGGACGTAGGCGTGGTCGGCGCTCCGGCGATCACCGAGACGCGCGTGAGCGGCCAGGGCGTCCTCGACGGGCTCCAGCTCCCATCCCTCGCCGATGCGGGCCAGCAACTCGGCGCGGCCGCCGGGCAGCCCGGGGCGGGGGCGGACCATGCGGTGGATCGGGAGCACCACCAGGGCGGGGTCGTCGGCGGCGCTGGCGTAGACCAGGGCGAACTGGCTGTCCGCACCGTCGGCGTCCCCGGCGGCGCGCCGCTCCGCCGCGTAGGCAGCCATGGTCTCGAAGCGGTGATGGCCGTCGGCGATGTAGAGGGTCGCCGGGGCGAGCAGGGAGTCGATCGCGGCGAGGTCCGCCGCGGCGGCGACCAGCCACACCAGCAGCTTCTCCGAGCCCATCTCACCCTCGACGCGCCCGCCCAGGAGCGCCCGCCCCTCGGCGAGCTCCTCGAGCCGCGTGACGAGCCCGGGCGCGCCATCCCACAGCACCCACGACGGAGAGGTCTGAGCCCGGGTCGCCCGCATGAGCGCCAGCCGGTCCTGCTTGGGCCCGAGCAGGGTCAGCTCGTGGGGGCGGACCTCGGAGCGATCCCACGGCAGGGCCGGGACCCGACCCAGCAGCCCGAGCCGGCGGCGCGGGGCACCGTCGGGGGCCACGAACTCGTGGGCCACGAGGTAGAGCCCCGGGCGCTCGTCCCGGACCAGGATGCCGAGGTCGAGCCAGCTGCGGAGGTGGGCCGCCGCACGGGTGTAGACGTCGTTCTCGCCGCTGACGTCGTCCGGGTACCCCTGGCCGAAGTCGATGCGCACCACGTTGCGCAGGTCGCGCCCGTACAGCTCGTCCCGCCGGGCCGGGCTGATGACGTCGTACGGAGGCGCCAGAACACCGCCGAGCCGGACGTGCTCGGGGTTGAACCGGACCCCCCGGAGGGGACGCAGTCCTGCCAATCAGCGGTCCATTAGAGGGTGACGACCCGGAGCAACTCCAGGTCGGCGATCTCCCGAAGGGCCACCTGAAGCTCGGATCCGACCGGGTCGTCGACCTGCATCAGCATCACCGCCTGGCCCCGCGGATGGTCGCGGCCCAGCTCGATGCCGGCGATGTTGATGTCATTGCTGGCCAGAAGACCGGAGACCTTGGCGATGACCCCGGGGCGGTCGTTGTGCTGGACCACCAGGAAGACGCCCTTGGGCTCCATGTCCACCCGGAAGTCGTTGATCCGGGTGATCCGCGGCTGACCCTCGAACTGGGTGCCGACCAGGATCAGCCGGTCCTTGCCGATCACCTCGACGAGCAGCGCGTCGGCGTGGTCCAGGTCGCGGGTGGTGGTCCGCTCCTCGACGGCCACGCCGTGGTCCTTGGCCACCAGCTTGGCGTTGATGGCGTTGACCCGGGTGTCGGTGAAGTGGCCGAAGAGCCCGCGGAGCACCTCCGCGGTGAGCAGGCTCGGATCGACCTGGCTCAGCTCCCCCGCATAGCTGCAGACCACCCGGCTCACCTTCTCGCCCGCGAGCTGGGCCGCCAGCGACCCCATCTTCTCGGCGAGGGTCAGGTACGGCCGGAGCCGGGCCATCTCCTCGGGTTGCACGACGGGCAGGTTGACGGCGTAGCGCGGGCCCCCGCCGCCCAGGTACTGAACGATCTGATCGGCGACGTCGGTGGCCACGTTGACCTGGGCCTCGGTGGTGCTGGCCCCCAGGTGGGGGGTGAGCAGCAGCTCCGGAACGGCGAGCAGCGGGTTCTCGGCGAGCGCCGGCTCCTGGTGAACACATCGATGGCGGCGCCGCCGATGTGTCCCTCACGCACGGCGTCGGCAAGCGCCTGCTCGTCGATGATGCCGCCGCGGGCGACGTTGATCAGCCGGGCGCCCTTCTTCATCCGAGCCAGCTCGGTGGCTCCGACCACGCCGCGCGTCTTGTCGTTGAGGGGGACGTGGACGCTCAGGAAATCCGACTGCGCCAGCAGGGTCTCGAGGTGAACCAGCTCGGCCCCGGCCTGCTCCGCGCGCTCGGGGGTCACCAGAGGATCGTCGGCGATCACCCGCATCTTGAGGCCCTGGGAGGCGATCCTGGCCACCTCGACCCCGATCTTGCCGAGCCCGAGCATGCGCAGCGTCTTCTCCCTGAGCTCGGTCCCCATGAACGCTTTGCGGTCCCACCGGCCGGCGTGCATCGAGGCGTCGGCGCGGGAGATGTTGCGGGCGAGCGCCAGCATCATCCCCACGGTGT
>CAWCBS010000008.1:0-935660 GCA_963793875.1 uncultured Chloroflexia bacterium | reverse complement strand
GCGTCCCGCTGCTGGTCCTCGCTGCTGCCGTCACCGTCCAACTGCGCCGCAACCCGGTCGTGGTGGCGTCGTCGGTGACGCTCATTTGCGCGATGGTGCTGGCACTCGGAGGCCGGCTCACCGTCGATGGCTCGGCAACCCGGATCCCTCTTCCCTGGCTCATCCCCGAACACCTGCCTCTGCTGCGGAGCCTTCTGCCAGTCCGGCTGATGCTCGCCGGCTACCTGGCCCTGGCGATCGTCATGGCGGCCTTCCTGGACCGGGTGCTGGAGGCGTCACCGCGGTGGCGGACCGCCGGACTGATCGCCGCCGCCGTGGCGCTCGTCCCGCTGATTCCCACGCTGCCGATCCAGTCGACGCGGCTGCTGGTGCCCGCCTTCTTCACCGACGGCGCGGCCCGGCGGCTGCCGGACACCGGCTCGGTGCTGATGACCCCGTACGGCAACGACCCGAGCACCGACGACACTCCCGAGCTCTGGGCGGCGATGTCAGGGCTTGCGTTCAAGACCCAGATGGGGAGCGTCTACACCCCTGCCGGGGACGGGGGCCACCTCATCGGCCCGGACAGGGATGCGCTGGGGACGGAGCTGAACGCTCTCTGCGACCACGGCAGGACAGCCCCCGCAGCGCTCTCGCCCGGGGTGCGCGCGACGTATCTCGGCGACCTGCGGGCGCACGGCGTGACCACCGTCATCGTCGGCCCGTCGCAGGGCGCGGCTCAGGAGGTCCGGCTGATGACCGAGCTACTGGGCCGAGCGGGCGTCAAGACGGGGGGCGTGACCGTCTGGTACGGAGTGGACGCGCTGACTGGCTAGAGCCTCTGGTCAGGAGGCGGCGGGCGCCCCCGGCTTCTCGCCGGCGTCCGAGGCACCGGGGGCGGGGCCACTGAATCCGGGAGGGGGGCCGCCACCAGGGCCCCAGCCGGTGAGGTCGGCGCGGCGCCGGAAGTACTCGTCGCGGGTCACCTGGCCGCGGGCATACGCGAGATCCAACTCGTCCAGGGCGGGTGGGCGGAAGCGGGGGGCGTAACCACCGCCGCCGTACCAGCCCATCCGCACCGGGCGGCCCGGGCGGGCGAGGGCCACGACCAGCCAGACGATCGAGGCGATCATCAGGGCGAAGAGGATCAGACCGATGATGTCGAACCAGAGGGGGAAGCCGAGTCCGGGGCCATAGCGAATGAACATGGGGGCACTCTAACCCGGTCCGGCTTTCGTTCCGATGACGAGAGCGACGCGCTCAGGTCGCTGCCACCGCCATCCGGCGCAATCCTGAGGTGCCGAAGCTGGCGATCGTCGCCGCCGCCCGGGCCAGCCCCTCCTCAAGAGCAGAGGCGAAGAACTCCTCGTCGTCGCGCTCCGCCGCCGCACAGAGGCCGAGGAAGCCGCCGGCAACGGCATCCCCGGCCCCGGTGGGATCGATCACCTCGTCCACCGGCGCGGCCGGCAGCTCAGCGATGCCGGAGGACGTCACCAGGGCTGCCCCCAACGGCCCGGCCTTGACCACCACGGCGCGGAGGCGGCCTCGGCCGCGGAGGCTGCGAGCGCCGGCCTCCCAGCCGGGCGCCTCCGGGACCAGGCTGCTCAGCTCGGCGCGGTTGAGGAAGAGGAGGTCGCAGCCGGTCACCACCTCCAGGACAGCGTCCCGCTCCGGGCCGGTGAAGCAGGCCATGCTGTCCACCCCGATCAGCCGGGCCGAGGACTGGGCGAGGATGTCGCGCTGGAGCGATGGCCGCATGCTGCCCAGGAAGAGCACCGGGGCGCGGGCCGCCTCGGGGGTGAGGCGGGGCTGCCACTCCGGGTCGCAGCCGGGCTCCTCGGCCACGGTCACCGCCACCCAGCGCTCGAAGTCGTGGACGGCGTGCCAGCGGAAGGTGGGCTCCGGGCTGACCTCCGCCCCGCCCAGCTCGACGGCGAGGCCGGTGAGGGTCCGGCGCAGCTCGGCGGCGGCGTCCTCCCCCACGATGGTGCTGACGTGGACCCGGCCGTGGGGTGCAGCCGCGAGCGCGAAGTAGAGGCTGGAGCCACCGATCTGGCGGCTCCGCCGTCCATGCGGGGTCACGATGTCGTCGAGGTGGACGGTCCCCGCCGCGGTCATCTCCCAGGACATGGGGTTGGAGGCCGGCCGGCGCCGTTCAGCCGGCGGGGAAGAGGGGGATGATCCGAGCGAGCTGGGGCTCCAGCCGCTGCCGCGCCTCCGCCTGGAGGATCTCCTGGGCGGCGAAGAGGAGATCGCTCACACGGTCGGCGCTCCGATCGATGCCCAGCTCGTCGCGCAGGGCCGGCTCCACAGCCCCGATGAGCCGGGCCACCGCTCCCCAGAGCACCGGGGGGAGGGGGCGGATGTCGCGGACCCGGCACTCCTCCACCAGGTCGAGGAGGGCGTCGGACTCGCGCAGACGCAACCGTGCCACGGCGAGGCGCTCCCGGCGGAAGCGCGCCCGGCGCTCGATGTCGACCAGCTCGGCGCGGGTGGCGGCGAGCGGCCCTGGCCGGCTGCGCAGCACGGCGGCGGAGATCATCCACGCATTCTAAGGACGCGGGCCTTTCCAGACCGTGCGGGTGAGGTGACGGTCCGGCCCGGCCGGACCGGTCAGGAGGCGGAGGAGGGTCCGCCTCGGCTCAGCTCGAACCTGCGGCGAGGCTCCGTCGTCGCATCAGCCAGATGCCAGCGCCGGCACCGATGGCGAACGCGACCACCACCAGGATCAGGATGAGCACGATTGGGCTTCCGCCCCCGCCGTTGCCATGGCTTGGTGCCGGGGAGATGAAGGGCTGCCCCGAGGGGCTGGGAACTCCACTGGGGGACGCCGCCAGGGAAGCGGTCGGTTGAGGGCTGGCACTCGGCTGGGCGCTGGGTGAGGGGGTCGAAGAGGGATGCGAAGAGGGGCTCGGTGCGGCGCTGGGGGTCGCGGCAGCGACCGTGAGCGGGACCATGACACCCTCCCCACTGGTGCTGGTCCCCACGGCCTCACACGCGGTCGAGCTGGGGCACGTCACGCCGGCCAAGGTCTCAGTCCCCGGGATCGCCTGCGGCAGCCCGGGAATCCCGGCGGTGATGGTCACCGCAACTCCGCTGCCCGACGGCACCGAGGAACCCACGGCCTCGCACAGCGTGTCACTCGGGCAAGCCACCCCCGCGAGGCTGATCCCCGAGACGGTCTGGGGGGCTCCGGGGTTGCCGTCGGTGAACTCCACGGCCACGCCGTCCGAGCTCAGCCCATCGCCGAAGTCACCGACGGCTTCGCACATTGAGGAACCGGAGCAGGCGACGCCCAGGAGGTTGGAGGACCCCGGCACGGGCTCAGGGGTTCCCGGGCTCCCACCGGCGATCGGCAGCTGCATGCCCTCCGAATCCTCACCGCCCACCGCGATGCAGCTGGTGTCGCTGGTGCAGCCGACCGCTACGAGCGTCACGTCAGAGACGAAGTGGGCCGCCACCTCGGTTCCGCCGTCGATCGACATCATGACAGCGTCCCCGACGGCTTCGCAGGTCGCGTCCTCGGTGCAGGTGACACCAGAGATCACAAACGTGTCGGTGGGCGACTCAATGGGCGCGGGCGAGGCACTGCTCGAGACGAGCACCCAGACACCCCCTCCGTATCCCGGCGCGGCCACCCCTACGGCCACGCATGCGGCAACGGTGGTGCAATGCCACCGAGTTCGAGGTTCTGTGTGTGGTCGACCCCCATCGGCTGGCCCGGCGTGCCAGCGGAGATCGGAACGACGACGCCCTCTTCACCCGGAGCCTGCCCCACGGCAATGCAGCTGTCACCCGCGCAATCGATGGCGGCGAGCGAATCCACCCCTGGAACGTCGATGGCCGACCCGCTGTCCGCCGCCGCCGGCGGCCCACCCACCGCCATCAGCGACCACAAGAACCCGCAGGCTCCAAACACCGTCGCCAGGCGGAGTCCTCGCGCCCCGCTCCGAGCTGCGCGGTGATGTGCCCCAATTGGGGGGCGAGGAGGGGCCGCCGCTCGGCGGGTCATGTCCGGTCTCCGCATCTACGGGACCCTCGCGGGACGGAGGTCAACATCCGGGCGAATGGTGAACCTCGCCTGGCTGCGAACATACGTGCGCAGTGGAGCGCGCCCAATGTCCGACGATGCCGCTCAGCAGCACCCACTTCGCAGATGCAATGCGACGGCGGAACAGAGGGTTATGGGCTGTGAGAAAGGGGCCGGGGAGGCGCCTGGCCGTCAGGAGGCGGCAGCCGCCTCCACCGGGTAGGAGAGGGAGCGCCAGCGGCCCTCCACCGCGACCAGGTGCACGGTGCGGGAGAGCTTCACCCGCCGCTGTCCCGCGTCGAAGCTGTACTCAACATCGAGCTCGGCCACCTGGCGGTGGCAGTCCCCGCGGTGAGGATCGACCCATTGATCCAGGTGGCGGACGGCCCGGACGTTCACGCTCTCCAGGGCCTGCAGCGAACCCTCCGCGTGGGCGGCGGCGAAGCGCTCGGCGCTGCCCCAACGAAGCTGGCACTCGGGGGCGAGCAGCGCGAAGGCGCGGGCGTGCTGACCGCCACGGATCAGCTCGACAAAGAGCGCCTCACTGAAGGCCGGGTTGCCCGAGGGCCGCGGCCCAGCGTGCCGAGAACCCCGATCGTGCGCCGCCACCAGAGCACGGACCCGATCGCGGAGGGGACGGACCACGGCTGGCGCATCGGTCTCGACCAGGGTGACCGGGCCCTCGGCTCCCCGCGACCAGAAGGTGCGGGTGTTGGCGTCAACCAGGACCCTGCTCGCCGGCCGAGTGGCGATCAGCGTGCCGGCCGGGGAGGAGGTGGGAGGGGAGTTGTGTGCAGCCACGCCGCGTCGGCGTCTCACCGCGAGGATCGGCCGCGCCCAGCCCATTCCGCCGCCAGCATAACCGCTGCAGGGTGGGCGCGGCAGGTCCCCCGGGCGGCTCGCTACGATCCTCCGCATGGCGGGCACCCGCATCCTGCTGGCCGAGGACGAGGGGATCGTGGCGCGGCCGCTCATCGTGGCCCTCCGGGACCGGGGCCACGACGTCCGCTGGGTCCGGGCGGTGCGTGAGCTGCGGGCCGAGCTGCCCGCCTTCGGCCCCAAGCTGCTGATCCTCGATGTGTCCCTCGACACCGACGGCCTCGAGTACCTGCAGGCGATCCGCTTCACCGCCGACTGCCCGCCCGCCGGGGTCGTGGTGCTCGCCGACCCCGGCGACACGGCTTCCCGGGACCGCGCCCACCAGCTCGGTGCCGCAGCCGTGGTGAGCAAACCAGTGGAGGAAACCCGGCTGGTGGCGCTGGTCGAGGAGCTGGTCAGCTTCCTCTAGCTGGGCCGGGCTCAGGCGCCGTCGACGCCCGCCTGCGGACGGCTCCTCTCCTCCACCAAGTCGTTCCGGTGGCGAAGAGGTAGAGGGATGAGGGGCCAGATTTCGGATCGCTCGCCCGACCACTCACCCGCTGCCGCACCCGGTTGGCGCAGGGGCGATGCTACCGTCTCCGATCGTGAGCCCGACCGCTGCTTCGGCCGGGCGCCGCGGCGCGGCGGCGCCACCTGCCACTGCCATCCCCGCTCGCCCGGGCAACGCCCGACTGCACCGGTGAGCTCCCCCTCGCTCCACCAGCCGCGCGCGCCCATTGACTCGGCGTCCCCGGCCGGATGGGACGGGACCAGCCTCCTCACCGGCCCCGGGCTGACCCGCGTCCCCGCCGTGATAACGGCGTGGTTCTGGGTCATCAAGGTGTTCACTACGGCGCAGGGCGAGGCGACCTCCGACTACTTCGTCCACCTCCCCCGCGTCAGCCCCTACCTGGTGGTCGCCGGCGGCTTCGTGGTCTTCTTGGCCGCCATGGCGCTCCAGCTTCGGGTGCGGCGGTACATCCCAGCGGTGTACTGGCTGGCGGTGACCATGGTCGCGGTGTTCGGCACCATGTGCGCCGACGCCATCCACATCCAGCTCGGGGTGCCGTACTGGGCCACGACCGCAGCCTTCGCGGTGGCGGTGGCCGTGGTCTTCTGGGCCTGGCACCGCGCCGAGGGCACTCTCTCAATCCACAGCATCGTGACCCTGCACCGCGAGCTGTTCTACTGGGCTGCGGTGCTCGCCACCTTCGCCCTGGGCACGGCGTGGGGCGACCTCATGGCATTTACCCTCAACCTGGGCTTCCTCACCGCGGGCATCCTCTTCGCGGTGGTGATCGCCATCCCGGCGCTCGCCCATCGCTTCGCCGGGATGGGACCCGTGCTCGCCTTCTGGTTCGCCTATGTGATCACCCGGCCCCTGGGTGCGTCGTTCGCCGACTGGATGGGCTTCCCCACCACCGTCCACGAGGCGCTGGGCTGGGGACACGGCGCAGTGAGCCTGCTCTTCACAGCGCTCATCGCCGCCGGGGTCACCTTCCTGGCGGTGAGCCGCGTGGATGTGGAGCCGAAGCGGCGCCCGGTGCCGGGAGATAGCCTAGGCCTGGGTGGGCGTCGATAGGGCTCCACAACGCGTGGAGCCGGGTCTTTGCCCCCTGCCGTGCACGGCTCTCGCCCGCCCGCCCTTGCCATTCCAGTGCGCCTATTTGCGCTCGACTGGGGGCCGCTGGCGGCTCAGCGCCTCGAAGTCGACCCCCCCTCGCGCGATGCTCCTGGGCTACATGCGGCTGCGCCTCATGGCAGCGGATGCCATCAGGTGCGGAATCTTGACGCAACGACGGTCATCTCTCCGAATCTGAAGGGCACCAGCCGGTGCACCGGCTTGGCTGCGAGCAAGCGTCGACTCTCTGCCGGCGAGAATACGGACGCGCTCGGGACCGTAGGATGCCGCCTGGCCAAGCAGGTACGCGGCCGAGACGTACTTGACGGTCGGCACCACACTGATGACGTTCATCCCAGCGCGAGCGAGGGCTACCCGCATGCCGTCGAGGGAAAACAAAGTCAGGTGCTCCTCCCGATACTGCGGCCAGGCACGGCCGGTGACCCGGTGAAAGCCGGAACCGACTCGCGGTGTAGAGATCAGCAATCGTCCGCTCGGGGCCATTACCGCGGCCGCGGCGGAAAGGGTGTCGACCGGCGCGCGGACGTGCTCGATGAAGTCGAACATGGTGACGACGTCCCACCCGAGACCGACGGTCTCGGGTGCCAACTGGCCGCAGATGAAAATGGCGTTGGGAACACGCTCTCTGGCTACCTCGATGGCCCTGGCGTTGAGATCCAGCCCGGTCACCTGCATCCCCAGCGACGTGGCCACCTCGGGAAGCTCACCCTGGGCGCAGCCCACATCGAGCAGCCGTGAGCGTGTTGAGAGATCCAGGCGCCCAAGCGCTCGCAGAAAGGTCCGAGCCTTCATGGCTCGCACCACGTCGGCGTGCTCCCAATGCCACGGCTCGTAGTACTCCGGGCCGTAGATCTCCGCCAGGCGGGCATCATCCGGCTGAGGTGAGAGGAACTCCGACCGGCATCCGGGGCATTGAATCAATCGGGAGTAGCCGTGGACCGGTCTACCTGAGGCTGCGCGCAAGGCGAGGCCGCAGGCAGGACAGTCCTGGATCATGGGCGGTCGCACCTCCACGCTCGCGAGCAGGCGACCGCCTGCCCCGTCAGCACACGTGTGAGATAGCCTACCAAGGCCCCCTGGAGGTCTGCGGGCTTGGAGCGGTTGGCATGAGCCACGCCGGGTCCGTTACCATCGGCGGGGGCGCCTCCGGGCGTGGAGCGCCCGAGTGCGAGGTGGCGCCCCAGTATCCGATGAACCTCGGCCCGTTGTCGACCTCCGTCGAATCGCTCCCATCCGATCCGGAACCACCGGATGAGGTGGTCCTGGGTCGGGCTCGACCAGGCGTTTGGGGGTCCGCCCGTCCGCGAGTGTTCGCGGGGTTCCGACGGCCCCCCAGACCGCGGACGGTTGCTCGGGTGCAGACGGCTCTCCTCGAGGGCCTCGGAGATCTCCCCACCGATGCCCGAGCCGGCGCCGCCTCGAAAGGGTGCTCTGGGTGTCGGGTGGGGTCACGGAAGGGTCCCTGCCGCCGCAGTTGAGGTCGAACCGCTCGATCTGGCCACGGTGGATGCCGGGCCGCAACTGCCGTTCGAGCTGGTCGGCGCGTCCGCCGGCTGCATCCTCAACGGCGTGCTCGAGCGGGCCGATGATCCAGACGCCCTGCTCGCCTGGGCTTACCAGCGCCTCCAGCCCGGCGGACGCCTGGCTCTCAGCGTCCGCGACGTCCGCAATATGAGGCCACGCAGCTCCACTCTCTGGCAGCCGGGGATCCTACCCGTGTCCGGCTTTTCCCGAGGGAGACCCTGCAGTCTCTCCTCTTCCAGCACGGCTTCGATGAGCCTCGACTGCGCCGCTGTGGGTCCGACCTGATCGCCAGCGCGCGCCGCAGCGCCACTGCCTCCGCCCCCGCAGCGGAGGCAGCGGCTGTCCGTGATCATGCCGGTCTACAACGAGGCCCGCACGCTCGATGAGGCCTTGGCGGTCGTGGTCGCCAAGGAGATCCCTGGCGTGGACATCGACATCATCATAGTCGAGAGCAACTCCACAGACGGCTCTCGGGAGAAGGTCCTCGAGTACTCGGAGCATCCGCGGGTGCACGTGATCTTGGAGTTCAGCCCCTCGGCAAAGGTCATGCTGTACGAACTGGTCTTGCGGCCGCTCGCGGCGACTTCCTGCTCATTCAGGACGCCGACTTGGAATACAACGTGGACGACTACGACGTCCTCCTCGATCCACTGCGATCTGGTGCCGTCGGCTTTGTGCTGGGCATGCGAACCGGGGTCAACGGCGCAAGAGGCATGCGCAAGTTCGGCCAACGTGGCGTCACGAGTCAGATCATGAACCTCGGACATGAGGTGTTTCTCACCCTCTTCAACGTCGTTTACGGACAGAGGCTCCGGGATCCCTTCACCATGTACAAAGTGGTGCGCCGGGACTGTCTCAACGGCCTCTCCTTCGAATGCAATCGGTTCGACTTCGATTGGGAGATTACGGCCAAGCTGGTACGGGCCGGCTATCACCCACGCGAGATCCCAGTCACCTATCGCTCGCGCTCGTTCCACGACGGGAAGAAGGTGACCATGATCCGAGATCCACTCACCTGGGTGAGGGCCTGCTTCAAGTTCCGCTTTGCCCGACTCTACACCGACTAGCCGTCGGGGCTCGCCCGACGACCCGCCCGTGCGGTGCTCAACATCCGGCCAGGGGGTGAGATCCGTCTCGCCTATCCGATCGCAGCCCATGGATGATCACAGCCGGGCATCGTTGCTTGCCTTGATTCCCTTCAGCAGTGGTCCAGCCCCGTGCTTGTTGAGAACGACGACATCGCGCCCGAGGGTTCCGCCGCGGTAGGGGCCCCCGGGCTTCAATGGACCGTCGCCGACACGGCGGTCGGAGCGGAAGCCGAGCGAGACGTGCTCGGGATCGGCACCCACCTCGCCACAGATATCCGCAATCTCATTGGCGAAGACGATCTCCATCGCCAGGAATGCATTGAGTGCATGCTTGACCATCTCTGCGCTCTCCGGTGAGAAAACGTGGATGGTGCCGGTGGTGAAGTTCTTGAAGAGGTTCGTCAGCAGCGGTATGTCGGACCCATGCCGGGTTCCCACAACGATGCGGTTCTGAGACTGAAGGTCCGCGACAGCGTGGGCGATGCGAATGTTCTCAGGTTGGGTGGCGAATCTCCGCTGTGGGTACGTCCTCTCGAGCGCGGCAGTGGTTCCAACCGGAATCTGGGTGGAGATGAGCACGATTGCGCTGTCGGGGACTGGCGCGAGGGCATGATCCAGCTCGGCAGCGAAGGCGTCCACGTGGGACTCGTCATCCTCACTGACGGGCATGTCGATGCATACCCAGAAGATCTCCGCCTCCGCTGGCGCAACAACATCGATGCCGCGCATGTCGCACACCGTGCGGGTTGCATCCGCGAGATGGCCTGAACCGTGAACGGAGACTTTCACGCTCGATCTCCTCTGCTGGGGACGTGCCCCATCTCATGGGCCCGGCGGCTGTGACCGGGCGAAGAAGGCTTGGTCATCGATGCGGCGGAGCATGCCGAGGGTTGGGTCACTCCTCAGGCGCTCACGGAAACTAGGCTCCTCCCATGGATCCCACCTGGCGCTGATCAGCCGTCCGGTGATCCCCGCCGCTTCAGGGGAGAGGAGGAAGGCGGTCAGATTCGCGGCAAGCTCCGGGGAGTCTCCGCCCGCGTCCAGGACCCGTCGCGTGCGCTCATAGAAATCGCTTCCCGCGAGCTTTGCCCCGGCGTCGAGTGTCGCGCGATGGATCGCGGTGGCGACAAAGCCTGGAGCTACGCAGTTGACGCGAACTCCATCAGGAGCGAGTTCGACGGCGAGATTCTCGGTGAGCCGCACGATGGCAGCCTTGGTGGCCGCGTAGGCATCGAAGTTGGGGAACGGGGATGTCGCGCCGCCCCCGGAGAACAGTACCGCCGCTCCGCGGGCAGCCCTCAGCGAGGGGAGGAGGCTCACGATGGGCAGCATTGTTCCGACAACGTTGACCTCAAGCGCGCGCCGGAACTCCCGGATTCCCCAGGAACCAGGCGGCCCGATGGGCCCCATAGTGCCCGCTGCGGTCACCAAACCGTCCACCAGGCCGTCGGATTCGACGCGGTCGGCAACCAGATCCCAGGCCACCTCGTCGGTAATGTCCACCGCCGCGGTTGCGTGGGGACCGCCTGGCAGTGAAGCTCTGAGCCCTTCCAGCGCTTCGAGTCGGCGCCCGACGAGGAGCAGGCGGTCGCCGAGGGCGGCAAGCCGCTGGGCAACCGCGGTCCCGATCCCGCCGCTGGCCCCGGTGATGACGATCAGCCTCCCAGGCTGGCGGCTTTCGGCATCGCTCATCGGGCTGCCTGTTCCACGCATCGCCATGCGTAAGCAGCCGACTCCAAGTCACCGAGGAGCACTCTCCCGTCACCGGAGCGCACCGCCCCTGAGAAGTGCTCCCACTCCCGCTCCCACGACACGTCGGCCCCGGGGTAGTCGACACGCTCGAGGTCGGGCGGGCCTAGCTCTGGCTTCATGCGATAGATTCGAAGCTCCTGGGGGCCGTACGAGCGGGTTAGGCCGTCCACGGCCAGCTTCGCGCGCTCGCAGTAGATCTCCAAGGAGAACATGTTCTTCCACTCGGTCCAGCTGACGTGCAGGACAGCCCAGGGGGCCCGGCTCCCGACACCCCCCCGCTCCCCGAGGACGATCAGAGCATTGTCGTCCACGGGCGCGTCCCAGAAATTGGTTCGCAGCAAGGAGCTGTGGAGCGGCAGGGGACCGAATAGCCAATGGGAGAGATCGAGCAGGTGCATCCCCTGGTCGACGATCTCCCCTCCACCTGAGCTTGCCGGATCGGCCCTCCACTCCTTCTCGTAGCCGAGGCGGCCCCCGTGGCCGTACCGCCCGCGAGCGAACATCACCGCGCCATGGATACCCGATCGGGCCTCAGCGACCGCTCGAGCGATGCCCGGGAAGAACCTGTGATTGAATCCGACTTTCACCAGTCTGCGTGCCTCCACTGCGGCCAACTGGATCGCCTCGACATCCCGGAGACTCACGCCGGCCGGCTTCTCGACGAGGACGTGGGAGCCGGCGGCCAGAGCTTCACAGGCCAGGGACGAGAGGGCGCTGTGGACCGTCGCGACGACCACGATGTCCGGATGGAGGTCGAGGAGCTGGCCGAAAGAGCGGCAAGCATCCACCCCATGCTCGCCGGCGAGCCGCTCGGCCGCTCCGGGGTCGACATCGTAACAGCCCACCAGGCGATCCTCCCCCAGGGAGGCTGCCCGCTTGTCGCCTATCAAGCCGCAGCCGGCGATGCCCACACGCAGGGCCGGGCTGGTCATGTGAACTCGCTCGCCGTCGCCCCGGAGAACTCGAAGTCGAACGCGAGCTCGCTGGCTCCGGCGGCGGCCATCGCTTCGCGTGTGCTCTCGGGGCTTGGCGCGAATACCAGGAGGAAGCCGCCCCCACCGGCGCCGATTAGCTTCCCGCCGAGCACCCCACTTTCACGCGCAACCGCGTACAGGCGATCCACGCGCTCACTGGTGATCCCAGCCGACCTGCGCCGCTTGTGCTCCCAGTGGGCGTGCATCAGGGCCGCGTAGCCCTCGAGGTCCCCATTGAGGAGGAGATCCCGGCTCTCGAGGCCCATCGCCTTGGTCCGATTGAGGTTCTCGAGCATCGATGGGTCGTGGGCCTGCGAACGCCGCTCCTGCTCGGCGAGGATGGTGGAGGCCGACCGCGTCTCACCGGTATAGAAGAGGAGCAGCTGGTCTCGCAGGGAACGGAGGGTGGGGGCCGGCAGCTCGAGGGGCTCCACCTCCACCGTGTCGTCGCGGTGGAAGGTGTAGGCGCAGATCCCGCCATGGGCAGCGACGTACTGGTCCTGCTTGCCGACCGGTTCGCCGAGGACATTGATCTCGATGTCGGCGGCCGCATTCGGCCAGAGCACCCGGAGTGATCGAGGTCGACCGCGCGTGGGCCAGCGCCTTCAGGAGGCAGACAGTGAAGGCGCCCGAGGAGCCCATGCCCGTGCCAGCGGGGACGTCCGCCACGGATGCGATCTCCAGCGGGTTGCCGTGCCAATGACGGGAGAGTGTCTCGCGGAGGATGGGGTGGCGAATCTGGCGCACCTCGTCGACCTCCTCAAGCTGCGAGTACTTCAAGCGGTAGCGCTGTTGGAAGACCGTGTGCACCAGCATGTAGACGTACTTGTCGATCGCACCCGCCACTAGGAACCCCTCCTGCTCGCGGTAATAGGAGGGCAGATCCGTGCCGCCACCGCCCAGGGGGATTCGCAGCGGAGCGCGTGCGAAGATCACACTCACGCAGACGCTCCCCCCTCAGCGGCGTCCAGCCAGTCGAGGGTGCGGACGATGGCCTCGCGGATAGTGACCTGGGGCCGCCAGCCGAGAGACCGGATCCGGGTCGTGTCCAGCCGGATGAGCGGGCTGTCCCCCACCCAGCCCCGCGCCCCCCCCGTGTGCATGATCAGCGGGGTCAGTCCGAGATGACCGGTGATCACCCCCACCGACTCGTCGACGGTGATCGCCTCCTCCGTCCCAAGGTTGTACACATGAGCAGCGCCCGTGTCATCGGCATGGTGCTCTGCCGCCGTCAACATTGCCGATACGCAATCCTGAACGTAGAGGTACGACTTGGTCTGCTTCCCGTCCCCGAGCACGGTCAGCCGGGTCGGGTCACCACGCAGGGCTCGGAAGAAATCGTAAACGTGGCCGTGCGTGTATCGCTCCCCCAGGATGGAGACAAAGCGGCAGATCACGCCGGTGAGACCGAAGCCGGTGCAGTAGGCCGCGAGCAGCCCCTCGCCGGCAAGCTTCGACGCGCCGTAGAGCGACGTCTGGAGTGGGAAGGGCGCATCCTCTGGGGTGGGAAAGCATTGGGGTTCGCCGTACACCGACCCGGTGGACGCGAGCAAAACCCGCTTCACCCCGCCCTTCCTGGCGGCCTCTAGGACCCGTGAAGTCGCCACCGTATTGACCTCGAGGTCCAGGGTCGGATGATCCAGGCCACCCCGCACATCCGCATTGGCCTGGAGGTGGAAGATCCAGTCACAACCCGCCACCGCGCCATCGATGACTTCGGGGTCGCGCACATCTCCCACCACGAGCGTAAATCCCGGACGTCCGACCAAGCCTGTGAGGAACTCTCGGCGACCTGTCCGGAAGCTGTCGACGACGACCACTTCCGATCCCGCCGCGTGGAGGCGATCCGCTAGATTGCTGCCGATAAACCCTGCTCCGCCCGTGATACAGGCGCGTCGAATGGTCACGGCAGCACTCGCACCGCCATGTCAGATGGTGCCCCCTGGACGACAAGATCGAGATGGTCAGCCTGGAAGCCGTGCCACTGTATGCAGCTACCCACTCGCAGGAACACCGTTTGCCCCACCTGCGGCAGGGTCTGGAAGCTGATCACGTGGGATGGCTCCGCTCCGAGCGTCTGGTCGGTCACTTCGATGCTCGCCTGCCCAAAGCCAGACGGCGAGTCGAATTCTAGCCACTGGTAAGAGCTAAGGGAGGCCGATCCCGTCAGGCTCATGGTGATCACCGTTTCGGTCTGTTCCTCATCCACGTTGCCGGCGTTAGGCGAGGCGACCACCCTGTAGACCGTCCCCTGCGGCGTCCGAATCGTCGACGCTGCCGGGCTACCCTCGACCGAGGGGATCGGAGTGACCGTTCCGTCGCCGTTGAGCGCATAGAAGGTCGGCTCAGGGCTCTGGTCCGCCGAGACCCCCAGAGCCCATCCCGTCATCGTGGCTTCCGACGTATGCAGAGCAGCGGCGACATCGGGTCGGGAGCCGGTCGGCGTGGTCTCGCCTATTACGACGCCGCCCGCCACGGCGAGCACCGCGGCAGCCGGACGGTCAGAGCGGCTATCGAACGCCCAGCCGCGTGCGGTGACCGCGTGACCCGCAGGCGTCAGGCTCACCGGTTGGCCTGAACCCGCCTCCGACTGCGTCGGGGGGTCTAGGAAGTCTGGTGCATCCCTCCAATCGCAGGCGGGCTCGTCCGCGAAATATAGGCCCGTGGTTACTGGTGGCACCAGAAGGGCAGGCGGAGATGGCTTGGCACTCATGAGGTCGTCGCGGAGCATGACGATTTGCCCTTCCACGTCCAGGATCGGCTGGTAATTGTCGAGTATGTACTGGCTGATCAGAAAGTCACGCTCCATGCTCCAAATCTCGTCGTAATCCGCCAAGCCGAACGTGATGTCATTGAAGATGACGACCGGAGGGCGGCTGCGTTTCAACGCGGCGACCTCGAGCTGTTGCGCTGGGAGGGTCTGCGCTGCTCCGACGTGATAGAAGGGGGCAGCCGGCACCCGATTGAGAAGGAAGTAAGTGACTCCAGGCTCATTTGTGAAATCGAAGACCGGAGCTGCGGGTCCTGCATATCGATTTAGCACGGTCTCCAGATCCTCTAGCTGAGTGGTATCAACAGCTCCTGGCAACGTGTACCCCAGAGGGATTCCAGCTGCTGGCGCCACAGGGACCGACGCGTGGAAGTTGCCTGGGAGATCGACCCAGGAACCGAGGGACTGCGGGGCCACGGCGACTACACATATTCCCGCAACGACGGCGGCGAGGCTCATCGACGGCCATGGCCAGCTACTGCGGCCGGTGGCCCAATGGCTACCGCGGGGACGCGGAGCCCGGCTCTCTCTGGTCCTATTCCAGAGGACGGCCCGGTCGAACCACGCGTCCGCCTTGGAAACGAGCTCAAAGGCCCACAGTAGGATCAGGGGCACCATCGCTTGGAAGAGCACGTCCACGTGGCCGAGGTCCATGCGCTCAAGAGCCTCCTGATAGTAGAGCGGCACGAACGTCGCCGAAGCGACGAGCACCCACTCCACTGATCGCCAGGGAGCCCTGCTCTGGAGCTTGTGGACGACCTTGACCACTGTCAACAGGAAGAGCGCTAGCGGCACGAAGAACTCGAGGTTCCCCGCGGCGGTGTCGAACGGCAGCGCCACGGGAAGAGCACCCCAGAGTTCGTGGCCAGCTGTCACAGCGAGATAGAAGCTCACGAAGCCTGATAGGGAGCTGGTGGCAAGAAGAAAGGCGATCCAGGCGACGGTGAGCGTGACGCCGGCAACTGCGCAGCGCAACGTGCGGCGGAATCCCTCCCAAAGGGGCGCTCCCCAGCGATGGTGGGTGAGCTCCGCCAGCGCCACGGTGGCAAGGATTCCGAACACGGGTAGGATCGATTCCGGGGTGACGATTGCAGCGATGATGGCCACAGTCATGAAGAGCCAACAGCGACCCCATGTCGCCCGCCGGAGCACACGGTCGAGCAACACCAGGAGTGGTGGGATCAGTATGAAGCGAGTCCCCGGCCACGTCGCCAAGAGGCCGAGGACGGCAGCCAGGCAACCGGCGATGATCAGCGCGCGGTTCCTGCGCGCGAAGTAGACCACGAACCCGTAGAGGGAGATGACTGTCAGGGGTGCCACGAAGAACAGCTGTCCCGCATTGGAGCCCCATGCGGTGGCGCCGAATATCCACATCCCAATCTGCCCGTACAGCGCGTCGTCAAGGAATCCGTGGAGCAGGAATACATCCCTCCAGGGCCATAGGCCATGCCCAAACAGGAGGCGAGCGCCGGTCATCGACATCGCGTCGTCATAGCCGATGAAGAACCCCTGGGCGCCCTGAAGGACGGCGGTGCACAGGAAGACCGCCACGGGGCCGGCCACCCCTAGGAGCACCCACCGCTCCACACGCGGGGCGGCCCGCCACGCACTGCGGATCAGGCCAACCGTGACAAGGGCGAGGGCGATCAGCGTCGCACTGACGGCTACCCACAGCGGGAGCCACGGATAGTGGACGACCCGGTTGTCGGAGGCGATTGACACCGTTGTCGACGCTGATACGAGAAGGAGCATGGGTAACGCCGCTACTGTCAGCAGAGCATTTGCAGCCGCCCATGCGTTGCGCCCCTGGTGGTAGCGCCGATTCAGTATCAGGGCCGCTACTGCGACCACAGCGACGTAAGCCAGAACCGCCGCGATGCCAAGTGGCACGTTGAGCGACTCGGCCCGCGGGGAACTACCGATCTCGATCTCGGCGGCGATCACGAAAGCCGGAAGGGCGAGGCGAGCTGCGACGCCGATCGACCGACCTGGGGAGGGTTGGCGCTCGGTTGACACCTGTCGAGGTGTGCCGCTATCGGGGCGCCCGGGCCGCGGCCCCGGAACTTGGAGCGAGCTCCGTCCGGCAGCGTCCGTCACAACAAGTGGGGGAGGCCAGGTAGGCCGAGAGCCTTGCGAGGAGACCGGCCCCCAGCGAGCCATCACCAAGTACAGGACAGCGGCCAGACCAGGCAGCAGGAGGATGAGAATATAGAAGTGGTCGAGCAGGTGGTAGACGTCGAAGTCGTCGAAGATCGTGGAGCCGACGATGTCGGTCCTCAGTGAGAGGTGATCGCCGACGCGGCTCCACGCAACCGCGCTAACCGCGCTCGCGCAGGCGATGGCGATCACCAGCCGCGCGGCTAGCCTCAATCGCTCGCTGGGCCCCGCCTCAAGTTGAGCGCCGCCGGCACCCACCAGGTCCTCGGCCCGCGGCGGCAGACCATCTCCCCGTCTCGAGTCACCCAAGCGCCATCCGTCCTCCCTTGGCCACTGCTCGCTCACGCGTCGTTGCCTCGGAAACCCGGCGCACCATACCACGACCCACGGCCCGGAAGCTAATCAGCTTCCGAGCCCGAGGTGGCGCTCCAAGTCTGCCAGGCCACGAGGCGATCCAATCTCGTAAAAGCGCTCCGCCACCTCGTAACCGGCCAAGCGGCCAGCCATGCTCAGGTAGCGCATGAGGTCGGAGAGGTCGGCCGTGTCACCGGGGGCGACACGGTCGGTAACGGCTGTCGGAGAGAGGATCGCGAAGCCGTAGTCGATCCACTCCATCCGATCCCGCCACGACTTGGGCCGGGACTTGTCGTAGATGACCACCCGACCGTCCCGGAACACAACGTTGCTCGCATCCCACCGGTTGCGGTTGTGCATCACCGTCATCAGCGCTGGGCAGCCGCTCTTGACGAAGGCAAGCTCGACCGCCGGAAGGTCAAGGGAGAGGTACGAGTCCCCGTTGATGACCCCGAAGCTCCCCACCACCAGGCCAGAGTCGATTACGGCCCGAAGCGCGCCCGCTGTGCCCAGAAGCCGCTCGCCATCGGCCGCATACCGCACCCTGAGCCCGAATCCCTCCCCGCCGCCGACATGGCTACGGATCGCGCCGCCAAGGTGGCCGATGCTGTACACGACGTCGGTCACCCCAAGAGATGCCAGCAAAGCGAGTTGGAGGTCGGCGAAGGGTCGACCATTCACCGGGAGCAGGGCCTTGGGCACCACACTTGTCGCCGGCTGCATCCGTGTGCCCAGACCACCCGCGAGAATGACGACGGGAACAGCCATCAGTGGGGCTGGCAGGCCTCCAGCAGGCTTGAGGTCACAGCTTGAAGCCGGCGCTCACGCCGTCGCGGTAGAACATCTGCACCGTCTCCAGGGAGAACTCCTCGAGATCCTTGCCCAGCAACGGAAGCTTCTTGAGTAGTTCATGCGTCACCGTGATCACGTGGCAGCCGACCGTATCGGCCTGGACGACGTTGAGGATCTCGCGCGGGCTGGCCCAGATCAGGCGAACCTCCGGCCGGAATTCGAGGACCTCGACGCAGCGGCGCACCAGCGGGACCGGGTCGCGCCCGGCGTCGGCGATCCTGCCGGCAAACAGTGAGACGAAGTGCTGGGCTCGCGGGTCCAGCCAATGCAGCACGCGCTCCACCTGCTCGGGCGTGGTCATGGCCGTGACGTTGAGCTGCACCCCCTCGGAACTGAGAGTCCGAAGCACCTCCTCAGTCGACTCCCCCCGAGTGTTGGTCACCGGTATCTTCACGAAAACCTGTGGCCCCCAGGCGGCGATCAGCCTCCCCTGGCGGATCATCTCGCCGAAGTCGTCGGCAAAGACCTCGAAGGAGATCGGCCGGTCGCCGACCAGGGTCAGCACGTCGCGGGCGAAGGCAACGTAATCCGTGACCCCCGAAGCTCTCATCAGAGTGGGGTTGGTGGTGAACCCCTTGATGACGGGGTCGCGGACCAGCGCCGCGATCCCGGCGCGATCGGCGCCGTCGGCAAAGATCTGGACTCTCAACTCGCTCACATTCAGGGTGTCATCCCTCCGTCAGTGGATTGGCCGAGGTGGCCCTACCGCCGACTCCCATTTGGTGGCGGCGCGCTGCAGGAGGGGGTGCGAGACCAGCAGATGCCACACCTCGGCGCACAGGCCCTCGGTATGGGCGGTCACCCGCTCCTCGATGAGGGGTGGGATCACAACCACGGCGTCCCCAACCCGAGCTGTATGGCCGCCATCGCGGCCGACGACCCCGCCGATGAAGCAGCCAGCGGCCCGGGCGACCTCCAGCGCGTTGACGATGTTGGCGGAGATGCCTAGCTCCTTGTCGCCGCCTCCGACCGAGAAGACCAGAACGCCGTCACGGGCGCTCAGATGAGAGCCTTCCAGCCAGGCACTGAAACAGGTGTCCCAACCCTCGTCATTGATGCGTGCGGTCAGCTCGGAGGCGTTGTCGACCGGCGTGTACGCCTCGATGGCGCACAGCTTCCGGAAATCATTGACGGCGTGGCTGGCATGACCCGCCGACCCGCCGACCCCCAGGATGAATAGCCGTCCGGAGCGCTCCCGAACCTGGGCCAAGCCCTCGGCCAGCCTCTCCACCGCCTCGGCGTCCATGGCCTCAACGATCCGCCGGGTTTCTGCTAGATAGGTCTCCGTGAAGTGCCCCATGGGTTCCCCTTTCATACCATGACTTCTCCGGCGAGCGCTGGCTGCCAGCGGGCCAGGAGATCGTATCGCTCGATCCATCCGCACCGATGTTCGATCAATGAAGTGGTTCGCCGGCACCAGCGGGGGTGGATCAGGCCAACCAGATCAGAGGTCAGGGCAGGAGCTCCACCTGCGTGACCGTGACCGCAGCCGAGCTGCTCAGTTGCAGGGTGGGCAAGCTGAAGCCATGCCACTGAGGACAGGCGCCGATCTGGAACCGGTACGTCGCCTGGGCGCCCGGGAGTGTCTGGAAGTCGATAGCGTGATTCTCACCGGCGACCTCGCGGTCGTCGATGCTGAACGCGGCCGCCGGTGAGCCGGACGCGATGGTGAGCTGGATCCAACGGTAGTGCCCCCAGGTCTGCTCGGACGGCTGGCTGAGGGTCCACGCAACGGAGGAGCCTCCCCCGCCGCCGATCACAACCCCGGCCTCGCCAGCCGGCGGTTGGACGGCCAGGGATTCCGGCGCGTCTCCCCAGGTGCAGTCCGGATACTGGAAGGGAAGATCGGTGAGGTTGAGCGCCGCCCCGAGCTCCGACTTCAGCGAGCTTGAGATCGCGACGTCGGCGGTCCGATCGACGTAAATGAGCTGGCCGTCCACGTCTGCGAACGGTCGGTAGTGGTCGAGCAGGTACTGCGAGATGTCGTATTCGCGCACTGCATCCGGTATTCCGTCCCACACCGGCAGCGCCCCGAACGAGGCACCCGTGAGGATGGCGAACTCCGGGTGGTGCGCTTCAAGGTCGGCGATCGTCTCGTCCTGGCTCGCCTGACTGTAATCGAAGGCGGCGTAGAAGTGGGTGGATGCGGGGCGATAATCGAGCATGTAGAAGTAGAGTCCCGGCTGGTTGCTGAAGTCGTAGATCTCCTGGCCGGGTTTCAGGAAGGCGGACAGGAAGGTGCCGACATCGGTGGCCAACGCCTCCTGATCGGTGGAGGCGATGTAGCCGAGGCTTGGCAGCCAGGGCTCGGCCGCGGCGGTGGCCCTGAAATCCGTCGGTGTCGCAGCCACCACGGTCGGGAGGGACGTCGTGGCAGTGATACCCGCGATGACCGCGGCCACGTAAACGACCGGCCAGCGCAGGTGGCCCGCGTCGCTCCCCCGCAGCCGCGCGCGAGCCCATCCGTTGACCCCCTTGACCACCTCCCAACCGCAGAGCATGAGAAGGGGGGTTGCACCCCAGTAGGCGAGCTCGGCATGGCCACTGTCGGCCCGGCTCAGGAATTCGTTGGGGTAGTAGAGAATCGTGAAGCCCGTCGCGGCCACGATTAGGAAGTCGGTGGTGCGCAGGGGCAGGCGCCGGCAAATCCTCAGCGCCAGAATGCCGAGAGCCAGCAGCGTCGCGACGCCCGGCGCCACGATCCAGAAGAAGAACTCCGGTGTCATCGGCGATGCCGAGATCGGGATGGCAGCCTCAAGTCCGTGGCCCACAGCCTCGGTTGCATAGAAGTCGATGAAGCCACCCACGGCATGCTCGGCCACAAGAAGGGCGGACACACAGGCTGTGACGACAGCACCCCCGACGACGGCCCAGAGGGTGAGCGAGAAGTCGCGCCCCACCCGAGGTCTGGGCCAGCCCGCATGGTATGCGTCATGAGCCAGGAGGGCGATGCCACAGGCGGGCACGACATAGGTCGCCTCCGGCACCAGCACCGCGAAGGCGACCAGGGCCGCCCCGGTACAGAATGAGGCGGTGCGCGAGCGTCGATCGAAGGTGACCGCCAACAGCAGCAGGACGAGAGGCCAGAACATGAGCCGCTCCCCACCGGGAATGAGGAGAGTAGTGTTGAACAGGAGCAGCACCATGGTGAGCATCGCCGCCCAGCTGCTCCCCGCCAGCCGGTAGGCAAAGAGATACAGTGCGATCCAGGTCAACGGACCGAGAATGAGCGTGGCGCCAACGCCTGCTCCCCAGGCTGACGCGCTCAGGAGTTGATAGCCCAAGTCGTTGAACAGCACGTCGATCATGAGCCCATGAAACGGCAGGAAGTCGCGGTACGGGACCTCACCGAGGTGTACCAGCCGAACGGTGACCAGCAACTGTCCGCCTTCGAAAGTGTTGAAAGCCTGCTGCCCGCCGAGGAGCGCCGCGGTGAGCAGGACAATGGTGACCGGCACCGCGACCAGGAAGAGTGCGCGTCTCTCGATGGCCCGCACCCGGGCCGGTCCCGCGTCTCGAGCGCGCCAGAGGCTGACGCCGACCGCCCCGACGCTGACCGCGAGGAGAAGCAGCCCCACCGACACCGGTAGCCAGTGCATGGGATGCGGGACGTTGTCCGAGAGGGTGGTGAGCACGGTGCGCTCGGAGACGAGTATCAGGCCCGCCACCGTCAGCGCCGCGCCGAGGGCGTTGAACGTGCTGATGAGGCGGGTCCACCTCCATGGCAGCAGGCGCCGTCCCCCGAGCGGAGCGGAGAGCGCCGCGGAGCCGACCAGGAGCATCACCGCGTAGACCGCAGCGATCCCGACCAGATCTCGCCAGAAGGCCAGGTTCTGAGTGCCCCGAACGATGGTGCCGGTGAGGCCCCACACGAAGCCCACGGCGGCGACCCGGGCGCCGAGCGCAAAGCGCTCGGTCAGGAAGTCGGGGTCGATGGCCGGATCGGCCGGCGCAGGCTCTGGCCGCGCCCGGCGAGCGTTGAGCGCCCACGCCGGCCGTCCCAGACCCCGTGCTGGGCCGAGGAGACGACGAGCCACCAGGAAGAAGAGCAGGCTCAGCACCGGCCAGCCGATCACCGCCAGATACCAGGTGTCCGGGTACCGGTTTGCATTGAAGTCCGCGAAGATCGGATAGCCGAGGATGTCGGTGTGTGTCTGGTTGGTTCGGAGAATGCCATGTGCAAGCACTGCGACGATGGCGAGGGCGACGGCCGCGCTGAGCAACGCCAGGCCGCCCTCGACCTTGAGCTGCGAAGTCAACCAGGACATCGCAGGCCATGACTGCCTGGTGGGCCGGTCCGGCGGCGGCACGCTAACGGCATCCTCGGGTGGGCCGACGGTGGTCATGGGATCTCCGGGTCGGAATGGGGGGCGTGACCGGTCACGTGCCAGCCCTCCAGTCCTCCATCAAACCGCGATCTTCGAGCGCCGCGGCGTCAGCCAGGCTCGGCGCAGGATACACGGATGTGGGAGGTACGCAATGACGGGTCAGCGGCAGCCGGGGGCGCCTGACTGACCGCCACGTTGTCTGGAGCATTAGATAGTTTCAATGCGCATGGGGCGGCGAGCACGATAACTTGGCTCGTCGCCTGGGTCGGCTCGATCCTGGGTTATGATCCGGGGCTGGACCGCATGAAACCCACCTATCGCGTCTACATCAGCGACCGCAGCGATGTCGCGACGGCTAGCGTCGCCGCCCTGCTTGCGGCGGCTCTGAGCGATCTCGGTTACCAGACGGTATTCCCGGCGCCGGGGCTCCCGGAGGCGGGTCCTGATCGGGTCAACCTCGTGGTTGGCCCCAACGAGTTCTTCCCTCTCCAGGATCGCCTGGACGAGCGGGATCTGCTCCGCGCCGCGGAAGCGAGCGTGGTGGTGGGCGTCGGACCGGCCGGAGCGGGCTGGTCCGAGGCCGGCTTGCGGTACGCAAGCGCCGCCAGGGCCGTGGTGGACATCCACCGGCACACGGTCGACGATCTACGCCTCAAGGGGCTCAGTGCCACCCACCTCCAGCTTGGATACCACCCGAGCTGGGACAGCTGGGGCGGTGACCCCGCGCGTGCCCGCCCCATCGACCTTCTGTTCCAGGGCGCGCTCACGCCCCGACGCGAGCGCACGCTCGCCCAGGACCCCATCCTGTGGGACGGCACCACGAAGATCCGCCTATTCGAGGCGCCTCAACCCGGCCTCCGGCCGCGAGACCGCCCTCCAATGTCGACGGAGAGGTGGGATCTCCTGGCCTCCAGCCGAATCCTCCTCAACGTCCACTGGGGCGATGCCCCTGATCTCGATTGGGTGTCCGTGATCGAGGCCATGGCGAACGGGTGCATGGTCGTCACCGAGTGCTCATCTGACTACAGCCCCCTGCTCCCTCGGAAGCACCTCGTCGCGGCCCCAGCACACACTCTCAACGCCTACGCGGTCAGCCTCATGGCGGACGAGGAGCTCCGCTCCGGGATCGCGACCGCCGCTTACGATCTCCTCCGATCCGAACTCCGCCTCACGTCACTGCTGGAGCCGGTCTGTTCTCGCATCGAGGAGCTTGCCCTGGGTCTAGCAGGGCAGCACCCTCCAGTTCACCGCGACCGTCCCGGTCCTACGGCGGCGCGCGCTCCCACCCATGCGGAGCGGACCGCGTCCCAACTCGATGAGGCCTCAACTCGGGTGCGCGTCCGCGTGAAGCACCTGCTCGACGGCGAGACCGCCCTGATCCAGCAGGTCGACGCGCTGGCGGCTGAACGCCGCTACGGTGGGGCCGACCACTGCGAGGTTCACGTGACCCGGGCGTGGGAACGACCGACCCCGCCTCTCATCTCCATCATCCTCACCTCGTACAACTACCGCAACTACATACCCCAAACGATCGCATCTGTGATCGCGTCGGTCGGTGTGGACGTGGAGCTGATCATCGTCGACGATCGCTCGGACGACGACTTGGTCGCCGTGGTCCGGGGAGTCATGAGCAGGCACGATTGGTTCCCGATCAAGCTGATAGCCCGAGCGGCCAACGTCGGTCAGAGTCTTGCGCGCAACATGGGGATCACCCAGGCGCGTGGAGAGTTTCTCTTCATACTCGACTCCGACAACATGATCTACCCGGCCACGCTCAAGAAGCTGTCGGACGCTCTGACGCGAGCACCGGACGCCGCCTTCTCCTATGGGATCATCGTCAAGTCGGACCACAGCGGGCTGCTCAGCCAGCTGCCCTGGAGCGTGGAGCGGCTTTGCGTCGGCAACTACATCGACGCAATGACGATGCAACGACGGAGCATCCTCGAGGAGGTCGGAGGCTTCAGATCCTTCTGGGGATGGGAGGACTACGAGCTCTGGTGCCGGCTCGCGTCGCGCGGCCACCGCGCCGAGTTCATTCCCGAGATCGTGGGCTGGTACAGGTTCCACTCCTCGAATGCCATCCACACCACCAACCTCGACATCGGTCGGCTCGCCCGCGAGCTCCGGACCCGTTACCCGTCACTGCCCTGGATGGCCGAGGCCGGGGCTTGATAACATGAATCAGATGAGAGGTGCCAGCGACATCGAGCTCGGCCATTCGCGCCTGGCCCTGGAGGCCGAGCTGAGTGCTGTCCGGACCCGCTTGGCCCAGAGAGAGCAGGCCCTGGCAGTTCTCACCCGTCGCCTACTGCAACTCGAGAGCGGCGAGGTCGAAGGACCACCGGAGCCATCCTCGTCGGCTGGGGACGGGGCGTCAGAGGTCAGACTGCTGCGAGCCCAAGTCTCCGCCCTCCAGCACGAGCTGCACTGGCTGCGCCACAGCCGGATCTTCCGTTGGTCGAGCCCGATCCGCAGGGCGTTCTATGCGGCTCGGCGTACTCTCCGGCAGCGATGAGCGACCCTGCCTCGCGCTACTCGGCGGATCTGAGCCTTGGCAACATCAACAACTCCCACACCCTCGCCATCGGACGGGTTCCCGCCCGGAGCCGGGTCCTCGACCTGGGGGTTGCAGACGGGTCGGTGGCCCGCGTCCTCCGCCGCATGGGCTGCACCGTCTGGGGGGTGGAGATCGATCCGGTGGCCGCGGACGCGGCGAGATCGGTCTGTGAGGGTGTCGTCATCGGAGATCTCAACCACCTGGACCTTGCATCCCACTTCAAAGGTAGGGCCTTCGATGTTGTCCTCATGCTGGACATCCTGGAGCACTTGGTTGACCCTGCCATGGTCCTTCGGGGAGTTGGGGAAGTGCTCGCAGAGGGTGGTTGGGGGGTGATCTCTCTCCCCAATGTCACCCATGCGTCTGTACGCCTGGAGTTGCTCGCAGGCCATTTCACCTACACGGATCTGGGCCTCCTCGACCGGACGCATCTACGTTTCTTCGACCGCGCGGGCGTCGACGATCTACTCGGTCAGGCTGGCTGGGGGATGTTCGATATGGCCCGTGTCCTCGCCCCGACTGGAACGACTGAGATTGATGTCGCCGGTGCCGACCCCCAGTTGGTCCGCGATCTGGAGGCGGACGTGGAAGCTCTCACCTACCAGTTCGTGGTTGGGGCGGCTCCCCTCGGATCGCCGGTGCTCGAGCAGCCACCCGTGCTCCCCGCGGCCATGGCCCAGGCAGCCTATCTGGAGATCTGGCAGGAGTTCTCGCATGGCGCGGGGCGACGGGGCCTCGGGGCTGGCCTCCGACCTACGGGAGCTTGCGGCGCTGCGGCACGCCAGCATGGAGCGGCGGACCCAGCTTCGCGAACTCCTCGGCGACGTCGAAGCGGAGATCGCGGGGCTCAAGGCCACGCTCGACCGTTAGCCGAACCCCGGAGCGGCGCCCCCGGCGTAGCCAGATTGGTCCCTGCGGGAACGCCTCGTCCGTCTATGGACGGCGCTTTCGTCCCGCCGCACGCCGGGTCCCCGAGGCCCGCCAGCAGACCCCCACGCTTCGCCCGATGTACTCCAACGATCGGCGCACGTTGATGGACGACGACTCCCGCGTGTACCGGGTGGGGATCGCGACCTCCTGGATCCGGAAGCCCCCGGTCACCGCGGCCACGAGAATCTCGGTGTCGAAGACGAAGTCGTCGGAGTACGAGTCGAAGGGGACGGAACTCGAGGAAGTGCCGGCTGTACGCCTTCATCCCCGAGTGCATCTCGGTGAAATGGGTCCGCAACAGCAGGTTCTCCAGAACGGTGCTGAAGCGGTTGCCCCAGTAGCGGTAGAGGGGCATGCCTCCTGACCGGGGGTCGCCGGTGCAGGCGAAGCGCGACCCGAAGGTGAAGTCGGCGACCCCGGCGACGATCGGAGCGATCAGCGCCGGGACGGCCCCCGGGTCGTACTGGTAGTCGGGATGAAGCAGCACCACCACGGTGGCCCCGAGGTCGAGCGCCTCGCGGTAGCAGGTCTTCTGGTTGGCGCCATAACCTCGGTTGACGTCATGAACCCGCACGTCGATGCCCAGGCCCCGGGCCAGCTCGACAGTCCTGTCGGGAGAGGCGTCGTCGACCAGGAGAAGGTGGTCGGCGCTGCCGGCTGGCAGGGCTCCGATGGTCCGCTCCAGGGTGCCCTCCGCCTTGTAGGCGGGGAGGGTGACCACCGTGAAGTGGTCCCGGCCGCCACCCGCACCCTCCTCTCCACCGATGACCGGGATGCGCCCGGTCGGCCGGGCGCCGCGCTCTCCCGGGGCGGGGACCAACCCAGACCGGTTCCCGGAGGGGCCGTCCGGTCGAGGTGTCGCCGGTTCGGCGGAGCGCGCTCGTGGATGACCCGGCGACGGGCGGTGGACCCGCATAGCGGCCGATGGTATCAACCGGGCCGGCCCGGCAGCCGCCGACCGGTGCGGTATCCTCCGACCGGTATGGCCGAGACCTCGCACCGTGGCGGAGACGCTGGGGGCGCCCGGGGAAGCGGCCACTCGAAGACGATCGGCCTCCTGCTGATCGCCGATCGCCCCACCGGCAGTGTGGACCGGCTGCTGGAGGGCGTCCCCGAGGGGGTGCGGAGGAGGATTAGCGAGGTCTTCCTCGGAAGCCGCGTCCCGCCGGCGCCCACGCGAGCGCTCGAGGAGAGGCCCCGAGGGGGTGGGGCGCCAAAGGTCATCCAGCTCTCTCGCGAGAGCGGCGACGGCATCACTCAGAGGGCCGCCTTCCGTCTCGCCCTCGAGCACGGTCTCGACATCGTCGTCGTCCTCCGGGGCATCGAGACCCCGGTGGCGGAGGTGATCGACAAGCTGATCGTCCCGCTCGACCGCGGCGAGTGTGAAGCCGTCATCGGCCTCCGGGCGCCCTCCGCCAGCGGCCCTGCCGGCGCTGAGGTCTCCAGATGGAGGCGGACCGGCGGTGCCGTCCTCGGCAGGCTCGACCGCATGCTCTCCACGCAGCTGAATGACCTTCACTCCGGCTGGCGCGCCTACGACGTGAGCGCGCTTGCGTCCATCCCCTTCGAGGGGAACGCGACCGATGGCCATTTCGATCTTCAGGTGATCCTCCAGCTACTGGGAGCGAACCGGCGCGTCCTCGAGGTGCCCCTTCCCCCCCTTCACACCGAACGGCTGGGCACCGCCGATGCTGCGCGCCGCGCGTGGGACACGTCGACGGATGTGCTGAGAGTCCGCCTGTCCAGGCTGGGCTACCTCTCGGGCCACCTCGGCAAGGTCGGCAGCGAGTACGGGCTCAAGAATGCGGAGAACAGCTCGCATTCCATCGTGCTGCGCTGGATCGGGCAGATGCCTGCCGGTCGCGTGCTGGATCTCGGATGCTCCAGCGGTCTCCTCTCCGAGCGGATCCGCTCCCTCGGCCACAGGGTCACGGGGGTCGACGTGAGCGCGCTCCCCGGGGTGACCGATCGGGTGGACCGCTTCCTCGTGGCCGATCTCGACGACGGCCTACCTCCCGAGGTCGGCGAGGAGGCCCCCTTCGACGTGGTGATCGCAGCGGACGTCCTTGAGCATGTGCGCGACCCCGAGCGTCTGCTGAAGCAGATCGGCCGGGTGCTGGTTCCGCGGGGCACGCTGATAGCGTCCGTTCCCAACTTCGGCCATTGGTACCCGCGCATCCGCACTGCGGTCGGCCTCTTCGACTACGACCAGCGCGGGATCCTCGACAGCGGCCACGTCCGCTTCTTCACCCGCCGTGGCCTCCTGGATCTGGTCCGGCGCTCGGGGTTCGTGGTGACCCGGGAGCAGGCCACGGGGCTCCCCCTGGAGGTCATCTCCGCCCGTGATGACGCGCTGCGCCGTGGCCTGCGAGCGGCCGACCGGCTAGCGGTCGGCGCCTGGCCCACCCTCTTCGGCTACCAGTTTGTGATTCGCTGCGAGACGCCCCACACCATCTCCAGCGCCTCAGCCGTGGCCGCGCCGGCGCGCGACGCCGGGACTGGCCTTGAGGCGGTCGGGTCCTGAGCCGTCAAACTCGGGACGTGTGGCCTCCCGCTCCGTTGCCGGCGGGCGGCCTCGGCCTCGGGCGACGGCCGCTCGGACGCAGCGCCCGGACATACCATCTGAGGTAGCGCTCCATCCATCGCGTGACCCTGAAGTTGGAGGTCCCGCTGGCCCTGTCGAGCCAGATGGTCGGGATCTCGGCCACCGGCAGTCCGAGCCGCTTGGCCTTGGCGACCATCTCGATCCCGAGCGTGAAGCCCGCATCAAACTCGATCCCGACCTCGCGGACGAAATCGCGGGAGTACGCCTTGAAGGAGTTGGTCGCGTCATGCGTGCCCACCCGGGCCAGCAGGTGCAGTGACCAGCCCGCGAGCCGCGACATCATGCCCTTGGCCCATGGGCCACCCACCTGCTGCCCCCCGCGCATGTAGCGCGAGGCGGCTGCGACCACCACGCCGCGCTCCACCAGCCGCGTCAGCTGGTCGATCTGATGGGGATCGTCACTGCCGTCGGCCATGGTCACCACAACGACCGGGCTCTCGGCGTGATCGATGCCATACCTGAGCGCAGCCGCCGGGCCACGACCATAGGTGTTGAGCACGGGACGCAGGCGAGGCTCGCGCCTCGCGTACTCGGCCAGATGAGGGGCGGTCGTATCCCCAGAGGTGTCATAGACAGCGAGCAGCTCGCACGGGAGCGTGACCGCCTCGAACACCCGGTCGAGGAAGGACGTGATCTCGGCGCCCTCGTTGAAGACCGGGACGATGATGGAGACGCGGGGCATCAGATGAGGACGCCGCGGCCGAGGACGTTGAAGAGGTCGACCACCGGGACCTCCACGGCCAGCTCCGCATACTGCGGGTGGGGAGTCGCCACAACCACCAGATCGGAGGATGCGAGCACGCTCTCGAGGGGTCGGATGTCCGGGTCGACCGTGACGTACGGATCGGTGCACAGCACGGCGCGGGCCTTGATGGAGAGGAGGTGCTTGAGCTTGTAGCTTAGGCTCGACCGGATGTCGTCGGAGCCCCCCTTGAACGCCATGCCGAGGATGCCCACGGTCATCGAAGGCAGGTCGAAGCGCCGCTCCAGCTTGCTCACCACGTAGAGCGGGAGTCCCTCGTTGATCATGACGCTGGCATGCCCGAGGGTGAAGCGGTTCTCGTTGAAGGCCGCGATCTGCATGGTGTCCTTGAAGAGACAGGGCCCGGCCGCGAAACCGGGACCGGGCATATCGGCGGCGCGGGGGTAGCGGTAGGTCACCGCATGACGGATGCGATCGAAGTCCAGACCGAAGTCGTTGGCGATCATGTACAGCTGGTTGGCTGTCGCGAACTTGATGTAGCGCCACGTGTTAGTGAAGAGCTTGGCCAGCTCCGCCTCCTCCGGCAGCAGCTCGACGATATCGGGCGTCAGGATGCGAAATAGCTCCGCGGCACGCTCCACCGCACGGGCATGCCGACCCGACACGATCTGCGGGAGCGAGCTCAGCTCGTCCAGCGCGTGGCCTTCGGCGATGCGCTCCGGGCAGAAGGCGACGTCGAGGTCCTTACCGAGCCCGGCGAGCCGTTTCTCGACGAGCGCGGTGACCCCGGGGTAGACCGTACTACGCAGCACGAGCAGCTGGCCGGCGATCAGGTGGTCGGCTGCGCCGTCCAGCGCGCGCAGCACCGCGCCGATGTCTGGATTCAGGTATTCGTCCACCGGGGTGCCGATGACCACGACCACCACCTCAGCGGAGCTGAGGGCGTCGACCCCCAGGCTGGCGGTGAGCCTCCCACTCGCTGTCACCCTCGGAAGCAGCTCCTCGGCGCCGGCCTCTCGAAAGGGCATGCGGCCGCTGTTGACCAGCTCCACCGCCGCGGCGTTGGTGTCGCAGAGCACCACGGTCTGGCCGTGGTCGGCGAATGCCATCCCGAGCGGCAAGCCGACGTGCCCGCACCCACCGAGGATGGCAACGTTGCGCTCGAACACCGTGACCCAGTCTCCCGGTTCCTGGTATGGTCCCAAGCTCAGAGAAGGCTGGCGGCAGTATAGCGGAGGCACGCCGGCACATCGCCAGAGAGGAGCACAGGTACCAAATGGAGCGCCCCGGCCCCGAGGGCTCGCGCGCCACCGGCGCCGTCCCGGCGGCCCTGACCGGCGGTCGGCCTGACGGGCCGCCGGCGCTCCTGGGGAAGCTGCTGATGGATGCGGCCACGCCCATCCACTATGTGTCGATGGTGCTGGCTCTGCCGGTGCTCCTCTACCTGGATCGGGATCAGTGGTTCACCGCCGACGTCTTCCAGTTCTTCGACCACATGCAGCCCGGCCACGCGCTCGACATCTTCATCTCGCACAACGGCCACTGGACCACGATCCCCTTTCTGCTCACGCTCCCCATCTTCAAGGTCTTCGGCCTGCGCTCCATCCTTCCGTACAACGCCGTCAACATCGTCCTCCATGTGCTGGTGACCCACCTCCTGTGGCGCTGGATGCGCCGCCTCGGAGCCGATCCCTGGGTCGCCACCGCACTGGCCGGGGTGTTTCTCTTCGTCGGCGGTGGCTCAGAGGCGCTCGCCTCGTGGTTTCAGATGACGACCGCGCTCCCCATGGCCCTCGGGCTGATCGGGGCCATGGTCGTCGACCACGCTGACCCCGGCGTGCGCCGCGACCTCCTCTACTGGCCCTTCGGCGTGGCCGCGGTTATGTGCTCGGTCGCCGGGGTCGCCATGGTGGTGATGGCGGCCCTGGTGGCCCTGCTGCGGCGCGGCTGGCTGGCCGCGCTGAGGGTCGCGGTCGTGCCCGGTGTCGCCTATCTTCTCTGGTTCACCCTCTATGGCCGGCAGGACTTCCTCCAGCAGCCGGGACCGCTGTGGGAGCTGACCCTCATCCCCCAGGACATCTGGACGGGGATCACCCACGACGTGGATGCCACCACCGGATTGGCCGGCGGTGGAGCGGTGCTGCTCATCGCTCTCGGCGTCTGGATGTTCCTGCGCCGCAGGCAGGCGCGCGGAAGCGCTGCATTCGCCTTCGCCGCGGTCGGGGCAGGGCTCTTCTTCTTCCTCGCGCTGGGGGTGGACCGCTCCGCAGTCGGCCCGCAGGGATTCACCTTCGGGCGCTACGGGTACGTCGTCGTCGCCGCGCTCATCCCCGCGACCGCGCTGGCGCTCGTGCCGCTCTCGCGGCATGTCGCGGGGCGCACACTCGTGGTGGCGCTCTCGGCGCTGATGGTCGCCAACGGCGTGGGCCAGCTCGAGAGCCTGCTGCACAGTGTCCAGCCCGTCAACGACGCGGATCGGGGTCAGATCCTGGCGGCCGCCCATCTGGTCGCCGGCGGCGCGCCGCTCGCCGTGGACGACAGCGCTCTCCCGGAGCCCGTCAATGAAGGTGACCTGCCCCTGGGACTGCTCCGCTCCCTGGTTCGGACCGGGGCCCTGCCAATGGACAGCCCGGTGTCGTCGACGGACTTCCTGAACGCCGCCCTGCGCATCCAGGTCAGCGTCACCGTCCGTCCTCTGTCCGGCCTCACCGAGGGCTCGGCCACGATCGCGGCCAGCTCGCTGCCGGAGGTCACTCCGGTCGCGGGAGCGGAGGCCGGCTGCCTGAACGTCGCCTCCCCCGCGTCGAGCCCCCAGGTTCAGCTCGTCTTCGGCGCCCGCGGCTACGTCGAGGTGGTCTCGGGGAGCGGCGGCCAGGTCGGTGTCCAGCTAGCCTGGACGCAGACGCCCACGACGTTCACCGCGGCGATCGCCACATTCCCGGTCAGCGCGGGCCAGCCCGCCTACCTGAACGTGACCGCGACCGGCGTGGCACCGCTGCTCAGCCTGCCCGCCGGTGTCGATCTCGTGTGCGGCGCATCGACCTGACCGATCATCATGACGGTGCGCGTTTGCTAGGATTCCTGCGGCCGCCGGGGAGGGGGTCGGGCCGCCGCCCTGGCGTCCGCGAGGCGGCCACAGCCACTCGACCCGCAGAGGGAGCAGATGAGCAGGGTCCTGATCACCGGGTCGGCCGGCTTCATTGGTGGCTACGTGGTCCAGGAGCTCCTCCGCCGCGGCCACGAGGTGGTCGGCGTCGACAACCTCTCCAAGTACGGCCCGGTGGCCAGGTCCTACGACCACGCCGAAGGCTTCCAATTCGTCGAGGGCGACGCCCGCGACGTCGAGCTGCTGACGCGGCTCCTCGCCGGATGCGATCAGCTGATCGCAGGCGCCGCCATGATCGGGGGGATCTCCTACTTCCACGCCTACGCCTACGACCTGCTCGCCACCAACGAGCGGATCATGGCGGCGACGTGCGATGCGGCCATCGAGGCCCACCGCCGCCACCATCTGCAGAAGGTGACCTACATGAGCTCCTCGATGGTCTACGAGTTCGGCCGAACTCGTGGCCGTCGGAAGAGGGCCAGGAGCACCGTATTCCGCCACCCCACTCGTCCTACGGATTCCAGAAGCTGGCGGTCGAGTATTTCGCCCGAGCGGCACACGACCAGCACGGCCTTCCGTTCACCATCGTCCGCCCGTTCAACTGCGTCGGCATCGGTGAGGGGCGTGCGCTCGGCGACGTCGAGGTCCCCAGCGGCAACGTCAAGCTGGCCATGAGTCACGTAGTCCCGGACCTGGTCCAGAAGGTGCTGCGCGGCCAGGATCCGCTGCACATCCTGGGTGACGGGACCCAGGTCCGCCACTACACCTACGGCGGTGATCTCGCTCGGGGCATCGTGATGGCGATGGAGCATTCGGCAGCCCTCAACGAGGACTTCAACCTCTCCAGCGCGGTGTCGACCACGGTTCTCGAGCTGGCCCAGACCATCTGGGGGCGTGTGCACGGTCAGGAGCCGCCCTTCCGCTTCGTCTCGGACCCGCCCTACGAGCACGACGTCCAGCACCGCGTCCCCTCGGTCGAGAAGGCACGCCGCGTGCTCGGCTTCAGCGCGACGACCTCGCTCGACCAGATGCTCGACGAGGTAATCCCGTGGATCGAGACTGCGCTGGCGGTGGGAGCCATCTGAGCGGGCGTCGGCGATGAGCGGCGCGGCCGGGGAGCGCACCGGGAGAGTGAGCCCGTGGCTGGCCCTGCTGGTATTCATTGCCCTGGCGGTCGCGTGCAAGCTCGACGTGTGGGCTTCTCCGCTCACCCGCGTCTCGGGCGTTGCGGGCCAGGTGGATTCTTTCGACGCCATGTGGTTCCTGCGCTGGACCCCGTTTGCGATCGGCCACGGCATCTCGCCGCTGACCAGCCACTACCTCAACTACCCGGCCGGCATCAACCTCATGTGGAACACGTGGATGCCCGCGGTCAGCCTGCTGGTCTGGCCCATCACAGCCCTGGGTGGCGTGGTGCTCGCCGACAACGTCGTCACCACGGCCGGCCTCGCCCTGGCCGCGTTCTTCGCGTTCCTCGCTCTCCGACGCTATGTGCGCAATGACGCGGCCGCGGCGGTCGGCGGCCTTCTCTACGGCTTCTCCCCCTACATGGCCGCCCAGGACGCCTCCCACGGGCAGATGGTCGCGGCGGCCGCCATGCTCCCGATCGGGCTGCTGCTCCTCGACGAGCTGCTGGTACGGCAGCGGCACGACGCGCGGCTGCTGGGTGTCGCGCTCGCGGCCGCGGGCATCTTCGAGTTCTTCATTCTTGAGGAGTACTTCGTGACCGAGCTGATGGCCGCCGCGCTGCTGACCGTGATCCTGGCGATCAGCTGCCGCAGTCAGGTGCGGGCGCGCGCCCGTTACATCGTGATCTCGGTTGCGGTGGCGGCCGCTTTGGTGGCGGCGGTACTGGCGTATCCGCTCGCCGTCCAGCTGGGCGGACCCGACCAGGCCGCCGGGGTGATCCACGACCCGAATGTCTTCGTCACCGACCTGGCCAACCTGGTCGTGCCCACCTCGACGCAGCTGATCGCGCCGGGGTGGGCGACGGCGCTCAGCCAGCGCTTCACCGGGAACGTCGTGGAGTGGAACGGCTATCTGGGCGCCGGCCTGCTGCTGGTACTGGCGGTCACCGCCGCAGCTCGCCGGCGCGACCTCGCCGTGCGGAGCGCGGCCATCTTCGGCGTGATCATGACCATCCTCTCGCTGGGACCATTCCTCCACGTCAGCGGCGTCCAGACGGGCATCCACCTGCCGTGGTGGGTGGTGACCAAGATCCCGCTGCTTCGCGACATACAGGCCAACCGGCTCATGGTCTACGTCTACCTCGCTGCCGCGGTGATCGTCGCCGAGGCCGTCGCCCAACTCTGGCGGCGGCGCCTCCGCGTGCTCTGGCTGGGCGTCGTGGCAGCCGTGGCGCTGGTCCCGCTGATACCGGCCCAGATCGCGGCGCAGCCGGTCTCCGTGCCCGCCTACTTCACGGCGTCCGCGGTCAACGAGATCCCCGCCGGCGCCGGGGTGCTCACCATCCCGTGCCCCTGCCCCTACGCCCCCCAGGGAGTCGCCTGGCAGACTGCGGCCGATATGCGCTTCAAGCTCGTCGGGGGTTACTTCCTTGGACCCCAGGCCTCTGGACAGCAGGAGCTGGAGCGGGTGGCGAACGCGCTCAGCGCATCACAGACACCGGAACCACCGAGCGCGGCCGACCGGGCCATCTTCCTGGATGAGCTGAGAAACGACCACATAGGTGCGATCGTAGTGGCGCAGGTACCCCACCCGGCGGCAGCCGACGCCGTGCTGTCCGGCATCCTTGGCGTGAGGCCGGAGGTCACCGCCGGCGTCTCAGTGTGGCTTCTTCCGTCCGCCATCGACCCGCGGCCCCTCGGGACCTGATGAGCCGCCAGATCAGCCGCCGCGCATTCTCCTGGCCGGACGGGTGGGGGTCACAGCTCCTGCTCCTGATCGGACTGGTCGCGGTGACCTGCGCCGTCGTGATATCGCGCCGGCCCGATGCCTTCACCCGGCCTCAGTTCTACGCCGAGGACGGCACGGTGTGGTTCTCGGACGCCTACAACCACGGCCCGTGGCAGAGCCTCTTCCTCTCCTATCAGGGCCACTTCCTGCTCCAGCCGCGCCTGGTCGCGCTGGTCGCCGCGCCCTTCGGGACTTCCAGTGCCCCGCTCGTCTACAACATCTTCGGACTGGCATTCCAGATCGCTCCGGTGATCTTCTTCATGAGCCGCCGGTTCCGGCCCCTCATCCCGTCCCTCTGGTATCGCGCCATCCTCAGCGCCGTCTACCTCCTGATGCCGTCAACCGAGCTCAACGTGGACATCGCCTCCGCCCAGTTCCACCTGGCGACCCTGGCCACGCTGGTGCTGGTGGCACCGCCGCCTGACCGGCGGGGGTGGAGGGTCTTCGACGTGGCCACCATGGCTCTCTGCGCCCTCACCGGAGCCTTCGTCTACATCCTGCTGCCGGTCGCCCTGCTCTGGCGGTGGCTGCGCAGGCAGCGGTCCACCGCCGTGTTCTGCGTCATCCTCCTGGTCGGGCTCGGGGCCCAGCTCTACGCCATGGTGCTGGCCCCACGGACCGCCGCCCCACTCGGAGCCAGCCTGCGCGACCTGGTCCTCATCCTCTGCGACCGGGTGATCCTGGCGGGGCTCTTCGCCGAAGAGGGGAACACCCATCTCTTCGTGGCCGGACTGCCGGACGCTGCCGAGTTCGCTGCCGGCGTCTGCCTGCTCAGCCTGCCGGTGCTCGCCTTCGCAGCGCTCCGCGCGCCCTGGGAGCTGCGCTTCTTCGCCCTCGCCGCCGGCGGCATCGCCGCCGCCGGCCTGGCCTTCCCCTTGGTCTCGGCGAGCGGGCACCAGTGGGACATCATCAGCTACAGCAACTCCGCGGAACGCTACTTCCTGATGGCCCAGGTGGCATGGGTGGCGATCCTCCTCTGGACGGCTTCGCGGCTCCCGCGCCCGGCTCTCCGCGCCGGCGGCGCGGCGGTGATCGCGGTGGCGTTCGCCTCCGGGTTGGTCGCGGCCTGGGCCTATCCGGCTTTCCCCAACGACAACTGGCCGGCGGAGGCGCACGCCATCCTTACCGCACGTCCCGGCACGGCGCTCTCGCTCCCGATCCCTCCCTTCCCGCCGTGGGCCGTGAACGTCACCGTGAAGTGATGACACGGCCGTCGAACCGAACCTGCCAGGAGCCGGTGACCCCTACCCGCGGCCGGTGCGCATCCGGGAGAGGAAACGCAGGACCCGTAGCCGGATCCCCGCCACCCAGCGCGCCCGGGTGATCGATTCCGGGAGCGCTCGGTAGGCCGAGCGGAGCACCCGGTGGAGGAGGCCCGGCCGCTCCCCCGACGGCGACCGCCCTCCGGCGGCGCCCGCATCGTCGGCGGTGCGGGTGAAGGGAACCGGCTGCCGGGCGAGGCCGGGGGCGCGATCCGCGGCTGGTCGGGGGTCGGCGCAGAACCGGCGCAGGGACGAGGCCACCGCCGGCCAGGTGAGGAAGGCCGCGTGCTCCGCGGCGTGCCGGCCGCATTGCTGGCGCCTCGCGGCATCCTTCCCCAGGAAGAGCAGCGCTTCTGCGACCGACGCCGGGCTCTCGGGTGTGACGGTGACCCCGACCCCCAGCCGCTCGATGTCGTCGGCGAGGGTGTCACCGGCGGTGCAGATCACCGGCAGCCCGGCCCAGAAGTAGTCGAGGATCCGGGTCCGGAAGGAGAAACGGGTCTCGACGTGGTCGAAGTGGGTGGAGACCCCGATGTCCGCGTCGAGGAGCCAGTCGGCGCGCTCCTCGTAGGCGACCCAGGTGTCGTTGAAGAACACGTGGCTGTCGGTGAGACCCAGGTCGGCCGCCACCCGCCGCGCCTCCACCTGCGTCCACATGGTCTGGATCTCGGGGTTGGGGTGGCCGGTGGACATGAAGACGAGACGGAGATCGGGGAGGGTCCGGGAAGCGATCTCGACCCCGCGGATCAATGTGACCGGGTCGAACCAGTTGTAGATGCCACCACCCCAGAGCACCACCAGGTCACCAGCCCCGATCCCGTCGATAACGCCGCGGATGGCGTGCCGGTGGCGCTGTGGGGGGTCGGCCGGGACCCCGAAGGGGACAACGTCGATGAGCGACCGGAGCGTCGGGTCCTGCTGGTGGGTGAGCGGGTTCACCCGGTTGGCCGCCGTCAGCCAGCCGAGCCAATAGTCACGCTGCTTTTCGCTGGCACAGAGGAGGAGGTCGCCATCGCGGATCTGATCGGTCACCGCCCGGATGGCGTCGCGCTGAGCACCCAGCCGCTTCTCCATCGGCTCCTGTGCGAAGAGGATGAGAACCTCCAGGGGGAAGGGGTCGTAGAGGTCGATGACCAGGCGCGCGCGCGCCTTGCGGAGGAGGGGGAATCGGTCCATGACCCAGCCCTGAAGGACCACGACCTGGTGCCGCGCGACCAGGCCTGGCAGGCTCGAGGCGTCGTAGGTGGTCACCGCGAACTCCTGGGGAGGGAGGTCGCTGGGAAAGGGGGATGCCAGGGTGACCCGGTGACCGTCGGCGCTCAGCACCCGGGCGAACTCGAAGGACCTGATGGATGGACCTGCCATCCGCCGGTTGACGTGCTCGTTGGCGAGCACGAGGACGTCGGTCACGCTGCCGGGGGGTGTGGGAATGCAGCCGCGCGCTGCGCCAGGTAGGCGCGGAGTCCCTCCCGCCAGGGCGGCAGCGGGGCCTCCCCCAGACCCTCCCAGGCGCGGTTGGCGAGGACGGAGTAAGCCGGCCGGGGGGCGGGCGTCGGGTAGTCGGAGCTCTGGATCGCCTCCACCGGGACGCTCAGTCCGGCCTCCTCGACGATCGCCTGGGCGAAGCCATGCCAGCTCGTGCTCCCAGAGTTGGTGAGGTGGTAGGTGCCGGGCACGCCACGTTCCACGAGGCGGACCAGCGCCGGGGCGAGGTGCCCAGTCCAGGTGGGGGAGCCCCACTGGTCGGCCACCACGCGGAGAGCTCCAGGTTCCTTTGCCAGCCGCAGCATGGTGAGCACGAAGTTGGGGCCCTCCTGCCCGTAGAGCCAGGCGGTGCGAACGATCTGGTGGGACGCCAGTGTCCTCATCACCACCTCCTCGCCGGCCAGCTTCCCTCTCCCATAGGCGCTCTGCGGGTTGGGCACCGCAGCCTCGTCGATGGGCTCCGTGGCGGTGCCATCGAAGACGTAATCGGTGCTCAGGTGGCAGAGCAGGATGCCCCGCTGCTGACAGGCCTCGGCGAGGACCCGGGGCCCGTCGGCGTTCACGCCGTTCGCCGCAGCCTCCTCGGTCTCGGCGGCGTCCACCCGGGTCCAGGCGGCGCAGTTGATGACCGCGTCCGGCCGCACGTCGTCCAGCAGCGCAGCGACCGATGCGGGAGCCCGGATGTCGACGCTTTCGACATCGTGACCGGAGGCCCGATGTGAGGTCCCCGCGAGTGTCGTCAGCAGCTCGCGGCCGAGCTGCCCACGGGACCCGACCACCTCGATCCTCACGCCGGGCACTAGGAGGCACCCGAGGGGAGGGGCCTGTAATTGCGTCGGTAGAAGTCCCAGAACTCGCCGCTCTTCAGCGGGCTCCACCACTCCCGGTGCTCCACATACCAGCGCACCGTCGTCTCGATCCCCTTCTCGAAATCCACCCGGGGCTCCCACCCCAGGGTGCGGAGCTTCGAGCAATCCAGGGCGTAGCGGCGGTCGTGGCCGGGGCGATCGTTCACGAACTGCTTGAGGGTCGGCGGCTTGTTCAGGAGACGGAGCACCGCGTCGGCCACCGTTATGCCGCTGATCTCCCTTCCCGCGCCGATGTTGTACTCCTCCCCGGGCACCCCGCAGCGCAGCGCGAGGTCGATGCCTCGGCAGTGATCCTCGACGAAGATGTAGTCCCGCACCGCCCCCCCGTCGCCGTAGATGGGCAGCGGCCGGTCCTCGAGGGCGTTGGTGATGAAGAGGGGGATGATCTTCTCCGGGTACTGATACCAGCCATAGGTGTTGGAGCCGCGGGTGACGATCGCCCGCAAGCCCGTGCGAAGCACGATAGGCCTGCACCATCATCTCGCCGCCCGCCTTGCTGGCGCTGTAGGGGCTGCGCGGCCTGAGCGGGTCACCCTCCCGGGAGCGGCCCTCGCCCACCTCCCCGTAGACCTCGTCGGTGCTGACTTGGAGGAAGCGCTCGTGACCTGACGCGCGGGCCGCCTCGAGGAGGACATAGGTGCCGTAGACGTCGGTCAGGATGAACTGGCCGGGTGCCTCGAGGGAGCGGTCGACGTGAGATTCGGCGGCGAAGTTGACGATCACGTCGCACTCGCTCGCCACCGAGCCGACGACGGCGGGGTCGGCGATGTCCCCCTTCACGAAGCGGAAGCGGGGATCGTGCCGGACCGGGTCCAGGTTGCGCTCGTTGCCCGCGTAGGTGAGCTTGTCGAGGACGATCACCGAGTTCCTCAGGATGATCCCGCAGCGTCATCCGGACGAACTCGCTGCCGATGAAGCCCGCACCCCCGGTCACAAGCAGCCGCATCTCAGATGTTCTCGATGCTCCAGTTGAAGCCGACGCGGGGATCGTCGAAAGGGATCCGTCCCTCGTCCGGATCCGCCGGGTCATAGGGCTCGGTCACGTAGTAGTTGAGGATGACGTCCCGGAGGTCGAGCACCTGGTAGCCGTGGGCCACGAAGGGGGGGATCGCGACCATCCTCGGCGCGTGCTCGCCGAGGATCACGGTCTGGATGCAGCCCGCGGTCGGAGAGCCGTCGCGGAGATCCACCAGGACCACGCGCGCGTTACCCTGCACGATGTCCCAGTAGTCCCACTGCCGCTTGTGCCAGTGGAAGGCCTTGATCAGCTCCGGAGGATTGCCTCCCCGCGCGTAGGCGAGGCTCCGCGACATCTGGGCGAAGGGAGCGGCGGGGATGAACGGCCGCCCTTCGTCATCGAGGTCGCCACGCTTGAGCTGCTCGATAAAGTACCCACGCTGGTCGGCGTGCTTCTGGAACGTCTTGATCATGACGCCCTCGATCCGGCCCAGACGCTCAGATGCCGGGGTCGCGCTCATGCGGCCCAGCACGCGCTCGATCGAGTTGGTGACGGCCATCCAGGCCATCAGCGCAGCTCCACCCGGGAGTGGTCGCCCAGCATCAGGCGATAGGCATGGGGCCGCTCTGGAGAGGAGCAGACCGTGCACCCCTTGCCGATCAGCGATGACTCGATCTTGCCGTCGACGTTGTCGATCACGCTCCCCTCGAGGACGATCGAATGCTCGATCTCCGATCTCCGAACGATGCAGTCATGGTAGATGGAGGTGAACGGTCCGACGTACGCCTCCTCGATCCGCGTTCCGGACCCGATAATGGCCGGCCCCCTGATGAGGCACTTGCGGAGTTGGGCTCCCGGCTGGATGACGACCTTGCCCTCCAGTCGCACGTCTTTCCCGACGGTCCCTTCCACCCGCGGGTCGAGAGTATCGAGGATGATCCGGTTGGCCTCCAGCATGTCCTCCAGGCGCCCGGTGTCTTTCCACCAGCCGGTGATGACGTGGGGCACCACCCAGGCTCCATCGTCGATCATCCGCTGGATCGCGTCGGTGATCTCGAGCTCGCCGCGTGCGCTGGGTTTGATGCGCTCGATGGCGTCGAACACCGCAGACGAGAAGAGATAGACGCCCACCAGGGCCAGATCGCTCAGGGGCACCAGCGGCTTCTCAACCAGCCTCACCACCCTGCCGTCGGCGAGCTCGGCCACCCCGAAACGCTGGGGCTCAGGGACCTTCGCCAGCAGAATCTCGGCGTCCGGCCCGGTCCGGCGAAACTCGTCGACGAACTCGGTGATTCCGTCCCGGATGAGGTTGTCCCCCAGGTACATCACGAACCGGTCCTCGCCGAGGAATGATCTGGCGATGAGAACCGCGTGGGCCAAGCCCAGGGGCGCCTCCTGGGGGATGAAGGTGACCGAGGCCCCGAATTGCGACCCGTCGCCGACCGCCGCCCGCACCTCCGGACCGGTCTCGCCGGTGACGATGCCGATCTCGGTGATTCCCGCGGCGACCACCGCCTCGATCCCGTAGAAGAGGATGGGCTTGTTGGCGACGGGCACCAGCTGCTTTGCGCTGGTGTGGGTGATGGGCCGCAGCCGGGTGCCGGTGCCCCCGCTCAGGATCAGCGCCTTCACCTGCCAACCTCCATCTCGGGCAGTGTGCCCGCCTCGGGGCGCGTCCCACCCGCGCCCTCCCAGGCACGCGCCCGCGATGATAGCAGCGCCCGGCCACGTGGCGCATACACGGCAATCACGTCACACTGGTTCGCCGAGGTCAAGGCTCGCAGGTCGTGCGCCCGCTGGGGTTGGTGCTCGCCATCTATGCCGATGCCTGCGAATTGTCACAGTCGAATGGCATCTGCTGACGGTCGTGTTGCATCCCCCACACGTGCTCGGGTCATTACGGCATGGTGGCGGCATGTGCTCCGCTGGCGGTTCCCGACGCACTTTTCACATCACTGGTATCAACGGCATCCAGCGCGCCGAAAGCGGCGTTCGCGGTGCTGATTGCGTGGGCCCCACCTGGTGACTTCCGGACTCATCCGCGCTCGCTGCGGCGGGCCGCTGCTCGCCCTCGCAGCGATGATGGTCACCGTGGTGGGGTTGGCTACCCACGCCACACCCGTGTCGGCGCAGGCTGTTTCGTCCCTCTGGGGCATCGACAGCTGCAGCACCGCTCCGTCGGTGGTGCCGGGTACGCAGTCGGCCATGGGCACCCCGCAGTTCATGGCCCGCTATCTGGGCAACGCCAACCCATGTGCAATGGGCCCCTCCGAGGTCTCCTATCTGTCCTCGGACGGTATTTACATCATGTTGATCTATAGTCCCAACCAGAACTTTACGAACGGCACCGGCACGACCGAAGCGCAGTCGGCGATCGGTCTCGCGCAGAGCCTCGGCGCTCCGCCCGGCACCGCAATCTTCCGCGATGTCGAGGCGGGTAGTCCGATCACCACGTCGTACATCGTGGAGTGGTACCAGGCGTTCAAGTCGTCGGCCAGCGGCTATGTCCCGGGCTTCTACGAGAATCCATACAGCGGCAGCGGGGCGTTCCCCAGTCAGTACTGTGCCGCGGTCGGCGAGTATCCGTCGATAGCGGACGCGCCGCTGTGGTCGAGCGAACCGGAGCTTTACGCGTACACGCCCTACCAGTCGCAGGCTCCGGCGTGGAGCCCGTCGGAACCGGGTTGTCCGAACACCACGGTGGCCTGGCAGTACATCGAAGAGGGCAACCCCAATTGGCCAGGCGGCCTCCCTAACGTGGACGTCGACGAGTTCAACGCCGCCTATGAGAAGTCTCCTTTGGAACGGCCCGAAGGGACCCGGCGCCTACACCGCGGCACAGCCGTACCGGATCTGTGACACGCGGAGTGTCGCGGTCACCGGGTACACCACCGAGTGCTCGGGGCATCCCATCGGCCAGGGTCAGACCCTCGACGCGCAGATCACCGGGGTGGGCGGCTACGCAGGTCAGTCCGTGCCCTCCGACGCCCAGTCCGTGGTCCTCAACGTCACTGCCATCGGCGGCAACGCCACCACCTACCTCACCGTCTTCCCGGTCGGCTCACTCGTCCCCAATGCGTCCAACCTCAACGTCACCGCGGGGGTCAACCAGGCCAACCTGGCTGTCGTCGCCCTGGGCACGGGCGGAAAGGTGGGCATCTACAACTCGGCGGGCACCATCAACGTGGCGGTCGACGTGGAGGGGTACTTCGCGGCCCCCTCGGTGTCGTCGTCGGTCCCCGGCCTCTTCCACCCGATCGCCCCGCTGCGGATCTGCGACACCCGCCAGGGCAGTGCCACAGCCTGCTCGGGGGACTCCCTCGGCCAGGGTCAGTGGGAGAAGGTCGTGGTCTCGGGATGCCCCACCGGCATCCCGTCCTGCACGGCCTCGGTCCCCGCCACCGACCCCGCCTCGGTGGCGCTCAACCTGACCGCCGTGATGGGAACGGCATCGACCTTCCTGAGCGTGGTCCCACCCAGCACCTCGGACCAATGCCCCACGAGCGCCCCGGGATACTCCAACCTCAACGTCCCTGCGAAGGACGATCTCCCCAACCGGGTGATCGTGCCGCTCGGCCCTGACCAGGACGTCTGCGTCTTCAACTCGGCAGGGACCATCAACTTCGTCCTCGACGTCAACGGCTGGTTCGGCAACGGCAGCGAGAGCTCGCCGGGTGCCTCCTTCTACGCCGTCACCCCGCTGCGGATCTGCGACACCCGCTCGCCGGTCTACACCGGCTACCTGACCGAATGCTCCGGTGACACCCCGGACCCGGGTGGGATCCTGACCATCGCGGTGGCCGGGGTGGACGGCCTGCCCGCCGCCGGGGGCAGCACCCCGCCGGTCGCGATCATTGCCAACGTCACCGCGGTCAGCGGGACAGCCTCCACGTACTTCACGCTCTACCCGGCGGGCGTCACACGGCCCAACGCCAGTGACCTGAACGTCAACACCGGACAGACCACTGCCAATCTGGCCATCGTCCCGCTGGCCACCACCGGAAGCCAGGCCGGCGACATCTATCTCTACAACGGTCAGGGCAACATCAACGCCATCGTGGACGTCGCCGGCTGGTTCCAATAGCCGGGTTCAGGATCGGCGCGCGCGTGACCGCCTCGGCGGGATCCGGAGGGTGAGGGGCCGTGGCCAGGCGACGTGTGGGCCCAGGAAAGCGTCGCGCAGGCGGTCCTCGTCTCCCCACCGGAGGCAGAACTGACGGTAGTCAGCCTCGGGAGCGCCGCTGCCACGGCTGGATCCCTCGTCATGCTGCAGCTCCGCCAGCGGGGTTATGATCACCCGCCATCCGGCCCGCCAGAGGCGGAGGCAGAAATCGACATCGTTGAAGGCGACGGGTAGGTTCTCGTCGAAGCCGCCAATGGCCTCCCATGCCTCGCGTCGGATCATCATGCAGGCCCCGGTGACGGCGCTGGTGGCCCGCGCCGCCGACCACCCCAGGTTGAGATTGGCGGCGACCCGGCCGATGCCGATGCCGATGCCCTCGTGCTGCACCCGCCCGTCGCCGAAGAGCAGCCGCGCGCCCACGGCGCCGATTCCCGGCCGCTGGCACCACTCGAGCATGGCCTCCAGCCACCCGGGAGTCCGTACCACGGTGTCGTTGTTGAGGAGGACGACGTAGGGGGCGTCGGTCGCCGCCACTCCCCGGTTGACGATGGCCGAGAAGTTGAAGTCGCCCGGATGCTGGACGACGCGATGGGGTTGCTGGGAGAGGTACTCGAGCGTCTCCGGTTCGGCGCTGCCGTTGTCCACGATGACCACCCGGCGACGGGGGTGCGTGCTGGCGTCCAGGCTGGTCAGGCACCGGCGGAGCAGGTCGAGTCGATCCCTGGTCGGGATGACGATGTCCACGTCGGCCGGCTCTCCGAGTTGGAAGCGGAGGTCGGTGATCTCGTCTTCGCGCCCGGCCTCGACCCGCGCACCCGGATGGCGGCTGGGCAACCAGGCCTCGAGGGCGGTCTGGCGGTCGGCAATCGGCACCCCTTGGTCCGAGCCCACGGGCCGTGAGAGGGCGACCTCGGCGATGTGCCGCGGCCCGCGGGCATGCTCGGTGGCGCGCAGGAGCTGCGCGTAGACCTCCGCTGGCGCGTCATCGCCTCTCCACCCCCCGGAAGCAGTCAGCAGGTCGAGGCGCTCGAGCACCAGGCCGCCGATGTAGTCGCACCCCATGAGCAGCTCCGGCGACCAGCCGTACCCGAAGCGGGGATTGCAGCGCAGCCCCCGCCTATTGACCTGGTCCCAGTCCGTGTAGGCCAGGTCGCAGGCCGGGGCGTGGTGCAGTGCTCGGGCGACGGTGAGCAGACCGTGCCGGGTCACGCTGGCTCCGGGCGAGAGGAGGCCGACGTACTCCCCTGGCTCCGGGCGGGCCGCGGCCATCAGAAGGTCTGACCAGTGGACGCCGGGCTGGGCGGCTGCGTAGCTGACCCGTGTGTCGCCGGGTATCCCGCCGGGCGCGGCGGTCTCCGCGACGGCCGCGGCGCGCCATCGCGCATAGGGCTGGTCGCGCAGGGAGGTGAGGGTCGCCTGGACGGCTCCGGGACCGCCGGGACCGGGAGGGATGAGGAACACCATCGACACGGGCGAGCTCCAGGACCTCGCCTCGTCCTCCAGCTGCCGGAGAGAGCGGCGCCCGGGCTCGACACGGGAGCGCCAGTGGCGGTACTGATCGTCGAGGGGCACCGTGCTCGGCGCCGTCCCGCGCTGCCGGGTGGGTCGCAGCGAACGCAGGCGGCGGGTGACCCCAGCCGCCCCCTCGCGGCGCCAGACCCGCACCACGCCCCTCGGCGCGCCGAGGACCCGTCGCCAGGCGGTGGACCGGTCGCGCGGGCCCACCGAGCGAACCCGCTCCACCTTGGCATGATCGCCGCGCAACTGCCGGAGCAGCTCGTCGCTCAGGTCCACGGCGGCCTGGAGGGCGCGGACCTGCACCTCCAGCGCCTCCAGCTCGGTGGGAGGCGGTTGCCTCCGGGCTCGGTCACCCGCAGAGGTCCGGGGCAGCTGGCGGCGCTCTGCCCTCAGGATGGCCGCTGCAACGGCTGCTTCAAAGTCGCGACCCTTAGGCTGCGGCGGGTAGTCCTGCAGGGCGTCGCCCCACTTGGCGATGAAACGCCGTCCATTGCGGATGCCAATCAGGGTGCGGAGCTCGTCCGCCAGGCTTGCGCCCCCGTGGTGGACGACGCGCGCCGCGGGCGCGTAGACCGTCCGAAAGCCGCGGGCACGCAGTGACAGGCAGAGGTCGACATCCTCGTGGTACGCGGGGAAGTACCTCTCGTCGAATCCCCCCACGGTCTCCCACGCCTGACGCGTGACCAGCAGCCCGCAGCCGGAGCAGTAGTCGGTGTCTCGGATCCGATCGTATGCCGGCGACCCCGCAGGAAGGCCGCGACCCACCTGGTGGGTGCCGCCGTCGCGCCAGAGGATGGAACCGGCCTCCTGCAGGGTCCCATCAGCTCCCATCAGCCGGCTGCCCACCGCCCCGATCCGGGGGTCGCTCCGCGCCACGGCGACCAGGGCGGGGAGCCAGCCCGGGTCGACCTCGGTGTCGTCGTTGAGGAAGACGAGGTGCTCGCCGCGTGCGAATCGGGCTCCCCAGTTACATCCGCCGGCGAAGCCGAGGTTGACAGCGGAGGGGACCACGACCAGCGACTCCCGATCGGGCAGCGCCGCGAGAAGCTCTGCGGGCGTTCCGTTGCCGACGACCACGATCTCGTGCGAGGGGGTATCGGGAAGGGCGGCGAGGGAACGCAGGCACCCGATCAGGCGGTCGACCTGATCCATGACGAGGATGACCACGGAGGCCGCCGGAGCCCCCTCAACGCGCTCCCCTCGACGGACCAGCTCCGCGGACGCCGCCCGGTTCGCCCGAGCCCGCTGACCCGGACCCGAAGCGGCGGTGACTTGCTCCTCAGCCATGGTCCGCGAGGGTCGGTGCCCGCCGATCCCCCCGGTGGCTGCCCCCGCCTCCGGCGGCCACAGCATCGGTGGCCGCCACACCGTCGGGATCAGCGAGGAAACCGTAGAGGCCGGCGAGGGCCGCGCCCCAGTCGGAGTGGCGCTCCGCGATGTCCGCGACCGCCTGGTCGGCCAGCCGGCGGCGCAGGGCGGGGTCGACCGCCATCGCCTCCAACCTCTCCACCAGGCCATCGACGGTTCGCGGCGCCAGCAGGCAGTTGACCCCGTCGCGCAGCAACCAGCTCCCGGCGGGGTTGTCGAAGGCCACCACCGGTGCCCCGCACGCCATCAGCTCCAGAGGCAGATACGAGGGATGCTCCGAGACGGTGAGCACGAGGCCCATGTCGCAGTGGCGGTAGAGGTCGCCGGTCTCCGTGTAGTCGAGCAGGCCGAGGTGGGTCATGGACGGCAGGGAGGTGCCCGTCTCCGCCCACGACCCCGCCGCCACGATGCGGATGCGATCGCCGAGGCGATCCTTGAGCCCGTTGAGAGCGGGAAGCGCGAGCTCCCAGCAGTTCCGCCAGTGGCCGGGCCGGGCGTACACGAAGAGGGTGACCGGCGCCTCCGGCTCGTGCTCCGCGCGGCCGCGCGCGTGGAACACGGCGGTGTCCACCGCCGGGGTGAAGTGCCATGCCGCCCCCCCATAGGACCGGTAGATGCGGGCCAGATTCTCGGTGTTGCAGATCCCGTAGAGCCCAAGTCGGTACGACTCCTCGGCGAGCGCGTACAGGGTGCCGGCCGGGTAGAACATCGGCTCGAAGTCCTGCACGAGGTAGTACCTGCGACGGGCCCCGGGGTGCGCCGCCACCTGATAGGCCGTCGTCCAGAGCGTGGCGACGGCGGCGTCGGCCTCGGGCACGTCGGCCAGCTGCTCGTCGTACTCGGCGAGGTGGATGGGAGACGGGGCGAGCACCGGGAAGGCGGCGGAGATCCCGGAGCGGATGTACTCCTCCGGCCCCTGGCCGCAGACCACGAACCGGTTCTCTACTCCATGATCCGCCGCCAGCTTGGCGGCGATGCGGAGTGCGGTGTTGATGCCCCCGTAGAACGGGCTGTCGAGCCCTGGGATGAACCAGTTGACGGTCCGCGGAGCGCCCGCCGACGCGTACTGGCGGTGCTGCGACCGGACCGCGACCAGCGCGGCTGGATCGAAACGGCAGCGCCGCGCAAGCTCCTCGGCTCGGCCGAGGTCGTTCTGGGAGTGCCACACGGTGAGCTGACGACCGATGTGGGGCCCAACCATGTCCGCCGCGGTCGGCTCACCACGACGGCGGAGGCGTGGTGCCGTGCTCTGGAGAGAGAGCCGGGGGTGGAAGTACGGATCACCCGAGCGGATCCAGCGCTGGTAGTGCCACCAGGAGACGAAGAAGTCATATCGCGGGACCACCGTCCCCCGGGTCGCCGACTCGAGATGCGTCAGCGCGTTGCTGGGAATGCAGAGGTTGCGAAGGCCGCGGCGCCGGAGCGCCAGCCCAAGGACCACGTCGCTGCCGCAGAGCTCGAAAGCTTCATCGAATCCCTCCACGGCCTTGAGGTCACGCCGCCGCATAGCCACGCAGGCCGCGGTCACCGCGAGTACGTTCCGATTCCAGGAGGTGGAGCCGAGCAGTGTTGCCGACCGCGGCCGCAGGCCCGCGAAGAGATGCCCGGCAAAGCCGGTCAGGCCCAGGATCACACCTCCGTGCTGGATCCGGCCCTGGGGATCGAGCAGCTGCATGCCCACCGACCCCACCTCGTCGACCGTCGTCCAGCCGACCAGCTCCTTGAGCCAGCCGGGGTCGGCTCCGACCCGAATGTCGTCATTGAGGAAGAGCAGCACCGAGCCGGTGGCGGCCCGCGCCCCGGTGTTGTTGACCGCCGAGTAGTTGAAGGGCAGGTCCCACCAGATGACCGTGGGATGAAGCGGCCGCTCCGCGTACCAGCGCTCATTGTCCGGGGTCCGAGGTCCATTGTCGACGATCACCACCTCGAGCTCCGGGTAGTCCGATCGCGCCAGCCCATCGAGGAGGGGCCCGACGAAACCGCGGTTGTGTCGGGTGGGAATCACCACGCTCACGCGGGGCCAGGAGGGCAGGTTCCAGCCGATCGCGACCGCCTCGCCAGTCCACGTTGCCGAGGCGGCCCACCCGCGCCGCTGCAGCGTTGCGGCGACGACCTTGACGGCATCATCGGGGACCGGTGCTGGACGGCGCAGGCGGCGGCTGAGCACCTTCGGCACGCGGGCCACCTGGTCGGCGGTGAGGTCGCAGCGCAGGATCAGATCCCAGAGAAGCGCGGTCCCGGCCTCGGGGCGCGTGCATCCCGCACCCTGGGCGCGCGCAGCTCGGATGGCGAAGCAGCCGTCGAGGTAGTCAGCCGAGAGCAGCGTCTCCGGCGACCACGAGGGGCGGAGGCGAGGAGCATGGCGGAGGCCCCGTTCGGCGGGGACCTCGTCGTCCCAGGTGACCAGCTCCACGAGCGGGTCGCGCAGCATGCATGCGGCGACCTCGTAGAGGCAGCCAGGAGCCAGGGTGTCCCCCGCCTCCAGGAAGATGACCATGGCCTCCCGGGGAAGATCGGCCAGCACCGTGTTGATGGCGGCAGGGCCGGCTCCACGGTGGCGTCGCACCCGTGGATCGAGGGCGAGGTCCCGCTCAGGCTCCGGTGTGACCGCCGCCGGGCCGATCAGGATGGCTTGCCACTCCTCCCACGATTGCTCGTGGAGGGATCGCAACGTGGCCTCCGCGTCGCCGGCCGGACGCGGCAGGATGAGCAGGGCGAGATGCGGCATACCCTCGGCGCCCCGGGCGGCTATGCGCTGCACGGCGGCCTTGGCGCCGCCTGGTTCGCCTAGGACCTCCGGCCCAGCGGGGCCGCCGAGGAACCGCTGGACTGCAGCACGACGCCGAGATTGGGGTGGGAGCAGCCGGCGCGCCGCCCGGCTGGCCGAGTCCGCCGCTCGAAAGGCAGCGGCACGTTGGATGGCGCGAATGACGCCATCGGCCTCGGCCAGCTGACGCGTGGTCCGCGCCAGCGCGGGCTGAAGCCGGGCCACCTCGGCCCGGAGATGATCGCGCTCGACCTGAACTGGGTCCTCCCGCGGCGCAGCCGCGGAAGCCTCGCCCTTGGCGAATACGAGAATGTACTCATCATCGAGATCAGGCCGGCAGGCGCTGAACTCCAGGAGCTCGAGGGCCACCCCGGCGGCGCGGCGGACCGCCGCAATGACCTCGAGGAAGCCTTCGGGCTGCCAGGGGTGAAACGCGGCATCAGGGGTCTGGGTTGCCGGCTCCGTTCTCCGGCCGACCCTCTCGCCAGCAGCGGCGCGGCCTGTCGCCAGAGGCTCGCGCGGAGGCTCGGGGTGCGAGTTGGCACGCGGGTCGGAGAGTGCCAGGTGAAGGATCCCCCCGGTCTTGAGCACCCGTGCCATCTCGCTCAGCCCGCGGAGGGGGTCATCCAGGTACTCCAGCACCTGGTTGGCGACGACGAAGTCCTGGGACTCGTCCGGGATCGAGGACAGCTCCTCCGCCTCGCAAACGAGGTCCACGGGAACGAGCGCCGCTTCCGCCAGTCCCGGATGCTGCCGGCGCAGATCGTCGACCGGCAGCCTGTCCACGTAGGTGACCTCCACGCCGTCGGGCAGCGGCATGGGATTGTGGAGGGCTCCGATCTCGATCCCGCGGCCGCGCAGCCACCGGCTCGAACGGAGACGCTTCTCAGTGAGCTTCACGGGCGCCTGATTCTACCGTCGGCTGGACAGCGCGGCCCCGGCTCCCACCGGGAGGCTCACTGGAACCAGCCGGCGATGTCGACGATGGCGTTGATGGAGCCCTGGTCGTTGAACAGGTGGACGTCCCCGGCTTGGCCACCGGTGGTGGCCAGCTGGACGATCACCAGGTTGGGGGTGATCTGCCCGGGGTCGACGTTCAGGTCACTGCCGGCTGGACGATCACCAGGTTGGGGGGATCTGCCCGGGGTCGACGTTCAGGTCACTGGCATTGGGCTGGGCCACGTCGGAGGGGTAGCGGGTGAAGTAGGTGTTGGCGGTCCCGCTCACCGCGGTGATGTTGGCGATCATCGCCACTACTGGGGAGCTGCCCCCGGCGGCGGGCAGGCCGTCCACCCCGGCAACCGGGACGGTCCGGGTCGCACCCTGGCCCAGGGGGTGACCGGAGCAATCCGTGGCGTATCCGGTGACGGAGGTGGGCGGGTGTCGCGACTACTCCGGCGAGGAGTTCACTGTAGAAGCGACCGCCGGCGTCTGCCTGGCATCAGGGTCAAGACGGACCAACAGACCGGGCAGCTGGCTACCGTAGAGCCGCGGCGTGAGGTGGGACCACTCTGCGGCCCTGGCGCACTGTGCGGTGGTCTGAGACTGCGTCTCGGGGCGCACGGCCATCATCGTGGTCCTGACGTTGGCCGTGTGCTGATGGGCGACGCCCGCTGCTGCCTCCCTCTAGCACACCCAGGGCAAGGTACGCGCGCTGGGTGGCAGCGGGACGGACACGCAGAGTGCGCGGTGCTACGGCGGTGGCGGAGCTACGCCCCCATAGGCAACGTCGAAACCGCTCGCGGTAAACGCCGAGGGCGTGGACACCTGGAAGCCATCCTGGACCATGATCGACTTGGTCAGGACGTTCTGGGCTCCGGTCATCCCAAGACCGTCGAACATAGTTGTGGTGTAGGCCGCGAGTGTGGAGATCTCTCCACCTCGTTCCGGCGCTTCGACGATCCACTCGGCAGAGGTGCCCGGTCCCGTGTACGTCTGATCGGTGCTGAAGCTCGCCTCCGTTGTCTCGTCAGCCAGCAGGATCTGCCAAGTGGTCCCGCTGACTTGCTCGATGGTCACCGTGACGGTATCGCCAGGCACAACGGTAAGTGTTGTGATCGGCGTCTCCGCGGCTGGCAGTATCTCCCACCACGGCAGAATGTAGAAGTAGCTGGAGTTGAGTGGATCAGGGTATTCCTCGATTCCCGCCTGGATCAGGTCCGTGTTCGAGAACCCGTCGATCCCCACCCACTCAGACATATCCGTGTCCTCCTGACCCGCGTAGAGGCTCGGCACTAGGAATGTCCCGGTGGCCTCGGAGTAGGGCCCGCTCTCTAAGACGTAGCCTGACCAGTTGGGGGAGTAGATTGTGCCCGGCGGTGCAAGATGAACGGTGATCAGCAGCGCCAGGGTCGCCGTCTCGGTCGTCGGCGTCGTGGAGTCCGTGACCTCCACTGAGAAGCTGAACGGGTCAGCGGCCGTCGGGGTACCCGAGATCACCCCGGCAGTCGAGAGTGTGAGCCCCGACGGGAGCGAGCCGGAGCTGACCTGCCACGTATAGGGAGGAGTGCCGCCATAGGCGCTGAGGGCGGTAGTCGCATACCTGATGCCCACCGTCGCTGATGAGGGAATAGACGTTGTGGTGATCGTTACGGGCGCTGGCGATGCAGGGATGAAGTACCCCGAGACGTCCACGATGGCGTTGATCGAGCCGGAAGCGTTAAAGAGGTTGGCGTTGCCGGCCTGGCCACCGGTGGTGGCCAGCTGAACGATCACCAGGTTGGGGGTGATCTGCCCGGGGCCGACGTTCAGGTCACTGGCGTTGGGCTGGGTGACGTCGGACGGGTAGAGGGTGAAGTAAGTGAAGGAGGTGCCGGATACGGCCGTGACGTTGGCGATCATTGCCACGGGGTTGCCGGCGGGAATGCCATCCACCCCGGCCACCGGCACGGTCAGGGTCCCACCCTGGCCCAGGGCGTGGCCGGAGCACTCGGTGCCGTATCCGGTCACGGAGGTGGGGCGGGTGTCGCAGATCCGCGTGGGACTGATCGCATCGAAGGAGGCGCCAGGGGAGCTCTCACTGCCGTTGCCGAACCAGCCGTTGACGTCCAGGATGAAGTTGATGGCGCCCGCCGAGTTGTAGACGCAGACGTCCTGGTCAGGACCGAGCGGGACGATCACCCGGTTGGGCAGGTTGGTCCCGCCGTTGATGTTGAGGTTGGAGAAGCCCGGAGCGCTGCTGGGGCACTGGTCCGACCCGCTGGGGGGGACCACACTCAGGAAGGTGTTCGCGGTCCCCGTCACCCCGGTCAGGTTGAGCGCCACCGAGGCGGCGTCACTGGTGGGGACGGAGGCGCTGCAGGAGGGGTCGCCGGTGGGGCATCCCGAGACCACCACCTTCTCCCATTGGCCCTGCCCCAGGGTGGCCCCCGAGCACTCCGTGCTGTAACCGGTGACGGCTGTGCTGCGGGTGTCGCAGATCCGCAGCGGCGCGATGGGATGGAAGAGGCCGGGGACGTCTCCCGAAGCTGCGGCGAAGTAGCCCTCGACGTCGACCGCCACGTTGATGGTGCCCGCCGAGTTGTAGATCCCGATCTGACCGCCCGTTCCCAGAGCCACCACCACCAGGTTGGCCTGGTTGAGCCCGGCCGTTACGTTGAGGTTGGACGCGTTGGGTGGAGCGGTGCCGGCGGGGAAGACGGTGAGGTAGGTGCTGTGGGTGCCGCCGATGGCGGTGACGTTGACCACCACGGCCTGGGCGTCGGCGGGCACCGACTGCCCCGAGGGGCCGTCCACCCCGGTGATCTGGGCGTCAAGGGTGCTGCCCTGGCCGATGGGATGTCCCGAGCACTCGGTGCTGTATCCGGTCACCGCGACACTCCGCGTGTCGCAGATCCGGAAGGGCTGTAGCGCCGTGTATGCGGTCGGTGTCGGCGGGTCATCACCTGTGGCGGAGACGCGCTGAGCCGCGGCCGTTCCGGGGCCGCCCTGCTGGACACCCGGTTGGACAGCTGGCTCAGCCTGATCCTCGTGCTGGAGCAGGGTCGAGGGATCAATCCAGCTCGCTGCCCCCATCAGGGGGCGGGCGTCAGCCTTGGGTTTGACAACCCCCGCTGAGGAGGTCCGAAGGGTAACTGGGCCTGGAGCAGCCAGGGTGGAGGTGGCCCCAAAGGCGAAGCCAGCGCCGACCAGAGCCCCCGCCCAGACCACCGCCAGGCATCGGACGCGCGACCTGCGTCTGGTCAGCCATTTCTCCGATGTCAGATTGCCCGCATGGCGGCGCATCGCGGCCGGAGTATGTACTCGCGGCGGCCGCCTCTGCAAGGCATGTCAGATCCTTTCTCACGCCTGCTAATCCGGTCCAGGACGGCTGCGACGAGGAGGCGTCACAAACCAAGGAGCCCTCTCAGGTCAGGCCGATTTCCGAGCCGGCGTCCCGCCAATTGACGGAAGGGCTCAATTGAGGGAAGGGCCTCGGCGAAGGCCGCGACTACCCCAGCTCGAGACGCTCGATGCGGCCCTCGCGGCAGTCGACGGTCGCGCTCAGGTGATGGCTCAGTGGTCCAGCCGGCACCGGCGCCAGGGACGGGCCCCCAGACCACCCCGTCGTCGGCGACCTCCAGCTCGACCTCGACCTCGTCGGGCGTCTCCTCCCGCCAGTAGGCGGCGGTGACGCAGCGCTCGCCCGCGTCCTCCAGGGATGAGGCGGCGCGGCCGATCAGGTGGTAGGTCTCGGGATCGCTGCGGACCGCGTCCAGGGCCTCCTCGTCCAGGTAGTCGAGGCGGGGCTGCTGGACGGCGTCGAGCTGGGCCAGGTCGCCGAGGAGGCGGCTGAGCAGCTCGGACAGCCGGGTCGTCTCCGAGGCCCGGACCGCGGCATCCTTGCTCCAGCCCGGGTCCCGAGCCGGTTCCACATGGATGAAGGTCATCTCTCTTCTCCCCTCCGTACGCCGCCACGGCGGCGCCCCGGAGGATGCATGATAGCCGAGTTCGGCGTGATCCGCTGCGGCGTGCCCGGCGCGGTGATCGAGCCGTGTGGAGGGCTTGGGCTGATCTCCGTGGCTGAGGCGCCGAGCCCTCTCTCTCGGCGCCGGGTCGCGGAGCGCTCGCCGGGGCGCAAGCTCCGGGCGCGCCTCGGTCTGGCTGCGTCGCAGCGCAGCCGTCGCGGCCTGGGTCGCCCTCTTCGCGCTGCTGGCCCTCGCCATCGGCCGGCTCAGCCAGCAGGTGCCCCTCAACTCCGACCAGGCGAGCTCGGTGCTCGAGGGGTGGGCGATGGGCCACGGCAACCCCCTGCTCGGGGGCTGGACGCTGCCCGCCGACGGCTTCGTCACCACCAAGCTGCCGCTCCTGGCGCTCCTGGAGAGGTTCCAGGGCCTGACCCCCGAGGTCGTGTACGAGGTCGCCGGGCTGCTCGGGGCGGGGGTGGTGGTCGCCGGGTGCCTGGCTCGCCGGAGGCCGACTTCGCGGCCGCGCCCGGGCGCTGGCGATGCTGGTCACCGGCGCGCTGCTCGCCTCCCAGACGCTGCTCATCCCGGGGATCGGGAGCTCGTTCCCAGCCGGGGTCGATGCTGCCTGCCGGGACCGACCACGCCGCCACCCTGCTGCTCCTCCTGGTCGCCTGCCTGGCCCTCCAGGGCTGGGCGGCGGTCCTGGGTGTGGCCGGCTGTCGCCTGGGTGGCGCTGGCGGCGGCGTCGATCGGCGACCCCCTGGCGGCGGTGGTCGGGGGAGGTTCGCTCACGCTGGTGGGGGCGATCGGGCTGGCCACCCGGCGGCGTGCCCGCGGCCGGTCGCGAAGGTCTCGGTCGGGACGCTGGGTCCTGGTCGTCCATCGGTGTGACCTCGGCCGATCGCCGTCCCGGTCGCCTGGTGGGCGATCCGCGCGTCTCGGCGGCTTCACCGCCGCGCCCCTGCTCGGCGGCGGGTACGGCCTGCCCGCCCCGGTCGCCTCCCTCGGGTCACAACCTCTCGGTGGGCGGCCGGGCCCTGCTCACCGTCTTCGGCGCCGACGTGATCGACCAGCCGGCCGGGCTCGCCTGGGCGGCGGCGCTCGCTTCACCTCTCCGGGCTGGCCCTGGTGCTGGCGGTCCTGGTCTGGCTGCTCCGGCCCCGGCGATGGCTCGGCCTCGACCTGGTGTCGCGGGTGCTGACCGTGGGGATGCTGCTCGACGCGGCCGCCTACCTCGCCGGCCAGCAGGCCACCGACCTGACCTCGGCGCGCTACCTGGTCCCCCTCCTCGGCTTCGGGGCGGTCCTGGCGGGCCGTGAGGGGGTGCCGCGGCTGCTCGCGCGCCGGCCGCGCCTCGGGCTCGGGCTGCTGGCCCTGGTCGCCGCTTACGCCGGGGTCTTCGCCGCCGGGGCGGCCACCGCCCAGCCCGCTCCGGCGGCGCTCGCCGGGGTCGAGCGCGTGGCTCGCCGCAGCACGGGCGCGACCTACGGGCTGGGCACCTACTGGGACGCGAACGTGGTCACCGTCGAGCAGCCACGGGGCGATCGCGGTGCGCTCGATCGCAGACGTCGCCGGACGGGGTGGAGTCCGTTCCTCTGGCACTCCACCACGGCCTGGTACGACCCCTCGACCCATCGCGCCACATTCGTCCTGCTGGCGCAGTGCCGACGCCACCGACCGGGCCGCGGTCGAAGCGACCCTGGGCAACCCGACCGAGGATGGCGACGGTGGGCGGCACCACCATCATGGTGTGGCCGGGGAACCTCCTGGGCGAGCTCTCCTCGCCCTGAGGCCGGGGCCCGCGTCGGCGCGGCAGGCGGCGACCCCTCCTAGCCCGGCCCTCGCGACCGCCAGCCCCCGCCCTCGGCCCTTGGAGCACTCCGCAGAGCCCACCGCCCGGCTCCGTAGACTGGTCGGGGTGAAGCCCCTCTACCTGGACCACGCCGCCACCACCCCGCTCGACCCGGAGGTGCGGGCGGCGATGCTGAGCTGGCTGGGGGACCGGTTCGGCAACCCCTCCTCGGTCCACGAGCACGGCCGTCAGGCCCGCGCCGCCGTGGACGAGGCCCGGGATCGGGTGGCCGCCGCCGCCGGCTGCGCGGCGCGCGAGGTCACCTTCACCTCGGGCGGCACCGAGGCCGACAACCTGGCCCTGCGCGGGGTGCTGGAGCGGTGGGGTCCGGAGCGGGGCCGTCACCTGGTGGTCAGCGCGGTCGAGCACGAGGCGGTCCTGGCCACCGCGGAGGCGCTCGCCGGGGCGGGTGCCGCCGAGCTGACCGTGGTCGGCTGCGATCGGAGCGGGCGGGTCGATCCCGCCGAGGTGGCTGCCGCGGTCAGGCCCGACACGGTCCTGGTGTCCGTGATGCTGGCCAACAACGAGGTCGGCACCGTCGAGGAGGTCGCCTCGATCGCCGGCGCCGTCCGCGCCCGCAACCCGCGTGCCCTGGTCCACACCGATGCGGTCCAGGGTCTGGGCCGGCTCCGCCTCGGCCTCGACAGCCTCGGGGTGGACCTGATCAGCCTCAGCGCCCACAAGGCGTACGGCCCCCAGGGGGTGGGTGCGCTGGTGGCGCGACACGGCGTCTTCCCGGCGGCCCAGCTCACCGGCGGCGGCCAGGAGCGGGGTCGCCGCAGCGGCACCGAGAACGTCGCCGGCATCGCCGGCTTCGGGGTGGCCGCGGAGCTGGCGGAGCGGCGGCGCGATACCGACGTGGCGGTGCTGATCCGAGCTTGCTGGTCGGCTGACCAACCTACTCACCGCCATCCCCGGCGTCGAGCCCACCGGCGATCGCACCCGCCGGCTCCCCGGCCACTGCAGCTTCGTGGTGGCCGGATGTCGCAGCGACCTGCTGCTGGCTGTCCTCGACGAGCTGGGCGTCTGCGCCTCGGCGGGGAGCGCCTGCTCCAGCGGGGCGCCGGTCCCCTCCCACGTGCTGGCCGCCATGGGTTGGGGCGAGCTCTCCGGCTGCGCGCTGCGGCTGGCCCTCGGCCGTTCCACCACGGAGGCCGACGTCGACGCGGCCGCCGCACGGGTCGTGCGAGGCGGTCAGCCGGATCCGCTCGGCCGGGTCGGCAGCGGCCGCCGCGGGGTGAGCCCGCTGGCCCCGGATGAGCCCCTGAACCCGGACGGCAGCGACCGGCCCGGACCGGGTACAATTCCCGGTATGACAGTCGGGATTTCGGCGCCGGCATCGTTCAGCATGCGGGTGAGCTCCAAGGCCCACTACGGCCTGCGGATGATGACCGAGTTCGCCAGGGCCTACGGGAACGGCCCGATGAGCCTGGCCGAGGTCTCGCGGATCGAGCACCTGCCCCTCTCCTACCTCGAGCAGCTCGCCGCCCAGCTCCGCCGGGGCGGGCTGGTCGACTCCACGCGCGGGGTTCACGGCGGATACCGGCTCACCCGGCACCCGGCCCTGGTCTCGGTGCTCGAGGTGGTCGAGGTCGTCGAGGGAGAGGTCTCGCCGGTGGAGTGCGTGGCCCACGACTACGTCCCGGGGAGCTGTATCCGGGAGGGGGACTGCGCCTCCCAGCCGCTCTGGCGCCGGCTCAAGGCGTCGATCGACGCCGTGCTGAGCCAGACGACTCTCGCCGAGCTGGTTGCCGACCGCGCCCTCGTCAGCAGCTTCGCCCCGCTGCCCGTGCTCCCCGACCGGGGTCGCCGGAGGGCGGTTCAGGAGGTGGCCCATGTCTGAGACCGCCGGGGGGGCCCAGGTCGCGGCCGCCGGCAGCGGTGCCGTCGTCGCCCCGATAACCGAGCTTCACGTCGACGGCCTCAGGGTCGCGGTGGAGGGCAAGCCCATCCTGGACGGCGTGGACCTGCGGGTCCCGGTCGGGCAGGTGCACGTCCTGATGGGGCCCAACGGGTCGGGCAAGTCCACCCTCGCATACAGCCTGATGGGCCACCCCAAGTACCAGGTGACCGGTGGGTCGGCCAGCTTCGACGGCCAGGACCTGCTCGCCCTCACCCCCGACCGCCGGGCCCAGCTCGGGCTCTTCCTCTCCTTCCAGAACCCGATCGCCATCCCCGGGGTGACCACCGTGAACTTCCTCCGGGCCGCGCTGCGCGCCCAGGGCAAGGAGCTTCCGGCCCGGGAGTTCATCGCCCGCCTGGGTGATGAGATGACCTCGCTCCGGATGGACGCCAGCTTCCGCGGCCGCTACATCAACGACGGCTTCTCCGGCGGAGAGAAGAAGCGGGCCGAGATCCTCCAGCTCGCCATGCTCGAGCCTCGGCTGGCGATCCTCGACGAGCCCGACTCCGGACTCGACGTCGACGCCCTGCGGATCGTCGCCGAGGGCGTGCTGCGGGTCATGGAGAGGAGCGAGGGGCGGATGGGCGTGCTGCTCATCACCCACTACTACCGGATCCTCGAGAACCTCACCCCGGACCGGGTCCACATCATGCACCAGGGGAAGATCGTGGACAGCGGCGGACCCGAGCTGGCCCACGTGATCGAGCGCGAAGGCTACGACCCCTACCTCACCGCGACCAGCCCCACGGGGCCGGAGGTCTCACGCCGATGACGGTCCAGGCCCACGAGCTGACCAAGGACTACAAGTACGGTTTCCACGACGTCGACGTCTCGGTCTTCCGCACCGAGAAAGGGATCTCGCCGGAGGTGGTCGCGGCCATCTCGGACCACAAGCAGGAGCCGGAGTGGATGCTCAAGTTCCGGCTCAAGGCGCTGGACCACTTCTTCAAGCGGCCGATGCCCAACTGGGGCGCCGACCTCTCGGGGATCGACTTCGACAACATCTACTACTACATCAAGCCGGTCGACGAGATGGGCCGGAGCTGGGACGACGTCCCGGACTCGATCCGCAACACCTTCGACCGGCTGGGGATCCCCGAGGCGGAGCGGAACTTCCTGGCCGGGGTCTCGGCCCAGTACGACTCCGAGGTCGTCTACCACAGCATCCGGGCCGACCTCGAGAAGCTGGGCGTGCTCTTCAGCGACTGCGACACCGGGCTGCGGGACCACGAGGAGCTCTTCAAGCGCTACTTCGGCACCGTGATCCCGCCCAACGACAACAAGTTCGCGGCCCTCAACAGCGCGGTGTGGTCGGGCGGCTCCTTCGTCTACGTCCCCAAGGGGGTGCGCGTCGAAGTCCCGCTCCAGGCCTACTTCCGGATCAACAGCGACAACATGGGCCAGTTCGAGCGGACCCTGATCATCGCCGACGAGGGCTCCTACGTCCACTACATCGAGGGCTGCACCGCCCCCACCTACTCAAATGACTCGCTGCACGCCGCGGTGGTCGAGATCATCGCCGAGCCCGGAGCCCACGTCCGCTACACCACCATCCAGAACTGGTCGGACAACGTCTACAACCTGGTCACCAAGCGGGCCATCGCCAAGGCGAATGCAACGGTTGAGTGGATTGATGGGAATTTGGGCTCCAAGGTAACCATGAAGTACCCCTCGATCTACCTGATGGGCGAGGGGGCCCACGGGGAGGTCCTCTCGGCGGCCTTCGCCGGCACCGGCCAGCACCAGGACGCCGGCAGCAAGTGCATCCACGTCGCCCCCAACACCACCAGCAACGTGGTCAGCCGCTCGATCTCCAAGGGGCACGGGCGCACCTCCTACCGGGGCCACATCAAGGTCCTGCCCAAGGCGACCAACGTGAAGGCCAACGTCCGCTGCGACGCGCTGCTCCTCGACGAGGAGTCGCGCAGCGACACCTACCCCTACATGGACATCGAGAACCCGGACGTCACCTTCGGTCACGAGGCGACCGTCTCCAAGGTCGGCGAGGACCAGATCTTCTACCTCCAGTCCCGGGGCATCGACGAGCAGCAGGCGACCGCCCTGATCGTCAACGGCTTCTTCGAACCCTTCGTCAAGGAGCTGCCGATGGAGTACGCGGTCGAGCTCAACCGGCTGCTGGCGCTCTCGATGGAGGGGTCGATCGGGTGACCGAGGCAGCGACAGCCGCCGGCGCGGTCAGCCGGGAGAGCCTGGACGCGCGCCTGGGCACGAGCCCGGGATGGCTGGCGGATCGGCGCAACGCCGCCTGGGACGCCTTCACCGCGATGCCCGCGCCATCGTCCGCGCGTGACGAGGACTGGCGCCGCACCGACATCGGCCGGCTCCACCTGGACCGCTTCGGTCCGGCCGGGCCAGCCGCCCCCGGGCTGCTCGAGCTGGCCCGGAGCCGGCACGCCACCGCGCTCCCCGGGGCGGCTCTGATCGTCAGCGAGCCCGACGGGACGGTGACGGTCGACAACGCGGAGGCGCTGCTCGCCCAGGGGGTGATCGTGTCGTCGCTGGACGAGGCCGCCCAGCGCCACCCGGAGCTGGTTCAGCGCGGCCTCTCGGGGATCGGGGTCGACGACTCCTACTTCGCGGCGCTCTGGAACGCGCTCTGGCAGGGTGGCGCCTTCGTGTACGTCCCCGCCGGGGTGCAGGCCATGACCCCGGTCTGGGTCAGCCATCTCGCCGCCGGCGCCGATGCCGCCGCCTTCCCGGCCACCGTGGTGGTCGTCGACGCGCACGCCTCGCTCACCCTGGTCGAGGACCTGGTCGGCCCCGGGATGGACCCGGCCGCGCGCGTCTCGGTGGCGGTGACCGCCCTCCAGCTCGGCGACGACGCCCGCCTCGACGACATCCCGGTCCAGCAGCTGCCCCCCGCCACCTGGCACTTCGAGCTCCGCCGGGCGAGCTGCGGCCCGTCCGCCCATTACCGCCTGATGGGGGCGACCCTGGGGGCGCGCCTGCAGAAGTCGTACTGGGACGTGATCCTCGAGGGGCGTGGCGCCGAGGCTGACATCCTCGCCGTCTGCTTCGCCGACGCCGACCAGCACCTGGACCACCAGTCGCTGCAGCTCCACCGCGGTCCCGACACCCGGAGCAACCTGCTCCTCAAGGTCGCCGCGCGGGGTCGCGCTCAGAGCGTCTACGGCGGCCTGATCGACGTCGAGCCGGGGGCGATCCACGCCGACGGCTACGTGGTCAACCGCAACCTCCTGCTCAGCCCGGGGGCCAGCGCGAGCGGGGTCCCGCGGCTGGAGATCAAGGCCAACGACGTCCGCTGCGGACACGGGACGACGGTGGGCCACGTGGACGACGAGGAGCGCTTCTATCTCATGGCCCGCGGCATCCCCGCGGACGAGGCGGAGAGGCTGGTGGTCCGCGGCTACTTCGCCGACGTCCTCGACCGCCTGCCCATCGAGTCCACCCGGGACTGGCTGGTCTCGCTGCTCGACCTCGAGATCGGCGACGGGGGACCGGGCCGCTCCAGCGAGGCGCGATGAACATGGTGGGCGAGTGGGTCACCGTCGCCCGGGTGACCGACATTCCCCCCGGCCACGCGGCGCGCGTCGAGATCGAGGAGGTGCCCATCGCGATCTTCAACGTCGAGGGCGAGCTGCTCTGCATCGACGACACCTGCACCCACCAGGAGGCCTCGCTCTCGGAGGGCGATCTTGACCTGGAGCGCTGCGCCATCGAGTGCCCGCTGCACGGCTCCGCCTTCGACCTGCACACCGGTGACGCCATCACCCTGCCCGCGGTGGAGCCGGTGCGCGTCCACCGCGTCGAGGTCAGCGACGGCATGATCCGGGTTGCCCTGAGCGGCTGAATCAGATGGCTGCCACCATCGACCCCGCCACCGCCCCGCCGCTGGACCTGGACCGGCTCCGCGCCGACTTCCCGATCCTGGAGCGCGAGGTCAACGGCCACCGGCTCGTCTACCTGGACTCGGCGGCGACCTCCCAGAAGCCCGTCCAAGTTATGGACGCAATCGACCGTTACTATCAGACCAGCAACGCCAATGCCCACCGCAGCGTGCACCGGCTGGCCGCCGAGGCCACCGAGCTCTTCGAGCAGGCCCGCATCCGGGTCGCCGCCTTCATCGACGCGGACCCCCGGGGCGTGGTCTTCCTGCGCAACACGACAGAGGCGCTGAACCTGGTCGCCGCCTCCTACGCGCGGGAGCTGCTCCAGCCGGGTGACCGGGTGGTGCTGACCCAGATGGAGCACCACAGCAACCTGGTCCCCTGGCAGCTCGCCGCCCAGCGGGCGGGGCTGCAACTCGCCTTCCTCGGTGTCACCGACGAGGGCCGCCTCGACCTCTCCAACCTCGACGAGCTGCTCAGCCCGCCCACCAGGCTGCTGAGCTTCACCCACCAATCCAACGTCCTGGGCACCATCAACGACGTGGCGGCGCTGACCGCCGAGGCCCACCGCCGCGGCGTCCTGGTCTGCGTCGACGCGGCCCAGGCGGTGCCCAGCATGAGGGTCTCGGTCCGCCAGCTGGACGCCGATTTCTACGCCTTCTCCGGCCACAAGATGTGCGGTCCGATGGGCATCGGGGTGCTCTGGGCCCGGCCCGAGCTGCTGGAGCGGATGCCGCCCTTCCTGGGCGGCGGCGAGATGATCGCCAGGGTGGAGCTGGAGAGCTCGACGTGGAACGAGGTCCCCCACAAGTTCGAGGCCGGGACTCCGGACGTCGCCTCGGCGGTCGGGCTCGCCGCCGCCTGCGACTACCTCGACGGGGTGGGCCTGGAGCTGATCCGGGCTCACGAGCAGGGCTTGGTGCGCCACCTCCTGGACGTCCTCGACGAGTCCGGGGTCACCGTGTACGGCCCCCGCGACGTCTCCATCCACGGGGGCGCGGTGAGCTTCAACGTGGCCGACGTCCACCCCCACGACACCGGCACCGTCCTCGACCGCCTCGGGATCGCGGTGAGGGCGGGTCACCACTGCTGCCAGCCGCTGATGCGCCGGTTGGGGGTGGCCGCCACCGCCCGGGCGTCGATGTACCTCTACACCACCCACGAGGAGATCGACCGGCTGGGCGAGGGCATCGCCGAGGTGCGCCGGGTCTTCCGGGTCTGAGACGGGGCGCTCTCAGCCCCTCTTGCGCAGCCGTTCGGCCATCACCGACATCAGCTCGATCGCGAACATCGGGGTCTCCTGGACCAGGAAGAGGAAGCGGCGGCGGTCGACCGTGGCCAGGGTCGTCTCGGTCAGCGCCACCGCGGTGGCACTCCGTGGCGAGTTGTCCACCAGCGCCATCTCGCCGAAGACCTGGCGGGGCCCGAGTCGCTCCATCAGCCCGCCCGTCCCGCGCAGCTCCACCTCACCGTCGACGATGCCGTACATCTCGGCGCCCGGTTCGCCCTCCGTGAATATCACGGACCCCGCGCTCACCTTCCTGGTGTCCGTCGCGTTGTGGAACAGCCCCCACACGGTGGTCGTCTCTGCCATCGCCTCCACTCCCTCACACAGCGCAGCGCCTGGGTTGGGATTCTCTCACACGCCCTCGGACGCGGTTCCCAGCCCCGGGGCAGGCCGCGGCAGCCAGGATCAGCCCGCCCGCTCCGCGTCGACGGCGAAGGTCAGCCGCGCCGACGGATGGGTGCGCGCGAGACGGGCCTGGGCGAGACCGAGAGCCCCGGGGGTCGGCGTCGCCGACGTCAGGGCGGTGAGGAACTCCGCCCCTCTGATGCGCAGCAGGGTGCAGGGGGTGGTGGCGCGGACCGTGGCCGTTCGGGGTCGTCGCTCCAGGAGGCCGATCTCTCCGAAGTAGTCCGGGGCCCTCAGGGTGGCGAGGTGGCGGACCGCTTCGGCCTCACCGCGGGCCAGGACCTCAGCCTCTCCGTCGGTCAGCACGAAGAAGTCGTCGGCCTCGGCGTTCTCGGCGACGATGGTGGATCCCGCCTCCACCATCTCCTCGACCGCCGAGCGGGCCAGGCTCTCCAGGCCGCCGCGAGTGGCCCCGGCGAACACCTCGAAGCTCTGCAGGACGGCGAGCCGCGGCTCCAGCTCGGCCAGCTGCCCGCGCGCCTGCAGGTCGAGGGCTCGGATCCGCGGATAGGCGATGACGGCGAGCGCGGGGATGGCGAAGCCCATGACCAGGAGCGTGGTGTCGAGCCCGACGGCTCCGAGCAGGATGGGCATGAGCAGAGCGCCCAGGGAGATCGCACCGAGCACCAGGGCGAAGAAGACGCCGAAGACGCGCGCCACGATGTCGGGGTTCACCATCCGCTGCAGCGCGGTGATAGCGAGCACATCGACCACGATGGTGCCGGCGCCGCGCACCGCCTCGAGCATGGCCGCGAGCACAGGGGCGTGCACCAGGGGGAGCAGCGCGGTCGGCAGGCAGTAGGCGGCCATGCCGGCCACGATGATGGCGCCCAGGTTCCGGGCGGCTGCGACCCGGTTCATGAAGGCGGCCATGACGATCCCGCCAACGCCGAGCGCTCCGATCAGGTAGCCATAGCCGGTGCTGCCCGTTCCCAGCAGGTCCTTGCTGACCACCACGAACAGCACGGTGTCGGTGCCGTAGACGAAGCTGGCCAGGATGCTGAAGCCGGCGAGCAGCATCACCGTCGGTGACGCGGCGAACGCTTTGATGCCGGTGGCCATCTGCCGCAGCGGTCCCGCGGCTCCGCCCTCGGTGATGTCCCCGGGACGGCTCCGCGCGGCCATGCGGCTCACCAGGACGGCCGACACCCCGAAGCTCGCCGCATTGAGGAGAAAGACCACCGCCGGAGGCCCGAACAGGAGCAGGACGGCGCCGATGGCGGGCCCCAGGACCAGGGAGAGGTTCTCGACCACGGACTGCAGGCTGTTGGCGGCGGCGAGGTGCTCCTCCCCGACCACGGCGGGGGTGGCCGCCCGTGCCGCAGGGTCGTAGACGCGGCTCGCGATCGAGCTGAGGGCCACCAGCACGAGGGCGGCGACCACCGACCCGTCGAGGGCCGCCACCACCGCCAGCAGGGCCTGGAGGGTGAAGCAGAGCAGGTCCAGGCCAACCATCAGGCGCACCCTCTCCACCCGGTCCGCGAGCAGGCCGCCGAAGGGGCTGGCGACGAGCGAGGTGAGGAAGCGGCTGAGCGAGGCGGCGGCAACCCATCCCGCCGAGTGGGTCGCGTCGAAGACGAAGACGACCAGGGCCACGTTGTAGGCCCACGAGCCGGTCATCGAGATGGCCAGTCCACTGCAGAGGAGGCGGTAGTCGCGGTTGCGCAGAAGCACCCGATACCCGGCCCGAGGAGCGCGCGGGCTCGGGCCGCGACCCGCCAATCGCGCGACCATCCGGAGCCATCGCGAGCGACGCTCGCCTCCGGCGAGCGCAGTCACGGCTCTCCCCCTCGGGGCACTTGGGCTCCCTCCCCAGTCAACCCGCCATCCGGCGGCGAGCCTGCACAAGCGTATACCGCCACCCGGGCGGTCCCCACCGCGATGGGCTCCACGGCTGCTGTGCGACCCCACACCCCACGAATGGTGGGCTGGACGCGGCTGGCTGCCTGATGTACGGTTTTGATGATCGCGCCGGGCAAGGCGGGTATGCCCGGAGACGAGAGCCCACGGGAGGTTGAGGGATATGCGTCGACGCAGATTCGGCGTGCTGAGCTGGGCGGTGATCCTGCTGGTCGCTGCCGCGTCCGGGGTTTGGGGAGGCGTGGCCTCAGCGAGCGGGGGGTGCGCCGGGAACTGCGTGCTCGGGGTCCTGGAGCTGACCGGCCCACCACCGGTCCTCAACCCCAGCCTGGGGGCGGGCACGACCTCGTCGCTCACGTTCACGGTGACCAACGACACGATGAGCAACCAGGCGGCCACCGCCGGCTCCGAGGGCTCCGTCTCGAAGGGCCCGCTGCTGGTGGAGTCGGCCGCCCTGGCGGCGCCGGAGGGGTTCGCGATCCACTCCGCGACGCTGGTCGCCCCACGGAAGCACGACCCGCCGACCGCCGCCGTGAGCGTCAACACGGCGACCACACCCCCCACCTACACGGTGGATCTGGACGACCTCGACCTCGCGCCCGGGGCATCCATCTCGGCGGTTCTCTCGGTCACCGCTTCGTGTGCGGCCACCTCCGGTACCTGGGCGCTCACCGTCCAGCCCGTGCCCACCGCCCACCGGCAGGGCTTCACCGTCGACTCGGGCAGCGCCCTCGCGGTGGGCGTGACCGGCGCCTGCAGCCTCGCCTTCGCCGCTGATCCGACCAACGCCGTGGTCAGCACCGACATCACCAACCAGGGCTTCGCACCCGGCGGGCCGCCCGTGGAGGTCGAGGCCCGCGACGCCAGCGGCGATCCCCTGGGCGGCGTTGGTGTCTCTCTGAGTGCGGAGCTCGGCGCGGGCTCGCTCACCGGCACCGCCGCCAGCACCACCGGCGCCTCGGGCTCCAGCCTGGGGCTGGCCGCCTTCTCCCCGATCAGCATCGGCCAGACGGGTTACTACACGCTGGAGGCGAGCGCGCCCGCCTTCGTGTCGGCCGCCTCGAGCATGTTCCAGATCACGGACGCGGCGACGTCCTGCACCGGCAACTGCTCCGGGTCGGCGAGCAGCAACTCGGTGTCGGTGGCGGTCACGGTGAGCAACCCCGGATCCGGCGACACGCTGAGCGTGGGGCTGGGCGGCTTCGCCTACCAGTGCCCCGACAGCTTCTCCCCCACCGGCTACTACCCGACGGTCACCGGTGCTGTGGGAGTCGACCTCTGGCAGCCCGATGGTTCGCTCGACCCCTCCCAGCGCTCTGAGCAGGTGACCCTCACCTTCCCGGTCACCCAGCCCCCCCTGTGGTTCTTCCCCTTCTACCAGGTCTGCTACGCGAGCACCGAGCCGTTCTTCGGGGGGACGCTGGCCAGCGCCGCCCAGTCGATCCCCGGCTACGCGGGCAGCACCTACATCGGACTGCTGCCGTTCTGTCCGCTCTTCCCCACCAGCAGTGAAGCCCCCTGCGAGCTCTCCAGCTACTGGTGGGACGGGAGCGCGGTGGTCACCTTCCTGGGCGCGCCCGGCGATTTCTGGGGGTCCGCCTAGCACGACCCCGTCGCTCCCGCCGCCGGCCGGCTCCGCCCCCAGGGGCGGAGCCGCTGCTCTCCGCCGTGGCCCGCGCCCGGGTCCGCGGCGGGGAGCACGTTCAGTCCTGAGGTCGTGATGCGCATCTGCTCCAGCTGCGGAGAGGAGAACCCCGAGAGGTTCCGCCTCTGCGGGTTCTGCGGCGCCCCCCTCGCTGCTCCGGCACCGCCTCAGGAGGTGCGCAAGACCGTCACCGTCGTCTTCTCCGATCTCAAGGGCTCCACCGCCCTCGGCGAGAGGCTGGACAGCGAGGCGGTGCGCGAGGTCCTGGCGGTCTACTTCAGCGCGATGCGAGGCGTCCTCGAGCGCCACGGCGGGCTGGTTGAGAAGTACGTCGGCGACGCGATCATGGCCGTCTTCGGTCTCCCCCGCCTCCACGAGGACGACGCCCTGCGCGCGGTTCGGGCCGCCGACGAGATGCGAGCCGCCCTGACCGAGGTCAACCGTCGCCTCGAGAGCCACTGGGGGGTTTCGCTGGAGAACCGCACCGGGGTGAACACCGGCGAGGTGGTCGCCGGCGACCCCTCCACCGGGCAGCGGCTGGTGACCGGGGACACCGTCAACGTCGCCGCTCGTCTGGAGCAGGCCGCACCTCCGCTCGAGGTCCTGCTCGGGGAGACCACCTATCGCCTGGTCCGCGACGCGGTCGACGTGGAGGCGATGCCCCCCTTGGATCTCAAGGGCAAGTCCGAGCCGGTCGCGGCCTACCGGCTGCGCGGGGTCAGCCGGAGGGAGGGCGTGGCCCGCCGGGCCGACACCCCGCTGGTCGGCCGGGCCGAGGAGCTGGACGCCCTCTCCGCCGCGCTGGAGCGAACGGCCGAGAGCCGCCGACCGGAGCTGGTGACGCTGCTGGCGCCGGCGGGCACCGGGAAGTCCCGGTTGCTCCACGAGTTCGTGAGCGGGGCGGCGAGCCGAGCGCGGGTGCTGCGGGGGCGGTGCCTCTCCTATGGGGAGGGCATCACCTTCTGGCCGCTGGCCGAGATTGCTCGCGACGCGGCCGGGATCGCCGAGGACGAGCCGGTCGACCAGGCCCGCACCCGGCTCACCGGCCTGCTCGGCGAGGAGGCGGCGGACGTCGCCGACCGGCTGGCGGCGGTGATGGGGCTGTCCGAGGCCACCTATCCGGTTCAGGAGACCTTCTGGGCCGCCCGGCGGCTGCTCGAGACCGCCGCCCGGGACGGGCCGGTGGTGACCGTTATCGAGGACATCCATTGGGCCGAGCCCACCTTCCTCGACCTCATCGCCCACGTGGCGGAGAACGGGGAGGACGCCGCCCTGGTCCTCCTCTGCACCTCCCGACCTGAGCTGCTCGAGTTCCGGCCCGGCTGGCGGGAGGAGCGCCCCCGGGCGGCGACCATCGCGCTCCGCCCGCTGAGCGATGCGGAGAGCGCCGAGGTGGTGAGCGGCCTGCTCGGCGAGGTGACCCTGGCGGCCGGGCCCCGGCGCCGGATCATCGAGGCGGCCCAGGGCAACCCGCTCTTCGTCGAGCAGATGGTGTCGATGATGATCGACGACGGGCTGATCCGCCGCGCGGGCGGCGGCTGGGTGGCGAGCAGCGACCTCGGCGCTCTCGCCGTGCCCCCCAGCATCAGCGCCCTGCTCGCGGCCCGGCTGGACCGGCTCGTCCCCGCGGAGCGGGCGGTGCTGGAGCGCAGCGCGGTGATCGGCCAGGTCTTCGACCTGGGGGCCGTGGAAGCCCTCTGCCCTGAGGCGCTGCGTCCCGAGGTCCGGGCCCACCTCGACAGCCTGACCCGGCGCGAGCTGGTGAGCCCGGCCGATTCCACCCTGGCCGGGCAGGCTGCCTTCCGGTTCCAGCACATCCTGATCCGGGATGCCGCCTATCAGGGCCTGCTGAAGCGGACCCGCGCCGAGCTCCACCACAGCTTCGCGGAGTGGTTGGAGGCCCGGGCCGGCGACCACTCCGGCGACAACGAGGAGATCCGCGGCTACCACCTGGAACAGAGCGTCCTCGCTCTGGCCCAGCTCGGCCCGCTCGACGCTCAGGCGGTCGCGCTGGCGGGGCGCGCCGCGGGCTATCTGGGCGCCGCCGGGGAGCGGGCGCGCTCCCGCGGCGACATGCCGGCGGCGGTGAGCCTCCTCCGCCGCGCCGCAACCCTGGACCCCGGCTCCCCGGAATCTCCCCGGTGGCTCCTGCACGCGGGCGAGGCGCTCGGCGAGATGGGCACCTTCGCGGTTGCCGACGAGGTGCTGGCCCGGGCCGCCGCCCGGGCCGTCGAGGCCGGCGACCGCCCCCTGGCCGCAACCGCGGCCGTGGTCGCTCAGATGTGGCGTTTCCTGGCCAACCCCGAGGCCGACCCGGCCGAACGGGTGGCGGAAGCCGGGCACGCGGCGATCGCCGAGCTCGAGCGCCTGGAGGCCCACGAGGGGCTGGCCCGCGCCTGGAAGCTGATGATGTACGTCCACTTCTACGAGGGCCGTTTCAGCCCCGCCGAGGAGTGCGTGACCCACGCCGTGCATCACGCCGAGCTCGCCCGCGACAGGGTCTTCGAGGTCCGGCTGCTCTCCGCCCTCGCCTCCTGCCTCGTCTACAGCGCCACCGCCGCCGACGAGGCCCTGGAGCGGTGCCGCGACCTCTTGGAGCGAGGCGCCGGGGATCGGCGCACCGAGGCGATGACGCTCTCGGCGATGAGCCACCTGGAGGCGATGAGGGGGGAGGCGGAGGGAGCCCGCGAGCACTACCGGCGGAGCCGGGCCATGCTCACCGATCTCGGCTTCACCCTCAGCGCGGCGATCACCTCGCTGCACTCCGGCCCGGCGGAGGTCCTGGCCGGCGACCTCGAGCGGGCCGAGGCCGAGCTCCGCGCCGACTACGAGACCCTCCAGGCGATGGGCGACACGGGTTACACGCCCACCGTGGCGGCGCTCCTCGCCGAGGTCCTGCACGCTCAAGGCCGCGACCGGGAGGCCGGGGAGCTGGCAGAGGTCTGCCGCGAGAAGGCGTCGCCCCACGACGTGGGTGCCCAGTACCAGTGGCGCAGCATCCAGGCGCGGCTGCTCGCCGCCGCCGGACGGATCGCCGACGCCGAGCCCCTGGCCCACGAGAGCGTGCGGCTGATCTCGACCACCGACCAGCCGGATGTCCAGGGGCAGGCGCTGGCCGCCCTAGCTGAGGTGCTCGAGGCGGCCGGCAAGCCTGCCGAGGCCGCCGCCTCGCTGCGGGATGCGCTGGCGCTGTTCGAGACCAAGGGCAACGAGGTCGCGGCGGCCCGCGCCCGGGGGGAGCTGGCGCGGCTCACCATCGCCCCGGCGGGCAGCTCGCGGCACGTGTAGTGGGGGGTCACCTCCTTGCGGCCCAGGCCGGGTTGCCTGCGGTTACCTCTTCTGGTGGTCAACCATGCACCGCCCATCCCAATAGTTAGGACAGATATTGTCCTAATAATTCAGGACGCCGCCGGGGCGTGATGGAGAAAGGCCGGTCGCTGGAGAAGCGGGGGCGTGGTGGTCAGGTGACTACCAAGATTGCGCGGCTCAGACTACCAATTTCACACAGCCCTGCAGAAGCCTCACGCGGCCCGTTCCCCGGGGCGCGGCCCGGGAGGTGCCAGCGGCGGCGGGCGCCGGTCATGCCCAGAGGGCGCACAGGGGAATGGCGTAGACACGCTCACCCAGCTGGTAGAGAGCCGGTCCGCTGTGCATCACCGCGCCGGCTAGGAAACCGTCGCCGAGCTCGTCCCGCAGCCAGGAGAGGTGCCGCGCGTCGTCGCTGCCCGGTGCCGAGCTTGCCTTGAATTCGAAGGCGACCACACGCCCGGCCCCCACCTCGACGACAAGATCCACCTCGTGGCGGCCGGCCTCGAGCCGAAGGTGATGCAGCCCCGGCTGAGCAGGGCCGAGGGCGATCTCAGCCCGCAGCTGCGCGACTCCGAAGGCATCGAAGTAACGTCCGAGGAGATCCGGATCATCGAGGATCGCCGATGAACTCCAGGTCGGCGGCGACGGCGGCGAGTCCGCTGTCCACCAGATACCTCTTGCCCTGCTTGACGAGCCGACTCAGCCGGCGGCTGGACCAGGCCGGCACCACATCCAGCACGTAGAGGTTCTTGAGCAACTGGTCGTATCCAGCGGCCGTCTTGGCATTCACATCCGCGGCCCGGTAGAGGGAAGCGTCCGACGGCAGGCCGGCATTGTGGAGTGCAAGAGCCTTCAGATAGCGGCGCAGCTTCGCCGGGTCCTTGGCGGAGTCCGCCAGGGCCGCGTCGCGGGTGACAAGGTCGTCGAGGTAGCTCCCCAGCCAGATGCTCCGTGCCCGCTCGGTCGGGTGGCGATAGGCGACTTCGGGAAAGCCTCCACGCAGCGCCCTGGCCACGTAGCCATCGATGGCCGGTGGATCGGCATCGACGGTGAGATCGTCGAGCCCACCTCTGGTCAGTCGATCGATGAATGGCGGCCGTCCGACCAAGACGCGCTCCGCCAGCTCGCGCTCCACCACCGGGTACATGGTCATCCGCACCACACGTCCTGTCCCGGCCCACGTCTCTCGGAAGAGCTCGGCTCTGACGCTCCCCGTGAGGACGAGCTGACCCGGCGTTGCATCCCGGTCGACGGCGCGCTTCACCGCGGCGAGGACCTCGGGGACCTCCTGCCATTCGTCGATCAGCAACGGGCGGCTCGCACGCCGGAGGGCCGCGTCGGGGTCGGCCCGGTACGCAGAGGCGACGCCGGGCACATCGAGCCGGGCGATCTCCGCGACCTGCTGAGCAGCCGTCGTGGTCTTTCCCGCCGCGCGGGCACCGGTGATCATCACGGCCGGGAACTCGGCCAGCAACCCGGCGAGCTGCGAGTCCGCCATCCGGGGCCGGTATAAACCACGTTCCATCATCGGTCCGGCGACGCCTCGAGGACGGCCGCTACCAACTTCACACCCACTATGATACCAAGATCCCGCAGCTAAGACTACCAATCTCACGCAGCTGTGGCCGCCTGGTGCCGCGACCACCCGCCCGACGCCGGCCCGTCAGTCCGAGAGCGGGCCGACCGTGGTGGGTGAGGCGCGGATCGATCCGCTCACCCACGCCTTGCAGAGGGCGGCGCCGGCGTCGGAGAGGTGCGGCCGGTCGCCGGCCGCTGCCAGGGGGACCGTCCACGCGGCTCCTGGGGGGCCACGGCCAGTCCGGAGTGATCAGGTGAGCCGGATCGGCTCGGTGGTGAGCGGGCTCGGAGTGTCGCCGGTGTTCACCGTCGTCCGCGGTTCGACCAGCAGCACCTCCGCCCCGTCGGGCGACACCGGCTGATGGCGCCGACCTCGGGGCACCACGAAGAGCTGACCCGGGCCGAGCGCGACCTCGTCGTCGCCAAGCCGGATCACGAGCCTGCCGGAGAGGACCAGGAACATCTCGTCTGTCTCCAGGTGGGCGTGCTCGGTGAACTCACCACGGGCCCTGACCACCCGGATGTCGTAGTCGTTGAGTGCGGCCACCGTGCGCGGCTTCCACGGTTCCAGGAACGAGGCGAGCACGCCGGCGAGGTCGACGGCATCAGCCATGCCCGGCCACCGGGGCGGTGAGCGGCCCGACGCCGAGCGAGCGCCAGACCTCCAGCTTGGCGCCGACCGCCTCGATGACCGCCGCCGTGAACTGGTCGGTGAGGGCGTTGCCCCCCAGGTCGGCGGTGCGGGTGCCGTGCCGGACCGTCTCGAAGACGGCCTCGTAGATCGCCCGCGAGGCCAGGCGGACCTCGTCGCCGGGCATGAAGCCGAGGATGGAGGCACAGGCGAGGATCATCGCCATGGGGTTGGCCAGATTCTTGCCCTGGAGCGCGGGAGCGGTGCCGTGCGGGGCCTCCGCCATCACCACGCTGGGGGTGAGCGAGTCGCCGGTGAAGCCGATCAGCACCAACTCCGCACCGGCGATCGACCCGAAGAGCCCGAGGACCAGGTCGCTCATGCAGTCCCCGTCGCGGTTCAGGGTCGGGACCACCACGGCGTCTCCCCCCTGGTTGAGCAGCAGAGCGTAGGTCGCGTCGATGAGCTGCGGCTCGTACTCCACCTCGGGATGGCGGGCGGCCGCGGCGTCCATCTCCTCCTTGAGCATCCCCTCGTACACCGGCGAGACCGTGTACTTGGGCCCGCCGAACACGCGCGCCCGGCTGCGCCCGGCGTGGACGAAGGCGAACTCCGCCACCTCCCGGCAGATGGCCCTCGAGATCCTCTCGGTGCGGAAGGCGACCTCGTCGTTGCCCGACCCCTCCCGCCACTCCTTGGCCCCGTAGGCGCCGTCCACAGCCATCCGCACCACGCTGATCGGTGCGCTGACCCCGGCGATCGGGACCACCCCGGGGATCCGGCGACCGGTGCGGAGGATCACCGTCCCGCCCACCTCGGCACGGAGGATCGCATTGGGGCTGCCCACGTCGCCCTGCCCCTCGGGGGTGACTGTCGCCGCCTTGAGCCCGTAGCCCGTCTCCAGCATCGCCCGGCTGGCCTCGAAGACGACCTGGTTGCGCGTGGCACGCCGGTTCTCGAGGCCGAGGTCGTGGTGACGCAGTGCGAGGGCCGTGCCGATCACGGACGGGTCGAGGACCCGCAGCGCCTCGACGAGCAGCTCCTCGCCGGTCTGGTCGCCGTGGAGCACCTCGAGGGCAGTCGGCATCTCAGTGGCAATCTACCAGCCGGACGGCCGGCACCGGCGCGCTCCGGTGCCCCCCCGCCAGCGTCCGGGGCTTGGGCTTCACGGGCGCGGGTACAATGTTGAGCGTGCAAGTCGGATATACGCCGGTCGACGACGACCTCTACCGCGAGATCATCCTCGACCACTACCGGAATCCCCGCCACCGAGGGGCGGTAGACCCCGCCGACGGCAACCTGGAGGCCGAGAACCCGCTCTGCGGGGACCAGATCCACCTGAGCTGGCGGCTCGACGGCGACTGTCTGGCCGACATCGCTTTCACGGGGACCGGATGCTCGATCAGCCAGGCGGCGGCCAGCATGCTCTGCGACCAGGTGGCCGGTCTGCCGAGGGAGAAGGCTCTCGACCTCGCCCGCCGCTACCGGCAGATGCTGGTGGCGGACGGTGGCGCCGACGAGCTCGGTGATCTGGAGGTGCTCCAGGGGGTGCGTGCCTACCCGATGCGGGTCAAGTGCGCGACCCTCGCCTGCAGCGCGATCCTGCAGGCGCTCGACTCCGCCGAGGAAGGAGATGCAGCATGAGCGACGAGCTGGTCGGGGCGTCCGGCCCACCCGGAGACACGGCGGCCGCCCAGGCGGAGCGCGGCACACCCCTGCGCGCCTCGGAGGAGATGATCAGGGATGCCCTCTCCGAGGTCTACGACCCTGAGATCGGGATCGACGTCGTATCCCTGGGGCTGGTCTACAGCGTGGCGGTCGACGAGAGTGGCCTGCTCACCGTGGAGATGACCCTGACCTCCCCCTTCTGCCCCCTCGCCAGCATCCTGGAGAGCCAGGTGCACGCCGTCTGCCTGCCGCTCCCGGGGGTTGAGAACGTCAGGGTCGACCTGGTCTGGGACCCGCCGTGGGACCCCCGGACCATGGCCTCCGACGAGGTCAAGCTGGAGCTGGGCCTGTACTGAGGCGCCGCCGTCGAAGACCCCTTTCCTTGTGGGCGAGACCTCCCGTAGGATGCCCGCTGTGGACGAACCCTCCGAGAAGGTCTTCGACAAGGCCGCCGCCGATGCCCTGCTCCCTGAGCTGTCGACGCTGATCCGTAGCCTTCGGGAGGCGACGGCCTCCGGGGCGGCGGTCGAGGGTCGGGAACGGCTCGCCCATGCCGGCCGCTCCAACGGCTCCCCCGAGGCCGCCGCGTCAGTCTTCCGTGCGGCGGCTCAGATCCAGGAGATTCTCGACGAGATCGCGGGCATGGGCGTCATCCTCCGCGACCTGGCCACCGGTCTCTGTGATTTCCCCGCGGTGCGGGAGGGCCGGCCCGTCTACCTCTGCTGGCGGCTGGACGAGGACGAGGTCGGCTGGTGGCACCCCCGGGACACCGGGGTGGCGGGGCGGGAGCGGCTGTAGGGGCTCGACAGGCGACGCCCAGCGCAACGGCGGGCGTTGCCTGCGGCCCGGGGGACGGTACACTGCCCGTCAAGCGTCTCCGGCCCTTCGCCTCCCCGTGCTCATCACCACGACGCTATGCGGCAAGGGGCGATGCGGCACTCCGAGAAAAGGAGGGTCATGCCGATGAATGATTACCCACATACGGTGTCCCAGCCGACCAGCGCCCGAGGCGTCTGCTGATCGCCGGGAGCTTGACCTTGTGAGACGCGATCGCTGACGGCGGTCGTGACGTCTCTGAGCGCTAGACGGGGTGTCCACCGATCGGTGGACACCCCGTTCTGGTCTCAGACGAAGCGAGCAGTCTCGACCTGGGCCTCGCGGGTGGACGCCTCCGGGGCGGCCACAATCTGGTCGGTCTCGATGAAGCCCTCGTTTCCGTCGGCGAGACGTACCTTGGTGAACGCTCCCTCCCCGCCGGGGATCGCCTCCACCCCGCTGGCGGTGAGAACCCGGGCCCCCCGCGGCGCCTCCCAGCGGGGCTCGGCGTACAGGCGGTAGGGCATACCCGCCCAGGAGGCGACAAGGCTGACCGGCCCGGACGGGATCGCCCGGCGCCGGTAGATGGTCCGTGAATCTGCGCTGCCGCGGCTGAGCAGCTGGACCAGCTGGAGCGCCCGCGGCACCGGTCCCCGGCCACGACTAGCGGCGACGGTGACCACCGTTCCGGATTCAGTGCGCCGGGCCTCGCAGGTCACCCAGCGGGTGTGGATGGCGACCCGCTTCGACCACTGGCCGACCAGGCCCTTGCGCCGGAACTCGACGATCCGGGCCGAGCTCTCCCCGGTGAGCTCGAAGCGGAAGGGGAACGAGCCGAGCATCTGCTCCATCACCGCGAACACCTCGCGGGGTGGCACAGCCGCCAGGAACGTCCAGTGCTGCGCCTCCTTGGCCAGCAAGGGCAGGCGGTGGGCCTCCCGCGCCGCCAGCATCCGGGCGCGCATGCGCTGGGCCCGGGCAACCATGCTCTCGGCGCGTTTCACCAGTGCCACCGGTCGATTCTACGAGGCCGCCCGGGAGGGCGGCCCTGACCGGCCTGGACCGCGACGGCCCGGCTGGCGCGGGCCGGCCCTCCTTCACCGGATGGCAAACGTCGGTTTGCCCGATCTTCCCCGCACCGCGGCGACGATGGTCGGGGATGCGCCTGGCTATCGTCACCGAGAGCTTCCTGCCGCGGGTCAATGGTGTCACCCGGACGGTGACCGCGCTGACCGCCCACCTGCGCCGGCACGGTCACCAGGCTCTCCTCTTCGCTCCCGGCCCGGGGGTCGAGGAGCATGACGGCTTCGAGGTGGTGCGCGTCCGTGGGTTCACCGGGGTGCTCTACCCCGATCTCACCATCTCGCCGGTCGCCCCGGGGATGCGGCACCGGCTCCGCGAGTTCGCCCCCGATCTCGTACACCTCGCTTCTCCGGCGGTGCTCGGGGTGTGCGGGGCCTGGGCGGCGAGGCGGGTCGGCCTGCCGGTCGTCGCCCATTACCAGACCGATCTGCTGGCCTACGCCCGTGCCTACGGCGGGAAGCCCCTGGCCCTGGCCGCCGGGGCGGCCGAGCGCCGCTTCTACAACCGCTGCGACCTCACCTACGCGCCGACCCCGCCGATGGCGGAGGAGCTTCGCCGGCGCGGATTCGAACGTGTCCGGGTCAGCGGTCGGGGGGTGGACACCCAGCTCTTCCGCCCCGGGCGTCCCGGCACCGTGCAAGCCCGAGATCGGTGGCCCCAGGGCGAGGGACCGCGCATCCTCTGCGTCTGCCGGCTGGCCCGCGAGAAGGGTCTCGATCGGGTGGTGCGGATCGCCCGGGGGCGGCCAGAGCTCAGCTTCCTGGTGGTAGGCGCCGGGCCCCTGGAGGAGGAGTTGCGCCGCCTGGCTCCGGCCAACCTCCGGCTCGCCGGTCTGCTCGAAGGCGAGGCCCTCGCCGACGTATTCGGGGCCGGCGACGTCTTCCTCCATCCGGCCTCGACCGAGACCTTCGGCCAGGCCATCCAGGAGGCGATGGCGTCGGGCCTCCCGGTCGTCGGTATCCGCGCCGGTGGGGCCGCATGGTTGGTCGAGGAGGGCCGGACCGGGATGCTCGCGGAGCCGCCGGGGGACGGACTGGGCGCCGTCCTGGACCGGATGGTGCGGCGGTCGGATCTCGCGGTCATAGCCCGGGCGGCGCGGCGGGCGGTGGCCGGGCGCAGCTGGGCGGCCACATTCGACGCGCTGCTCGACGATTACGCTGCCGTGGCCGGGGAGCGGAACCGCCGGATGGCCGCCTGAGGCCCGGGCCACGCCGCCCCCGCCTCAGGGCGCCTCTGGCGTGTCGCCCTCCCCGGCCCGACCGAGGCCGGTGGGGATGCTGTAGCGCTCGCACATGGCGTCGAAGCGGCCGGCCGTGTGGTCGTCCAGCAGGTCACGGTGGGCGGCGATGAGCGGGACCATCTGGCGCCGGAGGCTGTCGCCGCGAGCCATCCACTGGTAGTAGTCCCGGCCACTGTGGTGGTAGGGGCCGTAGAGGCGGCTCCCTGGGACGGTGGAGATCAGCCATCGGAAGAGCCGCTCGTGCCGGAGATGCATCCGCAGGGTGATCTGCGGCTGGCGGCCATCACCGCCGAAGTGCCCCTCCCCGACCAGCAGGCCGAGGAGGAAGCCGACCGCCAGATCGGCGGGCGGGGGCGGGGAATCCTGCTTCAGCACGACGATGAGCGTAGCGTGTTCCACGGGGATCATGACGGTGAAACATCAAGGGCGGGTGGGCGAGACAGCGGACATGCCGGGGCAGCCGGCCGCCGCCCTGGAGGAGATCGGCCGCCGCATCTCCGTTTCACGGGAATCTTGACGGTGAAACAAATCAAACCTCTGCACGGCGCTCCCGGCCCCCGTCCGCCGCGGTGCCCGCACCGCATAATCGTCAGCCAATGCCGCCCCTCGTCCTCGCCGTCGCCAACCAGAAGGGCGGCGTCGGCAAGACCACCACCGTCATCAACGTCGGCGCCCATCTCGCCGAGCTGGGTCGGCGCGTGCTGATCATCGACTGCGACCCTCAGGCCAACGCGACCTCCGGGCTCGGCATTGCCCGCCGCGACATCCCGGCGAGCACCTATGACGTGGTCGTGCTCGGCAGGCCGATCGCCGAGGCTCGCATGAACACCTCGATCCCCGGCCTGGAGCTGGTCCCCTCCGACATCGCGCTGGCCGGCGCCGAGATCGAGCTGGTGGGCGTCGCCCGCCGCGAGAAGAGGCTCACCTACGCCCTCGAGGCGCTCGCCGACGACCCGCTCGACTACGTCATCCTCGACTGCCCGCCCAGCCTGGGCCTGCTCACGGTCAACGCTGTGGTCGCCGCCCAGGCCCTGCTGGTCCCCATCCAGTGCGAGTTCTACGCCCTTGAGGGCCTCGGCCTCCTCACCCACACCATCAGCCTCCTTCGGCGCGAGCTCAACCCCCATCTCCGCATCGCCGGCATCGTGCTGACCCTTCACGACGGGCGCCTGACCCTCGCCGGTCAGGTCGTCGACGAGGTGCGAAAGCGCTTCGGCGACTTGGTTCTCGACCCGGTGATCCCCCGCAACGTCCGGCTCAGCGAGGCACCCAGCTACGGCCTCCCGATCACCGCCTACGCGCCCAACTCGCGCGGCGCGGACGCCTACCGCGAGCTCGCCGCCCACCTCGACGCCCGTCTCCAGGCCGAGGGCGGGCTGGCCACCGCTCCCTCGCTCGCATGACCGACGAGGAGGCGCCCGGCCGAGCACGCGGCATCGCCTCCCCACGCCGCCACGGCCTCGGCCGCGGCCTCGACGCTCTGCTGGCGAGCAGCGACCCCGGCCGGGACATGGGGGGCGGACCCGTCCTCGTCGAGCTCGACCCGCTCCGGGTCCGCCCCAACCCGGAGCAGCCGCGACGCGACTTCGACCCCGAGTTGCTCGCCGCCCTGGCTGCGTCGATCCGGGTGCACGGGCTCCTCCACCCGATCGTCGTCGAGCCCGACGTCGACGGCTATCGCCTGGTGGCGGGCGAGCGCCGCCTGCGAGCGGCGCGTCAGGCTGGAGTCAGCCTGATCCCGGCCATCCTCCGCCCAGCTTCCGAGTCCGGCCGTCATGCCCTGGAGATGGCCCTCAGCGAGAACCTGCTGCGCGAGGATCTCAACCCCCTCGAGGAGGCCGCCGCCTACGCGCGACTGGCCGACGCCTTCGGGCTCTCCCACGAGGCCATCGCGCTGCGACTGGGCCGCAGCCGCCCCGCGGTCACCAACGCCATCCGGCTTCTCCAGCTCCCCGTGCCCCTCCAGAAGGCGGTCGCCGCCCGCGCCCTGAGCCCCGGCCACGCCCGCGCCCTGCTCTCCCTGCGCGACGAGGCGGAGATGCTCCGGCTGGGCCAGCGCGTGGCCGCCGAGGAGCTCACCGTGCGCGCCACCGAGCGGCTCGTCCAGGAGCGCGCCGCGGCCGCACCCGCCTCGGAGACCGGGGTGGCTCGGCGCCGGCGCAGCCGCGGGTCGCCTATCCCCGGACGACGAGCAGCTGCGCCGCGGCCTGGAGCAGGCGCTCGGCCTCCCGGTGGTCCTCCAGCGCCGCCGTCGTGGCGGCCGGGTGGTCATCGACTTCGACGACGACCAGGACCTCGATGCGCTCTACCGGCGGGTGGGCGGCCGCCAGCCTGACTCTAGCCACCGGGCGCCCACCAGGTCGGTCCTGCTGGGCTGTCGGCGCCGACGTCGTGCTCCGCTCCGTCACCCGCTCGGGCGGCGCTGGATCGATGGCGTCCGCTCAGCCGATCGGGCGGTCCTCCTTGCCGGTGAGCCGGGCCTCGCAGGTGGCGACGTTCAGGTTGCTCATGAAGGCCTCGATGTACTTCGGGCGCTCCGCGGGCTTGTAGTCGAGGAGGAAGGCGTGCTCCCAGACGTCCATCACCACCACCGGCTTGAAGCCGGCGATGTTCCCGTCCTGGTGCAGCGTGATCCACTGGTTCGACAACCGTCCCGTCGCCGTGTCGAGGTAGGTCACGGCCCAGCCCACGCCGCGCATCCCACCGATCGCGGTGAAGTCGCGCTTCCACGTCTCGATGTCGCCGAAGGACTCGCCGATGGCCCGGCCCAGGGGGGAGGAGCTGGAGATCTCCCCACCGGCGTCGCGCGCCAGGTTCCCGAAGTACCACTCGTGGAGGACCATCCCGTTGTACTCGAACGGGAGTCGCCGGGTCAGCTCATGGTAGGTGGGGGTCGCCACCTGACCCTTGCCGGCAAGCTCCACGAGCTGCTCCGTCAGCAGATTCGTGTTCTTGACATACCCGGCATAAAGTCCGAAGTGGATCTCCAGGGTGTGGTCCGAGATCCCGTGCAGTCCGCTGAGCGGGAACTCCTTGGCCTTGTAAGGGGAAAGGGTCAGGAGAGCCATCTGCTTCCTCCGCCTGAGTGTCCGCCGGGGCCGGTGGGCCGGCCGCTGAGGGATCCATTGTCGCAGTGTGGGGGGGTGGCCCGAAGCGCGGCGGCCCGCGCCGATCCGGCCGGCCCGGCCCCCGCCCCGGCGCGACGGCGCGACCGCGCTCGGCCGGGGTGGGGGCGCGGCGCCGTCCGTATAATCGGGCGCCAGGCGGCGCGAGGCGCGCGCCCCCTCAATCCGCTCTCGTGCCCACCCTCGGCGGGCGGTCGCCCGTCCGTCCACCTCACCTCACCGCGCCGCCCCTCCGGTGCGGCCTCCTCGGAGGGCCGGTCCCGTCAGCAGCAGCAGCCTGGAGCAGCCCCCCGACACTCCCGCCGCCGGTGAGGTCGTCCCCCAGCCCCCTCCGCACCGGGCCCGGAGCACCTGGGTCCGGGACATCCTCGAGATCCTGCTGGTGGCCGTCGTCCTCTACGCGCTCATCTGGACCTGCATCGAGACCGTCCGGGTGGACGGTGACAGCATGCAGAACACCCTCCAGAACGGCGACTTCCTGGTGGCCAGCAAGATCTCCTACGTGCTCGGAAACCCGTCCCGCGGTGACATCGTCATCCTGCAGCCACCCCACACCTGCGACAACACGTCGGCCGACTACATCAAGCGCGTGGTCGGGCTGCCCGGCGACAACATCGAGATCGACGCCCAGACCAATCCCACCGGGCTGCTGGTGCAGCCGGGCGGGGCCGGGGCCTGGGACCGGGTCGAGGAGCCGTACCTCCCCGACGACTGGGAGCAGGGCCCCGACTTCTCCGCCCCGGACACCGTCAACGCCGTGGACCGCGTCCTCCACATCCCCGCCGGGGAGTACTTCGTGATGGGGGACAACCGCAACGAGTTCCTGCGACTCCCGCTACTTCGGGCTGGTCTCGCGCAGCCGGATCGTGGCCAAGGCCATCCTGCGGATCTGGCCCCTCAGCAGCTTCGGAGGTCTGGGCGCCGGGCCCACCCTGATCACCACCGCGACGCCCGGCCCCGCTCCGCTGACCGGGTTCGGGGGGCTGCTCGTCCTGGCGCCGCTCCGGCGCCGGCGCGTCGCCGCCGAGCTGGCCCCGCTGAGCCGGCTCGATCCCCCGGACGGCTGAGCCCGGCACAGCAGCCCGGGCGATGGCTCAGCCCTCGAGCGTCCACTCCGCGACGGCGCTCTCCCAGCTCACCAGCTCCTCGGAGCTGAAGAAGAGGTCGATCTCGACCTCGGCCCGGGCCGGGGAGTCGCTGCCGTGGACGACGTTGGTCCCGATCGAGACGGCGAGGTCGCCCCGGATGGTGCCCGGCGCCGAGGCCGCCGGGTTGGTCGCGCCCATGGTGGAGCGGACCAGGGTCACCGCCTCCGGCCCCTCCCAGACCATCGCCACCACCGGCGCCGAGGTGATGAAGCGAACGAGCCCAGGGTAGAAGGGCTTGCCCACGTGCTCGGCGTAGTGGCGCGCCGCCAGCGCCTCATCGATCAGCATCAGCTTGAGCCCGACCAGATGCAGCCCCCGGCGCTCGAGCCGGGCGACGACCTCGCCGATGAGACCCCGCTGAACCCCATCGGGCTTCACCAGGACCAGCGTGCGTTCCATGGTCATGGCTCCCTTCTCCACTCCCTGATCCCCTTCCGACGACGATCCATTCTGGCCCCGCCCGGCGCGGTCAGCCGGCTCACGATGCGCCGGCGAGGGCGCGCTCGAAACGCTCCGGCTTGGCGAAGGGCCCGATGACGGCGGCGCGCAGGCCGTCGCGGCAGATCACCTCGGCCATCACCCGCAGCTCCTCCGCGGTCACCGCCTCGAGGGCGGCGATCACGTCGCTTGCGACCAGCACCTCGCCGGCGAGCAGCTCCTGCTGGCCCAGGAACTGGCTCATGGCGCCGGTCCCCTCCAGATGGAGGAGCAGCCGGCCCTCGGCGTACTGCTTCGCCCGCGCCAGCTCGTCCGGCTCCACCGCCGTGGTCGCCAGCCGGGCGAGCTCCTCCACCGCGACCCGCATGGCCTCGGCGGCCCGCCGCGGTTCGCAGCCCAGGTAGATCCCGAGGCAGCCGCTGTCCCGCAGCTTGGCGACGAACGAATGGACGTCGTAGGCCAGGGCCCGCTCCTCGCGCAGCTCCTGGAAGAGCCGGCTGGACATCCCCTCCCCGAGCACGACGTTGAGCAGATCGAGGACCGAGCGGCGGGGGTCGAGGTAGGAGCAGGCGTATCCCCCCAGGATGATGTTGGCCTGCTCGGTGCGCTTGTTCACCAGGCGGAGGGCGCTGGCGTGGCTCTCGGCGGCGGCGGCGAGCGGCCCGTCCGTCGCCTCCCCGACCCTGCCCACGGAGCGCTCCACCAGCTCCAGCGCCTGGGCCGGATCGACCGCCCCGGCCATGCTGACCACCAGCCGCGCCGGCCGGTAGTGGCGGTCGAGGTGCCTGCGGCAGGCGTCCTCGTCAAAGCTCCGCACCGTCTCCTCGGTGCCCGCCACGTCCCATCCGAGCGGCTGGTCCGGGTACATCACCTCATCGAAGAGGGTGCCGACGTGCTCCTGCGGGTTGTCGAGGCACATCCGCAGCTCCTCGATCACCACCTGGCGCTCCTTGGCCACCTCCGCCGGGTCCAGGACGGGGTCGAAGACCATGCCCCCCAGCACCTCGCAGGCGAGCTCCAGATGCTCCGCCGGCACCTTGGTGTAGAAGACGGTCGCCTCCTTGTCGGTGGCCGCGTTGATCGATCCGCCCACGCTCTCGATCGCCTCCGAGATCGCCCGGGCGGTGGGGAACCGCCCGCCCCCCTTGAACACCACGTGCTCGATGAAGTGACTGAGCCCGGCGCTCGGCGCGTCCTCGTGTCGCGATCCGACCCCGAACATGAAGGCGACCGCCGCCGAGCGGCGCTCCCGCATCGGGGCGGCGATCAGCCGCGCGCCGGTGGGCAGGCGGTGGAGCGCGTAGGTCTGGTCGGCGGTCATGAGTCCCGCGAGTGTAGGCGCTCCCGCCGGTCCGACCCCACCCGGAGCCCCCCGAGCGGCCACCGGCTCAGCGCCTCCCCGGCTACCCCCGCTCCCAGCGCGACGGGCGCCGGTCTCGCGCCTGGCCGGCGTCGCCGAACCCCCGGCGCTGCGGTGGCCGGCCCAGCCGGTCGGGCAGCTCGGGCAGGTCGGGTTGCGCCGGCCCGGTGGCATGGATCACCACCCGCCGCGCCGGCTCCTTGCCGGTGCTCTCGGTGCGAACCCCCTCGTCATCCGCCAGGGTGAGGTGGATGGCGCGGCGCTCGTACGCGTGCATGGGGTCGAGTGTGTACCGCTGGCCGGTGCGCTTGACCCGGTTGGCGAGACGCAGGGCCAGCTCGCGGACCTGCTCCTCGCGACGCGCGCGGTAGCGCTCGACGTCGAGGATGACCCGCCGTCCGGACGCCTGCTCGGCATCTCCCATCATCAGGTTGACGACGGTCTGAAGCGCCCGGAGGGTCTCCCCGCGCCATCCGATGAGCAACCCCAGGTCGTCGCCCGACACGTCGAGGAGGGGGGGAGCCGGTGGACCGCCCGGCGTCGCCGCCGCCCGGCGCGCGGCGATGCGGGCAGCGATGCCCATCCGCTCCAGCAGCTCGGCCAGGGTGGCCCGCGCCCGCGCGGTGTTCTCGTCGAGCTTGGCGACCCTCACCCGCGCCTCGGCCGCCGCCGACACCCTCTCGCCGGGGAGCACGCGGGCCGGTCGCGACAGCACCTCGACGGCAACGTCGGCGGTGCCGGCTCCGAGCTCGGCAAGAGCAGCCGCGATGGCCTCCTCCACCGTCACGCCGCTGGTCTCGACACTCGTCCACTCCGCCTCCGCGGCCACGCCGTCAACCTCGCTCAACGTTCACCTCCTGCCGGCCCGCCTCAGCGGCGGCGCCGGGCCTTCCGCTGGGTCCTCGACGGAGCCCGGCCGCGGCCCGGGCCGGCAGACGTCGGATGCACCTCCGGCGCGCCCCGACCCGACCGCTTGGCCCCGTTCGACGAGACCGGCCCCATCCCGTCCCCGCCCGTGCTCTTCGGGGGAGAGGCCGCCTCGAAGTCGCTGCGCGTGTACGAGAGCGAGGTGGTCCGGCCGGCGCCGGGGAGCCACGAGGGCACGCGCAGCCCTCCCCATCCCATGAGCTGGTACTGCTGGCCGACCATGACCAGGGCCGCCGTCATCCAGTAGAGGGTGAGGCCCTGGGGCCAGATGAAGCCGAAGAAGAGGCTCATCAGGGGCATGAAGTAGACAACCGTCTTCATCGACGAGGCCATCTGACGCTCCATGTCGCTCATGTCCGGCCGCATCGGCTGCATGGTCATCTTCGACTGGATGAAGTAGGCGAGCCCGGTGAGGATCGGGAAGATGAGCAGCGCCAGGTTGGTCGGATGGCTGATGAGCCGGGACCAGTCGGTCGCGCAGGCGATCTCCTGGCCATGGCTGTTGGTGAGCGGGCAGCCCGTGATGACGCTGCTGGTGGCGCTGCCGATGGCCTGCCCGATGGTCTGGGCCACGTTGTGGATCCAGAGGAAGCCGAAGTTGAAGCTCTTGGGGAGCGCGTCGAAGGTGACGCGCGACGCCCCCGTGCTGTCCATGCCGATGACGTCGCGGATGCCCCAGTAGAGGCCGTAGAGGACCGGGAGCTGCACCAGCAGCGGGACGCAGCCGGACATCGAGCTGAAAGGGCTGATCCCGTGTTCGGCGTAGACCTTCTGGGACTCCTCCGAGATCTTTCGGGTCTGACCCTTGTACCGCTTGCGGATGTCGTTGAGCTGGGGCGCCACCTGACGCTGCTCGCGCTGGATCCGTCGCTGGGTGCGCAGGTTCCAGCCCATGATCGGGAAGAGGAGGGCGCGGATCACCAGGGTGGTCACCACCACGGCGAGGCCGAAGGGCCCGATCGCCTGCAGGGGTCCGACGCTGCCGAAGGCCTTGCTCAGGGTCTCGATGAGGAAACCGATCGGGTAGCGGAGAACGCTGAGCAGGAAGGCGATGTAGTCGACCGGGTTCAGGTCCACCGCCCCGACCGCATGCGGCGCGCTGGCCAGCAGGTGTGCCGCGATCACGCCGGGCCTCGGTGGGCGAGGCGGGCCTCACGGCTCCGCCGGCGAGCCTCGCGCCAGCTCACGTACCTCTCCGGGACCGGATCCGGACCCCCGGGGTGGTACGGGTGGCAGCGGGCGATCCGCCGGATGCCGAGCCACCAGCCCCGCCGCGCACCGAAGCGCTCGATGGCCTCCACCGTGTACCGCGAGCAGGTGGGCTGGTAGCGGCAGCTGCTCATCGCCCCGAGGATGGGTCCGAGGGTGACCTGGTAGACCCGGATGAACCAGACGCTGAGGCGGGTCACGGCTCTCCTGCCCTCCCGCCCGATGGGCGGCCGGGCCGCCCCTCGCCCTGGCGGCTCCGGGCGCGAGCGCCGGCCGCAGGGGCGACCGGGCCAGAGGCCGCCCGGGCGAGACCAACGGCGGCCACCGCCGCCGTCTCGACCTGCCCGCGCAAGAGCGCGAAGGGGACGGTCAGGGCGCTGGCGTCGGTGCTCACGACCAAGTCGAAGCCGTGGTGGGCGTCCAGACCCCGAGCCGCCTCACGCAGCCGGCGCCGGGCCCGGTTGCGCTCGACGGCACCGGGAAGCCCCGGGACGGAGAGGCCGAGGCGGGTGTCCTCCCGGCCGTTGGGTGCGGCCTGGACACGCACCTGGCCGGCCCGACCAGCACACCGCCAGGAGCGCACCCGGGCGAAGCGCCCACGCCCACCAAGGCTGCTGCCGCCCGTCAGCGGGGGCCGGTCGGCGTGAGGCGCTTCCGTCCCTTGAGGCGGCGCGCCTTGAGCACGTTCCGGCCGCCCGGCGTCGACATCCGGGCGCGGAACCCGTGAGTCTTGCGGCGGTACGCCTTCTTGGGTTGATACGTTCGCTTTATCGGAGCTCTCCTGCCGTGAGACGTTCACAAATCGCGCCCGGGGACGCCACGGAGCGCCGCGCCCGGACGGCGTGGTCACGCCAGTATATTCGTTCCACTCACCCATCCCGGTCGCCCCCGGGCGCGGAGCCCTCCCGGCGCCTGCCTCGGCTCCCCGCCGCCCGCCCGTCGGCGCCTCTCCGCCCCCCCACCGGGCCACCGGGCCACGCCTCCCCAGCGGTTCCTCCCCCGGTTGTCGAGCGCCCCCTCCATTGCTAGACTGACGGATGCTCCGGCGGGACTAGCTCCCGCAGTCGCCCCAGCCAACGTTGACAGGCCCGTCCGGAAGTGGCGTCGAAGTTTATCCACTCCTGTTCACATCCTGTGGACAAGTGGCGACGGGAAGGCGGAGGTTGGTTTGTGGCTTCGGCGCATGGGCGACGCGAGGTGCGATTTTGACAGTCGGGGCCGATGACGGCATCGTCCCGACGGCGACCGATCGTGCCTCCGCCCAACAGGTGTGGAGCTCCGCCCAGGAGGAGCTCCGCTTCCAGCTGGCACGGCCCAGCTATGAGACCTGGCTGGCCACCGCCACCCTCGTCGACAGCGACGGCCAGCGCTTCCTGATCGGGGTTCCGACCCGGCTGGCCCGCGACTGGGTCTCCGAGCGCTTCGTCTCGGTGATCCAGGAGGTCCTCTCCGGGCTTCTGGGGCACGAGTGCCAGGTGGAGATCACCGTCGACCCCATGGCCAGCCCCCCGCGCGACGAGCCAGCGCCGCTCAGCGACTCCGACCTCGCCCCGGAGACCGACCTTGCCCCCGCCGGCGAGTCCCGGCTCAACCCCAACTTCACCTTCTCCAGCTTCGTGGTCGGCAACTCCTCGCGCTTCGCCCACGCCGCCTGCCGGGCGGTGGCCGACGCTCCCGGCAAGGCCTACAACCCACTCTTCCTGTACGGCGGTGTCGGTCTGGGCAAGACCCATCTCATGCACGCCATCGGCCACGCGGTGCGCGAGGGCCACCGCCGCTCCCCGAAGGTCGCCTACATCACCTCCGAGAAGTTCACGAACGAAATGATCGCAGCGATCCAGGAGAACAAGACCAACGACTTCCGGCATCGCTACCGGACCGTCGACGTCCTCCTCATCGACGACATCCAGTTCCTGGCCGGCAAGGATCGGACCCAGGAGGAGTTCTTCCACACTTTCAACGCCCTCCACGAGATCCAGAAGCAGATCGTGGTCAGCAGCGACCGCCCGCCCAAGGACATCCCCACCCTCGAGGACCGCCTGCGCAGCCGCTTCGAGGGCGGGCTGATGGCGGACATCCAGCCGCCCGACGTGGAAACCAGGATGGCCATCCTCAAGACCAAGCTCGGTCCTCACAGCCGGCTGGTCCCGGACGAGGTCTGCAGCTTCATCGCCCATCGCATCCAGAGGAACATCCGGGAGCTCGAGGGGGCGCTCATCCGCGTCCTCGCCCACGCCTCGATCAACGGGCACGCCATCACCCTCGAGATGGCCCAGCGCATCCTCAGCGACATCATCCCGGTGGCCGACGCGCAGCCGCTCAGCATCCCCTTCATCCAAGAGACCGTCGCCGAGTACTACGGCATCGGCGTCGAGGAGATGAAGGGCAAGCGCAGGGACAAGCACATCGTCTTCCCCCGCCAGGTCTCCATGTACCTCATCCGCGAGGAGACGGACTCCTCCCTGCCGGTGATCGGAGACGCCTTCAGCGGGCGGGACCACACCACCGCGCTCCACGCCATCGACAAGATCACCGAGCTGCTCCGCGAGGACACCCGCCTCCAGAGCGACATCCGCCTGCTCCGCCAGCGGCTCCACTCCCATGGCTGACATCCCCTCGGCCGCCTCTCCCTCCCGGCGGCCGCAAGCGTCTCCGGGCACCCCCCAGAGGAAGACCTCCCGGACCTGGGACAACGGCTGTGCAGATCGCCGCTCTGGGCTGTGGCAAACCCCTGATCCCGCCCCCACCTGGGCGAAAGCTCCCCAGCCAAGGCAGGCCCGTCCCCAGCCCTCCCCCGGTTTTCCCCAACCCTCTGTATTCGAAAACCAGGGTTATCCCCTGCTTGCCCACCCCTATTAATCACCTCTTATCTCTACACTGTCACCACCCAAGGAGTCCCCTCCGGTGAACAACTGGCCCACTGGTATCGGCACACGCTCCGCCATGAGGTGCACGGTCTCCCCCTCGGCACTGAGCGCCTCGTTGAGCCTGGTCTCCCGAGCCGTCTCCCCCCGCTCCACCCTGCCTGTGCTCAGCAACGTCCTGCTCGAGACCGAGGCCGAGGGGCTCCGGGTGACCGCCACCAACCTCGACCTCACCATCAGCGCGCTGGTCGGCGCGACCGTGCACGAGGAGGGGAGGGTGACGGTGCCGGCCCGGCTCCTCGCCGAGTACGTGGCCTCGCTGGACGAGGTCGCCTGCACCATGGAGGTGGAGGAGCGCACCCAGATGCTCCGGATCAGCTCCGGTGTGCAGCGGACCAATCTGCATGGCATCGACGCCGTGGAGTTCCCGCCTCTTCCTGCCCGGGAGACGGCTCCGGCCTTCGAGGTGGACGCGGCCGCCCTGCAGCAGGCGATCACCCAGACCGCGGTGGCCGCGTCGGGGGATGAGCAGACCCCCGTCCTCACCGGGGTCCTGCTCCACGTCGAGGGATCTCGTCTCACCCTGGTCGCCACCGACCGCCACCGGCTTGCGGTCAAGACGCTCGACGCCCAGGTCACCACCGAGGGCGCGGTCAACGGCACCGTGATCGTGCCCGCCCGCCACCTCGCCGAGCTTGCCCGGGCCATCAATCCCTCCCGTCCCACGGTGGGAGTGGCGTTCAGCGACGCCCGCAATCAGGTGTTCTTCACGCTTCGCGACATGGAGATCTCCTCGCGCCTCATCGAGGGCAACTATCCCAACTACGCGCAGGTCATCCCAGCCCACTCCACCACCACCGTGGTGCTGCCCAAAGAGCTGCTCCTCAAGAGTGCCAAGACCGCGGCAGTTCTTGCCAGAGATGCCTCGAACCCAGTGAGGCTGCGAGCCGGCAAGGGCGAGCTCGAGCTGATCGCCCAGGCCGCGGAGGTCGGGGACCACGATGCGCCGCTGCCCGCCCGGGTGGAAGGGGAGGAGGTCCAGGTCGCCTTCAACGCCCGCTACCTCCTCGACGCCCTCCAGGCGATCGACGGCGACGACGCCGAGCTGGCCCTCAACGGACCGCTCCAGCCTGCGGTGGTCCGGGCCCAGGGACACGACGACTATCTCTGCGTAATCATGCCGGTGCGAGTGCCTTAGCTACCCCGGCCCGGCGAGCCAGAAGGCCACTTTCGGGCCGTGCGCTGGCCCTCAGCTCAGCGCGGTGAAGCGAAGGCGCTTGACCGCGTCCGCACCCATCCGCGCGTTGAGAGCCCTGACAATGGTGGGCATCTCGAGCTGGAGCTGCTGGGCGAGGGCGCCGTTGCGGGTGGCCACCAGCAGGGTGCCGCGCTGGAGCGAGAGGGCCTCGCAGAGTGGCGCCAGCGCGGGCCCGACCACCTCGGCGAACGCCTCCTTGAGCTGCACCTCGCGCACCTCGCGCTGCACGCCGAGACGGCGCAGGGCGGTGCCGAGCACATCCGCGATGTGCAGCGGGCCGGGTTCGCGGTCCGAGCGCGGGGGCTGGTCGCCGCCACCGCTCATCGCGCCGTCACCGTGCCCCGGTGGACCAGGAAGCGCTGTGAGCGCCGCTCGCCGAAGAGCCCCTCCTCACTGCAGGTGACCATGGTCTGGGGTGCGCCGGCTCCCGACGCGACCGCGCCGAGCAGCCGCTCGCGCCGGGCCGGGTCGAGCTCGCTCAGCACGTCGTCGAGGAGCAACAGCGGCATCCGCCCGGAGACCCTCCCGACCAGACGGACCTCGGCGATCTTGGTGGCGAGGACCGCGGTCCGCTGCTGACCCTGGGACCCGGTGGAGCGTGCGGCGCGGTCGTTGAGGACGTATTCCATGTCGTCGCGGTGGGGACCGACCACTGTGGTGCCGCGCGCCAGCTCCTCCGCGTGCGCCCGCGCGAGCGTGCGCCGCAGAGCGGCCATGGCCTCCTCGCGGTCGTCGGTTGCGGTGGCGCCGTGCGGGACGTAGCGCAGCTCGAGCGCGTCCGCGTCGTCGCTGATCTCCGCCATCGCGGCGGCCGCCAGGGGGCCCAGCGTTCTCACCAGGCCGGTTCGCGCCACCCGGACCCCGGCCCCGTGCAGGACCAGCGCGTCGTCGAAGGTGCGGAGGTGGTCGGGCGCATCGCCGCCCTCGAGGTGGAGCCGGCGCAGCAGTGAGTTGCGCTGCTCGAGGACCCGTCGGTAGCGGACCAGCTCGTCCGACGCCCCCCGGTCGAGCTGGGCGAGGAGGACGTCCAGAAGCCGCCGCCGCGCCTCCGGACCGGCCTTCACCAGCTGCAGGTCGTCAGGCCAGAAGAGGACCACCGGCCAGCGACCCAGGAGGTCGCGTGGGGCGATCGGATGGCCGTCGCTCGACGTCGTCCGCGCGATCCGCGCCTGCGAGTCGACGGGAGCGGCGGGATCCGCCCCCGGCTCGCGGACCCGGTGGAGGCGGAGGGCGAGGCTCTCGGACAGCGTCCCCCGGATCAGCACCGCGTCCACCGCGGCCTCGTCGGCCCCCCAGCGGAGCAGCTCGCCCGCGGTGCTGGTCCGGGGCGAGCGGGTGAGCAGGAGCGTGGCCACGGCCTCCAGCAGGTTGGTCTTCCCCTGCGCGTTCTCGCCCACGAAGACGTTGAGCCCCGGCCCCAACCGGAGGCTCAGCTTGGCGTAGTTCCGGAAGTTGAAGAGCCGAAGGCTGGCCAGGCCCCCGTCCGGCGATGGAAGGGCCTCCCCCGGGGCGCTCACGAGGGTTTCAGGGCCACCGAGCGGATGAGCTCGGCGACCTCGGCGGCGGCCTCAGGGCGGGCCAGCTGTGCCACCGCGGCCCGCATCGAGAGCAGCGATGCGGATCCCGGCGCCGCCAGCTCGGCCACCTCGTCGACCAGCTCGGCATCCCCGGGGACGTAGCGGCCGGCCCCGGTGTCGATGAGCCACTCCATGTTGCCCCGCTCCTGACCGGGCAGGAACCACGTGATGAGCAGGGGGAGCCCGGCGCAGAGCGCCTCTGCGATCGTCCCCGGCCCGGCCTTGGTGACCACGATGTCCGCCGCCGTCATCCACTGGGCCATGTTGGTCACGAATCCGCGCACCACGACCGGACGGTCCCGCCGGTCCCGGAGGCCGGCGAGGGCCTCCTCGGCACGCCGGTTGTGCCCGCAGATGACGACCAGGGAGATGTCCAGCCCGCTGCCCGCGAGCACCCGCGCCCGGCGCTCGATGTCGCCCGAGCCGTCCGCACCGCTGCAGACCAGCACGGTGAACCGATCGGGGTCGAGCCCGAGCTGAAGCCGCCGGACGCGGCGGGCGTCCGGGTCCGCGTCCTGGCCGGTGAAGCCGGCGTCGACGGGCAGGCCCACCTGGACCAGGCGGTCTGCCGGCACCCGGTTGCGGCGGCAGCGATCCAGCCCTCCGGGGGAGGCGACGATCACCAGGTCGACGTCCGGGGAGGCCCAGAAGGTGTGGACGTCCACCAGGTCGGTGACGGCGGTGACGATCGGCATCCGCAGACCCAGCCGGCGGCGCGCGCGCACCGCCGCGCGATTGAGGAGTGGGTGGAAGGAGACGACGGCGGCCGGTTTCAGGGAGCTCATCAGCCGCGCGATGGCGGGGTCCACGCTGTGCAGCACCAGCTCCGAGGCCCGCACCATGGCCCGGGAGTTGGTGGCGTGGAAGAGACCACCCCACACCCAGGGGGCGCGCTGGATGAGGGGGCCGTACAGCGAAGCGGTGCGTCCCAGGAGGCGAGGCGACGCCGTGGCGAACGGGTCCACGATCTCCACCGCGAACTCGCCGGGGTGGGCGACCCCGAGATGGTGGCTGACCGCGGTCGCCGCAGCTCGGTGCCCGCCGCCGGTATCGGCGATCAGGAAGAGGAGTGGGCGGGGCACGGCTCCTGAGCCTAGCGAAGCCGACGGTCGGAAAGTCGCCGCGGGCGCTCTCAGCCGCCGAAGGAGATGGCGAGAGCCTCGAGTCCGGTGGGCAGCCCGGTGAGCGGGAGCGGCCCCGAACCGTCCGCATTGGCGATCACCGCCTCCTCGACCCCGGGCGCCAGGGTGGTGATGTAGGCGATCTGGCGGCCGCTCGGCGCGACGCCGGCGCTGTCGGGATCAGGGTCGCCGAGCCCGGCCCCGAGGGGCGAGAGCGTCCCGGTCCCGATGTTGAGCGCGCCGAGCTGCGCCGAGCCGGGCGGGGCGTTGAGGGCGACCACCAGGGTGGCACCGTCGGTGAACCCTACCGGGGTGAGCGGGGTTCCGATCCGGGAGGCGGGCCGGCTCCCGGCGGGGTCGACCACCCAGGTGGCGGGAATCGGGCTGGACGGCGAGGTCACCTGCATCGCCAGCTCCTCTCCCTGGGGGGCCGCCACCAGGTGGTCGGCGGTCCCCACCACCCCCGGCAGCGGGTAGCGGGCGCCGATCGACGGGTTCGCCAGATCGACGTGGGCGGGGCTGGTGGCGGTCGCCGCCACCGGGATGGCGAGCGCCTCGCCATCCGCGGTCCAGACCGGTGATCCGCTCGGCGGCGAGCCCGCCGGGAGCTCGGAGAGGGTGCCCGAGGCCGGGTCGTACAGCTGCACCGTCGAGTTGGAGGCGACGAAGGCGAGCGTCTGGCCGTCGGGCGACCAGGCCGGCGATGTGGCGCCGGTCAGGTCCAGCTGGTCGAGCCCGTTCTGGATGTCGATGATCCGCAGCACCGGAGGCTGGTTGAGACGGGTGACGTCGGTCTGGACGACGGCCAGCCACTGCCCTCCGGGGGCGAGGCTGGCGCTGTCGATGACCGCGGCCGGCTGCCCGCGCCCGACCTCGCCGCAATCGTCCGGGTCGGAGCAGAGGGGCACGGAGTCGAGGACCTGGGCGGGGATGGGAAGTCCCGTGGCGGGCGCGGTGAGCTGGGCCAGCATCACCGTGGTGGCGTGGCCCAGGCTGGGCCCGGCCAGGACCAGGAGGTGCCCCTCCGCCAGCAGCGTGGTGGTCCGGAAGTGGACCGTGATCGGGGATGAGATCGGCTGACCGAAGGCGTCGGTGGCCCGGCGGCTGACGGTGAGGGTGTACGCGGTGCTGGGGGCCAGCGGGCGATCCGGGATGACCTCGAACTGGCCGAGGTCAAGCGGGTTGCGGACCACCTCGAGACCTGCCACGCCCGGGCTGAGCGAGACCGCGGCGGCCAGCGAGGTCGCCGACATGGCCCGTGAGAAGGAGAGCAGCAGCGGGGTGTCGCGAGCCACGCCCGCACCGTTGCCCGGGGTCGCCGAGTTGAGCACCGGGGCCGCGGCGCTGGTGAGGTTCCAGACGTGGTCGAGGGAGTTGACGTTGCCGTTGACCGAGGTGACGCCGGCGCCCAGCCTGAAGGTGTACTCGGTGTTGGGGGCGAAGAGGGCTCCCGGATGATGCAGCACGAAGCCGGATTCGCCACTGAGCCAGGTGATCCAGCAGGGCGCGCCGGGCCGGGCGGTGAAGGCCGCCACCGGGTTGCACCCGGCGAGCCCGACCCCCGAGTCCTTCGACTCCACCACGCTGAGACGGCTGGCCACGCTCTGGTGGGTGACGGGCTGGTCGAAGACCACCTCGACGGTGGCGTTGGCGTCCAGCTGGGTGGAGCCCGCGAGCGGGTTCAGCTGCACGATCTGAGGCGGGGCGCTGAAGCACCCGGTGAGCAGCACCGAGGGTGCCAGGAAGGCGATGCCGAGGGGGATGACCCGGAGCCGGGACAGGCGGCGGCGGGGGCTCAATAGGGGCGGGAGAGGGCGCTCTCCACGTCGATCGCCGCCATGGCACCGGAGCCGCTCTTCACCTCGATCCGGGCCGCCTTGTCGGTCGCGATCTTGGCCACCCCGGTGGTCGCCGTGCTGAGTGCAGGGTTGGTCTGCGTGTAGGCGCCGAGGACGTGGCCGTGGCTGAGCATGATGATCCCGACGTCCGAGCTCCCCACCACCAGCACGGCGCCGTCCACCCCCTCCTCGGTGAGGTAGGCGAGCAGAGCGTCGAAGTTCACGAACCGCCCCAGCAGTCCGGTGTAGAGGAGGGGGGAGGTCAGCAGGGTGCCGATCCCCTCCACGATCTCGCTCGCCAGGTCGATGACGTCCAGGGCCCCGGTGCCCGCGTCCATGCTGCGGCGGATCGCCTGGAAGGCGCCATCCCCGGCTCGGGACCCGGGGGCGCTGCAGCGCGCGTCGAGGAGGTGGCCCTCATGAAAGAGGAGCATCGCCGAGAAGTCGGGGGCGGTGAGCCGGACGTAGCCCGTGTGCTGGTCCCCGCGCAGGGTGCGCAGCAGCTTGGGGAAGTCGACGAAGGCGCTCTTGAGCCCCTCGTACTGGGCTCGGCCCGCCGGAAGCGGGTACATGATGTCGAGCGGCTCGACCGCCGGAGCTCCCAGCACCCCCACCTGCTCGTGCTCCGCGGCGGGCGCCGGCGGCGGCTCGGGGCGGGGCGCGGCCCTGACCGGGACCGCGGGCTCCGGCCGGTACGCCGGGGCCGGGACGGGAACGGGGGTCGGGGCAGGGGCCGGCCGCTGGGCCGCAGGCTGGTACCGCGCCGGCGCGGACGCCGGAGCGATCGGGGTCGGCGCCGGGGTCGGGGTCGGGGTCGGCACCGCGGCCGGTGCCGGGGCGGCTGGCAACGGGGCGGGTTCCGGGGTGGGGGCGGGAGTTGGCGCGTTCCACGGCGAGTAGCCGACGGCCGCCTGTTCCGCCCCGAAGTCGGGCACCGCCGACGTCCAGGCGGGCTCCGGGTATCCGCCTCCGGGCTCACTGTAGGTGCCGACGCCGTAGTCCTCCGCCGGCTCATAGGCGGCGCCCGTCCAGCCGGCCTGCTCCTCGCCACCGGCGGGGGGGGCCTCCGGGGTGCGCCGCTCCGCCTCGGCGATGAGCTCCGCGGGGGACGATTTGATCGTCTCCTCGGGCGGGAGCTTGGCGCGGGGGTCGAAGCGGAAGGTGCCGTCGTGCCAGGTCAGCGCGGTGAGGACGACGTCCTCCCCCTGCCCCGACGGGCCGGCGGCGTGGAAGAGATGGCCGAACAGGAAGAAGAGCGATGCGGTGTCGTTCTCGCTCTCGAGCGCGAGGGCACCCGTCGCGCGTTCCGTCTGCATGGTTTGGAGCAGGGTTGCCAGGCCAGATTCCTGCAGCAAGCCCTGAGTCTGCACAGGCCCTTCTCCGTGTGGGGATAGATCTGCCGCAAGGGCGGAATGAAGATCTGAGTTCGGCCGTATAGTAACAACCCCGCGCCCGATGCGCGGCGGTCTTGCCAAGGTGAGCAAGGGGGCTGGGCGGGGGCGGACCCGACCGGGCCCCTCCTGGAAACCGTCTAGACTGAGGACGTGGGCACTCTTCCGATGCCGGTACGCCGACACGGCTTCGGCATCGCACCCTGGTCCAGCCTCACCCCAGGCGCGGTGTGCCCGGCACGAGCCGGGGGGCGGCAGGCGCGGCTTGTCTGAGCCTCCCGCATCGGGGTCGACGGAACAGTCCGGCCAGGTCAGGTCCGCGTTCCCGTCCTATGAGGAGCTGTCGGCCGACCTGATCGAGGCGCTCGATCAGGCGGGACTTTTCATCGAGGACGTTCGGCACCACTTGGAGCCGTCGGTGGGGGAGCGCCGTTTCGAGTGCACCATCCGGCTCTCGTCCAACGAGCCGCCCTCGCGCTACCACGTCCATCTCAGCTTCGTCTGGGACGCCCTGTTGACCTACATCGCGGCGTACGGCGCGGGTGCCGACTGCGACCTCTACCACGACGACGACGAATCCGAGGACTGCCCCCACCACCAGCTCCCGCCTCAGCCCTTCGTCGAGCTGGAAGCGGAGTTCGTCCTCGGCGACGGCGGCTACGAGCTGCACGACGTGGCCGAGATCTCGTCGTGGGTGGAGACAGTCCAGGAGCTGCTGGCCAAGGTCTTCCGGGACGAGGACCGCCCCTCGGTCCACGTCGGGATCGCCTCCCTGGGATCGACCACTCTGGTCGAGAAGTTCACCGCCGAGCACTCCTGGCTCCTCGACTTCGAGCAGCCTCCGGACGTCGAAGGGATCGCCCGCCAGGTCCTGACCGCGCTGCGCCTGGTGCCGCAGCTCGCCGATCGCCTGCCGATCTGACCCGCGGCTCACCCCGCACGCAGTCCGGCCGCCACCTCGGGGTCGATCTCGGCGACGAGGCGGTGCCAGAACGCGCGTTGGGGGAGCTCGGGGTGGGGCACCGCCGGGTCGGCCCGGCTCGCGATCTCCCCACGCCGCCCCAGCAGGATGAGGTCGGCGTCGGCACGCCGCGGGCCCCAGCGGTAGGTGGGCCGCCGGCCGCAGACGTCCTCGGCGGCCGCGCACGCCTCCAACCAGCCGTGGGCGGTCCACGGCTCGGGGCTGCGGACCAGGACCACCTGGTTGTGGAAGTCGCCCTGGGCGACGACGCCGACCGGGAGGGTGAGGATCTCCGTCGAAGCCCTCTCCACCTCCGTCCCCAAGGACTCCAGGGCGGCGCGGAGGCAGCACAGGGCGCGCCCGCGGGGGCCGAGGTTGCAGCCCAGGGCGATCCAGGCCCACCGGGAGGCCGGCGGCGAGGTCGGCGAGGCGGGGTCGCTCACCCGGTGGGCCCGGGGGACGGTGCCCGGCGCACGGCTTCAGGGATGTCGCGCAGGACCGCGTCGGTGATCCGCAGGCCCCGGTGGATCGCCGCCACGTCATGAACCCGCACGATCTCGGCGCCGGCGGCGACGGCCAGCACGCAGAGCGCCAGGGTGCCCTCGACGCGCATCTCCGGCGGGGCGCCGTCGAGCAGGAGGCCGATGGTCGACTTGCGCGACGCGCCGAGGAGCACCGGGCGGCCGAGGCCGCGGAGCTCGGCCAGGCGCTGGATCAGCTCAATGTTCTGAGCAGGGGTCTTGCCGAAGCCGAAGCCCGGGTCCACCACCACCCGGTCGGCATCGATGCCGTGGCGAGCGGCGACCAGCAGCGACTCCCGGAGGTCGTGGGCCACCTCCGCCACCAGGTCCGAGTACTCGTGGCCGCGGCGGTTGTGCATCGCCACGAGGGCCACCTCCGGGTGAGCGGCGAGCAGCGGCGCCATCTGCGGGTCCCCGCGCAGACCCCAAATGTCGTTGACCATGGTGGCGCCGGCGGCGATCGCCGCCCGGGCCACCTCAGGCTTGCGGGTGTCGACCGAGATCGGGACCGGGAGCCGGCCGGCCAGCGCCTCCACCACCGGGACCACCCGGCGAAGCTCGGTGGACGCGTCCACGGGAGCGGACCCCGGCCGGGTGGACTCCCCCCCACGTCGATGAGATCGGCTCCATCGGCGACCATCCCCTCGGCGAGGGCCACGGCCGCTCCCAGGTCCCCCGCCAGGCCATCCCCTGAGAAGGAGTTGGGGGTGGCGTTGACGATCCCCATGAGCAGGGTCCTGGCGCCGAGCTCGAGCCGCCGGTCCCCGCAGCGGAGCGGGGCCCGGCGACCGCCGGAGGCGAGCGAACCGCCGAGCGCATCCGAGAGGGCACCCGCCAGCTCCTTGGCGGGCGGGTCGCCTCCGCTCAGGCGTGACGCCACCGCCAGCAGCGAGTCGGGCGGGCCGATCAGCACCGTCCGGCAGCCGTCCGGGGCGGTGACTGCCCGCCCTCCCTCGGCCTGGATCGCCCGCTCCAGCGCCCTGGCCTGGCCGGGCTCGAGCCCCTCCACAGCGACCGCCTCCAGGGCTCGCTCCAGGGAGCCGTACCGACCCGGCGTGAGCGGCCGGACGTTGTGACGGAGAGCAGCCTCGGCTGCGGCGAGGGCGGTGCTCACCGTGGACAGGCCCGCTCCACCCGCCGGCGGTCAGTAGCCGTCGGCATGGAGGGTCGGGTGGTCCATGCCGACGGCATGGCCGACCTCGTGCAACACGGTGCGGCGGATCTCATCGGAGAGGGCGGCCCGGTCACGGCACCAATTCTCGATGTTCAGCTGGTAGATCTCGATGGCGGCGGGATTGAGCTGCCCCCAGCCGCCGGCGACCCCGAAGACGTTGCCCAACCAGTAGCCGAGCGCGTGGGGGTCGAGGTGCCGGTCCACCACCATCTCGAGGGCCGGGAGTGGCGCCACCGCGATCCCGGTGCCGGTCTCCTCGAGGAAGTCGACCACGGGCGAGGGCAGCGCCGGGAGCACCGCCCCGGCGATCGCCTCGAACTCGACGGCGCTGATCCGGAAGGGGACGACGTACCGGGTCGGGTCGAGGTGGGCGGCGCGGCGGAAGCAGTCCTCCGCGTTCTCCCCACGGCTCCACTGGAGCGCCTCGCCGAGCGCGAACCAGGCGTCGGCCGAGCCCGGCTCCAGGCCCGTGAGGTGAGCCAGCGCCTCCACCGCCTCCGCCAGCGCGCCGGCCCGGAGCGCCATCTCCCCCCGCGTCTCCCAGACCTCGGGCTCACCGGGCGCCAGCGAGCAGGCGCGGCGCGCCACCGAGAGTGCCTCCGGGAAGCGCTCGCGCTCCTCGAGCCGGTCGATCCGCTCCAGGAGCCGGTTCAGCGGGTCACCAGCCATGCCGGCCGCGTCCCGGGCGGAGCTGACGGCTCGAGGGAGCGGACCGGTACCCGGCCCGGCTGCTCGGGTCCCACATGGCCGGAGTGTATCCCCGGACGCTTGGCGCCGCGCCCAGGCGCCACGCCCTCTGTGCGGTCCGGGGAGCTCGGCGCGGCCCCGGCGCCCGGCCTCGCCCAATTGGGCGGCGGGGCTGTTTGTGCTGTCAGTACATGTCCTGGGTGCCCGCAGAGCCCTAGCCTGAGCTGGCAAGAGTTGGGCGTCCTGACAGGACGGCAGGGGAGGTCCTTGAGCGCGATGCTACTGGCACAACTGGTCCCAGATCCGAGCTGGTTGAACTCGGGGGACAACGCCTGGCAGATAACTGCCGCGACGCTGGTCGGGATCATGAGTGTCCCGGGGCTCGCGATCCTCTACGCGGGGATCATGAAGCGCAAGTGGGCCGTCAACTCGGCGATGATGGTGCTCTACGCGTTCGCCATGACGCTCATCGTCTGGACGCTTTTCGCGTACAACATGAGCTTCGGGCACCCCGGCATCGGGACCCTGGTGGGCAAGCCCGCGACGGTGCTGAGCGCCAACAGCCTGGAGCAGCAGGCCCAGATCCCGCTCCTCAACGGGCTGCTGCCGCCGCTCCGGTTCCCGCTCAGCACGATGGTCTACTTCCAGTTCGTCTTCGCGGCGATCACCGTGATCATCCTGGGCGGCTCGGTGCTCGGCCGGATCAGCTTCAAGGCCTGGGCGCTGCTGGTCCCGCTCTGGATCACAGTGGTCTACTCGGTCGGCGCCTTCAGCATCTGGGGCGGCGGCTGGCTCTCCCAGATGGGAGCGGTGGACTACTCGGGTGGCTACGTCATCCACGTGGCCGCAGCGATCTCCGGCTTCACCGCGGCGGCGGTGATCGGTCCGCGGCTGCTCCGCGACCGGCAGCACACCTCGCCGAGCAACCTGATCATGGCGGTGGCCGGCGGCGGGCTGCTCTGGTTGGGCTGGAGCGGCTTCAACGGCGGTGACCCGTACTTCGCCAACGCCGACGCGGCGGCGGCCGTCCTCAACACCCACCTCTGCACCGCGACGGCGCTCTGCACCTGGGTGCTCTGGGACGTGATCCGGTTCAAGAGGGTGAGCGCGGCCGGGGCCATCAACGGGATGGTGGCCGGCCTGGTGGCGATCACCCCGGGAGCCGGTTTCATCGACGGCTACGCGGCGCTGGCCCTGGGCGTGCTGGCGGGCACCCTGCCTTGGGTCACCATCAACGTCGCCCCCAGGTTCGCGCTCTTCCGCCGGGTGGACGACACCCTCGGCGTCATCCACACCCACGGCGTCGCCGGGGCTCTCGGTGGTCTCTTCACCGGGCTGATGGCCGACCCCAACATGGTTGAGTACCTGGGCGTCAAGGGCACCGCCAACTCGGCGGTCACCGGGCTCTGGTACGGCAACCCGCACCAGCTCCTGGTCCAGTTCTTCGCGCTGCTCTTCATCATCGGGTACGACGCGGTCGCGACCTTCGTGATCGTCAAGCTGATCGGCCTGGTGGTGCCGCTCCGCGCCCCGGACGCTCACCTGGAAGTCGGCGACCAGGTGATCCACGGCGAGGTGTCCGTCGATCTGGAGCCCTACCCCGGTGCTCCTCACCTGCCGGTGCCGGCCATGGCTCCGGCGACCTGACCTCTGCTCCTTGGGCCTGCGTGGGAGTCGTGCCCTCCCACGCGGGCCCCCCTCCTGGACGGGCCCGGCGTGTCACCGGGCTCGTCCCTGTTTTCCTCCTCGTGTGGTGGCTGCCCACCGCGGACGCCGGAGATGAGACCCGGATCGGTGAGCAGCGCCAGGCCGCCAGCCCAGGTCAGCCCTCGAGCGGGTCGCGTCCCGTGGTCGCGTACGCGGCGCAGCGCGCCCGGGCCAGGGCGACCGCGTCCGCGCTGATGTCGGCGCCCGCAAAGGAGCAGCCGGCGGCCAGCGCCGCGATCGCCGAGCTGCCGCTCCCCGCGAAGGGATCGCACACCACCATCCCGGGTTCCACGCTGCCGACCAGCATGCGGGAGAACAGCTCCACCGGCTTCTGGGTCGGATAGGCGCCCCGGTGGATCCGCTTGATCCGCCAGACGTCCGCGAGGTCGCGGCGGTTCAACCGGCGGCGGCCCTTGCAGGCGAACACCACCAGCTCGTGGCTGCGCCGGAAGTAGTGGCCCATTCCGATGTTCACCTTGTCCCAGACGATCACGCCCTTGACATTGAAGCGCTCGCGCATCAGCGCCCCCAGGCTGAGCAGGGAGAACGAGTCGAACATCACGTAGATGTGGCGGTCGGGGCGCAGCACCCGGTGACATTCCTCGAGGAAGCGCGAGAACGTCGCCGGGTCGTCGTGGAACTCCTGGAACCACCGGGAGTTCCCGGGTTCGCGGTACCGACCCACGATCCGCCCGTGGCCGAACTGCATGTGCTGGTTCATGCCGGAGTAGGCGGGGTCGGTGACGATGCAGTCGATGGAGCCGTCTTCGAGCCCGGCCAGGAAGTCGAGGCAGTCGGACTGCTCGACACGCCACGGCGGCGTGGCGTCCGGGACGTCGTGAAGCGCGAGCCCCATCGCGGGAAGCTTAGCCGGGGCACCGGCCGGCGGAGCGCCCGACCGTCCCCGCCGCCCGAGGACCGCTCGCGCCCGTCAGGCGGGGAGCCCGGCGGTCAGCCCCTGCCCCCTCCACTCGGTCGGGGCCACATCCCCTCGTCGGGTGGGGAGGGCCGATCGTCGGGTGGGGTGGGTCGATCGTCGGGTGGGGGGGGTCGATCATCTGATGGCCGCGGCCGGTCGTCGAACGCGGCGCCGCCGGAGGGACTGCCCGGCTGGCCCTGCTGCCCCGCGAAGCCGAGGCTGCGGAGCAGGTTCTCCAGCTCCTCCGGGCCTCCGAGGTCCTCCTGGACCCGTTCGGCGAAGCGGGAGAGGAGGTCGGAGAGCTGCGGATCCGCGGTCAGCTTCTCCTGCAGTCCGCCGAGCTGGGAGAAGAGATCGCGCATGGCGGCCTCCTGAGCCACCTGCATGAGCACCGGCTGGGAGGCCGCGGCGGCGACCGCCTGGGCCTGCTGACGCACCACCTCGAAGCCGCGGCAGCTGAGGCAGGTGCCCTCGTGCCCGCAGCGGCAGAGGCGCGACTTGAGGCTGTCCAGCTCACGATGCAGGCCGGAGAGGTCGACGCCGGGTTGGGGATCGCCCATGCGTCGATCCTACGCGCCTCGCCCCCCGAGAACCCTGCGCCCCAGGGACTTGCCCTCTCCGCACCCGCCGCCTCCCCCGACACCCCGCCCCGGCTCGGGCGGCTACAGTCGGCCGGTGCCCGCCACCGGCCGCCGCGCCCTCGTCACCGGGGTCACCGGGCAGGATGGCCCCTACCTCAGCGCCCTCCTGCTCGCCGAGGGGTACGAGGTGCACGGGCTCGTCCTCCCGGGCGAGGTGGTCCCCGACGCGCTCCCGGCTGCTGTCCGCCTCCTCGAGGGGAGCCTCACGGATGTGGAGTCTCTGCGGGCGGCGCTCGCCGCCGCCCGGCCCTCCGAGGTGTACAACCTGGCTGCCGCCACCTCGGTCGCCGACTCCTTCCGCGATCCGATGACCGTCGCCGACGTGACCGGGCTCGGCGTCCTCCGCCTGCTCGAGGCGATCCGGCAGATCGATTCCGCGATCCGTCTCCTGCAGGCGTCGAGCGCCGAGATCTTCGCCGGGGCGACGACCTCGCCCCAGGACGAGGGCACCCCGCTCTCGCCCCTCTCCCCCTACGGTGTGGCCAAGGCCTTCGCCCACCAGACCGTGCAGCTCTATCGGCGGAGCCGCGGGATGTTTGCCGCCAACGCCATCCTCTACAACCACGAGTCGCCGCGCCGGGGGACCGGCTTCGTGACCCGCAAGGTGACCCTGGGCGCCGCGCGGATAGCGAGCGGGTTGGAGACCGAACTGCGGCTTGGAAACCTGGATGTCGAGCGCGACTGGGGCTACGCGCCCGATTACGCCCGGGCCATGCACTTGGTGCTCCAGCAGGACACTGCCGACGACTACGTCGTTGCGACCGGCCAGACCCACACCCTCCGCGAGCTCCTGGAGGTGGCCTTCTCGGCGGTCGGGCTCGATTGGCAGGCGCACGTGGTCACCGACCCGGCTTTCCTCCGCCCCTCCGAGCCGGTGCGGCTCTGCGGGGACGCCTCCCGGGCGAGGGCCCGGCTGGGGTGGGTTCCGACCCGCGAGTTCGCCGAGATCATCCGTGAGATGGTGCGAGCCGATCTCTCCGGCCTGCACGCGGCGCCTCCCCGGTCCGACCCCGCGACCGCCTCCCCCTCCCCTCCGCAGGTGCTCGGGCCGGGATGAGACGATCCCCGACATGAGCAGATCCGCGCTGATCACCGGGGTCACGGGCCAGGACGGGGGCTACCTCGCGGAGCATCTCGTCGCCCAGGGGTACGAGGTCCACGGCCTGATCCGCGGTCAGAACAACCCCCGTGCCGATGTCGTCCGGCGGCTCGTCCCTGAGCTGCGCCTCATCGACGGCGACCTCCACGACCAGTCGTCGCTGATCGCGGCCCTCGAGGCGACCCACCCTGACGAGGTCTACAACCTGGGGGCGATCAGCTTCGTCGCCCTCTCCTTCAAGCAGGCGATCAACACCGGGGAGATCACCGGTCTCGGGGTCACCCGGATGCTGGACGCGATCCGGCTGGTCAACCCGGCCATCCGGTTCTACCAGGCGTCCAGCAGCGAGATGTTCGGGAAGGTGCGGGAGACGCCGCAGAACGAGCTGACCGCGTTTCACCCCCGCTCCCCGTACGGGGCCGCCAAGGTCTACGGCCACCACATCACCGTCAACTACCGGGAGAGCTACGGCCTGTTCGCCGTGAGCGGCATCCTCTTCAACCACGAGTCGCCGCGCCGAGGGTTGGAGTTCGTGACCCGCAAGATCACCGACGGCGTGGCCCGGATCAAGCTCGGCCTGGAATCCGAGCTGCGCCTCGGCAACGTCGACGCCCAGCGGGACTGGGGATTTGCGGGCGACTACGTGCGCGCGATGCATCTGATGCTGCAGCAGGACGAGCCCGACGATTTCGTGGTGGCGACCGGCGAGACCCACTCGGTGCGTGAGTTCCTGGAGCTTGCCTTCGGCCACGTCGGGCTGCGCTGGCAGGATCACGTGGTCGTTGACGAGCGATTCCTCCGGCCCGCGGACGTCGCCGTGTTGGCTGGCGACGCCGGCAAGGCGCGGCGGGTGCTCGGCTGGCAGCCCACGGTCTCCTTCCCCGAGCTGGTGGCAATGATGGTGGAGTCGGACCTGCGCGTGGTCAGCGGGAGCTCGCCGAGCCCAGCCGCAGCCTGAGTGCTAGCGCCATCACGGCGCAGGCCACAGCGACCGCGATGCAGAAGGCGATCTCGACCCGCAGGAGCTCCCCTGGGAGCACTAGGAGGGCGACCACCAGGGCCATGGCGCCGGCCACCCAGCCCGCGGTCGCCCCGCGGTACCCGCGCAGCGCGATGCAGGCGTATGCCAGGGCGAGTGCGCCCATCAAACCCTCGCTGCCGAGGGCGAGCAGGGCCAGGTCGCCACGCGCGAGCGGCCGGCTGCTGTGGAAGAGGATCTGCAGGATGGGGGGTCCAAGCAGGGCCATCCCCGCCACCGAGATCGCGACCACCGCCGCGACGAGGAGCAGGATCCGGCGGAGGAGGGAGCGGAAGTCGTCCAGGCGGCCCGCGGCGGCGTCTGCGGAGAGCTTGGGCATCAGCGACGCCTGGATGGCCTGGAAGAAGAAGAGCGGGATGCGGGCGACGATCAGTCCGTTGAGGACGCGGCCCGCGGCGCTGGGATCGCCGCCGCTGAAGAAGGCCTTGACAGTGAGGGGGGTGACGTTCATGAGGGCCTGGGCCAGCAGGGACCCGGCGAGCAGCCAGCCGAGGGCGCTGGAGAGCTCACTCCATCGAGCCGGCGGCCCCGGGGCGGCGATCCCGTGCTGGCGGGGCATCACCGCGGCCAGGCCGATGAGGCACGGCAGGCTGATAGCCAGCCCGTACGCCCCGTCGCTCTTGACCCCGGCCTTGAGGAGGATGAGTGCCGCCGCGATCCGGACGGTTCCCTCCACGATGAGGATGGTCGCGTAGCCGCCAAAGCGAGCCGAGCCGGCCAGGGTCCCCCGGGAGAGGTAATAGAAGGTGTAGGTGGCCATGGCCACCAGGAAGCCCACCAGGAGCAGCCCCTGCCCGTTGAAGAAGGTGCTGATCAGGGGGCCCTCGCCGGCTCCGGCCAGCACCATCACCCCGAGGGCGAGGCCGCAGCCGAGGAGCAGCGCCCGTCTCACCACCGGCCCGGCCCCGAGCCCGGCGACCCGGCGCGCCGACGCCGCCCGCCCCACCTCCTGCTCCAGGGGGAGGAAGAGGCCCGGGGCGGCCACGAAGGTGAGCGCCCAGAGAGCGCTGAAGGCCGAGTACGGCTTGGGCGCCAGGGCGTGGTTGGCGATGACCACGAAGGCGTACGTGGTCAGACCCTGGAAGGCGAGGCCCATCCCGATCATCAGGGCGCCGGGCGGGAGGGGATTCGCTCGGGTCGCGGAGGAGGGGCCCACGGGAGCCGCGTCGCTGCTGGGGAGTTCGAGTTCGGTCATGGGTCAGGGGCGAAGTTTGTCGCAAGTGGCCGGCCTCGGTGCCGCCGGAGGCTTGCAACGCTGCGGAGACGACTCCACCGGTATGTTGCAACCGGCACCCATTCGGGTATAGTCGGGGCAGGCGGGAGCTTTCGAGAGCCGCTGCCCAGGCCGTCCGTCGGCCAGATGCCGCGTCATTGCCTCGAGCGCGTGCCTCCGAAGCTTCCCGGAATACGTGTGCTGCCGCCGCACAGCCATATCCTGCGGCGCATCGAGGTTGACAGTCCGCTGATCGCACCGGACCTCGCGCTCGACCGGCTTCATCTCATCGTGCCCGATGAGAGCGACGCCATGGTCGTGCTCACCACTCTTGCAAACGGCGGTGCCGCCGGAGCGGATCCCCGCGCGGTCTTTGCCGAGCGCCTTTCCGAGCTCGGCCACCTCACCGCCTCCTTCAGCGACGACGATCCCCCCCAGGTGCGGCTGGCGCTGCCCGATCTGACCCTGCAGTGCGTCCCCCAGCCCGACCCGGGTGGCGACCCCGCCCATCTCGCCCTCCGGGTGATCTCGCTCAAGCCGGTCAGCGACCATCCCGACGGGGCCAAGATCCTGACCATCACCGCCCGCCACCCGGTCGTGACCGCCGCCAATGGGGTGGCCAGCGACACCTTCCGGATCCTGGAGTGGCGCCGAGCTGCCGCCAAGGCGGCCAAGAGCGAGCGTCTCTACGCCACCCTCAAGCTGGTGGAGCGCCTCGAGGGTGCCGAGAAGGGGCGCGCCCAGACCCAGCGCACGCGGTACGTCGCCGCCCGCGAGTTCTGGCGGTGCAAGACCTGCCGGGCGCTCTGGCGGCCCGCGGAGCACGTCCGCTGCCCGTCCTGCGGCCGCGAGTTTGGCGAAGCCGACCGCAGGCAGCCGGAGATCGCCAAGGTCGAGTTCGCCGTCCCGGAAGGCGAGACCATCAACCTGGCTCCGGACGCCGCCGTGCTGGTGGAGCCAGAGGACGAGCCCAACTTCGTCGGCCGGGTCTCCCGCATCGACCACCACCGGCACACCGTCGAGGTCACCACGCGCACCTTCGAGCACGCCGGGAGCGAGGGTTACATCACCCCCTCCTTCAACCGAGCCCTCTACCAGGCCAAGCGCTCGGTGCTGGCAGCGATAGCGACCCGCGACTTCGGGGTGGGGCTGCTGGCCCAGCTCCTGGTCGCCGCCGACAGCGTGCGCGCGCCCGCCTACGACCCCGCGTCGGTATCGGAGAGCTGGCTCACCGAGGGGATGCAGGCCAACCCGCCCCAGGACCGGGCGGTGGCCCTCCTCGCCGGGCTCCAGGCCGGTCAGGCGGTCTTCATCCAGGGACCACCGGGGACGGGCAAGACCACGGTCATCGTCGAGGCCGTCAAGCGGAGGCTCGCCGCCGACCCGGAGGAGCGGATCCTGGTCACCTCCCACTCCAACCTGGCGGTTGACAACGCCCTGGAGAGGCTGGCCGGAACTCCTGGAATGCGGGCCGTGCGGGTGGCCCGCGCAGAGCGGGTCCACCCCGCGGTCGACCGCTTCCGCTGCGACGACGAGGACGACCCGCGGCTCATGGAGGCGAACTGCTACTTCGCCACCTGCGCGACGGCGGCGACCTCCGCCATCACCGACATGAACTTCGACGTGGTCATCCTCGACGAGGCCAACAAGGCACGAGCTGACGAGGCGCTGCCGGCGCTGCGGCTGGGTTCGGCACTGGCCCTGGTCGGCGACCACAAGCAGCTCCCGCCGGTCGAGGACGATTCCCTCTACGGGATCGTCGAGACCGACCCCTTCCTCGAGGAGCTGGTCAACACCTCCCTCTTCGAGATGGCCTGGGATGGCGGCCTTCCGGCCGAGGCGCGCTGCCTGCTGACCATCCAGCACCGCATGCATCCCCAGATCGCCGCCTACGTCTCGCGGGCCTCGTACGAGGGCCAGCTCGAGGACGCCCCCGAGGTGCAGGCCTACGAGTTCGTGACCCGCAAGCCGCTTCCCGTCGCCCTCCATTTCGTCGACACCGACGGGATGCGCGGCAGCCGTGAGCGCCGCGGCCCCGGCGGCGCCCTGCGCAACGAGACCGAGGTCCGGGTGGCGGCCCACGTGGTCCGCCTGCTCGACGAGCGCTGCTCCCGCGACCTGAGCATGGCAGTGATCGCGATGTACGCGGAGCAGGTGGAGCGGCTCCGCCAGGCGTTGGGGCGGCGCAAGTTCAAGCGCTCGGTCAAGATCGACACGGTGGACTCCTTCGAGGGGCGGGAGGAGGATCTGGTCGTCATCTCCCTGGTCCGCTCCAATGAGCGGGGCCGGATCGGGTTCCTGCGCGTGCCCAACCGGTTGAATGTCGCCGTCTCGCGGGCCCGCCGGCTGGTGGCCTGCATCGGCGACGCCGCCACCCTCCGCTCCGGCGAGGAGTCGATGTACGGCGTGCTGGTCGAGGCGGCCAAGGAGTCGGGCGGCTACATCGCTGCCTCCGAGGTGGTGTCGCCGCGGCGCCGCACCGACCACCCCTTCGGAACCGATGGTGAGACCGGTCCGGGTGAGGGCCCGGGGTCGCGTCGCCACCGCCGTCGCCGCCGTCCCGGGACCGGGGTCCCGGCACCCCCCGCTCTCGGCCCCGACGGCGAGCCGCTCGTCCCGGTCGCGGGTGCGGAGGGCCAGGTGGGCCAGCCGGCCCGCCGCCGCCGCCGGCGCCGCCGCCGCGGGGGAGCGCACCTGGAGACGGGAGCAGCCATCCCCGGGGCGGAGGGCGAGGCGCCGCGCTCCGAGGGGGAGGCCGGCGCCACTCCACCGGTCGGCCAGCTCAGCTCGAGGTCACGTCGTCGCCGGCGCCGCCGCCACGGTCCGCGACCCCAGGGGGCGGGCGGCATCGAGGGTGGCGCGGAGACGTCCGGGCCTGGCCAGGGCGGCGGCGCGAGCTCGGCCGCCGAGGCGGGTCCCCCGCCGTCTGCGGGCGACTGAGCCGGCCGGCGGGCGGGGGTCGATGGCGACGGCAGCACGCCGAGCCGCCTGCTCAGCGCCCCTGCTAGCCTTCACGCCGCGATGAGCGATCAGGTCACCGTCTTCGTCCGCGGCGGCGATCCGGCCTGCGCGGCGGCGCTCCAGTACCTCTCTCAGCGGGGCGTCGAGCACCGGGTGCGCGACATCCTCACCGACCCTTCGGCGAGCGCCATCCTGCTGGGGCGCCTGGGCCGGGTCACCGTCCCGGCCTTTCAGATCGGCGAGCGCCTGATCGTTGGCTTCGACCCGGTTCAGCTCAGTCGCTTCCTGCCCCGCCCCGAGGGCGATGCCGGGCCGGGCGTGAGCTTCGGCGCCGGGGTTCGGACCGTGACCCCCGCCATCGCCGCCGCCCACGGGCTGCCCGCCGCCTACGGGGTCGAGGTGGGACCGGTGCGCGACGGCTCACCCGCCTCCGTCGCCGGGGTCCGTCCGCGCGACGTGATCACCGCCATCGGCGCCTACACGCTCACCGGCGGCGAGGCCCAGTTCCGCACCGCGGTGGCCGCCCGGCACCCGGGGGACAGCATGGCCATCACGGTCTGGCGGGACGAGGCGTCCCAGGACCTGGCGGTCCAGTTCCCCGCTGCCGACGACGAGCCGGCGGAGTCGGTCTAGCCGCCCGCCTCGATGAGCGCGGCACCCGCGTGCTGCTATCGCGCCCCCTGACGCCGACCGGTTTGGCACGCGCAGTCAGTGTCAGATCTCTCGACGCCGGAAGCTCTCGATGGCGAGCGTCAGCACCGCCGCCAGCCAGACCGCGGACCAGACGAGGAAGGCGACCGAAGGCGGTTGCGCGACGAAGAAGGGATTGCCACCCCGGGCGTCGGTGACCCCGAAGAGGGCACGGTAGAAGGCCGGTTCCAGGTTGTACACCGAGCCCCGCCAGAGCGCGTCGGTGGGGAGCAGGAGCTGGCTGATGGTGCCGGCGTTGCGGATCCCCGCGTTGTTGAAGACGTCGCCGATGGTGCCAGCGATGCCGCCGATCCAGGCCACGAAGAAGAGCACCAGCGCGACCACCCCGGCGGTCATCCCGGAGAGGCGGGTGCTCAGCAGGAGGGTGAGGGACATGATGACGACCCCCTCCGCGACCAGGTAGGCGACGGTCGGCACCGGGGACGGGGGCGAGTACCCGCTGACCAGGGCGACCACCACCAGCTCCAGGGTGCTGGCGGCGACGGTGTAGACGGCGATCAGCGCGCCGAGCCCGAGCCACTTGCCGAGCACCACCTGGTGGCGTCCCAGGGGGCGACCCAGCATGGCCAGGGAGATGCCCGATTCGACCTCTCCCGAGATGGACGGCGCAGCGGCCACCACCGCGCTGAGGGCGAGGATGGCACTGAACATGAACTCCACCAGGATCAGCACCTGCGCCGTGCCGAGGCGCAGCTCTCCCCTGGAGAGGGGCTGGCTGCCGGGAGCGCTGAGGTGGGTCAGGTGCTGGAACCCCCAGCCGGTGAGCCCGATCACCACCACGGTGAGGATCACCAGGGCCAGCACCAGCCGCCGGCGTGCGGCCTCGCGGACGGTGAGCCGGGCGATGGTCAGGGTCTCCATCACCCCTCCTCGCCGTGCAGAAGGCTGAGGAAGCGTTCCTCGAGGGATTGGCGCACCGGCTCGACCGCGTAGACGCGGGCACCGGCGGCCACCGCGTCGGCGACCAGCCCGGGGACCTGGTCGGGGCTGACCCCTGCCACGGAGGTCCATCCGTCCGTCTCCCCGAGGGCCCCGTGCCGCTCCAGGGCGGCCCTCACGGCGGCGTCGACACCGCCGAGCCGCAGGCGAACCGAGTCCCCGCCCACCAGCTCGTCGATCGTCCCGCTGGCGATGATCCGGCCCCGCGAGACGACCGCGACGCGGTCGCACACCTGCTCCACCTCGGTGAGCAGGTGGGAGTTGAGGAAGACGGCGCAGCCGCGGTCGCGCAGCTCCCGGATGATCGTGCGCGTGTCGTGCCTTCCGACCGGGTCGAGGGCCGAGGTGGGCTCGTCGAGGATCACCAGCGATGGATCTCCGAGGAGGGCCACGGCGAGCCCGAGCCGCTGCTGCATCCCCTTGGAGAAGGTGCCGACCCTCGAGCCTGCATGGTCGGCCAGGCCGACCGTCGCCAGCACCGCGTCGATCTCCGCCGGCCAGGTGTGATGGGGAAGCCGAGCTAGCCGGCAGTGCAGCGCCAGCACCTCGCGCGCGTCCAGCCAGGCCTGATACCGGAAGAGCTCGGGGAGGTAGCCGACGCGCCGGCGGGTGGCCCGGTGCCCGGCCGGCATGCCGAGCAGCCACGCCTCCCCGCCGGTGGGGGCGGCAAGGCCGAGCAGCAGCTTCACGGTGGTGGTCTTGCCGCTCCCGTTGGGCCCGAGGAAGCCGAAGACCTGTCCCGGCGGGACCGTCATGGTCAGGCTGGAGAGCGCGGTGCTCGTCCCGTAGCGCTTGGTGAGCTCCAGGGTCCGGATGGCCGCCTCGTCCGCGGCCATCAACCGATCTGGTCCGCCACGTCCAGCACCTGGCCGGAGGTCACCGTGCCGACCACCGCGTAGACGACGCCGTCGTGTTCCCAGAGCACCAGGCTGCCGGCTCCCGTCTCGTCGCCGATCAGGAGACCCCGCGCCCCGTCGACGGATACCGTCTCGGAGGTGGCGAGGCTGATGGGGATGGGGACGGGGAGCGTCGTGGCCGGGTCGGCGAGGGCATGGATCTCGGCCGCGAGCCCGGCCGGTACCGCCGGCTGGGCCAGCAGGTAAGCCTCGATCCGGGCTGCGCTGACCCCGGTCGAGGAGACGACGGGCAGCCGGGCGGCGACGATGGCCAGCGAGGGGGTGCCGACCGCGGAGAGGTCACCGCTGGAGCCCGCTCCGACATCCGGGCCAGTCCCAGCCGGCGCGGCGCTGGCGGCGGAGCGGGGGAGGAGCTGGCTGAGGCCGGTCCCGTAGATCTCGACGAGCGCGGACGGGAGGGTCAGCTGCAGGGTGCTGTGACCGACGTCGGCCGGCATCGGCGGCAGTGTCGCACCGTGGGCCAGGGCCGCGGCCGCCGCCCTGGCCGGGTCGAAGGTGAAGGTCACCGTCCCGCCGCCGATGACGTCGTAGGCGGGAGTGGAGGGGAGCCCCGAGGGGAGTGCCGACAGCTGGGGAGGGTCGATGCCGGTCGCCTGCAGGGCCCCCTGCCGGGAGGTCGGGGTGAGGGTCAGAGTGGGGACCCCGCTCACCTCGCCGTAGCTGGCCAGCTCCTGCAGCGACGAGACGTCGGCGGCGCTCACCGCCACCGGGGCGAGCTGCTCGGGCTGGAAGATGGTGATGAACCCCTGGGCCGCGCCGGCGCCGACCAGCACCACCCCCACCGAGGCGGCGCCGAGGGCCGCGGCGGACCAGCGGGTGGCCCGGGCGCGGCGTCGGGGATCGCGCAACCAGCGGGGGCGCGCGACCGGTTCCCGCTCCGGCTCCGGGAGCCGCGCGTAGAGCCCCCGCAGCGCCGCGGCGGTGTCGGGCGCAGGGATCGCCGCGGCAGTGAGGAACGCGGCGACCCTCTGGCTGTCGGCCTGGAGCAGCTCGGCTCGCCGCCGGCAGCGGGAGCAGGCCTCGAGATGGCGCCGGCGCACCGCATCGAGGGCGTGCCGCTCGTCGACCGAGCGGCGGAGCGTGCCGTCAGAGAGGTGCATCGCCGATCTCCTTGCGCAGCGCGGTCTCGGCGCGCCGCAGCATCGTGCCGACATGTGAGACGCGCACGCCGAGCGCATCGGCCAGCTCGGCGTAGCTCAACCCGCCGTGGCGGAGAGCGAGGACCTCTGCATGGCGCCGGCGCAGCCGGGAGAGGGCCGCTCGCACGAGGCGCCGGGTCTCCGCTGCGGCCACCTCCTCAGCGGGATCCGCCGAGCCCGGCGCCCCGGCCGACCAGCGCTGCTCGCGGGTGGCGCGGCGTCGGCGCGAGCGGATCACGTTGATGGCCCCGTGGGCGGCGGCGGCGTGCAACCAGGCCGGAGCGTAGGGGGCGGTCGCATCCCGCCGGCGATGAAGTTGCAGGAAGACGTCCTGGGCCACGTCCTCCGCCTCCGCAAGGTCGCCGAGGATGCGGGCGGCTATGGCAACCACGCGTGGGTATTCGCGCGCGAAGAGCGCGTCGAAGGCGTTGACCCGGTCACGGACGGCCGGCTGGGCGTCGGAGCCCGTCCTCACCGGGGTGGGGGCGGCGTGAGCGGCGGCATAGGTTTCGGTCACCGACTCTGAAGCACCGCGGGGCCGGGAATTGTGACGCGCGCGGCGTCACCGACGGACGCGCGCCGCCCTGGGCGGCGTGCGGCGCCGCCCCCCCGTCACCAGCCGGGAGGAGGCTCTGACCGGTTCAGCAGGCGCACGAAGTCCTCGGCCCGGGCCACGGCCTCCCAGCGGCGGCTGAAGAAGTCCTGGCAGATCATCCGGCCGTCGGCCACGCTGGTCACCGTGACCGCCCACTGGTTGAGGGCCTTGGAGACCTCGACCTCGTACGTCTCGGCGTCGTTGCGCACCACCAGACCGGTGGGAGCCGGCCGGCGCTGCAGTCTTTCATTGCGGTGGGGGGACGCCATAGCCATCGCAGATACCTCCACGGACGATCGGGACCCGGACCCGGCAGCGAGACCTCGGTGCTCTAGGGAATCGGGGGGAGCGACACCGAGCAGCCTCAGCCGCTGGGCACCGGACATCCCGCAGACGTCTATTCTCGCGCAAACCGGTCCCGGAGAGAAGCCCGGGCAGCGACGGCACCACGAGCAGGCCCGGATGGCGGCCGCGGAGTCAGACGTCGAGCGAGAGCTGCCCTGATTGTGCCACAACCGGCTCGGCCGGCGATCTCGGAGAGCCCTCGACGGCGGATGACGCGGGAGGCTCATGGGCACTGCGCGCCCACCCGGGGACCTCCCCGTCGCGTTCCTCCATCCGCTGCAGGATCGGTCCCGGAGGACGGGGCAAGTCCACCCCCAGCAGGTGGGCCATGTCGAAGCCGTTGACCACCGCGTAGTTGCTCCGATTGTTGTTCATGAGCACGTGGACGGGAACGCCTCGCTCGGCGGCGACCTCGATCGCCGGCACCCACTGGGCCAGCTCGGCCGGCGGGTAGAGGTAGTCGAAGCGCTCGCCCGACGTCGCCGTCTTCCGGTACCAGGTCTGGTAGTTGCGCCCGTGGAAGCGAACCAGCACCAGGCGGGGGGAGGTCACCGCCAGGTGGGGTGGCGCGGTCCCGCTCCCGAGCTGGGGGGCGTCCACCCCCACCAGGGTGCAGTCCAGCTCCCGGAGCAGGTCCTCGGTCTCCGCCAGGCGGCCCGGCTCGAACCAGGAGCGGTGCCGGAACTCGACGGCGAGGAGATCGTCCGGGTGCCGCTCACGGGCCCGCAGCACCGCCTCCCGGCCCGCGGTGCCCGCCACCAGCCAGGGCGGGAACTGGTAATGCACCGCTCCCAGCTTCCCGGAGTCACGCAACGGGGCGAGCGCCTCGACGAAGGAGCGCTCCTCGTCCGGGGTGGGGGCGCGGGGCCGGCCCTGCTCGCGCTCGTGACCGGTCAGGCTTCGGTAGGCCTTGATGTTGAAGAGGAAGTCATCGGGGGTGCGGGCCACCCACCCGGCGACCCGATCCGGGGTCGGGATCCCGTAGAAGCTGGTGTCGATCTCGACGAGGGGGAAGTAGCGGGCATAGAAGCTGAGCCGCTCGGGCTGCCTCCGGCCCCGAAGCTCGTCGGGGTAGAACTCCGCGTGGTCGAGCCAGTTGCAGGTCCCGACCAGGATCGGGGCGGGGCCCCGCCGTGCCTCCATCTGCTCTCCCCACCGTGCGGGCGGGTCATCCCTCGCTCGGACGGCGACCCTCACGCAAAGCCGCCCCCCTATTCTGGCCGCCGCGTCCCAATTCGAGGCGGCCGGACTGGCCACCACGACGAGGGGCGGTATCCATCGGTGATCATGCGCAGGATGGTCACCGCCAGTCCTGGCGTGGAGCGCCGACCCGCCGACCTCCTCCATCTCGCCACCGCCGCCGCCGAGGCGGGGGGACGGGTGATCAACGCCGCCCGGGCCAGCGGCCGGGCCACGGTCGCCGAGTCCAAGGGCCGCGGGGACTGGGTCACCAGCGTCGACCGTGAGGCCGAGGCGGCAGCGACATCCATCCTGCGGATGGCCACCCCGGAGATCCCGATCCTGGCCGAGGAGTCCGGAGGCATCCGGGCCGACCGCTTCTGGGTCGTCGACCCGCTCGACGGGACCACCAACTTCGTGCTCGGGTTCCCGATGGTGGGGGTGAGCATCGCCCTCGTCGAGAGCGGGCAGCCGGTGGTCGGCGTGGTCGGTGCTCCCGAGATCGGCGCGCGGTGGTCCGCCGTGCGCGGCGAGGGCGCCTTCGACCGCGCCGGCCATCGTCTGGACCTGCGCGCTTCCCCCGCCACCGGGGTCACCGCCACCGGCTTCCCCTTCCGTCACCCGGAGTGGCAGCCGCGCTACCTGCCGGTGATGAGCGCGGCCCTCGGCGAGTTCGAGGACCTGCGCCGGGCCGGAGCCGCCTCACTCGACCTGGCGTATTGCGCCTCCGGCGTCTGGAGCGGCTTCTTCGAGCTGGGGCTCGGGCTCTGGGACATCGCGGCCGGCGCCCTGCTGGTGCGCGAGGCCGGTGGGGTGGTGACCGACTGGAAGGGCGACGAGGACGCCGTCTTCCAGAGCGGCGACATCCTCGCCGGCGGCCCCGGTTGGCATCAGCGCATGCTGGAGCTCGTCCGTCGGGTGGAGGGGAGGTGAGGTGAGCGACCGTAACCGGAGCCGCCTCCTCCGATTCCACCTTCACGTGCCATGAGGGAGATTCCGCCTCTGTGACCGCCGAACCCCCCGTGAACGCCCTCGCCCGCCACAGCGCCGTGCCCGGAGGCCTGCTGGGCGGCCGGCGGGTGCTGGTGACCGGCGTCCTGACCCCCAAGAGCATCGCCTACTCGATCGCCGACGCCTGCCTCGAGCGCGGGGCCGAGGTCATCCTCACGTCCTTCGGCCGGGCCATGAGCCTCACCGAGCGCAGCGCACGGCGCCTCGGCCTCGCCGGACCGGTGTTGGAGATGGACGCCTCGCGGCCGGACCAGGTGGCGGCCGTCGCCGCCGCGCTGCGGGAGACGTGGGGCGGCCTCGACGGCGCCGTCCACGCCATCGGCTACGCGCCCGAGGACGCCCTGGGTGGCCGCTTCATGACCACTCCGTGGGAATCGGTGGCCACGGCCATGCAGATCTCCGCCTTCAGCCTCAAGACGATGGCCCAGGAGCTCGCCCCCCTGATGGAGGGGCGAGGCGGATCGCTGGTGACGCTCACATTCGACGCCACCGTCGCCTGGCCCCTCTACGACTGGATGGGACCAACCAAGGCGGCGCTCGAATCGATCGTCCGCTACCTCGCGCGCGACCTCGGGCCCCGCGGGATCCGGGTCAACACGCTGTCGGCCGGCCCCCTCGAGACCGTGGCGGCCAAGGCGATCTCGTCGTTCTCCGACCTCAAGGACGCCTGGCAGCGGGCCGCCCCCCTCGGCTGGGACAGCGGTGACGCCCGCCCGGTGGCGGACGCCGCGGTCTTCCTGCTGAGCGAGCTGTCACGGGGGGTGACCGGGGAGATGCTGCACGTGGACGGGGGGTACCACAGCCAGGGCGCACCCGCGGCCTCGCACGTGCTGGAGGCGCTCGGGGAATGACCGGGGAGGGCAACGGCCGGGTACGGGTGGTGGTCACCGGCATCGGGGCGGTGACCCCGCTGGGCCTGGACGTCGAGTTCGAGCTGGGACGCCTGCCGCCGCGGCCGGTCGGGGATCGTCCCCATCTCGCTCTGCGAGGCGTCCGACCTCCCCACCCGGATCGCCGGCGAGGTCAAGGGATTCGACCCGGCCGACCACCTGGGGCCCAAGGAGTCGCGGCGCACCTCGCGCTGTGTGGCCCTCGGTCTGGTGGCCGCCCGTGAGGCCGTCACCGACTCCGGCCTCGACGTGAGGTCGATCGGCGACGACGTTGGAGTCCTGGTCGCCTCCGGGATCGGTGGCCTGGAGTGGCTGGAGAGCGCGGTGGTCCGCCTCAACCAGGGGGGGCCCCGGCGGGTCTCCCCCTTCACCATCCCGGCGATGATCCCGGACATGACCGCGGGGCGCGTGGCCATCGAGTTCGGCGCCCGCGGCCCGAACTTCGCGGCGGTCTCCGCCTGCGCCTCCTCGGGCAACGCCATCGGCGAGGCGGCGGAGTGGATCCGGCGCGGGAACTCGGTGGCGGTGATCGCCGGCGGAACCGAGGCGGCGATCTGCCGGATCGGCATCGCGACCTTCACCGCCATGCAGGCGATGTCCACCCGCAACGACGAGCCTGAGAAGGCGTCGCGGCCCTTCGACAAGGACCGCGACGGATTCGTGATGGGCGAGGGCTCCGGGATGCTGATCCTGGAGGAGTACGAGCACGCTCGCCGGCGCGGGGCCAGGATCTACGCCGAGGTGGTGGGATACGGCGCGACCGACGACGCCTGCGACATCGTGCAGCCGGACCCGGCGGGTACCGGCGCCTGCCGCAGCGTGCAGCGAGCCCTCCGCCGTGCCGGGGTGGAGCCCGACCAGGTCGACTACGTCAACGCCCACGGCACCTCGACACAGCTCAACGACGCGGCCGAGACCCGGGCCGTCAAGGCGGCGCTCGGGGCACGCGCGGCCACGGTCCCGATCAGCTCCACCAAGTCCATGACCGGCCACCTGCTCGGCGCCGCGGGCGGGGTGGAGGCGATCTTCAGCATCCTCGCCATCCGCGACCGCTACGTGCCCCCCACCATCAACCTGGACGAGCCGGACCCCGAGTGCGACCTCGACTACGTCCCCAACGTCGGGCGCAGCGCGCCGGTCGACCTGGCGATCAGCACGAGCTACGGTTTCGGCGGGCACAACGCCTGTCTCGCCTTCGCCCGGGTGGAGGGCGAGTAGCCCCGGATCGTCAGGGTCGAGGGGAACCGCCCGGGGCCGCCGGGGCGCCTTCGACCGCTTCTTGACCCGGATGTGCGATCTCCCCAGTCGCGATCCGCACGCGACAGAACGCGATGGAGTTCTGTGACACGGGAGACGGGATCCCGTCATTGGGAGTGCTGCGAGTAGTGCATATGCTCTATTCGATGTCCAAGCCCCTCGCCGCTCTGGTCAGACCCGTCTCCCGACCGAGTGGCTCGCTGGCGTTCCGGGTGGCGGTGCGGGAGATCGAGATAGCGGTGATGGCTCTGGTCGCCGTGGTCCTGGGCATGGTCGGCATCGTCTCTGGTGGCTTTCTACCCGGAGGTGCGGTTGCGGCCGGCCTGGTGGTCGCGGGAACCGCGCTCCTGGCCGTCGCTCTTGTGGTGGTGAGCCTTCACCTCTACCGAGCCCGGATCGATCTGGCGCGCCGCCAGGTCGAGATCGAGAACATGGCGAGCGTCGATGGCTTGACCGGGGTGGCCAACCGGCGCGCCTTCGAGCGCGAGCTGGAGCGCCACGTCCGGCCTGGAGCCGCGGTGAGCCTGCTTCTGCTCGATCTCGACAACCTCAAGTCCATCAACGACTCGGTCGGTCACGGCGTCGGCGACGAGGTTCTTCGCGGCACCGCCCGGCGGATCCAGGGCTGCCTGCGCGCCACCGATATCGTCTTCCGGCTCAGCGGCGACGAGTTCGCAGTGTTGCTGCCGCGGGCGGGACATCGCAACGACGTGGAGTTGATCGCCCGGCGCATCGTCGAGGCGGTGCAGCGGCCGTACCCCGCCGAGCTGCTCAGCTGCACGATCAGCGCCAGCGCGGGCGTGGTGATGATGGAGGGCGAGATGGGGCCCGGGGAGCTGCTGCGCAACGCCGACGTCGCCCTCATGTGCGCCAAGCGGCAGGGCAAGAGCCGTTACGTTCTCTACCGCGCCGAGCTTCACACCAGCGACGTCCAACGCATCGCCTTCGAGCGGGACCTGCGCACGGCCCTGGAGCAGGATCAATTCGTCCTCCATTACCAGCCGATCGTGGACTCGAAGAACCGGAGAATCCTCGGCGTCGAGGCCCTGGTGCGGTGGCAGCATCCCGAGCGCGGCCTGGTGCCCCCGCTCGACTTCATCCCGCTCGCTGAGGCGACCGGGCTGATCGTCCCCCTGGGCGCCTGGGTCCTGCGCGAGTCCTGCATGCAGACCCAGAAGTGGCGGACCAGCCACCCCAGCCTCTTCAGGGACTTCCTGCTCAGCGTCAACGTCTCGGCCCGCCAGCTCTTCGGCAGCCAGCTCCAGAACGACGTGGTGGCCGCCCTCAACGAGTTGGGGCTGGACCCCCGGCACCTGGTCCTGGAGATCGTCGAATCCCAGGTGATGACCGATGTCCACGCGGCGCTGCGCCAGTTCGCGGCGCTCAAGGAGATCGGGGTCCGGATCGCCATCGACGACTTCGGCACCGGCTACTCCTCGCTCGGCCACCTCCAGGAGCTGCCGGTCGACTTCCTCAAGCTGGACAAGAGCTTCACCGACAACATCACCGATTCGGTGAAGAGCCAGGAGCTGATGCGCACGGTGGCCCAGCTGAGCCGCGCGCTCTCCATCGCCACGGTCGCCGAAGGGGTGGAGACCCTGGAGCAGGCCGACGTGCTGAACACCCTCGACGTCAACCTCTGCCAGGGGTTCTACTTCGCGCGTCCGATCGACGCCGACGGCCTCTCCCAGATGCTGAACCGGGTGCGCCGCCTGCCGGAGACGGTGGCGGCGCGCGGCTCCGCGCCCGCCGTCGGCGGCAGACGGCTCACGGTCGCCGTTCCCCAGCCCGGTCAGATGGCAGTCACCAACCTGCCCAACTGAGATCACCGCGCCGGGTCGGGCCCGGTGACGGGGGCCGTTCGAGCCTCCTCCGCGTCGCCTTCCGGCCGGCCCATCGCTCCATTCCGCGGGGAGCATCGCCGGTCATGGCCAAGCGCATCCTCAAGGTGCCGGGCGCAGGTTTGGCGCGCCGCGCGCTCCGATCGGAGGTGCGGTCCGCTCGGCTGGCTGCTCAGTCCCCGGCGGGGCGCGGCGCCGGCGGTGGGGCGGTGTCGCCCGCTGGACGGCGCGTGGCCGGGGCCGCATACCCGGCGGCGTGCGGCTGGTAGCGCAGGCCGCGAGCTCCCCGGGTGGCGGAGAAGGCGGCCGCCACCGCCATCAGCCCCATCGACCCGTAGAAGGCCGAATGCAAGCCGCTGGCGAAGGCCGTTGCCAGCTGCCCGTGCAGGGAGGTGGAGCCGACGAAGATCGCGAAGGCGAGCTGGCGCGGGATGCTCCGCGACGCCAGCACGATGGCCATCGAGAAGGAGAAGACCATGCCCACGTTGGCGAAGGTGCGCAGCATCCCCGAGGAGATCCCGAAGAGCTGAGGCGGGGACGCCTTCATCACCGCCGAGGTGTTGGCCGGGAAGAACGAGCTGGCTCCGAGGCCGTTGACCAGGCTGGCCGCCACCACGACCCAGAGCGAGGTGTCCGCGGTGAGCTGCGCGTAGATGAAGAGCGCCACCACCTGGGCGGCGAGCCCGGCGGTGGCCGGGATCACGGGCCCGACGCGGTCGGCGAGACGCCCGGCGAAGGGGCCCACCGCCCCTCCCACCAGGTAGCCGGGCACCAGCAGCAGCGAGGCATCGAGCGCCGAGAGGCCGCGGGTCCCCTGCAGGTACATGATCACCAGGAAGAGGACGCAGAAGTTGGCGAGCCCTTGGAAGAAGGAGGCGAGCAGCGACGGCGTCATGGTGGGGATCCGGAGCAGGGAGAGCTTGAGCATCGGCTCCGCCTGGCGCCACTCGATGAGCGCGAAGACCCCGATGAGCACGACGCCACCCACGAGGTAGCCGAGGATCGTCGGGTCGAACGAGGACGACGCCAGCGAGGTCATCGCCCAGAGCACCCCGAAGAGCCCGAGCCCGAGCGTGACCATGCCCGCGACGTCCAGGCGATGCCGGCGCCGCTCGCCCACGTCGTGCAGGACGCGGACCGCGAGCAGCACCGCCGCGACCCCGATCGGGACGTTGATCCAGAAGATCCAGCGCCACGAGAGGTAGGTGACGATCACCCCACCGAGCACGATGCCGAGGACCGCCCCCGCGCTCCAGCCGATGCCGTTGAACCCGTACGCCCTGCCCCGCTCGTGGGGTGGAAAGAGGTCGGCGATCACGGCGCCGCTGTTGGCGGTCACCAGCGCGCCGCCGATCCCCTGGAGCACCCGAAAGCCGATCATCGACGAGCCGTCCCAGGCCAGCGCGCAGAGGGCCGAGCCGACGATGAAGACGATGAACCCGGCCTCGTACATCCGCACCCGGCCGAACATGTCGCCCAGCCGGCCGACCTGGGTGGCCAGCAGGGTGATGACGAGGAGGTAGCCGATGATCACCCAGATCACCGAGGAGAGGTCGACCCGAAGTCCGCGCTCGATCTCGGGCAGGGCGAGGACCACGATGGTCGTGTCCACCGCGGTGATCAGCACGCCGGTCATCACCACGGCCAGCCCCAGGTTGCGGCGCACGGGGCGCGACGTCTGAGGCACGGCCGGGGAGGGCGGGGGGCTCACCCCCTGAGAATACCGTCGCCGTCGCCGGTGCCGGTCACCGTCGCGCCGATCACCTCGCGCGGCTCAGACGTTCACCCGAGCCATCTGGTCCGCGGTGTAGCGGTCACCCGCCGCCGCGCCCGGGGGGGCGATGGCCTCGATGGCGTCGACGTCCTCGGGCGTCAACTCGACCAAGAGCGCGGCCACGTTCTCCTCGAGGAAGCGCCGCCGCTTGGTGCCCGGGATCGGAACCAGGTCCTCCCCCTGGGCCAGCACCCAGGCCAGGGCGAGCTGGGCGGGGGTGCACCCCTTCCGGTCCGCCACCGCGCTGAGCCGGGCCACCAGCTCGAGGTTGTGGGCGAGGTTCTCACCCTGGAAGCGCGGCGTCCGGCCCCGGAAGTCGTCGCGGGCGAACTCGACGGCGCTGGTGACGGCACCGGAGAGGACCCCGCGCCCGAGCGGGCTGTAGGGGACGAAGCCGATGCCCAGAGACCGGCACGTGGGCAGCACCTCCGCCTCCGGGTCACGGGTGAAGAGCGAGTACTCACTCTGTACGGCGGTGACCGGGTGGGTGGCGTGGGCCCGCCGGATGGTGGCGGGAGCAGCCTCCGAGATGCCGAGGCATCGCACCTTGCCGGCGGCGACCAGCTCCGCCATCGCGCCCCAGGTCTCCTCGACCGGAACCGTGGTGTCGACCCGGTGCTGGTAGTAGAGATCGATGTGCTCGACGCCGAGCCGCTCGAGCGAGGCGTCGCAGCAGCGGCGCACGTACTCGGGACGCCCGTTGACGCCGATCCAGGAGCCATCCTCGCGGCGCTCGTTGCCGAACTTGGTGGCGAGCACGACCTCGTCCCGCCGCCCGGCGATCGCCCGCCCCACCAGCCGCTCGTTGGTGAAGGGCCCGTACATGTCCGCGGTGTCGAGGAAGGTGACCCCCAGATCGAGGGCACGATGGATGGTGGCGATGGATTCGCCCTCGTCGGCGGGGCCGTAGGACTGGCTCATCCCCATGCACCCGAGGCCTTGAGCCGAGACCTCCAGGCCCTGGGAGCCCAATTTGCGCCGCTTCATCTTCACGCCTCCTGATGGCCGCCGGCCCACGATACTCGGCAGCCCTCGCTGGGGCGGGCGCGCCCTAGATGCGACGCGGACCTCGCCGGTGCAGGCTGCGGCCGTGGAGAATCAGCGCCAGGGCGATCAGCGGGACGTGGATGGCGGGCAGATTGTGGGCGAACCATCCGGGGAGCCAGATGTCGGTGACTCCGCTGTTCTCCGCGCCGAGCCGCTCCGCGAGCCGGGTCAGCGGGCAGCGGAACCCGCTGGCCACGAAGACGAGGCTCTCGCCAGCGACCACCGCCCCGGCCAGGGCGGTGCGCCGATCCGTCCGCCCGCAGGAGCCGTCGTACAGGACCGACACCAGGCAGGCCTCGATCGAGAGCCAAGCCAGGGTGTGCCCGGCCCTGATCAGGGTGAGGGCCGTCTCACGGTGTGGCCTGCTCACGGTCGGCGCGAAGCCTAACCGAGGTGGTGCCGGCCACCGTCCTAACCGCCGCCTCGAGCGGCGGGCCACAATCGGGGCGATGGCCTGCGACTGGCTCCTGATCGACGGCTCGAGCCTCATCTTCCGTTCCTTCTACGGTGTCCCCTCCAGCGTCAGCGGCCCGGATGGTCAGCCGATCAACGCGGTACGGGGGTTCCTCGACGCCCTGACCCGGCTCATCGTCGAGCGGCGGCCACAGCGGCTCGCGGTGGCGAGTGACCAGGACTGGCGGCCGGCGTGGCGTGTGGAGCTCATTCCCAGCTACAAGGCGCATCGGGTGCCGGAGCCGGTGCCGCCGCTGCTCGAGCCGCAGATGCCGGTCATCTCCGAGGTCCTCCGGGCGATCGGCGTCGACCAGGTGGGGGTGGCGGACCACGAGGCGGAGGACGTGATCTCCACCTGGAGCGCGCTCACCCCCGGCACCGTGGAGGTGGTGAGCGGCGACCGGGACCTCTTCGCCCTGGTCGAGGACCCCCGGGTGCGGGTGCTCTACCCGGAGAAGGGCGGGATGGCGGTCGTCGACGAGGCGGAGGTGACCCGCCGCTACGGCGTTCCCGGCCGCCTCTACGCGGACTTCGCGGTCCTCCGCGGCGATCCCTCCGACGGCCTCCCCGGGCTCCGGGGGGTGGGCAGCGGCAGGGCGGCCGCCTTGATCCACCGGTACGGCGGGGTGGCCACGATGCTGCGCTACGCCTCGTTGGGGGACGCCGACCGCGACTACCTGGAGCGGGCGATGAGGGTGGTCCAGCCGGTTCTGGACCTGCCCATCACCCTGCCCAGGGGACGGCGAGATCGGTATCCCGCCGACCCCGAGCTGGTGGCGGCGCTGGTGGCGCGCCACGGGATCAGGGGCGCCTGCGATCGCCTGGTGACGGCCCTGGCCGGGATGGGCTGAGAGCCTGCGGCTCCAAGCAACCGGACCTTGCGTGGCCGCGCGGGCACGAGGGCTCGGCGGCAGGCTCCGAGTCGCCTGTCCGTCCGGGGGCCGAGTCTTTGACATTTCTGATAGGCCAATCAATAATCTCGCCATGACCCCACGTGAGGCCGCCAGCCGGCTGCGCCAGACCTCGGAGGAACGCCGCGAGCAGGTGGTCGAGGCGGCCATCCGCGAGTTCGCCGAGCGCGGCTACGAGGCCGCGAGCACCGCCGCCATCGCTGAGCGTGCCGGTATCAGCCAGCCGTACATCTACGCCCTCTTCCCCAACAAGCGCGATCTCTTTCTGGCCGCCCACGACCGGGTTCAGGGCCGGATCCGGGCCACCTTCCGGGAGGCCGCCCGCGGCGCGCGCAGCCCGGAGGAGGCGCTCGGGCGGATGGGCCTGACCTACCCCGATCTGATCGCCGACCGCTACGAGCTGCTCATGCAGCTGCAGGCGTACGCGGCCTCTGCGGATCCCGAGATCCACGCGCACTGCGCGCGCGGATTCCGGGCCCTGGCGGACGACGTCCGCCAGCTGAGCGGCGCGACGCCGCGCCAGCTCGCTGAGTTCTTCGCCGCCGGGATGATCGCCAATGTCACCACCGTTCTCGGAATCCCCGAGCTGTGCGCACCACTCTGGGAGGAGAAGCACGGGGCGGCGGATCCCCAGGTCACGCTCGCGACCACCGACCCTCACGTCCCCGACTGAGACACACGGCGGAATTTTTTTTCACGTGACAACTGATGGATGAATCAATAAGGAGAGCCATGATGTCCAGCCCAGCCACCCGGCCCCCCGCACTCACCCGGTCCGCCGCTCCCACACGCACCGGATGGACCCTCGCGCTGGTGTCGCTGGCCCTCTTCATGGTCACCCTCGACAACCTGGTGGTGACCTTCGCGCTGCCCAGCATCCGTCTCCAGTTCCACGTCGACATCGCCTCGCTGGAGTGGACGGTCAACGCCTACACCCTGAGCTTCGCCGTCCTGCTGCTCTCCGGAGCCGCGCTCGGGGATCGCTTCGGCCGTCGCCGGATGTTCGTAGTCGGGCTCGCCATCTTCACCCTCGGCTCGGCCGCCGCCGCGCTGGCACCCAACGCCGCGGCGCTCATCGCGGCCCGGGCCTTTCAGGGCGCCGGCGGGGCGGTGGTCATGCCCCTCACCCTGACCCTGCTCTCGGAGGCGTTCCCCGCCGGCCGGCGCGGCGTCGCGCTCGGCATCTGGTCAGGCATCAGCGGTCTCGGTGTGGCCCTCGGCCCGGTCATCGGCGGAGCCGTGATCAGCGGCATCTCTTGGCACTGGATCTTCTGGATCAACGTGCCGGTCGGACTGGTGGTCGGCCCCCTGGCGGTGCTCCGCCTCAGCGAGAGCCGCGGTCCCAACGGCAGGTTCGACATCCCCGGGCTGGTGCTCGCCACCGGCGGCCTCTTCGGTGTCGTCTACGGCCTGGTTCGCGCCAACGCCATCGGTTGGGGAAGCAGCACCGTGTTGGGCTCGATGCTGGGCGGAGCCGCCCTGCTGATCGCCTTCACCCTCTGGGAGCTGCGCTCGCCCGCGCCGATGCTGCCCATGCGCTTCTTCCGTAGCCGCGCCTTCTCCGCCACCAACGCCGTCTCGTTCGCGATGTACTTCGGGATGTTCGGCTCCGTCTTCCTGCTGGCCCAGTTCTTCCAGACCGCCCAGCACTACACCGCCCTGCAGGCGGGGCTGCGCACCCTGCCCTGGACGGCCATGCCGATCCTGGTCGCTCCGGTGGCGGGCATCCTCTCCGACCGGGTGGGCAGCCGGCCCCTGATGGCCACCGGATTGGCCCTGCAGGCGATCGCCCTGGTGTGGATCGATCGGGCTCTGGCTCCCGGGATGCCCTACGCGTCGGTGATCATGCCCTTCATCCTGGCCGGGACCGGCATGGCCCTGGTCTTCGCGCCCGCTGCCAACGCCGTGCTCTCCGCGGTGCGCGGTCACGAGGCGGGCCAGGCCTCCGGAGCCAACAACGCCATCCGCGAGGTCGGCGGCGTCTTCGGGATCGCCGTCCTGGCTGCGGTCTTCTCCCACACCGGTGGCTACGCGACCCCGCTCCAGTTCGTGGCGGGACTGCAGCCCGCCGTCCTGGTGGGCAGCGGCGTGCTGGCGTTGGGCGCCATCGCCGCCCTCTTCGTCCCTGGCATCGCGTCGCAGCGCTCGCGGACCGTCGAGCGCACCAGGTCGGGTGACGCCGAGGGGGCGGGGGCTGCGGCCTGACCCCGGCGCGCGGGACTTGCGATTAGAGCTGCGCCGGCAATGCGCTTGGAGAGAAACGAGATGCATGAACTGACGGTGGAGACAGCCGGGGCTGAGCTGGCGGTGCGGGTCAGCCGGCCGGAGGGAGAGCCGCTCCTTCTGCTCCACGGCGGGCCCGGGGTGCCGGATTCGATGCAGACGGACATCGCACCGCTGCTTCCCGGATATCGATCCATCAGCTTTGACCAGCGGGGGGTCGGCCGCTCGCGGTGCCGCGACGGCCGCTACCGGATCGACGACTACCTCTCCGACATCGAGGCGATTCGGGAGCGGTTGGATATCCCCACCTGGCACGTCCTCGGGCACTCGTGGGGCGGCCTTCTCGCCCAGCTGTACGCGGCTCACCACGGGGCGCGCGTCCGTAGCCTCGTCCTCAGCAGCTCGTCGCTCGGCGTCGGCGCCGATTGGAAGGCCACCAAGCGCGACTCCTTCCGGATCGAACTCGGACGAGCCGGGGCCGGCGGCGCCCTGCGCCTCTACCTCTACGGGTCCCTTCTGTTCCCGCCCAACCCCTTTCGACGATGGGCGATGCGCCATGTCATGACCGAGACGTGGCACAACTACTTCCTCGATCCGCGGACGGCACCCGACCCCGACCGGGAATGGCTCGAGGGGTGCTGCCCCGAGGCGCTGCTTCGAACTGATCACTCGTTGTCGCGCGCCGATCGTGGTGAGCTCCTCCCGCTGCAGGACTACCCCGGACCGGTCCTGGTGCTCTACGGCGCGGAGGACATCTTCGGCCAGTCGGAGGCCACTGTCCGAGGCCGCTTTCCCCAGGCCACCCAGGTCACCCTCGGGGGGTCCGGGCATCTCCACTGGCTCCAGAACCGGACCGGCTACCAGGAGGCCCTACGGGGCTTCTACGCGGATCGCTGTCCTTCCACGGGGTGATCGCGGGGGGAGCCGGGCCGGGTCGGAGAGAAGGCGTTGGTTGTGGTTCCCGTGAGCCAGCCGGATCTCCATGTGACCTTATTGACACGTGACTGATTAGTAACCTATGCTGGGAGGGTGGACGACAACAGGGTCTTCCGGGCGCTGGCCGACCCCACCCGGCGCCACCTTCTCGACCGGCTCTTCGAGCGCGACGGCCGCACGCTCACCGAGCTTGTCGAGGACGTGGAGATGAGCCGTTTCGGGGTCATGAAGCACCTGCGGATCCTGGAGGGGGCGGGCATGATCGTGACCCGGCGCCACGGTCGCGAGAAGCTCCACTTCCTCAATGCCGTCCCGGTCCAACTGATCGCCGACCGCTGGGTCGGTAAGTACACCCGCGAGAGGGCGGCCGCGCTCGCCGACCTCAAAGCGGCACTGGATGAAGGAGGAGCCCACGTGTCCCCGACCGCAGCCAAGCCCCGGCAGGTCTATCAGGTCTACATCAATGCCAGCCCCGAGAAGGTCTGGCAGGCGATCACCAAGCCGGAGTTCACCACCCGCTACTTCTACGGCAGCTACGTCGAGTCCACCTTCCAGGCCAAGGCCAAGCTCACCCACTACAGCACGGACCGCTCGTCGGTGGCTGTCGAGGGCGAGATCATCGAGGCCGACCCGCCGCACCGGCTGGTCCACACCTGGAACATCCGCTACGACCCGAAGTTCGCCGGCGATGCACCGAGCCAGGTCACCTGGGAGATCGCCTCCGAGGACGGCCAGGTCAGCAAGCTCACGGTCATCCACGAGTTCGAGACCGAGGACGCGACCTTCCACGAGGTGGCCTCCGGCTGGAGCTGGGTGGTCAGCAACCTCAAGACGTTCCTGGAGACCGGCGAGGCGCTGCCCAGTCACGACTGACCGCGACCATCGAGAGCCCGCGGTCACCGAATGCCGGCGACCACTGGGGTGCCGCCGCTCCGCCGTGGGGCGGCGGCATCGGGGCCTCGCGCGAACGCGAGGCCGGGCGTGGAGAATGCGGGGGGTGCAGGGGAAGCTCACCGAGGCGGACGGCCAGACGACGGATGCCAGCCTCGACGAGGTGCGCCGGCGCCTTGGGGCGGACGCCTTCTTCTGGCTGGACCTGCAGGGGGTGGACACCGAGGCTCGCGACCTGCTCTGCCAGGATTTCGGGTTCCACCCGCTGGCGGTGGAGGACGCCGAGCACTTCGGGCAGCGTCCCAAGGTCGACGACTTCACCGGCTTCACCTACCTGGTGGTGCACGGGGCCCTGGCCGCGGCGGGCGACTCGGTCACCACCGAGGTCCACGTCTTCCACACCCCCCGGCACGTGGTCACCGTGAGCCGGGGCGACGGGCACCTCCTCGACGGGGTCCGGGAGCGGCTCGGCCGGCACCGTGCCGCGGCCGGCTCATCCCCCGGGGTCGCGGTCCTCTACCTGGTCGTCGACGAGCTGGTGGACGGCTACTTCCCGGTCCTGGCCCAGCTCGACGATCGGATCGACTCGCTCGAGGACGCGATTCTGAAACAGCCGACCGAGGCCCAGCTCGGAGAGCTCTTCGACATGAAGAGGACGCTGGTGGCGCTGCGCAAGGTCGTGACCCCGGAACGTGACATGTTCGCCCGCCTGCTCTCCGGGGCGAGCATCGTGGAGGGCATGACCCAGGAGGACGAGCGCTACTTCCGCGACCTCTACGACCACCTGATCCGCATCAGCGACCTGGTGGAACTCATACCGCGACCTGCTCACCGGCGCCATGGACACGCACCTCTCGACCGTCTCCAACCGCCTCAACGTGGTGATGAAGCAGCTGACCATCATCGCCACCGTCTTCCTGCCGCTCAGCTTCCTGACCGGGTTCTTCGGGCAGAACTTCGCGCTCCTGACCGGCCACGTGCTGACCCAGAGCTGGTCGTTCTGGGTGCTCGGCGTCGGCCTCGAGGTGGTCGCCGCGGCCGGCCTCCTCTACCTCTTCCTCAAGCGGGGCTGGTTGGGCGGTCCCACCGAGTGAGGCGCGCCATCAGGGCCGGGGGCGAGCCGCGACGAAGCCCCACAGCAGGCCCTCAGCATCCACCGCGTCCGACCGTGGCCCCAGCTCCGCGCTGATCGGCTTCGCCACCGGAGGGCCAGCCGGCCACCCGTGATCCCCGCCGGTGACGGCGTGCAGCCCGACGCCGGCCTCCCCGCCGCATCCCTGGTGGCTCCCGGCGGTGGCTTTCCGTCAGTGCAGGGAGGGTGGCGGCGGCCGCCCGCGATCCCGCGGTCGCCCGATCAGCCGGTGTAGCCCTCGACGGTCTCCGGTGGTCGCACCGACGCCTCGTCAGGGTCGAGGCCGTACTCCCGCCGGGCCTGCCGCTGGCGCAGCAGGTCCCAGCACTGGTCGAGATGCACCTGGACGTCGTGGAGCCGGCGCCGCTGCTCCTCGTCCATCCCCCCACCCTCGGCCGCACGGGCGTAGAGGGTGTCCTCCTCACCCACCAGCCGCTCGATGTGCTGCAGGACCTCGGTGTCTTCCATGGTCGACCTCCTCTGTCGCCGGCGGGGCTCGAAGCCAGTGCCGAGCTCCGCTTCCATCTTTGACCTTGCTCGCGCCGCGTGCTTGATACCATCCTCGACATGGCAGCTCTGGGCACCTCCCAGCTCTTCGCCGGATTGCCTGAACGCGAGCTCAAGGAGATCGTCGAGAAGTTCGAGGAGGTGCGCCATCCCGCGGGGTGGGAGGTCACCCCGGGAGGAGGCGCCGCTGCCGGGTTCATGGTCGTCGGAGAGGGGCAGCTCGACGTCGTGCTGTCCGACGGACGCACCCGGGAGCTGGGCCCTGGGGACGCCTTCGGCGAGATGGCTCTGCTCGACAAGGGACGTCGCAGCGCCACCGTGCGGGCCCGGACGGACGTGACCATCTACTGGCTGCCGGCGTGGGATTTCAAGCCCCTGCTGATCGACCACCCGGAGGTCAGCTATCGCATGCTGGAGCAGCTGAGCCTTCGACTCCGGCGGGCGGAGGGGGCCGGCTGAGCCGTCCCCGGCTCGCCTGCCATCCCGGCTTCCCTGCCGTCTCGGGCTTCCCTGCCATCCTCTGATGAGACGGTGACGCTGCGCTCACCCGGGTGAGCGATCGCCACCGCACGGCGGGAGGAAGGTCCATGAGCACGCTGGCACGATCCCTGCTCGACGACGTCCGGCAGACACTGCTTCCTCGCCGGGGCGCCAGGCACGGGCTGCTGCCGCCCCTGTTGGTCGGGATGACCGTGATCACCGGCGTGGTCGACGCCTTCAGCTACCTCGTGCTGGGCCACGTCTTCGTCGCCAACATGACCGGCAATGTCGTCTTTCTCGGCTTCGCCCTGGCCGGGGTCGGCGGGTTCTCCGTGGTCACCTCGGTGGTCGCGGTGGGCGCCTTCGCCGTGGGCGCGGCCGGCGGTGGGCTCCTCCGCTCGCACCTGGGCACCCGGGTCGAGCGGCAGCTCGCCGCCGCCACCGGGACCCAGCTGCTCCTGATGGCGGTGGCGCTGCTCCTCTCCGCGGTGGTGGCAGGGTCGGTCCACGGCGCGCTCCGGGACGTCCTGGTGGCCGTCCTGGCCGCCGCCCTCGGCATCCAGAACGCCACCGCACGCGGGCTGGCCGTCCCCGACCTGACGACCACCGTGCTCACCCTGACCATCACCGGCATCGCCGCCGACGCCCGTGCGGCAGGCGGCAGCGGGTCGAGAGCCGGCCGCCGCCTGATCTCGGTCGGCGCCATGCTGGGCGGAGCCGTGGCCGGGGCGGTGCTGATCCTCCGCGGCCAGGTGACCGCCGCCCTGGCGGTGGCGGTGATCCTGATGGCGGCGATCGCGGCGTCCACCCGCTGGGTGCCGAGGTGGGCCAGCCCCTGAGACGCAGCGCCCGCCCCCGCCGGCACCGCCCGGGCGGCCCCGGATGCGGGACTTGAAGCTGTCACCAAGCCATGGTGGCCAGGGGCACCCACCATGACCGGTGACATCCTCAGCCCGCCGTGGTCGACAACGTCTGCACCAGGTGCTGGAGGTGGTTCCCGGGGACGCTCAGGAGCTGCCCCGAGTGCGGGGCTCCTCTCATGGCCTCCAACGACACCGCCGCGGCGCCGCCTCTCGCGGATCGACCGCGCCCACCGGCGCCCACCCCGGTGGCCGCTGCCGCCCCGCCCCGCCGCCACCGGCTCATCTGGGGGCTGGTCGTCCTCATCATCCTGAGCTTCGCGCTGGGGGTCTTCCCGCTGCCGCAGCTCGGCCTCTGGGGCAACCCGGGCTGCAGCTTCCCCGGTGCCACGTGCACCCGCATCCTCTTCATCGGCAACAGCTACACCTCGGTCAACGACCTCCCGGACACCTTCGCCGGCCTGGCCTGGTCGGGCGGGCATCGAGTCCAGACCCAGGCCCTCGACGAGGGGGGATGGACCCTCGAGCAGCACCTGGCCGCACCCGAGACGGCGGCGACGCTCGCCTCCGAGCATTGGAACCAGGTCGTCCTCCAGGAGCAGAGCGAGATCCCGTCGCTGGCCGTCGACCGGAGCCAGATGATGTACCCGGCGGCAACCAAGCTGGTCGCGGAGATCCGCGCCCACGGCGCCCAGCCGCTGCTCTACCTCACCTTCGCCCATCAGGGGGGCTGGCCCGATGAGGGGCTGGCCGGCTACCCGACCATGCAGACGGCGATCGACACCGGCTACCTGGGGATCGCCGGCCAGCTGGGCGTGCCGGTGGCGCCGGTCGGCGTCGCGTGGGAGGCGGTGGTCGGGCAGGCCTCGCCGCCGGCCATGTGGCAGTCGGACGGCAGCCACCCGACGGTGAGCGGCACCTACCTCGCCGCCTGCGTCTTCTACGCGACGATCTTCCGGCAGAGCCCGGTCGGGCTGGGCGACAGCGACGGTCTTCCCGCCGCCCAGGCTCACGACCTCCAGACCGTGGCCGCCGCCACGGTGCTCGGTGATCCCACCGAGTGGGGGCTGGCCACGTAGCCTGGCGGGCGCCCGTCACGATGGCGGGTCTCAAGCTCAGCCGCGTCTCGCCGTTGAGGTGAGGTCACCGCGCGGACGCCGCGGTTGCGGGCGACCCCTAGGTGGACAGGCTGGCCAGACGCCGCACCGCGCCGGGGAGAGCCCTGAGGTCCGCGAGGACCGCGGCGGCGAGGGACGGATCGTTGGGCTCGCCCAGCCGATTGATCCAGATGCTCTGGATGCCCAGCGTGGCGCAGGGGCGGATGTCGTGGTGGTGGCTCTGGGCGACGTGGATCCATTGCGTGGGGGCGAAGACGTCGCGGAAGTGGTGGAAGTGGGCCGGGTCGGGCTTGTACGCGCCCACGTCCTCGGCGGTGACAACCGCGTCGAAGGGCACGGGAAGGCGCCGGCGGGTGAACGCGATCAGGTCGCGGTCGCAGTTGGTGAGCAACGCCAGCCGCCACCCGTCGTCGCGGCACGCCGTCAGCGCCTCGCCCACATCCGGGAAGACGGGCCAGTACGGGAGGGTGGTGGCCAGGGCGTCGGCGTCGTCCTCGTGCAGGGGCAGCGCGAGGTCGGCCGCCGCCCGGCGCAGCCCCTCGGTGAGGACCGTGCGGTACCGGGGTGCCGGCGTGCCCCGCTCGATCTCCAGCTCGTGGCCCAGGTACGCGTCGCGGACCGCGTCGCCCCGGCCCGGGAAGAGCAGCTCCCCGGTGAGGGTGAAGCCATGGCGCCAGTCCACCAGGGTCCCGAAGCAGTCGAAGGTGAGCCAGCGCGTGGGCACGGGCGCGAGGTTAGCAGGCTCCGGAGGGCGCCGCGACGGCCGGGCCAGGGAGAATGGGAGGTGACATGGCCACGCGCTACCTCCGACCCGGCTGGTTCACGACCAACGTCTTCAACCGCCTGGTGGCCGGGCTCACCCGCATCGGGATCAGCGTCCTGGGGTCGCGGATCCTGGCGGTGCGCGGCCGCAAGAGCGGTGAGTGGCGGACCACCCCGGTGAACCTGCTCACCCATGCGGGGGCGCGCTACCTGGTCTCCCCGCGGGGCGTCACCCAGTGGGTCCGCAACGTCCGCGCCGGGGGTGAGGTCGAGCTGCGCATCGGGCGCCGTCGCGAGCCGGTCGCCCTGGTCGAGCTCGAGGGGGACGAGAAGACCCCGGTGCTGCGCGCGTACCTGCGGCGCTGGAAGATGGAGATCGGCGCCTTCTTCCAGGGGGTGGGGCCCGATGCGCCCGACGCCGACCTGGCCGCCATCGCCCCGGGTTACCCGGCATTCCGGGTGGAGACGCGCAGGCCGGTCTGAGCGCGGCGTCACCTCACCCCGGCGAGCTCCGTCCCCGGCGCTGCTCGTCGTCTCGTCCGGGTCAGGTCGCCGGCACGCCGCCCGCGGGAGCCGAGGGGAGCCCGGTCCGCTCGACACCCATGTCGGCCAGGTGCAGGAGGGCGGCCCGCCGCGCCTCCTCGGCGCTCAGCGCCCCCAGACCGGGCCGCTCCAGGGGCTCCGACGCGGTCGCCTCGGGGTCGACGGCCACGTGCAAGTCGAGCATCAGCGCCTCGCGCGCCGTGGTGGAGACGCACATATGGGTGAGGAAGCCGGTGATCAGCACCTCGGAGACCTTCTGGGCCGCCAGCCAGTCGCCGACCCCAGTGCCGGTGAAGGCTCCGAACACCTCCTTCACGAACTCCGCCTCGGTCTCGACCCCGGGGCGGGGCCCGAAGCCCGGCGTGAACTCGGCACCCCACGTCCCGGGCACGAAGCGTCGCGACTCGCCCGGGCGGTTGTGGTGACGGATCCAGGCGATCGGCCAACCCTTGGCGCGGGCCTCCTCCACCTGTCGCTCGATGGCGGCAACTGTTTCGGCGTGGCCGGGGACCGGCATCAGACCCTGCGGCGAGAACTCGTTCTGAGCGTCGACCACGATCAAGGCACGCATGCTCATCTCCCTCAGCTCCGGGCCCCACGACTGCTCGCTCATCCCTCCCGCGTCGACCCCGGTGCGGGCGTAGGGGGGATGTTATGCGCTCCAGAGGCCCGGGAACGGCGTCCAGCGGCGGGTGTTCCCGGCCGCCTGCCGCGGCTGGCTGTCACGAGCGATCGCAGGGCCGGCAACTCGGTGATCCCGCCCACGGATCGAGGTTAACCGCCCTGGGTCAGCGGGCGCGCTTGAGACTGCCGGCTGCCACGCAACCGATTCGCCAGTTGCTTATCAGGAAGGAAGCCGAAGGCGCGTCCCAGTCTCCCTTTCGTGAGGTAGCCCAGCGTCGCCAACTGCAACAGGTCACTGCGCGCCGTTTCGTATACAACCCCATGGCTGCGCCTATGCGATTCGATCGTGTAGACATGGTCTGGGTGCCGCATTGCGTGGCTCAGCAACGCCAGCTGTCGGTTGTTCAGCGAAGCCGATCGCTTGATGAAGGCCTCGGCCTCGTGGATCTCCGCCATCTTGTTCCGGAGGTACTCGTGGAGATCATTGATGGCGGTTTCCAGAACTGTGAGCTGATAGAGCAGAAAGTAGGTCAAGTCGTCCTCGTCCGTCTCCGTGTAGAGGAAGGATCGGGCGTACTGTGCTGGCGCCCGCTTCAGAATCCGAGAGATGGTCAAGAACTCAGCGAGCCAGTACTTCTGTGCCAGCATGGCCCAATAGAAGAGCAGTCGAGCCGTCCGGCCATTCCCGTCCTCAAAGGGATGGTCATACGCGAGCCAGAAGTGGAGGATGACAGCCCTCACCACCGGATGCACGAAACCCAACTCCTTGAGATCGCCATTCGCGAACTCGCACAGTGCGTGCAGGCGTCCCGGCAGCTCCCGAGCGTCGGGCGGCTCATGAAGCAACTGGGAGTCCGGACCTCGACTCCACACTTGCACCCTTTCGTCTTCAGGGCGTTGAAGGCGCCCCTCTGACTCTTCCGAACTGAGAGTCCCACGACTGACTATCCGATGCAACTCCAAGACAAGGTCGGGCGTCAGCGGCTCATCACGCAGTTCGCCCACCCGCTGCATGGCCATGTAGTTGTTGAGGATCATCCGCTCGGACTTATCCCGCGGAGAACGGCCTGAGCGGATCATGTCCTTGGCGACTCTGCGGCTGGTTGAAGCACCTTCAAGTTGGCTTGACGTAATGGCCTCCTCAATGAGCGAGCTCACTAGGTAGCGATCCCTTGTCGACGGATTCGTGACCACCTCGCTAACGGTGATCTGACCAGCCAACTGTTGGTCGATGAAGTGAAGCTTCTTCTGAGCGAGATCCGGGACACAGAATTGGAAGTTTCGCTCCGCTCGATCCGTCAGAGGTATCCGTTTGTACAGCGAGCCCCGGCTCAGCTTCAATCCGACCCACCACTCCTGCCTTGACACGGGGACTGGCGGGTGGCGGTAGCGCAGGTCGTCCCAATGGTAGTAGCGCCCCGTGACCGAGGCTTTCTGGGCAGCCTGGATGAGCATCGGGAGGCGACTCGGGTCCACCGCGGCGAAGAGGTCGCCAACAGAAGGTGCCCTTTCTGGGACTCTCATGCGAGAGGAGCACGCGGCAAACTACTAGTCACGATCAGAATGGTAGCAGCCCAGGTACCAAATTGGTAGGGATTAGTTTCTGAGTGGTAGTTCGGGGTCTGAGGACGACCTCAGCAATGCGACCGGTGCGCCGGCTCCTGGAGCCCCCCCGACATGGAGGAGACGAGCCCGCCACCCACCGCGGGGTCACCTGAACTGAGACACGGATGTGGTACCCGCTACAGGACTCGAACCTGTGACCAAGGGATTAAGAGTTCCCTGCTCTACCAACTGAGCTAAGCGGGCCCGTGCGGGGCCGGCGATCATGGCCGCCGGCCGCCCCTCGCCGACCGATTCTACCGCCGCACGGCGCCGGCGCTCGGGGAGCCGGGCCGGCCTCCGACCACCCCCCGCCACCGCTTCAGGTTCAACTCGATCAGCGAGCGGCGCTGCTGCCCCAGCCGCATGGAGATCGGCGGGCCGGCCGGGGAGACCCCTCGGAGCGGCGAGGTGGTGCGGGCCTCGACGGCGGTGCGGAGGTCGGCGGCTCCCCTTCCGGGGTAGACGGTGACCAGCCGGCCGAGGTCGTGGATGCCGAAATGGCTGTCCCCGGCCGCCATCATGGCCCCCACCCGCTCCCGGTTGGCGGCACAGAAGTCGTCCAGCCGCTTCCAGGTCCCCGGTCCCACCGGGGCGGTGTGGCGGACCTCGATGCCGTCGAGCGCATGGGTCTCCAGGAGCCGCCGGAGGCGGCCCTCGGTGATCGAGGCGAACCAGGTCGGCATGAACGGGTGGGCCACCACGGCCAGCCCGCCAGCATCGTGGATCGCGTCGATCGTGTCCTCCACCGGCATGTGCATCCGGATCGCCCTGCGGATGAAGAGAGCCACCACATGGATCCCCGGCGGGAAGCTGCAGGTGACCTCCTCGCCCCCCACCACATCGACGCCCAGCTCGGCGCCGACCTCGGTGACCTCCTCCAGTGGTGAGAGGGTGTCGTGATCGGTGATGCAGATCACCGAGAGCCCGATCGCGGCGGCGGCCCTCACCAGCTCCTCGGCGGTGACCATGCCGTCGCTCGCCAGGGTGTGACTGTGGGCCTCGGCCGCGCTCAGCCCCTCGCCCAGCTCGATGCGATCAGGCACCCGCGCTCCCGACCGCGGCCGGCGTCGTCTCGAGGATAGGCCGGGCGCTGCGGAGGACGGCGACGCGGGGGACGACCAGCCGCATCATCACCCACCACGCTCCGGCGGCCAGGATCACGCCGCCGATGACGTCCACTACGTAGTGCTCGCCCAGGAAGACCACGCTGACGAAGACCAGCAGCGACCAGACGAAGAGGATCCACGAGCCGCGCGGGTAGGGACGCCGGAGGGCCAGCCAGGCCAGGGTGGGGAAGGCGGCGTGCAGCGAGGGGAAGGCGGCGGTGGGGTTGGGGTTGATGAGCTGGTAGTAGGGGCTGATGGCGCTCGGCAGCGTGTGTTGCGAGCCGATGAGGTCGGTGACGCCGCTCAGCACGTGGTGCTGGGCCGCGTACCAGGGCGGTGCGGTCGGCACCAGCATGAAGAAGATGAATCCGACCATGCACATCCCGAGCAGCGCAGTCACGAAGCGCAGGTACTGGGCCCGGTCCTTGAGCCAGAGCACCAGCCCCACCAGCAGCGGGACCACGAAATGGCAGAAATAGACCGCGGTCGCCGCCACCGCCAGGACGTGCAGGGTGGTGCCGCTCACCGCGTGCTGGAGGACCTGGGTGGGATCGTGCCCGAAGAAGAGCCACTTCTCCACATTGGCGAGGCTCGCCACCTGAGGGTTGATGCCGTCGTTGTGGACGATCCCGCGCATCGCCTCCCAGCCCAGGAAGATGGCGATGAAGGGCACCCAGTCGCCGACGAAGCGGAAGAACCTGCCGCTCAGGAGGGCGACCGGGATGAAGATCAGCAGGAGGTAGTCGGGTGAGACCGAGATCCCGCGCCAGATCATGATCCCGGCCACGACGGCGACATACGCGAGCCCGATGACCACCATCGGACCGGAGCGGCGGGCCCAGGCGGGCCGGCGGCTCACGCGGGCGAGGATGGTGGCCGGCGCCGCGGCGTCGCTCTCCGAGGACATCCCGGGCAGTCTAGCCGCCGGGGGCTTCACAGGTTCTTAACGGGCTTGCAGAGCAGGGTCTCCAACGGGTTCGCCGAGGAGGGTCATAGCGCACTCCCCGAGGAGGTCGAGGCAGGGCCGTCCGGGGCGGCTGGCCGCCCCCTCGTTGGGGTGAACCTGCCCCCGCACCTGAGAGGCTGCAGCCTTGCGGGCCGGGTTGGCCTTGGGCTGAGAGGACCATGAGAAGCGGCACCAGACTCCTTGAGCGGATCAATTGGCCCATATACTCGAAGCCGACATGACCGAACGGGGCCGCATCCTGGTGGTCGACGACGAGCCGTCGATCACCGACTTCATCAAGCTGGGCCTGCACCACGAGGGCTACGAGGTAGCCACCGCCGCCGACGGCCGCCAGGGCCTGAGGGCGGTCGACGAGTTCAAGCCCGACCTCGTGATCCTCGACATCATGATGCCGCGGCTGGATGGCTTCGAGCTGTGCCGGGCCATCGCCGGGGAGCCGCGGCGGGGGATCATCATCCTGAGCGCGCGAGACGAGACGACCGACCGCATCCGCGGCCTGGAGCTGGGCGCCGACGACTACCTGGTCAAGCCGTTCGAGTTCGGCGAGCTGCTGGCCCGGGTCAAAGCGGTGCTGCGGCGGCGCACCCCCGACCTCAATCGCGTGGTGGTGGTCGGCGACCTGAGCATCGACACGGCGACCCGAGAGGTCAGGGTCGGCGATCGCCAGCTCGAGCTGTCGGTCCGCGAATACGACCTCCTCCACTTCCTCGCCGTCCATGCCGACGAGGTGCTGCTGCGCCAGCGCATCCTGGATGAGGTCTGGGGCTACAACTTCTTCGGCGACGAGAACAACGTCGAGGTCTACATCCGGTACCTGCGGCAGAAGCTGGGCGACACCGACCACCAGCGCATCCAGACGGTCCGGGGAGTCGGCTACCGGCTGCACGCGGTGAGCGGGGTGGCGCCGGCGTGAGGTGACCCCGTGAGCGGCTTAGGCCGGGCGCTCCGCAGTCTCCGCTGGCGACTCACCCTCACCTACCTGGTCCTCATCGCGGTCCTGCTGGCGGGGCTCGGGGCCTTTCAGTACGTGAGCCTTCGCGGCAGCCTCATCAACGCCCGCGTTCAGGCGCTGAGCGGTGACCTGCTGGCCGCCCAGAAGCTCTACGCGAACGGTGACCTCCGGTCGGCCACCGCGGCCGACAGGGTGCGCACCCTCGGCACCCTGATCCGCTCGGCGTCGGGACAGTCCGTCACCGTGGCCCTCTTCGGCCCCCGCGATGTCCTCCGGTTGGTGATCCCCTCCGGGACCACGCCCCGGCAGCTCGGTCCCCTGGCCTTCGACGCCATCCTCGCCAAGGGCACCCCCAGTCACCAGATCGTCGCCTCCGACCTGGTGGCTGGCTTCCCGCTGGGGGTCGACGATCCCTCGCTGGTGCGCACCACTTCGGTGGTCGAGGTGTCGGAGCCCATGGCTCCGATCGACAGCATCCTCTCCGGAGACGTCACCGGGCTGGCCGTGGGCGGTGGAGTGCTCCTGCTTCTCGTCCTGCTGGTCGGGCTCCTCCTCACCAACCGGGCGCTCCGCCCGCTGCGGCGGCTCACCGTGACCGCCGGTCAGCTGGCGAGCGGCGACCTGCGCGCGCGCAGCCAGCTCTTCCCGCGCGACGACGAGGTGGGCCAGCTCGCCGGCGCCTTCGACCACATGGCGGATCGGATCGAGGTCGCCTTCGCGGTACAGCAGGACTCGGAGAACCGGGTCCGGCGATTCATCGCCGACGCCTCGCACGAGCTGCGGACGCCGGTCACCGCCCTCTCCGGCTACATCGACGTGCTCCGCCGGGGTGCGGCGCAGAGCCCGGAGGCGATGGACGCGGCGCTGGGCATGATGTCGCGGGAGGCGGATCGGCTGCGCGTGCTCGTCCTCGATCTGCTCACCCTCGCCCGGCTGGACTCTCGCCCGCAGCAGCAGCCGGAGGAGTTCGACCTGGCGGCGGTGGTGGGGCGGCTCCTCGACGAGGGCGTGCCCCGGATGCCGCCCCGCGTCGACCGCGATCTGCCCAGCACGCCGGTGATGGTCCATTGCGACCGCGCCGCGGTCGCGACCATGGTCCGCAACCTGCTCACCAACGCCTGCAAGTACGCCCCCGGGGCTCGCCAGCTCTGGTCGCTGAAGGTCGACGGCAAGCGGGCACGGGTGGACGCGCACGACGACGGGCCTGGGATCCCGGCGAGCGACCTTCCCCACGTCTTCGAGCGCTTCTACCGTGGGGAGAAGACGCGGACCCGCGAGGAGGGGGGGAGTGGGCTCGGGCTCTCCATCGTGCTGGGTCTGGCCCGCGCGCAGGGCGGCGACGTCGCCATCGCCAGCGCCGAGGGGGCGGGGACCACGGTGACCTTCTGGCTCCCCCTGGCGGGAGGCGGGAGGTAGCGGTCGCGCCGGTCAGGCGACCGGGATGGCCCTGATCTGATAGACGGGCTTGGGGGGCAGCGGGGTGTCGACCAGGGCGTCGGCGAACGCCTGGCTGCAGCTGTTCTCCGCCTGCGCCTGGGTCGTGAGGATGGTGCCTCCCAGGCCGCCGCCGGGCAGCACGCATTCGTAGCTGGCCGAACCGTTGCCCCCGACCCACCCCACGAAGGCCGTGACGCTCACGTCCTGCTCGGCGGTGACGGTGGCCCCGGCGACCGGGATGCTGCCCTCGCCACTGATCTGCGTGTAGTAGTGGGTCACGCAGCTTCCCGAGCTGAGCGCCGGCACGTCCTCGGTGGTCCCGTCGCCGAAGCTCCAGTGCACCGAATCCGACGGCGCCACCAAGAGGTAGAAGGAGTAGACGATGGAGACTCCCTGGGAGTCGGGCGCACCCATCAGGTCGTCGACGGTCGGGGTCACGTCGGCGCCCTCCGGCTGCGGAGCGACCCAGAAGCAGGTGGGGGCGAAGACCAGGTAGTTGTCCGGCGCGTCGGTCTCGACCCGCCCGGCTTTGACAGTGAGCTGGGCGAGAACCTGTGCCTCGGTCGCGGGTACGGAGAACGGCGCGGCGGGCGGTGCCCCGGGGCCAGGGTCCTCGGCCGGGACGGTGGTCGCGCTCACCGTGAGCACCCCCGGGTCGTGGCAGAGGCCGTTCTCCCAGGTCCCCGGCGTGGCCGGGTCGGAGGTGACCTTCACGTCCACGACGTCGTCATCGATCCCGGAGAAGACGTACAGCCCGTTGGCGAGGCCCTTGCCGATCAGGTACGTCGGGGGCGCCGGGGGTACGCCGAGAGTGGTGCGCTCCAGTTGCCACCGGGAACGGTCGTTGAGTCGCTGCCGGAGTAGAAGGTGTTGGCGTCGGTGGCGAACTCTCCGCCGGTGGTGCCGCTCCAGAAGGCGATCGGGAATGCCTCCAGCCGGCCGGCGCCTCCGGCAGGGCGTGATCTCGGTCGATCGACCGATGAGCTGGGCCTCCTCCCACCCGGTGTCGATGGTGCAGGCGCCGGTCTCGACCTGGCCGGGGTGCCCTGCCCCGTCTCCCCGTTGCGGCCGTCCGTGCCCGTGCCCGGGCAGTAGAGGGTGAGATTGCCCGCCCCCGTGAGGCTCCCGGAGTTGGGCTGGAGGATGGTGAGGCCCGCGGCGGTCTGACAATCGAAGGAGCCTGCGCCGCCGCCGCCGCCACCGGCGGCCCACCCAGTCGCCCCTGGGCCGGACCATAGAACTCCGAGGATCAGCGCGCGTTGTAATCGCGCGTCGGAGCCTCACACGCCGCTCTCCGCGAGGATCGAGGCTACCGCTGCACCCGCGCTCGAGTTGACCGAGGCCTCCATCTCCAGGTAAGCACCCAACGCTGGAGCTGTCTTCGTCTGCTGTGACCTCTAGCTCCTGATACTCCTGGCCTGCACCGATCGGATAGTCGGTGACCTGCCCGGCCGCCGAGGTCCATTCCGTGACACAGGGACCCGCCCAAGCCAACGCGTACGCGACGCCGGAAGTGGCGATGCGGCCTCCGGTGAACTCGGACATGTCATCAGCCGTGATGGTCACCGCGTACACCTTGATGGGGTACTCACAGGCCGGGTTTCGTCCACAACCTTGCCGCCTTGTTCGACAAATGCGGTCACATCGTTCCCCGTCGGAAGGAGGAAGCGCATGAAGTCGTACTGTGCGTGCTGCCCGGCCCACTCCCAAAGTGCCCAGAGTGTGCCGTCGAGCGGCACCCACATCGCGAGAGCGGCGTCGGACAGTTGACCACCAGTCAGGTTCTTCGTCTGAACTGGGAGGGGGTCCGGCATGATCTCAGAGCACGCAGGGACCATCGTCGCGTACATCTGGAACCACGCTTGCTCGACGGCTGTCAGCCCAGGAAGGTTGAGCTCGCCGTCGGCCAGCGCCGATGCTGCTCCGGGAATCGGGGTATCCCGCGCGTCGCAATCTGAGGTGAGCGCCCGCGCCGGGGTTGATGCGGGCGCCTGGGTTGTGATTCGGGCTGTCTTTCTCGGGCCGACTGACGAGGATGCCGTCGAGCCACACCCAGGGAGCAGTCCGACCACGACGGCTAGCACGATGACCCGCGAGGAATGGAGCCTGCCGCGTCGCGCGTGGCCCGCGAGTAGCCGTGCAGGACGGGAGCCCATGGTCTCTCCTTCCCCAGACACCGTAGGTTGCGGCCCGGAAGCATACAGACAACTGCCGCCCGCTTGCCGAAGACACCTACGGCAACGGTCGATCGAACGTCTAAGAGGCGAATGCTTGCCCTGATGGGGCCACACCCCGCTGCTCCCGGGCGCCTCCATGATGACCACCCTATCGGCTGTGCTCGGACACGAGGCGGACATTCCAGTTTGTTGTTGGAATCGGCCCGCCCGGCGCGCGGCCTGATGGTGTGGCAGTCGCCAATGCCAGCGAGCGAGTTTACCTATCCCCTTTCCTGCGTGGGTGTCGATGAGTTGGGGTTCACGGGCACGTCGCGGCTCGCGTCGAAGTCGCGCACAAAGCCCTGGAGGTCGTCTACCAAGAGAAGCCTCCGGGCGCCCTTGGAGCGGAGCCCATCGAATAGAGTTACCGCGAAGCGGCGCGCGAAGTGGCTGTCGCCCGGTCCACGGTAGTCCTCTAGGTCCACCATGAAACGGAAGTTGGCGAAGTCGAGGACACCATCCAACTCGTAGTCGTGGCCATCGATGACGTCGGCCAGCATCGCCGCGTTCCAGATCCTTACCCCATGGCTTCCCCAGTCCGTCGTGAAGGGTCGACTGTCCACCGCGGACGGAGCTGCTTCTAGGGCAGCCGCGACGAGGGTGTCGAGCGAGAACGGCCCGTCGATGAAGAGTTGCCATTCGATGTGGGCGTCGTCTATGGCCATGAGACCTCCCAACCGGCACCGATGATCCTTATCGCTGTCAAGCGATTCCTGCCAGCGCCCAACCACCTCTGAAGGCCGCGCTGTGCTTCCACTTCGATCAGGCCGGATTTGCGGCCATCCAATACCGCGTTGGCGGCGCGTCCAACTGGCGACGTTCCGAACTGCCCGTTGGCGTTCTTCAGTGCACTTCGCACCGTGACGTTAGTAGCCGACCCGCCTGGCGGCCCGGTCAGTGTCTTGAGCTCGGTAGGCTGTCCGTCGACCAGCGCATCGTACATGCGTTGACCAGGTACCGCAGATTCCGCCACCGAGACCACCGTGTGCCCTTCCCCGGAAAGGAACTGGCTCACACGGAGCTCGGCTTGTGAGAACGGTCGAGCCGAATCATCAACCGCGACGCCGGCGCCGCGAAACCCACCGTCGACCTCCGCGAGCGCCCCATTGAGCGCACTGCTCGCCGCCTCTCCGGCGTCGAAGACGGGGACGACGTCGTCCCCCGTCTGGTCGAAGCGGGGGCTTGTCCGATCCAGGAGGTCGGCGCCGAGCTGGCTGAAGACGTCAGATCCGAAACCGCTGAGTGCACCTCCGAGGGCCAGCTCGCCCAGGCCGGTGATTGACGCGCCGGCTGCGACCTCGAGCCCGGCTCCCGCCGCCACCTCGGCGGCGTCCGTGACCGGGTCGGCGCCTCCCTGGGCGGCGTTGAGGACGGTGAGGGCGGCCATCAGGCCGAGCTGGATCCAGTGCTCGTTCTGGGCGTGCTCGAGCTGGTCGGCGTAGTCGCGCAGCTCCCGGGCGAAGGCGGCGAGGTTGTCGCCGAGCGTGCTGAGAACGGTCGCGGGTGAGCCCCGCGTGCCTGCCGCCCACGCGCCGCGGAATGAGGTGGCGGCCGCCCCGGTCCATGACTGGGTGAGGGTGATGACCGCGTCATCGAGGCTGAAGACCGCCCTGCGGTACTCCGCGATGAGCGCTCGACCAACCCGGCGATCTGGCGGATCCGGCCCGGGTCGCCCGGCGGGCCGCTGATAAAGCCGCCGATGTCGCCGAGGACGTCGCCCGCACCGCTTAGCAGGAAGGTGGACTGGACGCCCCCCGGTGACATGGGCGGAAGCTATGAGTCCCGACCGGACACCACGCGGACAATCCGTCGGGTACCACCTCCGCTGAACCCGGCCCCCTGAAAAGCCCGCTGCCCGGCTTCCCGACGCTACGGGGCCAGCCGCTCCCTCAGCCACACGGCCCCGGCGCGCCGGAAGCGGATGCGGTCATGGAGCCGGTCCTGCCGCCCCTGCCAGAACTCGAAGTTCTCCGGCAGGACCCGGTAGCCGCCCCATTCCGGGGGCCGCGGGATGGCGTCGTCGTCGGGGAACTGGCGCCTGGCCTCCGACCAGCGGCGCTCCAGCTCCTCCCGCCCGGACACCACCTGGCTCTGCGGAGATGCCCACGCGGACAGCCGCCCGCCCACCGGGCGGTCCCGGAGGTGGGCGTCCGAGAGCTCATCCTCGAGCCGTTCCACGCCTCCCTCGACCCGCACCTGGCGATGGAACGGCCGGGTCCAGCGCAGAGCCAGCGCAACCTCTGGCCGCGCCGCCATCTCCGCGCCCTTGCGGCTCAGCCGGTGGGTGTGGAAGACGAGCCCCCGCTGATCCACGCCGCGCAGCAGGACGATGCGGACGGATGGCGCCCCCGCCGCCGACACGGTGGCCAGCGCCATCGCGTTGGCCGCCTCGTCGCCAGCCTCGCGCGCCAGCTCGAGCCAGGAGTGGAGCGCCGCGAAGGGGTCATCGCCGAGGTCCGCGGAGCGGAGGGGCGGATGGTCGTCGGGGAGGTCTGGCGGCATCTCGGCTCCGACCGGCAGTCTGCTTAGGGAGGGCCGTCCACGTAGTAGTGGCGGCGCCATCTGACGAAGAGGCCCACCAGCAGCAGGACGAAGGCCAGCTCGAAGATGAGCGGGGTCGGGAAGTGGAACACCGTCCCCGCCACCTGGGAGGCCAGGGAGGCCGGGGCGCTCGGCGTGGAGGTCGGCTTGGCGGCGGTCCCCTGACCGGTTGCGGGCGGCAGGGATCCCCCCGATGCCGGCAGGGTGGTGAGGGTGCCCGAGGCGGTGGTCAGCACCGGGGGCGAGGGTGCGCTCGTGTCGATCTCGCGGTAGACGGCCGCGCCGCCCTGGTCGGGATCGAGCGCCGCGATCACGGTGGCGTAGGGCTGCCCGGCCGCCACCGCCACGCTCTCCACCTCCTGCCGCGCCGGCTCCCCGGCGGCGTGATCCGTGGGGAGGCCCTGGTTGGCGGCGCTGAAGCTCTGCCCGCCGTCGGTCGATCGGAAGAGCCCGCCCCCGCTGCTCCCGCCGGCATCGGCACCGGCATAGACGAGGTTGGGGTCGATGGGGCTGAAGGTCGCCTCCGTCAGGTAGGTCCCCTGCGGGAGGCCGGTCGAGGCCGTCCACGTCGTGCCCCCATCCCCGGAGCGGTACGTCCCTTTGGCGGTGGTCACCAGGACCGGGTTGTCGGGGACCGCCTGGGAGGTGGGGCCGATGCTGATCGAGCTCACCAGATCGCCGGAGGAGAGCCCCTGAGTGATCGGCTGCCATTCCCCGTCGGTGGGATTGCGCCGGTAGAGGAAGGTGCCCCCGATGTTCGGGTAGTCGACCCCGGCGTAGAAGACCGGGCCGGCCGAGACGGAGACCCCGGCCACGGCGCTGACGCCGTCGCCGGTGAGTTCCCCCGCGTACCAGGTCGTGCCATTGGCGGAGAGAGCGACCCCGTTGTCGGTGCCTGCCGCCAGCCCGCCTGGGGTCACCGCGATGTCCCTGACGTTCAGGTTGGGCAGCCCCGACGAGTTGTCCGCCCAGGCGGTGCCCTGGTCGGTGGAGGTGCGGATCCCCTCACCGGCGAGACCGGCGTACAGGGTCTCCCCGGTGCCGGACGAGGTCTGGAAGGCGACCGCCCAGACCCGTGTTCCGTGGAGCCCGGAGGGCGACCAGGTGTTGCCGCCGTCGAGGCTCAGATAGACCCCATTGTCGGTCGCGGCGGCGGCCAGCTGCGGGTTCCCCGGGTCGAATGCCAGCTGCCAGATCTCACCGCTACCCAGCCCCGCGAGGCTCCCCGCCGGGGCCCAGGCGGCGGCACCGACCGAGCTCGAGAGGGCGCCGCAGAGAGCGAGGATCGCGGCGACGCCCGCCACCGCGGGGGCCGCGAGCCGCCGCGGCCACGTGCGGTGACGTGAGGGGGGCAGGTTCCTGGTGACGGTGGCGATCCGAATGGTGTCCAAGGGCGGGCGAATGAGGTGTGGCGCAGGGCTGGGGTCCCCGCCCCGGCCGGTCGCGATGGCCGGCGAGCCGGGCCAGGATAGCAGCGATGACCTCCCGATGCCCTGTCTCGCGCGCTCTGCCCGCCGCCCGCCAGCCTTCCGGGGCTGCCGGCTCCCCCCGGTCCCGGAGGGCGTTCAGCGGCCCGCGCACTCTGGAAGCTCCGACTGGTCTATACCAGTTGTACAATCGCCACATGACCATCCGGGGAAGCGGGCAGGCAGCGACCCGGCAGCGGGGTTGCCGGCGATGAACGGAGAGGCGATGGCGGCCGAGATGGCCGAGCAGCCGGACGTGCTCGAGCGCCTCGTCCAGCGCCGCGCCGCGGTCGCCGCGGAGGTGCGGGCCGTGCTTCCCCCCCGCCTCTGCGGTATCACCCTGGTGGCCCGGGGCTCGTCCGACAACGCCGCCCTGTACGGTCGCTACATCCTGGAGATGGCGTCGCGGCGGCCGGCCGGCCTGTGCGCCCCGAGCATCCACACCCTGTACCGGGCGCCCGTGGAGATGGACGGATACCTGGCGGTGGCGATCAGCCAGTCGGGCAGGACCCCGGAGATTCGCACCGTGCTGGGCCGCCTCCGTGACCAGGGGGCTCGCACCGTGGCGATCGTCAACGGCGCCGGCTCGCCGCTCGACGAGGAGGCCGACGTGACCGTCCACCTCGAGGCCGGCCCGGAGGTCGCCGTGCCGGCGACCAAGACCTTCACCGCCACGCTGGTGGCCCTCGGCCTGATCGCCGCCGCCGTGGGTGACGTCTCGTGGAGCGACGCCGACATCGCCGCCCTCCCGGGTCAGGTCGCGCGCCTGCTGTCGGACCGGCCGCCGTCGGACCGGCTGGCCGCCGCGATCGGGGAGAGTGACCGGGTGCTGGTCACCGGCCGCGGGCTGCTCCTGGTCGCGGCGCTGGAGACGGCTCTCAAGATCCGGGAGACCTCGGGGATCCTCGCGGAGGGCATCTCGCCGGCCGATCTCCGGCACGGCCCCATCGCGGCCGTCGGGCCCGGGTTCCCGGTGCTCAGCTTCCGCTCCGCGGGGGTTGCCGACCAGGACGTCCCCGAGCTGATCGAGGCCCTGCTGCGCCGGGGGGCGGGGGTGCAGGTGATCGGCCCGGACCGCGGCGCCGACTGCCCCCTCCCGGCAGGGGTGCCCGCGGGGCTCCTGCCGGTGCTGGCGGTGGTCAGAGGCCAGCAGGTGGCGGCGGCGCTGGCGCGGCGCCGCGGCCTCGACCCCGACAACCCCGCTGGGCTCAGCAAGGTCACGCTGACCCACTAGACCGGGGTCCGCTCAGAGCCAGGCCACCTCGGGCGCGCGGTGGAAGTTGAGTCCCATGGCCTCCCAGCGTGGGGCCTGAGCGGCCAGCCGCCTCCGATAGACCGACCAGTCATGAGCGGCTTGCGGTGACCAGCCGATCTCGGCGATCCCGGGCAGCCGGGGGAACGCCATCTGCTCGATGTCGCCCAGGCTGGCCAGCGTCTCGCTGAAGAGGGGAGCCTCGACCCCCTCCACCCGGTCGTCAGGGACCCCGTAGCCGGAGGGATCCCAGTCATAGGCGCTCTCGACGCTGATCGGACCCGCCCAGCTGAGCCCGAGCGGGGTGCCCGAGTCGTACTTCTGGTCGAGGTAGCACCGGTTCGCGGGGGCGAGCACAAGCCTCACACCGGCCCGAGCCGCCTGGTCCAGGCCGTCAGCCGCGGCGGCGGTGTCCCAGTACTCCGCCACCGCACCGGGGGGGAGTGGGGCCGCCGCGGCCTCCGCGCAGACCACCGGGATCTTGCCGTGCTCCGCGACGATCCGGCCGGCCCTCTCGATGAACGCGCGATAGTCGGCGGGCGGTGTGCTCCTGGCCTCGTCCCCGCCGATGTGGATGTATGGGCCCAGGGTCATGGCGGCGAGCTCGCTGACGACGTCCTCCACGAACCGGAAGGTGATCGGCAGGTCGGCGCAGAGAGAGCTGAAGCCGACCTCGATCCCCGTGTACAGCGGGGGGGCGGCCCCGTCCCGGTTGAGCTCCGGGTAGGAGGCGAGGGCGGCGTGGACGTGTCCGGGCATGTCGATCTCGGGCACCACCGTCACGTGCCGGCTGGCGGCGTGGACGACGATCCGCCCGTACTCCTCTTGCGTGTAGTGGCCCCCGGGTCCCCCGCCGACCTCGCTGCTCCCACCCACCGCGGTCAGCCGCGGCCACCGGCCGATCGCGATCCGCCAGCCCTGGTCGTCGGAGAGGTGGAGATGCAGGACGTTGATCTTGTAGAGGGCGATCTCGTCGATGTACCGCTCCACGTCGGCGACCCCGAAGAAGTGGCGCGCGACGTCCAGCATCGCCCCGCGCCACGGGTAGCGGGGACGATCGACGATCTCCCCTCCGGCCACCACCCAGGGGCCGCGGCTGCTGGCACTCTCGACGCTGCCGGGGAGGAGCTGGCGGAGGGTCTGCGCCCCGTGGAAGAGCCCGGCTGCGGCGCCGGCCCGGATCACCATGGAGCCGGGGCGCACCGCGAGCGCGTACCCCTCGTCGCCCAGGTCCGGCCGGCCGCTGCCCAGCTCCAGCGCGATGACGCTCTCGGATTGGCCCTCACCCGCGACCAGGGGGACCGGGAACCCGGTCCCGCGGCGGAGCAGATCGGCGAGCCAGGACGCGGCCGGCGCCGCCGCCGCCCCGCCGCCGACCGCGAGCACGGTCGAACTCGGTGAGCGTGAAGTCGGCGTTCGGGTCGGGTCGGACCAGCATCGGAGCCGGGATCACGTCGGTCATGCGCGCCGGCGTCGCCGTCATGCGGCGTACACCTCTCTGCCCGCGACCAGGGTGCGGGCGACCTCGAGCGAGCCGTCGAGGACCACGAGGTCGGCGGCGCCGCCGACTCGCAGCTCCCCCAGATCGGGCCGCCCGAGCAGCCGGGCCGGGGCTCGGGTGGCCGCTCCCACCGCCAGCTCCAGGCTTGCTCCCGCGGAGATCAGGTTGCGGATCGCCCGATCCATGGCCAGGACGCTGCCGGCGAGCGTTCCGTCTGCGAGCCGCGCCTCGTCGCCCCGCACCTGGACCTCGCGATCGGCGAGGTGATAGGTGCCGTCACCGAGCCCGGCGGCCTCCATCGCGTCGGTGATCAGGACCAGGCGATGGCTTGCGCTGGCGAGGAGGAGCTGGACGGTCTCGCGTGCGAGGTGGACGCCGTCGACGATGGCGGTGACGAACACGTCGGGGCGGGCGAGGGCGAGGCCGGAGACGCCCGGGTCGCGAGGCGCCCACCGTCGCATCGCGTTGAAGATGTGGGTGACGGCCCGGGCGCCCGCATCGAAGGCGGCGGCCGCCACCTTCGCGTCGGCGTCCGTGTGCCCCAGCGAGACAACCACGCCGCGGGAGACGAGATGGGGCACCAGCGCCAAACCGCCCTCGAGCTCGGGCGCAACGGTGACGTAGCCGACCGGACCGAGGCCGCAGAGGGAGTCGGCGACCTCGCGGCTGGCCGCGAGCAGGTGGCGCGGATCGTGGGCCCCGTGGTGGAGGGGGGAGAGGAAGGGGCCCTCGAGATGGGCCGCCAGCACCCGGGCTCCAGGCATCGGATCCAGCGCCGCCAGCGTGGCGAGCGCCTCGCCGACGGACTTGAGGGGCGAGCTGATGAAGGTCGGCTGGAAGGCGGTGACCCCCGAGCGGGCCAGGGCCAGCGAGGCGCGCGCATAGCCGCCCGGGTCGGCCGAGAGGAAGTCGACCCCCGCCACGCCGTTCACCTGCACGTCCACGAAACCGGGCACCGCCAGGCCGGCTGCTCCGGCCGGCGCGAGTCCCAGGCCGGAGACACGACCGGAGTCGACCGACACGTCCCCCGGCACGAGAGCATCGCCCACCAGGGAAGCCGTCACCCCCAGGCGCATGGTGTCCCCTTTGCTGCGTTGGAAGCTACTGCAACTGGTCTAGACCAATTCTGAACCCCGACCCGCCGGGATGGCAAGCCGACGGGCGTGCCGCCCCCTCGGCCGGGGAGTGGCCGAATTCGCCTGGGCTCCGGCTTCAACCCCCGGATCTCATACCAACGGGTGCTTGACAAGACCGCGCGCAGTGTGCCAGGCTGCAAAGCTGGTATAGACCAGTAGTGCCGTCGTCCTGGTGGAGGCGGAGGTTGAGCCCCTTGCGGGGGGACATGGAGGCAGTCATGGTGAAGCGTCGTCATATCAGCACCGCGGGGGTCGCGCTGCTAGCCGCGGGGCTGGCAGCCTGCGGCAGCACCTCGACCGCGACCAGCGGCACCCCGACCGCCCCCCCGCACGTCACCCTCAACGTCTGGCTGATGTCGGGGAGCGCGCCAGCCTCGCTGGTGACCGCCTGGAACCAGCAGTTCGAGCAGGCGCATCCCAACGTCACCGTCAACGTCAGCCTGCAGCAGTGGACGGGCATCGTCACCAAGACCGACACCGCCCTCGCCACCACCCAGGCGCCGGACGTCCTGGAGATGGGCAACACCTACGTGGCGAGCTTCGCCGCCACCGGCGGGCTGGCGGACCTCACCAGTGTCAGCTGGCCCAACCAGAGCACCTGGCTGCAGAGCCTGCAGGAGGCCGGCACCTACAACAGCAAGCTGTACGGGGTGCCGTACTACGCCGGCGACCGCATCGCCATCTACAACACCAACATGTTCGCCAAGGCGGGGATCACCGCGACTCCCACCACCACCACCGAGCTGCTCAGCGACTGCGCCCAGATCAAGGCCACCGAGCCGAGCGGCACCTCCTGCATCTACATCCCGGGTGAGTACTGGTACGCGATGGACTCCTTCCTCTTCGGCGAGCCCGGCAACGGCACCAGCGCCATCGCCACCGAGAGCGGCGGGAAGTGGAGCGCCCAGTTCTCCTCGTCGGCTGACCAGACCGCGCTGAGCTGGATCTACACGAACCTCTTCCAGACCGGCTACGATCTCGCCCCAGCCACCCAGAACGACACCACCACGACCACCAACGCCGTCTTCGACAGCAGCAAGGCGGCGATCATCGTCGAGCCCGGCTGGGACTACGCGAGCGTCTACGGCACCGGCACCTCGTTCACCGCCTCCGACGTGGGCTCCTTCGCCCTCCCCGGATACACCAGCGGCGCCCCGATGCCGACCTTCCTGGGCGGCTCCAACCTCGGCGTCGCCGAGAAGAGCGCCAACAAGACGCTCGCCGAGGACTACATCCAGATGGTCGAGGGCACGCAGTACCAGTCTGAGATGGCGACCGTCGGCGGGGTCATCCCCAACAGCACCACCCTGCTCAACCTGCAGGCCGAGAACCCGCCCCTCAACACCGCCGCGCAGGCGGCCAAGACGAGCTGGTTCACCCCCAACAGCCCTCAGGAAGCGACCGTCGAGAACGACAGCTACTACGAGGACCTCCTGGGAGCGATCTTCTCCGGGCAGCAGACGGCCAGCGCCGCTGCGAGCACCTACGACAGCCAGATCGACAGCGTCCTGAACGGCTCCTGAGCCCGAGCCTAGACTGACAACCGAGATGAGCGCCGTCGGGGAGGTCCCAGCCACACCTCGGCGGCGCCTCGGCATCCGGAGGACGGTGTCGGGGGATGAGCCCCCGGCATCGGTCGGCGGACCGGGGGGAGCGGCGCCCGCCACCCCCCGGTCCCGGCGCCGGATGGTTGGCCGCTGGGTCCCGTACGCTCTGTCCAGCCCGTCGTTGCTGGTGCTGGCCGCGATCGTGGGCTTCCCGCTGGTCTTCTGCCTGGTCATCTCCTTCCAGGAGTTCGGCGGGTATCAGCTGGTCACCGGCGGGCCGACCATCTGGGTCGGCTTCAAGAACTACCAGGACCTCTTCAGCGGTCAGTTCGTGCCGGTCCTGGTGCGCACCCTCTTCTTCCTCATCGGCACGGTGGGGATGACCCTCATCATCGGCCTCGGCCTGGCCATGCTGATGCGGCGGGCCCACACCTGGGCGCGCACCGTGCTCACCGTGGCGCTGGTGGCCGTCTGGGCGGTGCCCCAGATCACGGCGGCCCAGATCTTCATCTGGATCTTCGATCCCGTGTACGGAGTGGTCAACTGGCTGCTCTCCGCCCTCCATCTGGGCAGCTACCTCAGCCTCTCCCACAACCAGTGGTTCAACTCCCCCGTCTCGGTGCTGGCCCTGGCCGGAACCGTGGTGGTGTGGGGCGCGGTGCCGTTCGTGGCCATCACCCTCTTCGCCGGGCTGCTCCAGATCCCCGAGGAGCTGTACGAGGCGGCTCGGGTGGACGGCGCCGGCTGGCTGGCCCAGCTGCGCACCATCACCGTTCCGCTGATGACGCCGATCCTGCTCCTCCTCGGTGTGCTCTCCGTCATCTGGGACTTCAACGTGTACAACCAGGTCGCGGTGCTGCAGAACGTGGGGGGCATCAGCGACCAGACGACCATCTTCGGCGTGTGGGCGTACGACGTGGGCTTCGTGGGCAACAACTACGGCGCCGGAGCAGCCGTCACCATGCTCGGCGTCCTGCTGCTCTGCATCGTGACCGGCGCCGCGGTGCGCATGATGGTGCGGGGGACCAGGACATGACCGCGGTGGGACCGATGGGCGCCGAGGGCGTCGCCGCCGCGGCGAGGGTGACCTCGGTGCGGCGCCGTCGGCGTGGCAGCACGCCCGCGAGCGTGGCGCTGCTGGTGATCGCGGGGATCTGGCTCTTCCCGATCTACTACATGCTGATCGACGCCTTCAAGCCCAACAACGATCTGCTTCACTACCCGCCCCAGCTATGGCCGGCGCAGTGGACCCTGGCCAACTTCCAGGAGGCGTTCAAGGTGAACGGGGCCGGGCCGACCGTCCCCCAGCCCAGCTTCCTGACCTCGCTGTTGGTGAGCGTGGTCGTGGCGCTGGTGGTGGTGGCCTTCTCGATGGCCGTCTCGCTCTTCGCGTCCCTGGCCGTCGCCCGCTTCAACTTCCGCGGCCGCGGCACCATGCTGGTGGCCCTGCTGGTGGCCCAGATGGTCCCCTTCGCCTCCCTGCTCATCCCCATCTTCATCGAGCTCAACAAGGTCGGCCTGATCGCCACCGTGCCGGCGCTCATCATCGCCTACGTGGCGCCGGTGCTTCCCTTCACCATCTGGACGCTGCGCGGCTTCGTCGCCTCGGTCCCGGTGGATATCGAGGAGGCGGCCCTCACCGACGGCTGCTCCCGCCTGAGCGCCTTCTGGAAGGTGATCCTCCCCCTGATCGCGCCCGGGCTGGTGGCGACCTCGATCTTCGCCTTCATCCTGGCGTGGAACGACTACGTCTACGCCTACATCATCCTGGGCAACTCCGGAACCGTCTTCGGCCAGTCGGAGGAGACGGCGAGCGTGTGGCTGTTCGGATTGATCAACCCCAGCCGGGTGACACCGTGGGGGGAGCTGTTCGCAGCCTCACTGATCTTCACCCTTCCGGTGATGATCTTCTTCCTCATCATCCAGCGCCGGCTCGCCGCCGGGCTGACGGCCGGGGCGGTCAAGACATGACCTCGCCCAAGGGGCGGAGCGCGACCGCCAGGAGATCGAGCTGAATGGCAAACGTCGAGTACCGGCAGGCGACCTGCACCTACCCGGGGATGAGCGCTCCGGCGGTCGACTCGCTCGACCTCGCGGTCGAGGATGGCGAGTTCATGGTCCTCGTCGGCCCTTCCGGGTCGGGCAAGTCCACCGCGCTGCGCATGCTGGCCGGTCTGGAGATGGTGAGCAGCGGCGAGATCCTCATCGGCGACCGGGTGGTGACGGGTGCGCCACCGAAGGCCCGCGACATCGCCATGGTGTTCCAGAGCTACGCGCTCTACCCGCATCTCTCCGTGGCCGACAACCTGGCCTTTCCCCTCAAGCAGAAGGGGGTCTCCGAGCCCGAGCGCAGCCAGCGGGTCCTGGAGGCGGCTCGCCTCCTGGAGCTCGAACCGCTGCTCGACCGCCGTCCCCGGCAGCTCTCCGGAGGCCAGCGCCAGCGGGTCGCCATGGGCCGGGCGATCGTCCGCCAGCCCCAGGCGTTCCTGATGGACGAGCCGCTCTCCAACCTGGACGCCAAGCTCCGGGTCCAGACCCGCGCCGAGATCGCTGCCCTTCAGCTCCGCCTCGGGATCACCACCGTCTACGTCACCCACGACCAGGTCGAGGCGATGACCCTCGGGCATCGGGTCGCGGTGCTGCGCGACGGGCTGCTCCAGCAGTGCGACACTCCCCGCCGGCTCTACGAGCATCCCTGCAACGTGTTCGTGGCCGGCTTCGTGGGGTCGCCGGCGATGAACCTGGACCGCCTCCCCTTTGACGGCACCGTGGTCCGGGTGGGCGAGGTCGCCGTCCCCCTGCCCGGCGCCGCCGCCTCGGCGGCGCGCCAGGCGGGCCTCTCCGAGGTGGTCCTGGGGCTCCGTCCCGACGCCCTCTCCCCAGTGACCGCCGGCGACCTGAACGGTGCCGTCCGGCTGAGCGCTGAGGTGCACCTGGTCGAGGACACCGGGTCGGATGCCTGGGTCCACCTCGACGCCCCCGGCCCGTCCGCGCCACTCCGGCTCGTGGCTCGAGCCGATGCCCGGCACCTGCCGTCGGTCGGGGAGCGCATCTCGGTGGCGGTTCGGGTGGCGGAGGCTCACGTCTTCGATCCCACCAGCGGGCTCCGGCTTGGCGACTGAAGCCGCCCTCGCACCCCTGGCCGCGGCCCCCGCGGTCCTCGCCATCGACGTCGGGGGGACCTCGATCAAGGGCGCCCTGATTGGAGCCGACGCCGCGGTCCTCGCCACCGACGGCGCGGACACCCCACAGCAGAGCGAGGACGCCCTGGTCGAGGCGGTGATCGCCGTCGCGAGCCGGCTCCAGGAGTGCGCACTCGGTCTCGGCTCCCCCGCCGCCGCTCTCGGGGTTGCCGCGGCGGGGGTGATCGACGAGACCAAGGGCATCGCTCGCCACGGAGCCAACCTGCTGTGGCGGGACACCGCCCTCGCCAGTCGGCTGGAGGAGCGGATCGCCTTGCCGACGACGCTGCTCCAGGATGCCCGCGCGGCGGCGCACGCCGAGGCGATCTTCGGAGCGGGGCGGAACTCGGACACCTTCCTGGCAGTCCTGCTCGGCACCGGAGTGGGCAGCGCCGTCGTGATCAACGGGCGTCCGCTGCGCGGCGCGCACGGGCTGGCAGGAGAGATCGGACACCTTCAGGTGGACGCCCACCGGCTGGTCTGCGGCTGCGGTGGCCGGGGCTGTGTCGAGACCGTCGCCTCGGCCTCCGCCCTCTCCCGCCGCTTCGCTGCGGCCGCCGGCCGGCCCCTCTCGGCCGAGGGGGTGGTGGATCAGATGCTGGCCGGCGACCCGATCGCCACCCGGCTCTGGGCGGATGCGGTGGCCGCGCTCGCCGCTGCGGTGGCGGCCGCGGTCGCGGTGGTGGACTGCGGGCTGGTGATCTTCGGCGGAGGGATGGCGGCTGCCGGCGAGCGACTGCTCGATCCCCTCCGCGAGGCCCTCGCTCAGCGGCTGAGCCTGGGACCGGGGCCGGAGCTGGTCGTCGCCACTCTGGGAAGCGTCGCGGGAGTCCTCGGCGCGGCGGCCGGAGCGCTGACCGGGATGGGGCGCGACGATGTGGTCGAACTCCTGGCGCAGCTCCCCGGTTCCCGAGCTCCCCCTTGTGCCGTCGAGGGCGGGGAGATGGGGGCGATCGCTCCCCTGATCATCCCGGGACAGCTCGAGGGCGGAGGCGATGGCCCCGCGCAGCACCCCCTCATTGCCCAGCTCGCTGCCGACGATGCGCGGAGGGAACGGCGTCAGCTGCTGCAGCCGAGCCTCCAGCGGCTCGCGCAGCAGGTCGAGTCCGCCCCCGATGCCCCCGCCCATCACCACCGCCTCGGGGTCGAGCACGGCGGTGACGGCGGCGATGACGAGGGCCAGGCGCTCCGCCTCGCGCTCGACCGCGGCGCGGGCCGGCGCCACCCCGCGGCGGGCCGCGTCGAAGACCTGCCGGGCTGAGAGCCGGGAGGACATCCCGAGCTCAACCGCGGCCTCGACCACTCCGCGTGCGGAGACCCTCTCCTCGAACGACCCCCATCGGGTGCCGGAGACGGATGGCCGGGAGGTCGCCTCATCGCCGAACGGCAGGTACGCGACCTCGCCCGCCGCACCGCGCAGGCCCTGCTCGAGCCTGCCGTTCACGACGATGCCCATCCCCAGGCCGGTGCCGACCATCAGGTAGACGAAGTTGTCGAACTTCGACCCCCACCCGCTGCGCAGCTCGCCCAGCGCCGCCAGGTTCGCGTCGTTCGCTACCGAGGTGCGATCCCCGAGCTCGCCGCGCAGGGAATCGAGGAGTCCTGGCCGGCCCCAGCGGCGGAGTCGAGAGGAGAGGAGCAGGGTCCCGTCCCGCGGGTCGAAGACCCCGGGGCTGCCCACCACCGTCCAGGCCACCTCGGGCCAGGCCACCCCGGCACCCTCAGCCACTCCGCGGGCCAGGGTGCTCACCATCCTGACCAGGTTGGGCGCGCTGCGAGCCGCGTTCCGGACGTCGCGACGGGCCACCACGGTGCCGGTCAGGTCGGCCAGCGCGCAGCGCAGCCAGCCGTGGCCGACGTCGACGCCGACCACGTGGCCCTCGCCGGGGAGGTGCTCGAAGATGAGCGCCGAGCGCCCCCGTTGCTGACGGCTCGGTCCCACGGCGCGCACCAGCCCCGCCCGTTCCAGGGCGGCCAGGACGGCGCCCACCGTCGGCTGGGACAGTCCGGTCTCCTCCGCCAGCCGCGGCCGCGAGGCGGGTCCGCCGCGACGGAGGCGCTCGAGGATCGTCCTCTCGCTCAGGCTTCGCATCAGCTGTCGCAGTCCACTCCGGGAGCCCGGCTGGTGGCGGCGCGGCGGCGCGCCGCGGTGGGGGAGTGCCACAGCTCGAGGGACTGGAGCCGCCGGCCGGCGAGCCCCTCATGCCCCCTCTGCCCCGTGCCCACCATCGCCCCCCCGATTCGCAATTATTTAATCCGAGCCGGTGCTCAGTAGCTCGCAGGAAGTTCGGCTCGGCCCTTTGGGTGATAGCTTATCTGGTATGGACCAGTTCGTCAAACCCGCGTGGACCCGGGGGCTCCCGGCAGCGGCGGATGGGTCACGTCGAGCCCCACGTGGAGCTGGTAGCGATCGCCGCGGTAGGTGGAGAGGGTGAGCTCGACCGGCCTCCCCTGGGCGAAGGAGCGGCGCTCCACCAGAAGGACGGCGCTGCCCGGTCGGAGCCCGAGGAGCGGGGCGTCGTCAGCGTCGACGATGCCCGCCTCGATGGTCTGCTCGCCGTGATCGAGGGTGACGCCGAACTGCGTCTCCAGGGTCTCGTACAGCGAGCGGTCGGTCAGCGTCACGTCCTCGAGGCCAGGGGCCACCTGGACCGGGATGTACGAGCGCTCGATCGCCATCGGCACCAGGTCGGCGGTGCGCAGCCGCACCATGGAGTGGACGGCGTCGCCGAGGGTCAACCCGAGCGCTCGCGCCACCTGCCCGCTGGCCCCGCCGACACGGCGCTCCAGGTCCCGTGAGCCGGGCCGCTGGCCACGGGCGATCATGTCCTCGGTGAACGAGGTGAGCCGGAGCGGCATCTCCACCTTGGGCCGGGCGACGAAGGTCCCCTTGCCGGCGATCCGGTAGAGCCGGCCCTCGGCGACCAGGTTGTTGATCGCCTGCCGCACCGTCATCCGGGAGAGCCCGTAGCGGTCGACGAGCTCGCGTTCTGAGGGAATCAGCGCGTCGTAGGCCAGCTCGGCGTCGATGAGGTCCAGCAGGATCTCGCGAAGCTGGGAGTACTTGGGAACCGAGCTCTGCGGGTCGATCGACACCGTCTTCATCCGGGGCGTACTCCAACCGCTGCCTGCGCCGCGTCTGCGCGGCGCCCGCGCGTTGGGACGCGCCCATTATTCCTCGCCATATGCGGGGTGAGGGCGCCGATCAGACCATCGGGCGCCGGACCAGGGTGTGCTCGCGATCCGGTCCCACCGAGACCACATCCACCGGGGCCTCGACCAGCTCGCCCAGGCGCTCGACGTAGCGCTGGCAGGCGGCCGGCAGATCCTCGAAGCGCCGGCAGGTGCGGGTGGAGGCGAGCCAGCCCGGCATCTCCTCGTAGATGGGCTCCGCGTGCTTGAGGTGGGAGATGTTGGACATCGGGTGGTCCCACTCCTCGCCCTTGCTGCGGTAGCCGGTGGCGATCTTGAGGGTCTCGACCTGGTCGAGGACGTCCACCTTGGTGATGGCCATCGAGTCGATGCCGTTGGTGTTCACGGCATAGCGCGCCACGGCAGCGTCGAACCAGCCCACCCGGCGCGCCCGGCCGGTCACGGTGCCGAACTCGGAGCCCACCTCCCGGATCAGCTCGCCGAGGCTGTCCTCCAGCTCGGTGGGGAAGGGGCCGTAGCCGACCCGGGTGGTGTAGGCCTTGAACACCCCGATGGTCCGGGTCACCTTGGAGGGCGGGATGCCGCTGCCGGTGAGCGCCCCACCGGCGGTGGGCGCCGAGGAGGTCACATAGGGATAGGTGCCCAGGTCGAGGTCGAGCATCGCCCCCTGGGCGCCCTCGCAGAGGATCCGCCGGCCGTCCCGGAGAGCACCCTGGATGATCGGGTAGATGTCCCGGACGTAGGGCTCCAGCCGCTCCGCGTAGCCGAGGTACTCGTCGAGGATCGCCCGCTCGTCGAACGGCTCGTGGCCGTACAGCCGGGTGAGCAACTCGTTCTTCAGGCGCAGGACGAATCTCAGCTTCTTCTCCAGGAACACCGGCTTGCTGAGGTCGCCGACCCGGAAGCCGACCCGGCGCACCTTGTCCTCGTACGCGGGACCGATGCCGCGGTGGGTGGTGCCGAGACGGTCGTCGCCTCGCTGATGCTCCCCCAGCTGGTCGAAGACCGGGTGGTAGGGCATGACCATGTGGGCTCGGTCGCTGATCACCAGGTTCCCGGTGCCCACCCCGTGGGCGTGCAGCTCGTCCAGCTCGGCGAGGAACGACTTCGGGTTGACCACCATGCCGTGGCCGATGACGCAGGTGGTGGTCGGCGAGAGGATGCCACTCGGGATCAGTCGGAACTTGAAGGTCTCGCCGTCCACGACCACGGTGTGGCCGGCATTGTCGCCCCCCTGGGAGCGGACCACCATGTCGACGGAGCCGGCGAGCAGGTCGATGACCTTGCCCTTGCCCTCGTCACCCCACTGGCCGCCGATGAGGATGGTGACGCTGATGGCCGGACCCTCCAGACCCGCTGATCGAGCACGCGCAGCGTATCCGGTCGGGCCCGGCACGGGGGCCGGGCGGCAGGTGACCCGCGTCGCCGGTTTGGAGCGCCCGGCAATTGGGGGGCGGTTCGACCTGTTTTGGGGATGGGAGTCCCCGGTTCCGAAAGGCTATGGTCGAGAGGCCTGATCCTGATTTCAGCGGCCGGCCTTGGGGGCCCCCGGGTGCCCCTCGATGTCGGGCCTGGTTGGGCGAGCCAGCGGACGAATGGTGCCCTGGCGAGAGTGGAGGGTTTTGTGGCCATGGGTCGAGGCAGGATTCTTGGATTCGCCGGTGCGTTCGCCGTCGTCATCGGAGCGTGCCTGGGCACGGCCCTGCCAGCAGCGGCCACCGGGCAGGCGTTCAACAGCATCGTGATCTCCAGCCGGCCAGCCAACGGCTCGCTCCACAACGGCGCCACCTGGGCGTACTGCGTACAGGCGGAGGAGGGTGGGAGCGCCGTGTCCGGAGCCACCGTCTATCTCAGCTTCGACAACCCCTCCGTCGCCAGCACCGACGTCCCCCCCGGGGATACGGCCGGGCCGGGCGGCACGACCGGGGGATCGGCGGCCGTTGGCGCCACCCCCTTGTCCGCGACCCCCACGAGCTTCACGACTCCGAGCACGTCCTGTACGTCGGGAACCGGTGCGAGCTTGCCTGACGCCATCGACGTGACCTACACCTCCCCCGACATCTCCTCCAACAACAACGGCGCCCCCTACCCGGTGTGGGGTGGGCGCGACTTCATCACCGCCCAGGACCTCTCGAGCAGCCCGACCATCGTCACCACCGCGCAGTACGAGTTCTCACCGGTTACCAGCTACACCTTCAGCACCGGCTCGACGATCGCTTCGCCGGGCAGCCTGACCACCGGTCAGCAGGTCACCTTCACCGTCCAGGCGAACGACGGCAGCGGACCGGTCGGTGACGCAGTGCTGCTGCTCTGGCTCTCGACCGCCGCGTCGCCGGGTGGAACGGTGACCGCGGTCGGGGGAGCGGACCTCGTTGGCAACAGCTGCACCGCCGCCGCGCCCGCCACCCTCAGCAGCCGATCGCCGCAGACGTTCCCGGTCAGGTGCATCACCAACTCCTCCGGGCCTGACACGGGCGAGGTCAGCCTCACCTACACAGCCTCGTCAGCCACTACGACGGTCGGCACCGACACCGTCACCGCCCAGAGCCACCCCACCATCTTCTTCAGCGCCTCGACCTCGTACAGCTACCAGGCCGGCGGCGCCTACACGGCGCTGCAACCGTTCCGGATCTGTGACACGCGGAGTGTGTCCGTCACCGGGTACGGCACCGAGTGCTCGGGCCACCCCATCGGCCAGGGCCAGACCCTCGACGCCCAGATCACCGGGGTGATGGGTTACGCAGGGCAGTCCGTGCCCTCCGACGCCCAGGCCGTGGTGGTCAACGTCACCGCCATCAGCGGCAGTGCCACCACCTACCTCACCGTCTTCCCGGCTGGTTCCTCTCCGCCCAATGCCTCCAACCTCAACGTGACCAGTGGGCTCAACCAGGCCAACCTGGTGGTGGTGGCTCTGGGAACGGGCGGTCAGATCGGGATCTACAACTCGGCGGGCACCATCAACGTGGCGGTCGACGTCGAGGGCTACTTCGCCGCAGCTTCGGGAGACGTCCCCGGCCTCTTCCATCCCATCGCGCCGCTGCGGATCTGCGACACCCGCAGCACAGCCGTCACCGGTTACAGCACGGAGTGCTCGGGGGCCACCCTGGGGCAGGGCCAATGGGAGAAGGTGGTGGTCTCGGGATGCCCCACCGGCGACCCCTCCTGCAGCGCCTCCGTCCCCACCAGTGACGCCGCCTCGGTGGCGCTCAACCTGACCGGGGTGACGGGGACCGCGAACACCTTCCTGAGTGTGGTCCCCCCCAGCGGGTCGGACCAGTGCCCCAGCAGCGCTCCGGGCTTCTCCAACCTCAACATCAACGGCGGGACCAACCTGCCCAACCGGGTGATCGTCCCGCTCGGTCCTGACCAGGACGTCTGCGTCTACAACTCGGCGGGCGCCATCAACTTCATCCTGGACGTCAACGGCTGGTTCGGCAACGGCAGCGAGAGCTCCACGGGCGCCCACTTCTACGCCGTCAGCCCCGTGCGGATTTGCGACACGCGCTCGACCCGGGTCACCGGGTACGGGACCGAGTGCTCCGGAGACACCCTGGGCCAGGGTGCGACGCTGGCCATCCCGGTGGCCGGGGTGGGCGGCCTGCCCTCCACCGGTCCGGTGGCGATGATCGCCAACGTCACCGCGGTCAGTGGGACGGCCAACACCTACTTCACCCTCTATCCGTCGGACGTCACCCAGCCCAACGCCAGTGATCTGAACGTCGGCCCCGGGCAGGTCACTCCCAACCTGGTGGTCGTCCAGCTGGCAACCACCGGGGGCGACGCCGGCGACGTGAACCTCTTCAACGCCGCAGGCTCGATCAACGCCATCGTGGACGTCGCCGGCTGGTTCCAGCTGCCCCCGCCGTAATCCCGCGCGGCCCTGAGCCGGGTAAGCCCCCGTTCCCACGAGAGTCCAGGCCTCGGTCCCCTCCTGAGGGACCAGGTCTGGGCCCGGGGGGTCACTCCAGGACGCTGCGCAGCATCCAGGCCGTCTTCTCGTGGATCTGCATCCGGCGGGTCAGCAGGTCCACGGTGGATTGGTCCTGGGCCGCCTCGGCGACCGGGAACACCTCGCGAGCCACCCGCACCACCGCCTCCTGGTCCTTCTCGAGACGCCGCACCATCTCGGTGGCATTGGGCGCGTCGGTATCCTCGGTGATGGTCGCGAGCGCCGAGAACTCCCGGTACGAGGCGGGGGCGCGAACGCCCAGGGCGCGGATCCTCTCGGCGATCTCATCCACCGCCAGGGCCAGCTCCATGTACTCGGTCTCGAACATCAGGTGCAGGGACGAGAACATCGGCCCGGTCACGTTCCAGTGGTAGTTGTGGGTCTTGAGGTAGAGCGTGTAGGTGTCGGCGAGCAGGCGGGACAGGCCGGCGGCGACCGCCGACCGCTCGTCGGCGGGGATGCCCATCTGAATGTCGGAGTCGACGCTGACCATGACCGAGCCCTCCGGGAAGCGTGTTCGCTGACCTCCATGATCTCGCTTCGGACCCGGCTCCCAAGAGGCGGGCGGCATCGGACCCGCCGGGTCTTCGGACTTGCGCGGCAGCCCCGGGGCGTTGCGAGCGGTGGCGGGTGCCGGCCTGAACAGGAGCGGGCACGGGCGCGCCCGCTTGCGGGCGCTCACGGGGTCGCGGCCGCCTCAGGCACGCCCCCAGAGCTGCAGCGGATCGTCTCCCGGCCGGAACCCGGCCGCCTCGGCGATCGCGGCCGCATCCTCCAGCCCGGCCGCCAGGTGCTCGGGGCGGTGGGCGTCGCTGCCGAAGCTGATCGCCTCGCCGCCGGCCTCGCGCCACCAGCGCAGCGGCAGCAGGCCGGGGCAGGGACCGCGAGGCGGCCCCATGGCTCGGCTGCTGTTGACCTCGAGGGTCCGGCCGCTCCGGGCCAGGGCGACGAGCACGCCGCGGTACTCCTCCTCGAAGTCCCGCTCGTCGAACCTCACCATCGAATGCGGCCAGTACCGCTTCGGGTAGTCCAGGTGGGTCAGGATGGCGAAGGGCGCGGTGCTCTCCGCCAGCTCTCGGGTGGCGGTCAGGTAGCGGCGGAACCTGGGATCCGCCTGCTCGGGTGAGAGCAGCTCGGGGACGCTCATGTCGACCAGCTCCCCCTCCACCTCAATGCAGTGCATCGAGCCGAGGACGCGGTCGAGGGGACGGTGCGCGAGCAGCTCGGCGACCTGGGCCGGGAAGAGATTCGGCTCGCCCAGCTCGACCCCCGACTCGATCTGCAGGTCGGGGAACGCGGCGCGGCAGCGGTCGATCGCCTCCCAGTACCCGGCGATGTCGAGGTACCCGCTCCGCGTGGGGGTCACCGGCGTCCGGACCGGCCAGCGGTGTCCGGGGAGGTGTCCCGTCGACCACGCCCAGCGGTCCGGTGGCGCGGCCGTCGCCGGCGGGGCGGAGTCCTTGCGCGAGCCCGCCACCGGCGGCGCAGCCCCCGTGGCCGGACACGCCACCCAGGCGACGAAGTCCGCGTGCTCGGTGAAGGCGACCGCCGGGAGGCCGAGCTCAACCGCCCGGGCGCAGGTCGCGGTCATCTCTCCGAAGGCCGCGTCCCACGACCATTCGGTGTGCACGTGCCGGTCGGGGATGGGCGCGGTGTCGGGCACGGCTCGCAATCCTGTCATGTCCGGCGCCGGCCGCCGCACCGGGCTGCGCTACCGTCGCTTGCGTGAGCACGGAGCAGGTCGCCGGCGTCGATCCTCGCCCCCTGCCCGCAGCACCCCGCGCCGGCGCGGTGCGGGTTGCCGAGGTCGCCGAGGAGACCGGAGTCGACGATCCGCCGGAGCTGCCGTTGCACCTCGCCGGAGAGCCGGGTACGGTGGCGCTCCAGCTCCGGACCACGGTGCGGCGGGTGGCGGTGGGTGCCGGGCTCGCCCGCAAGCCCGACCTCCTGGCTGCGGTGCGCGCCCTCCCCGGCCTGCCCGGCCTGGCCACCAGCCCCGCTGGCGGGACCTTCGTCATCGGGGGCCCGGGATGGCTGGGGCTGTGTGCGGTCGGGGTGCCTCCTCCCGAGCGCGGGATGCCGCTCGACTGGATGAACGACTCGCTCAGCTCCTGGTTCCGCTCCGCTCTCTCCGGTTTCGGGGTGGAGGCCGTCCGCGGGCGCGTCAAGGGGGGTTGGTGCCCGGGCTTCAGCGACGTCGCCGTGGGCGGCCGCAAACTGATCGGGCTCGGCTACCGGGTCACCCGCGAGTGGGTGGTGATGCGCGGGATGATGGCGGTCGCCCCCATCGCCGAGGAGGACATGGACCTGCTGGTCGCCTGCCACCGGCTGATCGGCGTCGAGGTCGTGCCCGCCGCCAACACCTCACTGGCCGAGGCGGCCCGGCTGCCCGGTCTCGGCGTCCCCGGGGTCATCGATCGCTGGCGAGATGTCCGCACCGCCGCCGGCTGAGTCGGACCCCGCGGCCTCCCTGCCGGAACCGGCCCGGGTCGATCCCCGGCTCACCGCCGCCTGGGTGCCGTTCGTCCCACTGCTCGTGGCGCTCGTGGCCCTGGCCGCCGTCGTGCTGGTCCCCAACCTCTACAGCGATCCCAACGGCCTCGACCCCTACGCCCTGCGGGCCAGCGGTGTCGCCATCGGGCTGCTCGCCATCGCCCTGGCCGTGCCCACCCTGGCCCGCGCCCGGCTGGTGCTGGTCGGCCTGGTGGCGATCACCGTGTCGTGGTCAGCCTTCCTCGGCGCCCCCGCACTGCTCGCCCACGCCGGAGTCCAGCAGACCGGCGACCAGGCCAACCTCAACGCCTCGGTCGCCTGGTTCGGGGTCACGGCGGTGATCCTCTGTCTGGTGTGGCTGGTGCTGCGCCGCGACCACCCTCGCCTCCGCCTGCTCCACCTCGGCTGGCCCGCGGTGGCCTGGGCGCTCGGTGGCACCGCGCTCTTCTTCCTGGCCTTCCTGCTCATTCCCGCAGCCCTGCTCGGCCGCGAGGGGCTGGCCATCCCGGCCCTGGTGCGCGACGCCCCCTGGCTGGTCCCGGCCAACATGCTCCAGGGCGCGGCCCAAGAGCTGCAGTTCCGCGGCTTCCTGCTCGGCAGTCTCGAGCGGTTCAGCTCACCGCTCATGGCCAACGCCTGCCAGGCGGTGGTCTTCGGGCTGGCGCATCTGGCCATCGTCTACCAGGGGCCGGTGGCTCCCTTCGTGCCCCTCACCATGCTGCTCGGCTTCGTGCTCGGCTGGGTCACCCAGCGGACCGGCTCGATCTGGCCGGCGATCGTGGTCCACATGGTCGCCGACATCGTGGTGACCCTCGCCGTCCTGCCCGGCCTGTACGGGTTCTAAGCGCTCGGGCGCCGGCCCGGGGCCGGCGACTACCCGGCGGCGCCGGTGAGATCCGGCGTCACCACCCTGCCGGAGGTCACGCTCTCCCGCGCCGCCTCGACCACCGCGAGCACATCGCGTCCCGCCTGGGCGGGCACCGGCACCGGTCCCTCGCCGCGGATCGCCGCGGCCATCCCGGCGTAGAAGTCGCCGTAACGTCCGGCGGGCAGCGGCACCTCCCGAGCGGTGCCGCCCTCCCCGCCCTCGGTGAGCACGGCCCGCTGGGTCCCATCCGGCCCGCCATAGCCGGGGTCGGTGGGGCGTCCACCGGCTCTGATGTAGCTCTCCTGAGGGTCGAGGCCCCACACCTCGAGAGCCTGCCGGGTGCCCCACACGCGCCAGCGCGGCCCGATCGAGGGAGCCGTGGTGCTCATCCAGAGGTGGGCGCGCGCACCCCCCGGGAACTCGAGGGCGAGGAAGCAGTCGTCGTCGGCCACCGCTCCCGGGCGAGCCAGCGAGATCTCGGCGTACACCCGCCGCGGCTTCCCGAGCAGGACGTGGGCCTGGTCGATCAGGTGGCTGCCGAGGTCGAGGAGGAGCCCACCGCCCGCTTCGGGTGGGGTCTCCTCGCGCCACGAGGCCGTGTTGACCTCCGGCCGGAACCGCTCGAAGCGGCTCTCCACGCGAAACAGCCCACCGAGCTGGTCCCCGGCGAGCATCTCCCGCAGAAGCAGGAAGTCGCTGTCCCACCTCCGGTTCTGGAAGGCGGCCAGCGGGCGCCCGGTGCGCTCGGCCGCCGCCAGCATGGTCCCGGCCTCCGCCGTGCTCAGCGCGATCGGCTTGTCGACCACCGCCGCGAGACCCATCTCGAGGGCGGTGATGGCCTGGGTCGCATGGAGATGATTGGGCGTCGCCACCACCGCCAAGCCGATGCCGGCGGTGTCGTTCCAGAGCTGGTCGGCGGTGGCGAGCAGCCGGGCGTCGGGGAAGTCGCGCTCCGCCCTCTGGCGTCGCTCCGGGTTGGCGGTGACGATCGCTCTCACCTCGAGGCCCGGCGTCGCCGCCACCAGCGGCGCGTGGAAGACGTGGCCCGCCAGCCCGTACCCGATCACCGCGACCCCGATCCGTTCCACGGTTGGAGAGTGTCGCACGACAGCCCACGGGCACCTGGGCGGTGAGCCCAGCGCCCTGAACTCCGGGCACCTCTGAGGGAGCGCAACGGGGCGCCAACCGGCGGGTTCCCAAACCCCGTCAGCGTGGTCGCGGGTCGCTGACGCGGCAGCGCGTATGCTCGACGCGTCGACACGTTTGCGGAGATGGCCCGATGACCCAGTCAGGCTACCCGTCCTCGCCGGACCCCGGATCCCCCGGTGGCCCCGAACCCGTCACTCCTTCGCCCTCCCCTGCGGGAGACCAGCCCGGCTGGTACGCGCCCTGGACGCCCGACCCCGGTGTGGGCGGCCCGCCGGCCTCCGCTCCGGGCGGACAGCCCGCCGCCTTCGGGGCGCCCCCCGACCCCGCGGCCCCCTGGGGTGTTCCCGGTGGCGCGGGCAGCGGCACGGGGCCAGGCTCCTTCGGGTCCGCGCCCGGCCCCGCAAACACCGAGCAGGCGCCCTACGGCCAGCCCCCATACGGCCAGCCCCCCGTCGGGCCGGGACCGTTCGGCCAGGGCCCGGGCGGCTACGGACCGGGCCCCTTCGGCTACGGCATGGGGTACCGCGGTTGGCGACGCGGCATGTACGGGCCGATGGGCGGGCCGGCCATGGGCCCCTATGTCCGCCGCCGAGCGGTCACCCACACGCTGCTCGGCGCCCTCCTGCTCGCCATCGGCATCGTGGTCACGGTGGTCAACCTGAATGCCGTCTCCGGCGGGGCGGGCTTCCTCTACGTCCCCTGGTTCCTGATCGTGATCGGAGCCCTCTGGTTCTTCGGTGGGCTGAGCATGCTCGCCCGCACCTCGAGGTTCCGCTGAGCGTCCGGTGAGGCGAGGACGGACGTGAGACCGGCCCGCCGCCGGACACTCCGCGGGGCCGCCGCGGCGATCGCCCTGCCCCTCGGGGCCCTGGTCCTGGCATCGGCGGCGGCCACACCCGCTCAGGCCGCCTCCCCCTGGTGGCAGCTGGCGGGGTTCGCCGGCCAGAATGTCTCACGGGTCGCCGTGGTCCAGGGGAGGGTCACCGCCCTGGTGGGGGGGAGCCCCGTCGTGCAGACGCCGGGTGGCTTCGTGGCGGCGGACGCTCCGCCGCCCCGGCCGGCGGCCCAGGTCACCGTCGGGGCGCGCACCTGGTCGATCGGCTCCAGCGGCGAGGTGCTGGTCAGCAGCCACGGCCGAACTCCAAGCCGGGACCCCGGCAGTCCCGACCTCGGGGCGGGCGCCCATCTCATCGCCGCCCCGCTCGCGGCCCCCGGGGTGGTGATCGCCGTCAGCACCTCGGGGACGGTCTGGCGCCGGGCGGCCGACGGCGGCTGGTCCGTCTCGCTGGCCCTGCTGCCGGCCACCCTGGTGACCGGCACCCCGCAGGTTACCGGCCTCGTCGCCTTCAACACCGTCGACGTCAGCACCGTCGTCTACCTCGGCACCGACGGCTACGGGACCCTGCTCACCTCCGACGGCGGGGAGGACTGGGTGAGGGCGGACCCGGGCCTCCCGGACGGCGTCCTCGGCCTCGCCGCCGACCCCACCGGTGCCGCCCCCGCGGTCTGGGCGGCCACCTCCGCAGGGCTCTACGTCCACCGCCTCCGGGCGACCCCCTCCATCCCCAACTACGCGGGGGGCAGCCTCACCGGGAAGTGGATCGCGACCATCGCCCTCGGTCTCGGGGTCATCCTTCTGGGCGGGCTCTCCCTGGTGGCCTGGTCGCGCCGCTGGCCCGTTGCCCCGCGTGACAAAGCTCCTACATGACCTCAACCCTGCTTGTCAAGAATGGTACAGATCATGTAGGATAGGGCCTCGAGGGGCACCCCGAGGAGGCCAGCGATGACCAGCCCACGCTCCATCCCAGCGGACGGCGACCCGGCGCCCATGGGTGCTCGGTGGCGCGCCTCGTGACCACCGTCCAGCCTCTCCGCCCGGAGCGAGGCCGCCGCCCATGACCCTGATCCGCATGATGCTGGCGCGGCTCGTGCCCTACCGGCTCCAGGTCTCCATCGTCCTGGCCCTGATCGTCGTCCAGACCGTCCTCGGCCTGTACCTGCCCAACCTCACCGCCGACATCATCAACAACGGCATCACCAAGGGCGACGTCGGCTACATCTGGCGCACCGGGGGCGTGATGCTGGGGCTCACTCTGCTCTCGGGCGTGGCCGCGATCGTGGCCACGTACTTCGCGGCCCGCACCTCGATGGGGGTCGGCCGCGATCTGCGAGGCATCGTCTTCGGGCGCGTCATGCGCTTCTCGGCGCGCGAGATCAACAGCTTCGGGACCGCCTCGCTGATCACCCGCAACACCAACGACGTGCAGCAGATCCAGATCTTCCTGCAGATGGCGCTGACCCTGATGGTGGCGGCGCCGATCATGATGATCGGGGGGGTGATCATGGCGCTCCACGAGGACGTCACCCTCTCCGTGCTGCTGGTGGTGGCGGTCCCGCTGATGGCCCTGATCGTCGTCGGCATGCTCTTCCTCGCCGTGCCGCAGTTCAAGTCGATGCAGGTGAAGATCGACAAGATCAATCAGGTGCTGCGCGAGCAGATCACCGGCGTGCGCGTGATCCGCGCCTTCGTCCGATCCGACGACGAGGAGCGCCGCTTCGCCGCCGCCAATGCCAGCCTCACCGCGACCGGCCTGCGGGTCAACCGGCTCTTCGTGCTCGCCATGCCCCTGATGATGGCGATCATGAACCTCTCGAGCGTCGCGGTCCTCTGGTTCGGCGGCCACCTCATCAGCAGTGGGCAGATGCCGATCGGCAACCTGACCGCGTTCCTCGCCTACATCCTCCAGATCCTCATGTCGGTGCTCATCGCGGTGGTCATGTTCATCCTGGTCCCACGCGCCCAGGCCAGCGCCGAGCGCATCGGCGCGGTGGCGCGTGTGGAGCCGGCGATCAGGAGTCCTGAGCATCCGGTGTCCCCGGCCGCCGCGAGGGGGCTGGTCGAGTTCCGCGACGTCACCTTCGGCTACCCGGGTGGAGAGCCGGTGCTCCGCGACGTCTCGTTCCAGCTCCACCCCGGCGAGACCACCGCCATCATCGGTGGCACCGGCGCCGGCAAGACGACCCTCCTGAACCTGATCCCGCGCTTCTTCGACGCGACCGCCGGGGCTGTGCTCATCGACGGCGTGGACGTCAGGGAGCGCACCCTCGACGAGCTCTGGGCCTGCATCGGGCTGGTGCCCCAGCAAGCTTTCCTCTTCAGCGGGACGATCGCCGACAACCTGCGCTTCGCCGACGATGACGCCACCGACGCCGACCTCTGGCACGCGCTCCAGGTGGCCCAGGCCCGGGACTTCGTGGCCACCATGGGCGGCCAGCTCGAGGCCCCGATCGACCAGGGTGGCACCAACGTCTCCGGCGGTCAGCGGCAGCGACTCGCCATCGCTCGGGCCCTGGTCAAGCGCCCCCTCATCTACCTCTTCGACGACTGCTTCTCGGCGCTGGACGCGGCGACGGACGCGCGGCTGCGAGCAGAGCTGAGCGCCGAGACCCGCGACGTGACCGTGGTGATCGTGGCTCAGCGGGTGAGCACGATCCTGAGCGCCGACCGGATCATCGTGCTCGACGACGGCGTGGTGGTGGGCTCCGGGACCCACGAAGAGCTCATGATCTCCTGCCCGGAGTACCGGGAGATCGTCGTCTCCCAACTCGGGGAGAACGCAGCATGATGGCGCGAGGCCCGGGTCGCGGGCAGCGCAGAGCCGGTGGCTTCGGTGGCCCCCACGGGATGATGGGAGGCGGGCCGCCGCAGAAGGCCAAGGATCTCGGCAAGGCGCTGCGCCAGCTCCTCGGCCGGCTCCGCCCCGACCGGTGGTGGATCGCCGGCGCAGCCGCGATCGGCTCGGTCGGGGTCGGGTTCACGGTCGCCGCGCCGCGGATCATCGGCAACGCGACCAACGTGCTCTTCGACGGCCTGATCGGCAAGAGCCTTCCCGCGGGAACCACCCAGGCGCAGGCGCAGGCGTACCTGAGGCTGCACGGCCAGGGGCAGATCGCGCAGATGCTGAACGGCACCACCGTGACCCCGGGCCAGGGCATCCAGTTCAACCAGCTCGGCGTCGACCTCGGGGTGGTGGCTCTCCTCTTCTTGCTCGGGGCTTTGCTGAGCTGGGGTCAGGGTTACATCATGGCCGGGGTCGCGCAGCGGACCGTCTCCGGGATGCGCCGCGACGTGGAGGCCAAGCTCGCCCGCCTGCCCCTCCAGTACTTCGACAGCCATCCCCATGGCGACGTGCTGAGCCGGGTCACCAACGACATCGACAACGTGACCACCACCCTTCAGCAGGGCCTGAGCCAGCTGCTCACCTCGATTCTCACGATCCTCGGCGTGATGGTCATGATGCTGTCGATCAGCTGGCTGCTGGCTCTGATCTCGCTGGTGATGGTGCCGATGTCGATCGGGGTCACCTTCCTGGTGGCGCGGCGGTCGCAGAAGCACTTCGCCGTCCAGTGGGAGCGGACCGGCGCGGTCAACAGCCTGGTCGAGCAGACCCACACCGGCCACACCCTGGTCCAGGTCTTCGGGAGGTCGCAGAAGACGCTGGACGACTTCGAGCGTGAGAACCGGGCTCTCTACGAGCCGAGCTTCCGCGCCCAGTTCCTCTCCGGCATCATCCAGCCGGCGATGATGTTCCTCTCCAACCTGAACTACGTCGCCATCGGTGTTGTGGGCGGTTACCTGGTGGTCTCCGGCAACATCTCGCTGGGCGACATCCAGGCCTTCATCCAGTACTCGCGCCAGTTCACCAACCCGATCATGCAGATCGCCAGTCAGATGAACCTCCTGCAGTCCGGGCTCGCCTCCGCCGAGCGGGTCTTCGAGTTCCTGGCCGCCGACGAGCAGGTGCCCGAGCGGCCCCACCTGGCGGCCCTGCCCTCTCCGGAGGGGCACGTCGTGCTGGAGAACGTCTCCTTCCGCTACCACCCCGACAAGCCGCTGATCCAGGAGTTCGACCTGGACGTCCGGCCAGGTGAGACGGTCGCCATCGTGGGTCCCACCGGGGCCGGCAAGACGACCATCGTCAACCTCTTGATGCGGTTCTACGAGATCGAACTCGGGGCACATCTACATGGACGGGGTCGATGCCCGCGATCTCTCCCGCGAGAGCATCCGGAGCATGTTCGGGATGGTGCTGCAGGACACCTGGCTGTTCGCGGGAAGCGTCCGTGACAACATCGCCTACGGCAAGAGTGGGGCGACCTTCGACGAGGTGGTCGCCGCCGCTCGGGCGGCTCACGCCGACCACTTCATCCGGACCCTGCCCGAGGGTTACGACACGGTCCTGGACGAGGACGCCTCCAACATCTCCGCAGGCGAACGCCAGCTCCTCACCATCGCCCGCGCGTTCCTCGCCGATCCGGCCATCCTGATCCTGGACGAGGCCACGAGCAACGTGGACACCCGGACCGAGGTGCTCATCCAGGAGGCGATGGCACGGTTGCGCCACGGACGCACCAGCTTCGTGATCGCCCACCGGCTCTCGACGATCCGCAACGCCGACGAGATCGTGGTCATGAACGCGGGCCGGATCGTGGAGCAGGGCAGCCACGCCGAGCTGATGGACCGGCGCGGCTTCTACCACGACCTCTACGCGAGCCAGTTCGCCAACGCCCTCGAGGAGGCGAGCTGAGATGACCGCCGGCCCCACCCCCGTCAGCACTGGCCCCCTCCCTCCCGCCCCCGGCTCCATCCGTCCGGTGCGCTCCCGCGCCGAGCTGATCGAGCGTTTCCTGGAGCTGCAGCCGCGGATGCGGCGCTGGTTCACCCGGGTCATCCCGGCGGACATCCACGCCGAGATGGGTGCGATCACGGTGCAGCAGACCCATGCGCTGCACACCATCGCCCGGCGCGGCGCGCTGACCATGGGCGAGCTCGCCGGCTGCCTGGACGCGGCCTCGCTGAGCAGCGCGACCCAGATGTCCGACCGCCTGGTGAAGCTGGGGCTGGTCGAGCGCCTGAGCGACCCGGCCGATCGCCGACTGGTGCGGGTCACGCTGAGCCCGCGAGGTCGGGACCTCCTGCAGCGCAGGGAGGCGGCCTGGCGGGAAGGGGTCGGTCGGGCCCTCGAGGGCCTCACCGACGAGGAGTGCGCGACCCTGGTGCGATTGCTGGAGCGGGCAGCCGGGCCCCCTCCGGCCGACGACGCGGCCGCCTCGGAGTCCGCCCCCCGACCCTGACCCGGCGCGGGCAGGCAGTGCGGGCCCGGCTCGCAGGCGCCGGACCGCCGCCCTCGGGTGGACGAGCCGCGGGACTACTATCGCTTCCGCGGTCTGCTCCAGCCCCTCGGGACCACCCCGGGCGGGCGGACCCCACCGCCACCATCCCCGTCTCCCTCTTTCGAACATGTCTGTCGGCACGACCGCTCAGCCCACCTACCGCAGCCTCCTCCAGGTCCGCGGGTTGCCGCGCCTCGTCGGCGCGGCCCTGCTCGGCCGGATCGCGGGGCAGATGGCCTCGGTGGCGCTCGTCCTCTTCGCCCTGGAGCGGTTCCACTCCCCGGCGATCGCCGGGATCACGGTGTTCGCCAGCGCCTTCCCCGGAATCGCCATGAGCCCCCTGGCGGGGGCCATACTCGATCGCAGCGGACGGATCAAGCTCATCATGCTCGACTACTCCATCGCCGCCGCGGCGATGGCCCTCATCGTCGTTCTGGGGGCCACCGGGGTGCTGAGCGCGGGGCTCCTGATCGGCGTCGCGGTGCTCAGCTCCTTCACCAACCCCCTCAGCAGCGCGGGCACCCGGACCCTCTTCCCGATGCTGGTGCCGCGCCACCTCTGGGACCGCGCCAACGCCATCGACAGCACCGGCTACGTGGTGGCCGCGGTGGTCGGCGCCCCGCTGGCGGGGGTGATCGCCGGCGTGGTGGGGCGCCCCGCCGCCCTGGCTGCGACCGCGGCGGTGTACGCGGGGGCGGCGCTCTCCCTGGTGCGGATGTCCCCGCTCCCGCTTCCCCAGCGCCCGCCGAGCGAACGGCACGTCGTCCGCGAGGCCTGGGAGGGCCTGGCGTACGTGGCGCGCAACCCCAGCCTGCGTGGGCTGGCGGTCAGCCTCTCGGTGTCCAACCTCGGCTCGGGGGTGCTCATCGTCGCCCTTCCGGTCCTGGTCCTCGATCACCTCCACCAGAACGCCGCCGTGGTGGGCCTGCTCTGGGCCCTCAGCGCGGTCAGCGGGGGAGTGGCCGCGCTGGTGACCGGCCAGCGGGGGAGCCTGGGACGGGAGCGGCGCCTGGTGCTGATCGGTCTGCTCGGCGTCGGGGCGGCGCTGGCGGCGATGGCCGTGCTCCCCGACCTGGCCGGGGTGGCCGTCGCCATGCTGGTCTATGGGGCGGCCGGCGGGCTCATCGACATCGGGATGTTCTCGATGCGCCAGCGCCGCACCGACGCCGCCTGGTTCGGGCGCGCCTTCGCGATCAGCATGTCGCTCAACTGGATGGGCAGCCCCATCGGCTCCGCCGTCGCCGGGCCGCTGATCGGTGTGGGTGTCGGCATCTCCCTGGTGGCGGGTGCGGGATTCGCCTTCGCCGCGGCGGCGGCCGCCGCGCTGATGATCCCCGCCCTCGCCGTCGCGGCCCGCACCCTCGGGGTGGTCGGCGAGGCGCCTCGGCGGGGCTGAGAACCCGCCCCGCCACGGTCGATGGTCTGCGATGATCGCCGGAGGAGATGGCAGACAACCGATCCGGGCTGGCGGACCGCGCGGGTGCCCTGCGCCGTCCTCCGCGCGTCTTCTCCATCGTGCTCGCGGGGGGCGAGGGCAAGCGGCTGTGGCCGCTCACCAAGGATCGGGCCAAGCCCGCCGTGCCGATCGGCGGGGTGTACCGGCTCATCGACTTCGTGCTGAGCAACCTGGTCAACGCCGAGTACACCCGGATCGCGGTCCTGACCCAGTACAAGAGCCACAGCCTCGACCGCCACATCAGCCAGGCCTGGCGGCTCTCGCCGCTCCTCGGCAACTACGTGACCCCGGTGCCGGCCCAGATGCGCCGGGGGCCGCGCTGGTTCTCCGGGTCGGCCGACGCCATCTATCAGAACTTCAACCTGCTGGGCGACGAGAAGCCCGACTACGTGCTGGTCTTCGGAGCCGACCACCTCTACCGGATGGACCCCCGCCAGCTGCTCGCCCGACACATCGCGAGCGGGGCCGGGGTCACCGTGGCCGCAGTCAAGGTCCCGGTGGTGGAGTCCAGCTCCTTCGGGATCATCCAGTCCGACGGCGACCGGATCACCAGCTTCGACGAGAAGCCGGCCCGGGCCAGGGGCCTCCCCGACGACCCCGACCACTGCCTGGCCTCGATGGGCAACTACGTCTTCACCGCCCCTCTGCTCATCGACGCCCTGGTCGAGGACGCGGAGCGCCAGACCAGCCGCCACGACCTGGGCGGCGACATCATCCCCCGCCTGGTCCAGCGGGGAGAGGCGGCGGTCTACGACTTCGACAACAACGTCGTTCCGGGGAGCACCGAGCAGGACCACGGTTACTGGCGCGACGTCGGGACCCTGGACTCCTACTACGACGCCCAGATGGACCTGGTCTCGGTCGTGCCGATGTTCAGCCTCTACAACCTGGAGTGGCCCATCTACTCCTTCTACGGACCGCTTCCACCCGCCAAGTTCGTCTTCGACGAGGAGGGCCGGCGCGGCGTGGCGGTGGACTCGATCGTGGCCCCGGGGGTGATCGTCTCCGGGGGCACGGTGCGTCGTTCCGTGCTCTCCCCCGGGGTGAGGGTGGGCTGGGGTGCCACCGTGGAGGGCAGCGTCCTGCTGGACGGGGTGGAGGTCGGCGAGGGCGCCGTGGTCCGTCGGGCGATCATCGACAAGGAGGTGGTCGTGCCCCCCGGCGCGGTGATCGGCCAGGACTCCCAGCTCGAGGCGAGGCGCTTCACCGTCTCCGACAACGGGATCGTCGTGATCGCCAAGCGCCAGGTCGTCGGTCCGCTCGACTGATGCGGGTCGGCATCCTCACCCGCGAGTACCCCCCGGAGGTGTACGGCGGCGCCGGCGTCCACGTCGAGCACCTGACCCAGGAGCTGGCCCACCACGTGGAGGTGGCGGTGCACTGCTTCGGCAAGCCGCGCAGCTCGCCGCTCGTCGCCGCCGCCTACCGGCCCTGGGCGGCCCTCGAGGGACGGCGTCCGGAGGACGCGGCGCTCGCCGTGATGTCGGTGGACCTGGCCATGGCGCACGGTCTGGAGGGGGTCGACCTCGTCCATTCGCACACCTGGTACGCAAACCTGGCGGGACACCTGGCCAAGCTGGTGTGGGGGGTGCCACACGTCTGCACCACCCACAGCCTGGAGCCTCTGCGACCGTGGAAGGCCGAGCAGCTCGGTGGTGGCTACGCCCTCTCCCTCTTCTGCGAGCGCACCGGCCTGCTCTCCGCCGACGCGGTGATCGCCGTCTCCGAGGCCATGCGGCGTGACGTGCTCAGCTGCTATCCGGGGGTCGATCCCCACCGTGTCCACATCATCCACAACGGCATCGACGCCACCCTGTACCGCCCTGACCAGGGCGATGCCGCCCTGGCCCGCCACGGCGTCGATCCCGCCCGGCCCCTGGTCGTCTTCGTGGGGCGGATCACCCGGCAGAAGGGGCTCCCGCATCTTCTGCGCGCCGCTGTCGCCATCGATCCCGCCGCCCAGCTGGTCTGCATCGCGAGCAGCCCGGACACCCCGGAGATCGCCGCCGAGGTCAGGGAGCTCCGCGATGCGGCGCGCGCGGGGGGCGCCTCGGTCGTGTGGATCGAGGAGATGGTCGAGCGCCACGAGTTGATCCAGCTGCTGAGCCACGCCACCGCCTTCGTCTGCCCCTCCGTGTACGAGCCGTTCGGCCTGGTGAACCTCGAGGCCATGGCCTGCGAGGCGGCGGTGGTCGCCAGCGAGGTCGGGGGCATCCCCGAGATAGTGGTCGAGGGGGAGACCGGCTTCCTGGTCCCCTGCGACCCGGAGGCGGTGGCCGCCGACCCGGAGGCCGCGGCGCGCTTCGAGGCGGCCCTCGCCGAGCGTGTCAACCGCCTCGTCGGCGACCCCGCCCTCGCCGGCCGCCTGGGAGCAGCCGGCCGGCAGCGGGTCCTCGACCACTTCACCTGGCAGCGGGTGGCCGAGCGCACCCTGGAGGTCTACGACGAGGTGCTCGCCGCGTCCGCGCCGGCGACCGCGGGCTAGCTGCGCACCCGGCGGCGGAAGCGGGCCCGGCCGATGAGGCCGCGCGGGGGCTCGTTGGACTCGTGCCCCGGCGCCGGGGCGAGCACGGTGGCGACCGCGGTGGTGAGCCGGCGGCGACCGCGACGCTCCCAGTCGGGGCCGCCCAGGGTCCGCCCGGCACCCTCGACGGCCTCGGCGTAGTCCCACGCCCGCAGGTAGCGCTGGTGCGGCGCCTTGGCCATCCCGAACCTGACCAGGGGGATGATCTCGGGTGGCAGGTCGGCGCCGGGAAGGGGGGCGTGCTGGTGCTGATCGCGGATCACCACCGCGCCGCCCAGGTAGGGGGGGGCGCCGGTCAGGCACTCGACGAGGACCACCGTGGCGGCGTAGAGGTCGGACCCGATGCTCGGCTCGTCACCGCTCCAGAGCTCGGGGGCCATGTACTCGGGCGTTCCCGGGATCCAGCGCCCGCCGGGGGTGCGCGCCACCAGCCCCAGCTCCGCGACCCGGGCGACGCCCTGCCGGTCGACCAGGATCTTCTCCGGCCGGAGGTCGCGGTGGAGGATGCCCTCGCGGTGGGCGGACTCCAGGCCCAGCAGCGTGTCCCGCATCACCACCAGCGTGGACTCCGGGTCGCGCAGCAGTCCGGTGGCCATGAGCTGGCGCAGCCATCCGCCGTCCACGTAATCCGTGACCAGCGCCATCCCGAATGCGTCCTCCACGCAGGCGCGGGTGCGGACCACGTAGGTGCCGTCGAGGTGGGCCACGATCGGGATCTCGGTGCGAAACCGCCGGAGGAACTCGGGGTCGCCGAGGAACTCCTGGGGCAGCTGGCGGAGGGTGACGACAGCGCCATCCTCTCCCTGCGCCGCATCGGCTCCGAGAGCACCGGCTTCCGTTTCCCCGCCAGGCGGCATGCGTCCCCGTCGTGCGACCCGGGCCCGTGGGTCGGTCGTAATGCGAGTTGGGCCGGGATCGTCCTCCGCATGGTGAGGGGCGCGCATGTTCGCTGTCAACGCGGCCGCCGACCGGGGCCGCTGCGCTAGCCTGACCGCCGTGCCCAATCGCTGGACCCGGGTTCCCGGGGGCGCACCTTCTCCTCCCCACCGGTGGGTGGCACCGCTCATCCCGCTCGCCGACCTCTTCATGTGGGCGACGTTCTCGCGGCCCGCCACCGGGAGCCTGCGAGCGACCTGGGTCACCCCGGCAACTCTTGTGCTCTCGTTCGCCACGACAGCCGGCGCCCTCGCCGTCGCCGTGGCCTGCGCCGTCGGCTGGTGGTCTGGTGGCGGGTGGTGGCCGCTCGCCGCCGGCATCGTCGTCGGCCTTCTGTGCGCCGCCGGCTCGTCCGCCGTCGGGCTGGTCGGCGCCGCCCAGCGCCGCCACGTCTGACCCCGGCGCCATGACCAACCGCCTGGCGACCGAGTCCAGCCCCTACCTCCGGCAGCACGCCGGCAACCCGGTCGACTGGTATCCCTGGGGAGAGGAGGCGCTGCGGGTCGCGCGGGAGACCGACCGCCCGATCCTGCTCTCGGTCGGCTACAGCGCCTGCCACTGGTGCCACGTCATGGCCCACGAGTCCTTCGAGGACGCTCGGATCGCCGCTCTGATGAACGAGCTCTTCGTCAACGTCAAGGTCGATCGCGAGGAGCGCCCCGACCTCGACGCGGTCTACATGCAGGCGGTCCAGGCCATCACCGGCCAGGGGGGCTGGCCGATGACCGTCTTCCTGACCCCCGGCGGGGCCCCCTTCTTCGGCGGCACCTACTTCCCCCCCGAGCCGCGCGGGGGCATGCCCGGCTTTCCCGCCGTCCTCCAGGCCGCCCACGACGCCTTCCGGCACAGCCGCGCCGACGTCGAGCGGGCCGCCGCCGAGATCACCGGAGCGCTGCGGGCGGCGCCCCTCCCGGAGGGGGCGGAGCCCGGCCCCGACGTGGTCAGCCAGGCGGTCTCCCGGCTCGTCAAGCAGAGCGATCCCCGGCACGGCGGCTTTGGCGGCGCCCCCAAGTTCCCCCATCCCGCGGCTCTCGAGCTGCTCCTGCGCCACAGCTTCCCCGGGGCGGATGCCGCGGCGGTCGCGGCCCTCACCAGCCTGGATCGGATGTTGCGTGGGGGGATCTTCGACCAGCTCGGGGGTGGCTTCCATCGCTACAGCGTCGACGCCGGCTGGGCTGTCCCCCACTTCGAGAAGATGCTGTACGACAACGCGCAGCTCGCGGTCGTCTATCTCCACGCCCACCAGCTCGGCGGGGACGCCGCCCACCGGCGCGCGGTGGAGTCCACCCTCGACTACCTGGTCCGGGAGATGCTCCTCCCGGGGGGTGGCTTTGCCTCGTCGCAGGACGCCGACACCGAGGGCGTCGAGGGGAGGCACTTCGTCTGGACCGCCGAGCAGGTCCGCCAGGCCCTCCGCCGCGGCGGAGGCTCACTCGGGGCGGGGGGCGGCGAGACCGCCGCCGGCGCACCAGCACGTGGCGCCGGCGGGGTGGCGGACGAGGCGGGGGCGGAGCTCGCCTGCCGCGTCTTCGGGGTGACGCCGGAGGGGAACTTCGAGGGGGGCAGCAGCGTGCTCTCGCTCGCCGTCTCACCGGAGGAGCTCGCCGAGGAGCTCGGCGTCAGCCGAGGCGAGGCGGCCGCGCGGGTGGAGGAGCTTCGCGGCAGCCTGCTCGCCTTCCGGCAGCGGCGCGCCGCTCCCGGCCGCGACGACAAGGTGGTCACCTCCTGGAACGGGCTGGCCCTGCGCGCCTTCGCGGAGGCCGGGGCGGCCCTCGACCGTCCCGATTATGTCCAGATTGGCCAAAACTGCGCGGACTTCCTGCTCGCCGAGCTGGTGGTGGCGGGCCGGCTGCACCGGAGCTGGAAGGACGGCGCGGTGGGGGTCGGGGCCTTCCTGGAGGACCTGGCCTGTGCCGGTGACGGCCTGCTCGCGGTGTACGAGGCGAGCGGGGAGCCCCGCTACTTCGAGGCCGCCCTCGGCTTTGCCGAGGACGTCGTCGCCCGCTTCCGCGATTCGGGCGGCGGGTACTTCGACACCGCCGCCGACGCGGAGCCGCTGCTGGTCCGCCCCAGCGCCATCGAGGACAACCCGCTCCCAGCGGGGCGGTCGATGGCCGCCCAGCTCTTCGTCCGTCTGGCAGGACTGACCGGCGAGCAGCGCTGGAGAGACCGGGCGCTGGAGATCGTCCGGCCCCTGGCGCCGGCGATCGGCCGTGCTCCCCTGGCGTTCGGCAGTCTCGCCTGCGTCCTCGACCAGCTGGTCGCCCCCTCCCGCGAGGTGGCGATCGTGGGCCACCCCGGCGCAGGGGCCACGCGAGCCCTGCTCGGCGAGGTGTGGCGCCGCCGCGACCCGCACCGGGCGCTGGCCTGGGGACCGGCGGGGTCGGTACCCCTGCTCGCCGGGCGGTCGCTCATCGCCGGCCTGCCCACCGCCTACGTCTGTGAGGGCTTCGTCTGCCGGGCGCCGGTCACCCGGCCCGAGGAGCTCGCGGCGCAGCTCGATGCGGTGGTGGATCGCCCGACCTGACCGCCACCCCGGAGAGCCAATTCGATCAGGGCGGCGAGCCGTCCGCGCCACGCCCGGTGGCCTCCGGACCAGGTGCCGGACCTCCACGTCCTCAACCGGCTGCGAAACGCTGGGTCCCCCCGGGCCGCGATCAGCGGGGCCGGGAATCCAGCCAGTCCTCCGCGCTCAGCTGGTACAGGTGGTGGTCACGCCACCGCCCGCCGACCATCGCGAACCCGCGGATGATGCCAACCCGGTGAAAGCCGTTGTACTCCAGGGCCCGCGAGGAGGCGCGATTGTCGACGTCCACGGTGGCGTGGATGCGGTGCAGGTCGAGGCAGCCGAAGGCGTGACCGACGGCCAGAGCGATCGCACCGGTGGCGACACCGCGCCGGCGGGCGCCGGGAGCCACCCAGTAGCCGATGTCGGCGCTCTGGAGGATGTCCCGCCGGATCTCGTCGAGCGAGAGGTTGCCGACGATGGCGGCCGAGGCGGTGATGACGAAGCCCTCCACTGACTCGACCTCGAGGGAGCGCCGGATGCGCTCTCGCTGGCCCCGGACGGTGAACCACTGCGGGGTGCGCCAGGGGGCATCCGCCGTCAGCTCCTCGCGGGCGGCGGCGTACATCGCAGCCAGCTCCTCGGCGTCGCCGGGGACCCAGGGGCGGAGGCCGACGTCAACGGGGGCGTGGATCAGGTGGACGGTCACCATCCCACCGTAGCACCCGCGATTAGGCGCCGCCGGACCGCGCTCCCCCGGACGACCGGAGGCGGGACGCGGCTCATGCCGCACGGTCGGTGCGACCTCCGTGGATCACTCGGGCAACGGGGTTGGAGCCCAGGTGGTAGCCGACGTCCAACCAGCGCCGCGTCGCGAGGACCAGCGCATCGCAGCGCAGCCCCGGCAGTAGCCGCCCGCGGTCGGTGAGCCCGAGCGCGGCGGCGCCGCCGGCGGTGGCGGCCAGGAGCGCCTGTGCCGGGGTGAGACCCGCTGTCGCCACCGCCAGGGACACCATGAGCGGCATCGACTCGCTCCAGCAGGTCCCCGGGTTACAGTCGGTGGCGAGCGCGACCGCGGCCCCCGCCTCGAGCAGGCGGCGCCCCGGCGGGGGCGGCCCGCCCAGGACCAGCGAGGCCCCGGGAAGCAGCACCCCGGTCACCCCGGCGGCGGCGAGGGCGCGCAGATCCTCGTCGTCGGCGTGCTCCAGGTGGTCGGCGGAGACGGCGCCCACCCGCGCCGCCAGGGCCGCCCCGCCGCTGCGCGTGCGCTGCTCTGCATGGATCTTGGCCCGCAGTCCGTGAGCCCGCCCGGCCGTGAGCAGGCGATCGCACTCGTCGACGCTCCACGCTCCGGTTTCGCAGAAGCAGTCCACGAAGCTCGCCAGCGGGGCGGCCGCCGGCAGACCGTCGCGCAGCACGCCGTCGAGGTATCCGGCACGGTCGGAGGCGGGGAGCCCGTGGAGGGGGAGGTAGGTGGTGACCACATCGGGCAGGCCGGGCTCGCCGCTCAGCGCGCGCGCTGCCTGGAGCTGCCGCATTTCGGCGGCCTGGGCCTGCCCGTACCCGCTCTTGACCTCGACCGTGGTGGTGCCGAGCTGGAACATCCGGCGGGCGCGCTCCCGGACCGCGTCCACCAGCTCGTCGAGGCTGCCCGCCGCGGTCGCCGCGACGGTGCTCCGGATCCCGCCGCCGCGGGCCGCGATCTCCTCGTACGCGGCGCCCTCGGCACGGAGCGCGTACTCGCCCGCCCGATCGCCGAGCCAGACGAGGTGGGTGTGGGCGTCGACGAAACCGGGGATCACGGCCGCCCCCTGGGCATCGACCTCCACGGTGTCCGGCCCGGTGGCACCGTCGAACCCGGCCGCGGGCCCCGCGTAGACGATGCGGTCACCGGACGCCGCCAGCAGCCCGTCCTCGATCACCCCCGGCGCCGGGAGCCGCGGATCTCCGGTGACCAGCTGGCCGATGTTGACCACCACCAGGGTGGCGGCTCCGGGTACCTCCGCTGTCACGGCGCCAACCTAGCACTCGCGATGGACGGCCCTCCGGGCGCGGAGCCGGCGGGGACGCCGCTCACCCCAGCGCGACGCCCGCCGCCTCTGCAGCCGCGCGCCACTCCCCGTCCCTGAGCCACTCCACCGACGCCTCCAGGTCGGGAGCCAGAGGGCGGTCGGCCTCCAGATGGGCGACCCGCTGCCGCAGCGAGCGGAGGAGGGCGCCGGTCGCGGGCCCCGGGTGGAGGGGCGCCCGCAGCTCCAGTGCCTGGGCGGCGCAGACCACCTCCACCGCCAGCACCTCGCGGAGCAGCTCGAGGCTGCGCCGGCTGCGCAGTGCGGCCGCGAAGCCCATGGAGACGTGGTCCTCCTGGCCGGCGCTGGTGTCCAGGCTCTGCACCGCGTACGGGGTGGCGGCCTGGCGGAGCTGGGTCACGCAGCTCGCGGCCGTGTACTGGGCCATCATCAGGCCGCTGTTCAGACCTGCGGCCGAGCTGAGGAACGGGGGGAGGCCACGCGACCTCGAGGGGTCGAGCAGCCGGTTGATCCGTCGCTCGCTGATCGCGGCGGTGTCGGCGGCCAGTGCCGCCAGCAGGTCGGCGGCGTAGGCGAGCCCTTGGCCGTGGAAGTTGCCGGCGGAGAAGAGCTCGCCCCGCTCCGCCAGGACCACCGGGTTGTCGACGACGCTGCCCATCTCCCGCACGACCGTCTCCCGGCAGAAGCCGAGCACGTCGCGCGCCGCCCCGTGGACCTGGGGGGCGCAGCGCAGCGAGTAGGCGTCCTGGACCGCGTGATGCGAGCTCCGGTGGGAGGCGACGATGGGCGAGCCTTGGAGCAGCGCGCGGAGGTTGGCGGCGCTCGTCTGCTGCCCCGGCGCCGGCCGCAGGGCGATCACCTCGGCATCGAAGGCCCGGGGGGTGCCGAGCAGGGCCTCGACCGTCATCGCGCAGGCGCAGTCGAGCGCGACCAGCAGCACCTCCGCGTCGTGGACGGCGAGCCCGAGGATCGCGCTCATCCCCTCGGTGCCGTTGATCAGCGCCAGCCCCTCCTTGGGCCCGAGCTCGATCGGCTCGAGCCCCGCCGCCGCCAGTGCCTCAGCCGCAGCCGAGCGGCCGCCCCGACCGTCGTCGACCCAGCCCTCACCGACCAGCACCGAGGCGGCGTGGGCGAGCGGGGCGAGGTCGCCGGACGCTCCCACCGATCCGTGCTCGGGCACCCAGGGGGTGATCCCCGCGTTCAGCAGCGCGCAGATCGCCGCCGGCAGCGCGTCGCCGGCACCGGAGTGGCCGGCGGTGAGGCTGCGCGCCCGGAGCAGGAGCATCCCGCGCACCACCTCGGCGGGAAGAGGGGGACCCATCCCGGCCGAATGGCTGCGCAGGATGGCGCGCTGCAGCTGGATCCGCTCCTCGGTCGCGATGACCTTCTCGGCGAGGGCTCCGAACCCGGTGTTGACCCCGTAGACGGGCCCTCCCTCCGCGTCCAGGCGCTGGACCAGCTCCCTGGCCGGGGCCATCCGCCCCCGCGCCACCTCGCCGACCTCGACCGACGCCCGGCCGCGGGCGACGTCGACCAGGTCTCCGAGGCCGAGCGGGGAGCCGTCGAGGGTGAGCACGCCGCGCCCAGCGTAGCGGTTCTGTGTGGGGCCATTCCGGGAGGGCGGGCGTATGCTGGGTCAGAGTTGATGAGCGCCGCCACCCCCCACCGCCTCCTTCCCGCCCTGGTCGCCGCCGCGGCTGTGGCGGTCGTCGCCGGCTGCGGTCCGGGCGCCATCCTGACCGCGGAGAGCCCGGACCAGGCCGTCTCCACCGCGCTCCAGGCGGTCCAGACGACCCCGCTGCGGATGAGCCTGACCGGCGACCTCCACCTGGACACCGCGAGCCTCACCAACCTCCCGGCCTCGATCCAGAGCATGCTCGGCCAGGTCGGCAGCGGCGGCTCGGCGACCGGCAGCCTCGAGCAGCAGAGCGGCGCGCGCCGCCAGCTCACGGTCAGCGCCGGCGGGCACAGCCTGGCCCTGGTCCAGTACGACGGCCAGGTCTACATCAGCCAGGACGGGGGCGCATACGCCCGGCTCGCGGAGACCCCGGCGTCGAGCCCCAAAGCCGGTCCGGGCTCGCTCGCAACCGCGGTCGCCGCGCTCGGCTTCCAGGACCAGGGCCCCACCAGCGTGGACGGCGTCGGCGCGGAGCGGTACACCGCGACGATCACCGTGGCCACCCTGCAGAAGCTGGCCCAGGACCTGACCAGCGGTGGCGGGAGCGGCTCCCTGGAGCAGGGGCTGGCCCTGCTCGCACCCTACGCCACCGGTCAGGGCTCGGTGGACGTCTGGCTCAGCCAGCGGAGCGGCAGCCTGGTGCGCGCCGAGCTGAGCGGTTCCCTGACCGTGAACGTCGGCGCCGCCGCATCCGCGCTCTCCGGTCTGCTGGCGCCCACCTCGGGATCGTCCGGGTCACTTCCCGGCGGCAGCCTGGGGGTGAGCCTCAGCCTCCGCGCCGACGTCTCCGACTACGGCGGGGCGATCACCGTCACCAAGCCCGACGCGACCTCGACGCTGCCATCCGGTGGGCTGCCGGGCTGGCTCGGATCCCCGCTGGGCGGATCTCTCTGACCGGTCGTCGAGGGTGGCGGAGCGGTGCCGGCCCGGAGGCGGCTCCTACTCCGAGGCGTCCTTCCAGCCGAGGTGCTTCCACCGCGAGATCCCGCGCAGCCCGAGGCGGGAGACGTGAAGCTGCTGGAACTCCGCGTACCCGTCGACGGTGGCGCTGTCCACCGAGAGGCGGACCGCGCGGTCGGTGATCCGGGCCACGTCGGAGGCCGGGGCCAGGCAGGGGTGCCCGTGCCGGCTGTGCTGGAAGACGATGCCGTGGAAGATGTCCTCGTTGACGAGGGCGGCCACCTCCAGCACGCGGCCGACCTCGGTGCCGTCGCTGGCGAGGACCGGCGCGTGGGCGGGAACGTCGAGCCAGGAGACCTGCTGCTCGCCGTAGAGGTCGTCGGGCTGCGGGCCTCCCGCCGGCTCCGGCTGCTCCCCGCCTGTCACGTCGGCCGGCTGTCCGCGATTGGGGTCTGACGGCTGTCCGCCGTAGAGGTCGTCCATGGCTCCCACTATGGCAGGGCGGGCGGCGCGCCGGTGGATCCCGATGGGGGCGTCGGAGAGACGATGAGGCGCACCGGGCGGTCGTAGAAGACGTAGTTCCACGCCCATCCGATGAGCACCAGCAGCCGGTTCCGGAAGCTGACCAGCGAAATCAGGTGGACGAACAGCCAGGCCAGCCAGCCGATCAGCCCGGAGAGGCGCAGGGGACCGATCTGAGCGACGGCGACGTTGCGCCCCACCGTCGCCATGGTGCCGTGGTCGCGATAGCGGAAGGGGCCGGGCTCCGGCTCGCCCCGGGTCCGCGCCGTGATCACCCGCGCCACGTGCTCGCCCTGCTGGATGGCCACCGGCGCCAGCATGGGCAGGGTTCGCCCGTCCCGTCCCGGGCAGGCGGCGAGGTCCCCGATGGCGTGGACACCCTCCCGGCCCTCCACCTCCAGGGTCGCCGGGCTCACCGGGACTCGACCCTGCGCGGCCCGCCCCACGCCGTCCAGACCCGCCGGGGCCTCAGCGCCGACGCCGGCGGTCCAGATCACGGTGGCCGCCGACAGCCGCTCGCCGGAGCTGAACACCACCTCCCCGCTGGCGACCCCGGCAACCGGGTGCTCAAGGAGGATGCGCACCCCCTTGCGCTTGAGAGCCGCCTGGGCTCGCCGCCCGAGCCCGGTCGGGAAGCCACCCAGCACGGCTCCGGTCGCCTCCACCAAGACGACGTCCACGCGGTCGACATCGAGGCTCGGGAAATCGTGGCGCAGCACGTGGTGGACCAGCTCCGACAGCGCCCCCGCGTACTCCACGCCGGTGGGCCCGGCGCCGGCGATGACGAAGGTGAGCAGCGCCTGGCGCTCCGCCGGCACCTCGGAGCGAGACGCCTGCTCGAAGGCGTCGAGCACCCGGGCACGGAGGGCCAGAGCCTCGCCGAGGTCCTTCAGACCGTAGGCGCGGGTGGCCAGGTCGCGGTTGCCGAAGTAGCTGTTGGCGCTGCCGGTGGCCAGCACCAGGTGGTCGTAGCCCAGCTCTCCGGCGGTGGTGCGGACGCTCCGCCGCTCCATGTCGACGCTGGTCATCTCGGCGAGCCGGAAGTCGCAGTTGCGGGAGCGCCGGAGGATCGATCGCACCGGGTGGGCGATGTCCGAGGGGTCGAGGAGCGCCGACGCCACCTGGTAGAGCAACGGCTGGAAGAGGTGGTAGTTGTGACGGTCGACCAGGGTGACGTCGACCTCGGTGTGGCGCAGTCCCCGCACCACGGCCAGTCCGCCGAAGCCGGCACCCACGACTACCACGTGGGGCCGGGCACCTCCCCGCCTGACGTGCATCCCCTCACTATCGCAGCCGGCCTCCGACCGCCAGCGACGGTCGCGAGGAGTGCCGGGTGCGCTGCCACTCCGGCTCGGTTAGGATGCCGCCCGTGGATCTGCTCGCCCGCTTCGACGCGACCGCCACCCGGGTAGAGAGGAGCGCCGGTCGGCTGACCCTGTCCGGCCTGGCCGTCGCCGCCATGGGTCTCGGTGTGGTCTGGAGCTTCGGCAAGAACTCCCAGATCGGTCTGCTCCTCGTCGGCTTCGCCTCGCTGCTGGCGCTGGTGGCCCTCCGCGGCGGACGCTGGCGCCAGGGCCGGGGCTGGTGGGTGGTCATCACCGTCGCCTGCGGCCTCACCAACCTGCTCTACATCCGGCACTTCCATCACCTGCCGGAGCTCCAGGTGGCGCTGGCCATCCTGCTCACCGTCCTGGTCGGTGTCGCGGCGTGGCTGCCCCGCGGGTGGCGGGCCAGCGCCCTGCTCGGAGTGGCCGGGCTCTGCCTCGTGGGTCTGACCGCCGCCGGCATGGTCTGGGGCTCCGCCCACATCGACGTCTTCACCGCGCTCCAGGGGGCGGCGGAGGCGCTGATCCACGGCCAGAACCCCTACGGACCCTTGTTCCGCTACTACGTCGAGAACAAGCCCGGCCTGTTCGCGACGGTGCCTCCCAACGTCGTCCTGGGCCACTTCGCGTACGGGCCGATCGTGCCCATCCTGGCCGTCCCGGGTCGGCTGCTCGGGGACGTTCGGGTGATGTCGATGGTGAGTGTGCTCGCCACCGTGGCCGGCATCTGGTACCTCGCCGCGCACGGAGACGCGTCTCCCGATGCCCACCGGGTCGCCGCCCTGGCCCTCGCCTCACCGCTCTGGGTCGGGATGGTCAACCAGACCTGGGTCGACGTCTACATGATGGCGGGCATCGTCTGGTGGCTGGCGCTGCGGCGCGACCACCCCGGGTGGGCGACCGTCGCCCTCGCCGCCGGGCTGATGGTCAAGTTCACCTCCCTGGTGCTCGTGGCGCCCGCCTTTCTCTGGTCCCGGCGCGGCCGCGTGGAGATCGTGGTGGCCGCGATCGCGGCTCTCCTGGTGATGGTCCCCTTCGCCCTCGTCACCGGGGTCGGGACCTTCGTCTACAGCCTCGTCGGCTACCAGCTCGCACTCCCCTTCCGCACCAACTCGCTGAACCTCTCCGTCGAGCTCTTCCGGGTCGCCCATCTGCAGCTGCCGACGGCCTTCCCGTTCGTCCCCCTGGCGCTCGCGGTGGCGCTGATCGTCTGGCGGGGACGGCCCCGCACCGAGGGTGACCTCGCCCTTCAGGCGGCCGTCCTCAACGTCATGGCCTTCATCCTCGCCAAGCAGGCGTTCTTCAACTACTACTTCGCGTCCGAGGTGCTGCTGCTCGCGGCCATGGCCGGTGCCGGGGTCGCCCTCCCCGAGGCGGACGTGGCCCGGCCGTCCGCCGTTGGGGCCCTGACCCGCGGCGCGCGCCGGCTGTTCGGCAACCGGACCCAGCCGCGGCGGACACCGACGGCGACGCCCACCGCCGCGAGGCTCACCCCGCCACCGACCAGGAAGGCCAGCTCGGTGCCACCCACCGAGCTCAGCCACCCGGCTAGGAGACCGCCGAGCGGAGCGGGCACGCCCGTGAAGATGTACCCGTAGAAGGCCATCGCCCGGCCGCGGAGCCGGTCGGGGGCGGCGAGCTGGACGGTGGCGTTGCTCATCGACGTGTAGGTGGTGAAGGCGATCCCGGTGACGACCAGCATCGCCCCGCAGGCGGCCACCCAATGCAGCGGTGCCAGGACCATCAGCAGGGCCGAGAAGGCCGCCGCGCCCCCGAGCAGAAGAGTCCAGCTCGGCCGCCCCACGGCGGCTGTGATCAGGGCGCCGATCAGCGCACCGACGCCGAAGCAGGCGGTCAGGATGCCGAACACGACCGGCCCGGACCGGAGCGTCACCGTGGCCATGACCGGCAGCAGGACGCTGAAGTTGATGGCGAAGGTGGACACCACCAGCATCAGCCCGCAGGTCAGCCAGGCGGCGGGCGTGTGGAGCACCCAGCTCACCCCCTCCCCGAGGCTGCGCATCACCCCCTGGTCCTCGTCGCGCTTGGTGGTGAAGAGCTCCCCGGGCCGCATCAGCAGCAGGCTGCCGATGACGGCGAGGAAGCTCGCCGCGTTGATCGCGAAGCAGAGGGTGACGCCCACGGTGGCGATCAGCACGCCGGCCACCGCCGGGCCCGTGGCGCGGGCGAGGTTGAAGAGGGACGCGTTGAGGGAGACCGCGTTGGGCAGCTCCTTGCGCCCCACCATCTCGAAGACGAAGGACTGGCGCGCCGGCATGTCCACCACCTGCACCGCGCCCCCGACCGCGGCCAGGACGAAGACCTCCCACACCGTGGCCCGCCCGCTCAGCGAGAGGACGGCGAGCGCGGCGGCGCTCAGCATCAGGGTGCTCTGGGTGGCGACGATCGTGAGCCGCTTGTCGAAGCGGTCCACGAGAGGGCCGCCCAGCAGGCCCAGCACGGTGTAGGGCAGGAACTGGAACGCGGCGAGGGCCCCGAGGGCGAGCGGCGAACCGACCGGGGAGTGGGTCAGCTCGACGATCAGCCAGGCCTGGGCGATGTTCTGGACCCAGGTCCCGGAGATCGAGATCGACTGGCCGGCGAAGTAGAGGCGGAAGTTGCGGTGGCGCTGGAGGCTGCGAAAGGTCCGTGCCGACGCGGAGGTCACGCTCATCGAGGGGCATCGCCCTCGACGAGGGCCGTCAGCGGCTCGACCGCGGCCTCGAGAGCCGCCGCCTGCTCGGGGCTCAGCCGCCGGAGCTGTTCGGCCAGCCAGGCGGTCCGGCTGCTCCGCGCCGACCGCAGGGCTCGGGTGCCCTCCGGCGTCACGGCGATGTCGACGCGGCGCCGATCACCCGCGATTCCCCGGGCGCGGGTCACCAGGCCGGCGGCCTCCAGCTTGTCGACCGCGATCGACATCGACGGCGCGGAGATGCCCTCGCGGGCCGCCAGGTCGTTGATCCCCACCCCCGGCCTGCGGCTGATCAGGGAGAGGATCTCCACCTGACCGCCGGTGAGGGCGCTGCCCTTGACGACCCGGCGGAGGTGCCGGGCGAGGTGGAGGAGGAGCGGGCGGAGCCGGTTGGCGAGCGCGAGGTCCTCGGAGGTCGCGGCCCGGGCGGGCGGGGGGGTGAGCGTCACCGTCATCGACGATAATTATATAGCCTAACTATTTGCCGTGCACGCCGAGATGAGGCACACTTAGCCACGCGGCCGCCCCGCCGCTGGCTGGGGCCGGCGCGCCGCGCCGCTGACGGCCATCCTGGTCCGCGACCCGGCAGCGGCACCCTGGGTGAGGAGAGACGCGTTGATCGGCACCACGGAGCCGCCATCGGCCGAGGACGGCCGGCTCCACGCGCCCGGGGGAGCGGGGCACGAGATGATCCCGGAGGCGCTGCGCCCGGCCTCCAACCTCTTCATCGGCATGCCACCGATGCTCATGCTCGCGTTCGGGATCGTGATGGGAGCGGCGATCAGCTTCGCCATCGGCGTCGTGGTTTGGTCGGTGTTCGGATAGTCGATGAAGCACCTCCGAGGCGGCGCCTCCTGGCTGGTCGCCTTCCTCTCGCTTGGTGCCGGCCTGGTGCTGGGAGCGGGCATCGGCCTGCCCACCGCCCACTGGGTCTCGGAGGTGCTGATCCGTGCGCCGGTGCTCGCGCCACCCTCGGCCGGCCCCGCCTCAGCGAGCGGCGGCCCGCGGTCGTCGGGGACCGCGACCCCGATCCCGGCCACCCCGTCGCCCAGCGCCAACCCCTCCCCGTCGCTGCTGGCCTGCCCGGCGCTCGCCAGCGGGCAGCAGCCCCTGAGCTCCCTCCGCCCCGTGCCGTCGGGCTTCGCCGCGGACCCGACCCTCGACTGGGTGGGGTGCGGTGTTCAGACGCTCCCCGCGACGGCTGCCTTCACGGTCACCGGGACCTGGCTGGTGGCGGTCGCCTACACCTGCCCCGGCGGCACGGCGGCGGCGAGCTCCGGCCCCACGGTGGTGGTGGGCGACCTGGGGGCGGCGGCCCCCGCGGCCAGCCCGGAGGCGATCGCCTCCCACCGGGGTGACAGCGGCAGCACGATCGACGCGGGGCCGGGAGGGATGGCGCTCGCACCCGGGAGCTACCGGCTGAACGTTCTCGCCCCGTCCACCTGCCTCTGGCACCTGGCCGTCTACCGCGGTTGACGGGATCAGGGCGAATCAGGCCCCGGAGACCCGAATTGCATCTCGCGCGTTTATGGTCTCGTTGTTATGCTCTGAGCAAGCCACGGGGCGGGTCATCGGCCCCGCGGCATGACGAGCCCATGAGCCCCACAACCGATCTGCCTCCCGATAACGACGCGTCGTCGCCCGACGATGCGGTGGTGGGCAGGCGCCCCTGGACCTTGCTCTCCAACCACGGCCATGTACTGGTCTGCCTGGCCCGCGACCCTCACATGCGGGTGCGGGACATCGCGGCGACGGTCGGAATCACCGAGCGTGCCTGCTACCGGATCGTGGGCGATCTGGAGCGTGCGGGGATGCTGCGGCGGGAGCGGGTCGGTCGCAACAACCGCTACGTGGTCAACCTCACGGGGAGCCTGCGCCACCCGGCCTGGCGGGGGGTTCGCGCCGCCGACCTGCTCGCCATCGGCTGAGGCGTCGGCCTCCAACCGGCGCCGGCCGCGCGAGCTCAGGCGGTGGCGATCCTGTAGAAGCCCTCAGCGGATGCCTCCGCGCCCAGGCCGGCGTTCTCGGCCCCGGTCCGCAGCCAGGCCCTCACCCGCTCCTCCAGGGGTTCCCACTCCGCGTACTGGGAGCGGTGGCAGCGCAGGGCCTCCAGCTTGCGGTCGGCGGTGGCAGTCACGTCGCTCCAGACGTTGACCCGCTCGGCGTTGCCCATCATCCACAGCTCTCGCACCGTGTGCGGCTCGAGTCCCTCCTGCTCCAGCAGTTCCCGGTGGGCGAACGGGTTGCGCGAGTCCGGGTAGACGGCGCAGATGGCGGCTTCGGCGGCGGCGAGGTGGTCGGGGTGAGAGGCGAACAGCCGGGTCCAGCTGCGTTCGGGGGACTGGGTCACCACCCGGTCCGGCCGCTTCTGGCGGATCACCCGGGTGATGTCGCGGCGGAGGTCGTGGGTGACCGTCAGCTCCCCGTCGGGGTAGCCCAGGAAGGCGATGTCGCTGACCCCCACCACCGCGCCGGCGGCGGTCTGCTCGGTCCTCCGGATCTCGGCCATCCGGTCGCGCGGCACCGACCGGTCGAAGCCGCCCGCCTGCCCGTCGGTGACGATGCAGTAGGAGACCTCGATCCCGGCGTCGGTCCAGCGAGCGGTGGTGGCGGCGCAGCCGAAGTCGCAGTCGTCGGGGTGCGCCACCACGATCAGCACGCGCTCGACGCCCTCGGTGTCGGGAGCCATCTCAGGCATCGCTCGATGGTACGGGGAGGAGCCTCCGGCGCGCGGCGAGGGCCGGCGAACCACCGCTCGGCCGTCCCGCCGCGGCCACGAGATCCCCCTCAAGCGGTTGCGACATTTGGAAACATCTGCGGAACGGTCCGCTGAATTCCCGCACACGGCGGCGCCCCTCGCCTCACCCAGCCTGTAGGGTGAGAGCAAGCGCAAGAGACGCTCCAATCTGCGGAACATGACCATCCTTGATCTCACGCATGTGGCCGGCATCGGGCTGGCCGGTCCCGGGGAGCCTTCCCAGCCCGCCGCGCCGTCGCCCGCCGCGGCGGAGCCGGATCACCCTCGTGCCGTCCTGCGGCCCCCCGCCCCGGTCGCCGTCCCGGCGTCCGCGCCGCGGCCGGTGACTGCCATCGCCGCTCCTCCGCTGCCCTCGCCGCCGGCCCCGGGGGCGCCCTCGAGCCCGGCACCGGCGCCTTCCGCCGCCGCCCCCTCCGATCCCGGCGCGGCGCTGCGCGACCTCACCGCCGTCAGCCCACGGGCGGCGAGGCCGGAGGCTGTCGCGAGCCCCGAGGCGTCGAGCCGGCCGCGGCCTCCGGCCGTGCTCATCGTCGACGACAACGTCCGGCTGGCCCGGACCATCGCCGCCTACATGGAGATGCAGGGGTTCCGGGCCCATCCCGCCCACAGCGCGGAGGAAGCCCTGCTCGCGGCGCAGCAGGTGCGCTTCGACCTCGTGCTGCTCGACATCAACATGCCGGGGATGGACGGTCTCGAGGTCTGTCGCCGGCTGATCGCCACCGCTCCGGGAATGCGCGTGCTGATGGTCACCGGCCGCGACTCGCCGGAGGATCCCCTGCGCGCGGCGGCGGTCGGCGCCCGAGCGCTGATCACCAAGCCCATCTCGCTCGCCTCATTGCGGGAGCAGATGCTGCGGGCCCTGGCCACCTGATCCGGGCGGCGGCACCCGCGGAGGGCTAGAGTCCGGCCGGTGCGCGAGGTGCAGGGCGACTCGCTGGGCCGAGGCGGCCTCCAGCTCTTCTGGAGAGTCTGGGAACCCGACGACAGCCGGACCGGGGGCCGCGTCCTGATCTCCCACGGCTATGCCGAGCACGGGGGGCGCTATCGCCACGTCGCGGAGCGGCTCACCGCGGCCGGGCTCAGCGTGGTCGTGCCCGACCACCGCGGCCACGGACGCTCCGCCGGCAGGCCTGTGAGCGTGGCCCGGTTCGACGACTACGTCGAGGACCTCCACCAGGTCGCGCTCGACGTCGCGGCCCGGGAGGGGGCCTCCCCCACCGTGCTGCTGGGCCACAGCATGGGTGGCCTGATCGCCGCCGTCTACGCGCTCCGCCACCAGCCCGAGCTCATCGGGCTGGTGCTGTCCGCCCCCGCCGTGGTGAGCGCCGGCATCTCCGCCCCGGCCGTCGTCGTGGGTCGCCTGCTGGCCCGGGTGGCGCCCGAGCTGGGGGTCATGAAGCTCCCTCTCGAGAAGATCTCGCGGGATCCTGCGGTGGTGGCCGCGTATCTCGCCGACCCCCTGGTCCGCCCTCGGCGGGTCAGGGCCAGGCTCGGGGCGGAGATGCTGGCCGCGATGGATGAGGTCGCCAGCGGCCTCCCCAGCCTCACCCTCCCGGTCCTCGTGATGCAGGGGACCCTCGACGCCCTGGTCGACCCCTCGGCGGCCGGCTACGTCCACGCGCGCGTGGGCAGCCCGGACCGGACCATGCGCGTCTACCCCGGTCTCTACCACGAGATCTTCAACGAGCCCGAGCGCGACCGGGTGCTCGACGATCTGGTCGGATGGGTGTGCGAGAGGGTGCCTCCACCTCGATGACCAAGCCTTCGAAGGCGGCGCCCCTGACCCTGCACCTGCTCCGTCACGCCAAGTCGAGCTGGGACGACCCCGCACTGCCCGACGCCGATCGGCCGCTGACCGCCCGGGGGGAGCGGGCGGCCGCGAAGCTGGGCCGTCAGCTGAGGCACGAGGGCGTTGCACCGGGCCTCGTCCTCTGCTCCGCCGCCCGGCGAGCCCGTCAGACCCTCGAGCTGATCCTGCCCGCACTCGGGGACCCGGAGGTCCTGGTCGAGGAGGGGCTGTATGCGGCCGGCGCGGCTGCCCTGCAGTCGCGGCTTCGGCAGCTCCCCGCCGGCATCCGGGAGGCGATGCTGATCGGCCACAACCCTGGGATCCAGGAACTGGCCCTGCTGCTCGCCGGTGCCGGCGCACCGGCGTCGCTCCGGGAGCGTTTCCCGACCGGGGCGCTGATCTCGCTCCAACTCAAGTCGGACACCTGGGCGGAGGTCCAGCGCGGCGGGGCGGTCACCCGCCTGCTGCTGCCGCGGGAGCTCTGATCCGGCCCCCGGCCCGCCTGGCGACCCCGATCGGATTTGAACCGACGATCTCCACCTTGACAGGGTGGCGTGTTAGGCCAGGCTACACCACGGGGCCGCAGGCTCCTGGAGTCTAACCTGCCGCCGCCCCCACCCGGTCGTCCGGTTGCCGGCAGCGGGGTCAAGGCGGGTGGCTATGCTGCAACCGTGCTCCGCCTCTTCGACACCGCCACCCGGTCGCTCCGGCCTCTCGAGGTGGATGGCGGAGCCCCGGTCGGGCTCTACGTCTGCGGGATCACCCCCTACGACGGCGGCCACCTCGGCCACGCGTTCACGTATCACACCTTCGACCTGCTGACCCGCCGGCTTCGCAGCCTCGGTCACCCGGTCCGCAGCGTCCGCAACGTGACCGACGTCGACGACGACATGATGCGGGTTTCGGCGGCGCGGGGAATCACCTGGCAGGAGCTCGCCGAGCAGGTGGTCGGCGACTTCGACCGGGACATGGGGGCCATCGACATCCTCCCGGTCGACGCGGCGCCCCGCGCCAGCCGGCATGTTCCGGCCATGGTTGACTGGATCTCGCGGCTGGAGGCGGCCGGCTTCGCTTACGAGGTGGACGGGTGGCTCTACTTCGAGGTGGCCCGGTTCCCGGCCTACGGAGACCTCTCGGGACTCAGCCCCGAGGCCATGGTGCAGCTCTCGCGGGAGCGCGGCGCCGATCCTGACGATCCGCGCAAGCGGGCCCCGCTCGACTTCGTCCTCTGGCAGCCGTCGCTCGCCGGTGAGCCGAGCTGGGCGTCGCCCTGGGGCGACGGCCGCCCCGGCTGGCACATCGAGTGCTCGGTGCTCTCGACCCAGGAGCTCGACACGCCCATCGACGTCCACGGGGGTGGCACGGACCTGGTCTTCCCGCACCACGAGTCCGAGATCGCCCAGGCGGTCGGCGCCGGCATCTCCCCCTACGTGCGGCTGTGGGTGCACGTGGCGATGGTCGGCTACCAGGGCGAGAAGATGAGCAAGTCGATCGGCAACCTGGTCTTCGTGCGCCAGCTCCTGGAGCGTGTGCCGGCGGCGACGGTGCGGTTGCTGCTCGCCGCCCACCAGCACCACGCCGCGTGGGAGTACACCGATCAGGCTCTGGAAGCGGCGGAGGCCAGGCGGCTGCGCTACGCCGGCGCCGCTCGGGCGGGGGCCACCCTCGACCGCCGCGAGGCCGCCGGGTGGCGGGCGAGCTTCCTCGAGCGCATCGATGACGACCTGGACGCCCCCGGCGCGCTCGCGGTGGCCGACCGCCTCTGCCTCCGGCTCACCGGCGCCGGGTCATCCGGGGGTGAGGTGGTGGGGTCGGTCCTGCTCGGCGAGCTCCTCGACCTGCTCGGGGCGTCGTCCTCGTTCGACTGAGGGAGGTCCCGCCAGCCGCCCGCCCCGGGTCAGACGACCGACTGGATCAGCGCTGGCGGATGTCCTGGTCGACCGCCCGATTGGTCTTGACCGCGGCCACGATGTGCTTCTGGAGGAAGGAGTAGAAGAGCGCCCGCTGGCTCCGGTCGGTCTCGTCGGAGACCTCGATCCCCCTCCGGTGGCGCTCGACCCAGGGCGGCACGCCCTCGGCGACCACTACCGAACCGACCCTCACCCGGATCGTGGTGTCCTCGTTCTCGTGGACGAAGACGGCCACGACCAGCCGGAGGCCGGTGTGGTCGACCAGCTTCCAGCCGCGTTCGTAGCGCCTCCCACCGGACCGGTCGGCGTGGGTGGACACCACCGGCTCCCGCACGAAGGTCTCCCCCTGGGTGGCCACCTGCACCAGGGTCGCGGCGACGAAGGCGTCGAGGTCGCGGGCCACCCAGTTGACGAGCGAGGGGGCCCGGTTGTCGACGTCCGGCATTCCGGCCGGGTGGTCGAAGTAGCCGATCGCCGCGATCGTGCCGGCGTGCCGCCGGCAGTACACGATCCCCCCGACGGTGGCCCAGTGATTGGGGCACCAGGCGGTGTCGCAGCGCCGGCCGCGCCGGTCGATGTAATGGCAGAGCACGCCGTTGTGATTGGCGCAGGAACGGGCGCGGCAGGGCAGATCCCCCTCGGTGACCGGGAACCGGGCGACCGTAGCCGCGGAGGGGACGGGCGCGTTCGCCCCGGCTGGGGGACGGTAGGCCGGAGAGGGAGGCGGGAAGGTGCCGCCCGGGCTCAGCGGAGCGCCCGGCGGCGGCGGAGCCGGCGGCGGTGCCGCTGCCGGGGGTGCCGCCCCGTCCCGCTTGTCGGTGCGACGGTCACCGCGCCGAAAGAGCGGCATCACCGCCTCCCGCGCCGCGATCCCATGGTCCACATGCTACGCCCGGCTCTGCCACCCTGCTGAGGGCTGCGCTGAGATGGCGCACCTCCTCCATCAAGGAGGCGAACTGGGCCAGGGTCAGCGACTGCGGACCGTCCGACAGGGCCTCGTCCGGGTTGGGGTGCACCTCCACCAGCAGACCGTCCGCTCCCGCGGCCACGGCCGCCAGCGCCATGGGGGGGACCAGGTCCCGCCGGCCGGTGGCGTGCGAGGGGTCGACCACGATGGGGAGATGGGAGAGGGACCGGATCAGCGGGACCGCGCTGAGGTCGAGGGTGTTCCGGGTCTCGGTCTCGAAGGTGCGGATGCCACGCTCGCAGAGCACCACGTTGGGGTTCCCGTGGCTGACCACGTGCTCAGCGCTGAGCAGCCACTCCTCGATGGTGTTGGAGAGCCCGCGCTTCAGCAGCACCGGTTTGCCGGAGCCGCCCACCGCCTCCAGGAGGGCGAAGTTCTGGGCGTTGCGCGTCCCCACCTGGAGCATGTCGGCGACGGCTGCCACCTGCTCGACGTCGCCCGGGCTGAGCACCTCGGTGACCACCGGAAGGCCGGTCTCGGCCCTCGCCTCGGCGAGGTACTGGAGCCCCTCGGCCCCCAGACCGCTGAAGGAGTAGGGCGAGGTCCGCGGCTTGTAGGCGCCGCCGCGGAGCAGGTCCGCGCCCGCCGCCCGCACCGCGCGGGCCGTCTCCAGGAGCTGAGACCGGGACTCGACCGCGCAGGGCCCACCGGCCACCGCGAACGGCGCGCCCTCTCCGATCCGGACCCCGCCCACGGTGACCACGGTGGGTGTGGGATGCCACTCCCTGCCGACCTGCTTGTACGGCTTGCTGACCGGGACCGCGGCGACGACCCCGGGGAGCGCGACCACCGCGTCCCGGATCTGGCCTGGGTTGCTGCCCAGGACCCCGATGGCGAGCCGGTCCGTGCCAGGCAGCTCAACGGGGCGGTACCCTCGCTCCCGAACGTGGCGGATGACGTTCTCCACCTCGTCCCTCGTGGCCTGGTGGCTCATGAGAATCAGCATGCGGGGATTCTCGCCGATGAAGCTCACAATGCGGGGCATGCTCCAGCGGGCCGGACGCCGGAGGGCCGATCTCGTCCGGCTCGGGCCTGAGCTCCGCGCCCCGCTGACCGCCCTCCTCGACCGCGATCCGGTGGCCAACGTCTTCCTCCGCAGCGAGCTGCGGCTCGGCGCGCGCCTGGAGGCCTGGTGGGGATTGGGGGACGGGGAGGGGATGCGGGCCGCGCTGATGGGGGGGCCGGTCGTGGTCCCCTGGATCCCCGACCTCGGCGACGCCCCGGCGATCGGCGCCGCGCTGGCCCGCCAGCTCCCGCCCCGCCTGATCATCGGCCCCGCTCCGGCGGTGCGCGCCCTGGTCGGTCTCCTGGGTCCCCAGCGCCGCCCGGTCGAGGTGCGCGACCCGCAGCCGGTGATGGTCTTGGACGGTCCGCCCTCCAGCCTGCCGGGCGTGCCGATCCGGCGGGGCCGGCGAGAAGACCTCGCCGCGCTCACGGTGGCCGCCGCCGCCATGCACCGGGAGGAGATGGGGGTCGACCCGATGGCGGTCGACGCGGTCGGGTGGCGGCTGCGCATGGCTGCCCTCATCGACCGGGGGTGGTCCTTTCTCCTCATGGAGGGTGACGAGATCGCCTTCAAGCTGGAGCTGTCCGCATGGACGCCCGATGTCGTCCAGATCCAGGGGGTGTGGACCGATCCGCGGTTTCGAGGTCGCGGGATCGCCACCGCGGCCATGGCGGCCATCTGCGCCGAGCTGCTCACCGAGGTGCCGGTCTGCTCGCTGTATGTGAACGCCTACAACGAGCCCGCGCTGCGCCTCTACCGGCGCCTCGGCTTCCGCCAGGTGGGGGAGTTCGCCACCGTCATGTACTGACCGCGACCGAGCCTGCTGCCTCGTTTGTTGCACGGGCGGGGGAGTGAGGCCCTTGCCCGGGAGGTAGGATGGGATCGCCCCGGTCGCAGCGGAGCGCCCGGTGTCCGGCCGTGGGGATGAGCCGGGACTCAGGGATGGTTTCCCATGCCACCACCCGCGAGGGGAGAGGGGCGGTACATGGCGGGCCTGGACGGCCTCCGGGCCGTCGCGGTGCTCGCTGTCGTCTTCTACCACCTGAACGTCGGCTGGGCGTCCGGCGGGTTGCTCGGGGTGGGCGTCTTCTTCGTTCTCTCCGGGTATCTCATCACCGACCTGCTGCTCGCGGAGCGCGAGCGCGAGGGAGCCATCGCGCTGGGACGGTTCTGGCTGCGGCGCGCACGCCGTCTGCTGCCCGCGCTCTGGGTGATGCTGGTGGTGGTCACCCTCTGGATCGTCTTCCTGGACCCCTCCCAGCTCGGCGGGATACGTGGCGCGCTGCTCGCCGCCCTCCTCTACTTCAGCAACTGGTGGTACGCGTTCCAGCACGTCTCGTACTTCGCCAGCTTCGGTGCGCCCTCGCCGCTCGGGCACCTCTGGTCGCTCGCGGTCGAGGAGCAGTTCTACCTCGTGTGGCCGCTGCTCCTCATGCTCGCGCTGCGCGTCGTGCACCGGCGATGGCTGCTCGCGGGGCTGCTGGTCGCCGGTGCGGTCGCCTCGGCGTGGGCCATGGCCGCGCTCTTCCAGCCCGGGAGCGACCCAACCCGGGTCTACGAGGGCACCGACACCCGCGCCTTCCAGCTGCTCATCGGCGCCTCGCTCGCCATCGTCTGGCCGAGCCGCCGCTTGACGGGGTCTCTGTCGGCGCTGCGCCGCCGCGGCCTCGACGCCCTGGGTGGAGTGGGGCTGGCTGTGATCGTCGTCATGGTGATGGACACCAACGAGTACCAGACCCTCCTCTACCGCGGCGGGATGGTGATCCTCTCACTGGCGACGGTGGCGGTGATCGCGGCTCTGGCGCACCCGGCGGCGCTGCTCGGCCGGATCCTCGGAGCCCCGCCCCTGCGCTGGATCGGGGTGCGCTCCTATGGGATCTACCTCTGGCATTACCCGATCATCGTGCTCACCACCCCCGTCGACAGCACCCCCGGGCCGGCGCTGGCGCTGCTGCAGCTGGGGGCGACCGTCGCGGTCGCCGGGCTCTCCTGGCACTTTGTGGAGGAGCCCATCCGCAGGCGCGGGTTCCGCGGGGTGTTCGCCGGGTTGGTCGCCCCCCGATGGTCGTTCCGTGGGATCCCCACCGGCCTCTGGGCCGGGCTCGCCGGAACCGGGTTGGTGCTGGGGGTCGCGGGGGTGGGCCTCTCCGGTGTGCTCGCGGCGGCGCCCGCCTCGAGCGTCGTCTCTATGCCCGCCAGCCTGGTGGTGGTGCCCAGCTTCACCCGGGTGGTGACGCCCCCGCGGCCGGCCCCGACGGCCCCAACCTGCGCTGCTCCGCCGGCCTCGCCGTCACCGACCGCCGGGGCGCCGGCCTCGCCGCCCGGGCCGAACCCGCTGCAGGCGACCGTCATCGGCAACTCGATCATGATCGACGTGGCCCCGGACCTCCACCAGCTGCTCCCCAACGCCTACATCAGCGGCCAGGTCTCACGCCAGATGGCCGCTCTCCCCGCGGTGATCGCCCAGCTGAGCGCGGCGGGTGAGCTCACCTCGCGCCTCGTCATCGAGCTCGGCACCAACGGTCCAGGTTGGAGTCCCGGCCAGGTCTCGGCCCTGCTGCGCCCACTGCAGCTCCAGCGGTTGGTGCTGGTCAACGCCGGCAACGACCCGGCGCATCCCGACTGGCCGCCGATCATCAACCAGGAGCTCGACCAGGTTGCCGCCCAGGTTCCCAACACCGTGGTGGTGAACTGGGGGGCGGCCAGCGCCGCAAACCCGCAGTACTTCACCTGGGGGAGCCGGCCCGGCGACGGCATCCATCCGGGGCCGATCGGGTCGGAGGCGATGGCCGCCCTGATCGCCGAGGCCCTGGAATCGGGCGGCAGCAGCCCGTCGCCGTCCGCCGCCGCGTTCGGGTCGGTGGTCCACCTGCTCCGCTGCGCCGGCTGATCCCGTCGCGCCGGTGGCGCGCGGGACGGCTGGCGGTCTGCCTGGCGCTGCCCCCCGATCCAGGCAGACCAGCTCGGCCGGATCAGATCAGGTGAGCCTTCCAGGCGATCAGCACCGCGGCGGCACGGTCGCTGCAGCCCAGCTTGGCGAAGATGTTGCTGACGTGGGTCTTCACCGTGTTCTCGCTCACGAAGAGGCGCTTGCCGATCTGGGCGTTGTTGCAGTGCTCGGCCATCAGCCGCAGCACGTCCAGCTCGCGGCTGGTGAGGCTGTACTCGGGGCGGTGATTCGACATCAGGGCCGGGTCGAGCAGCGACTCGCCGGCGGCGACCGCGCGGATGGCGCTGGCCAGCTCCTCGAGGCTCGCGTCCTTGAGCAGATAGCCGCGGGCGCCCGCCTGCAGTGAGGGGAAGATGTAGTCCTCGTTGCGGTAGGTGGTGAGCACGATCACCTTGGCCTCGGGGTCGTCGGCACGGATCCGCCGGATCGCCTCGATGCCGTCGACATTGGGCATCTGCACGTCCATCAGGATGATGTCGGGATGCGTCTCCCGGGCGCGTTCCACGGCCTCCAACCCGTCGGTGGCCCGCGCCACCACCCGGATGTCGTCCTCCACCTCCAGCATCGTGCAGAGGCCGTGGAGCACCACGGGATGGTCGTCGGCTACCAGCACCCGGATCACACGGGCACCGCCGCGGGGGGCGGGGTGGCGGCCGCCACCCCGGCATCGGTGGAGACGGGCAGGTCGACGGCGATGGTGGTGCCCCGGCCCGGAGCGCTCTCCACCTTGAACGTCCCCCCCGCGATCCGGGCCCGTTCCGCCATCCCGACGATGCCGAAGGAACCTGGAGGCAGCGCGGAGGTGTCGAAGCCGTGACCGTTGTCCTTCACTGTCAGCTCCACGTGGTCGCCGAGGTTGCGCATCCGGACGGTCACCCGCGACGCCCCGCTGTGCGCGGCGATGTTGGCGAGCGCCTGCTGGGTGATCCGGAGCAGGGTGACCTCGGACTGCGGGCGCAGCGCCGGCGGGGGCGCCATGTGCTCAGCCCTGAGCCTGGCCGCGATCCCGGTCCGGTGGCGGAACCGTTCCACCTCTTTCTCGGCGGCTGAGATCAGCCCGGTCGAGGCGAGCGGCGCCGGGCGGAGGTCCCAGACCGAGCGCCGCGCCTCCGCCAGGGCCGAGCGGGCCAGCTCCTGCGCCGAGGCGAGCGCCGGGATCGACCGCTCGGGGTCACGGCTCACCAGCGCCTGGGCGGCCTCCAGCTGGATCACGATGCCGGTCAGCTGCTGGGCCAGGGTGTCGTGGATCTCGCGGGCGAGGCGCGTCCGCTCCTCCAGGACTGCCATCTCCCGGCCCTCGTCGGAGAGCCGGGCGGTGCTGAGGGCCAGCCCGACCTGGTTGCCGATGGCCATCAGCAGGGCGGTCATCTCCGCCGCCGGTGCGACCGTGGCCCGGAGCCCGAGGGCGCCCAGCGGACCGGCGCCGGTGCCCATCGGGAGGCCGATGAGGACGCCGTCACCGTCCGGGCGGGTCACCAGCTGGTTAGCGGCGATAGCGGCTGCGGCGACGGCCTCGAAGGCGGGGGTGGCCTCCGCGGGCTCCGCCCGGCTGGCCACCAGCAGACCCTCGCGGTTGAGCCGGTACCCATGCCCCCCGGTCGTCGGCAGCACCGACCGCACCGCCTCCAGCGCACCGCCGAGGATGGCCTCGGGGTCCAGGGAGCGGGTCAGCGATCCGGCCAGCTCGTTGAGGGCCAGCAGCTCCTCGTTGCGGACGCTCAGCTCGGCGGTGCGGGTGGCCACCTTCTGCTCCAGCTCGCGGCTGGCGGCGAGGATCACCTCGCGGGAGGCGTTGATCTCCTTGCGCATCCTCTCCAGGGAGTCGGCGAGGTCGCCCACCTCGTCTCTCCCCTGCGGGGGCACCTCCTCATCGGTGCGGCCCTCGGCGAGCCGCTCCGCCGAGGCCGTGAGCGCGCGGACCGGCGCGACCACGAAGCGCGATAGCAGGGTGGCGAGGAGGAAGGACACCAGCAGCAGGATGGCGACGATCCAGATGGCACCCTGGAAGACGCTGGTCAGCGCCGTGTTGATGCCCTCCTGGAGCGCCGAGACGTTGGGCTGGAAGTTCGCCAGCGGCACCGAGTCCACCAGGGTCCACCCGGGGTCGGTGACGGCGGCGACGAAGTAGAGCCGCTTCACGCCCCGAACGGACCCCTCGATGGGCGCCACGGCCGCCCCGTCGCCCACGGCGGCCTCGGCCTGCTCCAGGTTGGCGAGCACCGTCCGGCCCTGATTGCCCGCCGGCGGGGGGAGCGCCTTTCCCTCGATCAGTGGGGCGGTGAAGTCCTTGGCATCGGCCGCCGGCAGGCCGTTGACGGCGATCACCTGGTCGGTGTCGTTGTCCAGGAGCAGCGGGTAGGAGCCGGCCTGGGCGGGCGCCTGGGGGATCACCTTGGCGAACTGGGCGAGCGGCACGTCCGCCCCCACCACCAACCCATGTCCGTCGAGCGCGTAGACGGTCACCTCCCAGTCACCGCCATGCAGCGGGTTCTGGTAGGGGATCGTCCATGACCAGGACGCTGTGGGCTGCGAGGCCGGGGCCGTGGAGAGCCGGAGGAGGCTCAGGGGGATGCCCTGCGGGTTCGCCGCCAGGCTATCCCCCTGAGGGGGCGGCGACACCCCGCCCGGGCTCACCCACACGGCCTGGTCCGCCGGGTCCATCACCCACAGCGCGTCGACGAACTCCCCCTCCTTGGCGGCGGCCTTGACCAGCGAGGCGGTCGCGAACTTGCTGAGGGCTGCGAGCCGCCCCGCCCGGGTTAGCACCGGCGCCGTGCTCCCCGTCGGCACTCCGACCAGCAGCTCGGCGGTGGCCGAGGAGTCGGGGAAGCTGATCGCGTCGACACCGTCACCGAGGGGCTGTGCCTGGGGCGCGCCCGCAGCCCCGCCGGGCGCCGCCGGGGCCGAGGGGGTGGCGGCGGCGGATGGCGAGGCGGTGGCGCCTGCGGAGGGCGAGGGGGTGGCGGAGGCCGAGGCTGAGGGCGAGGCGCTGGTGGAGCCGGACTGGGCGCTCAGCTGCCCGGCCAGCCCCCCCACCGTCTGGCGCAGCGCCTGGAGGTTGGCCTCGACCGCGCCGTTCGCGGTGGCGCCGAGATCCTTCTGAAACCCCTGCTCCTGGTTCTGGACGAGCTCGCTGTCGGCATGGTTGACGGTGGTCTGGGTGATGCCGTGCAGGCTCACCGCGGTCAGCACGAAGAACGCGGCGGCGGGCACCAGGGCGACCACCAGCATGGTGGCGAGGAGCCGATCGCGCAGTCGCCGCCGGGGATTGAAAAGGGACAGCGGCAGCCGAGGACGCCTCATTCCCACCTCATCGGTCCGAGTCGATGGTCAGCTCCGAGATGAGACCCGAGTATACGGCCGCCCCTCCGCCCGGGAGAACGCGCCAATCAGGACAGCAAGGAGCCCTGACCGGAGCGCTGGGTTCTAGAGTCCGGGTGCGTGAGAAGCTCCGCTGCCGCCGCGACTGCCCGGCGATGAAGGACATCGCCGAGCTGGCCCTCGACGTCGCCGTCTCCAGCGGGGCCAGCTACGCCGACTGCCGGGTCGTCCAGCGGGGCATCCAGGCGCTGTCGGTCAAGGACGGCAGCTTCGCCGCGGTCTCCTCGTTCGAGGACGAGGGGGTGGGCATCCGGGTCATCGTCGACGGAGCCTGGGGGTTCGCCGGCGTCGACCGGCTCGACCCCGACAGCCTGGGTGAGGCCGCCCGGACCGCCTGCCGGATCGCGCGGGCCTCCTCGCGGCTGCGCCGCCAGGCGGTCCGGCTCGCCCCCTGCCCGGTGGCGGTGGGAGAGTACCGGACACCCGTGGAGCGCGACCCGTTCGAGGTCAGCCTCGAGGAGAAGATGGACCTGCTGATCCGGGCCGACGAGGCGATGGCCTCGGTGGAGGGGGTCACCACCCATGAGGCGTCGCTCGAGTTCGTTCGCGAGCACCGCTTGTTCGCGAGCAGCGAGGGGTCGGTGGTCGAGCAGGTGCTGGTCCAGTCGGGGGGAGGCATGGATGCCACCGCGACCAGCGCCGACGACGTCCAGACCCGCAGCTTTCCCAACAGCTTCGGGCGCCACCAGGTCTGCGCGGGCTACGAGGCGATCGAAGGCCTGGACTTCGCCGGCAGCGCACCCCGGATCGCCACCGAGGCGGTCGCGCTGCTGAGCGCCCCCCTCTGCCCCACCGGCCGGCTGACCCTCATCTTGGACGGCACCCAGACTGCCCTCCAGGTCCACGAGTTCCTGCGGCCACCCCACCGAGCTCGATCGGGTGCGCGGCGACGAGGCGGCCTATGCCGGAACCTCCTTCCTCACGCCCGACCTGGTTGGCCGCTTCCGCTACGGCAGCGAGCAGGTGACGATCACCGCCGACGCCACCACCCCGGGCGGGCTGGGCACCTACGGGTGGGACGACGAGGGGGTGGAGGCCCAGCGCACGGTCCTGGTGGACCGCGGCCTCTTCCGGGGTTACATGTCCTCGCGGGAGACCGCGGCCGACTACGGCTGGCTGAGCAGCGGGGCGATGCGAGCCGAGTCCTGGAACCGCATTCCCCTGGTCCGGATGACCAACGTCAACCTGGAGCCGGGCCAGTCGAGCCTGGAGGAGATGATCGCCACCACCGAGCACGGCGTCTACCTGGAGACCAACCGCTCCTGGAGCATCGACGACCGGCGCCTCAACTTCCAGTTCGGGACCCAGAACGGCTGGGAGATCCGGGATGGGAGGCGGGTGCGCCTGGTCAAGAACGCCCTCTATGCGGGGCGCACGCCGGACTTCTGGAGGTCGTGCGATGCGGTCGCCGGGCCCGCCGAGTGGCGGGTGTGGGGCGTGGTCAACTGCGGCAAGGGGCAGCCGGGTCAGATCATGCACGTCGGCCACGGAGCCGCCCCCTGCCGCTTCCAGGGCGTGGCCGTGACCGCGGCGTCCTGACATGAGCCTCAGCGCGCCGAACGACCTCCTGGCGTTCGCCGACGGCATCCTGGAGCGGGTCGGCCGCGACCGTGCCGAGGTGGTGGTCATCGAGCATGAGCAGGGGCTGACCCGATTCGCCCGCAATCAGATCCATCAGAACGTGGCTGAGCGGTCGCGCCGGCTGCGGCTCCGGCTCATGGGTGACGACCAGGTGGGGGTGGCCGAGATTCGCGGCGACGTCGACGACCTGCCGGGGCGGCTGGTCGCCGCCGCCGAGGCCGCCCGCCGGCTCTCCCCGCCCGGGGACGTCACCCCGCTGCCCCGCCCCGACGCCGGACCCGACGGCCCGGTCGCGTACAGCGCGGCGACCGCCGCCTGCACCCCGGAATGGCGGGCGGACCAGGTGGCGACCGTCGCCGCGGTGAGCACCGTGGCGGGCCTCGAAGCCTTCGGGGCCCTGGAGACCTCGCTCACCCACACCGCCGTCGCCAACAGCCTGGGAGTTCGCCGCCACGCGGAGAGCACCGCCGCCAGCCTGGTCTGCGTGACTCGCGGTGAGAACGGCTGGGGGTACGCCGACCGCCACCATCACGATGCGGCCCGCATCGACGCCGAGGCCATGGCTGCGGAGGCGGTCGAAACCTGTGGCCGCAACCAGGGAGCCGTCGCGGTCGAGCCCGGCGTCTATCCGGTGGTGCTCTCCCCCTACGCGGTCGCCGACTTGGTCGGGCACCTCTCCGACCTCGGCTTCAGCGCGCAGGCCCACCAGGAGCACCGGAGCTTCATGCGCGCCGGGGAGAAGCTGATGAGCTCGCTGGTCAGCATCGCCGACGACGCCGGCCATCCCGGCGGGATGCCGTTCCCGTTCGACGACGAGGGCGTCTCCACCCGTTGCGTGAGCTGCATCGAAGAGGGTGTCTGCCGGAGCTTCGTCCACGACAGCGCGACCGCCCTGCGCGACGACGTGCCCTCGACCGGCCATGCCCTGCCGATGCCCAACACCTTCGGTCCCTGGGCCCGTCACCTGGTGGTCTCACCCGGGGAGAGCAGCCTCGAGGAGCTGATCGCGGGGTGTGACGGCGGTCTCTACGTCACCCGTCTCTGGTACGTGCGCGACGTCCACCCGCTCCGGACCGTGATCACCGGGATGACCCGGGACGGCACCTTCCTGATCGAGAAGGGGCGGCTGGGACGGCCGGTGCGCGACCTGCGCTTCACCCAGAGCATCGTGGATGCGCTGGCCGAGGTTCGCGGAGTCGGTCGAGAGCGATCGATCGAATTGGACGAGGGCGAGCGCGCCATGCTCGTGCCCGCCCTCGGCATCGGCCGCTTCGCCTTCACCTCCTGACCGGCAGACCTGCCCGCGTGTCGCGGGCCGCGCCGGCCGGGGCGCGGTCAGCGCAGGCGGGCGTTCCAGGCGTCCGGGTCCTGGGTCAGCTCGCTGACCGACTCGGGAAGCCGCCCCCGGACCACGTCCTCCAGGGTCACCTGCTCGAGCACGCGTCGCAGGCTCCCCCGCACCGCCACCCAGACCGATTGGAGGTGCTCGGCGGCCCCCTTGTAGGCGGTCATCTCGGGGCGGAGGCCGCGGACCTCGGCGAGCGGGCCCTCGAGCACCCGGATGACGTCCGCCACCGTGATCTCCGACGCCGGCCGGGCGAGGTAGTACCCGCCCTGCGTGCCCCGGTGACTGGTCACCAGGCCGCCCCGGTGCAGCTCGGTCAGGATCGCCCCCAGGAACTTGGTGGGGAGCCCCTGGGCCTCGGCCAGCGCCTGCCCGGTGGTCGGCTCGTCACAGGTCGCCAGGGTGAGCAGGGCGCGCATGCCGTAGTCGACCTTGGCCGGGATGTGCATGAGCGGATTGTGGCGCGGCGAGGGCCACTCCGGCGGGTCGAGGCGAGGACCAGGTGGTCAGCCGACCTCGCCGGTCACGTAGGCGCGGGTCCGATCGTCCCGCGGGCTGGCGAAGACCTCGGCGGTCGGTCCCACCTCGACCAGCTCCCCGACCCGGTCCTCCCCCAGCAGGAAGACGGCGGTGCGACCCGCCACGCGGTGGGCCTGGAACATGTTGTGGGTGACCAGCACGATGGTGACCTCCGGCGCCAGGCGGGTGATCAGCTCCTCGATCTTGGCGGTGGCGATGGGGTCCAGCGCGGAGCAGGGCTCGTCCATCAGCAGGATCTCCGGCTCCACCGCCAGCGCCCGGGCGATGCAGAGCCGCTGCTGCTGGCCGCCCGAGAGCCGCGCCGCGGGCTGGTGCAGCCGGTCCTTGACGACCTCCCAGAGCGCGGCGTGGTGCAGGGCCGACTCCGCGGCGTCGCGCAGCAGGGCCCGGCCACGGACGCCGTTGAACCGCAGCCCGGAGACGACGTTCTCGAAGATGCTCATCGCCGGGAACGGGTTGGGCCGCTGGAACACCATGCCGATCCGGGTGCGCACCAGCTCGGGCCGGGTCCCCGGGGCGTAGAGGTCGAGGTCGCCGAGCCGGATCGATCCCTCGACCCGGCCACCGGTGTGGTCGTGGAGGCGGTTGAGGGCCCGGAGCAGGGTGGTCTTCCCGCACCCCGAGGGACCGATGAGCGCCGTGACCTCGCCGCTCGGAATGGCCAGGGTGACGTTGCGCACCGCGACGTGATCACCGAAGGACACCCGCACGCCATCGAGGTTCAGGCCAGGTGTCTGGGCCGAGGTCATACCCTCGCGCGCTCGCGCTCCGCCGGCGGCCGCGGACGGCGCGCCGTCGGGCCGTGGCGTCGTCGCCACCGGGGTGCGGGCCGCGCGATCGGGCCCAGCGGCCACGGCCGCCAGCGCCGCGGGCAGGGTGGATTGGTCTCCGGTCATGTCAGTGTGCCCTCCTCGAGATGCGCCGGGCGATCAGACGGGCCGCGACGCTCAGCAGCAGGACGAAGCTGAGCAGCACCAGCGCGGTCGCCCATGCCGTCCGCTCAGCGCTGGGGAACGCCTGGGTCCCGTCGGTGTAGATGAGCAGGGTCATCGCCGCGAGCGGCGTGGCCAGGGTGAACAGCAGGGGCGCGGTCTCGCCCGCGGCCCTGGCGATGGCGAGCAGGTTCCCGGTCACCAGGTCGGGCAGGGCGCCGCGCATCACGACCGACCGGGCCACCCGCCCGCGCCGCGCCCCGAGAGCGATCCCCGCCTCCCAGAGGTCGAGCGAGATGGTGCGCATCGCCTCCTCGTCCGCCCGGATCATGATCGGCAGCATCAGCACGGCGAGCGCGAAGGCCGCCGCCAGCGTGGAGAACTGGTGCAGGGGGAGGACCAGCACCGCGTAGGCGAAGATCCCGATGATGATCGAGGGCACCCCGGTCAGCACGTCGGCGCTGAAGCGGAGGGCTGCCGCGAGCTTGCCACTGCGCTCGAAGAGGAAGAGGGCGGCGAGCAGCGAGGTGGGGATGGCGAGAACGATGGCGAGGCCGACGATCTCGGCGGTGCCCGTGATGGCCGTCGAGATGCCGCCTCCGGGTATGAAGGGAGGGGTCGGGGCGTGGGTCAGGAACGCCCAGGAGAGGGCGCCCGCCCCACGGGTGACGGTGTAGTACACCAGGGCGACCAGGGGCGCCACCGCCGCCACGACGGCGACCGCGCAGAGCCCCTGGAGCACCGTGCCGGTGACCCGCCGCCGGCGCAGGGACCGGCGGGCGGCGGTGCGGACCAGCTCGCGGCGGCTCGGGGCGAGCAGGACAGTCATCGCAGTGCCCCCGCGGAGTGCGTCCGGGCTCCCGAGCCACTCCGGAGCAGGGCCTGACCGCCGGCGTTGACGGCGACGGTGAGCAGGAGCAGCACGGCGCCGAGCGCGATCACCGAGCTGGTGCCGATCCCTGGGGACGCCTCAGCGAACTGGTTGACGATCGCCGAGCCGAGCGTTGCTCCGGGGGTGGTGAGGGACTCCGGGATGGCGGGCCGGTTGCCGATCACCATGGCCACGGCGATGCTCTCGCCGAGGGCGCGGCCCACCGCCAGGGTGACCGCAGCGCTGACACCGGCGCGCGCCGCTGGAAAGACTGCCCGGCGGACCACCTGCCAGCGGGTGGCGCCCAGCGCGAGCGCCGCCTCACGGTCGGCGAGGGGCACCCCGCCGAACGCCGTGCGGCTCAGCGAGACCATGGTCGGCAGGGTCATGACGGCGAGCACCACCGAGGCGAGCAGGATGCTCGGGCCGTACGCCTCGCCCCGGAACAGCCACCCCAGCGCCGGCACCGAGGCGAGGAACGGCTCCACCTGGTTGGCGAAGATGGGGGTCAGCACCAGCAGTCCCCACAGCCCCACCACGATGCTGGGAACCGCGGCGAGCAGACCGATGACGGTCGAGAGCGGTCCCGACAGCCAGCGCGGCGCCAGCTCGGAGAGGAAGACGGCAGTGCCCAGCCCGATCGGCACCATCAGCACCATGGCGACCGCCGTGGTCAGCAGCGTGTCGAGCACCAGGATGCCGGCCCCGTACTGGCCGGCGGCAGGGTTCCAGGTGCCTGACCAGACGAAGCCGATGCCGCTGTGCTGGAGGGCCATCGACGAGTCGCTGCTGACTCCCACCAGCAGGCCGAGCACCACCGCCCCGAATAGCCCGGCACCAGCCCAGCGGAGCGCGGCGTAGGCACGGTCTCCGAGGCGCGACCGCCTCCGGCGCAGCGCGTCTCGGACCCCGCTGACACGCCCGGGTCCGACGAGCCCCGACACCGCGTCGGGGCCCATCGGGCCGGGCTCGTAGATCAACGCCTACTCCTCATCGGGAGTCTCACGGCTCAACTGCCGAAGAGAGGCGTGCCTGCCGAGCTTTCGAGCTCGCGGATGGTGCTCTGCGCCAGGCTCACGACGTTGCTCGGCAGCGGGGCGTAACCCAGTGAGGCGGCGTCCGCCTGACCCGCGTTCACCACCCAGTCGAAGAGCTTGCCGAGCGCGATCCCGGTCGAGCTGTCGGCTTGCTTCTGGTACACCAGCGTCCAGCTGAAGTTGGCGATCGGGTAGCTGCCCGCGCCCGGCTCGTCGACCACGTTGAAGTCGGTGGGGCTGAGGCTGGTGGCCTTGGCACCCGCGGCTGCGATCGACGCCTCGGTGGGGGCCACAAACGATCCTCCCGAGTTCTTGACGGCGGCATTGACGAAGCCGTTCTGGAGTGCGTAGCCGTACTCGACGAAGCCGATCGCTCCGCTGGTCTGGCTGATGTAGGTGGCGACGCCGGTGTTGAGCTGCTCACCGATCCCGACGCTGGCCTTGGGCCACGTCCGGGAGGCGGTCGAGGTGCCGATCGAGGTCACCCAGGCGGGTGCCGTGTCGATCAGGTACTGGTCGAGGTCGTACCCGGGGCCAGAGGAGTCGGCCCGGTGCACAGCCTTGATCGCCAGGTTGGGCAGGGTGACGCTGGGGTTGAGCGCGGCGATGGCCGGGTCGTCCCAGTTGGTGATGCTCCCGTCGAAGATGCCGGCCAGGGTGGGTCCGTCGAGGTCGATCGACTTGGTCACCCCGGGCACGTTGTAGCTGATGGCGACCCCGCCGAGGTCCACCGGGATCTGAAGCACCGTGCCACCGGTCGCCGCCGCGAGCTGCGACGCGGTCATCGGGATCTCCGAGTCTCCGAAGGCCACCGTCCCCTGCTGGATGTCCGTGACCCCGACGCTGGAGCCGGCCGGTGAGTAGTTGACGGTCGTGTTGGGGTTCTTCTGGTTGTACTGGTAGAAGACGGTCTCGAAGAACGGCTCGATGGAGTTGGCGCCCGCCCCGTTCAGAGTCACCGGCGCCGGCGTCGAGGTGTCGTACGCGGCCCCCAGCACGTTTGCGGATGCCGCGACAGCGGTGCGGGCGGTCGGCTTCGCGGTGCTCGTGCCGGTGGTGCCGCATCCGGCTGCGACCGCGGTGATCGCCAGCAGGGCAAGCGGACCGGCGGCACCGCGCGGCAGCGTGAACGCCCCGGGCGCGCCAGGGCGCGCGTCAATACAGAAGGCTCTCATGGGACTCCCCTCTCAGAGATGGCTTACCTGATCACCATAGCTTCGCTAGAAATGATGGCCAATACCCAGGATGAGTTGGCCGCCCACTCCGTTTGGGGGGCGCTCGTTCCTGCCCACACCGTGAGCCGGCTCGAGAGAGCCCGCCGCTGGGGAGGCAGCGGTGGTCGGGAATTGGAGGGTGGGCGGACCCGTCGCGGGGGCGCCCCAGGCGCTATGCTCGATCGGCCGTGGCCCCGCGAGAAACCCCGTCCGCACCGATCCGGAAGGTGCTCATCATCGAGGACTACTACGCGCTCGCCGACATCGAGTTGCTGCTCTGCACCATGGAGGGCCACGAGGTGCGGGTGGCCAAGACGGGCGATGAGGGGCTGGCCGCGGTCGCCGACTTCAACCCCGACCTCATCCTCCTCGACCTCATGCTCCCCGGGGAGCTGACCGGAACCCAGGTGCTGGAGAGGATCCGGGCCGAGCGCGGCCAGGAGCCCAAGGTGCTGGTGGTCAGTGCTCTGGTCAACTCCACCACGGCGCCCCAGCTCGAGGCCTTCGGCAACGTCCAGACCCTCGCCAAGCCCTTCAAGATCAAAGAGCTGAGCGCGCGCATTCAGGCGATGCTGGCGCAGTAAGGCGAGAGCCGGCCCTTGCGCTCGCCGGGGGCGAGACCGTTCGGCGCCCTAGGCCAGTGCGCCTCCCGGCGCCTCCCGAGGTGCCTGGCCGCGCAGCGCCGCCAGGGCGGCGGCGAGCATCGACACCGCGGCGAGGAAGAGGCAGCAGGCGCCGAAACCGCTCACGACGTCGGCGGGGCGGGCGAGCCCCGCGGCGGCCAGGCTGAGGATGAGAGCGGCAAACGCCTGCCCCATGGAGGTGCCCATCCCCCTCGTCATGTTGAGGACTCCGCTCGCCAGGCCGGCCACCTCGCGGGGCGCCGCTCCCATGATGGCCGCGTTGTTGGGCGAGGTGAAGAGCCCGAGCCCCACCCCTAGGACGGCCAGGGGCACGAGCAGCCCGGCCCCACCCGGATGGAGCACCCAGAGCGCCGTCAGGCTCAGCGCGCAGAGCAGCATCCCGGCCACGGTGAGCGGGCGTGCGCCCACCCGGTCGGCGCCACGCCCGGCGAACGGAGCCACCACCCCGAAGGCCACCGGTATGGTGCTGAGCTCCAGCCCCGTGATCCCCGAGCTCAGGTGCTGGGGTCCGCTCTCCAGGTAGAAGGCGATGGAATACAGCGCCCCGAACATCACTAGGTAGGAGAGCAGACCGCTCGAGATCCCGGCCGAGAAGGGGACGCGGCGGAAGAGGCCGGGGTCGATCATCGGGGTTCGGGCCCGGAGTTCCCGGAGCAGGAAACCTCCCCCCAGCAGGGCACTCCCCACCAGCAGGCAGACGACCTCCGCGGACACGTGGCCGGCGGTGTCCGCAAGCGTGGTGACCGCGAGCAGCAGGGTCGCAACTGCGGGGACGAACAGGCCCAGCCCCACCCAGTCGAACGCCGCCCGCCTCTGCAGGTGGCGGCTGCGCGGGATCAGGAACCATGCGAAGACGCTCGCGAGGATCCCCACCGGCACGTTGACGAAGAAGATCAGGCGCCAGCCCCCGGCCGCGATGAGAACTCCTCCCACGCCTGGTCCGAGGGCCAGGCCGAGGGCCTGTGCCGTGCCCTGGACCCCGATCGCCCGGCCCAGCTTCTCCGGCGGCACGGCGAGCGCGATGATGGCGACGCTGTTGGCCTGCAGCATCGCGGCCCCGACCGCCTGCAGGACCCGGAAGCCGGCCAGTGCGCCGAGGCTGGGGGAGAGGCCGCAGAGGGCGGAGCCGACGATGAAGACCATGAATCCGTAGGTGTAGAGGAGCTTGTGCCCGACCATGTCGGCGAAGCGGCCCACCGCGGTGACCAGCGCCACCAGCACCACCAGGTAGGTGAGCCCAACCCAGGTCACCGATCCCAGGCCGGCATGGAAGGCGGTGCGCAGGGTGGGGTACGCCACCGTGACGATGCTGGCGTCGAGCTGGCCCATGAAGGCGCCGATGCAGACTGTCCCCACCGCCAGCCGGTGGGCGTTCGCGCGGGCGGCGATGCTCCGCGGCCGGGCGGGTTCGACGAGGAGGCGCCGCCAGCCGGTGGGGGGCGGGGCCAGCTCGTCGGCGACCCGCGCGGGGAGCGGGTGCGGGGGAAGGGTGACCCCGGCGCGGGCTGCCGAGATGTGGTGGGCCGGCTGCGTCGGGCTCGGCTCGTCCGCGCGCGAGCTGCCCGCGGTGTAGTCGTCCCGATGGCCGGTGTCCATCGGGCTCGATGATGGCATCACTGCACGTCGGCACCGTTGCGATCTGACCCCTTTCACCTAGTGGACAGGGGGTTTCTCCACCACTCCAAGCCGCGGCGGGATTTCACTCCCGACGGCCCGCCACTCAGTTCCAGGGGTGGATGCGCCGACCCCTGACTGCCACCCGAGACCCTCTGCGACCACGACGACGCTCGTCATCGTTCTCCCCACTCCCAGCCGCGGTCGGGATTTCACTCCCGACGGCCCGCCACTCACTTCCAGGGGTGAATGCGCCGACCCCTGACTGCCACCCGAGACCCTCTGCACCCAGGGCCGGTTCGGCGACGTGGCCGCCGACGGCACGGTGGCCTGCCTGACCGGGGCGGGCACGGACGCTCAGATCGTGGTCACCTCCCCCAGCGGCTCCACCACCACCATCGACACCGGGCTGCCCGACGCCGGGCAGATCGGATTCGTGGGGGGCTCCTCGCTGCTCACCTACTGCACCAGCGCCGGTTGGAGCGGCGACGCTGGACCACCAACCTTCTCGTCGTCCCGTTGCACGGGCAGAGCCCCTCGCCGGAGACGCTCAGGCGTGGCGATGCGGCGGGTGACGACGACAACGCCTACCCCTGGCACAAGATCGTCGGGGACGATTCGATCGTCGAGCTCAGCAGCGGCAGCGGCGGACTCCGAGGTTGCGATCGTCTCTCCACCGCTGCCGACCGCCATCGGGCCTGCGACATCCTCCTCGGCGTCCTCTGACGCCGGCCGTCAAGCCTGCCCTCAGCCGGCCTCCACCGGCGTGGCCGGGTCCGCTGCGGCCTCCGGGGCTCCCCGACCGTCCCTCTCCTCGAACCTGCTCCCGTAGACGGCGAAGTAGCGCGCCTGGGGGTGGTGCAGAACGATGGCGGCGGTCGACTGCTCCGGCACCAGCTGGAAGCCCTCGGTGAGGGAGACGCCGATCCGCTCGGCGGGGACGATCCGGAAGAGGACCTCGTGGTCGGCGAGGTCCGGGCAGGCGGGGTAGCCCCAGGAGTAGCGGCGGCCCTGATCGGGCTCGAGGCCAAGCTCGCGGCGGATGTGGGCGTGGATGTACTCGGCGGTGGCCTCGGCCATCTGGGTGGCGAAGCCGTGGATGCGCAGCATGTCGTCGTAGTCGCCCTCGGCCTGGAGCCGGTTGGAGATCTCGCTCGCCCGCGGCCCGGTCGTCACCACCTGGAGGGCGATGACGTCGCGCTCGCCGGCTCGCGCCAGCTCTCGAGGCCGGACGTAGTCGGCGAGGCAGAGCCGGTTCTGCTCCCCCTGACGGGGGAAGGAGAAGCGCTCGATCTCCCGCTCGTGGTCCTCGGGATCGAAGACGACGACGGAGTCCCCCTCCGCGAGCGCCGGCCAGTAGCCGTAGACGGCCTGCAGCTCGAGCCAGCCGTCGCGCTGCGCCTCGCGGAGCGACCTCTCCAGGCGCGGCTCCAGCTCGGTCCGCACCAGCTCGTCCCAGCGCTCCGGGTCATGGATGCCGCGGAACTGCCAGCTCATCTTGAAGAGGGAATTGCGGTCGATGTGGGGATACACCGACTGGACGTTGATGCCGGTGACCACCTGCGGCCCCCAGAAGGGCGGCGTGGGAATGGCCGCGTCGGTGCGGGTGTCGCTGCGCGCCCGGACCTCCACCCTGGGCAGCTCCGTCTTGGCGGCGGCTTTGGCCCGCTCCTGCTCGCGGAAGCTCGCCGCCTCGGCGCGCGTCCGCTCCACCAGGGGCGCGCGGCGTTCGGCGTCGATGAGCTGGTCGCAGATCGCCAGGCCTTCGAAGGCGTCCTTGCAGTAGAAGACGCCCGGCTCGTAGACGCGCTCCTGGTCGACGTAGAGGATGCGGCGGCCGAAACCCCGGTTGATGGCGGCGCCACCGATGATGAGCGGGTAGCCGAGGCCGCGGCGATCCAGCTCGTCGACCATCATCGGCATCTGCTTGCTGGTGCTCACCAGCAGGGCGCTCAGACCGATCACGTCCGCATCCACCTCGACGGCCTTCTCGACGATGGTGGTGAGCGGCACCTGCTTGCCCAGGTCGTGGACGGTGTAACCGTTGTTGCTGAGGATGGTCTTGACCAGGTTCTTGCCGATGTCGTGGACATCGCCGAACACCGTGGCCAGCACCACCTGGCCCTTGGTGTAGCCCTCGGTGCGGTCGAGGTACTGCTCCAGGTGGGCCACCGCGCGCTTCATCACCTCCGCACTCTGGAGGACGAAGGGGAGGATCAGCTCGCCGGCACCGAAGCGGTCGCCGACGTCCTTCATGGCCGGGAGCAGGACGTCGTTGAGCACGGTGATCGGGTCCCGGTCGCGGAGCGCCTCGTCGATGAGCGCCTCGATGCCCTCCTTGCGGCGGTGGAGGATCTGGGCGTGGATGCGCTCCGGCGCCGCCAGCCCGGCGAAGGGGTCGACCTTCTCCGCCCCCACCCGCTCGGTGACCCCCGAGAAGTGGTCGATGTAGCGGGCCAGCGCGTCGCCGCGGCGGTTGAAGATGAGGTCCTCGGCCAGCTCGCGCCGCTCCGGGCTGACCTCCGCGTAGGGCACCGTGTGGGCGGGGTTGACGATCGCCGCGTCCAGGCCGGCAGCGACCGCATGATAGAGGAAGACGCTGTTGAGCACCGCCCGGGCCGGCGGGGTCAGACCGAACGAGACGTTGCTCACCCCCAGCGAGGTGAGCACCCCGGGCAGCTCCCGTTTGATCAGCCGGATCCCCTCGATCGTCTCCACCGCCGAGTCCACCCACTCGTCGTCGCCGGTCGCCAGGGTGAAGGTGAGGTCGTCGAAGAGCAGCTGGTGGGGCGCCAGCCCGTACTCGTCGCAGGCGATGTCCCGGATCCGGCGGGCGACCTCCAGCTTGCGGTCGCGGGTCCTGGCCATCCCCTGCTCGTCGATGGTGAGGGCGATCACGCACTGGCCGTGGTCGCGGACGAGCGGCAGCACCGCGTCGCAGCGTGCCCGCCCGTTCTCCAGGTTGACGGAGTTGACGATGCCGCGGCCCGGGTAGGACTCCAGGGCACGCCGCAGCACCACCGCGTCGGTGGAGTCGAAGACGAGCGGCGCCTCGACCGACTGCTGGAGCGCCTTGACCGCGGCCGCCATCTGGTCCGCCTCGTCGTTACGCTCGGTGACGGCGACGCAGACGTCGAGGGCGTGGGCCCCTCCCTCGACCTGGCCCAGCGCCACCCGAACGATCCCGTCGTAGTCGTCGGCGAGAAGCAGCTCCTTGATCCGCCGCGACCCCTGGGCGTTGACCCGTTCGCCGATCAGCAGCGGCCGGGGCTCCTGGTGCAGCTCGGTGGCCCGGATGCTCGAGGCCAGGCGTGGCTGCACGTCCGGCTGGCGCGGCGCGGGTGCGGCGCCTCCGACGCGGCCGACCAGGGTCGCGATGTGAGCCGGGGTGGTCCCGCAGCAGCCACCCACCACGTTGATCCCCAGGGCGCGGACGAACTCCTCGAGCTGGTCGGCCATCGGCCCCGGCTGCATCGGGTAGTGGGCGCGCCCGCCGACGTTGATGGGCAGCCCAGCGTTGGGGATGCAGGAGATGGGCAGCCGGGTGTGCTCGCTGAGATGTCGGATCGGCTCGCGCATCTGGTCGGGGCCGGTCGAGCAGTTGAGGCCGACCACGTCGACCCTCAGCCCCTCGAGGATGGCGAGCACGGCGGCGATGTCGGTGCCGAGCAGCATCCGGCCGGAGACGTCCAGCGAGGCCTGGGCCTGGATCGGGACCCGGCGCCCGGTGCGCTCGAACGCCTCGCGCGCGCCGAAGATCGCCGCCTTCACCTCCAGGATGTCCTGGCTCGTCTCGATGATCAGCAGGTCGACCCCGCCCCCCAGGAGTCCCTCGGCCTGCTCCTGGAACGCCGCCAGCAGCTCGCCGAAGCCGATCCGGCCGAGGCTCGGGTCACTGCTGGCAGGGAGGAAGCCGGTCGGCCCCATGCTGCCGGCGACGAAGCGCGGCTGGGAGGAGGTGGAGTGCTCGTCGGCCAGCCGGCGAGCCAGCCGGGCTGCCTTCTCGTTGAGCTCCCGTGTCCGCTCCCGGGCGCCCCACTCCGCCAGGCGCAGGGGGGTCGCCTGGAAGGTGCAGGTCTCGATGACGTCGGCGCCAACCTCCAGGTATGAGCGGTGGACCTGCTCGATGAGGTCGGGGCTGTGCAGGACCAGCCCGTCCACCCACCCCTCGAGCGCGGCGCCGCCGAACTGTTCCGGGGTCGGCTCGAGCGCCTGCAGGCTGGTTCCCATGGCGCCGTCGAAGACCAGGACGCGCTGGCTCAGCGCCTCCAGGTACGGCGATTCGTTCATGGGGGGCTCCTTCAGCATGGCCTGGTGGGCGTTCGTGGAGGGACGGCCGGCCCGAAACCGGGTGAGTGGGTTCGGCTGGCCGAGCCCGTCCGCCCCGGGGTGTCGAGCCTCCATAAGGATGACAGACGCTTCGCCGTCGGACCTCCCGCCAGGCCCGACTGCCGGCTGGGCCGCGCCGCCGCCCCCACAGGCGGCGGCCCCGGGGCCTGCTCGGCGGGGTGCGCCGTGCTACGCTCGCCAGGCTCGGCGGTTTCCGCCGATCGTTCTCGCAACCCTACGAGGAGACATTTTGGCGCGACGTCCACCTCGACCAGGCGTGACCCGCCGGCGCAGTCCGGCGCGACGGCGCGAGCCCACCGATGGTGTGGCTCCCGCCGAGGTCAAGGAGGAGACGATCGAGATGGACGCGACCGTCGTCGAGCCTCTGCCCAACGCCATGTTCAAGGTACGGCTCAAGACCGGCCAGGACGTCCTCGCCTACACCTCCGGCAAGATGCGCAAGTTCTACATTCGGATCCTGATCGGCGATCAGGTGAGGGTGGAGCTGAGCCCCTACGACCTCACCCGCGGGCGGATCACCTTCCGCTACAAGTAGCCCGGTCCCCGATCGCGGAACCAGGCCACCGTCGCCTCGAGGCCGGCGTCCAGCGAGAAGCGCGGACGCCAACCCAGACGGGCGGCGGCCAGCGACGCATCGAGGCAGGAGCGACGCTGCTCTCCCGGTTTGGCCGGCCCGTGGGTCGGGGCGCCGGTGACCCCGGTGATCCTGGCCAGGCGCCGGTGCAGCTCGTTGACGTCGCACTCGACCCCCGTCGCCACGTTGTACGCCCCGGGTGGGCCGGCCACGGCCGCCAGGTTCGCTGCGATCACGTCGGCGACGTAGACGTAGTCGCGGGTCTGCTCGCCGTCACCGTTGATGGTCGGGATCTCACCGCCGAGCATCCGCTCGGTGAAGATGGCCACCACCCCCGCCTCACCGTGGGGGTCCTGGCGGGGCCCGTAGACGTTGCTGTAGCGGAGGGCCACGAACTCGATGCCGTACACCTGGCTGTACACGTTGCCGTACAGCTCCGCGGCGGCCTTGGCCGCCCCGTAGTTCGACGCCGGCAGCTGGGGATTGCTCTCCGGCGTCGGGATCGTCTCGGTGTCCCCATAGATGGCGCCGCCGCTGCTCGCGAAGATGAACCTCTGCACCCCGCTGGTGGCACAGGCCTGGAGCAGGTTGACGGTGCCCAGGACGTTGACCCTGGTGTCGAGGGCGGGATCGGCCAGTGAGCGCCGCACGTCGATCTGGGCCGCCTCGTGGAAGACGACGTCCGGCCGCACCTCGGCGAGGATGCCGCCCAGGTCGCCGGTGATGTCGGCCTGGACGAAGCGTGCGGCCGGTGGCACCTGGGAGCGCCTTCCCCGGGAGAGGTCGTCGATGACCGTGACCTGGTGGCCGTCCATCACCAGTGCCTCGGCGAGGTGCGAGCCGATGAAGCCCGCCCCTCCGGTGACCAGCGCCCTCATACCAGGGAGCCGGTGACCGGGTGCCCCTCGTCGCGCAGCGCGTGGCCGGAGGGACGTCCTCCGCTGTTTGCGGACAACTCGTGCGACATCCGGAAGTTGACCAGGGCGAAGACGACGAAGCCGATGATGAGCAGGCTCCCGTAGCTGATGCTGCCGTCCAGCAGGGCGATCGAGACCGCCGCCGCCTTGCTGATCCCGGCGACGATGATCAGCGCGGTGGTCACGCCGAACTGGACCAGTCCCACCCCACCGGGAGTGAAGGGGACGGTGGTCAGCAGGGCCGCCACCAGCGCGACCAGGACGAATTGTGACGGCCCCACCTGGCTGCTGAAACCGAGGGCGGCGATCACCAGGCCGAGCCGGCCCGACTCGCAGATCCACACCGCCACCGTGAGCACGAGCAGGGTCGGCCAGCGCCCGAGCGACGAGACGGCGCCGCTCCGGAATAACTCGTAGCGCCGGAAGATCGGGTCGGGGAGCAGCCGGAGCAACCGCATCCCCCGGCCCGCCCGCATCATCACGATGAGCCCGATGCCGACCGCCATGAGCAGCGCCCCGAAGATGACATAGGGGATGAGGGCCCCCGAGTTGCGCTTGTGGAAGATGTACGCCCCCGAGGCGAGCAGCAGCAGCATGAGCACGCAGAGGTCGAGCAGCCGCTCGCTCACCACCGTCCCCAGCGCCTTGCTGCCGGGGATGCGCTCGCGGACCCGCCCCAGGTAGGCGCGATAGACGTCACCCATCTTGGCCGGGACGACGCAGTTGACGAAGAACGACGCCAGCACCAGGGGGGCGAGCCGGCGGGCCTTGCGAACCTCCCCGGCGTTGGCCAGGAGCACCTGCCAGCGGATCCCCCGGGCCACGAAGGAGAGGTAGTAGACGGCGATGGCCAAGAGATAGAAGAGGAGGTTGGCCGCCCGGATCTTGGCCCAGGCCTCCCCCCAGGGGATGTCCGCTCGCCACACGACCACGGCCACGATGATCACCGCGGCCAGGATCGATAGAAGCGTTCGCTTGGTCAGGAAGCGGCCGATGACGGCCGGGGCCTGCTCGGCCGCCGGGTCGTCGACCGCAGGCGTGGCTCCGCTCACGGTGGCTCGCACCCTAGCACGCGGACCCTGACGGCGCGGTTACGTCGCTGCGGCAGGATCGCCCCGGGGACGGATCACTGCCGGACGCGGCTGACCAGCGGACGCTGCGGTGGGGCCGGCGAGGCGGCTGCCCCCCCACCGCCGTCCCGCTCGGCGAGGATGCGTGCCACCTGGTCCGTGCGGGTGTTGGCACCGGAGCGCGCGCCGACCGGACGGCTGTCCCATTGGCGCAGCTTGTACACCCCCTTGAGCGAGGAGTAGGGGATGCCCAGCGTCCGCATCTCGGGGACGCCGGGCTCCACCATCTTCCAGAGACCGCCGAAACGACCGAGCGCCGAGTCCGGCGCCACCGAGGCGCGCAACACCTGACCGTCGATGAAGTGGAAGGCGGCGCGGTCCCATTCGGGCAGATCGTCGGGGATGGGCTCGGACTGACCGACCACCAGTTGCCGGATCGCGGTCAGGGGGAAGAGGGCTCGCTCGTTGTTGGGGTCGGCGCCGCGCACCTCGGCCTCGACCAGGGGCCGGTCGAAGCTGAGATCGGAGACCTCCGCGTGGAGGATCTCACCGTCCAGGAAGCTGATCAGGACGAGCGGCACGGAGGGAGCGTATCAGGACCGGAAGTGCCCGATCGCAAAGACCCCCGGGGGCTCGGCCCCCGGGGGTCTCAGATGCTGGGATCAGATTCGGTCAGGGCGCCGGGGGCGCCGCGGGGGCCGCGGGAGCGGCCGGCGGCGGGGTGGTGCGCTTGACAGCGCGCCGCGGCGTGCTGCGCTTGACCGCGGTCCGCTTGACGGCGGTCCGCTTGGCTGCCGGTGCCAACCGCTTGACGGCCGGTGCCCGCTTGGCCACCGCGGTCCGCTTGACCGCGGTCCGCTTGGCGGCCGGTGCCCGCTTGGCTGCCGGTGCCCGCTTGGCGACCCGCTTGACGGTCCGCTTGACGCCGGTCCGCTTGGCGGCCGGTGCCCGCTTGGCTGCCGGCGCACGCTTGGCCGTCGACGCCCGCTTGGCTGCAGGTGCCCGCTTGGCGACCCGCTTGGCGACACGCTTGACCGCCGCCGCCCGCTTGGCGGCCGGCGCACGCTTGGCCGCTGCCGCGCGCTTGGCGGGGCGCCTCTTGACGGCGCGCTTCGCGGCTCCGCCGCGCACCTTGGCGGCGACCTGGGACAGCGCCTTGCGGAGCTCGCCGTCCAGCTTCTCCACCGACTTCTCGAGGCCGGCGAGTCGCTTCTCGAGCTCGCCGACGGGCAGTGCCTTCACCAGCCCCTGGACCGCCTTGAGGAGATCACCGCCGGCGCTGGTGCGCGGTGCAGCGGCGCGCGGCCGCCGAACCGTGGCTTTGACGGCTCGCTTCGCGCCGCCGCTCTTGCTTCGTCTGGTCCTGGCCATAAGCTGAAAGCCTCCGTTGGGTGTGGCAGCCTGCGGTCTGCGGGCTGCCCGTCCTGCGTTTTGGACAGGGAGTGGTTAATCGCCCCCGTCAGGATCGCCCCATAGCATGCAGCGTACATACATGGTTGTCAACGTGTCGGAGTGATCGTCACTCCCGGCAGGGGCGACGTCGCAGTCGCAGAAGCCCGGCCGGCGTCGCATGCGGCGGTGCCAATGGTGCATCGAAAACCATGTGCCGGGTGACTGTGCGCGCTCGGATCGATCGACTCGCAGACCGTGTCGCGGTCGCCGGATGGCGCGTCGCAGCGCGCGCGGTGTGCCATCACGGGGCCCACACCGGGCCCGCAGTCAACCCAGTCGCCGGTACCAGAGCGAGGTGGGTCGGAGCCCCGAGCCGTCGGGGCGCAGCGCATAGTCGGGGATCACGCCGACCCTGATCCACCCCAGATGGGAGTAGAGGTGCTCCGCATCGCTCCCGGTCTCGGTGTCGAGGATGAGCAGCGTGCGTCCCAGGGCGCGGGCCTCGACCTCGACCTGACGCATGAGCCGGGCGCCAACCCCCATCCGGCGGGCCGAGCGATGGACCAGCATCTTCTGCACCTCGGCGCGGTGGGTGGCGTTGGCCTGCCAGGCGAGCACCAGCTGCGCGCAGCCGACCACGCGCTTGCCCAAGAAGGCGGCCAGCACGACGCGACGCCCCAGGTCCATCTCGTGGAGCACACCCGCGAACCAGTCGCGTGCCTCGTAGTGTGCGAGCGGAGCGAGGAAGCTGACCGACGCGCCTCCCTCGACGGAGTTGACCAGAAGGTCGGCCAGGTCGTCGAGGTGGCGCCGCGCGGAGACGGAGTCGAGGCGGCGGATGACCACCTCGGGCCGGCCTCTCACGGTTGGCTCGGGCAGCGCGGTCACGGCAGAAGGGTACATGCCGGGTCGGTGGGCGCATCATCGAGTTCGATGCAAGCTGCTCCGCCACTCACCTACCGAGCCATGGTCCTCCGCGAGCGCGGCACGCCGCTCGTCAGCGAGGAGCGCTCGATTCCCGTGCCCCGCGCCCACCAGGTGCTGCTGCGGGTGGCCGCCTGCGCGGTCTGCCGCACCGACCTCCATGTCGTCGACGGTGAGCTGGACCGCGGTGTCCTCCCGGTGGTGCTCGGGCACCAGGTGGTCGGCACCGTGGTCGCGGCGGGGCCGGACGCGGTGCTCCAGGTGGGAGCGCGGGTCGGCGTCCCGTGGCTGGGATGGACGTGCGGGAGCTGCGCGATGTGCCGTGCCGGCCGCGAGAACCTCTGCGTCAACGCCCGCTTCACCGGGTGCGACGTCGACGGTGGCTTCGCAGAGCTCGCCCTCGCCGACTCGCGCTACTGCCTCCGCCTGCCCGAGGGGTACAGCGACGTCGCGGCTGCCCCGCTGCTCTGTGGCGGCCTGATCGGCTACCGCGCGCTGCGGATGGCCGGCGACGCTCCGCGGCTCGGCCTTTACGGGTTCGGCAGCGCCGCCCACATGATCGTCCAGGTGGCTCGCCATCGCGGCTCGACTGTGTTCGCCTTCACCCGCGCCGGCGATCGCGCCGCCCAGGAGTTCGCCCTCGGCATGGGGGCGAGCTGGGCCGGCGACAGCACCGGCCCGGCCCCCGAGTCGCTCGACGCGGCCATCATCTTCGCGCCCGCCGGCGAGCTGGTGCCCCTGGCCCTGGCCGCCATCCGGCCGGGCGGGACCGTGGTCTGCGCCGGCATCCACATGAGCGACATCCCGAGCTTCGCCTACTCGCTGCTCTGGGAGGAGCGCTCGATCCGCTCAGTGGCCAACCTCACCCGGGAGGACGGCGTCGAGTTCATGAGCGTGGCCGCAGAGGTGCGGATAGCGGTCGAGACCGAGGTGCTCCCGCTGGCCGAGGCGGGGCGGGCCCTCGAGCTGCTCCGGGCCGGTCTGGTGCGCGGGACGGCGGTGCTGGTCCCGGACGGCCCGCCTCTCTCGCGGCATGGCAGGGGGCGGTCCATCCCGGCCCGCCCCGGACAGGTGTGAGATCTCGCCGAGCGGGTACAAACTCCCCATGACCGAGCACAGCGCCGAGCTTCTCCCCGTCCTCCCCCTCGACGACGTCGTCGTCCTGCCCCATATGACCGTGACCGTCGCCGTCCAGGGCGAGGGCCAGCGCGCCGCCATCGAGGCGGCCAACCAGGGCAACCACCTGGTCCTCCTGGTCCCCCGCATCGACGGCAAGTTCGGCAGCATCGGGACCGTGGCCCGGCTCCAGGAGTCGGGGAAGCTGCCCACCGGCGCCGAGGTCTCGATTCTCACCGGTCAGCATCGGGCCCGCCTCGGGGCGGGGCAGGCGGACGTCGGTGGCGCCCTCTGGGTGCAGGTCGACCCGGTCCCGGACGGCGACAACCCCTCCGAAGCGGCCGTCGAGCTGGCCCGCGAGTACCGCGCCCTGGTCGAGAGCCTGCTCGAGATCCGCGGCGCCGCCGGCGCCATCCAGTTCCTCCGCGAGGCCCGGAACCCGGGGCACCTCGCCGATCTCGCCGGCTACTCGCCCGACTTCAGCCTCACCCAGAAGCTGGAGGTGCTCGAGACCATCGACGTGGAGGAGCGGCTCAAGAAGGTCATCGCCTGGACCAAGGAGACCCTCGGCGAGGCCGACCTGAAGGACCGCATCCGCACCGAGGTCGCCGAGGGGATGCAGAAGACCCAGCGCGAGTTCATCCTCCGCCAGCAGCTCGAGACCATCAAGAAGGAGCTGGGCGAGGGCGGCGACGACGTCGCGTCCACCTACCGCAAGCGGCTGGCCGACGCCGGGATGCCGGAGAAGGTGGCCGCCGAGGTGGAGCGCGAGATCGACCGGTTGGAGAGGACCAGCGAGCAGAGCCCCGAGCATGGCTGGATTCGCACCTATCTCGACTGGATGTTCGACATGCCCTGGAGCCGGCGCTCCGACGACAACTTCGACCTCGGGTCGGCGCGCGAGGTTCTGGACCACGACCACACCGGGCTGGAGGACGTCAAGGACCGGATCATCGAGTTCCTCGCCGTCCGCAAGCTCCGCCAGGAGCGTGGCCTCGAGGTGGTGGGAGGCCGCGGCTCGGGCGCGATCATCACCCTGGTTGGCCCCCCGGGCGTGGGCAAGACCTCGCTCGGCGAGTCGGTGGCGCGTGCCCTGGGACGGAAGTTCGCCCGCATGTCGCTGGGCGGCATTCGCGACGAGGCCGACATCCGCGGTTTCCGGCGCACCTATGTCGGGGCCCAGCCGGGCCGGATCGTGCGCGCCCTCAAGGAGGCCGGCACCAAGAACCCGGTGATCATGCTGGACGAGATCGACAAGATCGGTGCCGACTGGCGGGGTGACCCCTCGTCGGCCCTGCTCGAGGTCCTCGACCCGGCTCAGAACACGACCTTCCGGGACCACTACCTCGAGGTCGACCTCGACCTCTCCGAGGTCCTGTTCATCCCCACCGCCAACGTCTCGGAGACGATTCCCGCTCCGCTGCTCGACCGGATGGAGTTGATCCGTCTGGACGGCTACACCGAGCAGGAGAAGCTGGCCATCGCCCGCGATCACCTTCTCCCCCGGCAGGTGTCCCAGGCGGGCCTGACCGAGGCGGAGCTGGAGGTCTCGGACGACGCCATCCTGAAGGTGGTGACCGACCAGACCCGGGAGGCCGGGGTGCGCAACCTGGAGCGCGAGCTGGGCCGGATCGCCCGCAAGGTCGCCACCCGGATCGCCACCGGCGCCGTGGAGACGCCAGTTGTGGTCGGATCTGACCAGATCAGGGAGTATCTCGGCAAGCCCAGGTTCGACAACGAGGTCGAGGAGCGCACCGCGGTGCCGGGGGTGGCCACCGGGCTCGCGGTCACCGGCGCCGGTGGCGACGTTCTTTTCGTCGAGGCGGCCACCGGGGGCTCCGACGGCAGCCTCACCCTGACCGGGCAGCTCGGCGACGTCATGAAGGAGTCGGCGCAGATCGCGCTCTCCTACGTTCGCTCCCACGCCGAGCGTCTGGGGATCGACCCGCTGGCCACCGCCAAGGGCTTTCACATCCACGTCCCGGAGGGTGCGGTCCCCAAGGACGGTCCGTCGGCCGGGGTCACCATGACCACCGCCATGGTCAGCCTGCTCACCGGCCGGCCGGTGCGCAGCGCGGTGGGGATGACCGGCGAGGTCACCCTCCAGGGGTTGGTGCTCCCCATCGGCGGGGTCAAGCAGAAGGTGCTGGCCGCCCACCGGATGGGACTCACCGAGGTGATCCTGCCCCGGCGCAACGAGAAGGACCTCGACGACGTCCCCGAGAGCGTCCGCAAGGAGATGACGTTCCACCTGGTGAGCCGCGTCGACGAAGTCCTCGCGGCCGCCCTGGAGCCCCGCAGCGCCGAGACCGGCGAGGCGGCCTGAGCCTCGGTCGCGACAACCGGCGACCGGCTCCGCGCCACCCCGGCGGAGCCGGTCCAGCCCGGTTGCGGCTGACCGGCGCGGCCCGGGGAACCCGTGGCGCGCCTCCTATACTCGAATGGCCGTGACCGACCTGGGCCCGCTCAACGATGAGATCGACACCCTCATGGGAACTTTGCGCGCGGAATCGCGCGACATCCGGGTCTTCTTCCAGGTGTTCGCGTCCAAGCTGACCGCCGCGCTCCCGGATGGCGTGGAGGTGGAGCGCGAGGGGTCGGTCTTCGCCCGGCGACGCCCCGTCCGCCGGCTCACCGTCCGCGCCGGCGATGACCTCCTGGAGGCGGAGATGACCCGGGACGGGCTGGTCTGCCGCGAGATCCAGGTGCTCAACGGCCTCACCGACGAGATCAGCTTCGAGGCCTGGTTGCGGGTGCTCGCGGCGTCGCTGCGCCAGAAGGCACGCAGCACCGCGGAGGCGAGCGCAGTCCTCCGGGCCCTGCTCACCTGAGCTGCGCGGCGCCGCCGCTGGAGCCGCGGCGGGCGGACGCCAGGCGGCCCGCCACCAACCCGCCCACGGGCAACCGCATGGCGAGATACCAGATGTAGTGTGCCGCCACCGCGCGGGCCACCAGATGAGGGCCGGGGGTCGCCGGGGCTCTGCTACCATTCGCCAATGGAAGATCACCGCGCGCGGTTGACCGACCGGGGGGCCGGAGAGAGGGGCCATGGAGGTTGAGCTGGGGCGCTCCAAGCGCGCCCGCCGGGCCTACGGTTTCGATGAGGTGGCCCTCGTCCCCGGACGCGTGACCATCGACCCGGACGAGATCGAGATCGGTCTGAGCATCGACGGCATGAGTCTCGACATCCCCTTCCTGGCGGCCGCCATGGACGGTGTCGTGGACGTCGGCTTCGCGGTCGAGATGGGCCGGCTGGGCGGGCTGGCCGTCCTCAACCTGGACGGCGTCCAATGCCGCTATGAGGATCCGGCGGAGGTGCTCGAGGAGATCGCGGCGGCGCCCGTCGACCAGGTCAACGTCCTCCTCCAGAAGATCTACCGGGCCCCCATCCAGGACGGGCTGATCGGACAGCGGATCGAGGACATCAAGCGGGGCGGCGGATCCTGCGCCGTCTCCACCGTCCCCGCCCTCGCCGGGCGCCGGGCCGGGATCGTCCAGGAGGCCGGGGCCGACTGCCTGGTGGTCCAGGGCACGGTGCTCACCGCCCGCCACGTCAGCAGCACTCACCACCAGCTCTCCTTCCGCGAGCTCACCTCACAGCTCCGCATCCCGGTGGTGGTCGGCAACTGTGTCGACTACGCCGCCGCGCTGGAGCTCATGGACACCGGTATCAAGGGCCTCCTGGTCGGCGTCGGTCCGGGAGCCGCCTGCACCACCCGCGCCGTGCTCGGGGTCGGGGTTCCCCAGGTGACCGCGACCAGCGACTGCGCCGCCGCCCGCGACGACCACCTCCGGCAGAGCGGCGAACGGGTCGCGGTGATCACCGACGGCGGGATGCGGCTGGGCGGCGACGTCGCCAAGGCGTTCGCCTCCGGCGCCGACGCCGTGATGATCGGGTCGGTGTTCGCGTCGGCGCGCGAGGCCGCCGGCCGGGGGAATCACTGGGGGATGGCCACCCCTGATCCCAACCTGCCCCGGGGGACGCGCATCCGCACCGGGGTCAAGGGATCGCTCGAGGAGATCCTCTTCGGTCCGGCCCACGTCGACGACGGCTCGATGAACCTGGTGGGGGCACTGAAGAGCGCCATGGGCGTCTGTGGCGCCCGCACCATCAGCGACTTCCAGGAGACCGAGATGGTGATCGCTCCCGCCATCAAGACCGAGGGCAAGGTGCAGCAGCGCGAGCAGCGCGTGGGCATGGGCATCTGAGAGTGGGCGCAGGCGCGGCTCAGAGCCCGGCTTCCGACCTGGATCTGAGCTCGCCGGCGGGCCCCGGCCCTGCGGCCCCCTCCGCCCCGGACGGCGTCCTGGTCCTCGACTTCGGGAGCCAGTACGCCCAGCTGATCGCCCGGCGGGTGCGCGAGGCGCATGTCTACTCCGAGCTGGTGCCGGGGACCGTGAGCGTCGACGAGATCCGGCGCCGCGCGCCGCGCGGCCTGATCTTCAGCGGCGGGCCCGCGTCGGTGTACGAGCCGGGGGCGCCCCATCCCGACCCGGCCATCTACGAGCTCGGCCTCCCCATCCTCGGCATCTGCTACGGAATGCAGCTCCTGGCCCATGACCTGGGCGGGATCGTGGAGCCGGCCAGCCGGCGCGAGTACGGCGCCGCCCAGCTCGACGTCGACGACGCGGCGGGGATCTTCGAGGGGATCCCCTCGGAGACCGCGGTCTGGATGTCCCACGGCGACATCATCACCGGGCTCCCCGAGGGATTCCGCCCCATCGCCCACTCGCTGAACTCGCCCTACGCCGCCTTCGCCGGACCGATGGGCCGCTACGGCATCCAATTCCACCCCGAGGTGGTCCACACCCCGGCCGGAAAGCAGCTCCTGGCCAACTTCCTGACCCGCGTCTGCCGCTGCGCGCCGACCTGGGAGCCGGGCGCCTTCGTGCAGCGGGCGGTGGCCGACATCCGCGCCCGGGTGGGGGCCGGCCGCGTCCTCTGCGCCCTCTCGGGCGGGGTCGACTCGGCGGTGGCGGCGACCCTGGTGCACCGGGCCGTCGGCGATCAGCTCACCTGCGTCTTCGTCGACAACGGGCTGCTCCGCCGCGACGAGGGCCGGCGGGTGATCGAGGTCATGTCCCACCAGCGCCAGATCAAGCTGGTGCACGTCGACGCCACCGACCGCTTCCTCACCTCCCTGGCCGGGATCACCGACCCGGAGGAGAAACGGCGACGGATCGGGCGCACCTTCATCGAGGTCTTCGAGGTCGAGGCCCGACGGCTGGGCGACATCGACTTCCTCGCCCAGGGGACCCTCTACCCGGACGTGATCGAGTCGACCTCGCACGACACCCCCAGCGCCCGCACCATCAAGACCCACCACAACGTCGGCGGTCTCCCTCCCGACCTCCGCTTCCAGCTCGTCGAGCCGCTCCGCTACCTCTTCAAGGACGAGGTGCGCCGGGTCGGCACCGAGCTCGGGCTGCCCGAGGACATGGTCTGGCGTCAGCCCTTCCCCGGGCCGGGATTGGCGATCCGGGTGATCGGCGAGGTGACCAGGGAGCGGCTGGAGGTGCTCCGGGCGGCTGACTGGATCGTGATCGACGAGGTGAAGCGCAGCGGCCTGTACCGCAAGGTGTGGCAGTCGTTCGCCATCCTCACCCCGATCTCCTCGGTGGGCGTGATGGGCGACGGTCGCACCTACGCCAACGTGGTCGCGATCCGGATCGTCGAGTCCGACGACGCCATGACCGCCGACTGGGCCCGGGTCCCCTATGACGTGCTCGGGCTGATCAGCCGGCGGATCGTCAACGAGGTCCCCGGGGTCAACCGGGTCGTCTACGACATCAGCAGCAAGCCGCCCTCGACGATCGAGTGGGAGTAGCCGGCCCCGATCACCAGGTCGAGCGGGCGTGGGACCGGCGCGCCGCGGGCCGGGAGTACGGATCCCAGGTGTCGGTCACCTTGGCCCAGCCGGAGCCCGTCCGCTTGGGGGACTGCCGCTGCCGGGCCTGGATCTTGAGACGGACCACGGTCACGGCGAAGATGAGGAGGCCGAGCACGACCAGGGCGAGCCCCAGCTCCATCCGCTGCGACTGAGCTCCCGCGCTGCTCGAGGCCACGGTGCCGCTTCCCGCGGCCTGCACAGGCGGCGAGCCCAGACCGGCGAGGGTGAACAGGACGGGCGGGACGGCCGCCAGGGGGGCGAGCCAGCGACTCTGCGGGAACCTCACGGCCGACACTCCTTCGCGGGCGGGTTGATCACCTACGCCAGCCTAGGGCAGGGCACCCGAACGCACCACACTCACCTGCATCCGAAGTGCCCGGGTCAATTGCACTGGTCGAGGCCGCCGCCGGCCGCGGGGGACCCCCGATCCGCGACAATCCCTGCCGATGCGCATCCTCGTGGTCGGCTCCGGCGGGCGGGAGCACGCCCTCGCCTGGGCCTGCGCCCGCCATGAGTCGGTCCCCGAGATCGTCTGCGCCCCCGGCAACGCCGGCACCGCCGAGCTTGGCACCAACGTCGCGGTGCCGGTCACCGATGGGCCGGCGCTGGCCCGGCTGGCCCGCGACCGGGAGGTCGACCTGGTGGTCATCGGTCCCGACGCGGCGCTCGCCGCGGGCGTTGCCGACGCCTGCCAGGCGGAGGGCCTGACCGTCTTCGGCCCATCGGCGGCCGCCGCCAAGATCGAGTGGAGCAAGACCCACGCCAAGCAGATCATGGAGCGGGCCGGCGTCCCCACCGCCCGCTGGTGCTCCGGGAACCGGGAGAGCCGCAGCGACCTCTTCGACTTCATCCTCGAGCTCGACGGGCACTGCGTGGTCAAGGCGGACGGCCTCGCCGCCGGGAAGGGGGTGGCCGTCTGCGACACGCGGGAGGACGCCTTCGCGGCCCTGGCAGCCTGCCTCAACGAGCGGCGCTTCGGCGACGCGGGCGACGCCGTGGTGGTGGAGGAACGGCTGCGCGGCTCCGAGATCTCGATCTTCGCCGTCTGCGACGGGAGCCGCTACCGGTTGCTGGCGCCCGCGCGCGACTACAAGCGCGCCCACGACCTCGATCACGGTCCCAACACCGGCGGCATGGGCGCCTACGCTCCAGCCGACGACGGCTGCCCACCGCTGGCGGAGATCGCGGCGCAGGTCGTCGAGCCCACTTTGGCGGCCCTCGCCGAGGCCGGCACGCCGTTCGTCGGCTGTCTCTACGTGGGGCTGATGCTGACCGCCGACGGGGTCCGCGTCCTGGAGTTCAACGCTCGTTTCGGCGACCCCGAGACCCAGGTGGTGGTGCCCCTGGCCGGGCCGGCCTTCCTCGACCTGCTGCTGGCCGCTGCGCGCGCCGACCTGGCCGGGGCGGCTCTGCTGCCGCTGCCCGGCGCGGCGGTGGTGGTGGTCGCCGCAGCCCAGGGCTATCCGGCGTCCCCTCGCACCGGCGACCACATCCTCGGGCTGGGTGACATCGATGACGACGTCCTCTGCTTCCACGCCGGCACGGCGCGCGATGAGCGCGGACGCGTGGTCACGGCGGGCGGGAGAGTCCTGGGCATCGTGGGCCAGGGTCAGGATGTCGCCACGGCGAGACACCGTGCCTACGCGAACCTCGAGCGCGTCCACTTCGCGGGGATGTGGTCGCGCTCCGACATCGCCCTCCTCCCCGCTGGAGTCCGAAGATGAGCGCAGCCCGAGTGGGCATCGTGATGGGCAGCGAGTCCGATCTCCCGATGATGCGGAAGTGCGGGGAGACCCTCGACGAGTACGGCATCGCCTGGGAGATCGGGGTGATGTCAGCCCACCGCGCGCCCGACGTGGTTCGCGCCTACGCCCGCCAGGCGGAGCGCCGGGGTCTGCAGGTCTTGGTGGCCGGCGCCGGGGCGGCGGCCCACCTCCCCGGCGTGCTGGCGTCGATGACCCCGCTCCCGGTGATCGGCGTCCCCCTCGCCGGGACCCCGCTCTCCGGAATGGACGCCCTGCTCAGCATCGTGCAGATGCCGCCGGGGGTCCCGGTCGCGACCGTCGCCATCGGCGAGATGGGCGCCCGCAACGCCGGGCACCTGGCGGCCCGGATCCTCGCCCTGATCGATCCGGAGGTCGCCGCCGCGCTCACCGCCCGACGTCACCAGTTGGGCACCCGGGTGCGCCTTCCCGAGGGTTTCGACCTCGGCGGCCGGGGGATGGCGGAGAGCTGACGCCGGCCCGGTCAGAGCGCGCCGGGAAGGGTCGCCAACATCTCCACCTGGTTGGCCGAAGCTACCGCGACGGTGGCCAGCACCCCGGTGGCCGGGTCGAGGACGCCGAGGTCGCCGGAGTCGACCTCGACCAGCAGGTGGGCGGCATCGATCCAGCCCAGGATGTTGGAGTAGGTCCGCCCGGTGTTGGTGACGGTGCCCTTGCTGCTCACCAGGGTGAGCGCGTTGTTGGACTGGGCGGTGCAGGCCATCTGCGATCCGTCGGGGGAGAGCTCGCATCCGTTGAACTCAGGGCTTCCGTACTGACCGACCGCCGTGGTGAAGGTGGTCGACGCACCGCTCCAGCTGACCAACTCCAGCGAGAAGGTCTGCCCGCTGTAATCGCCGTTCGAGTCGAAGCTCTCGGTGGTCTCGTAGCAGGCGGTGCCCGCGTTCGTCGGCAGCCCCTCGAGGCTGTAGCCGGCGTTGGTCGAGTTCGGCGTCCCCCACGAGGGCTGCGACGCGGGTGCCTGGCAGAGGGCGGCGGTGGCGTCGCCGGTCGTCGGGTCGACCACGTGATACGAGGTTCCCGCGTTGCACGGTCCGTCGCACTGCTGGGGCCCCGACGCGATCTCGTCGATCAGCGAGGAGCCGTCCCAGCCGGCCGGCCAGCGCAGCGCGTAGGTCCCGCTGTTGTCCCAGAGCGAGACCTGGTTGCCCCCACCCGAAAGGTCCTCGATGTAGCCCTTGCCGGTGTCGTTGGCGACCGCCGATCGCTCGTTGATCTCGGCGATCGCGATCCGCTGGCCGTCCGGGCTCACCGCGAAGGCGACCTCCGCGGACGCTCCGTCCGGGATCGACATCGCTGCAGCGACGGTACCGGCGGGCGTGAGTGAGTCGACGCTGGTGTTGCCCTCGAGGAAGTAGGCCGTCGAGTTCGAGACGCTGACCAGGGGGAGGGTGAGGGTCTGGTTGGGCTGCAACGTGGGCAGCGACGCCGAGGTGTGGGCAACCACCTGCCCGGCGTCGTTGATCAGCATCACCTCGTAGGCGACGCCGGTGCGCTGGCTGTTGGTCACCACCACGGCGAAGGGTCCGGGCGGCACCGGTGCGGGCGTGGCCTTGGGAGTCGGGGTGGCGGTGGTGTGGGCTGAGGCTATGGGGTGTGTCGACCCGGTGCCGGTGGTCCCGGGCGACGTCGCGCAGCCCCCGAGCGCGGTGCCCGCGGCCACCAGGCAGCAGGCGGTGGTGATGGCCCTGCGGAGCATCGGGTTTCCTTCGTGTGGCGGGCTTCGCACGTGGAACGTCACCGTCGGCGCAGGGTTACGTCCTCACCAACGGCTGCGGTGACGCGGGAACCAGGAGGCGGCGGGTGGTCTCCAGCCCCCAACCGTCCAATGTCGCCAGCCGGTCGCCGGACACGCGAAGTCCGCCCCAGCGCTCGACCGTCTCGGCCCAGTCCTCGCGGCGCTCCATCTCCGGGCGGGCGATCAGGCAATCGGGGTCGTTGATCCAGAAGCGACCGTGCTGGAAGGCCCGGGCCCGGACGGTGAGGGCCGCGCCGCGTCCTGAGGGCGCGCTGAGGTCACCGCCCGGGGCCGGCTCGTAGTGGGTCGCGACGTCGGGGCCGACGCGCATGGCGTCGACCAGTCCCAGGCTGGGCAGGAGAGGTGCACCGCAGCCGAGCAGCGTGGCCCCTATCCCGGCCGCGTCGCGGATGAGCCGGAGCGCCTCGCGGTAGGCGGCGATCGGGGAGGCGTCCTGATGACGCCTCCCCGGCAGCGCGCCCGCGTAGAGGAAGTCCAGCTTGAAGTAGTCGAAGCCCCACGCCCGAAGGCTGCGGAAGACACCCTGGAGGTGAGCGGCCGCGTCGGGATGGGTGATGTCGAGGACGCGCAGCCGCTGGCCCCAGTTCCGACCGGCGTCGGCTCCCCCCAACAGCCATTCCGGGCGCTCGGTGGCGAGACGGCTGCGCGCGCCGACCAGCAGCGGGGCGGTCCAGATGCCGGCGCGAGGCCCGGCGGCGCGGATCTCGCCGGCCACGCCGGCGAGCGGCAGGCCGAAGCGCTCTGTGGTGTGCAGCCAGTCCCCCAGGTCTCCCGCGTACCCGTCGTCGAGCTGGATCACCCCGATGGGGAGCCCCAGGCGCCGTGCCGAGCCCAGGTTCTCGAGGACGTCCGCGGCGGTCACTCCGGCGAAGTAGTGGTACCAGCTGCACCAGACGGGAGGGATCGGGCCGGCCCCGTCCCCACCGTGGACCTTGCCGTAGCCACCGGCCCAGATGGCCAGGGCCGTCTCCAGGTCTGGGGCTGTCACCGCCGTCTCGGTGACCGGACCGTCGGCGGACACCACCAGCCGGCCGTCCACCAGGCGGGCGCGGATCGAGGCCACCTCCACGGCCGGGTCGGCCGCGGCCCAGATCCTCGTCATCCCACCCTGCCGGGGCGACACGGCCAGCAGACCCTCACCCTGGAACCCCGAGCGGGGGAGAGCCTTCTCAGGGCGGAAGCCCAGGATGTGGCGGTCCCGACCCGCCGGCCGCGGGGAGGTCTCGGTGGCCGCGTAGGTCCCGGTCGGGCTCCACGACTGCCAGCCGTGCTCGTACACCACCGTCTCGTCGGTTGTGCCGACCTCGGCGAGGTCCGCGAAAGTCACCGCGCGTCCCCTCCCGGCGGCTGGTGCCGATCTGCCCCCCGCCTCATCCCCCATACAATCGCTCGGTCATGCCGCGTCTGGAGCTGGTCGAGGCCTCGCTTCGCTACGGGCAGCAGGCTCTCATGCTCAGCCGGCTGCGCCAGCGGCACGCCGTCCGCGCGGCAGAGCTCCTCGACGCCTGCGGCTTCTCGGCGCTGGAGGTCTTCGGCGGGGCCACCTTCGAGGCTCAGCTCCGCTTCCTGGGTGAGGATCCCTTCGAAAGGCTGCGCGCCCTGGCGGCCGCCGCTCCGCGGACCCCGCTGATGGCCACCCTCAGCGGCCAGATGCTGGTCGGTCATCGCCACCTTCCCGATGATGTCGTCGATGCCTTCATCCGGCTGGCGGCCGAGGCGGGCATCGGCATCTTCCGGCTTCTCGACCCGCTCAATGACGTTGCCAACCTGGCCACCGCGATCCGGGCGGCCAAGGCCGCCGGAGCAGCCGTCGAGGGAGTGGTGGTGTGCTCCGACGCCGGGGTGTCCACCCTCGCCGCGCTGGCCGGCAAGCTGGCCGGGCTGGGCTGCGACTCCATCTGCCTCCACGATCCCCTCGGGTCTGCCGGCTCCGCCCGGGCGGCTGCGCTGGTCTCTGCGGCCATCCAGGCCGCGAGCGTCCCCGTGACGGTGAGCTTCTGCGCCCAGGCGGGCCAGGCCGAGCTCGCCTACCGGGCGGCCCAGCAGGCCGGCGCGATGCGCGCCGACGTCTGCGTCTCGCCGCTGGGCGGCGGGGCTGCCCTTCCCCCCGCGGAGGCGGTCATCGCCGGTTTCGCGGACACCGAGGACCCGACCGCTGTCGAGCTCGAGCCGGTGATCCGGGTGGCCCACTTCCTGGAGGAGGTCGCCCCCCTCTACGCGGACTCGCTGGACCCCACCCTCTTCCGCTTCGACGGCGCAGCGCTTCGCGGCATGCTCCCGGTCTCCGCCATGGGTCACGGGATCGCCGAGCTGCGCGACCGCGGCGCCCTGGAGCGCCTTCCCGACGTCGAGGCGGAGATCTCCCGGGTGCGGGGCGAGCTCGGCGACCCACCTCCGGTCTCCCCGCTGCCCGAGGTGATCACCACCCAGGCCGTCTACAACGTCTTCGAGGGTGATCGCTACGCGACCATCAGCCAGGAGATCAGGGACTACTGCCTCGGCTACTTCGGGACCCCGCCGGAGCCGATCGACCCCGACGTGCGCGAGCTGGTCAACGGCCGCGAGGAGCCGATCACCTGCCGGCCCGCCGACCTGCTCGAGCCCGGGCTTCCGGCGGCCCGAGATGATCTGGTCCGCGAGGGCATCCGCGCCGACCCGGAGGCCCTGGTCACCTACGCGCTCTTCGGGGCGGACTTCGTCGCCTTCGCGCGTGGCGAGGCGTCGGTGGAGCGGCTCGCGGACGAGCCGGCCGGACCTCCGCTCACTCCCTCCGCCGCGGACGCGGCCCAGGCTCAGCCGGCCAGCCAGGCCGACCCGGCCGCCCCGGCGGGCGCGGAGCCGGTCGAGGAGGTGCGCGAGCTCCGGGTGGAGGTCGACGGCCAGACCTACGACGTCCGGGTCTTCGGTGCCGGGCCCGTCGAAGCGCGGCAGGTCTCCGCTCCGGCGCCCGCGGCGAGCCCGCGGACCGGGGAGGCCACCCTCACCGCCCCCATGCAGGGGCTGATCCTCAAGCTGCTCGTCAAGGTCGGCGACCGGGTCCAGATCGGGGATGTCGTCGCGGTGCTCGAGGCGATGAAAATGCAGAACGAGATCATCGCCAACCGGAGCGGAACCGTGACCGAGGTCCACGTGAGCGAGGGGGACGTCGTCGGCCCCAGGGCCCCGATCGTCGAGATCGAGTGACGCCGCCGCCCAGGGGCGCGGCCCAGGTCGGCCCCGGCCGCCGCCTCGATCGACCCGCCCGCCGGTGGCACCGCCTCGTAACGCCGGTGGCACCTCGGACGTTCCTGTCCACGAGCCGATGACCCGCAGACGCGTCTTCCGCATCGCCGCGCTGGCCCTGATCGCCTGCCTGATCGCCGGCGCGGGCAGCCTGGTCGTGGTCGGCTCTCAGCGCAGGTCCACGTTCGACTCCCAGGTGGCCAGCCTGCAGCGGACCTGGGCCCACGACCTCGCGGTCGGTGTCCCCGCACCCAGCATCACCCCGCTCCAGGCCCGGCTCCGCAAGCAGCGGCCCCAGGACGACTGGTGGGCGCCGGTCTGGTGGACCACCGACGGTCAGGGCCTGATGGCGGCGCTGACCCGCGCCACCGATTCCGCCTACGCGGCCGCGATGGCCACCCAGCGAGGCAAGGCCCAGCTCCTGCTCACCGACTGGGAGGACGAGGCGGGTCAGGATCAGAGCTTCATGACCGCGACCGAGCTGGCGGCGGGACGGGGCTGGCCGTCACAGCTGAGCGCGGCGACCACCCCCAAGGAGATCGCCGCCCTGGCCGCGAGCTGGCAGACCCAGATGGACGCCGATCGCACCGCGATCGCGGCCGCCCAGCAGCAGGCGACCCTCGAGGCAGACGTCGCCGCGGCGGGCGGCCCCGCCGGTCTGCTCTCCCAGGCGGGCCGCGCGGTCAGCCAGGCCGGCACCGACGATCTCGACCCCGGCGAGGTGCCCGCTCTGGTGACCCAGCTCCAGACCGAGGAGTTGAGCGGCGCCGACCCGGGCCAGACCGCAGGGCTGCTCTATGTCGCCCTCCAGCAGCTCAACCAGCTGATCGCACTCAACAACCAGATCCACGGCGAGATCAGGCCGCTCCTGCTGCTCGTCGACCAGGCGGGCGCCGAGGGCACGCCCACCGCGCAGAGCTTCCTCACGCAGAACCAGGCGCTGGATCAGAACTACCTGAGCGGCACCACCTTGGATCAGCTCACCGCGGTGCAGACCGCGCTGGCGGCCCTCCAAGCGAGCGTCACCGCCGAGCTGAGCGCCAACCAGTGCGGGCACGACGTGGGCTCGGGGAAGGTGATCACCATCAACCTCACCCTCCAGGAGGGCGTCTTCTACGACAACGGGTGTGTGGTCCAGGCCGCCCCCGTCACCACCGGTCGCCCGGGCCTGCGCACGCCGACCGGGAACTTCAGCGTCTTCTACAAGACCTCGCCCTTCACCATGGTCTCCCCCTGGCCTCCCGGTTCACCCGACTGGTATCCGACCACCGTCGTCCAGCGGGTGCTGGAGTTCGCCGACGGCTACTTCCTCCACGACGCCTACTGGGAGAACCAGAACGCCTTCGGTCCGGGGAGCGAGAACGACGTGGCCCAGGACTGGGCCAGCCACGGCTGCATCCACATCCCCAACGCGGTCATGCCCTGGCTCTACAGCTGGACGCCGCGCGGGACCCCGGTGATCATCACCAACTGAGCCGGCGAGCCTGGCGGGCCAGCCCGCCGAGCTGCTCGACGAGCCCGGCGGCCTCGTCCTCGTCCCGGCAAAGGGCCTCGGCGATCCAGCGCCGTCCCGCGGTGTCGACCCGCAGGTCAGCGAGGCGCAGGGCGCGCAGCAGCGGCCCGCTCTCCAGGCGGATGCTCTGAGCCTTCTCCAGGGGAATGATCACGAGCGCCGGACGCACCCGGCCGGTCTGGGTGACCAGCCAGCGTCCGTCGTGCCAGATCGAGAGGTAGTGGTAGGCGAAGGGCGCCCGCAGGATGGCCCGCCGCGGCGGGGCTCCGGACCGGGCCAGCGCCGTCGGGACGCCCGGAGCCAGCCTTCCGATCAGCCAGCGGGCCTGGTCCAGGCTGGCCACCGGGGCGAGCAGGTGGGCGAGCTGGCCCGCCTCCCCCTGGTGGCGGGCCTCCGGCTGGCGGGCGACGTCCAGCTCCACCCGGGCCCAGCCGAAGGGACGCCAGAGCAGCGGCTGGAGCAGTCGCACGGCCTGGATGCGCCCGTACGGCACCGTCTCATGGCGCTTCTGGAGGAGGCCCCGATGGAGGCGGAGGCCGTCGGGGGCCTCCCCGACCGTGAAGTCGAAGTCGCCGTTGACGGTTCGGGCGGCATCGAGGCCGAGGGCCAGCACCCCGGTGACCGCGGTGCTGATCAGCGACGCCACCCCCGCGGCGGCGTCCCCGTGGCCGCTGCCGGCCGACCCCCCCAGGTTGACGGCCACCAGGGCGGCACCGATCACCAGCAGGAGAAGGGGCCCCAGCCACCATCCCCGCAGCAGGCTCGACATGATCAGCCGCCCGTTGTGGACGTGGAAGAGGGGCAGGGCGGGCGGCTCCGGCGTCTCGGGGGCCAGCCCATGGGCCAGGGCGAGCAGCTGGGCCCGCACCAGGGCCGCCTCCTGATTGCTCAGGTAGGCGAGGCGGCCGTGCTGGTGACGGCCGGTGCCGGCCGAGACGATGCGCACCTCGGCGAGTCCGAGGACGCGCGCGGTGAGCGGCGCCACCACGTCGATCGCCTGGATGCGGCGCAGCGGGAAGCGCAGGGACTGGCGGTACACCAGTCCGGTGTCGATCTGGAGCTCCTCGCCGACGACGCGCCAGCGGGTGACCAGCCAGGAGATGACGGCGGCCGCGATGCCGAGCACCGCCACCCCGGCGATGACCACCGTCTGCGCGGTCCGGCCCGACGAGCTCTGGTCGCCGGAAACCCAGGAGACTCCGCCCACCAGCACCGCCCCGAGGGTGATGCCGATTCTCGCCACTGGGGAGAGCGGATGCAGCCGGCACCAGGTGCCGGCCAGGGCCGGAGCCTGGGAGCCGCCCGCCGGCATCAGAGGCCCGAGGCCCGGGCCTCGCCGAGCGTCGCCAGCCGATCGCGGAGCTGGGCGGCGTCGGCGCTGCGAAGCCCGGGGATGCGGGCGTCGGTGGCCGCGGCCGCGGTGTGGAGCTGGACCGTGGCCAGGTCGTAGAGCCGATCCACCGGTCCAGCGGTGACATCCACGAACTGCATCCGGCCGAAGGGCACGACGGTCAGCCGCCGGAAGAGGAGCCCGCGCCGGACCACCAGGTCCTCATCGCGCTCGAGGTAACCCCAGGACCTGTACCGGCCGCGTTCGACGAACCAGAAGCCGATGGTGAAGGCGATCACCAGGGCGATGCCTATGCCGGCGCCCGCGCCGCCCGCAAGGAGACCGCCGACCACCCCGAGGACGGCCAGCAGGATCAGGCTGGAGAGCCCCAGAACCGTCTGGCGCGCGATCCACATCCGGGGCGAGGGTCGCCGGTACTCCATCGCAGCCCGATCCTACCTGGCAGCCCCGCCCAGCGAGCCGGGCAGCCTACCGGTCGTGCCGCCGCGCGCCGGCCTTGCGAGCCTTCTTCATCCGCCGGCTCACGTCGTTCATCGAGGCCTCCACCGCGTCCGCGAAGGCGCGCGACGCCTGGACGGCCCGCTCGCGCACCACCCGATCGTGGAATGCCTCACCCATGGCGCCGACCGCGCTCCCCAGCTGGCGGCTCAGGGCTTCGAGCGCGTCGGCCACCGGCTGACCGGCCGGCGCAGGTGGCTCGCCGCGCTCCCGCTCCTGGCTGCGGAAGTGCTCCTGGATCCGGGCGCCGAGCTCCTCGACGTGCCGGCCCACCTCCCGCCACGCCTCGTCGATCTCTCGCGGCATCTGGCAGCCTCCTCGCTGAAGTCGAGCCTGCCGTCAATGATGCGCCGCTCCCCGGCTCCGGCTCGCCCGTGATCCGGGACCGCCGCGGATGTCGAACCCCACCCGGCCCGGCCCCGCGGCCGCTGATGGCACCATTGGCCTCCGTGTTCGCCAAGGTCCTGGTCGCCAACCGCGGTGAGATCGCCCTCCGGGTGATCCGCGCCTGCCGGGACCTGGGGGTCGGGTCGGTGGCGGTGCACAGCGAGGCCGATCGCAACGCGCCCTTCACCCTGCTCGCCGACGAGGCGGTGGAGCTCGGCACGCCCGCCGGCTACCTGGACATCGAGCGGATCGTCGCCGTGGCCAGGGCCAGCGGGGCCGAGGCCGTGCATCCCGGATACGGCTTCCTCAGCGAGAACCAGGCCTTCGCCAGGGCCTGCGCCGACGCCGGCCTGGTCTTCATCGGGCCTCCCCCCGAGGCCATGGCGGCGATGGGGGAGAAGGTGCCGGCACGGGAGCGGATGCGCGCTTCCGGGGTCCCGGTTGTGCCCGGCAGCGATGCGATCAGCGATCCGGAGGAGGCGCAGAGAGTGGCCGCCGAGATCGGCTACCCGGTCCTCGTCAAGGCCTCCGCCGGGGGCGGCGGCATCGGGATGCGGGTGGTCCGGGACGCCGCCGAGCTGCTGAGCGGCCTCGAGGCAGCCCGCTCGACGGCCGCGCGCGCCTTCGGCAATCCCACCGTCTTCCTGGAGCGCTACGTGGACGAGCCCCGCCACATCGAGATCCAGGTGCTCGCCGACGCTCACGGCGAGGTGATCCATCTCGGCGAGCGCGAGTGCTCGATCCAGCGCCGCCACCAGAAGATCCTCGAGGAAGCGCCGTCGGTGGTGATCGACCCGGGCACCCGGGCCCGGATGGGGGAGGTGGCGGTCGCCGCCGCTCGCGCGGTCGGCTACGTCAACGCCGGCACCGTCGAGCTGATCTTCTCCAAGGGCGATTTCTACTTCCTGGAGATGAACACGCGCCTGCAGGTCGAGCACCCGGTCACCGAGGCGGTGTACTCGGTGGACCTGGTCGCCGAGCAGCTCCGGATAGCCGCGGGCGAGCATCTCCGGATCCGTCAGGAGCAGGTTGTCCCGCAGGGTCACGCCATCGAGTGCCGGATCAACGCCGAGGATTACGCGCGGAGCTTCCTTCCCTCACCGGGGCGGGTCACCGGATATCACGAGCCCTCCGGTCCCGGGGTCCGTGTCGATGCCGCGCTGACCGGCCCGGGGCTGGTCTCGCCGAGCTACGACTCCCTGATCGCCAAGCTGATCGTCTGGGGCCCGACCCGCCAGCTCGCCATCGGCCGGATGCGCCGGGCCCTCACCGAGTACGCCGTCACCGGAATCCGGACCAACATCCCGTATCACCTCGCGATCCTCGACTCACCCGACTTCCAGCGCGGCGAGTACACCACCCACTTCATCGAGGACCACCCCGAGCTGGTGGAAGCGGCGACCGAGTGGGAGGGGCGGCGGAAGCGATTCGATCGCCTGCTCCGCGACCCCGCGCGCGTCGCTGCGATCGCCGCCGCGATGGCGGTGGCGGAGCACCCCGTCGGTCAGCTGCCGACCGGGTAGAGGGCCTGGGCGGGCGGGTGCCGCCCGTCGATGTCCGAGATCGCGGTGCCGACCACGATCTGGCTGCCCGCCGGGACCGCACCCGAGATGGTGAGGGTGACCTGGCGGGTGTCGGGGTCGTACGCCGCCGGCTCGAGCAGCGGGACGGTCTGCCCGCCCGATGTCTCCAGCCAGAGCGAGCCGGCGGTGACGCTGGCCGGGTCGAGGTCGGAGTTGAAGGTGATCGTGACCACGCTCTCGGGGTTGAGCGCGCCCTTGGCCGGTGGCGTCACGCTGACGCTCAGGGCGTGCGGACCGCCGCCCTGGGAGCGCAGGGGCGGCACCGAGAGGCCGGTCACCAGCCACTGGCCCTGGCTCCGACCGAGGACCACGGTCTCGTCGGTGAGCTGGCCGGCGGAGCTCCCGGTCGCGTCAACGATGAGACGGGCGGAGGCGGTGAGGGTGGGACCAGCTGCCCCACTCCCGCCCGAGCACTCGGAGCTGATCACGTAACCGCGGTCGATGGCGGCCGGGGTGAGCTGGACCGCCGACGGCGTGCCCGATGCGGTGAGGGCGGTGAGTCCGGTCTGATCGTGGGACACCTGGTCGCCCACGAACTGGCTCAGAACCTGGTCGGCGCCCTGGCAGACCGAGGTCGCCGGCGAGGTGGTCGAGCCCGGCTGGACCTCGGCCACGTCCAGGCTCCCCGCGGCCACGAAGGCCAGCTGGGCCCCATCGGGGGAGAAGGCGAGCGAACGGGCCACGTCGGTGGCGCTCCCCAGCACCACGCCCGCGGCCGTCTCGATCTCGACGCCGCCGGGGTCGAGACCGTAGGCGAGGGTCGCGCCGTGGGTGTCCAGTGCCAGGGAGTCGATGGCCTCGGTCGGGGCGCCGGGGACCTGGACGATGGCGCTCGGGTCGCCGACCGGGGCCTCCAGGACGGTTGCCACCTCCGCCTCATCGCCGGCGTCCACCCAGCCGACCTCGTCGCCCGCTCCGCTGAAGGCCACCACTCCGTTGCTGCTCCCAGCCAGCTGGGTGGGGGTGGGGATCTGTCCGCCGGCGGTCGACAGCGTGTACAGCCAGCCGTCGGCGGGGCTCGGAACGTAGGTGGCGGACGGCGTCGCGCTCGGGGAAGCCGACGCCGAGCTGGCGCTCGCCGAGGCCGCGGGGGTCGACGTCGCGGCGCTCGACGGCGTGGTCGTGGACTGCGGCTCTCCGATCACATCGGACGCCGGCAGGAAGGCGTGGCGGCCGTCGGGTGCCAGCACCACCCCGGCATCGGTGCCGCCGGGCGGGAAGGCGTAGAGCTGTCCCGACTGCTCGTCCAGCGACACCTCGTCGATGCCCCGGGAGGTCACGAAGACGATCCGGTTGTTGCCATCCCAGGCCAGCGCGGTCACCGCCGAGCCGGCGGTCGAGCCGCTCGGCCACACCTGGTTGGCCTGGCCTCCGTCGTCCCCCTCCACCACGATCTGGCCACCGCCGTCGGGCCCGGTCAGTGCTAGTGCGATGTTGAAGCCGTCCGGCGAGACCGCCACCGCGGTCGCCGGCGTTGTGCTCAAGGTCACCGGCGCCTGGCCGTCAGGGAAGACCACCGCCCCCTCGGTCGCCGCCGGGGTGGCGCTGACCGCGGGCGAGCTGGCCGGCGGTGATCCGGTCGCTGTCGCCGAAGGGGTCGGCGAGGCCGTGGGGCTGGCCGATGTCGGCGCCGCCGAGGCGGTCGCCGGTGTGGATTGCCCCGCGCTCCGATCGGTCACCCCGGGCGCTCCCGCCGGGCCCCAGAAGGCGCGCGCGTCACTCGCCGCCGGGCCCACCACGGCCGGCTCGAGCACCGGCGCCGGGGATGCCGACGGGCTGGGCGGCGACGCCGGCTGGGTCCCGAAGTCGATGGTGACGTCGGCTGTCAGGGTCTGGCCGTCCTGGCTCTGGACCGACGTCTTGGGAATCGTCACCTGGTAGTCGGTGTCGGCGGCCAGGGGGTGGACGGGGGTGATGACCAGGGTCTCGGGCGTCTTCCAGGCGATGCTCACCTGGGTTGCGGGCTGGATCTTGACGGCCGCCAGCACCGCCTTCTGGTTCTGCTCGTCCATCGGCTGGTTGAAGCTGAGGGTGATGGCCTGGTGGGGATCGACGGCCTGCTGATGGTTGACGGGGGCGACCACGGCCAGGCCGCCCGGGGCCGGGGCGCGCAGGTCGGAGATCACGATGACCGCCGCGGCGGCGACCGCCGCCCCCACCGCGAGCGTTCCCCAGGCAGCCAGCCGGCCGGGGCCGAACCGGGCGCGGAAGCCGCCACGGGGGGCCGCGGCCGGCCGAGCGGCGACGGCCCCCCGGGCGGGCTGGTCGGCGGTGAGAGACGCCCTGGCCTCCTCCATCAGCTGGGCGCGGAGGATGGCCGGGAACCTCGGGTCGAGGTCCGGCTCGGGCCGGCTCTCCCGCACCCTCTGGGCCAGCTCGAGGAGCCCGGGGTCGTCGCCGAAGAGCTCTGCCAGCTCAGGGTCGTAGCGGTCGCGGCGATCGCTCACAGCGTCTCTCCGGCGGTCGCCGAGACGCCCAGCCGCTGGCGGACGCCGATCATGCCGCGGTGGACCAGCAGTTTGACGGCGCCCTCGCTCTTGCCCATGATCTCGCCGATCTGGGCCAGCTTCAGGTCCTCCCCGAGCTTCAGTGTCATGGCGGTGCGCTGCTGCTCCGGCAGGCTGTTGATCGCGGCCCAGACCCGTGCCGCCTCGGCGGATTGGACCACCCGATCGGCCACCGGCCGGGCCGGGTCGACGATCTCGATGGCCGCATCGAGGCTCGTCTGGGGCCGCCGCTGGCGGTAGTGGTCGGCGATGGCGTTGGCGCTGATCTGGTACAGCCAGGAGCTGAACGGGTGCCCGGATGGGCGGTACCGCGGCATCGCCCGGAGCGCCTTCATGAACACCTCCTGGGTCACCTCTTCTGCCGCGTCCTGGTCCCGGGTCCGGCTGTAGGCGAATCGGTAGATCTGCCCGAAGTAGTGGTCGTACAACTCCCCAAAGGCGTCGGCGTCCGACTTGGCACGCTCGACGAGCTGATCCTCATAGGCCCGGGGGAGCGTCATCGCACGACCCTCATCCCCGGGCGTGTGCGCCTGGTGAACGGGTCGGCGGTGGTCTCGGTTACGCAGAGGCTCATGTCACGGCGGCCTGCGGACACGCGCGGAGGACGATGGCGCCAGGACATGCCCCGAGGGGGGACGCCAGGCGCCGGTCAGTATAGGGAGGAAGGCGCTGGAAGCTCACGGGAGTTGTCGTGTCCTCGGCGATCTGAGCTGGTCTGACGGGTTCCGGCCCGGTGTCCACCACCGAATAGAATTGGCCCACGTGATCCCCCGTTACACCCCGGCCGCGATCGCCGCCGTCTTCAGCGACGAATCCCGGCTCGGGCGGTGGCTGGAGGTGGAGCTGCTGGCCGCCGAGGGCTGGGCGGCCATCGGACGGGTTCCCGCCGAGGCGGCGCGGAAGCTGAGGGCGGGCGCACGGATCGACCCCGACCGGATCGCCCAACTGGAGGCCGAGCAGGGCCACGACGTCGCCGCCTTCGTCCAAGCGGTCCAGGAGACGGTCGGCGACGAGGGTCGCTACTTCCACCTGGGGCTCACCTCGTCCGACATCGTCGATACCGCCCTGGCCACCCAGCTGCGTGACGCCGCGCGCCAGATCGACGAGGACGCCGCCGCCCTCGAGGCGGCGCTCGCCGCCCAGGCGGTCCGCCACCGGCTCACCCTGATGCCCGGCCGGACCCATGGGATGCACGCCGAGCCGCTCAGTCTCGGGGTCAAGCTCGCCGGCCACTACGACGAGGTCCGGCGCGGCCGGCTCCGGCTGGCTGCGGCCGCGGCCGAGGTCGCGGTCGGCCAGGTCAGCGGTCCGGTAGGCACCCACACCTCGGTCCCGGCCGAGGTCGAGGAGCACGTCTGCGCGGGGCTCGGGCTGGGCGTGGCCGAGGTCGCCACCCAGGTGCTGGCCCGCGACCGCCATGCCTCCTTGGTCGCCGCCATGGCCATCCTGGGCGCCAGCCTGGAGCGGCTGGCCACCACCGTCCGGCTGCTCCAGCAGACCGAGGTCGGGGAGCTCGAGGAGCCGTTCGCGGAGCGGCAGAAGGGCTCGTCGGCCATGCCCCACAAGCACAACCCCGTGCTCTCGGAGCGGATCTGCGGCATGGCCCGGGTGCTCCGCGGCCACGCTATCACCGCCCTCGAGGACGTTGCCCTCTGGCACGAGCGCGACATCTCCCACTCGTCCGCGGAGCGGATCGTCCTCCCCAACTCCTGCGCCCTGCTCGACTACATGCTGCGGCTATGCGCCCGGGTCGTCCTCCAGGTTCGTGTCAACTCTGGCAAGATGTTGCAGGACGTCGAGATCCTGGGCCGGATCACCTGCTCGCCCCGGGTGCTCGACGCCCTGATCGGGGCGGGCTGGTCCCGGGAGCGCGCCTACCGCGAGGTCCAGGCGCTCGCCGAACGGGCGCGCGCCGGCGAGGCCGGCTTCGAGGCGCTGGTCCGATCACGGCTGGCGGCCGACCTGGCGCCGGAGGTGCTGGACGGCTGCTTCGACCTCGCCACCTACCTCACCGGCATCGATCTCACCTACCGCCGGCTCGGGCTCGAGATCCGCGACCCGGAGCCCGGCACCGCGACCGAGGAACGTCCACAGCTCGCCGTCGAGGCGGGGATCGGAGGAGGCCATCTATGACCCCGGTGCTGATGACGGCGCAGGACGTCGGCCTGGAGGTGTTCCGCCGGGGGAAGGTGCGCGACACCTTCGTTCTCGACGACGGGAGCCTGCTGATGGTGGCCACCGACCGCCTCTCCGCCTTCGACGTGGTCCTGCCCGACCCCATCCCGGAGAAGGGACGGACGCTCACCCAGATCTCGCGCTGGTGGTTCGCGCGGACGTCCGGCATCGTGGCCAACCACCTGCTCCCCGACCGCGACGACGCGGTGCCCCCCGAGTTCTGGGCGGAGTGGCGGGAGCGGTCGATGCGCTGTTCCCGGGCCGAGCGCATCGACATCGAGTGCGTGGTCCGCGGTCATCTCTCCGGCTCCGGCTGGAAGGAGTACCGCGCGCAGGGGACGCTGGCCGGCGAGCCGCTGCCCGCGGGACTGCGGGAGTCCTCGCCGCTGCCCGAGCTCCGCTTCACACCGGCGACCAAGAACGACACCGGTCATGACGTCAACATCAGCCGCGCCGAGCTGGCAGCGACCGTCGGCGTCGAGCTCGCCGGTCACCTGGAGCGCACCTCGCTCGAGCTCTTCCGCCACGCCGCCGAGCACTGCCAGAGCCGCGGCATCATCCTGGCCGACACCAAGTTCGAGTTCGGGCTGATCGACGGCCGGCTCTGCCTGATCGACGAGATCTTCACCCCCGACTCGTCCCGCTTCTGGGAGGCGGCGGAGTGGCGCGAGGGCCAGGCCGCGGTCTCCTTCGACAAGCAGCCGGTTCGCGATTACCTGGAGACCCTCGACTGGGACAAGCGGCCGCCGGGACCCCAGCTCCCCCCCGCGGTGATCGCGGCGACCACCGCGCGCTACCTCGAGGCGGCCCGCCGGATCTGCGGGCTCGAGCTGTGAGGTTCCTCGCCGAGGTCGTGATCTCGCTCAAGCCGGTGGTCAACGACCCCCAGGGCCTCACCGTCAGGGCGGGGCTCCGCCAGCTGGGCTTCGACGAGGTGACCGAGGTGCGGGTGGGCAAGCAGATCGCCCTGGAGGTCGACGGGGACTCAGAGGCCGAGGTCCGCCGGCGGGTCGCCGAGATGTGCGAGAGGCTGCTGCGCAACCCGGTGATCGAGGACTACCGCATCGAGCTCCGGCCCCCCGCCGAGACGCTGCCCGCGACCCCGGCCGCGCCCGCATGAGGTTCGGCATCGCGGTCTTCCCGGGGACGTGGAGCGAGCGCGACTGCGCCCGCGCCGTGGAGGTCGCGGGGCACGAGTCGGTCTACCTCTGGCATCGGGATCGGGACCTGGGCGGCTCCGACTGCGTGATCCTGCCCGGCGGCTTCTCGTATGGCGACCACCTGCGCACCGGAGCGGTCGCCCGCTTCGCGCCGCTCATGGAGTCGGTCCAGGAGTTCGCCTCCGGCGGCGGGCTGGTGCTCGGCATCTGCAATGGCTTCCAGATCCTCTGCGAGGCGCACATGCTTCCCGGCGCGCTGACCCGCAACGCGTCGCTGGAGTTCCGCTGCGAGACGGTCTGGCTGCGGGTGGAGACGACGGCGACGCCCTTCACCAGCGCCTGCGAACCCGGTCAGGTGCTGGCCATCCCGGTCAGCCACGGCGAGGGCCGCTACGTCGCCGAGCCGTCGACCCTGGACCGGCTGGAGGCGGACCGCCGGGTCGCCTTCCGCTACGTCTCGCCGGATGGCTCGCCGGTCGGGGACGCCTCCCCGAACGGATCCATGCGCGACATCGCCGGCATCGTGAACGAGGGACGGAACGTGCTCGGGATGATGCCCCACCCCGAGCGCGCCGCTGAGCCGCTGCTCGGGAGCGCGGATGGCATGCGCATCTTCCGCAGCGTCGTGACCGCCGTGGTCAAGGACGCCGCCTTCCCGGTGGCCGGGTGAGCGCAACCTGCGCCGTCTCCGCCGCTCAGCTCGCCGAGGTGGCGCTGACCCGCGACGAGTACGAGCTGGCCTCGCGGCGATTGGGCCGGACGCCGACCGAGGTCGAGCTGGGCGTCATCGGTGCCATGTGGAGCGAGCACTGCGGCTACAAGACCAGCAAGCCGCTGCTCGCCCGGCTCCCGACCAGCGGGGCCCGGGTGCTCCAGGGCCCCGGTGAGAACGCCGGCGCCGTCGACATCGGGGGCGGGCTGGCCTGCGTCTTCAAGATCGAGTCCCACAACCACCCGTCGGCGATCGAGCCCTACCAGGGCGCCGCGACCGGGGTCGGGGGCATCCTCCGCGACGTCTTCACGATGGGGGCGCGCCCCGTCGCCCTGCTCGACTCGCTCCGCTTCGGGCCCTTCGAGGAGCCGGCCCAGCGCCACCTGCTCGATGGCGTCGTCGCCGGCATCGGCGGCTACGGCAACTGCATCGGCGTGCCGACCGTCGGCGGTGAGCTCTACTTCGACGACTCCTACCGCCACAACTGCCTGGTCAACGCCATGTGCGTGGGGATCATCGAGCAGTCCAAGCTCACCCGGGCGATCGCCGCGGGCCCGGGCAATCTGGTGCTCCTGGTCGGCGCCGACACCGGCCGTGACGGGATCCACGGCGCCACCTTCGCCTCGGTGGAGCTGAACGACGCGTCGAGCGAGCGTCGCCCCGCGGTGCAGGTCGGCAACCCCTTCCTCGAGAAGTGCCTGATGGAGGTCTGCGTCGCCCTCGCCGGGGATCCGCGGATCGTGGCCATGCAGGACCTGGGTGCGGCCGGGCTCACCAGCTCCTCCGCCGAGCTGGCCCACCGGGGCGGCTGCGGCATCGAGATGGACATCGCCCGGGTCTCACGCCGCGAGCGCGGGATGACGCCGTACGAGGTGATGCTCAGCGAGTCCCAGGAGCGGATGCTCCTGGTGGTGAGGCCGCAGGACGCGGCCTCGGTGCAGGCGGAGTTCGACCGCTGGGACCTCCACTCCGACGTCATCGGGACGGTCACCGACACCGGACGGCTGGTGGTGGCCGATACCGGCCAGGTCGTCTGCGACCTCCCCCTCGACCTGCTGATCGACGAGGTCCCGCTCCGCCACCCCGTGGCCCGGCGTCCCGCCGGACTCGACGAGCCGCTCGCCGCAGACCCGCTCGCGATGGCCCCTCCCTGGGCGATGGGCGAGACCCTGCTGCGGCTGCTGAAGAGCCCCAACATCGGCAGCCGCCGCTCTGTTTTCCGCCGCTATGACCACCAGGTGGGCGACGACACGATCGTGCGCCCGGGCGGGGACGCCGCCCTGCTGCGGGTCCGAGGCACCGGCGGGGCCATCGCGCTCACCACCGACGGGAACGGTCGCTACGCGGCGCTGGACCCGCGCCGCGGCGCCGCCATCGCGGTTTGCGAGGCGGCCCGCAACGTGGTCGCGGTGGGGGCCACCCCGGTCGGCGTGACCAACTGCCTCAACTTCGGCAATCCCGAGAAGCCCGAGGTCTTCTGGGAGCTGTCGGAGGCGGTCGAGGGGATGCGCGAGGCCTGTCTGGCCCTCGGCGTCCCGGTGGTGAGCGGCAACGTCTCGCTCTACAACGACACCGAGGGGGTGAGCATCGCCCCCACCACCGTGATCGGGATGGTGGGCCACCTCGAGGCGCTGGAGCGCCATTGCGGAGCGGGTTTCGCCCGCGACGGCGATGCCGTCTTGCTGGTCGGCCCGGTGGGGATGGACCTGGGCGGCAGCGAGTACCAGCGTCTGGCCCACGGGGTGAACGCCGGCCCCCGGCCGACCCTCGACCTCGACCTCGAGGCGCGCGTGCAGGCGGCGGTGCTGGAGATGATCGGCGCCGGCCTGCTCGCCTCGTGCCACGATCTCGCCGAGGGCGGGCTGGGGGTGGCCCTCGCCGAGAGCTGCATCCTCGGCGGCCGCGGCGCCGCGCTCGTCACCCAACTCTTCGCTCTGGGTGCGCCGGTGGTGCGGGCGGGCCTCCTCTTCGGGGAGTTGCAGTCTCGCTTCCTGACCAGCGCCGCCGCCCGGGACGTCGCCGCGGTGCGCGCCATCGCCGGGCGCCACGAGGTCGAGGTTCGCGAGCTGGGGACGACCGGCGGCGACCGCGTCGTGGTCGCCGAGGTCCTCGACCTGGAGCTGGCGGAGGTGGCTTCGGCTCACGCCGCGGCGCTGGTCCCCGGCGCGGGCACCCCGTGATCCCCGCTTGCAGCTGACGGCCTCGAACCGGGTCCGGCCCCACGGTCGGCGGGCGCGCGGTCGCAGCTCGGGGTGTGCAGCCGCTCGGCTCGGATGGACCGACGACCTGGGGCAGCGTCGTGACACCGGCCCGGGCGCCGGTATACTGGCCGTGGGTCCGTCCCCCACAGCGGCGGTGTCAGGGAGATCGGACGTGCGGAGAGCCATGGGCGCTGGCGCTGGCGAGAACGCAGTGCTGTGTCACTGCGTCGCGATGACGGTGAGCGGCCGGCCGCGTGCCTGAGCGCAGGCGCCCGCCCGCCGCCCTGGTGCGCGATCGCGGCATGGACGCCGAGCGGATGCACGAGGAGTGCGGGCTCTTCGGGGTCTTCGCCCCCGGTGAGGACGTTGCCAACCTCACCTACTTCGGCCTCTACGCGCTCCAGCATCGCGGTCAGGAGTCGGCCGGGATCGCGGTGAGCAACCGCCTGGACATCCTGATGCACAAGGAGATGGGCCTGGTCGCCCAGGTGTTCGACAACGAGGTCATCGGTGACCTCATCGGGGACATCGCCATCGGGCACACCCGCTACAGCACGACCGGGAGCCCGCGCCTTCCCAACGCACAGCCGATGCGCTTCGAGCACAGCCAGATCGGCCCCATCGTGCTCGCCCACAACGGCAACCTCATCAACGCCGGCGACATTCGCGCCGAGCTCGCCGGCGAGGGGGTGGATTTCGTCTCCACCAGCGACACCGAGGTGCTCGGCCGGCTGCTGGTGCGCACCCCCGGGCGCAGCCTGGATGCCGCCCTGCGCCGCGCCCTGCCCCGGGTCCACGGCGCCTACTGCCTGCTCCTGCTCACCCGCGACTCGCTGGTGGCGGCTCGGGACCCGCTCGGCATCCGGCCCCTCTGCCTCGGCCGTTATGGCGATCCCGAGGCGCCCGGAGGCTCCGGGTACATCATCGCCAGCGAGACCTGCGCCCTGGACGTCATCGGGGCCAACTTCATCTGCGAGATCGACCCGGGTGAGATCGTGACCATCGACGCGTCCGGGATGCGCAGCAGCCGGATCCCCTCCGAGGCGCCCAAGCGCGCCATGTGCTCGTTCGAGTTCATCTACTTCGCCCGGCCGGACTCGGTGATGCAGGGCCGGTCGCTCTACGAGGCGCGGCGTCAGATGGGCCGTGAGCTCGCCCGCGAGGCGCCGGTGGACGCGGACGTGGTGATCACCCTCCCCAACTCCGGGACACCCGCGGCAATCGGCTTCGCCGAGGAGACGGGCATCCACTTCGAGGAGGGGATGATCAAGTCGCGGTACATCACGCGCACCTTCATCCAGCCCTCGCAGCGGCTCCGCGACGCGGGCATCCGGCTCAAGTTCAATCCGATGCGCCACGTCCTCCAAGGACAGCGCGTCGCCCTGGTGGACGATTCGATCGTCCGGGGCACGACCAGCCGGCGGATCGTCGACGAGCTGCGCCGAGCGGGGGCGGTCGAGGTGCACATGCGCATCGCCTCGCCACCGATCATGTGGCCCTGTTTCATGGGCATCGACATCGCCTCCCGCAACGAGTTGATCGCGGCCAACCGCAGTGAGGAGGAGGTCGGACGGCTGGTGGGCGCCGACACCCTGCGCTACCTCAGCATCGGAGGGCTCCGCCGCTCCATGGGTGAACCCGCGGGCGGTGGCTTCTGCTTCGCGTGCTTCACTGGCGACTACCCGGTGCCGGTCCCCCTGCAGCTCGAGATGGACAAGCAAGCGATGGAGCACGTCGAGCCGCCACTCACTCCCGCGGTGCCGATCCCCCAACTCAGCTGAGGGGTCCGCGTGCGCCCGGCGCTAACATCGGCGGCGAGTGGTCGCCATCTGTCCGCCCGTGGGCGCACCCGGGCAGGAGGGGGCCGGCCAGAGGCGTGATGCGGAGACAGTGGATCATGGGCGACGATCGGCCGGCTGACGTTCCGGGGCAGGATGCGCCCCCTCCTCAGCCGGAGCCGCAGCCCGGCTGGCCGGCCCCGGCAGCGGGCTGGCCGCCGCCCGCGTGGGCCCCTCCCGGATGGGGATCCGCAGGCTCCTCGGGAGCGCCGCCCCCCCGCTGGGCATCGCCGGGTGCCCCCGGCGCCCGGGCCCCCGGCTGGGGGCCGCCGCCACCGCCGTGGGGCGGGCCCGTTCCGCCCGGTTGGAGCGGCGGGGCCGGGCCGACCGGCGCCTCGCCGGAGCCGGGCGTGGCCGCGCCGCACCGCGGGCTTCGGCTGGTCGCGCTGGTCGCCGGCGCGGTGGTGCTCGCGGCCGCGGTCGGCATCCCCACCGCGATCCTGGTCAGCCGCAGCGGCGGGACCACGACCCCGACCGCCGGCAGCACCGCCACCCCCAGCCCCTCGCAGAGCGCCGCCGCGGCCGCGGCCTCGGCCCTCTACAACAAGGCGATCTCGCGCGCCGAGGGGTCGGCGGGATTCCACTACGTGGCCACGACCCTCGCCGGGGGCGCGACCTCCACGATCACCGGCGACGCCGGCCAGTCGGACGGCAGCCAGGTCCTCTCGATCACCACCAGCTTCGGTCACGAGCAGTTCGACCTCCTGCTCGCCGCCAACCAGACCGTCTACTTCGAGGGCAACGCCGCCGCCCTGGAGGACCAGCTGGGCGTCGCCGCGAGCGCGGCCCCCGGCCTCGCCGGGAGCTGGATCGCGGTGAAGATCGGAGACGGGCCCTACAAGCAGCTGGAGGTGGGCATCACCGTCGGCTCCCAGCTCTCGGAGGACTCCCTGGTGCCCGCCTCGAGCCGGCAGGTGACCAACTCGGGGGCCACCGTGACCAGGGTCACGGGCACCGTCCCGGCCACCACCACGATGCTTGCCGGGACGGCCCACGTGGACCTCTCGCCCAGCTCCGACCTTCCCATCACGTTCGTCGTCTCCTACGACTCGGCGAGTGAGACCAGCACGACGGCCTTCAGCGCCTGGGGAACGGCGCCGGTGTTGACGCTGCCGTCCAGCGCCGTCGCCTGGGCGTCGCTCAGCACCGCGTCGCCCCCGCACGGATACGGCAGCGGCGCGACGCCGACCCCCGCTCCCACCGCCACCCCGGGAGGCACCGCCTAGGCGCGGGTCACGAGCGCGGGCAGCGCGCGCCACTCCCCCGGTTCCGTAGACTGCCGGCGGAGATGGGAGACCTGCGCTACGCGGACGCCGGCGTCGATATCGACGAGGGCGACCGCGCTGTCAGATTGATCAAGCAGGCGGTCACCGCCACCCACGGTCGGGAGGTGCTGGGCGGGATCGGGGCGTTCAGCGGGCTGTTCGCCTTCGACACCGCGCGCTGGAAGCGGCCGGTGCTGGCCGCCAGCACCGACTCGGTGGGCACCAAGGTCAAGGTGGCGATCGCCACCGGCCGGCACCGGGGCATCGGCATCGACCTGGTCAACCACTGTGTCAACGACATCCTCTGCAGCGGCGCCGAGCCGCTCCTCTTCCTCGACTACTACGCCACCGGCCGCCTCTCCCCGGAGCATCTGGCGGAGGTGGTCGAGGGCGCCGCCGCCGCCTGCCGCGCCGCCGGTTGCGCACTGATCGGAGGGGAGACCGCCGAGCTGCCCGGCCTCTACGCGCTCGGCGACTACGACATCGCCGGGTTCATCCTCGGCTGCGTCGAGCGCGACGAGATCATCGACGGCCACCTCATCGAGGTCGGCGACGCCGTCCTCGGGCTTCCCAGCAGCGGCCTCCACACCAACGGCTACTCCCTGGTCCGCCACATCCTGGCGGAGCGTGAGATCGGTTGGGATGCCGTCCTCCCGGGCACCACCGCCCCGGTGGTCGACCTCCTGCTCGAGCCCCACCGCTCCTACCTGGCCGCGATCCGCGAGCTGCGAGCGCGCGTTGAGGTCCGGGGGCTGGCCCACATCACCGGGGGCGGTCTGCTGGGCAACGTCCCCCGGATGCTGCCCGCCGGGACGGCGGCCCGGATCGAGCGGACGGCCTGGGAGGTGCCCGCCCTGTTCTCCGCACTGGAGGCCGTGGGCGGCGTCCAGGCCGAGGAGATGTGGCGGACCTTCAACATGGGCGTGGGCATGGTGGTGGTCGTCCCCGCCAGGGCGGCGGACGCGGCGGGCGCCTCCGCCGCCGGCCTTCCCCTGCTCCGGCTCGGCGAGATCGTCGAGGCTCGTGACGCCCACCGCGTGATCCTGGGGTGACCGATCGGGTCCAGATCGGGGTCCTCGTCTCGGGTCGCGGCAGCAACCTCGACGCGCTCTGCGCGGCGGCGGCGGCCCCCGACTTCCCCGCCCGGATCGCGCTGGTGGTGAGCAACCGCCGTGGCGTCGGCGCCCTCGAGATCGCCGCCCGCTGGGGCGTCACCGCCGCGGTGATGCCGGTCAGCGAGTACGGGCACGACGATGCCACCCGGGATCGGGCGATGCGCGACCGCCTGCGCGGCGTCGGCGTGCGGCTGGTGGTCTGCGCCGGTTACAACCGGATCCTCACCGACGACTTCCTGGCCGCCTTCCCGGACGCCATCCTCAACGTCCACCCCTCGCTCCTCCCCGCGTTCGGGGGTGGGATGCACGCCGTCGAGGACGCGCTCGAGCAGGGGGTCAAGCTGACCGGCTGCACCGTCCAGCTGCTGGAGCCGGGCCTCGCCGACGGAGGCGCGATCGTCCTCCAGCGCGCCGTGCCCGTCCTCGACGGGGACGACGCCGACAGCCTGCGCGAACGCATCCACGCCGAGGAGTGGGTCGCCCTCCCGGAGGCGGTCCGTCTCTGGTGCGAGGGAAGGATCAGACGGGAGGGGCGCGTGCTCCGGATCGACCCGCCCCGTGGCGTGGCGGGAGGGCGCCTCGCTCAGGCAGAGTCTCCCCCGTGAGAGCTCTCCTCGGCGTCAGTGACAAGACGGGTCTGGTCGACCTCGCCCGCGCCCTGCACGAGGCGGGGGTGGAGCTGATTGCGACCGGCGGGACGGCCAGGACCATCTCCGACGCCGGGATCCCGGTCCGCCAGGTCAGTGAGGTGACCGGTGCGCCGGAGATGCTGGACGGCCGGGTCAAAACCCTGCATCCGGCCATCCACGCCGGCATCCTGGCCCGCCGCGATCTCCCGGAGCACCTCCGCGCCCTCACCGAGCACGGCTACGCGCCGATCGACCTGGTGGTCGTCAACCTCTACCCCTTCGCCGCCACCGTCGCCTCCGGGGCCGACCATGACACGGTGGTGGAGAACATCGACATCGGTGGCCCCACCATGATCCGGGCGGCGGCCAAGAACAGCGACTCGGTCGCCGTGGTTGTCTCCCCCTCCCAGTACGAGGAGGTCCTGGGAGAGATCCGGGCGAGCGGCGCGGTGAGCCCGGCGACCCGCCGCAGGCTGGCCGCCGAGGCCTTCGCCCACGTCGCCGCCTACGACACGGCGGTCGCGGACTGGCTGGCCGGAGAAACCGCCGGCCCGTCGATGCGCCGGGAGTTCACCACCGGCGGCCCGCTGCTCGCCGAGCTCCGCTACGGGGAGAATCCCCACCAGCGGGGGGCCCTCTACGGGGTGCCCGGCGCCCCCGGGGGAGTGGCCCACGCCGAGCAGATTCAGGGCCCGGCGCTCTCCTTCACCAACTGGCTGGACGCCGACGCCGCGGCCAACCTGGTCGCCGAGTTCGCCGAGCCGGCCGCGGCGGTGATCAAGCACACCAACCCGTGCGGCTTCGCCACCGGCGACGGGCCTCTCGACGCCTATCGCCGCGCCCACGCGTGCGACCCGCGCTCCGCCTACGGCGGGATCGTCGCGCTCAACCGCAGCCTCGATCTCGGCACCGCCCAGGAGCTGGCCAAGACCTTTCTGGAGATCGTCATCTGCCCCGCCATCGACGAGGACGCCGCCGCCCGCCTGGCCCGGCGCGAGCGCCTCCGCGTCCTGGTCCTCCGCCGTCCCGACTGCGCCGCCGCCTACGACGTCCGCAGCCTGAGCGGGGGTCTGCTGGTGCAGACCCGCGACCGCGTCTCGGTGGACCGCGCCGCCATGAAGGTCGCCTCCCAGCGCGTGCCCACCGAGGCCGAGTGGGTCGACCTGCTGGTGGCCTGGAGGGTCTGCCGCCACGTGAAGTCGAATGCCGTCGTCATCGTCGGCGACCGGATGGCGCTGGGTGTCGGTGCCGGTCAGATGTCGCGGGTCGAGGCATCCGAGCTGGCCGTGGCGCGCGCCGGGGATCGGGTGGCGGGGAACGTGGCGGCGAGCGATGCCTTCTTCCCCGTTCCCGACGGCCTGGAGACCCTGGGCCGGGCCGGGGTGCGGGCGGTGATCCATCCCGGCGGCTCCAAGAACGACGGCGAGGTGACCGCGGCCGCGGACGCGCTCGGGATGGCGGTCGTCTACACCGGGGAGCGCCACTTCCGCCATTAGGCGGCGCCCAGGGCGTCCAGGGCGGCGCCGGGCCGGGTGTCCCCCTGCCCGCACCCGCTTGATGTCCAGGCCTGCTCCCGGCCCGGCATGTGACGGACGATCTGACGCTCGAGTCGCGATCCGGCAACGCGGGGAAGTCGCGCGATGACAGACCTATGATCGAGCTCCCCCTGTATGGGGGTTTCCGACTGTCACAACGGGGCGGATGATGCAGGGAGCCTGGGGGTTTGAACGCGTGTCGATGCTGCTGGGCGACGCCGTGCGCGGCGTGGACGCCGGCTGATGCAGCGTTCCTTGGGACGGGGCCGCGCCCCCGCGCCGGAGGGCCAGACCGGTCCGGCACGTGCCTGGGACGTCACCGTCCATCAGGTCCGAGACCAGGACGGCAGGGTCGATCGCGCCGTTCAGGTGGTGCGTGAGGCGGCCGAGACGCGCGACCGCAGCGCGGTGCGGGACGACGGTTCCGGACCGGACGGCATGGATGAGCTGAGTTCGCTGCGCCGCCGGCTCGAGCGGATGACCGCGCTCGACAAGCTGAAGTCCGACTTCATGAACCTGACCACCCACGAGCTGCGCTCGCCGCTCGCCATCGTGTACGGCTACCTCTCGATGATGGACTCGGGCATGCTCGGGGACCTCTCCGCCGAGCTGCGGGAGGCGGTGGCCTCCTCCATCCAGAGCGTCGAGCTGATGATGCAGCTGGTCACCGAGCTGGTCGAGATGGCGCGCCTCGACGAGACGCGGCTGGACCCGACCCGGGAGCCGGTGGATCTCGCCGGCGTGGTCGCCGAGGCCGCGGTCCGAGTCGATGCGTCGGACCGCCACCGCCTCCACCTCGAGCTCGGAGCCGGCTCGGCCCCGGTCCTCGGGGATCGGGGGCAGCTGCTCCGGGTCTTCGCCAACATCATCGACAACGCCATCAAGTACTCGCCGTCGGGCGGAGAGATCGCGGTTCGGATGCGCCGGGCCGGACGTCAGGTGGCGGTCGACGTCACCGATCAGGGCCTCGGCATCGCCCCCTCGGACATGGACAGGCTCTTCACCCGGTTCGGCCGGATCGTGACCACGGCCACCGAGGGGATCGGCGGCACCGGCCTGGGCCTCTACCTCTGCCGGGAGCTGGTCAGGCGCCTGGGTGGCGACGTCACCGCCACCTCGGTCGAGGGCGAGGGCTCCACCTTCACGGTCCAGCTGCCGGCGGCTCCGGCGGGAGCCAGGGCCCGTCTGGCCAGCTGAGGAGCGCCGGCCGCCCGGTGGCGCCGGCTGCCCAAGCCGGAGCTCAGGGTTCCAGTCCAGCGTCCCGCCGAGCTGGGCGGGTCCGGCCTCAGCGCCCGGCGCGGAGCCGCGTGTCCCGCTCGGCTCGGGCCTGGTCGGCCACGCAGTACCGCGCCGCCGGCATCGCCTCCAGGCGCGCCTCGGCGATCTCCCCCCCGCAGACCTCGCAGAGCCCGTAGCGGCCGACGTCCAGCCGGTGCAGGGCGGCCTCCACCTCGGCCAGCTCGGTCCGCACCCGCAACTCGACCGAGGAGTCCAGCTCCCGGTTCAGGGTCTCGGCCGCCTGCTCGGCGGGCAGCTGGTCGGGCTTGCCGCCCTCCTGGGCGCCCTGGCCCCGCCCGGCCGCGTCGAGGACGCCCTGGAGGCGGGCCCTCTCGGCTTCCAGTCGCTGGCGTACCGCCGGCATGTCCATGGTGCATCCACCCGCTGACGATCAGACGGCGCACGGACCGTGAGGTCCAAGGCTCCGTGTCCAGCCTAACCCTACCCGCTGTGCCGGGTGTTGCGCAGGGTCAGCCCGTCCCGGCGGCACCGGGGTGCGCCTCCGACGCCTCCGGCGCGAACCAGACCACGGCCAGCGGGGGGACGGTGACCGCTGCCGAGAACGGCAGCCCGTGCCATCCCACCGGCTCGGCCACCACCCCGCCCAGGTTGCCCTGGTTGCTGCCCCCGTACTCCGTGGAGTCGGTGTTCAGCACCTCCCGCCACCGCCCGGCGAGCGGCACCCCCACCCGGAAACCGTGGTGGGTCATCGGCGAGAAGTTGGCCACGCAGACGATCCCGGGGTGGCCCGCGGCGTCGTAGCGGACGAAGCTCAGGATGTTCTGGTCGGCGTTGCCGGCGTCGATCCAGCGAAAGCCATCCGGGCTGTTGTCGCGCTGCCAGAGGGCCGGGCTCTCCAGGTAGCGGGCCCCGATCTCCTGGATCAGGCGCTGCACCCCCCGGTGCTCGGGGTCCTCCAGGAGGTGCCAGTCGAGCGACTGCCGGTGAGACCACTCCGCCCACTGACCGAGCTCGCCGCCCATGAAGAGGAGCTTCTTGCCGGGGTGCGCCCACATCCAGCCGAACAGGGCACGGAGGTTGGCGAACTGCTGCCATCGGTCACCGGGCATCTTGCTCAGCAGCGATCTCTTCTGGTGGACCACCTCGTCGTGCGAGAGCGGGAGCACGAAGTTCTCCGACCAGGCGTACCAGAGGCCGAAGGTCATCTGGTGATGGTGGTAGCGGCGGAACACCGAGTCCTTGCTGATGTAGTCCAGGGTGTCGTGCATCCAGCCCATGTTCCACTTGAACGTGAAGCCGAGCCCCCCGGTCGACGTTGGTCGGGAGACCCCCGGCCAGGCTGTCGAACTCCTCGGCGATGGTCATGACCCCCGGGTGGTCGACGCGGAGGGCCTCGTTGAACTCGCGGAGAAAGGCGATGGCCTCCAGGTTCTCGCGGCCGCCGTACTGGTTGGGGACCCACTCCCCCTCCCGCCGCGAGTAGTCGAGGTAGAGCATCGAGGCCACCGCATCGACCCGCAGCCCGTCGATGTGGAACTCCTCGGCCCAGTAGCGGGCGTTGGCGACCAGGAAGTTGCGCACCTCGTTGCGCCCGAAGTTGAACACCAGGGTCCCCCAGTCCGGCTGCTCGCCGCGGCGAGGATCGATGTGCTCGTAGAGGGCGGTGCCGTCGAAGCGAGCCAGGGCCCAGTCGTCGCGGGGGAAATGGGCGGGCACCCAGTCGAGGATGACCCCCACGCCATGCTGGTGGAGGTGGTCGACGAAGCTCCGGAAGTCATCGGGGGCGCCGAACCGCGCGGTCGGAGCGTAGTAGCTGGAGACCTGATAGCCCCAGGAGCCGTCGAAGGGGTGCTCGCTCACGGGCAGCAGCTCGACGTGGGTGAAACCGGCCGCCGCGCAGTAGGCGGCGAGCTGCTCGGCGAGATCGCGGTAGCTGAGGACCTGGCCGTCCAGGGTGCGACGCCAGGATCCCAGGTGCACCTCGTAGATGGAGAGCGGACGGTCGAGCCGCGGCTCGGCCGCCCGGCGCTCCAGCCAGGCGGCGTCGGCCCAGGCGTGGTGGCTCTGCTCGACGATGCTGGCGGTCCTGGGCGGCGACTCGGTCCATCGCGCCAGCGGATCCGCCTTGTCGATGCGCCGCCCGGTGGACCGGACCACCCGGAACTTGTACTTGGTCCCGGCTCCGATCCCGGGGACGAAGAGCTCCCACACTCCGCTGGCGCCGAGCGACCGCATCGGCTGGACCCGGCCGTCCCAGCCGTTGGCGTCGCTGACCAGGCTCACGCCGCGGGCGTTCGGGGCCCATACCGCGAAGGCCACCCCGATCACCCCCTGGTGGTCGATGACCCGAGCCCCCAGCCGGCGCCAGAGCTCGCGGTGCTGCCCCTCACCGATCAGGTGCAGGTCGAGGTCGCCGAGGGTCGGCCAGAAGCGATACGGGTCGTCCATCTCCCAGCTGCCGAGGGGGCCGCGACAGCGGAGCCGGTAGCCGTCCAGCTCGGCGACCGGGAGGACCGCGTCGAACAGGCCGCGCTCGTCGATCCGCCGCATGGGCACCTCGCCCCCGGCATAGGCGACCGAGGCCTCGACCACGTCGGGGTGGTAGAAGCGGACCACGGTCGAACCGTCGGCCGGGTGGGGGCCCAGGATCTGGTGGGGATCGTGATGGGTCCCGGCCGCCAGCCGGGCGCAGGCGGCGCGGAGGGAGGCCCGCTCGGCCACGCTCACGGGGTTCCCGCCAGGAGGAAGCGCAGCGGCACCTCGACCCAGTCCGGGCGGTGGCCGAGCTCGTAGCCGACCTCGTACACCGCCTTGCTCACCTCGAACGCACGCCGCACGACCAGAGAGCCGCCGTTCCCGGGGAGGAGCCCGCTCCCCTTCAGGCGCTCCAGGTAGGCGGCCCAGAAGGCGTCGCGGTTGGCGCCGGCCCAGGCCGCGCCGGCGGCGGAGAGGTGCTGCCAGAGCGGGTCCTCGGGCCGCATCCGCTGCCTCAGGGCCGCCGCGGCGGCGTAGTCGAAGGAGCGCAGCATCCCGGCCACGTCACGGAGCGGTGAGGAGGGGCGGCGCCGCTCCTCGATCTCCCCGGCCGGCTCGCCCTCGAAGTCGATGATCTTCCAACCATCGTCGGTGCGGAGCACCTGGCCCAGGTGGTAGTCGCCATGGACCCGGATCGCCAGACCGCCATCCGAGAGCCGGCGAAGGGCGTCGAAGCGGGCGACGATCGGCTCGCGTCTCTCGAGGAGCGGGGCCAGCGCCGGCTCCTCCGCGGCCAGCAGGCGGTCGAGCTGGCCGGTCATGGCGTCGGCCCATGCGGCCAGCTGTGCGGGCCCCACCGGGGCCGGGGCCAGGGCGCCGCCCGGCCCGGGATCGGCCAGGGCCAGGTGCAGCTCGGCGGTGACCTGTCCCAGGCGGGAGGCCTCGCCCTGGAAGGAGCCGCCCTGATCGTCGACCAGCTCCCACCGTTCCCGGGCCGAACCGCCCCCGCTCTCCTCGGCGGACGCGTAGAGGTCCCGCAGCGAGGTGAGGGCCAGCGTCCAGCCCTGGGTGCCGTTCTGCAGGTAGGCGTTGAGCAGGGCCTGCAGCGAGGGCTCCTCCCCGCCGCGGCGGTGGCTGATGTGCCCGCGGAGTGCCGGGACGTGGGGGAACCGGCGCCTGCCGAGGGCCTCCGCCATCTCCAGCTCGACGCTGGGGCCGGGCTCGATCCTCCGGCTCCACTTGAGGAAGTCGAGCTGGCCCCTGACCAGCGCCGAGTTGCTCTGCTCGACGTCCAGGAGCCGGGGCCGGTCGGGGATATCGGGGTCGATGGGAACGAGCCCGCGGCTGACCAGGAGGCCCGCCGCGGTCTGGACCTCGCGCCCCTCGGCCAGCATCCTCCACAGCTCGACGGCGGCTTCGGGGTCGGCGAGGGCGTCGTAGACCAGGAGGTCGCCATCGGCGGAGTCCACGGTGCCGATCAGGTGCTCGGGGCCGAGTCGGGCCACCGGATGCGGGGCGCGCCTGACCCCGAGTGGGAGGCTGTAGATCTCGGCTGGACCGCTCGCGTAGTCGACCCTCCAGAGGGTGAAGAGGACCAGCGGCGCGGCGGCGCGCAGCACCGCCAGGTCGTCGAGCTCGATCTTCTCCACGCGCTGCCGCCGGCCCCCGAACCAGCGTGCTCGGAGCAGCCAGGAGCGGATGGCGGGGGCGGCCGCGCCGATGCCGAAACGCTCCAGCGCGGTGGCGCCCGGGTCGGTGGTCAGAGTCACGGGTGGGGGAACCTCATGCGATGCTCTCGATGCTGAACCAGTAGAAACCGTGCGGAGCCAGGGTCAGCAGGTAGGGCAGCTCACCGATCCTCGGGAAGTGGACCCTGCCCAGCATCTCCACCGGGGTCATCCCGTCGTACCGGCGCAGGTCCAGCTCCACCGGCTGAGCGAATCGCGACAGGTTGTTCACGCACAGGACCACATGATCCTCGTGGGTACGCAGGTACGCAAACACAGAGGGATTGGTCGCGTTGAGCGATTCGAAGCTTCCCAGGCCGAAGACCGGCCAGCGCCGGCGCACCCCGACGAAACGGCGGAGCCACTGCAGCAGCGAGGTCTCGCCGCGCTGCTGAGCCTCGACGTTCACAGATTGGAACCCATACACGGGATCCATCAGCGGTGGCAGGTAGAGCTGCGCGAAGTCGGCGCGGCTGAAACCGCCGTTGCGGTCGGCGCTCCACTGCATCGGGGTGCGCACCCCGTCGCGGTCGCCGAGGTAGATGTTGTCGCCCATGCCGATCTCGTCGCCGTAGTACAGGATCGGGCTCCCGGGCAGCGAGAGGAGCATCCCGTAGAAGAGCTCCATCTGGCGGCGGCCGTTGCCTACCAGGGGGGCGAGCCGCCGCCGGATGCCCAGGTTGAGCTTCATGCGAGGGTCGCGGGCGTACTCCTGCCACATGTAGTCGCGCTCCTCGTCGGTGACCATCTCCAGGGTCAGCTCGTCGTGGTTGCGCAGGAAGATCCCCCACTGCGAGCTCGGCGTCGGGAGGGCCGGGGTTCGCTCCAGGATCTCGGTGATCGGATAGCGCTGCTCCCGGCGCAGCCCCATGAACATCCGGGGCATGAGCGGGAAGTGGAAGCACATGTGGCACTCGGGGCGGTCCTCGCTCCCGAAGTAGTCGACGACGTCCTCAGGCCATTGGTTGGCCTCCGCGAGCAGCACCCTCTCTCCCCCGTATTCGCCGTCGAGGGTGGCGCGCAGCTCGGCGATGAATGCGTGGGTCTCCGGGAGGTTCTCGCAGTTGGTCCCCTCCCTCTTGAACAGGTAGGGGACCGCGTCCAGGCGGAAGCCGTCCATCCCCAGGTCCAGCCAGAAGCGGCAGATGTCCACCATCTCCTCGCGGACTTTGGGGTTGTCGTAGTTGAGGTCGGGTTGATGGCTGAAGAAGCGATGGAAGTAGTAGGCCTGGCCCCTGTCATCCCAGGTCCAGTTCGACGTCTCGGAGTCGAGGAAGATGATCCTGGCATCGGTGTAGCGGTTCTTGGTCTCCGACCAGACGTAGTAGTCGCGGTGCGGGGATGCCGGCGACGAGCGTGCCGATTGGAACCAGGGATGCTGATCGGAGGTGTGGTTGAGGACCAGGTCCATCACCACTCGCATCCCGATGGCGTGGGCGCGCTCCACCAGCTCGCGAACGTCGTCCACGGTGCCGTAGGCGGGGAGCACGCTGTAGTAGTCCCTGATGTCATAGCCGCCGTCGCGGAGGGGCGAGTTGTTGAAGGGCAGCAGCCAGAGGCAGTCGACACCCAGCCAGTGGAGGTACTCGAGGCGCTGGATCAGGCCCGGGAAGTCGCCGATCCCGTCGTCGTTGCTGTCCGCGAAGCCGCGCACCAGCACCTCGTAGAACACCGCGCGCTTGAACCAGACGGGGTCCTGCTCCCCGGTTGCGGGCGGGGCGGCCGGCCGCACCCGCCGGGCGGTTGCCGCGGCGGCGCTGCCGGCGGCGGTTCCGGGCCCGGCTGTGCGGTGGCCGATGGACCCGCTTGCCGGGGGCGACGTCTCACTCATCGGGGTCGGAGGTGGAGGACGTGAGCCGGTTGGACGGCCGGGTCGAGCCGGACGTAGTTCTCAGGTCCACGCCAGACGTAGCTGGTCCCGGTGAGCTCGTCATAGGCCTCGAAGGGGATCTCCGCGGGGATGCCGAGGCTCCACAGGTCGAGCCACACCGTGCCCTCCTGAACGTGGTGGGGGTCGAGGTTCACCACCACCAGCAGAACGTCGTCGCGTGATTGGCTGACCCTGCTCACGCAGAGCATGCTGTCGTTCTTGACCTCCTGGAGGCGCAGCGTTCCCATCAGCGAGACCGCCTCCCGATGCCGGCGCCGGATCTCGTTGAGGCGCGAGACGTAGGGTGCCAGGCTGTCGGGTCGCTCCCAGTCGCGCGGGCGGAGCTGGTACTTCTCGGAGTCGGCATACTCCTCGCTGCCCTCCGCCACGGCGACCCGCTCGCAGAGCTCGTAGCCGCTGTACATGCCCCAGGAGGGCGCCGTCAGCGCGGCCAGGGCGGCGCGCACCCGGAAGGCTGCCGGCCCGCCCCGCTGCAGGTACTCGTGCAGGATGTCCGGGGTGTTGACCCAGAAGTTGGGTCGGAACCAGTCGACCCGCTCGGTCTGGGAGAGCTCCGAGAGGTACTCGCTCAGCTCGGCCTTGGTGTTGCGCCAGGTGAAGTACGTGTAGGACTGGCTGAATCCGAGCTTGGCCAGCCGCTGCATCACCGCCGGGCGGGTGAAGGCCTCGGCCAGGAACACGACCTCGGGGTGACCGCGGTGGACCTCACCGATGAACCATTCCCAGAACGCGAACGGCTTGGTGTGCGGGTTGTCGACCCGGAACACCCGGACGCCCTGCTCGATCCAGAAGAGCATGACGTCGCGGAGCGCGCGCCAGAGGCCGGCGCGATCCGCGGTCCCGAAGTCGAGCGGGTAGATGTCCTGGTAGCGCTTCGGGGGGTTCTCCGCGTAGCGGATGCTGCCGTCGGCGCGATGGCTGAACCACTCCGGATGCTCGGTCACCCAGGGATGGTCGGGGCTGCACTGGAGCGCGTAGTCGAGGGCCACCTGGAGCCCATGCCGCTCGGCCTCGGCGAGGAACCAGGCGAAGTCGCCGAGGGTGCCGAGATCGGGATGGATCGCGGTGTGGCCCCCCTCCGCCGCCCCGACCGCCCAGGGGGAGCCGACATCACCGGGTTGCGGGTCGGTGCTGTTGTTGCGACCCTTGCGGAAGCTCCGCCCGATGGGGTGGATGGGGGGGAGATAGACGATGTCGAAGCCCATCGCGGCGATGGCCGGGAGCCGGGCGGCCGCGCTCCGGAAGGTGCCGCCCCGGGGCGGCTGCGCACCCTCCGAGCGGGGGAACATCTCGTACCACGCCGAGAACCCGGCCAGCTCGCGCTCCACCTTGAGCGGCCAGGGCCCGCTCCGGGTGGCGGTCTCGCGGTCGGCGGTGCGCCGCATCAAGGCCGCCGCGGCTGGGCGCGCGGCCTCGAGAAGACGGTGCTGCTGGCTCGTGGTGGTGTCGCGCAGCCGGGTGGCGAGGGTGCCCAGCGCCCGCCGGTCGCTCTCCACCCTGCCGGGGAGACGAGCGGCCGCCTCCGCCATGCGCGCCCCCTCCTCCAGCTCCGGGCCGACATCCTGGCTCGCGTCGATGCGGACCTGGAGGTCGCCGAGCCAGGTGCCGTACTGATCCGGCATGGCAATGATCTCGAAGCTCCAGGGCCCCACCCGGGGCGGGACGAGGACCGCCTCGAAGCGGTCGTCGCCCCGTGCGGTCATCGCCACCTCGCGCCATCCGGCGGCATCCTCGGGGGCGCTGGAACCTCCATGCCGGACCCATCCCATGACCAGGTCGTGCCCGTCCGCGAACACCGAGGCGCTGACCGTGAGCGGGAGACCGACGGTGGCCTTGGCGGGCAGGGCCCCGCACTCCACGGTCGGACGCGCGTGCTCGATGACGACCCGCCGCGTCGGGGCGGCGGCGGGAGAGGGGGCCGTTGCCGCGGGCCGCGTTCGGCGGGTGGGGGCGGCGATCCGAGAGGTGGCCAACGGGCGCGTCTCCGAGAGAGGTGGATGAGGCTCCGCCGGTGGCGCGTCGATGGAGTGGGCCGGCGTCATCGGCGCGGCCGCCGTGAGGGCGGCGGCGCGACTCAGCATCCTACTCGGCGGTTCGCGATCGGAGGGCCAATCCGTGACCGAGGCGTCCCCGCGGCTGCTCCGCCGCCCCGCTCGGTCGCCCCTTTGACGGCGCGTCCGGAGCCGATTACGCTGGCACCGGATGCGGCCCTGGTTCAACCCCACTCCCAACCTCTCCCCGCGCTCCGGCGCGGATCGGCTCTTCGCCGCCCTGGCCGGGGTCGGGCTCGCCGTGGTCGCCGCCGCGGCGGTGGTCGCGGCAATCACCGCCTGGATTCTCCTCATGATCGCGGTCGCGTCCCAGGCGGCCCACGGAACGCTCGCGGGGCTCGTCATCTGCGCACTCATCGCGATGGGCGGATTCGGCCTCGCCGTCGCCGCGGGCGGCGTCTGGGCCGTGCTCCAGATCGGCTCGGTGCGCCGGGCCCTGGGGCTGCCACAGCAGCATCCATAATCTCCGCCTGTACGGCTCACTGAGAGGAGGGCGACCCCCAATGCCTGGTTTCTTCCCCGGAGCACGAGAGAACATCGCGGTCCCCGACGACCGCAAGGGGCAGATCGTCTTCAAGTGGCCGGACCACGAGATCCGCCGCTTCACCCACGCGATCATCGCCCCGGACGAGCTCGCCGTCTTCATGTACCAGGGCCAGGTCAAGGGCACGCTCCCGCCCGGCCGGCACTCGATCGACGCCACCGAGCTGCCCTTCCTCGGCATCTTCGCCGACGCCCTCACCGGGGGCAACCTCTATCGCGCCGAGCTCTACTTCGTCGGCAACCGGGAGTTCACCCAGAACCGATTCGGCGGCAAGATCGACTCGGTCCAGGACCCGGTCAGCACCCTGATCGTGTCGCTCCGGGTGTTCGGCGACTACAGCCTTAAGGTGATCGAGCCCGCCTCCCTGCTGGTCAATCTGGTCGGCACCGTCGACGTCACCGACAACACGGCGGTCACCAACTGGGTGGCGGAGCAGCTGCTCAAGGTGCTGCGCACCGACGTGACCAAGCAGATCGTGCGCAATGGCTGGCCAATCCTGGGACTGGCCGCCTACACCGAGGACATCGAGAAGGCGATCATCGAGCTGGCCAATCAGCAGCTCGCCTCCTACGGCCTGACCGTGGCCCGGATGGGGAACTTCACGATCAGCCTCGACGACGAGTCCCAGAAGCGGCTGGAGCAGTTCAGCAAGGACACCGCCTACTCGCGGCTGGCCGGCTCCTTCCAGGGCTACGCGGCCGGGGAGATGGCACTGGGCGCCGGCCAGGGGATGGCCCAGGGGGGCGGAGCGGTCTCGCCCGCCTTCATGGCCGCCGGCTTCGGCCTGGGCGGGCAGATGGCCCAGCCGGTCCAGGCCGCCCCGGCGCCTCCGGCGGGAACCGGATTCCCGGGCGGTGCCGGTGGCGGCTACGCCCCGGCCGCCCCGGCACCGGCTGCGGCGACGGTGCAGTGCCCCAAGTGCCAGGCGGTCAGCCCCGCAGGTGGCCGGTTCTGTCCCAGCTGCGGCGGTCCGCTGGGTGCCGCTCACTGCACCGGTTGCGGCGCCGAGCTGGCTCCGGGGGCGCGCTTCTGCGCCGGCTGCGGTCAGGCCGTCGGGGCCGCTCCCGCCGCGCCCGTCACCCCGGCGGCGCCTCCGGCTCCGCCACCCCTGCCCGCCGGCTGAGACCGGCGCACGGCGGGACCTTCGCCGCCGCGAGCCGGCGAGACCGGATCCCCACAGCCCGCGTACGATGTGAGCGCCAGCAGAGAGGAGGAGCGCAATGGAAGCCGTCGGCCAGCGCGTCGAGTGCCAGTGGTGCCACGGTCAGAGCCCGGTCGGGTCCCAGAGCTGTGTCACCTGCGGGGCCCCCTTGGATGTCCGCAACCTGGTCTCCGACTCGGGATGGCGGGAGGCCCCCCGGCTGCGCGACATGACCGAGTTCCACTTCGGGTCCTCGGCCTGTCAGGTGGAGGGTGAGCTCGTCCCGGTGGCTGAGATCACCCTGTCGCCCCAGGACGGGGTCTTCTTCGAGCACCACGTGATGCTCTGGAAGGACGAGACCGTCCCGGTCTCGGTGATGCCCCTTCCGGGGATGGTGAAGCGGTCGTTCGCCGGGATGCCCCACATCGTGACCATTGCGCGCGGACCCGGGCGGATCGCCTTCTCCCGGGACGCCACCGGCGAGCTGGTGGTGCTGCCCCTCCATCCGTCCATGGAGCTGGACGCTCGGGAGCACGCCTTCCTGCTCGGCTCTCACACCGTCCAGTACTCGTACACCCGGATCCAGGGGATGCGCACCGCGCTCTTCGGGGGCCAGGGGATGTTCATGGACCGCTTCGTCGCGGCCGGCCAGCCGGGGCTGCTCATCCTCCACGGCTATGGCAACGTCTTCGAGCGGCAGCTCGCTGCGGGCCAGTCGATCCTGCTGGAGCCCGGCGCCTACCTGTACAAGGACTCGTCGGTGCAGATGACGGTGGAGAGCCAGAAGCTCTCGACCGGGCTCTTCGGTGGGGCCGGGCTGCATATGGTGCGGATGACCGGGCCGGGGCGGATCGGCATCCAGTCGATGTACGTCCACCACGCGACCGAGTAGCCGAGATGGCCACCGACCCGCCGCCGCCGCCGCCCGGCCAGGGTTCGCCCAACTGGGGCACCCCGGCCAACCCCTCCTCGCCCGGGCAGGGCTCCCCGAACTGGGGCGCGCCCGCCAATCCGGCTCAGCCCGGCGGCCCTCCCGCAGGCCAGCCGCCTGTCGGCCCGCCTCCCGGCGGCGCTCCTGCCGGCCAACCTCCGGCCGGGCCGCCCACCGGACCCCCGCCCGGTTACCCCGCCGGGCCTCCGGCCGGAGCGCCGGGATGGGGCCCGCAGCCGGGCATGCCCTTCCCGATGCGGCGCGGACCCTTCGGCATTCCGATCCCGGACATCTCGCGGATCCCCATGCCCGGGGGACCCTACCCCGGTGGGGGACCGTACCCACCCCAACCGGCGCCGCCCGGAACGCCCTTCGCACCGGCCCAACCGCCGCCCGCGATGGGGCAGCCACCGGCGCAGGCCCCCGCGGCGCCGGGCTCCTATAGCTGCCCCTGGTGCGGGATGTCCAGCCAGAACCCCGGAACCAGCTGTCCCTCCTGCGGCGCACCCGTCGACGTGCGGGCCATCCAGGACACCTCGGGCTGGACCCAGCTCCCCGCCGTCAAGGACATGGCCCGGATCCAGTTCGGGCAGTCCACCTGCCAGATCGAGGGCACAGTGGTCCCGGTGGCGGACGTTTCCCTGGACGGCGCCGAGTCCGTCTACTTCATGCACCACACCCTTCTCTTCCGCGACGACGCCGTGAAGGTGGAGACCATGCGGCTGAGGGGCGGCTGGAGCCGGACGTTGGCGGGCATGCCCCTGGTGATGCTGCAGGCGAGCGGCAAGGGGCACATCGCGTTCAGCCACGACGCGGCGGGGGAGATCGTCGCCCTGCCGATCCAGGTCGGCAGCGGGGTCGAGGTGCGCGAGCACACCATGCTGATCGCCAGCGGGGCGACCGCCTACGACTGGGTCATGAGCGGGATCTTCTTCATGACCCAGAAGGGCAACGACAGCGAGACCCACTTCCCGATGGGCCAGTTCCTGGACCGCTTCACCGCTCCCCGGGCCCCCGGGCTGGTGCTGCTTCACGCCAAGGGGAACGCCTTCGTCCGGCGTCTCGGCCCTGGGGAGACGATGCTCATCAAGCCCACCGCGCTGCTCTACAAGGACCTCAGCGTGTCCATGCAGCTCCACTTCGAGCACCCCGGGGGGACCTGGCGCTCCTGGCGGTCCTGGGGCAACCGGTACCTATGGTTGCGCTGCATCGGCCCCGGACGGGTGGCGGTGGAGTCGGCATTCGTTCCCGTCGAGGATCCCGGCTTCGACCTCCGGGGGAGCTCGCCCGCCACCAACCGGCAGTGGTGAGCACGGAGCTGCCGCATGGGGTGGTCGACGCGTGGAGGGCCTGATCGAGGAGGGCATGGCTGGGCGCCTCGCGCCGGGGAGCCCTGAGTTCGAGAGGTTCATCGACATCACCGCCCGGCGTCCGAGTGGCGAGGCGGTGCAGCGCTACCGGGACCCGACCGAGCACTACGCCGACTTCGAGACGGCGCTTCGCCTCCTGGAGCTCGCCGGCGACGACCGTTACCTCGAGCTCTGCTTCGGGGGCGGGCAGCTTCTCGAGTCCGCCCTGCGCATCGTGGCGTCCGCCGCCGGAATCGACCACAGCCCGGAGATGCTGGCTCTCGCCTGCGAGCGCAACATCTGCGCTGTCGTCACGGGACGCCTTCAGCTCGCCTTCGGGGACGTGCACAGCCTCCCCTGGGGGGACGGCGAGTTCTCCAAGGTGGCCTGCGTCAATGCCTTCTTCTTCATCGAACGGCCCCTGGACTGCCTGCGTGAGGTGCGCCGCGTGCTGCGGACCGGTGGGACGCTGGTCATCGTCACGGCGGCGGAACGACCAGCCGGTGACGCAGGGCCCTGGAGCCCCGCGATGCGCACCTACAGCGCGGAGAGCCTCTCCGGCATGCTTCGTGGCGCTGGATTCGGCAGCGTCGCCGTCGAACTGCACGAACGCGGGCAGACAGCCCGCGCCGTCGCCGGGTAGCGGCGAGCCGGACGGCCTCGGGTCCCCTGCCCGCCCGAGGCTTCCCCGCGCCCTCTGTCGCCGCGATCGGGGGCGCCCGCATATACTCGGACGATGGCGAGGTCGATGTGGCGGGGGGCCATCAGCTTTGGCATGGTCGCCATCCCGGTGCGGATGTACCTGGCGACGGAGTCCAAGGGCGTCTCCTTCCGCCTGCTCTGCCCCCGCGACGGCTCCCCGCTCCGCAATAAGCGCTGGTGCCCGGTGGAGGACCGCGAGGTCGGCTGGAACGACGCCGTCCGCGGCTTCGAGGTCGCCAAGGACGAGTACGTTCAGGTGGATGACGAGGATCTGGACAACCTGCCCCTCAGCACCACCCACAGCATCGACATCCTCGAGTTCTGCGACGACTCGGAGATCGACGCGGGCGTCTACGTCAAGGGGGCCTACTACCTGGAGCCCGAACCGGTCGGGGTCAAGCCATACCAGCTGCTGCGCAAGGCGCTGGCCAAGACCGGGAAGGTCGCCGTCGGCAAGGTGGCGATGCGCGAGCGCGAGCAGCTCTGCCGGCTGGCCCTCCACGAGCGCGCGATCCTGCTCAACACCCTCCACTGGCCGGACGAGATCCGCGACGCCGGTGAGCTCGCCCTCCCCGACGCGGAGGGGGACGTCCACGCCAAGGAGCTGGCGATGGCCGTGATGCTGATCGAGAACCTGGCCGCCCGCTTCGACCCGGCACGCCACCGCGACCAGTACCGGGAGGCCGTGGTCAGCCTGGTCGAGGCGAAGCTGGCCAACCAGCCTCCCGAGCGGGCTCCGGCGCCGGCGATCGCCCAGGTGACCGATCTCATGGCGGCCCTCAAAGCGTCGGTCGAGGCGTCCCGCCGCCCCCACGCGGACGAGGCCGAGGAGGATGCGCAGCCGCGCGTGGCCGTCGCCGGCCGCCGCCGCCAGGTGGACCAGGCCGAGGAGGACTCGCAGCCGCGCGTCGCCGTCGCGGGCCGCCGCCGCCGGGCTTCCTGAGACGGTGCGCCCCTCCGCTGCCCGGGGTCCCCATCCGCGACCGGAGGACCAGGCTCTGCCGCTCAGGCTGCCCCTACCCCCGGCGCTGCCGGGACGGGTGCTCCCGGAGTTCTCGGTCCCCTGCGTCGGGCCCTTTGACGATCCGGACTTCCTCTTCTCGATCGAGTGGGACGGCGCGAGGACGCTCCTCTTCGCCTCCCCGGCCGCGGTCCGGCTTCAGAGCGAGACCCTCGCCGACGTCGGCGCAAGGTACCCGGAGATCGTCGCCGCGGCCAACTCGCTGGCACCGCGTTCCGTGGTCCTCGACGGTGTCGTCGCGATGCTCGACCCCTCCGGTTGTCCCGATCTGGCGGCCCTAGGCGAGCGGGTGGCGCTCGGCCCCGCCTGCCAGCAGCGGCTTCCCGCCGTCTACCTGGCCATCGATCTGCTCCACCTCGGAGGCCGCGCGACCATGAGCCTGGCCCTGGAGCGGCGCCTGGAGCTGCTCCGCGGGCTGGCCCTGGCCGACCCTCGCATCCAGGTGCCCGACTGGGTCGCGGGCGAGGGGGAGGCCCTCGCCCAGGCGGCGGGCCCCCGCCGCCTTCCCGCCCTTCTGGCCCGCCGGGCGAGCGCTTCGTACCACCCCGGGGTCGCGTCGCCGGACCGGCTGCGGATACCTCTGCGGCGGCGCGCCAACTGTCTCGTCGTGGGATCGGAGCGGGTGCTGGGGTCGACCCGCACCCGCCGCCTGCGGCTGGCGGAGTACCGCAGCTCCCGGCTGGTCGACGCGGGAATGGCCGAGATCGCCGAGACCTCCACGCTCTGGCGCTGGGCCGCTCCAGGAGGGAGGATGCGCTCGCCGCTCGTCGCCACCGTCGAGCACCGTGGGCGCAGCCCGGATGGCAAGCTGCGGCACGTCGAGTTGGTGACCCTGCGCGACGACATCGAGCCCGGCTGGTGCATCCACCGCGACCCGGTCCCGCCTCCCCCCAGCCGCCCTGTTCCCGGGCGCGGGTTCCGTCCCACCGTGCTCTCGGCGCTGCCCCTGGAGCTGCCGACCGCGTCGCGGTGAGCACCGGGCCGCTCCGCTCCGGTCAGCTTCCTGTGACCTGACATCGACATCCCGTGACAGCTTCATCCCGGATTGGCTGTGCGCGCCCGCTATCCACGAAGCGTGGAGACCGCTGACGCCGTCCTGCCCGGTCCCCGGCCCGTCGAGGGTCGGCGGTTCGGGCGTCGGCCCGCCCCTGGCAGCGCCGGGCCGGATCTCGCCGCCCACCGCCAGGCGGCCCCGTCCAGCCGGGGGTGGATCCGGCTGGCCTGCGGCTACTGTGGACGCCTCTCCTTCATCCCGTCCGCGCACCCGGGGCGGGACGAGGAGAGGGCGTGGATCTGCCCCCACTGCAGCCCCGGCCCCGGGCCCGCCCGCGCCGAGTAGGCCGGGCCCGCCGCGCGGCCGGATCGCCGGCGGCCCTCGACCTGTGGCATCATCGAGCCCACGGTTGACGGGAGCTCCCCGCCCAGGCGCGATCGGCCCGTCCCGACGAGGCATCGCCGATGCCCATCCTCATGTGTCCCCCGACCCACTACGGGGTCGAGTACGAGATCAACCCCTGGATGCACGTCACCACCCAGGTGGATCGCCGGCTGGCGCAGCAGCAGTGGGAGGCCCTCCTCCGCACCTACCGTGAGCTGGGGGTCGAGGTGGTGCTCGCCGACCCCATTCCCGGTCTTCCGGACATGGTGTTCACCGCCAACGCGGGCCTGACGAGCGGCGACCGGGTGGTGCTGAGCCGCTTTCGGCATCCCGAGCGCCAGCGGGAGGAGGGCCCCTGGCGGGAGCTCTTCGAGAGCTGGGGGGCTCCCCTCCGCGACACCGGCGAGATCGCCTTCGAGGGTGCCGGGGACGCCCTCTTCGTCGGCGACACGCTGGTGTGCGGCTACGGCTTCCGGACCGATCCGGAGGCCATCCCGCTGGTGGCCAGGCAGCTGGGCGTCGACGTGGTGGCCGTGGAGCTGGTGGATCCCCGCTACTACCACCTCGACACCTGCTTCTGCCCGCTCGACAAGGGGACCGTCCTGCTGGCGCCGTCGGCCCTCTCCCCCGAGTTGCGCGAGCGGGTGCGCCGGCTCGCTTCCCGGGTCGTCGAGGTGCCCGACGCCGCCGCTGCCGGTTTCGCCTGCAACGCGATGGCCGTCGGGGACGTGGTCGTCTCGTCGTCCGCCATCGAGGAGCTGCGCGCGCCGCTCCGGGCGGCCGGCTACGGGGTGCTGGGCCTTCCGATGAGCGAGTTCATCAAGGCCGGGGGCGCGGTGCGCTGCCTGTCGCTCCCCGTGCCGGCACCCCGGAAGCACCCTGCACTCACCTGAGCGGGTACCACGGGATGCGGATCCTCGGTGGCTCTGACCCGCTGCTGGTCAGAGGGAGGCCGGAGCGCCTTGGCCGCTCGGACGGCCTGAGCCGCGACGCCGGTCGCGAGATCAGCCGGCGCCACCACCCCCGAAGATGCCAGGCCACCAGCCGCGGCGGTCGTCGACATCGCGGGAATCGGCGCCGAGCAGCATGCTCAGCGGGCCGATCAGAAGAATGAAGGCCACGATCGCGTATTCCACAACCTCATCCTGCACCTTCTCATTCTCCCGAGATAGTGCAATCATTCACCTTTAACATGAGTTACCCTAATCTATGGCCCGAGCTCGAGATCCGTCACCTGGGAGTCCTCCTGGCCATCTCCGAGAGCCGGTCCCTCTGGGCCGCCGCCGACCTCCTCGACCTCTCCCCCTCGGCGGTGAGCCAGCAGCTGGCGACCCTCGAGGGCATCGTCGGGCAGCGGCTGGTCGAGCGGGGCCGCGGCCAGCGTCAGACCCGGTTGACCGAGGCCGGCGAGCTGCTGGTCCGGCATGCGCGGGCGGTCATCGCCCGCCTGAGGGCGGCCCGTGCCGACTTCGCCGCCTTCGAGTCCGGGGCTGTCGGCAGCTTGCGGCTGGGCACCTTCCAGTCGGTCGGTGCCCGGATCATCCCGGCCCTGCTCCGCGAATTCGCGATCGCCTGGCCGGGCGTCGACGTGGTGCTCACCGAACGGGAGGCCGATGACGAGCTGCTGGTCGCCGTCGAGCAGGGCGAGGTGGATCTCAGCTTCGCGACCTACCCGCTCCCAGAGGGCCCTTTCGAGGCGACCGAGCTGGTGGTGGACCCCTTCGTGCTGGTGGTCCCAGCCGGCTCACCGATCGGCGCCGATCGGCCGGCTCGGCTCGACGACCTGGTCGACGTCCCCCTGATCGGCATCCGCAGCCCGCACGTCCAGGCGCGGGTCGAGGAGGCCCTCCGCGAGCGGGGGGTGGAGCCGAAGGTGGTGATGCGCACCGACGACAACGGGACCCTCCAGGGGCTCGTGGCCGCCGACATCGGGGTGGCGGTGACCGCCCTGCTCACCCTCGACGAGGGGGATCCCCGGTTCCGGATCCTGCATCTCGACGACCTGCCCACCCGGACCATCGTGATGGCCTGGCACCGCGACCGTTACCGGTCGCCCGCCGCCCGGGGCTTCGTCGCGGCGGCGCAGCGGGTCAGCGCCCGGTTGATTCCTGCCGGTCATCCCCTGGGCGGCTGAACCGGTTGATTCCTGCCGGTCATCCCCTGGGCGGCTGAACCGCGCCGGCGGCGCGGCGGCTCGCCTCGACACCGGGCGTTCCCCGCCAGCACCGCGGCCGGGTCAGGCGGCGGCGTTCGGCGAGGGGCCGCCCATCGGCCAGGCCTGGCGGGCGAGCGGGAGGGTCGCCCCCTGCACCACCAGGTCGGCCACCACGGCGGGCAGGAAGGCGATCAACCCGAAGCGGGGCAGCAGGCCGGCCAGCACGAGGAAGAAGAGCGCCGCCCCGAACAGCCCCCAGAGGAGCCCTCGAGCGGCGGCGATCCCCGCGCCTCCGCCCTCGCGACGCTGCGAGAAGACCATCATCACGGCCCCGAAGACGGGGAACGGGGCCAGCAGGCCGGTCAGGGTCGACCCCAGCAAGGTTGCCGCTCCGGTCAGCGCCAGCACCACGGCGGTCGCCACCAGCATCCGCGCCCCGATCTCCGCGACCCCGCCTGGCCCGCCGCTCGGCGGCCGTGCGCTCCCGCTCGCGGGCCGCGGGGAGAGCGCCAGGGCCAGAGCGACGCCCGCCACCGCAATCGCCAGCGCGGGCGCCAGGGAGAGCGGCAGGCGGAACAGCGCCAGTGTGGTGGCGGCGAATCCGGCGACACCCCCGGCCAGGGCCCGCCTCCAGGTGAACCTTGACGCCGCCAGCGCGTACGCGAGGCAGAACATCGCCTCCGACGCCGTGCCGGCGAGCGTGCCGACCGCGGTGTCTCCGGCGAAATGCCAGCCCTGGCTGAGGCTGAGGACGAGGGCGATCGGGCCGGACGTGAAGGGGATGCCGACCAGCCAGCCGCCCAGGCCCGGGCCCCAGCGACGGCCGACCAGGGCGGACACCCCGATCAGGACCGGGGTCAGGGTGAGCTTGAGTAGGAGGATCTCCACGGTGCGGCCAGCCGCCCATCATGAGCGATCCTCGCCGTACCGGCGGGGCGGCGGCCCGAGCGCTGGGTCGGCGTCGAGGAAGCCGGACGGGTTGGCCCCTCACATGCCGAGATAGGCGCGCTGGACGTCCGCCGAGGCGAGCAGCTCGGCCGCGGGCCCGGCCACGCTGACCGAGCCGGTCTCGAGCACGTAGGCGCGGGCGGCCGTGTTCAGCGCGAGCAGGGCGTTCTGCTCGATCAGGAGGATGGTCGTCCCCTCAGCGTTGATCTCCCGGATCACGTCGAAGATGGCGTCGACGAGGATCGGGGCGAGGCCCAGCGACGGCTCGTCCAGGAGCAGGACCCGGGGCCGGCTCATCAGCGCCCGGCCGATCGCCACCATCTGCTGCTCGCCGCCCGAGAGGCTGCCGGCGAGCTGGCGGCGCCGCTCGGCGAGGCGGGGGAAGAGCGAGTACACCCAGGCGTAGTCCTGCTTGACCCTGGCCCCGTCCTTGCGGCTGTACGCGCCCATGTCGAGGTTCTCCTGGACCGTCATCCGGGGGAAGAGGCGGCGGCCCTCGGGGGCATGGCCGATCCCCATCCGGGCGATCTGCTCCGCGCCCGTGGTGTGGATGGGCTTCCCCTCCAGGCGGACGGCGCCCCGGGCCGGCTTGACCAGCCCGCTGATGGTGCGCAGGGTGGTGGTCTTGCCGGCGCCGTTGCTGCCGATCAGGGCGACGATCTCGCCCTCCTCGACCTGGATGGAGACGCCCTGAAGCGCCCGGACGTGCCCGTAGAAGACGTCGACGGAGTCCACTTCGAGGAGGGCCATCGGACCTCTCACGCCTCCGGTGGCGGGGCCGGTACCGCCGCCCCGGAGCTGGCCGCCGCGGCGCCGCTGCCCAGGTAGGCTTCGACCACCCGAGGATCGTTGCGCACCTCCGCGGGCTTGCCCTCGGCGATCTTCTCGCCGTAGTCGAGAACCACGATGCGATCGCTGATTCCCATCACCAGGCGCATGTCGTGCTCGATGAGGAAGACGGTCAGCCCCCCCGATCGGAGCCGGGAGATGACCTCCATCAGGTCCTTCTTCTCCTGTGGGTTGAGCCCGGCGGCGGGCTCGTCGAGGAGCAGCAGGCGGGGCTGGCTGGCCAGTGCCCGGGCGATCTCCAGCCGCTTCTGGAGGCCGTAGGGGAGGTTGCGCGCGTACCGGTCGGCGTAGGCCGCCAGGCCGAGACGGCTGAGCAGCTCGTGGGCTCGGCCGGTGACCTGCCGTTCCTCATCGCGTGCCCGGGGGGTGTGGAAGACGGCATCCCAGACCTTGGCGTGCATCCGCACGTGCTCACCCACCATCACGTTCTCGATCACGGTCATGAAGGAGAAGAGCCGGATGTTCTGGAAGGTCCGGGCGATCCCAAGACGGGTGATCCGGTGAGGGGGCAGCCCGTTGATGGCGATCCCCTCGAAGCGCACCGTACCGGAGGTCAGCGGGTACAGCCCGGTGATGCAGTTGAATGCCGTCGTCTTGCCGGCGCCGTTGGGTCCGATCATGGAGACGATCTCGCCCTCGCCGACGTCGAAGGAGACGCCGTCCACCGCGGCCAGGCCGCCGAACACCTTGCGAATCGCGTCGACCTCGAGCAGAGCCTGCTTCCCCCCTGCCCCGGACTGGGTTGCGGAGAGCTCCGCAGCCGAGCTCATCCCCGCCCCTGGACCTCTGCCAGCGAGCCCGTATCGTCGCTCGCCCGCAGCTCCACCTTGCGGGCCCGGCTGGGCAGCAGCCCTCCGGGCCGCAGCACCATGATCGTGATCAGGATCAGGCCGAAGATGATGTAGGTGTACTGGGAGTAGTCGACGCTGCTGAGCTGGGTCACCCCGACGGTGTGGCCGGCCGTGGCCGTCCAGCCGCCCAGGTTGGGCAGGACCCAGTTGATGACGAAGGCGATCAGCAGTGCTCCGACGATCACGCCGGAGATGTTGCCGATGCCGCCCAGCACCACCGTCGCCAGCGCGGTGACCGAGACCGCGAACTGGAAGTTGTCGGGGGTGACGGTGCCGAGCATGGCCCCGAAGAAGGCGCCGGCGAAGCCGCTCACCGATGCCCCGATCGAGAAGGCGAGCAGCTTGGTGCTGACCGTGTTGATCCCGGTGGCCGCGGCGGCCACCTCGTCTTCTCGGATCGCCACCCACGCCCGGCCCAGTCGCGAGCGCTCCACGTTGCGCATCAGCCAGATCACCAGGGCCACCAGGGCCAACAGCGCCCAGAAGTAGAACTTGGTGTTCTGGGGCAAGGCTCCGAGCGGGCCCCAGTTGTTCCCCAGCAAGGAGGCGGGATTGGCGCCGTCGCCGTTGGGGCCCCCGGTCGCGCCGAAGATGTTGTTGGTGGCCAGGTTGGGGACGATCTCTCCGAAGCCGAGGGTGACGATGGCCAGGTAGTCGCCGCGCAACCGGAGCGTGGGTGCGCCCAGGATGGCGCCGAAGGTGAAGGCCATCGCCGCCCCCACGAAGATGAGCAGGAAGAAGGGGAGCTGCAGGCCGTAGCGGGGCCCGGAGAGGATCGCCGTGGTGTAGGCGCCAATCGCGAAGAAGGCGGCGTAGCCGAGGTCCAGGAGGCCGGCGAAGCCAACCACCACGTTGAGCCCGAGGGCCAGCAGCACGTAGATGACCGCGAAGCGAGCGCCCCAGGCCACGAAGTCGCCGGCCTGGTTGAAGATCACCGGGAAGGCGCCGCCGATGGCGAAGGCGAGGACGGCCAGCACGACCATCCGGCGGCTCAGCAGACGGGGGAAGGCGGTGGCGACGCCGGCGAGCACCAGCCCCAGCACCGCCATCCACGCGGCATCGCCGGCATAGGTGTTGATCGGGTCCCGTGTCGAGCTCTCGAAGTGGAGGGCACCGAAGGGAGAGGAGCTGTGCAGGCCTGAGACGAGGACGACCACGAGGAGCACCGCAGCGGCCGCGACGAAGAGGAAGATCGAGCGTGGTCGGGCCAGCACCGGTGTGGCCCGTCCGCGCAGCGCTGCCGCGGCGTCGGCGGCGAGGCCGGCGACGGCCACCACCACCCCGAGCGCGACCACCAGCAGCAGGATGTCCCCGGCGCCCGAGCTCGCGGGGTTGAGCAGCTGCTGGGTTGGGGACGGGGGGACCTTGGCCCCCAGGCCGCTGGTGACGTACCAGGGCTGCGACCAGCTCACCACCCCGATCACGGCGCCGGCGATGCCGATCAGCCAGGGTCCGGGCAGCCCGTATGCGAAGGCGGCGACGATGAACCCGGTGAGGGTCATCCAGACCGCGCCGTCGGCGACGGCGTTGACGTCGATGAGGCCGAACAGCTGAGGCGCTCCGGGGATGCTCATCAGCCCGGCGATCAGCAGGGTGCAGAACGCGCCGGCCAGGGCGAGGGCGACGCGAGCCCTGGACTGGCGGAAGAGCGTGCCCCGGCGCAGGAAGCGGGCCGAGAGGTCGTTCAGGAAGCCGGCCACCAGGCCGAGGAGGCAGAGCCCGAGGACCACCACCAGCAGGCTGCCGACTCCCTGGATGTTGAAGGAGAGGGTCTGGGTCAGAGCGTCCTGCGCGCTGAAGCCGACCCCGTTGGCGGTCGGCTCGACATACCAGGGGAGCAGCCATCCGGCGATGAGCAGCACCAGGGCGATGCTGGCCAGCATCCAGGAGAGCCCGGCTCCCTCTGTGGCCTCGGCCTGGGTGGCGGTGAGGGGGATCTCCGGCTCCTCCGGAACCCCCTCGTCCGATTCGAGGGCGCCGGCGGGGACGCCGATCGGCTGGAGGGCGAGGGCGGGCCCGTCGAGGGCGGCCGTGAGCTCCCCCTCGGTGGGGCCCGGGACGCGGTCCTGGCTGGATCCCTCGGGCGCGACCGGCTCAGGCACGGTCGGGGACCCTCATGCCGAGCAGCCCGGTGGGCTGGAGCGTCAGCACCAGGATGAGCACCGCGAACACCACCACCAGCGCCCATGACCCACCGTTGGGGATGAGAGTCACGGCAAAGGCCTCCACCAGCCCGATCAGGAAGCCGCCGATTCCGGCGCCCACGATGTTGCCGATGCCGCCCAGGACAGCCGCGGTGAAGGCGATCAGGCCGAACTGGTAGCCCTGGTTCCAGGTGATGGTGTGGTAGTGCATCGCGTAGACGACACCGCCGACAGCGGCGAGGGCTGAGCCGATGAAGAAGGTGGCGGAGATGGTCCGGTTGATGTTGATGCCGCAGAGCAGTGCGGCATCCCGGTTCTGGGCCGACGCCCGCATCGCCTTGCCGGTACGGCTGTAGCGGATGAACCCGGCGAGCGCGAACATCGCGACGAGCGCGATCACGATGACCATGGCGTCGTTGGCGCCGATGGCCACGCCGTGGCTGCCTCCGATGTTGAAGAGGGTGTGGGTGGTCGGGATCCAGCCATCCTCCCCGGTGGGATAGGCCGCCCCCGGAGTGCCCAGCCCAGGCTGCCCGGGCGGCGCCGGCGGGACGAAGAAGGCGAACATGATCCCCTCGAGGAGGAAGGAGACCCCGACCGCGGTGATCAGCGGCGCCAGCCGCGGCGCGTCCCGCAGACGGCGGTAGGCGACCCTCTCGATGACAACACCGGTGAGCCCGGCGAGGGTCATGGCGATGGGGAAGATGATCAGCAGCGCGAGGACCAGGCCTCCGGGGCCGGAACTGGCGAGGTGGTTGATGTCGAAGCCCAGGAACCGCTTGAAGAAGCCGTCCTGTACGCCCGGGATCCCCGCCAGGAACACCGAGTAGAAGGCACTCAGGGTGAACACGTCGCCGTGGGCGAAGTTGATCAGCTCGATGATGCCGTACACCAGCGTGTAGCCCACGGCGATGAGGGCGTAGATGGCACCCAGGACCAGGCCGCGCCAGACCTCGTTGCCGGCGGTGGCGGCTCCGTCCTGGACGACCATCAGCAGCATCAGGGCCACGAAGATGCCGATGAGCACGGTGAGGAACTGGCCCTGGCTGATGGCCAGGCGGAGACCGCGCCGGACCTTTGGAGCCGGTCTGCGGCCGCGCACCGCGGCCTCCGTCGCTGCGCTCATCTGCCTCTCCTCTCAGCCGCGGAGCGGGGGGAGGCGTCGCCTCCCCCCGCAATCAGTGCGAGACCGCGCCTGCCTCAGCTCGTGGTGACGGTGAGCGTGGAGACGTAGGTCCACTGGCCGCCGCTACCCTTCCAGAGGGTCAGCAGCTTGTTGGTGGTGTCGCCGTTGCTGTCGAAGCTGGTGACGCCGATCGCCCCGCTGTACTGGATGGAGGCCACGTCGGACCGCACCGCCTCGCGGAAGGCCGACGGGCTGGTCGGCAGCTTGCCGCCGTTGCTCTGGATGGCCTTCTTGATGGCCTGGATGATGATGTTCATGGCGTCGTAGGCGTTCGCCGAGTAGGCGCCGGGGTCAGAGTTGAACTTGGCCTTGTAGGCCGAGACGAACGCGGTGGCGCTGGTGAGGTCGGCGGGGTTGGGGGCGGCCACGGTGCTGTAGGCACCGTCACCGGCGCTGCCCGCCTCGGTGAAGAACTGGGTGTCCTGGATGCCGTCGCCGCCCAGGAAGTCGACGCTGCCCAGGCCGACGTCGCTCATCTGCTTGCGGATGATGCCGCCGCCGTTCGACGAGGTGCCGCCGAAGAAGATGAGGGTGGCTCCATCCGCCTTGGCCTGGGTCAGCTCACTGGTGAAGTCGGTGGTGCTGCCCGGGAGGCTGGCGTGGCCGACCACCGTCCCGCCGTCCTTGGCGAAGTCGGTGGTGAAGGTGGCCGCGAGGCCCGCGCCGTAGGTCTCCTGGTCATCGAACACGTAGGCCTTGGTGTCCTTCAGGGTCTGGGTCGCCACCTGAGCGAGCCCGGCCCCCTGACCGATGTCGGTGGTGCATACGCGGAAGAACGTGATCTTGCCGGTGGGCCGCAGGCTGCTGGTGTCGACGCTCGAGTTGGAGCCGACGATGGTCAGCCCCGGGTTCGTGCAGGACGGGCTGATCATCACCAGCCCGGCGTCGTTGGCGATCGGCTCCTCGGCCTGGCAGACGTTGGAGTTGAAGGCGCCGACCACTCCGAGGACCGCCTGGTTGCCGGCCAGCGCGGTCATGTTCGAGGCGCCCTGGGTGGGGTCGTGGGCCCCGGTCGCGGCGCTCGTGTCGTCCTTGTTGATCACCGTGATGGTGCAGCCGTTGAGGGTGTTGTTGGCGTTGGCCTGGTCGACGGCGAGCACCGCGCCGTTCTGGGTCGGCAGCCCATCCGAGGCGTCGTTGCCGCTGACCGGCAGCTCGGTGGCGACCGTGACGCTCCCGGTGCACCCGGAGGTCCCGCCGGAGCTCGGCGCAGTGGTGGTGGTGCCGCAGGCTGCGGCCCCCAGGGCCAGCACCGCCAGCACGGTGGTGAGTTGTATCCGCTTGACCATTAAGCAACCCCTCCGGCACGAAGCCTGCGACCGTCCATTTCCCGGTCGCCTAGGCAAGTAGACCTGATATACGCGTCGCCCTTCACTATGTCAACAGTCAAACTGAACAAGTTCGCTAGCTTGGGACCATTCTAGCCTTCAGATGAGGGTCGTTTGGCCTAACTGAGCCTAGGTCTGACGTCCTCACGCGGCGCTCCCGCCTCCGATTCCCGGGTGCATCCCCAACGCTGCGTCGGCCGGCACTGGGCGGTCGGGTCGCGCGGCGGCGCCGCGCCACAGGCTTGTGCGTGTTGTGCACAAGCCTGTGGAAAAGGTTCGCCGGGCGGGTGCGGCTGGGCTGAAGCGGCCGCTACTCCATCGCCATCAGGTCGAGGATGGCGCCCTGGTACTGCTGGGTGTCCAGGAAGAGGCCGTGCTCGCCGATGCTGGCGTCGCCCTGGTAGTAGGCGGCCAGAGCCCGCCCCGTGTCGCCCTCGTGCATCCAGAGGAGGTGGCCGAGCAAGAGCGCACCGGCGGTGACGTTGTCCTCGGCGTTGCGCAGGTTCAGGGCGCGGTGGGCGAGGAACTGGGACACCCATTCACCGGTGTACGGCTCGACCTGCATCAGGCCCACGGCGCCGGTGGGCGACGCCACGTCCTGACGCCATCCCGATTCCATCCACGCCACCGCCTTGACCAGACCCGGCTGCACCTCGACCTCCTGAGCGACGTGGGTGAGCAGGGCGTTGACCCGGACCAGGCGGCCCGGGACCTGGATCTGGGCGCCGGCGGGGAGGATGGCGTTGACGTTCAGCCCGTTGGCGCGGGCGAGAGCGGTGGGATCGACCCCATAGCGGCGGGAGACCAGCCAGAGGGTGTCCCCCGCCACCACGGTGTAGGAGTCGAGATCCTGGCTGCCGGCCACGTAGGAGGGCAGGCTGCGGGTGGGGTCCGGGATCTCCAGGAGCTGGCCGACCCGGAGAGGGCCGGGGTTGCCGAGACGGTTGGCCTCGACGATGGCCTGGACGGAGGAGCCGTGGCGCAGGGCGATCGCGGTCAGGGTGTCGCCCGGCCGGACCACGTACGTGGAGGCCATCACCGCCGCGGGTGCCGCGGCGACGGCGGTGACACCGAGCGCCGCGATGGCGAACCGGGAGCGTGGGGGCATCTGGGTTACCTGCTGGGACGTTGAGTGGGACCGGTGGGGGGACTTGCCCCGCTCGAGGCGGTGCGCGCTGAGAGTATGCGCCTGCGACAAGCCGGTCAACAGGCGTTCCCGGTTCGTTGCAGACCGTCATGTGGATGGCCTCCGTGTGACGGTTGCCGGGCCGCGGCGGCCGCGCCGGCCGCAATATCGCCTTCTTGCCCGATCGCCATCGGGTGGTACGCTGGGCGGCGCCATGCCAGTGCCCCGCGAGCGTCGCCTCAGCCTTGCGGCCCCCCTTCGCGGGGCCCTTCTCGGGGCGGGCCTGGGCCTCGTGACCTTCGTGGTCGTCGCCCTGATGTGGCGCGCCGGCGCGACCCGCGCCGCCGCGACCACCGCCGACTACGCCCTCTTCGTCTCCCTGGTCTGTCTCAGCGTGACCCTGGTGTTCGGCCAGCCCCCCCGCCGCCGCCGGGCCCGGGTGCCGATCAACCAGGCCGTGCCCCACGAGTGGTGGCCGCGCGAGACGGAGTCGGTGCAGATGATCGCCGCCTGCGTCGGGGCCCCGCTCATCCTCGGAGTGGGCGCGGCGATGCTGCTCTTCCACTGACGGGGTTCTCCAGGCCCGCCCCGCCGCGCTCCGTCGACGCGGTGGTCTTCGACTTCGACGGCACCCTGGTCGCCAGCCGTTTCGCCGACGAGGCGGCGGTCGCCGACCTGATCCGCTCCGACCCCGCTGCGGCCGCCGGCGCGGCCGTCTTCTGGGCTCACGACGGCGAGCCCCTGCTGACCCGCATCGAGCTGGCCTGGCCGGGGAGGACTGACGCGATCCTGCCCCTCTTCGAACGCCCTGGAGCGCCGCGCCGGTTCCCGGGGATCGGCGCGCTCCTGGCCCGGCTGGGGCGCCAGGGTTTGAGCCTCGGGGTGGTCTCCTCGCGTCGGCTGGCGGCGCTCGATCAGGGTCTCAGCGCAACCGGTCTTCGCCGCCACTTCACGGTCGTCGTCGGTCTCGACGACGTCGCGGAGCCCAAACCCAGCCCCGAAGGTCTGCTCCTCGCCCTCGGGCGACTCGGCGCGGAGCCGGCGCGGGCCGTCTTCATCGGTGACACCGAGCTGGACGTGGAAGCCGGGCACCGGGCCGGCGTCGCGGTCTGGCGGGCCGTCTGGGGCCTCCCCCTCGCCCCCCTGCCGGGAAGCTCCGACGGCACCGTCCTGCTCCACCGGCCGGAGGAGGTGGAGGAGCTGCTCCGGGTGCGGATCGCGCCCTGAGCCCGCCGCACCCCCCTACGGGATGTCGCGCCGCATCGTGAACCGCCACCCGCAGACCGCGAGCAGGACCCCCCATCCGAGGAAGACCAGCCCACCTTCGAGGGAGGTCAGCTCGACGCCGCCCACGGCCGGTGAGCTCGAACCGACCAGCGCCGCGGCCGCCGGGCCGGGGAGGAACGCGTAGCCCCGGTTGACGGTCGGGATGACGGCGAAGGCATTCTCGATGACCAGCAGGAAGGCGAGCGAGCCGATCACCGCGCCGATCTGGTTGCGCACCACCACGCCGATCCCGACCCCGAGCAGCGCGTAGAGGGTCACCGCGATGGCGGCGCGTCCCAGCGTCGCCAGCACGCCGCCGCTCAGCCACTGGATGGCGTCGCCCTTGACCCCGAGCCATGGGGTCATCACCGCCGCCACGACCGCGGCGCTCGCGATCGCATAGATGGCTCCGACGGCGGCGCCGACGGTGAGCTTGGCGACGATCACCCGGCCGCGGCGCGGCTCGATCAGGAAGGTGGGCCGCGCCGTCAGATGGCGGAACTCGGTGGTCATGATGATGACCCCGTACACGAGGGCGAAGATCTCACCGGCGGAGGCCAGGGTGGCGAGCATCCGCTGGTTCGTCGCTTGGGCGAAGGGGTCGGGTGGCACCACCCCCGGAGGGCCGCCGCTCTGATAGCTGCTGATCAGGCCGGCGGCGCTCACCCCCGCCACCGCCACGGCCGTGAGCAGCAGGCCCCACCACAGCTTGGTCGTGGTCACCTTGCGCCACTCGGAACGCACCGCGTTCCTCATCGGCCGGCTCCGGGTGGGAGGGGGTCAGCGGTCAGCGCGAGGAAGCGCTGCTCCAGCGTCGAGCCGATCGCCCGCAGCTCGTGCACCTCCACTCCGGCCTGCCAGCAGGCGTGCCCGACCACACTCGGGAGGGCGCCGGTGATCAGGAGCGAGCCGTCGGGGGAGGCCACGACGTGGGCCCCCAGCGCCGCCAGCAGCGTCATCGCCCGCTCCGCCGCCGGGGTGCGCAGGACGACCCCCTCCTGTCCGCCCGGGAGGTCGCGCAGGGTGCCGTCGTACAGGAGACGTCCTCGTGCCACGATGACCACCCGGTCCACCACCTGCTCGACCTCGGAGAGGACGTGGCTTGAGACCAGGATGGCGCGGCCTTCGGCATCCGCCATCCGGCGCATCAGCTGGCGCAGCCAGGCCATGCCCTGGGGGTCAAGGCCGTTGGCGGGCTCGTCGAGCATCAGCACCCTCGGGTCACCGATCAGGGCGGTCGCCAGACTGAGGCGCTGGCGCATCCCCAGCGAGTAGGTGTGGACCGGGACCCGGGCGACGGCGGCCAGACCGACGAGGTCGAGCAGCTCGTCGGCGCGGCGGTCGGCGACCCCGGCGGCGGCGCAGCAGACGCGGAGGTGATTCCGCGCGGTGCGGCCGGGAAGGAAGCTGGTCGCCTCGAGCACGGCACCGACGGCGCGGGCGGGATCACTCAGCTCGGCATAGCGCCTGCCCGCGATGGTCCCCGTCCCCGCCGTCGGTGTGGCCAGGCCGAGGAGCATGCGCAGGGTGGTGGTCTTGCCCGCGCCGTTGGGGCCGAGGAAGCCGGTCACCGAACCCTGCTCGACGCTGAAGCTGAGGTTGTCGACCGCCCTGACCTTTCCGAAATCCTTGGTCAGACCGTGGGCGACCACGGGCGTCGCCCCGGTCACCAGGGCGGCCGCGCCCCCTCCCGCCGCGGGTGGGGGAGGATTGGCGGTTTCCACGTCGGCGCGACTGTATAGGATCGCCGGCCGGTCGCGGGAGGCCAGCGGGGCACGCCCTCACCCCTCACCCTCCCATTTCTCCTCGGCGTGGATGAGCTGCAGCAGCGAGGGCTGGCCGCCCACCACGAGGCGTGCCCGTCCCGGGGGGAGGCGGACCGGACGGGGGACGAAGAGGGAGCGGTCCGTCTCGCTCATCTCCACCGCCACCGCCGCCTGACCGCACAGCGCGCTGCCGAGGCTGCCGTAGCTCGGGGACGCCGGACGCCGGGCCAGGAATGCCCCGGACGTCAGGCCGGCCGTGTCGCGCCGGGCCGGCGGATCAGACCCGCGCGATGATCTCGCCGGAGAGAACGATGAAGACACCCCCGGCGACCGCGCCGAGGGCTCGCCAGCCGGCCGCCACCTCCTCCAGCTCGGAGGGGGTGGCGATCCCGTATTCCACCGCCTGGCGGGCGAGCAACGAGGACGTGGTCCGCTCCGCCCACAGCTCCGTCCACCAGCCGCGATCCTCGGCGGTGGCGAAGGTCCACGTCGAGGTCGAGTAGGCGACATCGTGGAAGCCGGCATCGCGCGCCCAGCCCGCCAGCCGTCGTCCGGCGTCCGCCTCGGCTCCGTTGCGCCGGGTCACCGCCAGGTAGATCTCCCGCCACCGGTCGAGCCGGGGGTCGGCCGGCCACCACACCATCGCCGAGTAGTCGGCGTCCCGGGCGGCGACGATTCCGCTCGGGCGCGCCAGCCGGCGCATCGCCCTCAGGGCCCCCACCGGGTCGCGCACGTGTTGCAGCACCTGGTGGGCGTGGACCACGCCGTAGTTCCCCTCGGGGAGCCCCGCCGAGCGGAAGTCGCCGGAGACGAAACGGAGGTTGGGGACGACGGCCTCGCGGGCGTGCCTCTCAGCCTCGGCCACCACCTCGGCCGAGAGGTCGATGCCGAGCACCTCGCCGGGCGCCACCCGTGCCGCCAGGTCGGCGGTGAGCGTGCCCGGACCGCAGCCGACGTCGAGCAGGCTCACGCCCGGGCGCAGATGGGGCAGGAGGTAGGCGGCCGAGTTCTCCGCCGTCCGCCACCGGTGAGAGCGCAGCACCGCCTCGTGGTGGCCGTGGGTGTAGGTGTCGGGGGAGCCGCTCACGGCGCACGATGATCTCAGACGCCACGCCGCGGCCCGCCGTCCCTCAGCGGCTCAGCCGAGCCTCCCCCCCAGGGCGAGCTCGGCCACCACGAAGCCGAGCCACGGGAGCGCAGCCGGCAGCAGCCAGCCTCCGTGGGCGCGGCCGTCCCGGAGCAGTCCGAGCAGGTAGAGACCGGTGGCAAAAGCGCAGGCGGCGCTGATCAGACCGGCTGCGCCCAGGTTCCAGGTGGTGAAGGTGATGCCCAGGAAGCCGAGGATGCACGCCTGGAAAGCGGCCGCCCCGGCGACGTTACCCAGGGCCAGCCCGTCGTCGCTGCTCCGGATCCAGAGCACGCTGTTGAGCGTCTCGGGCAGCTCGGTGGCGAAGGGCACCGCGATCACCGCCAGGACCAGGGGATTGAGGCCCAGGCTGGTGGCGGCGGAGTGGATGGCGTCCACGAACAGCCCCGAGCCGACCGTGAGCAGGATGGCGCCGGCCAGGAGCTGCGCCACCACGACGGCCGCCGGGGGCGGGCCCGAACGCCAGCGGACGAAGTGCAGCGGCTCGGGCGCCTCCTCCTGTTCCCCCCTCTCTCCGAGGGCGGCGCGGGTGTAGCCCGCGTAGAGGAGGAGCAGCAGGATGCCCACGACCACCCGCTCCGGCCGGCTCAGCAGGGTGGACGCCACCGCGCAGCCGAACGCGCTCAGGAAGACACCGAGGTCGCGGCGGACCTGGGCCGGCTCGACCTGAAGCCGGCGGTTCCCCCGCCGGGCCAGCAGGGCCACCCCGGTCAGCGCCCCGCCCAGGGTGAGCAGCAGGAAGGAGGAGCCGAGCACCGCGCCGGTGGCGATCTGGTTGGAGCCGGCGGCACCGCCGACCAGGGCGACGATGACCACCATGGTCTCGGGGAGAGCCGTCCCCAGGGCGGCCAGCAGGCTGCCGGTCGCCCCGGCTCCGAGATGGAGCAGGTGCCCGGCCCATTCGACCGCATTGGTGAAGAGCTCGGAGGCGACGGCGATCAGCAGCAGGGCGCCGAGGAAGAGCAGCGCGGTCATCGCTCAGGAGCCGCCGCGGTCCCCGGGGAGGCCGAGGCGGCCATTCAGCGGTCCTTCGACCGTGACCGCCGGCGCCGCGACAGCGCGTCCACGGGGGTCTGCATCCAGCTCGTCCCGAAGTTCATCACGTGGCGCATGGTCACAGGCTGGATGCGGTGCACCGGTGCCGCGCCGCGGCTGCACGCCACGGCGTCGAGGATCCGCTCCCGGCACCAGGGGAAGACGGTCCGGGGCAGCTCCTCGGGGTCGAAGAGGCGCACCGACCACGCCTCGATGCTGCGGCGAGCTCTCCCGCCGGTGATCTCGCCGAGGAAGACCGCATCTCCGGCGGAGCGCAGCCCCTCCCAGGTGTAGACCCCGACCAGGCCGAGCACCGAGAAGGTGTGCCCGGTCTCCTCTTCGGCCTCGCGCATGGCGGCGTCGGCGGGCTCCTCACCGGGTTCGCAATGGCCGCCCGGGAGCTCCCAGCCCGGCGGCCAGGGGCGCAGCTGGAGAAGCGCCCGCCCCCGATCCAGCGCCGCCAGCTGGGCGCCGCCCACGGGCCACGCCTCGCCGTCGACCGTCACCGACCGCAGCGGCCATCGGGGGGGGCGATCGCGGAAGAGGAGCCGGGCGAACCGGCTGCTGTAGCGCCCCGCCCCACTCATCGGGGGGTCTGCCCGCAGCCCGGCCACGCACTGGGAATGCGCCGCCCCGTGGGACTGAGGCTTCGCCCCGCCGGCCGGGACGACCGGGAGGCCTCAATCGACGGGGACGCGGCGGGGTCGCCTGGTGCGCGGGGTGGCGGTGGAGGCGCGGCGTCCCTGCGAAGGGGTGCGCACCGGCTGGCTGCCACGCTCGATCAGGGCGGTGATGCCGAGCACCATCTCCCGCTGTGCCGCGATGAAGTGGGACGCCGCCTCTGGCGGCACCACCTGGCCGAGCCGGCGGGCCGCCTCCTCGAAGAGCCGGACCGGGATCCCTCCGATGCTGTCACCCATGGTTGCCATACCTCCGAACGCCGTTGCTCACGCCTGGCCGTCGGCGAACGTGACGCGCAGCAGGCCCTGGTCAAGTCTGGCCTTGCTGACCCGCTTGCCATTGAGGATGCGGGGCAGGGAGATCTCACGCTTGTAGGCGCCCACGGTGACGAACAGCTCGCCCTCACTGTGGCGGACGTCGACCTCGTCTTTGGAGACGAAGGGGAGCTGCAGCTGCAGCTCGTACCGCCCGTCCACCTTGCGCAGGCGCTGGGGCACGGCGTGGTAGTAGACGGCCGCCGGGTTCTCGTCGCCGAAGAGCGCCGCCGCCAACTCGGCCAGCCGGTCAAGGCCGACAATCTCGTGCTCGAAGAGCTTGGAGCGCCGGATCGGGATGGGGTCGAAGAGCGACTCGACCGACTCGTCGTAGCGGGTCTGGATCGCCCGCCAGGACTTGAAGTAGCTGTCGGTGACCTCCGGAGGGAGGACCCGGTTGACCACCACCAGGTCGGTCAGATAGTCGTAGAGGCTGAGGTAGGTGAAGGCGCGCTGGGCCTCCTTGAGCACCATCTTCTCGAGGTTGAGCACCAGGCGCACCGTGCAGGTCTTGGGGTCACCGAGGATGCTCTTCATGCTCTCCAGGTCGAGCAGCAGGTTCCTGATGTGGACGAAGACGTCGTCCGGAGGGAGCGGGATGGAGACGAAGGGCTGCACCACCGGGCGGGCCACCTTCATCACCGCGCGGGAGGCGGGGAAGAGCCGTTGCAGATACCAGCGGGCGACGTCGGGGAAGGCCAGCAGCTGGAGGGTCTCGCCGGTCGGCGCGCAATCGACCACCAGGGTGTCGAACTTGCCCTCGGCCTTGTGATGCCGGATCTGCATCAGGGAGGCGACCTCCTCCATCCCCGGGGGCGACGCCAGCTCCTCGGCGACGATGTCGTCGACGCCCTGCGACGAGAAGAGCGAGCTGAGGTAGAGGCGGATGCGATCCCAGTGACTCTCGAGCTGTTGGAGGGCGTTGACCTCCTGGCCCCAGAGGTTGGGAGCCACCTCGCGCGGCTCCTCGCTGAGGGACACCTCCAGCGAGTCGCCGAGGCTGTGGGCTGCGTCGGTGCTGATCACCAGCGTGCGCTGGCCGAGCTGGGCGCAGCGCACCGCCGTCGCGGCGGCCACGGTGGTCTTCCCGACTCCACCCTTGCCGGTGTAGAGGATGACCCGCATCCGTGCCGACCCCAGCTCAGTCGACGACGCGGCTGACGATGGCCCAGGCGATCAGGATCAGCACCACCATGAGGGCGGCGATGGTGGCGACCCGGCGGAGATCCGAGGGGACGTAGGGAACGCGGTCGAACGGGATGGCCGGGTCGTCTGAGTCGAGGGGCTCCACCATCGCCGCAGCCGAGCCGAAGCGAGCGCTCCTGACCGGCTGGCGCTGCTGCCGGCCTCCCACCGGGCTGGCCGGCGCGGTGGGCCCGATCCGCCCCACCCGACGGCGGGCGGCGTCCGAGCCCAGGGTCTGGGTGGTCGCGGTCGCGACCGGTGCCTGGCTGGGGGCGGCTTCCGGCTCCTCAAGCGCCGCTGTGGCACTGAGAGGCCGGGGCGCGGCGGTCGCCAGCGGCCGTGCCGGCGCCGCGCCGGCCGGACGCCGGGTCGTCGAGCGCTGCTTCTGCTTGCGGGTCTTCTTGGCCATGGTCCAGGCGCGAAGCGTACCAGGGGCGACAGAGCGAGGTGCCGAACCTGGCGGCCCGCCTGCCTGGTACCCTCGCCCGAGATGACCTCGCAGGCTACGCCCGCCCGCCGCAGCGGGCTGTTCGACCGCTACTCGGCGCTCTTCATCACCCTGGCCGCAGCCCTCTGGGCGGCGGACGCCTACTTCCGGCCCGCCCTGGCCAAGCAGCTTTCGGCGAGCCAGATCGTCCTCGTCGAAGACCTGCTCATCAGCCTCTGCTTCCTCCCCGTGGGTCTGCGGGTGGCCCGAGAGCTGCGCACGGCATCCTGGCGGAGCTGGCTGGCGCTGGCGGTGATCGCCATCGGCCCCCAGGCCTTCGCCACCGTCCTCTTCACCCGCTCGATCGGCTACGCGTTCACCGTGCCGGCGGCGCAGAGCGGCGGGGTGCTCTCCGAGGTCTACCTCCTCTACCTGCTCCAGCCGATCTTCGGCGCCACCATGGCCTGGATCGTCCTTCACGAGCGGCGCGGGCGTTCCTTCTGGCCGCTTGCCGCCCTCGCTCTGGCCGGTACAGCGCTGATCGTCTTCTCCAGCAACCCGAGCGCGCCACGCGTCCAGCTCCTCGCGGCCGCGTTCGTCATCGGCGCCGTGATCCTCTGGGCGGCGGGCACGGTCCTCGGCCGCGTCGCCCTTGCCGGGGTCTCCTTCACCACCACCTCGGCGATGCGCTTCATCCTGGCCCTGCCGGTCCTGGTGGTCCTGATGCTCACCGATCCCCAGGCGGGGGGCTTCGCCAGGTACTCGATCAGCCAGCTGCCCAGCTTCCTGGGCATCGCGCTGATCCCCGGGCTCGTCGCCATGGTCCTCTACTACAGGGCGCTCTCCAGCACCCGGGCCACGGTCTCCAGCTTCGCCGAGCTCGGCTACCCGGTCGCCCTCTTCCTGGTCTTCTGCCTCCCGGCCCCGGTCGGGTACGGGTACCGCCTGCAGCCACTGGAGGTGCTGGGCGCGGCACTCGTGCTTGTCGCGGTGACCAGCCTCAACTACCTGATGCGCCGCGACGTGGTGACCGGACCGCAGCCCCGCGAGTTGCGCCTGACCCCCGAGAGATCGAAGGTCTGAGCTCAGCCCGGGCTGCCAACCTCGGCACGGAAACCGGCTCCGCGGAGGAGGGTGAGTGCCCGCTCGACGGAGGCCGCATCGATGGTCAGCACCAGGGCCGCGTGGTGCGTGTCCGAGTGCTGCATGTAGAGGTCGAGGATGTTGATGTCGTTGGACCCCATCAGGGTGGTCACCCGGGCGAGCACCCGGGGGCGGTTCTCGATCGGCACGGCGATGTCGACGTTGTGCCCGGTCTGCTCGATGAGGAATCCGCCGAGGGTCTGGTAGGCGGCGCCGGCCTCGCTGAAGTGGCGCTCGGTGGCGGGGCGGTCGTCGATGTCACCGCCGAGCCGGCGCATGGCCTCGCTGAAGGAGCCGAGCACCTCCTGGATGGCATCCGCGTTCTCCGCGAGGATGTCCGCCCAGAGGCTGGGATTCGCGGCCCCGACCCGGGTCAGGTCGCGGAACGACGGTCCGGCGAAGGAGAGGGCGTCCGGGGAGATCTCCGACGTCACCCGCAGCAGAGCCACCGCCAGCAGGTGGGGGAGGTGGGAGAGCGCGGCGACCAGCCGGTCGTGGCGTTCCGGGTCGACCGCGGTCGGCACCGCGCCAAGGTCGTCGCGGACGAACTGGGTCACCCGTGCGTAGGCCTCGGGCAGCGTGTCTCCGGTCGGGGTGATCAGGTAGCGGGCGCCCTGGAAGAGGTCGGCGCTCGCATTGGCCACGCCGCCCAGCTGGCTGCCCGCCATCGGATGCCCGCCGACGAAGCGGCGGATGCCGGCCGCCGCGGCGGCGCGCACGATCGCCGCCTTGGCGCTGCCGACGTCTGTGACCAACGCGTCGGTGGGCGCCAGCTCGGCGAGCAGACCCGCTATCTGGGACACCGGCGCGGCCAGGACCACCATCTCGGCGGCGCGGACACCGTCCAGGTCGGCGGGGTGGTCGATCGCCCCCAGCGCCAGGGCGCGCTCCAGGGTGGCCGCGCCGTCGAGCCCCGCCACCACCCAGCCGGCGCGGCGTGCCGCCATGCCGATGGAGCCGCCGATCAGGCCGACCCCGACGATCCCGAGCGTGCGGTCAGACATTGAATCGAAAGTGGACCACGTCGCCGTCGCGAACGACGTAGTCCCTCCCCTCCAGCCGCTGACGCCCCAACTCCCGGACGGCCGCGTACGAACCGGCCTGGATCAGATCCTCGGCGTCGACCACCTCGGCCCGGATGAAGCCGCGCGCGAAGTCGGTGTGGATGACGCCGGCCGCCTCCACCGCGGTGCCGCCACGCTCCAGCGTCCAGGCGCGCACCTCCTTCTCCCCGGCCGTGAAGAAGGTGATCAGGTCGAGCAGCGCGTACGCCTCCCGTGCCAGCCGGTCCAGGCCGGGCTCGCGCAGCCCCAGCGAGGCCAGGAAGTCGCGCCGGTCCTCGGCCGGCAGCTCGACGATCTCGGCCTCGATCCGGGCCGAGATGGTGAGGCAGTCCCCGCCGTGGCTGCGTGCCAGCTCGATGAGGCGGTCGGGTGGCGGCGCGGCGGCATCGGCCTCGCCGACGTTGACGACCACGATCAGCGGCTGAGCGGTGAGCAGGAAGAGGTCGTGGAGATGGCCGCGCTCCTCCTCCGTCAGCGCCATGGTCCGCACCGGCCGGCCGCCATCGAGGTGCTCGTGAACGCGGCGCATCACCTCGATGGCCTCCGCCGCCTTCTCCTTCTGGAGACGCGCCGTCTTCTCCCGCCTGTCGAGACGCCGGGTCACCGTCTCCAGGTCGGCGAGCTCGAGCTCCAGCTCCACCACCTCCAGGTCGCGGGCGGGGTCCACGCCGCCCTCGACATGGCTGACGTCCGGGTCCTCGAAACCGCGCGCCACCACCACCATGGCGTCGCACTCGCGGATGTGGCCGAGGAACTGGTTGCCCAGGCCCTCGCCGCGGCTGGCGCCCCGGACCAGGCCGGCGATGTCGGTGAAGGTGACCGAGGCGGGGATCACCCGGGGCGGGGAGAAGACCGCCGCCAGCCGCTCCAAGCGCTGATCGGGTACGGCGACCACCCCGGTGTTCGGCTCGATGGTGGTGAACGGGTAGTTGCCCACCTGCGCACCGGCCTGGGTCAGCGCGTTGAAGAGGGTGGACTTGCCGGCATTGGGCAGTCCCACGATGCCGACGCTCAGCGCCATGCTGCCGCTCCGGACCGCCTGCCGTCCCCGCTGAGGAGGGGCCCTTCAGCCGTGCTCGCAGCCATCGGTGGCTAGCGCGCTGACCCGGAGGTGGTCTTCCGGTGCGGCGACCACCGCCAGATGCTTGCGGGCCGGTGCACTAATCGCTCTCCAGCTCGAACTCGGCGTGCAGCGCGCGCACCGCATCGGCGACCCGGTCGCGCGCGATGACCACGGTGACGTGAATCTGGCTGGTGGTGATCTGTTCCACATTGATGCCCTGCGCGGAGAGCGCCTGGAAGATCCGGGCGGCCATCCCCGGCGTTCCCAGCAGGGCGGTGCCCACGACCGACACGGTCGCGATGTCGGTGGCCGCCACCACCTGCTCGGCCCTGACCTCGCGGGCAACCTCGTCGAGCACCGGACGGGAGCGGGGGAGATCCTCCTCGGCGATCACGAAGGAGATGTCGGTGAAGCCGTCGTGGCTCACGTTCTGGACGATGATGTCCACATTGATGCCGGCCTTGCCGATGGGACCGAACACCTGGGCGGCGACGCCCGGCCGATCGGGGACCCGGGTCAGGATGACCTTGGCGACGCCGCTGCGGTGGGCGATGCCGCGGATCTTCTGCCGATCTTCCATGGCGGGATGCTGACAGATCAGGGTGCCCGGATGGTCCTCGAAGGTTGAGCGCACCACGATGGGGACGGAGTAGGTCTCGCCGATCTCGACGGCGCGGGGATGCAGCACCTTGGCTCCGACGGCGGCGAACTCGAGCATCTCCGCATAGGCGATCTCGGGGAGGGGGCGGGCCCGCGGCTCGACCCGCGGATCGGCGGTATACACCCCGGCCACGTCGGTGTAGATCTCGCAGCGGGCGGCGCCCAGCTCCACGGCCAGGGCGACGGCGGTGGTGTCCGAGCCGCCCCGTCCGAGGGTGGTCACGTCGAGGGCGTCGCTGACGCCCTGGAAGCCGGCGACCACCACCACGCGCCCATGGTTCAGCTCGTCGACGATGCGCTCGGGGACGATGTCGACGATCCGTGCGCTGCGGTGGACGCTGCTGGTGCGGATCCCCGCCTGGGGACCGGTGAGCGAGATGGCGGGGACGCCCAGCCGTTCCAGGGCCATGGCCATCAGCGGCGCCGTGATCGTCTCCCCGGTGGAGAGGAGCTGGTCCAGCTCTCGCGGCGGTGGGGCCGCGTTGACCTTGTGGGCGAGGCTGAGCAGCTCATCGGTGCTGTCCCCCATGGCGCTGACCACCACCACCACCCGCTCGTGCTCGGCGCGGGTGGCGGCGATGCGCCGAGCCACCCGCTGGATCAGCTCGGCGCTGGCGACGCTGCTGCCCCCGAATTTCTGAACCACGCACTGCGAGGCCGGGAGGGGCGCCGGCGGGGGGTTCACCTTGTCGCTCCCCGGGCTCATGGGGCCAGGTCCACCCGGGCCCCGAAATTGCGCACCGCGTGGACGGAAGGATGTCCCGCCACCATGGCCAGCCGGGCGGCCGCGGCCATCGCCGCCTCGACCGCCGCGGTGTCCCCGGTGCAGAGCGCGAGCACCGAGGGACCGGCCCCGGCCAGGCAGGCGCCGTGGGCGCCGGCGCTGAGGGCGGCGTCGATCAGCGGCTGGACGTGCGGCATCAGCGCGCCGCGGGCGGGCTGATGCCAGCGGTCTCGCATCGCCTCGCCGAGCAGGTCGAGCCGCCCGGTGAGCATCGCCGTGACCAGCAGGGCGCACCGGCCGGCGTTGTGGACGGCGTCCTCGCGACTGAACGAGGTGGGCACCACCTGCCGGGCAGTCTCGGTGCTCATCTCCCCGTCGGGGAGGAAGAGCACGGCGCGCAGCTCGTCCGGAACCGCCATCTGGACCGCGGGGGCGTCGCTGACGCAGACCACGAGGCCGCCGAGCATGGCGGCCGCGACGTTGTCCGCGTGTCCCTCGATCCGAGCCGCCTGGGTGATCACCTGCTGCGCGTCCCAGCCCAGGTTGGCGAGCGCGTTGGCGGCCAGCACCCCGCTCAGCGCCGCGGCGGCGCTGGAGCCGAGCCCTCGCCCGAAGGGGATCGCGCTGCGGCAGCGGATGCCGACCCCGGGCGCATCGGCTCCCGCCGCGGAGCAGGCCGCGACCAGCGCCCGGGTGATCAGGTTGCGCGTGGGGTCGCGCAGCTCCGCGCCGGCGCCCGGTCCGGGGTCGATGGTGATCCCGCCCTCAGGGTCGATCCACGCCTCGACCTCGTTCTGCAACTGCACCGCCAGCGCCAGGATGTCGAAGCCCGGTCCCAGATTGGCCACGGTGGCGGGGACCCGAATGGTGACCCGCATCAGAGCTGACCCATCGCCACGCGCCCGTTCAGAGCCCGATCGCGTCGGCGATGCTGGCGGGCGTGCCGGTCACCGATCGCGGCGCGGCCAGACCGCCGCTCACCGCGGGGAGATCCTTGAGCCCGTTGCCGGTGAGGACGCAGACGGCCCGGGTCCCGCGGGCCACCGCCCCGCTGTCCACGGCCTTGCGCAGCACCGCGAGGGAGGCGGCCGACGCCGGCTCGCAGAAGATCCCCTCCCTGGCCGCCAGGTCCCGCTGGGCCGCGGCAATCTGGGCGTCGGTCACGGAGTCGATCAACCCCTCCGACTCGTCGCGCGCGGCGATCGCGCTGGCCCAGGAGGCCGGGTTGCCGATCCGGATGGCGGTGGCGAAGGTCTGCGGGTCGGTGACCGGCGCGCCCAGCACCAGGGGAGCGGCTCCCTCCGCCTGACCGCCGATCATGCGGGGCAGCTGGGTCGTACGGCCCGCCTCCCGGTACTCCCGGAAGCCCCGCCAGTAGGCGGTGATGTTGCCCGCGTTGCCGACCGGGATGGCGAGGACGTCGGGTGCGTCGCCCAGCTCGTCCACCACCTCGAAGGCGGCCGTCTTCTGGCCCTCGATCCGGTTGGGGTTGACGCTGTTCACCAGGGTCACCGGGTGGGTCTCGGCGAGCTGCCGCACCGAGCGCAGGGCCTCGTCGAAGTTGCCCTCGATGATCAGCACCGTCGCGCCGAAGACCTGCGCCTGGACCAGCTTGCCGAGGGCGATCTTCCCGGCGGGGACGACCACCACCGTGCGCAGCCCGAATCGGGCTCCGTACGCCGCCGCCGAGGCGCTGGTGTTGCCCGTGGAGGCGCAGATGATCGCCCGGCTGCCGCCCTCCAGCGCTCGCGCCACCGCGAACACCATCCCCCGGTCCTTGAACGACCCGGTCGGGTTGAGGCCCTCGAACTTGAAATGCAGCGAGCCCAGCCCGAGCTCGGAGCCGATGTGGCGGGACTCGATGAGCGGGGTTCCCCCCTCGCCCAGGGTGATCCGGGGGGTACGGTCGGTCAGCGGCAGGTAGTCGGCATAGCGCTGGATCACCCCGGCGCCGCGGACGCCCGCGCTCGCGGTCATGCCAGCGGCTCCAGCCGGTCCATGGCCTGGACCACCGACGCCGGAGCCCCGACCGCACGGAGAGCCTCCATGGCTCGGGCCAGGGCGGCGCGTGAGGCAGGGCCGGTCAGGACCGCCATCTCACCCTCCCCGGCGCCCGCCGTGGTCCGCTCCACGGTCACCCCGACCTGCTCCAGCGCCCTCCGGGCGTCGCCCGCGGCGCCGCTCCTGCCATCCGCCAGGTGGAGCCGGAGCCAGGCCCCCGTCATCGAGGCCTCGGCGTCGAGGACCGGCACCGGAGCGGCGGGCGGCAGCGGCGCGACGCGTCCCTTGCGGCGGGCCCGCGCCACCACCACGAGGTCGCTCAGCACGGCGCTCGCGGCTGCGTCGGCCCCCGCCCCCCGGCCGTGCACGAGGAGCCGGCCGGCGAGGTCGCTCTCGACCAGGACGGCGTTGTCCGCGCCCTCCAGGTCACCGAGGGGATGACCGGGACGGGGCACCAGGGTGGGTTGCACGGTCAGCTCCAGTCCGGCCGCTGAACGCTCCGCGCGAGCCACCAGCCGGACCACCGAACCGAGCCTGACGGCCGCCCCGAGGTCTGCCGGTTCGATCCCGCGGATGCCGCGCCGCTGAACCTGATCGGGGGTGACGTCCGCTCCCATGGCGAACCAGGCCAGGATGCAGAGCTTCTGCGCCGCGTCATGGCCGTCGAGGTCGGCGGAGGGGTCGGCTTCCGCGTAGCCCCTCTCCTGGGCGTCGGCAACGGCGCGGTCGAATCCGTCTCCCTCCTCGAGCCGCCTCAGGACGTGGTTGGTGGTGCCGTTGATCACCGCCGTGATGCGCTGGACCTCGTCGCCCTGCAGCGAGTCGCGCAGCATCGCCAGCACCGGCATGGCGGCACCGACCGCCGCTTCGAACGCGAGCCCGCCGCTCCCCGGCCGGACCGCTGCGGCGAGGCGGCGGCCCGTGGTTGCGATGACCGCCTTGTTGGCGGTCACCACCGCGAGCCCGCGGCCGAGGGCGGTCTCGAGCAAGCCGGTGGCGGGATGGAGCCCGCCCAGCAGCTCGATGACGATGTCCACGTCCGGTGCCGCCACCGCCGCCTCCGCGTCGCCCCCGACCGTCACCCCGTCGAGTCGCAGGGTCCGGATGCGAGCCGGGTCGCGCTCGGCCAGCCGGCGGAGCACCAGTGGCCCTCCGCTCCGCTGCGCCAGCCGGTCGGCATGCACGTCGAGCTCGCGGGCGACCGCCGCGCCGACGGTGCCCGCGCCGAGCAGCGCGATCCCCAACTCCTTGACCATTGGCGGCCGAGTTCTAGTCGACCGGGCGATGCAACCCGGCTCAGCCGGTCTCGGCGGGCTCGGCCTGCGGCGGTGAGGAGGAGCCTGGTCGATACCTGCCGAGCCCCGGGAAGCGCGACTGCCGGGCGAGCAGTCGGAGCAGGGGGATCACCGCGCCGGCGGGAACGGGTTCCCCCCAGAGCCGGCCCTGCGCCGCGTCGCAGCCGAGGCGCTGGATCGCGGCTCGTGCCCCCTCATCGTCGACTCCGGTGGCGACGACCGTGAGCTTGAGGGCGTGCGCGAGGTCGACGACGTCGCGCACCGCCGCGGCCTCGACCCCCTCGCGGCCGGCCGCGGCGACCCGTGTTCCGTCCAGGTGCAGCTCGGTGAACGGCAGACCGCGGAACCGGACCAGCGAGGCGGAGTCCGAGCCGTAGCCGTCCAGCCCCAGCGCAACCCCCGCCTCGGCCAGCGCGCGCAGCACCGGGGCATCCCCCGAGAGCGTGGTGTTCTCGTCCACCGTTATCGAGAGGGCCGCGGGCGGCACCGACCACCGCTCCAGCAGGCGGCTCACCGCCCGAGCCAGCTCTCGGTCCTGGACGTTGCGTCCGGCGATCCTGACGTTGACCCGGATGCCGTGCCCCTGCTCCCGCCAATGTGCCTGCTGCTCCACAGCCAGGCCGAGGACGCAGCGGGTCAAGGGCCGGATGATGTCGGTCTGCTCGGCGACGGGAAGGAAGTCGTCGGGCGCCAAAAGACCGTGGCGCGGATGACGCCAGCGCACCGTGGCGTCGAGCGCGACCAGAGCGGAGTCGGCCACCCGCACCACCGGCTGGTAGAAGAGCTCCAGCTCCTGATTGTCGAGGGCCTTGCGCAGCTCGGTGAGCCGGACGGCGCGATCCTCGACCTCGCTGGTGGCATCCGCCGCCGTGTAGACCCTCCACCCGCGGCGAGCCTCCTTGGCCGCCAGACGAGCGATGTCGGCGTTGCGCATCAGGGTGGCCGCGTCGTCCCCGTGGTCCGGGAAGTTGGCGATCCCGATGCTCATCTCGACGTCGAGGGGATGCCCGTCGACGGGCAGCGGCTCCTTGAAGGCGGCCAGCACCTGGCGGGCGATCCGAGCGCTCGCTGCCGGGGTGGCGCTACCGCCCGGGAGGATCGCGAAATCGTCGCCCCCCAGGCGGGCCACGACGTCGGTGGCCCTGAGGGTCCGGCGCAGCCGCTCGGCCACCGCGGCGAGAAGCCGGTCGCCGGCGGCGTGCCCCAGCCGCTCGTTGACCTCCGCGAAGCGGTCGATGTCGAGGAGGAAGACGCTGAACGGGGTCCGTCGGGCCGCGGCGACCTGGATGCGGGCGAGCAGTTGCTCCTGCAGCTGGCGCTCGTTGGGAAGCCCGGTGAGGCTGTCGTGGAGGGCCTGGTGGGCCGCGGCTGCGGAGAGCGCGCGCACCTCGGACATCTCCCGGATCACCACGATCCGGCCGTCGCCGCCGGCGATCAGCCGGCTCTCGACCTGGGCGGCGAAGCCGGTCCCGTCCCGCCGGAAGGCCGAGGTCTCGGCTTCGGCGGGCCCGTTCTCTCCGAGGGGCGGATCGTCGACGCCCGGTCGGAAGGCGGGCAGGAGCTGCTCGACGTGGCAGCCGGCCAGCGCCCCGGTGGCAGCCCCGAAGAGGCGATCGGCGGCGCGGTTCGCAAGCGTGATCCCTCCCTCACCGTCCACGATCACGATGGCCTCGGTCACGGCATCGGCCACCGCCTGGAGCCGGGTCGCGGCGTTGTGGAGGCCGGTGCTCCTCGCCGCCAGACGGATGCGGTCACCGCGGAGCCGGATGAGGGCGAGTGCCAGGGCCAGCACGGCGAGCAGAAGCAAGGTGGCGAGCGAGGTGAGGGCAGCGTACATGCGCTTCTGCGCCGACACTACCCGACCGCCGGCCTCCGTCCGCGACAGAGAGGTGACGGAGCGACGGAGAGTTGGTTCTACGCGGCACGCGCGGCATCGTCAGCCCGGTGCCACCCCTCGCCGGGCCGCCGTCAACCGGTGGTAGGGTGAATTCACCCATGGCAGTCCCGGCTTCTCAGCCATCACGGCGGTGATCGAGGCAAGCTCCGACGTGACCGTCCCGGTCCGTCCGCCGGCGGCTTACGCGACTCTCTCCGACCTCGAGCACGCCGAGTGGCTCCCCGGCGTCAACCGGCTCCAGCACCTCGACGGTCCAGCCCGCGGAGTCGGGGCCCGCTACCAAGTGGAGGCGGCGCTCGCCGGTCGGAGCTTCACCGGTGTTCTCGCCTGCACCGAGGACCTCCCGCCGGAGCGCACGGTGATGACCATCGAGGACGGCCTCGATCTGACCATCACGGCGACCGCCCGGCCGGCGGGTCGTGGCAGCAGGGTGACGCTCACCGTCCGCTACTCCGTCGGCGGCGGGATCGCCGGCCGCGCGCTCGAGCGAGCCAGCGCCGGGACCGCACGCCGCGAGGTGGCGCGGGCCATGGAGCGGTTCGGCGCCATCTTCGCCCCCGCGACTCCGCCGCGCGTCCGGACCGGCAGGCGAGCCGCCCGTGGTTGACGTGCGGGCACCCGCGCCGATGCGCCGATGAGCAGACGCGACGACGACACCGAGCTCGACGCCCTCGCCGCCCAGGCGCGCTCACACGAGCAACTCTCCGCCGCGGCCGCGGACCGCTTGATCGGCGCCGCCCGCGGGGGGGACCGCTTGGCTCGCGAGTCGCTGGTGGAGCACTCCCTCGGAGCGGTGCTGGCCGAGGCCGTGGCCCATCGCGACCACGGGGTGGAGGTCACCGACCTCTATCAGGAGGGCTCGCTTGCGATGCTGGTGGCGATCGAGGAGTACCTCAAGCGCGGGGACTCCGGGGCCGGCCTGGCCGGCTACGTCCGCCGGGTCGTCGCCGTCCATCTCGATGGGCTGGTCGAGGAGGCCGAGGCTGCCGCCGCCGAGGCCGCGGCCCTCCTCGAGGACACGCGTCTGCTGGAGATCGCCCAGGTCGCGCTGCGCGGGCAGATCGGGCACGAGCCGAGCTCGACCGAGCTCGCCGCGGTGCTGCTCTGGCCCCGCGAGCGGGTGGAGCTGATCGCCGGCATGGTCGCCTCCGCCCGCGAGGCCTTCGACGCCGAGATCGTCGAGTTCCTCGACGACGACGTCGACGCGGATGGCGAGAGGTAGGCGGGTCAGGGTTCGCGCAGGTCCTCGTGGCGCCAGTCGAGGTCGCGGAGCTCGGCCCCCGGTGCGCCTCGACGCACCGCGTCGGGGCCGAACCTGCGTCGCAGCGAGTCCAGGGTCGCGTCGAGCCGGCGCTCCCGGTCGCTGGCCGGCGCGGTGAAGAGATCGAGCTGGGCGGCATCCTCCAGGTTGTGGACGCCAACCCCGAGCAGACGGACCGGCTGGCCGGACTGACGGGTGGCGGCGAGCAGGGCGATCGCGGCGGCGGTGATCGCCGCGTCGCTGTCGCTCCCTCCGTCGAGCGAGCGCTGCCGGGTCACCGTCGTGAAGTCGGCATCGCGCAGCTTGAGGCTGACCGTCCGCGCGCTGAGCCCGGCGGCACGCAGCCTCCGTCCCACGTCGGCGGAGAGGTGGCGCACCCGCTCGCGGAGCTGAGCGGGATCGACGACGTCGCGATCGTAGGTCTCCTCACGCGAGATGGACTTGGGCGTGGTGGGTGGCGTGACCGGCGAGCTGTCGATCCCCTGCGCGCGCCGGGTCAGGGAGAGGGCCGCCGCCCTTCCTAGCCGTCGCTCCAGCAGCGCGGGTGGATGGCTGGCCAGGTCGCCCAGTGTGCGCAGGCCGAGGCCGGAGAGCGTCGCCGCGGTCGCCGGTCCGAGCCCGGGGAGGGTGCGCAGAGGGAGCGGTCGGAGGAACTCCAGCTCCTCCCCCGGAGCCACCACCACGAACCCGCGCGGCTTGCGCAGCTCGGAGGCGATCTTGGCGATCGTCTTGGAGGTGGCGACCCCGAAGCTGGCGTGGAGCCCGGTCGCCTCGTGGATCTGGTCGCGGAGCCGGGCGGCCATCTCTGGGGGCTCGCCGGGGGTGGCCGTGACGTCCAGGTAGGCCTCGTCGAGGGAGAGTGGCTCGACCAGTGGGGTCAGGGCGCGCGCCAGCCCGAAGATCCGGGCCGAGGCCTGCCGGTAGGCGGGGAAGTCCACCGGCAGCACCACGGCGGTCGGGCAGAGCCGGACCGCCCGCGCCAGGGGCATCGCGGAGTGAACCCCGTAGTGACGCGCCTCATAGGAGGCGGCCGAGACCACGGCCCGAGCCGTCCGTCCATCCCCGGCGCCCCCGACGATCACCGGGCGACCGCGCAGCTCGGGCCGCCGCAGCTGCTCCACCGACGCGTAGAAGGCGTCGAGGTCGAGATGGATGATCGCCCGCACCCAGCCCATGGGCCGATTCTGGGGCTCCGCCTCGGCGGGCGTGCGGAGCGTGCGCCGGGCTCAGACGGAGACGCCGGCGGCGCGGGCCTCCGCCCTGCGCTCGAACTCCTTGAGGTCGTCCTCGCCGAGGTAGCCGGCCGCGATCAGCAGCTCGACATAGGTGACCCCGAGGTGGGGGGCGGCGCGACGGAGGACCCAGGGCGGCGGGTTGTCCTTGTTCTTGTTGACCGCCTGGTAGAAGTAGATCTGGTTGAGGTCGCAGAGCAGGGCCAGCCGGTGCAGCGAGATGCCACGGTCGCGGCATCGGTCCTTCAGGTACTCGCGGAAGGCGGCGTCCATCATCAGCGTTCCTGCCAGGTCATTCGGGAATCAACCGGATGTGTCGTCGCCAACGACGCTACCACGGTTGCGCCCGTCGTGTGACGGGAACAGCAGTTCGACAAGCTCGGGGAGTGTGTCGATGACTGCATCCGCGTCATCCGGCCCCGGGTCGTCCCACTGCTCGCGGACGCGGATGGTCGCCAGCCCCGCCGCGCGGGCGCCGGCGACATCCTCCCGGCGGCGGTCCCCGACCATCGCGCTCCGGCCGGCGTCGACACCCACGACGCGCAGCGCGGTGGCGAAGATCTCCGGTGCCGGCTTGCGACGGCCCACCTCGCTGGAGAGGGTGACGCTGTCGAGCAGGTCGGTGAGGCCGAGATGGGCAAGCTGTCCGCGGAGGCTGAGCGGTCGGTACGGGGCGTTGGAGCAGAGCCCGAGACGGAGACCGCGGCGGCGGAGCTCGCTCAGCGTGGCCGCGGTCGCGGGCGGCAGCGCGACCCCCTCCCACCAGGCCCTCTGGGCCAAGGCAGCGACCTCGTCGAGGAGCTCGTCGGAGAGCCGCAGGCCGAGCGTCGCGTAGGCGCGGCGCTCCTCGGCCAGGGCGTCGATCTCGTTGAGGGCGCCGCTCGCCTCATGGCGGATCACCGCGTCCTCGACCCGATCATGGACCTCGGCGAGCAGCGCCGTGGCGGACGGGACCGGGCCCACCCCGGCCGCCCGGAGCCGGCGGGCGATCTCCTCGTGGGCCTGGAGCAGGGCCTCCGCGGGGCGGGTGAACGAGACCAGGGTCAGACCGTAGTCGAGGAGCAGGGCATCGATCGGGCGCGCGCCCAACCGCGCCCCCGCCGCAACCATCAGCCCGGCTGGCGTCCGCGGCCGGTGCCGCCCCGACGTTTGCGCCCCGAAACCCGCCGCCGCCTTCTCCGGCCGGCGCCGCCGCGCTCCGCGGGGCGGGAGAAGCGGTCGTAGAAGGTCTGGGCGGGGTGAGGATCTCCCGGAATCCGGGCGGTCGCGCCGGGCGCAGCCTCCACCCGCGCCGCGTACTCCGCCAGCAGCGCCTCCAGGGGCCGCTTGTTGCTCGCCGAAGGCGACGCCGTCTCGGCCCAGGGCTGGGCGGTGGTGGTCTCCGCATCCGGCGCCGGCGTCTCCTCCTCGCCCGGGACCGAATCGATCAGCTCCTTGATCGCCCTCGCCACCACGTCGTCGGAGGCGCTCGCCCCGTTGCCGTGGGCAGTCACGCCGGCACCGCGCCCCGGTCCCGACCCGAGGCGCCCACCGCGAAACCGGCGAGGGCCAGCCCGGCCACGGTCTTGAGATCGACGGCGTCCTCGCCGATCAGCCGGTCGATCTCCACCGCGGTGAAGAGCCTGGCGATCACGTGCTCGTCCGGATCGGTGTGCGTCTCCCCCGAGGTGAGCTGGCGGGCGAGGAAGAGGTGCAACACCTCCCCGCTGTAGCCCGGCGCCACCGGACCGGCCCCGAGCCGGTCCCAGACGCCGGCCCGGTAGCCCGTCTCCTCGGCCAGCTCGCGCCGGGCCGCCACGCCCGGCTCCTCGCCGCGGCCGAGGGTGCCCGCGGGGATCTCCCAGAGCGCCCTGCCCACGGCGTGCCGCCACTGGCGGACGAGCACGACCCGTCCGTCGCCGTCGATCGCCACGATGGCGACCGCTCCGGGGTGCTCGACGATCTCGCGTCCGGCGAGATTCCCGTCCACCGTCTCGACGGTGTCGTCGTGGACGGTGAGCAGGCGCCCCTGGAATACGGTCCGCCGCTCCACCGGATGCTCCCGCAGCTGCTCGTCGGCCACCTCCGCAGTCTGACAGAGCCGCCCACGGGTTTCGCCGCGGGTGGCGGGATGGCCGGTCACGAGCCGCCGGCCAAGCCCCGATTTCGCGGCCGGCTGTGGTAGGGTGCGCGGGTCACGGATCGCCCCGATCACGTCCCCTCCGGCGGACATCGCTCCGCCAGTCCGCGGCCCACCCCCCAGCGTCGGTGGAACGGAAGACCAATCCGCCCCGTGGTTTGCCGCCGTGGAGCAGCGAATCGCAGCGGGAACGGTCGGGGCGGCCAGGAGAGATCACCTCTGTGCGACCTGTGAGCCGCCTTTCGGAGCCGGTCGGCCGGCTGGGGCGGACCCTCCGCAGCCTCATCTCCGCGCTCCACCCGGCCCGGCGCCGCCTGCCCCGCTCCGGCAGCCGGATCTGGATCCCCCGCCGGCTCGGGGAGCTGCTTGCGGCCGCCGCCATCCTGCCCCTCGGCGCCGCGGTCACCCTGGCCGTGGCGGCCTTCTCCGTTCCGCCCGCGGTCCCCGTGCAGGGGCCGCCGCTGGGCCTCTCCAGCGCTCTGCTCCGCATCCACCTCCCACCCCTCGGCGTTGCGGCGATCGCCGGATCACCGAGCCTGACCCCGCCCTCGCTGACCGCCCTGCCCACCGTGCCCCGGCTCTCCCCGCTCCAGCAGGTCCAGGGGACCACGATCCCCGCCGACACCTACACCGCGGCGGAGGTGGAGGCCATCATCACCAGCGCGGCGGACGCCGACGGGGTCAGCCCGAGCTGGATGATCAGCACCGCGGAGTGCGAGTCCACGCTCAGGCCCAATGCGTACAACCCCTCCGGCCCGTACTACGGGATCTTCCAGTTCCTGATGTCCACCTTCAAGGCGCACGGGGGGACCGACATCTGGGATCCGGTCCAGCAGGCGCAGATCGCGGCCAGCATGTTCGCCTCAGGTGACTCGTCGGCCTGGCCGGTCTGCTCGCACCGGTAGCGCGCCGGTGGCCCCGGGCCGCGGCCCGGGTTGGCAGCCATCCCTGGGGAGGCCGGTCCCTCCCCCGGATGGTCAGAGCCAGGGGGCGAGCGTCAGGCCCTCCGGCCATTCGGCCCGCCCGGTGAGCCAGGCCAGGAAACGCCGTGCCTCGGTACCGCTGCCGAGGCGCAGCGGCAGTCGCTCCAGGGAGGCGGCCAGCTCCCATTCAACGTAGTCGTCGGGCCAGTCGGAGGGCTGGTAGCCGAGCCCGAGGTCGACGTGGTGGATCTCGACCTCCCGGAGCCGGCGCAGGGGGCTTCCCGTGGTCGGGAAGCGATCGGCGGCGAACAGCTCGGCATGCGGCCAGCCTGCCTGCTGGGAGAGTGACCACGTCTGCTCGAGGCGCTCCGCGGTGGCGATCAGGTCGCGGATCAGCTCCTCGGCCGGCCGGCCGGCCCCGGCCTCGATCTCGCCCTCGCGCTGCGCGTCACCGCCGGGGTAGCGGGCGACCTCGCGGCCCCTCAGCGCGCCTTCAAGGCGACGCGTGTGGCCGTCGGCGTTCCGGGCCAGGTGGGCCAGCACGTGACCCACCGTCCATCCCGGCAGCCGGCTGGGGCGCCGCGCCGCCCCGTCATCGACCCGCTCGGCGGTGGTGATCAGCCGCCGGTGGGCCGCCACGGCGAGCGCCATGGCGGTCTCCGGTGTCGGCTCCATCTTCACAGTCTGCCAGCTGGTACCTCGGCGCAGCCGCCTAGACCGGCTGGGTGGCGGTCGGTGTCGGCACCGTCGCGGGCGGCCCGGCCCCGATCGTCTTGGCGGTCTCCTTGGTGACCTTCTGGGCGAAGCCGCAGTAGGTGCAGCTGCACACGTAGGCCGTTGTGAAGGGAAAGACGGGGACGAAGAACAGGGTGAACCAGCGCTGGGAGCTGACCAGCCGTTGCGCCGCGTCCTTCCCGCAGCGCGAACAGAGGGCCCGCATGGTGGCCACCAGCCGGACCCGCCGGCGGAATCCGAAGATGATCATTCCCGCACCGCCTGGCTTCCGCTGTGGGCACTCCGAAGCATCACGCACCTCTCCTGTTGGAGCTCACCGGGTGGGTGCCACCGCCGGCCGGAGGCCGCGGGCCCGTCCATCCATGGCCAGCATTACAGGTATCTGGTCGCCCTGTCGATCACGAAAATGGACCGGAGGCCCCCGACCTTGGGGGGGGTGGGGCCGGCCTCTCTAGCTGACCTCGGTCCCGTACAGCTGGCAGGACGCCGGCCGGGTGGTGACCAGGGTCGGCACCGACGGCGAGGCCGAGGAGGCATCCGGCCAGACCGAGGGGAGGAGCCCGCCTCCGACGATCGTCCCTCCGCTGTTGACGCAGACGGCGGAGAAGCTGACCAGCATCCCCGCCGGCACGTCGCCGCTCAGGGTCCCCATCACGTCGCCCTGATACCCGCGCGAGCCGGGGCATGGAGATCCGCAGGTCCAGGAGGCCGCCCCGGCCGCGATCACGCTGCGCCCACCCGCCACCCAGCTCCCGACCCTGGTCGCGGCCTGGATGGCGGTGGCGCCCTCGCACGAGTTGGTGCAGAGGACGGTCACCCCCAGGGTCTCGCCCGGGGCCAGCGACACCGGCTCCGCGGAGAGCTGGTGGCTCCCGCTCCCGAGCGCGACGCTGAAGCTGACGACCACCTGGCTGGCGGTGTGGGCCGACGCCAGGTTGTGCAGCACCGCGATTGGGTAGACCTGAAGGTCGTAGGCACCGAAGCCGGAGCTCACGACGGCCACCTTCTCGCTGTCCGGGCCGGGGGTCGGCGACGCCGTTGGCGTCGCAGTCGCAGAGGGTGGCGGGGTCTGCGAGGGCCTCGGGCTGGCGGAGTGCGGCGTGGATCCCCCGCAACCCGTCACCGTCAGGAGCAGCGCGGTGGCGGCGAGGGCGTGTGGCCCGTGCCAGGTGAACACTCACGCGATGGTAGGCACTTCGACCGCGGTCACAGTGAAGGGCGGAGGAGCCGGTCGCTCCTCCGCCCGCCATCCGCCGGGCCGGGACCTGGTCAGATCCCGAGCGCGCTGCGGATCGTGTTGATGTCGGTTCGGCAGGTGCCGAGGTCCTGCCGCGCGGTCACCACCGACTGCCGCGCGGAGACCAGGGTCGGCTGGTTCCCCGGGTAGCCGGAGGGCAGCAGGTCGATGACCTCGCTGACCACGCCCGACGACGCCGACTGGGCGGCGGCGAGCTGGCTGGTGCAGTCGTTGAACGCGGTCTGAGCCCGCTGCTTCTCGGCCGCGGAGGCGGTGCTGTCGTTGATCGCGGTCTGCAGCGCGGGCATCACCGAGCTGATCTCGGACTCGACGGTCGTCTCGGTGTCGGCGGCGATCACCAGGTGGACCTTGGGGGTCTCGAGCAGGTAGACCCGATAGCCGGTCACGATGGTCTGGGCGTCCTCCCAGGCCTGCTTCACCGAGGTGTCGTTCTGGATGGTCGTGTTCAGGCTGTCCAGGCCGCTCGCGTCGGACTGGATCTGACCGAGTAGGTTCGACTTGTCAGAGGCGGTGATGTCGGCGCTGCCCTTGACGTCGCTGGTCAGCTGCTGGAGCTTGGTCTCGCGGTTGGAGATCGCCGTGGCCGAGCGCTGCTTGATGCAGACGAGGATGGCGGCCTGGGTCCCGGAGCACCCGCCCACCTTGGCGGCCGGCGACGGGCTCGAGGCTGGCGAGGTGCCGGTCGAGGGCGAAGGGCTGGAGGTCGGCGCCGAGCTGGCCGAGGGCGACGGGCTGGGCGAGGAGCTGGTGTCGGCCATCGCCGGCAGGGCGCTCGCGGCTCCGAGCGCTGCGCTCACTGCCAGGGTGGCGAGGCCGAGGCGGAGAGGATGGCTCAGTCTCATTGGGTCGGATCTCCTTCGCTGGTGGCCAGGCCCTGGTTGGCCTGACCGATCTGGTTGTCGATCTGGCTGATCTGGTTGTCGATCTGGCTGAGCTGCGCGCTGCCGACCCCTCCGGAGGCACTCGCCGCCGTGCCCGCACCGGTCGAGGTCTGACTGGCGCCCTGGGTCGCCGTCGGAGCGTGGGTCAGGGCCGCGTGCCCGCAGCTGGCCATGAGCAGCGCGGCGGTGCCGGCCAGAGCGGCGGATCCGAGCCTGCCGAGACGTCGCATCGAGGTGGTCCTCCTGGGGTTCAACTGACCCGTCCCCCATGCTGGCAGCGCCACGACCCGGTCTCCTGAGAGGGCGCTGAGCCGATCGCCGCGACCTGGTGGTGGCGGCCGTTTCTCAGCGGCGGCTCAGCCTCGGGAGGCGGGCCGCGCGCCTCCGCCGCAGGTCAGCCGGCCCGGCGTCGGGCCCGCAGACGGCGGGGTCAGCCTCGCGTGCCGAACTGGCTCCGCCGGAAGAGGGCGTGCAGCGGCAGCGCCCGCTCGGCCAGGGCGCTCGCCGCGCCCTCTTCGCGATCGACCAGGACCAGGACCTCGGCGACCTCGACCCCGGTGGGCGCCAGGACCTCGAGCGCCCGGAAGACGGACCCACCGGTGGTGACGACATCGTCGACGAGGGCGACCCGCTCCCCGGCCGCCGGCGCCGGCCCCGCGATCTTGGCGGCGGTGCCGTGCTGCTTCTCCGCCTTGCGGATCATGAAGGCGCGGAGCGGCGGCTCGGAGCCCGACCCGCTCAGGGCCACGACCGCCCCGAGCAGGGGGCCGACCCCGTCGTCGCCCGCCACCGCGGTCACCTTCAGCTCGCGGCATCGGGCCAGCATCAACGATGCCGCCAGGAAGAGGCCGCGGCCCTCCAGGGTCACCTGCTTGCCGTCGAAGAAGTAGTCACTGCGCCTCCCGCTCGCCAGCACGAACTCCCCCCAGCGGAACGCCCGCGTCGCCAGCAGCTCGTGGAGCTCGTCGCGCGCCGCGATCACGCCTCCGGTCTCCACCGCAGCACCGGCCGGCGGGCCGCCTCCACCTCGTCGACGCGGCTGACCGGGGTCCGATGAGGCGCCGACCTGACGTGCTCCAGGTCGCGTTCGGCCTCGGCCACGATGGCGGCACAGATGTCGGCGAGCAGGTCGAGGCTGCGTTTCGAACTCGGTCTCGGTCGGCTCGAACATGAGCGCCTCCGGGACCGTGGTGGGGAAGTACGCGGTCGGCGCGTACACGCCGTAGTCGAGGAGACGCTTGGCGACGTCGATCGCGCGCAACTCGGACACCCGGCAGCCCCGGGTGGTGGCGACGAACTCGTGCATCGAGTCCGAGGGCACCGCCATCGGGAAGAGGGGTGCAAGCCGCGCCTGCAGGTAGCGGGCGTTGAGGACCGCGTCCTCGGCCACCTGGGAGATGGTGGAACCATAGCTGCGGATGTAGGCGTAGGCGCGGACCAGCATGCCGAAGTTGCCGTAGTGGGCCCGCACCTTGCCGATCGACCGCGGCCGGTCGTGGTCTAGCAGGAAGCGGTCGCCCGCGCGCTCCACGGTCGGCACCGGGAGGAAGTCGGTGAGGGCCGGGCTGACCCCGACCGGCCCGCTGCCGGGGCCGCCGCCGCCGTGCGGAGTGGAGAAGGTCTTGTGCAGGTTGAGGTGGACGACGTCGAAGCCCATGTCGCCGGGGCGCGCCAGCCCCACCAGGGCGTTGAGGTTGGCACCGTCGTAGTAGAGGAGCGAGCCCGCCTCGTGGGCGATGCGGGCGATCTCCAGGATGTCCTTCTCGAAAACCCCGAGGGTGTTGGGGTTGGTCATCATGACGGCGGCCACCGAGCTGTCCAGCCGGCCGCCGAGGTCAGCGACATCCACCGTGCCGTCGCTGTTGCTGCGGACCGTGACCACCTCGAGCCCGGCCAGGGCGGCCGAGGCCGGATTGGTCCCGTGGGCGGAGTTGGGGATGAGCACCCGGGTGCGAGCGGTGTCGCCGCGGGCGGCGTGATAGGCCTGGATCATCCGGAGACCGGTCCACTCGCCGTGGGCTCCCGCCGCCGGCTGGAGCGAGATCCGGGCCATCCCGGTGATCTCGCAGAGCAGCCTCTCCAGCTCCCACATCAGCTGGAGCGCCCCCTGGACGTCGGCGGCGTCCTGATCGGGGTGGAGGTCGGCGAACCCACTCAGCCCGGCAAGCTGCTCGTTGACCGCCGGGTTGTACTTCATGGTGCAGCTGCCCAGCGGGTAGATCCCCTGGTGGAGGTTGTGGTTGCGGCGCGCCAGCCGGCCGAGATGCCGGGCCAGCACGGGTTCGGGCACTGCCGGGATCGGAGCCGGCGTGGTGCGCAGCCCGACCCCAGGGAGCAGCCGCTCCAGGGGCTCGATCGGCACGCCCGGCTCGACCTCGCGCGGGCCGCCCCGGAAGTCCCCGCTCAGCTCGAACACGAGCGGCTCGTCGCCGGCCCATTCCGCCACCGGCTCCCCCGCCCTCGCGCCCGGCTCCGGCATCCCGCTCATGCGCCCACCCCGGCCGGCGAGGCGATGCGGGCCGCGGCCGCGACGTAGCGGTCGATGGATGCCGGGGAGGTGGTCTCGGTGCAGCAGACGAGGAGCTGGTCGCCCCGCCTCGCGTCGAAGCGGCCCAGGGGCAGCCCGGCCACGATGCCCTCCCGGCGGAGCGCCGCCGCGAAGACCTCCGCATCACCGGACACCCGGATCGCGAACTCCCAGAGGTAGGGGCGGTCGGGCTCGGCCAGCCCGATGCCCTCCAGCCCGGTCAGGCGGGCGGCGAGGTGGTGGGCGCGCTGGACGCTGACCTCGGCCACCCGGCGCATCCCCCCCGCCCCCATCCTGGCCATGTATACGGTTGCGGCCAGCGCGGTGAGGGCGTGGTTGGTGCAGATGTTGGAGGTCGCCTTCTCGCGCCGGATGTGCTGCTCGCGTGCCTGGAGGGTGAGGGCAAAGGCCCGCCGGCCGTGGTGGTCGTGGGTCTGTCCCACCAGCCGCCCCGGCATCCGCCGCATCAGCTCCTGACGCACCGCCATGAAGCCCAGGTGAGGGCCGCCGAAGGAGGGCGGGATGCCCAGCGGCTGACCGTCCCCCACGGCGATGTCGAAACCGAGGTCACCGGGCGGGACGAGGAGCGCGCAGGCGATCGGGTCGGCGCAGCAGATCGAGACCGCCCCGGCGGCGCGGGCGGCCTCCGCGACCGGCAGGAGGTCGTCCACGGTCCCGAGGAATCCGGGCTGGGCCACCACCGCGCAGGCGGCCTCGGGCCCCAGCGCATCCGCGGGGTCGTCCGCAGTCACCACATCGACCTCGCGTCCCCGGGCGTAGGTGCGGATGACCGCCAGCGTCTCCGGGTTCAGGTCGGCCGCCGCCACCACGCGGTGCCGCCCGGTCTGGGCGACCGCCATCATCACCGCCTCCGCGGCCGCGGAGGCGCCGTCGTAGAGGGAGGCGTTGGCCACCTCCAGCCCGGTCAGGCCGCAGATCATCGACTGGAACTCGAAGATCGTCTGGAGGGTTCCCTGCGAGGCCTCCGCCTGGTAGGGGGTGTAGGCGGTGTAGAACTCGGGGCGGGCCACCGCCGCCCGCACGATGGCCGGGACGTAGCGCCGGTAGACGCCGGCGCCCAGGAAGGCGTCGAGCCCACCGAGAGGATGGTTGCGGGCGGCCAGGCGCTCCAGCTCCGCGACCAGGTCCTGCTCGGCGAGGGGGGGCGGGAGGTCGAGCGGGGGGTGGCGCAGCCGTGCCGGAACCGATGCGAAGAGGTCCTCCACGCTGGCCGCCCCAATCGCCTGCAGCATCTGCTGGCGCTCGGCGGCTCCGTTGGGGAGGTAGGCCATGTTCGCTCACAGTATGCCGAGCCAGGCAAGCCCCCGTCGTCATTGGGGGAGCGCGCCGATCGGGGCCCCCCGATCAGCCAGAGATCCCGGTCAGTCCGTCCTCACGACATGTCGGGCCACGGAGCCCCCCCGGCCGCCTCCTCGCCCTCCTCGGTCTCGCTGCGCTGCCGGTACCGCTCGGCCACCATCTTGTAGGCGACGCTCTTGGGGAGGCCGAGCTTGACCAGCGACTTGACCTCGTCCGCCATCACCTTGTCGCGCGCCGTCTCGATGGCGGAGATGACGTCGTCGATGCTGACCGTGCTGATTCGCTTGGACACGCTGCCACTGTACCAGCGCGGCCCGCGCGGCCAAACCTCGGACCGGCTCCGATCAGACCCCGGGGATCAGGGTCATGGCTCCCCATGCGTTCCGGTCGACGCCCAGCTCGGCCTCCCGGATCTCCGGGAGGGGCTGCAGGAAGAGGCTCTCCCGCACCGTCCGCCGCAGCTCCTGGTCGAATCTCTGCCAGGCGTTGATGACCCCGCCCCCGAAGACCACGACGTCGCAGTCCAGGAGGGCGACGCTGTTGACCACAGCCAGGCCCAGCCAGCGGCCGATCTCCGCCCATGCGGAGGGGTCGTCTAACTCCTCCGCCTTCTTGCCGAATCGCCAGCGGATGGCGTTGCCGCTGGCCAGCGCCTCCAGGCATCCGTGCCCCCCGCAGTGGCAGGAGGGGCCCCCGAGGTGGGCCGGCCAGAGCACCTGATGGCCGGCCTCGGTGTCATGGCGCGCGATGACCAGGTTCCCGTCCCGGACCACCCCCGCACCGATCCCGGTGCTCACCGTGTAGTAGACGACGGTCTGGAAACCCCGCCCCGCCCCGAAGCGGGCCTCGGCGAGCGCCGCGCAGTTGGCGTCGTTCTCGGCGAAGACCGGGCAGCCGAATCGCTCCCCCAGGGTGGCCGGGAGGTCGAGACCGTGCCAGGCCTCCGACAGGCCGGGAGGGTTGAGCAGCTTCCTCCGCCCGCGATCGAAGGGCCCTGGGGTGGAGACGGCGACGGCGGCCAGCTCGGCCCCGTCGCGAACCTCGTCCAGCATCCGGGCGAGGAACTCCCCGGGGTCACCCGCGGCCGGGGTCGGGCGCACCAGCGGAGGGCCGGGCAGGCCGCCGTCGCCGGTGACGCTAACCAGGCACTTGGTCCCGCCGATGTCGACGAGTTCGTTCATGCGGGTCGGATCACGAGATCACCGGCCCTCACCGTGAGACGGGCCGGCCGCGGTGGCCTCCGAGGCGGCGACCGCCGGGCGCCGGCGCCCCCGGACGAACCACCCGATCACCACCAGGACGAGGACCACCGCCAGCACCAGCCCCGCGATCCCGATCGGGCCCGCGACGCGATTCCAGTTCTTGCCCCCCTCGTACCCGGCGATGGCGAGGGCCGCGGCCCAGGGCAGCGTGCCCAGGAAGGTCATCACCGTGAAGGTGTCGAGCCGGATGCGGGCGAGGCCCGCCGGGAAGGAGATGTAGGTGCGGATCACCGGGAGGAACCGGCCCCAGAAGACAGCGCCGGTGCCGTGACGCCGGAACCACCGGTCGGCGATCTCGACGTGGTCGCGGCGGATGCCGATGTACCGTCCCGGCCCGAGCAGCACCGGTTCCCCCAGCCACGCCGCCAGCCCGTAGGCGATCAGCGAGCCGATGACGTTGCCGGCGATGCCCACCGCGATCACCGCAACGATGTTGAGCGACCCGGTCGAGGCGAGATAGCCGGCGACCGGCATGATGACCTCGCTGGGGAAGGGCACGCCGACGCATTGCACGGTCATCAGGAGGAGGATGGCGATCAGTCCGTACGTCCCCACCCACCCCTGGAGGAGGCTGTCGAGGCTGGCCAGAGCGTGCATTCAGGGCTCCTGTCGGGGGATGGGGGGCTGATCGACGATCGTCGCACCTGGACGCTCGGTCAGGGCGACCCGGGCCCGTTCCGCGCGGCGCAGGTGGGAGCGCACCACGAGGGCGGCGACGATGACCGCCCCCGGCGGCAGGCTCCGCCAGTCCAGCGTCCCCAGCCCGAGACCGAGGGGGACGGCGATCGTGACCGCCAGGTCGTAGACACCTCCGCGCATCCGGGTGAGGACCGCGACCGGGATGGCGATGATCGCGCAGAGGAGCCCGGCGGTCGGCAGCGAGAAGAAGAGGCCCGAGATCAGTGGCACCAGCCCGCGACCGCCGCGCCGGAAGCCCACCGGGAAGGCGTCTCCGACGACGCAGCCGGCGACCGCGGCGGCGGTGAACCAACCGCTGTGACCGCTGAGCAGCAGAGCGGAGAGGCCCACCGCGCCGCCCTTGAGCAGCTCGATCCCGGCGGCGAGGGCGGCGGTGCCCGGCCCCGCCACCCGCAGCGCGTCGATCGCCCCGGTGCCACCGTGATCGCGCAGGTCGATGCCTCTCCGGCGGCGGACGAGCAACCAGGCCACGGGCAGCGCACCCACCGCGTAGGCGATGGCGAAGGCGACCGAGGCGGAGAGCGGGGTCGGGGTCACGGCCAGGAGACTAGCCGAGCCGGTGCCAGCAGAGGGGGCCCAGAATGGCGCTCACCCGTGCCGACTGTCCACCGCCTCTCTCGACTCCCCTCCTGGCCGCGTCCGTTCGACCCGGACGCGGAGCTCGACTGGTCGGATCCGGCGTTCAGCCGTCGCCTGCTCGCCGAGCACCTCGACCAGGGCCATGACGGTGCCAGCCGCCGCCTTCCCCTCATCGAGCAGCACGTCCGCCGGCTCCGCCAGCTGCTCCCCGGCCCCCCGGCCCGGGTGCTCGACGCCGGCTGCGGCCCCGGGCTGTACACGACCCGGCTGGCCCGGCTCGGCTACCGGATGGACGGCATCGACGTCGGCCCCGCCGTCATCCGCCACGCCCGGCGTGCGGCGCGTGCCGCCGGGGTGTCCCGGCTGACCCACCTCAAGGTGGCGGACATCGCCTCACTGCCGGTCTCGCCCCGGTACGAGGCGGTCATCCTCATCTACTACGTCCTCGAGAACCGGACCGCCCGCCGCCAGGCGGCCGCGCTGCGCCGCCTCGGCTCCTGCCTGCTCCCTGGGGGCCGGCTGATCGCCGAGTTCCGGCTCCGGCCGGACCAGCTCCCCGGCCGGCTCTCGGCCTGGGACGTGGCCGAGTCGTCCTTGCTCGGGAGGCGCCATCAGCTCCTGCTTGGCGACAGCGTCTACGACCGGGCGCGCAAGGTCTTCATCCTGCGAGAGGTGGCGGTCTTCGCCGACGGCACCGTGGCGGTGCAGCAGACCACCAGCCGCCTCTTCGACTTCGACGAGCTGCCCGGGCTCTTCGCCAAAGCCGGCCTCAGGATCGTGGACACCTTCGACGGCTGGAGCCGTTACCCGGGCAGCCCGCTCTGCGACAGCGTGGTGGTGGTCGCCGAGGCCGACCCCGCCGCCCGGGTCAGCAGGCGCCGGGCAGCGCCCCGACCGCCAGGCTGAGGGTGAGCTCGGGCGCGTCGCCGAGAACCAGGGTCGCGGTGTAGGTCCCCCCCGGGAGGCTGGGGTCGACCGGCCAGGTGACCTGGTAGCTCTGGCTGGCGCCGCCGGCGAGGGTGAGCGTGCCGCAGGCGTCCGCCGCGGCCTCCGCCGAGTAGCCGCTGTAGACGCTCAGCGCGGTGCTGTCGGTCACCAGGATCTGGAGCGGCTGCGAGCAGTCGACCTGGACGGTGGCCGGCCCGGCGATGGTCTCGGTGAAGGTCACCGCGGCTCCGGGATCGACCTGGGCCTGATCCGCCGTGGCCGAGACGGGCGCCGCCGACGCGCTCGGCGAGGGGAAGTGGAGCGCGGGGCGGCAGCGAGGCGTCGGCGTGGCGGTGGCCGCCGCGCCGCCGCAGGCGGTGAGGAGCAGGGCGACCGCGGCGAAGCGAGGGCGGAGCATGCACCGGCAAGTCTGCCCTCGACCCGGGCGGCTCCGCCACTCACACCGCGTCCGCCTTGGGCGCGGGCGAGGGCGGAGTGGCGGCGCCCCGCAATACCATTGGCTGCTCCGCCGCCCCATAGGGTCGACGTCTCCGAGGAGGTCGTCACACCATGCCCACGCCCGCACCGGATCGGATTCGCACCGTGGCCGTCGTCGGTCACAGCCACGACGGCAAGACCACCCTGTGCGAGGCGCTGCTGCACACGGCCGGGGCGACCCCGCGCCTGGGTTCGACCGACCAGGGGACCTCGATCCTGGACTCGGAGCCGGAGGAGCAGCGTCGCTCCATCTCCATCAGCGCGGCGGTGGCCCACTGTGACTGGAAGGGCACCCAGGTCACCCTCATCGACGCCCCCGGGTTCCAGGACTTTGCCGGGGAGGTCGCCTGCGCGCTGGCCGGGGCCGACGCCGCCGTGCTGGTGGTCAGCGCCAACGGCACGGTGCCCGTGGGGGCCGAGCTGGCCTGGGAGATGATCACCGCCGCCGGATTGCCCTGCCTCGTCGTCGTCAACCGGATGGACCGCGAGAACGCGGCCTACGAGCCCACCGTCGACGCGCTGCGCGAGGCATTCGGCCGCAAGCCGATCGCGGTGGTGGCCCCGATCGGGGCCGCGGAGGCGCTGCGCGGCTACGTCGACCTGGTGGACGGCGGTGCCCATCTCTTCGGGACCGACGGCGGCGCCACCCCGACCGACCTGCCGTCCGGGATGGCCGAGGAGGTCGCCCGGGCCCGCACCGCGCTCGCCGACGCCGCCGCGGAGACCGACGACTCGCTGATCGAGAAGTACCTGGAGGGCACCGAGCTCTCCGCCGACGAGATCCGCGGCGCGCTCCATCGCGGGACGGCCGCCGGGACCCTGGTGCCGGTCATCTGCGCCGCCGCCGCGGACTCCCGCGGTGCCGCGCTGGTGCTGGACAGCATCGTCAGCTACCTTCCCTCCCCCATGGAGCGCACCCGCACGGGCACCGACGCCTCCGGCAAGGAGGTCCTGATCCGCTGCGACCCCGCCGGCCCCCTGGTGGCGCAGGTCTTCCGAACCTCCGTGGACAACTTCGGCAAGGTCTCCTACGTCCGGATCCTGCGCGGGACGCTGCGGGGCGAGACCCACCCCTACAACGCGACCCGCAAGAGTGAGGAGCGCTTCGCCCAGCTCGGCCGCCCCACGGGCAAGCAGGTGGTGACCGTCGGTGAGGTCGGAGCCGGCGACGTGGCGGTGCTCACCAAGCTCCAGGCGACGACCACCGGCGACAGCCTCTCCGATCGTGCCACCCCGGTGGTCCTGCCCCCGATCGCGCTGCCCACCGCCGCCTACTCGGGGGCGATCATCGCCAAGACCAAGGGCGACGACGACAAGATCATGCAGTCGATGGCCCGGCTCGCGGAGGAGGACCCCACGTTCTCCATCGACCGGGATCCAGTGACCCAGGAGGTGATCGCCCACGGGCTCGGCGATGTCCACCTCGACGTGGTGCTCGAGAAGATGAAGCGGAAGTACGGCGTGGACGCGGCCATCCGTGCACCGCGCATCCCCTACCGCGAGACCATCAACGGCACGGCACGGGTGCAGCACCGCTACAAGAAGCAGTCAGGCGGGGCGGGCCTCTATGGCGACTGCACCATCGAGATCGAGCCCCTGCCGCGTGGCGGCGGCTTCGAGTGGCAGGACAAGATCTTCGGCGGCTCGATCCCCCAGCAGTTCCGGCCCTCGGTGGAGAAGGGTGTCCGGCAGACCATCGAGCAGGGGGCGATCAGCGGCAACCCCGTCGTCGATGTCCGGGTCCGCCTGGTGGACGGCTCCACCCATCCCGTCGACGGCAAGGACATCGCCTTCCAGATCGCCGGGTCGATGGCCATGCGCGAGGCCGTTCAGAAGGCATCCCCGGTGCTGCTCGAGCCCATCGTGATCGTGAAGGTGGTGGTCCCCGAGCGCTTCACGGGCGACATCATCGGCCTCTTCAACTCCCGGCGCGGCCGGGTCGCCGGCATGAACCCGCTGGGCGATGGACGCTCCGAGGTCACCGCCCACGTCCCCCAGGCGGAGATGTTCACCTTCCCCATCGATCTGCGCGCCCTCACCCAGGGCCGGGGCCGGTACGCCACCGAGCTCTCCCACTACGAGGAGGTTCCGGGGAACGTCGCCCAGCAGCTCATCGAGGCCCACCAGAAGGAGCACTCGGCGGCGACAGCCTGAGGTCTATGCGCGGGCGGGCCCGGCGACGGCCTCACCGGGCGTCGGGATCCCGGCCGGAGCCGTCCGAGCGCCGAGCCTCCGGGCCAGCGCCACCGCCAGCCAGACGACGCTGAGGCAGGGCAGCGAGCAGAGCTGGAGGACGGGCCACCACGCCGCCGTCCGGCTGACCGCCACGATCCCGTTCATGCTGAGGTCGGCGATGGCCAGGGGCGCGACCACGCCGAACACCACCAGCACCGCCGCCGCCGCCAGGGCCACCGACCGCTCCGCCCGCCAGCCACGCGCAGCCACCAGGCCGAGCACCGCGAAGAGCGGGATGAGCAGGTGCATGAAATGGGGGTACCAGGCGATCCCGCCCGCCAGCAGCATGGCGGTGACCCCCAGCCCGAACTCGGCACCCCGCTCCTCGGGGCTCCGCGACCCCGCCCGGGTGGCCCAGCCGGCAAGCCCCACCACCAGCAGCGCCGCGGCGACGCTCACCACCTGCACCGCCGCCGAGGTCGGCTGCACCTGCAGGACCGACTGGTCCGCGAGCCGGCTGACCACGCCTCCCAGCGACTGGTTGTAGATCCATCCCGTGGCGCGGTTGAGGTCGGGCAGCACCCGGGTCAGGAAGGTGACCCCGGCTCCAACGCCGGGACTGATGGCGGAGACCAGCAGGGTGGTGACTCCGGCGCCGACCATCGCACCCCCGGCCCGCCACCAGCGGCGGCGGAGCAGCAGGACCAGGAAGATCACCGGGGCGAGCTTGATCGCGGCGGCCAGCCCGAGCAGGAGGCCCGCCGTCACCTGGCGGTCCCGGACGTACGCCCAGAAGGCCACCGCGAGCAGCAGGAAGATCAGCGGGTTGATCTGTCCGTGCCAGTAGTTGTAGGTGACCGGGCCGAAGATCACGACGGCCAGCAGTCCCAGCTCGGTCGCCGGCCAGGTCCTCGGCAGCGCGGTGCGGGCCAGCACCATGGCGCCCGCGGCCGCGCAGCCGAGGTTGACGAAGAGCCAGACGTCCATGGCCGCCTGGTTGCTGAGGAGCGCCAGCGGCCGGACCACGAGCGCGGCGAAAGGCGGGTAGATGAACCCCGACATGACCACCGTGGAGGGGTCGAACTGCGCGTAGGGCGAGCCCCCGGCGGCCATCGACCGCGCCGCCCCCAGGTAGGCGGAGAAGTCCTCGAAGGCCCCCCCGAAGTGGCCGGTCAGCGGGTCGACAACGAAGGAGACGAGGGCGAAGACGACCGCCGCTGCGGCCAGCACGGGCAGCAGCCGCAGGGCCCGCCTGAGCGGCCGGGGGCGGAGCGTGGCGGCGACCTGCGCGCTCACGCGGTGGAGGCCGCCGTTCGACCCGCGGGGGCGGGGGTCCTCCGGCCGCGGCCCAGGGCCACCAGCAGAGTGCCCAGCACCAGGGCGGCGGCGAGAGCCGGGAGGGAGTCGATTTGGAGCGCCGGCCACCACCAGGCGGACCCGTGGGTGGAGGGGAGCCAAGCGGCCCCACCCAGTCCCAGGAGGGCCGGGTAGCCGACTCCGGCGGCGAGGAGGAGCGCTCCCCCGGCTACAACCACCGGCCGGGCCGCCCTCCCGCGCGCGGCCAACCCGGCGATGACCATGAGCGGGATCAGCAGGCTCGAATAGTCGTCCCACCAGGCGACCGACCCCGCCAGCACCATGGCGACCACCGCCGCCGAGAACTCGAGCGCGCGCCGATCCGGATCGGCGTCGCGAGCCAGCACCATTCCCGCGGCGGCCAGCAGGCACGCCGCCGAGGTCGCCGTGACCACCACCTGGAGCAGGGGCAGGGTGGGCTCCACATGCCACACGCTGTGATCCACGAGCCGGCTGATCACCCCGCCCAGGCTCTGGTTGAAGTACCAGCCGTCGGCGCGCTCGAGGGCCGGCAGCACCTGGGTGACCCACTCGACGGTGCGCTGCATGCCGAGGCTGAGGATGCCGCCCACCACGGCGAGCACCGCCACCCCGCCCCCGGCGGCCGCTCCGCGCCACCAGCGGCGGGCCAGCAGGAGCAAGAGCAGAGCCAGCGGGGCAAGCTTGGCCACGCCTCCCAGCCCGAGGGCCACTCCACAGGTGACCTCGTCGCCGCGGATCCAGGCGTGCAGCGCGACCGCCAGGCTGAGCAGGACCACGGCGTTCATCTGACCGTGCCAGAGGTTGTAGAGGGCGGGTGCGAAGAGCACGCCCGCCGCGACCCCGATTGCGGTGCGCGGCCAGGAGGCCGGCAGCACCGATCGCGCGGTGAGGACCGAGCCGGCGACCGTGCAGCCCAGGATCCACCAGAGCCAGAGCATCTGGGCGACCTGGTGGGGGAGCGCCGCCAGCGGGCGGGCCAGCGTGGCCACGATGGGCAGGTAGTCGAAGCCGAGGTTGGCGGCCATGTTGGTGCGCCAGTTGGCGAGGAAGGTCGCGTAGGGGTCGGTCCCGACGTTGGCCGCATGGCCCGCGGCGAGGATGGGACCGAAGTCCTCGAAGACCCCCGCGAAGTGCCCGGTGATGGGAGCCAGCACGAAGTCGATCAGCACCAGGAGCAGGGCGCCCACGGTGACCGCCAGGAGCGTGGCATGGGCCAGCCTGGCGTTCCGCGACCCGTCCCTGGGGCCGAGGAGGGTCGACGGCGTCCATCCTCGGGCGGCAGACAACCACATCACGTCAGGGGGATCGTAGGTCGGCCGGCCGGGGGCCTCCCCGGCCCGTCGCGCTCCTGTGACCGCGCCGCCACGCCGCCCCGACTACGGGCGGATGGCGGCGGCGAAGGTGAAGGGGTGGTGGTAGCGGAAGGCCTCGTCCTGGCCCAGCCGCCCCATCTGCTCGGTGAGGTTCGCCTCGAAGGCGGCCCGGACCGACGGGCCGAGGACCGAGAGCAGGGCATGGGAGGAGGGCCCCGCCCCCATCATGAGGTCCGTCCACTCACGCGCCGTCGCCGCCCGCCCGCCGGTGACCATGGTGGTGGTGACCACCTCGTTGAACCCCGCGGAGGCGAGCAGGTGGGCGAGCACGGCGGGCTCGCCGAGGCGGGTCCGGTCGCCCGGCGGCCGGGGGACCACGATCGGGTGGCGCCGCTCCAGGTCCAGGAGCCGCTCGTGGAAGACCCTCTGAGCGGGGGTGGAGAGGGCGCGGTCCAGCACCGAGACAGCGATCCGGGACCCCCGCCGCATCACCCGCCATGCCTCGTCCAGCGCCCGGCGCGGGTCGGCGAGGTAGGGGAGGGCGTCACCGATCGTGACCACGTCGAAGGTGCAGTCGCTGAAGACCAGGGTCTCGGCAGGAAGGTGGAAGAACCGCACCCGTGGCGAGGCCCGGCGCTGGGCGACCTCCAGCAGGCGCCGGGCGATGTCCACGCCGAACACCTCACCCGAGGAGCCGACCCGCTCGGAGGCCATCTGGGTCACCAGCCCGGTGCCGCAGCCGACGTCGAGCACGCGTTCGCCCGGAAGCGGCGCGGCGATCGCGATGAGGCGGGCCGCCAGCCGGCGGTGGACACCCGAGGACCAGTCGTCGTACGCGTCGTTCACGGCGTCGTAGTAGCTCTCGAGGTGGCTCGCGTAACGAGTCGCCGACGGCCACTCCCCGCCCAGGGGGTCGCGGGCCGCCGTCGCGTTAGACTGACGAGCCTGTCCGCCGGCGTAGGGGAAGGATTCACACATGGAGCAGACCGCAGAGAAGATGAATGCAAGCCCGGAGGCGAAAGAGTTGGTGGCGACACCGAAACCCGACCGCCAGCGTCCTGGCGAGAACTCTAGCGGCGGCACGGTCACCCTGGGCGTCGACGACCGCCTCGAGGGAAAGCTGATCATCCGCAGCGACCTCGTCGTTCTCGGCAGCATCGAGGGAGAGGTCATCACCACCGGGGATGTCAGTGTCGAGGCCACCGCGGTGGTCAAGGCCCGGCTGGAGTGTCGCAACCTGAGCATCCGGGGACGGGTCGAGGGTGAGATCACCGCTCAGCAGCGCCTCCGCCTCGCCGGCTCGGGGTACCTGCAGGGGAACATCCGGGTGGGGAAGCTCCACGTCGAGGATGGCGCCACGTTCAACGGCACCATCGCCATGGTGAGCGGCGAGGCCTAGCCGGCTGGGATCGCCCGCGAGCGGCCGCGACACGCGGGATCGGGTGGCGCGGCCGCTTTCAGGTCGGGCGACGACCGCGAGGTGAGGGGCGGGCACGCGGCCGCTCTCGGACGAACCACCTCCGACGGCGGGTGGGCGAGCGGCCTCAGCCGGCCGGGTGACCGGCGGCGCTGCCCGGCAACCGCTCCACGCTGGGGGGAGCGGATCTAGCCGACCAGCGCGGTCAGCCCCCAGACCACGAGAACGCCCACCCCGGCGATGGCGGTGACCGCCAGCACGATCACCCGGCGGCTGGCCATCCCGTAGCCGGCAGTGACCCGTGGCTCGACAGTGAGGCTGTGGGTGTGGGTTGTCATGCAACTAATACGCCGCTCGCGGCCTGGTGGTTACGGCCGCGCGATCCCCAATTCAGGGGGGGCCGGGGCGCGGCGGGGCGGCGGAGCGCCGGTGACGCCGCGTCGCGACGCGTCAGACGCCATCGCCGCTTGTGGCGTGTCTCGGAGCTGAATTCGGCTGAATTCGACCCGATGAGCCGGCATCTGCTTACAATCCCGGGTCAAGCTCGCCGGGCAGGCCCGGCCCGATCCACTGCGATCCAGGAGAGAGAAAGCCATGGCTGTGTCCGGCTACTGCCTCAAGTGCAAGGACCAGAAAGAGATCAAGGACGCCCAGGCCATCACCATGAAGAACGGCAAGCCTGCCACCACCGGCACCTGCCCGACCTGCGGCACCAAGATCTTCAAGATCGGGAAGGCCACCGCCTGACGTTCGGGGGCGCGAGCCCCCCGTCCGGCCGACCCTGACGATCGGAGGCACGCGCCCCCCGTACGTCCGACGAACCGGGCGAGCGCGCCTCAGTCTGCCTCGAGAGCCTCGGCTCGTCCCACCCCGGCCATGGAGCCGACCTGGTCTCCTTCGGCCAGCCGCATGATGATCACGCCCTTGGTCTGGCGGGCGTAGACCCGCACCTGCTCCAGCGGGATCCGGATCACCTGGCCCATGGTCGAGACCACCATCAGCTCCTCGGAGAGGTCCTCGACGACGCGCATCCCGACGATCTCGCCGATCTTGGGGATGGCGTTCTGGTCGACCGTGTACACGCCCTGGATGTTGCGGCTCTTGACCGGGTAATCCGCCATCGGGGTGAGCTTGCCGAAGCCGAGCTGGGTCACCACCAGCACGTGGCCCCGCGGATTCACGATGTCGAAGCCGGCCACCTCGTCCCCGGCCCGGAGCCGGATGGCGCCCACTCCCATGGTGTCCCGGCCCATCGGCCGGACCTCCTTCTCCGAGAAGCGGACGCCCTTGCCCTGGCGGGAGACGACCAGCAGCTCGTCACCGCCGGTCGAGATCCTCACCCAGTCCAGCTCGTCGCCCTCCTGGAGGTTGATGGCGATCAGGCCGTTGCGGCGGACCGCCGAGTAGGCCGCCGACGGGGTCTTCTTGATCTGGCCGAGGCGGGTCGCCATGACCAGGTACTGCTCGTCGGAGAAGCCCTCCACCGAGATCAGGGCGGTGATTCGCTCCCCCTGGTCGATCTCGATCAGGTTGATGACCGGGATCCCCTTGGCCTGGCGCTTGACGTCGGGGATCTCGTGGGTGCGCAGTCGGAAAACCCGGCCCCGGTTGGTGAAGAAGAGCATGTCGCTGTGGGTCGAGGCGGTGGTGGAGTGCTCGACGTAGTCCTGCTCGGTCGAGCGCTTGGCACCCACCACCCCACGCCCGCCCCGGTGCTGGGCCCGATAGCTGTCCAGCGGGATCCGCTTGACGTACCCCCGGTGGGTGAGAGTCACGAAGACCTGCTCCCGGGGGATCAGGTCCTCCTCGTTGAGCTCGATGTCGCCGTGCCGGATCTCGGTGCGTCGCGGGTCCGCGAAGCGCTTGCGCAGGTCGGCGAGCTCGTCCTTGATGAGCTGGTCCACCAGGCGGGGGTTGGCCAGGATGTCCTCGAAGCGGGCGATCTCCTTGATGAGGTTCTCGTACTCCTCCTGGATCTTGCCCGCCTCCAGCCGGGTGAGCCGGCCGAGGCGGAGGTCGACAATCGCCTTGGACTGGCGCTCGCTCAGCTGGAAGCGCTGCTCCAGCGCGGTCTGGGCCGCCCGCTCGTCCTGCGCGGCGCGGATCAGGGCGATCACCTCGTCGATGTGGTCGAGGCACTTGAGCAGCCCCTCCAGGATGTGGGCGCGCTCCCGTGCCCTCCCCAGCAGGAAGCGGGTCCGCCGGACCACCACCTGGCGGCGGAAGTCCACGAAGGGCTGCAGGATGGCCTTGAGCCCGAGGACCTGGGGCCTCCCGTCGACCAGGGCCAGCATCAGGGCCCCGAAGGTGTACTGGAGCTGGGTGTGCTTGTAGAGGTTGTTGAGGACTGTGTGGGGACGGGCGCTCGGCTTCAGCTCGACGACGATCCGGGTGCTCTCGCTGCGGCCTGAACTCGTCGCGGAGGTCGGCGATGCCCTCGATCTTCTTCTCGTTGACCAGCTCGGCGATGTTCGCCAGCAGGCGGGCCTTGTTGACCTGGTAGGGGAGCTCGCGAACGATGATCTGCTCGCGCCCGTGGCGCGACTCCTCGAACTCGACCTGGGCGCGCATCACGATGCGGCCGTGCCCGGTGGCGTACACCTGGGCAATGTCACGCGCATAGATCATGCCGCCGGTCGGGAAGTCGGGCCCGGGGATGATCCGGACCAGGTCCTCGGTGCTGATCTCCGGATCGTCGATGAGCCGGGCCAGGGCCTCGCAGACCTCGCCCAGGTTGTGGGGCGGGATGTTGGTGGCCATGCCCACCGCGATCCCGCTGGCGCCGTTGACCAGCAGGTTGGGGAGCAGCGCCGGGAGCACGCCGGGCTCAACGATGGCGGGGTCGGCAAGGTAGGTCTCGACCATGTCGACCGTGTCCTTGTCGATGTCCTCGACCATGCTCATGGCCACCGCCGACATCCTGGCCTCGGTGTAGCGCTGGGCCGCCGGGGGGTCGCCATCCACAGAGCCGAAGTTGCCCTGGCCGGTGACCAGCGGGTAGCGCATCACCCAGGGCTGGACCAGTCGCGCCAGGGTGTCGTAGATCGACTGGTCGCCGTGGGGGTGATAGTTCTTCATCACCTCGCCGACGATCGCGGCCGACTTCTTGGTCTTGGAGCCGGCGGTGATGCCCTCCTGGAGCATCGCGTAGAGGATCCGGCGCTGGACCGGCTTGAGGCCGTCGCGCACATCGGGCAGAGCCCGGCTGACGATGACGCTCATCGCGTAGTCCAGGTAGCTCTGGCGCATCTCCTGCTCGAGGTCGATGGGCCGGATGTCGCCGGGATGGAAGATGCTCATGAGCGGTCCTTCACCAGGGGCTCAGGCGGCGTGCCGACCGCCGCCGATTCCGATGACCGCGCTGCGAGGGCTCCCGCGATCCTGTCGCTCACCTTCTGGCGGGCGGCGCGGGCGGCGGCCCGCACCGCGTTGCCCATCGCCTCGGCATCGCTGCGGCCATGGGCGATGACCACCTCGCCGGCGACCCCGAGCAGGAGGGCGCCCCCGGCCTTGCGGTAATCGACCCGGTCGCGCAGGGGGCGGAGGCGGGGCTTGAGGAGGGCGCCGCCGAGCTTCCCGGTCAGGGAGGCGCGGGCCGCGGCGGAGATGGAGCTGAAGAGCAGCTCGGCCACCCCCTCGGCGGTCTTGAGGACGACGTTGCCGGTGAAGCCGTCGGTCACCACCACGTCGCACGAGCCGCCGAAGACGTCGCGACCCTCGACGTTGCCGGCGAAGCGCAGGCCGCTGGTCGCGAGCAGCCGGTGAGCCTCCTGGACCAGCTCCGAACCCTTCTCAGCCTCCTCACCGATGCTGAGCAGTCCGATCCGCGGCTCGGGGACGTCCATGATCAGGCGCGCGTAGACGTCGCCCATGACCCCGAACTGGAGCAGCCAGAGCGGCTTGCAGTCGACGTTGCCGCCCACGTCGAGCAGGAACGTGGAGGTGGTCGCCGACGGGAAGAGGGCCCCGATCGCGGGCCGGGCGACCCCCCGGATCCGCCCCACCGTGATCAGGGCGGCAGCCAGGGTGGCCCCGCTGTTGCCGGCCGAGACCGCCGCCTGGGCGCGACCGTCGGCCACCAGCCGGGTGGCGACCACCACGCTCGCGTCGCGCTTGGAGCGCACCGCCTGGGCGGGGTGCTCATCCATGGCGATGACCGAGCCGGCGGGGACGATCTCGACCTGGGTCCGCAGCAGCTCGGCCGCCCTCTCGCTGCGATCGGCCAGGATGCCGCGCCACGCGTCGAACTCGGACTGGAGCCGGGCCGGGTCGCCCACCAGCAGCACCCGGACCGCCCCCTCGAGGGCGACGTTCAGAGCCCCCCTCACCGCGGCCTGGGGGTCGTTGTCGCCGCTCATGGCGTCGACCGCGACGCTGATGGGGGTGGCAGTCCCGCGCCCCCCTCCCGGGTTTCCGCTCTGCACCATCAGACGTCCAGGTTGCGGACCGACCGGGCGTGGGTCTGGATGAAGCGCCGGCGCGGTTCGACATCGGAGCCCATCAGCCGGTCGAAGATCTCGTCCGCTTTGATCGCATCCTCGACCGCCACCTTGAGCAGCACCCGCTTCTCCGGGTCCATGGTGGTCTCCCACAGCTCCTCGGGATTCATCTCGCCCAATCCCTTGTAGCGCTGGACGTCGATCTTGCCCCCGCCCATCTCCTTGAACCGGGTGTCCCGCTCCGGATCGCTGTACGCGTACTCGATCCGCTCCTGCTTGCCGGTGCCCTTCTTCAGCTTGTAGAGGGGCGGCTGGGCCAGATAGAGGTAACCGCCGTGGATCACGGGCTGGAGGTGGCGCCAGAAGAAGGTGAGCAGGAGGGTGCGGATGTGGGAGCCGTCCACGTCGGCGTCTGCCATCAGCACGATCCGGTGGTAGCGCAGCTTGGAGATGTTCATGGTGTCGCCGAAGCCGGCCCCGAGCGCGGTGATCAGGTTCTTGATCTCCTCGTTGGCGAGGATCTTGTCGGCGCGCGCCTTCTCGACGTTGAGGATCTTGCCGCGCAGCGGCAGGATGGCCTGGTTGCGCCGTTCGCGACCCTGCTTGGCCGAGCCGCCGGCGCTGTCGCCCTCGACGATGAAGAGCTCGCAGTGCTCGGGGTCGCGCTCGCTGCAATCCGCGAGCTTGCCCGGCAGGGTCGCCGAACTCGAGGAGGGACTTGCGCTGGACCAGCTCGCGGGCCCGGGCGGCGGCCTGGCGCGCCCGGGCCGCGGTGAGCGACTGCTCGACGATCCGTTTGGCCTCGGTGGGGTTCTCCTCGAGGTACTGCATCAGCGCGTCGCTCAGGACCGTGGACACCTGTCCGGTGACCTCGCTGTTGCCGAGCTTGGTCTTGGTCTGGCCCTCGAACTGCGGTTCCTGGAGCTTGACGCTGATCACCGCGGTGAGCCCGTCCCGGACGTCGTCCCCGCTGAGGTTGGGGTCGTTCTCCTTCAGGATCCCGGCCTTGCGCGCGTACTTGTTGAGGGTCGTGGTCAGCGCGGAACGGAAGCCGGTCAGGTGCGCGCCACCCTCCTCGGTGTTGATGTTGTTGGCATAGGCCAGCACGTGCTCGGTGAAGGCGCTGTTCTGGTACTGGACAGCTATCTCCACCATGTTGCCGTCGATCTCGCGCTCCACGTACATGGGCCGGGCGTTGACGACGTTGCGGTTGGCGTTGAGGTAGCTCACGAAGGCCCGGATGCCGCCCTCGAAGTAGAAGGTGTAGCGAAAATCGCGGATCTCGTCGTGGAGGGTGAGGCTGACCCCCTTGGTCAGGAAGGCGAGCTCGCGCAGCCGGTCGGCCACCGTCTCCCAGTCGTGGGTCCGGTCGGGGAAGACCTTGGGGTCCGGCCACCAGCGGATCGTGGTGCCGCGCTGCGAGGTGCGCCCGACGGTCTCCATCGGTCCCTCGGGGAAGCCCCGGCGGTAGCTCTGGCGGTACAGGGTGCCGTCCTTGTGGACCTCGGCGACCAGCCGCTCGCTCAGGGCGTTGACCACCGAGGCGCCCACCCCGTGGAGCCCGCCGGCGATCTTGTAACCACCGCCCCCAAACTTGCCCCCGGCGTGCAGCTCGGTCAGCACCATCTCCAGACCGACCTTCTTCTCGGTGGGGTGCATGTCCACCGGGATGCCCCGCCCGTTGTCCACGACCGACACCGAGCCGTCCTGGTGCAGGGTGACCAGGATGGTGTCGCAGTAGCCGGCCATGGCCTCGTCGATCGAGTTGTCGACGATCTCGTTGATCAGATGGTGCAGACCGCGAAGGTCGGTGGAGCCGATGTACATCCCCGGCCGCCGACGCACCGGCTCCAGCCCCTTGAGGGCCACGAGCTGGGCCGCGGAATAGGAGTCCCCGCCCCTGCCGCCGCGGGCTGCGGGCTTGTCGCCGTCGGGGAATTCGCGGGCTATCGAGGGCGTGGTCTGGGTCAGCTGCGGTTCCTCAGCACGGTGGCTTGCGACCACGCCAAGCCGATCGCGGGGCGAGGCCAGCAACCCCGCGGATGGCGGCGTCGCTGGGCACGGACGGCGGCCTGCTGACGTGTCTTGCGAATTCAATTCTACCAGTGGACAGGGGGCTGCCGGAGTGAGACGGGCCCGTCGTGGCGGTTGCTCCGGCCTACTCTTGGGGTCGTGGCCCTCGACGAGTACCGGCGCAAGCGCGACTTCACGCGGACCCCCGAGCCGAGCGGCGCGGAGCTAGGCGGTGCCGCCCCGGCCGGAGGACTGTGGGACCGGCTCCCGGAGGGCAGTCGATTCTGTGTCCAGATGCACCGGGCGACCCGCCTCCACTACGACTTCCGGCTCGAGCACCATGGGGTCCTCCTCTCCTGGGCGGTCCCGCGCGGACCCTCCCTGGACCCCGCCAGCCGCCGCCTGGCGGTCCAGACCGAGGACCACCCCGTCGACTACGGCGACTTCGAGGGAGTGATCCCCTCCGGGTACGGGATGGGCACCGTGGAGCTCTGGGATGCGGGCACCTTCGAGTGGGTCCGCGAGTCCGCCGCGGACCCGGACGCGCAGCTGCGAAAGGGGGACATCAAGTTCCACCTCCGGGGCGAGAAGCTCGCCGGCGAGTTCGCCCTGGTGCGGATCGGTGAGCGAGGCGGTCGCCGCGAGGGCAGCTCGGAGCCGGAGCGCAACTTCCTGCTCATCAAGAAGCGGGACGAATCAGCCGTCCCGGGCCACGACGCCGCGGCCCAGGACCGCTCGGTCAAGAGCGGCCGGACGCTCGACGAGATCGCCGCCGCCGGAGGTGGCGACCCGCGCCGGGCCGCGCGCCCGGCGGCGCGCGGCGAGCCCGCCGCTCCGCCACCGCCTGGGGCCCGGCCCGCAGCGCTGCCCGCGCCGATGCTCGCGGAGGCCGCAGACCGCCCCTTCTCCCGCCCGGGCTGGCTCTATGAGCTGAAGTACGACGGCATCCGGGCCATGGTTGCCGTCGAGGGGACGGCGGTCCGGGTAATGGGCCGGCGGGGTCGCGACGAGACCGCCCGCTTCCCCGAGGCGGCGGCCATCCCGGCCCAGCTTCACGCCCGGAGCGCGGTTCTCGACGGCGAGATCGTGGTCCTCGACGCCGCCGGGCATCCCGACTTCGAACGGCTCCAGTCCCGGGTGAACATCGGCGACCCGGGCGAGGCGTTGCGGGCCGCGGAGCGCTGCCCGGTGACGTTCGTCGTCTTCGACCTGCTCTCGATCGACGGTCGCGACCTCACCTCGACCGACCTTCGGATCCGCAAGAAGACGCTCCGGGATCTCATCGGGCCGGGCGGACCGCTCCTCTTCGCCGACCACGTCGAACGGGATGGGGAGGGCTTCTTCGCCGCCGTGGCGGCGATGGGCCTGGAGGGGATGATCGCCAAGCGCGCCGATTCCCCCTATCAGCCGGGGCGCCGGAGCCCCGACTGGATCAAGGTCAAGTCCTGGCTCACCCAGAGCTGCGCGGTGGCAGGCTGGACGGCCGGCCACGGCCGGCGCGGCCACCTCGGCTCCCTGGTCCTCGCGGTGCGCGACCCGCGCGGGTGGGTGCACTGCGGCCAGGTCGGCACCGGTCTCGGGGAGGCGCAGATCGCCGATCTGCTCCGCCGGCTGGCGCCGCTCCGGCGTCCCACCTCCCCGCTGGTCGAGCCCCCCCGCCTCGCCGAGCCGGTGACCTGGGTGGAGCCGCGCCTGGTCTGCGAGGTCCGCCATGCGGGCTGGACCAGGGCGGGTGTCCTCCGGCACCCCGCCTTCCTCTCCCTGCGCGAGGACGTGGACCCAGAGGACTGCGTGCGCGAGGTGGCGGAGGCGGTCACCGAGGTCCTGGCCCGGGCTGACGACGAGGAGGGCGGAGCGGCGCACGATCCGGGAGGGCGGAGCGTCAAGCCGGAGCGCAGGTCGGCGGGGGGAGCGCGCGGCGCTGCGGGCCCGCCGCCGGCGCCAGGGGGGCGCCCGAAGCTCCCCGCCGAGGTCGCCGAGGCCTTGGAGGTGCTTCCCCGGCTCCGCCCCGACGACTGGTGGCAGATCGGGTCCCGGCGGCTCCGGCTGACCCACCTCGACAAGCCGCTCTGGCCCGAGCCGGTGATCACCAAGCGGCAGATGATCGACTACTACGTCCGGATCTCCCCGTACCTCCTCCCCTACCTCCGCGACCGGCCCCTCTCCACCCAGGTCTTCCCCGACGGCGTCACCGGCCATTCCTTCTGGCGCAAGGACAAGCCCGGCCACGCCCCGGAGTGGATCGACTCCTGGCTCTTCGAAGGCGAGACCGGGAGCAAGCGCTGGATCGTCGCCAGGGAAGCGGCCACCCTCGCCTGGCTCGCCAATGCCGGGGTGGTGGACCTGCATCCGTGGCACTCTCGCGTCGATGCTCCCGACCGGCCTGACTGGGCGGTCTTCGATCTCGACCCCTTCGAGCCGGCCAGCTTCGACGATGTCCGCGACATCGCCAGGCTGGTCAAGGCCGCCCTCGACCACCTGGGGCTGCGCGGCCTGCTCAAGACCAGCGGCCAGACCGGGCTCCAGATCTACGTCCCACTCCGGCGTGGCCCCGACTACGGCGAGGTGCGCGGCTGGGTGGAGGAGGTGGCCCGCGCCATCGGGCGCGTGGAGCCGGACCGGATCACCTGGGAGTGGGCGGTGAGCCGGCGGGCCGGACGGATCCGGATCGACTACACGCAGAACATCATCAACAAGACGCTGGCAGCGCCCTATTCGCTGCGTCCCCTGCCCGGGGCAACCGTCTCCACCCCGCTCGCCTGGGAGGAGCTCGACGAGCCCGGGCTCCGCCCCGACGGCTGGAACATGGCCACCATCTGGGGTCGGCTCGCCGAGGTCGGCGACCTCTTCGCCGGTGTCCTGATCGGAGATCAGGAGCTGCCGGGGGCCAGGCCGGCCGCGCGGATCGGCTAAGGGCGGGGCGCGCCGCCCCGTTCGCACTCGCGCAGGCCATAGAATTTCCGGAATGGCTGTCCTGCTCCTGAATGCGTCACTACAGCCGCTGAACGTGATCAGCCACCGGAGGCTGGTCGTGCTGCTGAGCAAGGAGCGGGTGGCCTTCCTCGACACCGACGCGGAGGTGCGGGCGGCCGCCGCCCTCCAGGACCGCCGGATCCCAGAGGATGTCGTCATCGTCCGCCTGCTGCGCAACATTCATGTTCCCCGCCGCGTCCTCCGACCCAACCGGCGCAATCTGCTCCTCCGCGACGACAACACCTGTCAGTACTGCGGGATCGTCGCCGTGCCCGCCGAGCTGACCGTCGATCACGTGATCCCCGTCTCGCGAGGCGGCGCACCCGACAGCTGGGACAACGTGGTGCTCGCTTGCAAGCGCTGCAACTGGCGGAAGGCGGATCGGCTCCCCGCCGAGGTCGGCATGCACCTGCTGCGCGCGCCGCACCCCCTGACCCAGGAGTACGCGCACATCATCTTCCTGCGCTACCCGGCGCTGAAGGCCGCCTACGACGCCTTCTGCGCCAGCGCGGCCGCGTAGGGGGGTCCGGCTCGTGCCCTCGGGGACGGGGGCGGCCCCGGAAGGCTGAGGCTCCAGCTCTCAGCGGGCTCTCATCGAACTCTCGCGATTCATACATTTGGCGTAGCGGTCCCCCACGCTATCTTCAAGACATGAATCCGCCTCTGGTCGTCCGGATCGCGCTGGCCTCGGTGGTGGTGCTGGGCGCCGCCTCCGCCGCCGGGCTCGCTCCGTGGGACGCCGGGGCGAGCGCGCCCGCCTCCTCCCGGACCGGGTCGCAGGTGGAGTCGATCTCCGCCGCGGCGACCGACCCGGGCGCGTCCGCCGCGGCGGGCTCGGGGACGGCGTCCTTGCCCTGGGCCGTGCCCTCGGCGCTGCCCGCTCCCAGTCCGGCGCTGGCGGTCGCACCGCAGATCACGGCCGCCGAGGTCCAGATCCCGATCACCTACCACTCCCAGCAGGACCCCGACTGGTGTGACCCCGCCGACATCGAGATGTGGCTGCAGGCCGATGGAGTCCCGCTTCCGAGCGGTGGCGACCACGCCATCCAGCAGCAGTTCTGGGCCTACGAGACGGCCAACAACGACGGGTACACGATCGCCCAGTGGAACGCCTCGCCGTATGCCGTGGCGTCCACGCTCAACTACTACGGCGGCTGGACCGACATCGGCGATGATCCACAGCCGACCGCCGACGCCGCCGGAGTGGTGATCTCCTACAGCCTCGACGTGCTCCATCAGCCCGTGATCGTCATGGTCGGCGCCGGCACTCACTACGTGCTGGTCACCGGTGTCCGCCTGAGCTCCGCGGGGGCCGACGCGCCGCCGCTCGAGGTGACCGTCGACGACCCCCTCGCCTACGGGGTGGGAGCCAGCCTCCCCTCGGGCTCCGACGGTACCCAGGTGTTCAGCTGGGACGACTTCACCAGCTGGTACACGGCCACCACCAACCACGGCGGTGTCTGGGCCGGGCAGTGGGTGCTCATCGCCGCCGGGATGCCGCTGGTCGGCTGACCGACCTCCCTCGCTGGCCGCACGGTCGCCCTGACCCGTCCGACTGGCGCCTCTGCCGCCCCGTGGGGTCCCGTGCGGCGCGGGGGCACCCGTCCGGGTCCGCGGAGAGGGGAAAGGTGTCGCTCGTTCGCCCCTATCCAACTCGATAGTTAGCCTATATAATTATGTGGGCGGCCGACGCCTCCGCCGGTCAGACCGCGGCGCGTGGCACGATGCTCGCCGGCAGCGGCCTGAGTGGAGGTGAGATGACCATGGCGGAGGATCGCTTCGGGACCCGCTCGCAGCTCCCCGGCGGAGTGGCCTACTACCGCCTGGACGCCCTCGCGCAGCGCGGGGTCGGAGACGTCTCGCGGCTGCCGATGACCGTGAAGATCCTGCTCGAGAACCTGCTGCGTCACGCCGGCGACCGCTTCGTGACCGATGCCGACGTGGCCGCCCTCGCGGGCTGGGACGGTCGGCCTGTCGGGCACGACCGCGAGCGAGCCTTCGTCCCGGCCCGGGTGCTGCTCCAGGACTTCACCGGCGTCCCCGCGGTCGTGGACCTGGCCGCGATGCGGAGCGCCGTGGAGCGCCGCGGGGGCGACCCCGCCCGCATCGACCCGCTGGTCCCGGTAGACCTGGTCGTCGACCACTCGGTGCAGGTCGACGCCTACGGCAGTCCCGACGCCTATGGGCGCAACATCGAGCGCGAGTACGAGCGCAACCACGAGCGCTACGCCCTGCTCCGCTGGGCCCAGCAGGCGTTCCACGGCTTTCGCGTGGTGCCGCCGGGGATGGGCATCGTCCACCAGGTCAACCTCGAGTACCTGGCCGAGACGGTGACCGTCCGGGAGGTCGACGGGGTTCGCACCGCCCTCCCCGACACCGTAGTCGGGACCGACTCGCACACCCCCATGGTCAACGGCGTCGGTGTCCTCGGCTGGGGGGTCGGCGGTATCGAGGCCGAGGCCTGCATGCTCGGTCAGCCGCTCTTCCTGCTCACCCCGGTGGTGGTCGGGGTGCGCTTTCACAACGCCCTGCCGGCCGGCACCACCGCGACCGACCTGGTGCTGACGCTCACCGAGAAGCTGCGCCGCCACGGGGTCGTCAACAAGTTCGTCGAGTTCTGCGGCAGCGGGCTCTCCTCCATGTCGGTCCCCGATCGAGCGACCCTCTCCAACATGTCGCCGGAGTTCGGCGCCACCGCCTCCCTCTTCCCGGTCGACGACCAGACCCTGCGTTACCTGCGCGACACCGGGCGGGACCCGGCGCACGTGGAGCTGGTGGAGCGCTACTGCCGGGAGCAGGGGCTCTTCCGCACCGACAGGTCCGAGGTTCCCCTGTTCACTGAACTGCTTGAGCTGGACCTGGCCTCGGTCGAGCCGTCGGTGGCCGGCCCGCGACGGCCCCAGGACCGGGTCCCCCTGGCCCAGGTGCGCCGATCCTTCGACGCCGTCCACGGCGGGGCAGACGCCACCGTGGCCGGGACGGCCGAGCTGTCGCGCTTGGTGGGGGAGGGTGGCAACCCCGCCCGGGCGGCTGTCAACCCCGACACCGGCGATGTGGCCGAGGTGGCGCCGCGTCCCGGAGCCACCCCTCGGCGGCTCGAGAACGGGTCGGTGGTCATCGCCGCCATCACCTCCTGCACCAACACCTCGAATCCCTCGGTGATGGTCGCCGCCGGGCTGCTCGCCCAGCGGGCGGTGGAGCGAGGGCTCCGGCCACCCGCCTACGTCAAGACCAGCCTGGCTCCCGGCTCCCGGGTGGTCACCGACTACCTGGAGCGCGCTGGCCTGCTCGAGCCCCTGGACCAGCTCGGCTTCAATCTGGTCGGCTACGGCTGCACGACCTGCATCGGCAACAGCGGTCCGCTGCCCGCCGAGGTGGCCGCGGACGTGGAGGGCCGTGACCTGGCGGTCTGCGCGGTGCTGAGCGGCAACCGGAACTTCGAGGGGCGCATCCACCCCCAGGTGAAGGCGTCCTACCTCGCCTCGCCGCCGCTGGTGGTCGCCTTCGCCCTGACCGGCACGGTCGAGGTCGACCTGACCGCCGAGCCGGTGGGCACCGGGTCGGACGGGCGCCCCGTCTTCCTGCGGGAGCTCTGGCCGAGCTCCGAGGAGATCGCCGCCGCGGTGGCGCGCGGGGTGGGAAGCGATCTCTACGGCCGCGAGTACGCGCGCATCTTCGAGGGCGACGAGCACTGGCGGGAGCTGCCGTCGCCCGCGGGGGCCATGTTCGCGTGGGATCCGGACTCGACCTACGTGCGCGAGCCGGACTTCTTCGCCGCCATGGAGGACCAGCCGCGGCCGCCTCGGGACATCCGGGATGCGCGGGTCCTCGCCCTGCTCGGCGACTCGATCACCACCGACCACATCTCCCCGGCCGGGAGCATCGCCCCCGCCTCCCCGGCGGCGGCCTACCTCCGCGAGCACGGGGTCGAGCTCCGCGACTTCAACACCTACGGCGCCCGGCGGGGCAATCACGAGGTCATGGTCCGGGGCACCTTCGCCAACATCCGGCTCCGCAACCTGCTCGCCGGGGGGCGGGAGGGCGGCTTCACCACCCATCTGGGCTCCGGCGAGGTGATGAGCATCTACGACGCCGCGGTGCGCTACGCCGCCGAGGGGACGCCGCTCATCGTGGTCGCCGGCAGGGAGTACGGCTCCGGGTCCTCACGCGACTGGGCCGCCAAGGGCCCGGCCCTCCAGGGGGTGCGGGCGGTGATCGCCCAGTCCTTCGAGCGGATCCACCGCAGCAACCTGGTGGGGATGGGCATCCTCCCGCTTCAGTTCGGCGACGGGGAGAGTGCGGAGAGCCTGGGCCTCGACGGCCGGGAGAGCTTCACTGTCGCCGGCATCGCCGGCGTGCGACCGGGCGGGACGCTGACCGTGGTGGCCCGGCGGGAGGGTGGCGAGGAGCTGCGCTTCGAGGTCACCGTCCGCCTCGACTCCGAAACCGACGTCGACTACTACCGCCACGGCGGCATCCTGCAGATGGTGCTGCGTCAGCTGATGGCGGAGCCGCCCGCCGCCGGCTGACTCTCTCAGCCCACGGCGGGCGGTACCGCTCGATCAGGGTGCCGTTCTTCAAGGCCCCCTGCGGTGTGGCGAGGTACGGCGTCCCGTCGAAGCCGACTGCCCAGAAGTCACCGGTGCTCGCGCAGGTGACCCCATGAGGGTGGAGGAGCCGCCCGGGGCGTCGTCGCTGGAGACGACCCTCCAGCCCGTCCCCGTGGCCTGCTCGACGAGTGGCCCCCGGGCGTTCCCGCCGCCGGTCGGGGAGCCGACCGCCCAGCAGTCGCTGGCGCTGGCGCAGCTCACGCTGCCCAGCGACCCGCCCTCGGGGAGCGCCCGGCCAGCCCGTACAGGCGGCGGGTCTCCGGGATCACCACCGACCGCTCGAAGGCGGCCTGACGTTCGTCGTCGGTCACGCAGCTCCTCAACGCGCTGGATGGGTACTCCATACCCGATAGGAGCGGGGTGGTGCCGGCTTCTCTTACGTCAGCCGGCCACCGCCGGCGCGATCACCCGACAGGGCGCGGGGATGCCCCGCCGCACCGGGCGGCGCGTATCAGCCCTCGTCGTCCCCGCCGGGCTGGTTGGTGAACGACTCCAACCAGCGGGTGAACTGCTTGGACATCTTGTCGAGGCCGCCGGCGGTGCGCTCCAGGAACTCCCGGAAGCGCTCGGTGTAGTGATCCACCGCCTGCCGGAACTCGGCCGACGGCGGCGGCTCCTCGCCGCGCCGCACGTAGTTGCCGGCCATGATCCGGTCGTACTCGCCGCTCTTGACCCAGCGGGTCAGCTCGTAGACGCGGCGCACCGGGAAGGGATGGGTGGAGCCCAGCTCGCTGCCCAGCCGCTGGTGCCGGTCGAAGAGGTCGTCCCACTCCACGTACTCGTCGGCCTGCTGGATGAAGGCGTCCAGGCTGAGCCCCGCGGCCCCGCCGCCGGCCAGCTTCATCAGCGCCCGGCAGGTCGGTAGCGGGTCGCGCAGCGCGATCGCGGCGGCGCGGTCGCAGCTCAGCTCGGCGGCGCGATACCAGGCGAGCAGCGCGGCGATCAGGGCCTGGAGAGGGACACGCCCCATCAGCGGAAGGCGGGGCAGGGTGAACCTGAGCAGCAGCTCCAGGGTGGTCCGGTAGCGCACGTGCTCGGAGAGCACATGGCCCGCCTCGTGGGCCAGCACCGCCCTCAGCTCGGTTTCGTCGAGCATCGGGACGATGCCGGACTGGAGCAGCACGGTGGGTCGCTTGGCCCCGATGGTCACCGCGTTGGCGACCGGGGTCTGGATGATGTGCAGGGTCGGCACGCTGGCGATGTCGAGGGTGGTGTAGGCGGCGCGGTGGGCGCTCCAGATCCGGGGCAGCTGGGTCTCGCCGAGACGGACGCTGTTGCCCAGCAGCAGCTGCATCATCCGGCGCTCGATGGTGAGCTCGAGCAGCTTCTTGACCAGGGGGTCGAAGAAGGGAAGGCGATGCAGGACCGCGGTCGCCGCACGGTCGGCGGGGTGCTCGTAGGCCTTGGCGCTGATGCTCGTGAAAGGGGCCAGAGCGGGTGCCGTGGGGCGCGTCTCCGGGGCCATCGGTGTGCGCGACCTCCTTGAACGCCCGCATACCCCGGCGGGCTCGCGGCGTCAGCCGAGTATAGGCCCACCCCGGTCGCCCCTCCGGGCCCCCGACGAGGACCGCCGGGTTGCCCCGGGAGCCCGCAGGCGCTACACTGGCTTGCGAACATCCGTGCGAGAATCATCCAGCCCATGAAGCCCGCACCCCGCCGCTGGGAGATCAGCGACGCCCTGCCCCTCGCCGGGCAGCCCCCGATCCTGGGGCGCATCCTGGCCGGTCGAGGCGTGGACGCCGGCAGCTGTGACGCCTTCATCGGCGGCGGGGTGGACCTGCTCGACCCCTTCGGCCTCGAGGGGATGGCGGAAGCCGTGATCACCCTCGGGGTGGCGGTGACCGAGGGTCACCGCATCGCCGTCTATGGGGACTACGACGCCGACGGGGTGACCGCCTGCGCCATGCTGACCCGGGCCCTCCGGGCGGGCGGCGCCGACGTGCTCCCGTACATCCCCAACCGGATGACCGAGGGCTACGGGCTCCACGCCGCCGCCCTCGAGGAGCTGGCCGCCCGCGGGGTGCAGTGCGTGGTCACGGTCGACTGCGGGACCAGCTCGGTCGAGGTCGCGGCCAACCGGCCTCCCGGCATGGCGCTGGTGGTGACCGATCACCACCTCCCGCTCGCTCCCGACGGGAGCCTCCCCCGCCTGGCGCCCGCGGACGCGCTGATCAACCCCAAGCAGCCGGGCGACACCTACGGCTTCGACGGCCTGGCGGGGGCCGGGGTGGCGTGGAAGCTGCTCTGCGCCCTCGAGGCCGAGGGGATAGTCCCCGCCGGTCAGGCCGAGGCCATGATCGGCCTCGCCGCCCTGGGCACCATCGCCGACATGATGCCGCTCCAGGGCGAGAACCGGACCATCGTCCGCCGGGGGCTGGCACGGGTGCTGGAGCTCGCCGGGCTGCGCGCCCTCGCCCAGGCCGCCGACGTCTCCGCCCCCCTCGCCGCCGCCGACGTCGCCTTCGGCATCGCCCCCCGGATCAACGCGGCGGGCCGGATGGAGGACGCCAAGCTGGCTCTCGACCTCTGCCTCAGCGATGCTCCCGAGGAGTGCGCCGAGATGGTGCGCCGTCTCGACGGGCAGAACCGGAGCCGCCAGGCCGCGGTCGCCACCGCTCTGGAGCAGGCCGAGGAGCGGGTCGCCGAGGTCCCCGATGACGCCCCGGCGATCGTGGTCGGCGACCCGGGATGGCCGATGGGCATCGTGGGCCTGGTCGCCGGCAAGCTGATGGAGCGCTATGCCGTGCCGGCCTTCGTGGTCTGCCTCGATCCCGGTGAGGCGAAGGGGTCGGGACGCTCGGTGTCCGGCGTCCACATCGTTCGCGCCCTCGACCGAGCGGCGCCCACCCTCATCCGCTACGGCGGGCACGCCGCTGCAGCGGGGTTCAGCCTGCGCGCCGAGGACCTGGATGGCTTCCGGGAGCTGGTCTCCGCCGCCTGCGCTGAGCAGGCTGGCGCCCGCCGGCGGGAACGGGTCTTCCACGTCGACAGCGAGATCGCCTGCCTCGACGCCACTCCGGAGCTCTGCGGCCAGCTGGAGAGGGTCGAGCCGTGCGGGATCGGCAACCCCAAGCCGCTGCTCGCGATCCGCGGCTGCGAGGTGGTCAGCACCCAGACCTTCGGGGGCGAGGGCCAGCACCTCAAGGTGTCGCTGCGCGACGGGGGGCGCGGGCTGGTCGAGGCGATCGCCTTCGGCAAGCCGGGGCTGGCCGCGCATCTGCCGCGCGGGCGGCTGATCGACGTCTGCTTCGCCCTGGAGCTGGACAGCTGGCAGGGCCAGGTCAGGGTCCGGGCGCGCTTGCGCGATCTGAGGCCGGCGCGGGTCGACCGGCCGGAGAGCGTGATCGAGGCGCTGGCCGTCCCCGCCTGAGCGACGGCGGGCATCCGAACATGGGACGGAGTAACCGAGAGGAGGGCAGGCGATGACCGAGACGAACGAGAGCGCGACGACGGCCGGCGCCGGGGGCGGGCATCCGCAGGGAACCCCCAACTGGGCGGACCTGCAGGTTCCCGACGTCACCGCGGGCCTGGCCTTCTATTGCGGCCTCTTCGGATGGGATCCCGGGCCCGAGGGCCCACCCGAGGTCGGCGGCTATCGCATGCCCCGGCTCGGTGGCGCCACGGTCTGCGGGGTGGGGCCGGTGATGCAGGCGGGCGCGCCTCCGGCGTGGACCCTCCACTTCGCCGTCGATGACGTGGACCAGGCGGCGGCCAGTGTCGCCGCCCGTGGAGGGGCGGTCCTCTTCGGCCCCATGGACGTCCTGGACGCGGTCCGGATGGGGGTCTTCGCCGACCCCTCGGGGGCGCACTTCGGGCTCAGCCAGGAGCGTCACATGCGCGGCTTCGGGGTGACCCACGTGCCCGGCGCCTTCGCCTGGGCGGAACTCGCGACCGCCGACCTCGCCGGGGCCCGGGCCTTCTACCCGGCGATCCTCCCCGGCGTCATCGAGAGGCGCTGGAGCGGGGAGTTCGAGTACCACCTGCTGGTCAGCGGAGGCCGGGAGGTGGCCGGGATGTTCGCGCTCCCCGACGCCTCGATGCCGCCGGCCTGGACCGTCTCCTTCCAGAGTGCGGATGTCGAGCAGACCGCGGCGCGCGCCCGGGCGGCCGGTGCGGACCTGCTCATGGGGCCGACGACGACCCCGGGTGTGGGCACCTGGGCGGTCCTGCGAGATCCGCAGGGAGCCAGCTTCGGGCTGCTCCAACCGCCGGACTGACCGTCCCTCAGCTCGCCTTGCGCTTGCGCGCCACGGTCATCCGGGGCGCGCCCTCGGGGAGCCAGTCGGAGCGCCGGCGGCGGTCCGCGGCCGCCAGCGGCAGCGGAGCCGTACCCGTCTCGGGGACCCAGTCGGCGAGGCGGCGGCGGGGATGGTCGGGGCCGGACGGCCGGTCGGGGGCGACGAAGATGTGCATGTCGAGATCCTCGCCGGCGGCGAGGATGTCGGCGGTGCGCCGGGGCACCCGGCCGCAGGGGACGTGCTGGCCGAGCACCCGTCCCTCGCTGTCCACGCCGCTCTGCTCGAAGCGGAACAGCTCCTGGATCTGGACCTCGCCGTTCTCTACCCCGATGACCTCGGAGATGCTCAGGATTCTCCGGCTGCCGTCGCGCAGGCGGCCCTGCTGGACGATGAGGTCGATGGCGGAGCCGATCTGACCGCGGATGGCTGCGGTCGGCAGCTCGGTGCCCGCCATCAGCACCATGGTCTCGAGACGCGAGATCGCCTCGTGGGTGGAGCTGGCGTGCAGGGTGGTGAGGGAACCGTCGTGGCCGGTCGACATCGCCTGGAGCATGTCCAGCGCCTCGCCGCCGCGGCACTCGCCGACGACCAGCCGGTCGGGGCGCATCCGGAGCGAGCTGATCACCAGGTCGCGCACCACGATCTGGCCACGTCCCTCGACGTTGGCGGGCCGGGTCTCGAGGCTCAGCACGTGCCGCTGCCGCAGCTTCAGCTCGGCGGCGTCCTCGATGGTGATGATCCGCTCGTCGTCCGGGATGAAGCCGGAGATCACGTTGAGGGTGGTCGTCTTGCCGGCCCCCGTCCCACCGCTCACCAGCACGTTGAGCCGCGCCCTGACACAGGCGCGCAGGAAGCCCATCATCTCGGCGGTGGCGGTGCCGTGTCGGACCAGGTCGTCGACCTCCAGGCCGGTCTGCGTGAACCGCCGGACGGTGAGTGTCGGGCCTTTGAGGGAGACCGGCGGGATCACCACATGGATGCGCGAGCCGTCCTCCAGGCGGGCGTCGACCATCGGCGAGCTCTCGTCGATGCGCCGGCCCACCCGGCTGACCATGCGGTCGATGACCTGCATCAGCTGGTCGACGGTCTCGAAACGGTACGGCGTAAGCGAGAGCCGCCCACCCCGCTCGATCCAGATCTCCTGCGGGCCGTTGACCATGATCTCGGTGATGCTGGGGTCGGCGAGCAGCCGCTCCAGGGGCCCGAAGCCGAGCAGCTCGTTGTGGATGCGGGTGACGGTCTCGAACCCCTCCTCGAGGTTGAGCGGCCACCCCAGCTCGACGGCGGTCTGGTTGACGAGCTCCGCCAGCCGCTCGCGGACCGCGGCGTCCTCGGTCTCGGCGAGGTAGGCGGTGTCCTCGACGAGCCGGGAGTGGACCTGCTGGCGCAGCAGCTGGTAGCGGGTCTCGCCGGAGTCCTCGTCCTCCACCTCGCGGGCGGTCTGGGGCGCGCCGAGCAGACGGCTGCTGAGCTGCATCGCGTTGAGCGCCGTGAGCGGCTGCTCGAGGGCCATCTGCGGCAGCGCCGTGGCGAGCAGGTCCTGGCTACCTCGGGCGGTGGTGTGCCAGCGTGGCATTCAGGTTTCCCCCTGCGGCGATCTCATTCGCGGACGAGGGCTGCATCCCCCGCAACCTCTCGATCTCTGGACGGACGGCGCCCTCCCCCCGCGATCCGCATCGTTAGACGCGCCTGATCGTATCACCCCGCTCTTCAGCGGCGCAATCACCCCAGATGGGGGATGGTGGATCGTCTCAGCTGGCACAGGTCGCGCCCGCGGCCGGGAGGGTGAGGCTCACGAGGTACCCGTTGACGGCGTCCTGGACGCAGGTGCTGAATTCGTACGAGGTGTGGCCGTACCCGTCGCGGGTGAGCAGCACGGAGCCGGCGATCTGCTTCTGCAGGGAGACCGACCAGGCATAGGGCGTAGCCGGGTCGTGGGTGGCCCCGACCAGGAGGATCGGCGGGGCGGCCGTGACGTCGAGCGGGGCGGCTGACGGCCCGTGCACCGGCCAGTAGGCGCAGGCGAGCGCCGAGTAGACCTCGTCCTGACCGAAGTGCGGCTCGTCGGCCTGAATCGAGAGCGCCTCGGCGTCGTAGCTGGAGAGCTCCAGCGGAACGCTGTGGTCGGCGCAGTTGATCGCCACGTTGGCCGCCAGGCTGGGGCTGTAGCCCTGGGGGCCTCGGCCCGCGTAGCTGTCCACCGCCTGCTGCAGGGGTTGCACGAAGCCATCCGCCGCCGAGGCGAGATCCGTGTAGAAGGCGGTCCACGAGCCAGGGTCGTACATGGCGGCGACCAGCCCACCGATGGCCGTGCCCCTCCCCACCGTCCTGCCGTCCGCCTCCTCGACGGGGTGGGCGGCGAGCCGATCCAGCAGACCGGTGATGGTCGCATCGGGGTTGGCGCCCAGCGGGCAGCCGCTCATCGCCTGGCACTGGCTGACGAAGTCCTCATAGCTGGCCTCGAAGCTCGCCCCCTGCTGGACCGACTGCTCCAGGAAGCTCAGCGACGGGTCGACGTCTCCGTCCAGGACCATGGCCCGGATGCCGGTCGGGAAGAGGGACGCATAGGTGGCGCCGAGCGCCGTCCCGTACGAGAAGCCGAGGTAGTTGAGCCGGGAGTCGCCGAGGGCGGCACGGAGGGCGTCCATGTCGCGGGCGGCGTTGGCGGTGCCGAGGTAGGGGAGCAGCCAGCCGCTGTGAAGCCGGCAGGATTCGTCGAACGCCAGGGTGGTGGCCACCAGGTCGGCCTCCCCGGTGGGGGAACCCGCCACCAGGGGATCGAGCCCGACCTCATGATCCAGCCCGTCGGTTCCCTCGCAGGCGACGGCGTCCGCCCCGGTGGTCCCGCGCGGATCGAACCCCACGATGTCGAAGCGCTGGTTGAGGGCCGCGAACAGCGGGTACGCCGCATCCACGAACTGGACGCCGGATTCGCCGGGCCCTCCCGGGTTGACCAGCAGGGAGCCGATGCGGGCGGCCGGATCCTTGGCCGGGACCACGATGATCGAGGTGGCGATGGTGCCCCGTGCTGGGTCGGCGTAATCGAGGGGCACCCACAGCGTGTCGCAACGAGCCCCGGTCGGAGCGCCCTCGGCGCAGATCGCGGCCTCCAGCCCCGGCGGGGTGGTCGACGGTCCGGTGGCCGCATCCGAGGGGGCCGCGGAAGTGGGGGTGCCCCCGGTGACGGCCGGGACGGTCTCACCGCCGACCAGCAGCAGGGCGGCGAGCCCCAGCGAGGCGAGCAGCCGGTGGAGCTCGATCCTCATCCAGGGAAGAGTAATCGTCGAACGCGCGGGCGAGCCCCGCCACCCCGGGGTGTACGCTGGAGACCCCGTGATGGCAGCCCACACCATCGGCGAGCTTCGCCGTGCCGAGTACCGCGTCGAGCCGATCAAGGCGGAGCTTCGTCGCAACCTGATCCGGAAGCTCCAGGCCCGGGAGCGGCTGTTCCCGGGCATCGTCGGCTACGAGGACTCGGTGATCCCGCAGCTGGAGAACGCGCTCCTGGCCGGCCAGGACATCGTCCTCCTGGGGGAGCGCGGGCAGGCCAAGTCCCGGCTGGTCCGCTCGCTGACCTCCCTGCTCGACGAGGCCGTCCCCGCTATCGCGGGTTGCGAGATCAACGACAACCCCTACGCCCCCATCTGCCGCCGCTGCCGCGACCTGGTGGCGGAGCGCGGTGACGAGACCCCGATCAGCTGGCTCGGGGCCGAGGACCGCTACGGGGAGAAGCTGGCCACCCCCGACACCTCGATCGCCGACCTGATCGGCGAGGTCGACCCCATCCGGGTCGCGGAGGGGCGCTACCTCTCCGACGAGCTGGTGATCCACTACGGCCTGGTGCCGCGCACCAACCGGGGCATCTTCGCGATCAACGAGCTCCCCGACCTCGCCGAGCGCATCCAGGTCGGCCTCCTCAACATCATCGAGGAGCGCGACGTTCAGATCCGCGGCTTCCGGATCCGCCTCCCCCTCGACGTCTTCGTGGTCGCCACCGCCAACCCGGAGGACTACACCAACCGGGGTCGGATCATCACCCCGCTCAAGGACCGCTTCGGGGCTCAGGTGCGCACCCATTACCCGCGCACTGTCGATGACGAGATCGCCATCGCCGAGCAGGAGCGGGTGGTGTTCGACGACATGCCCGTCCCCGTCCACGTCCCCCAGCACATGAAGGAGATCGCGGTCGAGATCACCCACCTGGCCCGCCGGCATCCCCAGATCAACCAGCGCAGCGGCGTCTCGGTGCGGGTGACCACCGCCAACTACGAGAGCCTGACCAGCAGCGCGCTGCGCCGGGCGCTGATCACCGGCGAGAAGGAGGCGGTGGTGCGGATCAGCGACCTGACCGCGGTGACCCCGTCGACGGCCGGGAAGGTCGAGCTCGACACCTGGGACGGCACCGACGATGACCAGGTTCTGGACAAGGTCGTCCGCAGCGCCTGCAGCAACGTCTTCCGCCGGCACTTCAGCGCCCAGGAGCTCGCCGAGCTGGTGCAGCGCTTCGACCAGGGGGGCTTCACCGTCGAGGTCGGGCCGCAGATGACCACGGCGAGCTACCAGCAGGCGATCGACGAGCTGCCCGGGCTGGACCGCGCCCGTCAGAAGCTGGACGAGCCGGACACGCCCGCCTCGACGGTGGCGGTGCTGGAGTTCCTCCTCGAAGGGCTGCACCTCGGCAAGCGGCTGAACAAGACCGCTCTCGAGGGCACCGCCGTGTACGGCGCCTGAGGGCGAGCGGGATGGCCGCGCCCGGACACCGCTTCTCCGCCTGGGACGGCACCCAAGAGCCGCTCGGACCGGACCTGGAGGAGCTCTTCGGCCGCCTCAGCGAGGACGTCTTCCACGGCTGGGACTTCGAGGCCGCGCTCCGGCGGCTGATGGAGAAGGGATGGCGCGACGCCCGCGGCAAGCGGCTGACCGGCATGGACGAGATGCTCGAGCAGATGCAGCGGCGACGTCAGGCGCAGCTAGAGAGATTCAACCTGGACTCCGTCTTCGAGGACATGCGGGAGAAGCTCGACCGGGTGATCTCCCAGGAGCGGCGCGGCATCCAGGATCGTCTCGATCAGGCCCCCGACGACGGCCGCCGGCTGCTCGAGCGGGTGGCCGCCGAGCGCCGCCGTCAGCTGGATGGGCTGCCCCCGGATCCCGGGGGCGCGATCCGCGGGTTGCGCGACTACGAGTTCATGGACAGCCGGGCCGAGGCGGAGTTCCAGCGGCTGCTCGACGAGATCCGGCGCAACGTCGTCGACTCCCATTTCCGGGAGATCACCCAGTCCATGCAGGCCATGTCCGGGGCCGAGATGGCCGAGCTGCGAGAGATGGCCGGCGACCTCAACCGCCTGCTCCGCCAGAAGCTCGACGGCGCGTCCGAGGCCGAGCTGCAGCGCAGCTACGAGAGGTTCCGGCAACGCTGGGGACAGATGTTCCCCAACGCTCCGGAGAGCTTCGAGGAGTTCGTCGACCAGCTGATGCGCCAGATGGCCCGCATGGACTCGCTCCTCCAATCGCTCTCTCCGGAGATGCGCCGGGAGTTGGAGTCGGTGATCGAGTCCGTCTTCGACGACCCCGCGCTGCAGCAGACCCTCGCCGAGCTGGCGGGAACTCTCGAGTCCCTCTCCCCGCGGGCGCGGTTGGGCAGCCGCTATGGATTCTTCGGTGACCAGGAGGTCTCCCTCGAGGAGGCGATGGGGCTGATGGACCGGCTGCAGTCGATGGAGGAGCTGGAGGGCGAGCTGCGCGGCGCCCTGCGCGGCGAACCCCTCGGCGCCCAGGCCCTCGACCGGCTGCGCGAGATGCTCGGGGAGAACGCCGCCAGAAGCCTGGCTGGGATGCGCCAGCTGGTCGAGGAGCTGGAGGGGCGGGGCCTCATCGAGCGTAGCGCCGAGGGGATGCAGCTCACCGCGAGGGGGATGCGCAAGATCGGGCAGAAGGCGCTCGGCGACCTCTTCGGCCGGCTTCGCCGGGATCGCTTCGGCGAGCACGACCTGATGCGCCTCGGGCACGGCGGGGAGCGCGGCGACGACAGCAAGCGGTACGAGTTCGGAGACCCCTTCGACCTCGACGTGCAGGCGACGGTGATGAACGCGCTGAGCCGGGAGGCCGAGGGCGGCGGCCCGGACCAGGCTGGCCCCGGGCCGGATCAGGGCGGCCCCGGGCCGCGCCGGGCGGCCCGCCGCCGCGACGCCGCCCCCGGCCCCGGAGCAGGACGGGTGCCGCGTCTCGATCCCCAGGACTTCTCCGTTCACCGCACCGAGTCGCTGACCCGCTGCGCGACCGTGCTCATGCTGGACATGAGCCGGTCGATGCCGCTGCGCGGCTACTTCTACGCCGCCAAGAAGGTGGCGCTGGCCCTCGATTCGCTGATCCGCAGCCAGTACCCGCGCGACTCCCTCACCGTGGTCGGCTTCAGCGACCTGGCCCGGGAGATCCCGCCCCGGGCGATCTCCCAGCTCTCGGTCAACGAGTACGTGTACGGGACCAACCTCCAGCACGCTCTGATGCTGGCCCGCCACATCCTGGGCCGGACCCACGCCGAGAACAAGCAGGTCATCATCGTCAGCGACGGCGAGCCGACCGCCCACATCGAGAACGGGCGACCCGTCTTCTCCTACCCGCCCCTTCCCGAGACCTTCGCCAAGACCCTCACCGAGGTGCGCCGCTGTACTCTCGAGAACATCGTCATCAACACCTTCATGCTCGAGTCCAACCACCAGCTGGTGCGGTTCGTCAACCAGATGACCCGGCTCAACCACGGCCGCGCGTTCTTCATCAGCCCCGATCGCCTCGGCGACTACGTGCTCGTCGACTACGTCCGGTCGCGGCCGCGGGCCGCCTGAGGCGGCCCTCCAGCCGGCTTGACGGGCGGCCTCATGGTAAGGTACCTTGACACGCCATGAGTGTCAGCCAGACCGCGCCGGGCCCTCCGCTGCCCCCCGCCCCGCCTGCTCCCGAGCTCGTCCCCATCGCCGCGCGGACCGTCGAGGCCGTCAAGGTGTACGGCCGCGGTGAGACCGCGGTCCGGGCCCTGGACGGGATCAGCGCCGACTTCGTCGCGCACCAGTTCACGGCCATCATGGGGGCGTCGGGCTCGGGGAAGTCCACCCTGCTCCACTGCCTCGCCGGGCTCGACCGGCTCACCAGCGGGCAGACCTTCATCGCCGGGTACGAGCTGGGCCGGCTCACCGATCGCCAGCTCACCCTGCTCCGCCGCGAGAAGGTCGGCTTCATCTTCCAGTCGCTCAACCTGGTGCCCACGCTCAACGCGCTCGACAACATCGTCCTGCCGCTCACCATCGCGGGTCGGAAGGCGGAGCCGGGCGTGGTCGAGGGCGTGGTGCAGATGACCGGCCTCGCCGATCGCCTCAAGCACCGGCCGGGGGAGCTCTCCGGCGGCCAGCAGCAGCGCGTGGCAGCGGCCAGGGCGCTGGTCAGCCGGCCCGAGATCATCTTCGCCGACGAGCCAACCGGAAACCTCGACTCCAAGGCCGGGGGGGAGCTGCTGGAGTTCCTGCGCACGGCCGTGGACACCCTCGGTCAGACCATCGTTATGGTCACGCACGACCCCTTCGCCGCCTCGCACTCGGATCGCGTGATCTTCCTCGCCGACGGCCGGGTCGTTCAGGAGATGCGCTCGCCCACCGCGGACTCGATCCTCGCGGTGGTTCGTCACCTGGGCGACTGAGCCGGTGTCCGGAGCTGGGTCGAACCCGTCGCCCCGGGGGCCCGCCAGGTTCTGATGCTCAAGGTCAGCCTGCGCAGCCTGCTGAGCCACAAGCTCCGGCTCACCCTCACGGCGATCGCCATCATCCTCGGGGTGACCTTCGTCGCCGGGACGCTGGTCCTCACCGACACCATCCGGAGCACCTTCGAGGGCGTCCTCAGCAACGTCGACAGGGGCGTGGCCGTGCAGGTGAAGGGCGCGACGCCCTCCACCCCGTCCGGGCGGCTGCTCAACCAGAACCTGCCCCTCCCCGAATCGGTGCTCGCCCGGGTTCAGAGGGTGTCCGGGGTGGCCGACGCGACCGGGGTGGTCGAGCGCTCCGGGGTCTCGCTGCTCCAGAACGGCCAGGTGGTGGGGGCCACCGGCCGCGCGCCGATGCTCGGCCTCAACTGGATCTCGGACAGCCAGCTCTCCAGCTTCGAGCTCACCGCGGGAACGCCACCGCGGGCCGCCAACCAGGTGGTGATCAACGCCCGGGCCGCCACCAACGGCCACCTGGTCGTGGGCCAGCAGATCCAGGTCAGCTACGAGGCCTCCGCCGCCCAGACCTTCGTGATCAGCGGCATCGCCACCTTCGGCGGCCAGGCCAGCATCGCCACCGAGGGCTTTGCCCTCTTCACCCTGCCGACCGCAGAGAGCCTCCTCGAGGCCAACAACACCTTCGACGTCATCGACGTCAGCGCCCAATCCGGGGTGACCGACCTCCAGCTCCGCGACCGGGTGGCCTCCGCCCTGAGAGGGACCGGCGTCCAGGTTCAGACCGGCGCCCAGGCCGCCTCGGAGACCGAGCAGAACGCGGTGACCGACATCAACGAGTTCATCGGGACGCCGCTTCTCGTGTTCGCCTTCGTCGCGGTCTTCGTGGGGAGCTTCCTGATCGCCAACACCTTCAGCATCCTGGTCGCCCAGCGGACCCAGGAGCTGGCCCTGCTGCGCGCGCTGGGGGCGACCCGCGGCCAGGTGTTCTCTGAGGTCATCACCGAGGCGGCCCTCACCGGTGTGCTCGCTTCGCTGGTCGGCTTCCTGCTCGGCATCCTGGTCGCTGACGGGCTCATCCACCTGGTGGGCTCGTCGGCCAAGCTGAGCGTGCAGCTGGACGCCCTGATCACCTCGGTGCTGGTGGGCACGATCATCACCGTCGTCGCCGCCGCGCTCCCGGCCCGGCGGGCCACCCGGATCGCGCCGGTGGCCGCCCTGCGCGAGGCCCAGCCCGAGTTCCAGGGACTGCCTCGGGTCCGGATCGCCTTCGGTCTGCTCCTCTTCCTGGGGGGCGCGGCCGGGTTGCTCGACAGCCTCTTCACGGCCACCGCGACCTCGGGGCCCGACCTCTCGGTGCTCGGGCTCTCGGTGCTCGGAATCTTCCTGGGGACGGCGCTGCTGGCCCCGATCCTGGTCCGCCCGGTGGCCACGGTCCTCGGCTGGCCGGCTCGCTTTCGCGGTGCCCCGGGACGCCTGGCCGGGGAGAACGCGCGGCGCAACCCGCGCCGCACCGCCCTCACCTCGGCCGCGCTGATGATCGGGCTGGCCCTGGTGACCGCGGTCGCGGTCATCACCGACTCGGTCGAGGCGAGCATCAACCAGGCCCTGGACGGCACCGTCAAGGCCCAGCTGGTGGTGATCGCGGAAGGGAGCGGGGCGTTCAGCCCGGAGGTCGCCTCCACCCTGCGAGCCGATCCCAGGCTGACCGACGTCTCCGAGATCAGGGGCAGCGACGTCCTGGTCGGCGACATCGAGACCAGCGTCATCGGCGTCGACACCAGCAACGTCCGCAGGATCTTCAACTTCAGCATGACCGAGGGGTCGGCCGCGAGCATCGGCACCGGCGACACCACGATCGTGGACTCGACCGAGGCGGCGACCGAGAACCTCCACCTCGGCAGCGCGGTGTCGATGACCTTTCCCAACGGGGACAAGGTGCCCATGACCGTCGGCGGCATCTACACGCCGGACGCGCTGATCAGCGGTTATCTAGTCTCGCTGGGCACCCTGAACCCCCACCTCACCACCGCGCGCGACTCCGACGTCGCGCTCAATGCCGCCCCCGGTGTCTCGGTCTCCGCCGCCGACGCCTCGATGCTCAACGACCTGAGGGCCTACCCGCAGCTGAGCGGCCTCACCAAGACCCAGTACAAGAACCTGATCAGCGCCGGGCTCAACACCTTCCTCAACCTGATCTACGTGCTGCTCGGGCTGGCCATCATCATCGCCGTGGTGGGCATCGTCAACACCCTCGCGCTCAGCGTGCTGGAGCGCACCCGCGAACTGGGACTGCTGCGCGCCGTGGGGATGACCCGGGGCCAGACCCGCGAGATGGTGGCGTGGGAGTCCGTCATCATCGCCCTCTTGGGGGCGGTCCTCGGCCTCGCCGTCGGTGCCGGGTTGGGGATCGCGCTGGTCAGCTCGCTGCACAGCGACGGGATCAGCCAGACCGCCGTGCCGGGCAACAACCTGATCCTCTACGCGGTCGCGGCCGGCCTCTTCGGGATCATCGCGTCCATCTTCCCGGCGATCCGGGCCTCGCGGGTCGACGTGCTGCGCGCGGTCACCAGCGAGTAATCCGGGGGGCCCGGGCCAGCCGGTGCGGTGGCCCGCGCGCCCGGCGCCCGCAGCCGGCCGCCCGCTCCCGGCCCCGCGTCCCGCTGGGGCAGACTCCACGGCATGTCCGAGCCCGCAGACCGGCAGGCGTTCGCCGAGAGGATGCGGCTCCAGCTCCAGGCGCGCTACCGGGGGGTGGAGGTCGCCATCGATGGCCCGGCCTTCGCGCTGCGCCTGCACGGCGCCGGCGTCGACGTTAGCCTGCCCCTGGCGCCGCTTCACCAGGCCTGCCTCCGCGAACCGCAGCGGAGCGGCAGCCTGATCGCCGACTACGTGCGGCTCGCCGAACGTCAGCTCAGCCCTCGTACCGGCACCGAGGTCCACCCCAGCCGGCTGGTCTGGTGCGTGCGCGGCACCCGCTACCTCGAGGACCTCCACCGGGCGGCCGAGCTGGTCACCCGCCCCCTCGGCGCCGCCATGGTCGCCTTCGTCGCCGAGGCACTCCCCGGCTCGCTGATGCGCGGCGTGCCGGCGGCCGACCTGGCCGCCGCGGGTCTCGACGAGAGCTCCGCCCGCGACCTCGCCAACACCAATACCAGAGCCCGTTTCTCGTCCCTGCCGGGGCGCATCCGGGCGGCGGAGCGCATCCCCGCCGACGGCTGGCGACTGGGTAGCGACACCCTCTTCCAGGGCAGCGTGCTGCTGGTGGAGGATGTCCTCGCCGCCTTCGCGGAGCGCTCCGGGGGCGACGTCCTGCTGGCCGTGCCGGACCGGGCCGAGGCGCTGGCCCTACCCGCCGCCCTCCCCGCCGCGGATCGCTTCCGGATGCGGGTGCTCCGCGCCTGGCGAGAGGCGCCGAACCCGGTCTCCCACGGCATCCTGGTCACCGACGGCGCGTCCCTCGTCGAGGTGGGACGGGTGACCCGCCGGCACGGATTCGAGCTGCTCGGCTGGCTCCGCAGCTGAGCGCGGGTCAGCCGCCGGACGCGGAGCGGCTGGGCGGGGGAGCCGCCAGGGTCGCGACCGGCCGGGCCGCCGCCAGCCTGCGCTCCTGCTCGCGCTGGGCCGCCAGGGTCGACGCCGCGGCCACCGCGGCGGCCCCCATCAGCGTCATGCCCAGGCCCGCCACGGCTCTCCAGGGGGAACGGGAGAGGGCCGGCGCGGGGAGGGGCGGCCCCTCACCCAGCCAGACGGTGATCGCCGTCTGGTCCGCGGTCTCGGCCCCCCGCCGGGCCCTGGTCCTCTCCACCCTCACCGCCGCCGGCGTCAGCGGGTGGCGGTCCGGGCGGGTCAGGCCGGCGCCCTTGACGGCGGCCCTGACCAGCGGTGTTCCGACGGCGCGGAGCTGGTCCAGCGTTGCCATGCCCGGACAGGATACCGTTCGGGCATGAGCGGCGACGAGGGGGTCGGGGAGATCCCGGGGCCTCCCGAGCTCCCCGGCGATCCGATCAGCGACTACGGCGCGCGGGTCGAGGCCGCGTTCCTCGGCGCCCTGGCCGGTGAGCACGCCGCGCAGTCTCCGGCGGCCGCCGGCGACCTCCTCGAGGTGGCCGACTCCATCGCCACCGTGGGTGGCTTCGACGCCGACGACCTCCGCCGACGCGGCCTGGTCGGGGCGTCCCAGGCGGGCCCCGCCGGGCTCCTGCTGCGGGCTATTCCCTTCGCCCTGCTGGCCCCCCTCGACCGTCCCCGCATCCGCCGCGACGCCTATCGGGTGGCGGCCCTCGCGGGCGCCGACGAGGGCACCGCCATCGCGGCCATGGCCGCGGCCCTCCTGGCCGCGGACCTCACCCGGTTCGACCCGGCCACCGCGCTCGTGCGCGTCTACCAATCCCTCCTCGAGGACGCGCCCTTCGCCCTCCTGGAGCGCCTCCGATCGGGTGAAGCAGCCCCCCCCGCGGAGGCGGACGACGACCCCGGAGCCGCCCTCCAGCTGGCGATGGCCGCCGTGCTCGGCGCCGGGGAGATCGCCGCGGCCATCGAGGCCGCCGTCGCACCCGGCCGGAGGGCGGCCGTTAGCCTGGCCGGCGCGCTGGCGGGTGCCCACCTGGGGGGTGCCGGCCTCGACGCCGCCTGGCGGGCCGCCGTTCCGCACGCCCAGCGGGCCGTGACCCTGGCCGCCGCCGTCGCCGCGAGGGCCGCGGACCTGGCGGTGGCGTCCCGGGCTCCGGGCTGATCGGTGGTCCGATCGCGCTTCCAGGGGCCGGTCGCGGCGGTTCCAGGGCCGGTCCGGGACGCCGCACCCACCTGACCCGGTAGAGTCCAGGCCTCGTGGCAGATCTGACGCTCACCGCGCACACCCGCTCCGAGCGGGGCCGTCACGTCCAGGCGATGCGCCGGCTTGGCCAGGTCCCCGCCGTGCTGTACGGACGCGATCTTCCGTCCCAGGCCATCTGCGCCGACACCGCCGCCCTGGTGCGGGTGTGGCAGCGCGCCGGCCGCACCCACCTCATCGACCTCAGCATCGATGGGTCCGGACCGCGCAAGGTGCTCTTTCACGACCTTCAGATCGACCCGCGCACCGCGCGGCCGTTGCATGCCGACTTCTTCGCGGTCAACCTCCGCGAGCGGCTGGAGGTCGACGTGCCGGTGCGGACCGTGGGCGACGCCCCGGCCGTCAGCCAGCTCAAGGTGGGATCGCTGCAGCAGGTGCTGGTCACCCTCCGCATCGAGGCTCTCCCCGGCAACCTTCCCGATCACCTGACCGTCGACGTGAGCGAGCTTGCGGAGGTGGACGCCGCCATCCGCGTGCGCGAGGTGGTGCTCCCCGAGGGGGTGACCCTGGCGGCTCACGTCGACCCCGACGAGGTGGTCGTCAAGATCGCTGCGCTCCGGGCCGTCGCCGCGGAGGAGGCGGCTCCGGCCGCCGTCGAGGCCGAGGCCGAGGTGGAGGCGGAGGCACCCGAGCCGGACTGAGCCGCGGGGGGTGTCGCGCCTCGGCCACGGCCGGGCAACGCTCCTGCAGCTTGCGCCACAACTGCAGGCCCAGGCATGACGGCGCTTCACGGTGTTCAAACAGGCGTTTCTTCCCACTCCGGTCGGAGCTAACCTCTGAGCTGCGGGTCCCGCTCCCCGAGCGATTCCCGCCCGGATGACGCCCCAGGGGGGGCCCGGTCGCTCGACCAGGCCCGGAGTGGGGGGTGGCGCGGCCGTTGCGGAGCGCCACCCCACCGACCGCCGCCCGCGATGCGCGCAGCTCATCGCCAGCCGCGGTCAGACCGGCGTCAGGGTCGCTCCGCACGGTACGGTATGGGCATGCCGGGCCTGGTCCTGCTCGCCGTCCTCGTGCTCCTCGCGCTGGCGGTGTGGGCGGGGATGGTGGCGGTCCACCATCTGCTCACCTGGCTGATCATCGGGCTGATCGCGGGCGCCCTGGCCGGACGGCTGGTCCGCGGTCGCGGCCTCGGCTGCCTGCTGGACATCGCCGTCGGCCTCGGCGGCGCGCTCATCGGCGGGCTGATCATCCACTGGCTCGACCCCTCGTTGATCGGTGCCGGCGGACTGCTCGGCCTCGTCGAGGATGTGGTGGTCGCCTTCCTCGGGGCGGTGATCCTGCTCTGCGTGGTCCGCCTCTTCACCCCGCGGCGGGGGCGCCGGCGGATCGGCGGCCGAGCCTGACCCGCCGGTGACGGCCGGCCCCTCCGCTCCCCCCTCCCCGTCTGCCCCCGGCGGTGCTCACACCCAGCGGGTGGTGCTGGTGCGCCATGGCGAGACCGAGTGGAGCCGGACCGGACGTCACACCGGCCGGAGCGACGCCCCGCTCGACCCCGACGGCGAGGCTCAGGCCCGCCGCCTCGGGCCCCGCCTCCGCGAGTGGAGGTTCGCGATGGTGCTGTGCAGCCCGCTGCAGCGGGCTCGCCGCACCTGCGAGCTCGCCGGCCTGGCGGGGGCAGCCGTGCTCGACCCCGAGGTCCAGGAGTGGGACTACGGCAGCTACGAGGGGCGGACCGCCGACGAGATCTGCGCCGAGCGCCCGGGCTGGGTGATCTGGGTCGACGGGGTGGTCGGCGGCGAGAGCCTGGAGGATGTCGGCCGTCGCGCCGAACTCGGTGATCGAGCGGGTGCGCCAGGTGGAGGGCGACGTCGCCATCTTCGCCCACGGCCATCTGCTGCGCATCCTCGCCTCCCGCTGGTGCCTGCTCCCGGCGGTGGCGGGAGAGCGGCTGGCCCTCTCCCCGGCCTCGCTGTCGGTGCTCGGGTACGAGCACGGCAACCCGGTCGTCTGGCTCTGGAACGACACCAGCCACCTCCGCGGCTGACGGTCAACGGCATCCCGCCGTGGCGCGGGGCCTGGGGTGGCCCGGCCCCACGGCTCCGCGGTCGCGACCCGGCCTGAGGTCAGCTGCGCGGGGTGCTGGCGCTTCCGGGTGGCGCGGCCGGCGGTGAGAAGCTGCGCTCGCAGTCGACGCCGAGGGTCGCCAGCAGCTCGCCGGCGAAGTACACGGGCCCCAGCGCGAGCACCCGCGGGCCGAGGGCGTCGAGGTCCACCGCCTCCAGCCGCATGACCGCTCCCGCCCCCGGGATCCCGGCGGGCGGGCCCCCCGGGACCGTGACCAGCGACTGGCCGCGCAGGGCTTCCAGCAGCGGCGCCGCGTCCCGATGGCGCGGGAGGAAGGTGAGCACCGAGGTGGGCGGGCCCACGGTGCCCGCGGCGTGGCTGATGGCCGCCGCGATCGCGACCGGGTTGGTGGCGCAGTCGACGATCCACACCTGGTCGCCGCGCCGGTGATGGCTCAGCCGGCCCGGCAGCCGGACGCTCCCGAGCACCTCCTCCAGCACCCCGGGGCTCGCCGCCCGTCGCCCCCTCGCAGCGAGCAGGAGGCTGGCGGCGGTCAGGCCGAGGCGGGCGCTGAGGGCACCGAGGCCGGGCGCCCCAGGCGTACCACGGCGAGCAGCCGGGGGCCCGGCGGCGCCGTCCTCGGCGTGATACCCGCACCCGTGGGCTCGCGCCGCCTCCCGGATCGCCGCACCGGCCGCAGGGTCGGGCTGGGGGGCGGCCACCACCTCGCGGGTCACGTTGCTCACCACCCCCGCCTTCTCGGCGGCGATCGCGGCCACGCTGTCACCGAGCACCCCCAGGTGCTCGGCGAGGACGGCGGTGACCACCACCACCGCGGGCGCGACCAGCGAGACCTCGTCAGAGGCGCCGCCCATGCCCGCCTCCAGGACCACCGCGTCGCACCCGCGGTCGGCGAAGTGGCGCAGCGCGCTGAGGGTGAAGAGCCCGCTCGGGGAGAGGTAGCCGTCGTCGGGGAGCGATCCGGACACGCGCCGGAGAGTCGAGGCCACCTCCCCCACCAGGGCCTCGTACTCGGGGCGGGCGATGGCCGCGCCATCGACCCTGATGCGCTCGCGGTTGCTGCGCAGTCCGGGGCTGGTCAGGGTTCCGACCCGCAGGCCGGCGGCGGCGAGCGCCGCCGAGGTGAAGGTGGCCGCGGTCCCCTTGCCCTTGGACCCGACCACGGTGACGACCCGCTCGGGATGGGCTCGCCAGGCGTCGAGGTCGACGCCCAGGTGCGGCGCGAGCGCCCGGGCACGCGGCAGGCTGCGCCGCCGCCCGGACGACCGCCACGCGATCCGCTCGGCGAAGAACGACTGGTCGGTCTCGATCCGCTCGCGCCGCATTCCGGCTCGACCGTACACGCAACCGCCCCCGCCTCAGGCGTCTCCGCTCAGCGAGTTGGCGGCGGCAACGTCCTGTTGGTTACAGGTATCATCCGCCGGGTTGAGACCCGCCCGGGGGGAGCGGTGTCAGGTCTCGGCAGCGGGGATCGTCGCACGCGACCCCGAGCGGAAACCGGCGTCGACCGTGCCGGATGAACCGGTGCCCGAGACGGAGGTCGTACCAGCATGAGCCAGGGTCGCTCCCCCGGGGGCCCGCCGCCCGCCGACCAGACCCAGCCCGGAGCTTCGGGGCCCTCGCGCGGCACCGGCCCCCGCCATCCGTCGCGACACTCCCGCCGGCGCGTCTCCCGCTACGCGATCCCGCTACCCCGGCTGCGCTGGGTGGCGCTGGTGGTGGTCGGCTTCCTGCTCTCCGGCTTGGGCGGCGCGGTCAGCTTCTTCTGGCCCACCATCACCGCGGCGATCGGCATCACCGGCCACACCATCCAGGTGACCGCCCCCACCCCGCTTCCCGGGAGCCCCACCCCCAGTCCGACCGCCGCGCCCGCGTCGGGCGCCCCCTTCACCGTGCTCCTGATGGGCTCCGACAACGACGGCAAGTTCACCACCGCCGGTGGCACCTCCGGCTTCTGCTGCACCCAGTCGATGATCCTGATCCGGGTCGACCCCACGGCGGGGAGCGTGACCATGCTCTCCATACCCCGCGACCTCTACGTGCCGCTCTCGACCGGCGGCCAGGGCAAGGTCTCCACCGCGTTCGGGTCCGCCGGGGGCGGTACCAAGGGGATCGACGCCGAGATCGCCACCATCGAGCGGGACTTCCAGGTGCAGGTGGATCACTACGTCTGGATCGGGCTGCAAGGCCTGATCAACCTCATCGACGAGGTGGGGGGGGTCGACATCGTGGCCAGCCACCCGGTCATGGACGATAACTACCCGTATGACGTCGAGGGCAGCACCAATCCCTTCGCCGCCGACCGGGTCGCGGTGCTGCCCGGCGCCCAGCACATGGACGGGGTGGAGGCGATGGAGTACGTGCGCTCGCGGCACGACGACATCTCCGAGGATCTCGGCCGCACCGTGCGCCAGCAGCAGGTCCTGGTGGCACTGCGACAGAAGCTCTCCCAGCTCAGCATCGGGGACATCAACGACATCGCCTCGGCGCTGAGCGGCCAGGTGCTCACCGACGTCCCGCTCACCCAGTTCCCCACCCTCCTCGGGCTAGCCAAGGATCTCGGTCAGGGCAACATCCAGCACGTCTTCCTGACCCAGTTCAGCCCGGCCACCGTGCCGGTGGTGGGGGACGTCGAGGTGCCCAACATGAGCTCCATCCTCCAGGTGGTCCACCAGTACTTCCCGGCGACGTGAGCCGCTCGCGAAAGCTGCTGACCGGGGTCGTGCTGCTGGCCCTGATGGCCGCCTTCGGCGCCGGGGTGAACCGGTTCCTGGCCAGCCGCGACGGCAACGCCTTCGCCCGTCCCAAGGACCCGACCCAGGTCCACGTGGCGCCCCAGCTCAGCCTTCCCGGAACCATCTACTTCGCCGACGGCGGAGGGCTCTTCTCGCTGACCGGCACCAAGGTGACCCGGCTCCAGCCGCAGGGCAAGGGGTGGACGCAGCCGGCGCTCCTCCCCGACGGCGCCGGGCTGCTGGCGGTCAAGGTAACCCCGGGCTACTACTCCAACCTCTACGAGCTGAGCCTGACCGGAGCGGTCGAGCAGCAGCTCAGCAACGACTCGGGCAAGGTCACCGCCACCAGCCTGGGGGCAGACGACTGGATCTCCTACCCGGCGGTGGGGCCCGGCAACACCCTCTACTTCAGCTACGACTATCCCAAGGGGAATGTCGACGACGCCTCCCAGTGCTGCTTCCAGGTGGACTTCTCGATCTGGGAGACGACGCTCGGCACCGAGATCGACCGCAGCAGCGTGCAGAGCAAGGACGGCGTCACCCAGGAGAGCTGGGCCAACTACTACACCGGCGGGGACGTCAGCCCCGTGCCCCTCGACGGCGGCGGCCTCCTCTACGTCGACTACGAGTCGGCGTACGGCAACACCGGCCAGCTCAGCACCCCGCTGCCCGGCGCCGTCCCGGGCACCGAGATCAGCCAGATCCGGATGGACCCCAAGCCCCTCTACAACGTCGCGGGCTCCGACGGGACCGCCCTCACCCTGCCCCAGGACGACTGCGCCCAGCCGACCCTGAACACCACCCAGACCGAGATCGCCATGATCTGCACCCCGGTCGAGAACGGGGCCCCGAGCAGCACCGACTCCGACCTGGTGGTGGCCAGCTTCGACGCCGCCACCGGCACGCTCGGCCCCCTGGAGCGTCTCGTCGTGGGGACCATGGCGGCCTCGCCGGCCTGGTCGCCTGACGGCACCGACCTCATCTACCTGGCCCCCGAGGCGGGAGATGGGTACTTCGAGCTCTGGTACCTCAAGGGAGCCGCCAGCTCCACCCCGGCGCAGCCGAAGCAGATCACCAGTGAGCTGAACCTCGACGGCTCCGCCCCGGTCTGGACCACCTAGCTCCGGTCGTCCACGGGTCCCGCCACCGGCCCTGAGACCGGAGAGGCCCGGCCCTCAGGGGTCGGGCCTCCGGCGAAGGAGAAGGCGCCCAGCCGGCTTCAAGATGTAGTGGGTCGTGCCGGCTGCTGGCACAACATCTTGATAACTTCTGAGGGGGTGTGTCAAGCGTCGCGAGCGGCGGCGGTGGGTCGCCGCGACGCTCCCGGAGCCGTCCGCTACCCCGAGAGCCCACCCTGCCCGGGGCGTCCTCCCAGGGCGGAGGCGGCGGCGCGCAGCAGGGTGCGCAACCAGGGCGGCGGGCCGGCGGGGGGCGTCCCGGTGCGGGCCGGAACCGCAGCCGCCCCGGGTGGGGGCGCGCTCGTCACCCGGGAGACGGCGACCACCGCGGGCTCGGCGGGGGGCGCCGGCCGCGAGACGGTGACGACCCCCCGCAGCTCGACCGTGGAGTGGGAGGCGATCACCTCGGCCAGCTCCGCCCCGGTCATGGTCTCCACCTCCAGCAGCCGCGCCGCCAGCGCGTCGAGGAGGCGTCGCCTCTCGCCCAGGATGCTGCGGGCCCGGGCCAGCGCCTCATCGAGGAGCCGGTCGACCTCGGCGTCCACCCGGCGGTCGAGCTCGTCCGAGTGCTGCAGGGCCAGACCGGTCTCGCCCACCTGCACCACGCGCACGCCGAGGCCCGACATCCCCAGCTCGGTGACCATCTGGCGGGCGAGCTGGGTCGCCTTGAGGAGGTCGTCGGCCCCCCCGGTGGTGATGTCGTCCTCACCCAGGACCAGCTCCTCGGCGACCCGGCCCCCGAGCAGGCCGGCGAGCCGGTTGCGCAGCTGGGACTTCGAGCCCAGGGCTCGGTCGCCCTCGGGGACGGTGAGCGTCCACCCCAGGGAGCGCCCCCGGCCGACGATGCTGACCCGGCGCACCGGGTCGGTGCCGGGCAGGGCGGTGAGGACCAGGGCGTGGCCCATCTCGTGGTATGCGATGGTCCGCCGCTCGTCGAGGCTGAGCAGCCGTCCCCGGCGCTCGGGGCCGGCCAGCACCCGGTCGACCGCCGCCTCGAGCTGGCGGATGCCGATCTCGGGCAGCTGTTCGCGGGCCGCCAGCAGCGCCGCCTCGTTGATCAGGTTGGCCAGGTCGGCTCCGGTGAAGCCGGCGGTGCGGCGCGCCAGCAGGCCGAGGTCGGCGTCGGGCGCCAGGGGCTTGCCGCGGGCGTGGACGGCGAGGATCGCCTCCCGGCCGGTGACGTCGGGCGGGTCGACGGTGACCTGGCGGTCGAACCGCCCCGGCCGCAGCAGCGCCTCATCGAGCACGTCGGCTCGGTTGGTCGCCCCGATGACCACGATCCGCGCCCCCTGGTCGAAGCCGTCCAACTCGACCAGGAGCTGGTTGAGGGTCTGCTCGCGCTCCTCATGGCCGAGGTGCACGCCGATGCCGGCCCGGCGCCGCCCCACCGCGTCGATCTCGTCCACGAAGACGATGCAGGGCGCCGCCTTGCGGGCCTTCCGGAAGAGGTCGCGCACCCTCGCCGCGCCCACCCCGACGAACATCTCGACGAACTCCGACCCCGAGACCGAGAGGAATGCGCAGTCGGCCTCACCGGCGACGGCTCGGGCCAGCAGGGTCTTGCCGGTTCCCGGCGGTCCCACCAGGAGGACCCCCTTGGGCACCCGGGCGCCCAGCTCCCGGTATCGATCGGGGTCGCGGAGGAAGGCGACCAGCTCGCCCATCTCGAGCTTGGCATCGTCGCAGCCGGCGACGTCGGCGAAGCAGCTGAGCGGCTGATCGCCGCCCACCACCCGGCTCCCCGAGCGCAGCAGCCGCACCGTGCCTCCGCCCGGCCGCCAGTAGAGGATGACGATGACCATCACGATGATCAGGGTCGGGACGAGAACCAGGAGCAGGGTGCTGGTCGGGATCCCGTTGTCGGTAGTGAAGTTGCCGAAGTGATTGGAGGTGAAGACGCTGAGCACCAGCCCCTGCCCATCCTGGGGCAGCGGGGTCACGTGCTCGCCTCCGGCCGCGTCCCACCAGGTCACCTGGCCGGTGCCGACCTGGGCGGCCTGGGCGGGGTTGAGCGAGATCTGGTCCTGGAGCGCACCACCGCCGTCCTCGGTGTTGATCACGGCCTGGGTGAGGGTTCCCAGGCTGGCCTGGGGCGGCGCGGGGGGCTGATCTCTGAAATGCACGAAGACCAGCACCACCAGGGCGAGGAAGGCCGCCCAGAGGCTGAGCAGGAGCACCTGCCGGCGGGTGGTCATCCGGCCCGCGCCGCCCGTGGAGTGGTGATGGGCATCGCCCTGCGCGCTCGCACTTCCCCTCGCATCATCCCCAACGCCGGCAGGGGCGACAAGATGCAGGGCGAGGACCGCGGGTCACCGCCCCCGAGCGCGGGAGCCCCTGGTTCCGTCACCCGAGTATAGGTGGATGCCCGTCAACGCGCCAGTCGCGGCGAAATGCATGCGATGAGCCGGGGTGGCTGTCGCGCCCGTGTAGGGAACGCGAGCCCCGATGTCACCGCGGCGGCGGGGTGGGTCCGGCGCGCAGCGTCTCCATCCCCGGGGTCCACACCACCCGGCGGTCAGCGGTGACGGCCAGAGCGTGGTAGCCGTCGATCCCGGCCATCCACGCCAGGCCCTGCTCGCCCATCACGAAGGCGGCGGTCGCGAAGGCGTCGGCGTAGGTGAGGCTCGGCCCGGCCACGGTCATGCTGAGCAGACCGACGGGCGGGCGACCGGTGCGCGGGTCGACGATGTGCTCGCCGCGCTCGTAGGCGCCGCTGGTGGCGACCGCCAGGTCACCGGCCTCGAGCACGGCGGCCACGCCGTCGCCGATCTCCGGGTGGCGGATCCCGACCCGCCAGCGCTGCCCGGCGGCCGGCACCCCGCGGGTCACGATGTCGCCGCCTGCCCCGATGAAGAAGTTCCGGGCCCCGGACGCCTGGAGCATCTCGGCCGCGCGCTGCACCGACCAGCCCTTGACCAGGCCGGACGGATCCAGCCGGCCGTCCAGGTGGATGTCGAAGCATCCCCGGCTCCGTCGCGTGACCTCGGCGCAGAGGCCGAGCACCTCGTGCACCTCCGCCGAGCACTGGGTCGGGCTCAGCTCGCCACGGGAGATGCGGCTGATCTCGCTCTCCGGCCGGTAGGTGCTGAAGGTGGCGTCCACCTCGTGAAACCAGGCGACGGCCTGGTCGACGGCCGCGCCGGGAACGTCGCGGTCGCGGATGTCGAGGGTGACCACCGTTCCCATCACCGGCTCCGCACGCACCATGCCGCGCGCCGCCGGAGCGCGATCAGGCATGCGCCAGGTCCAGCGCCGACTGCACCGACGCTGCGTAGTTCTGGCTGGTGAAGGTCGCGCCGCTGATGGCGTCGATCTTCGCGCTCTGCGCCTGGAGCACCTCCTCGCGGAGCAGCGGCAGAGCCTGGGAGCTGATGAACGACGACTGCGGCTCGTTCTTCGGGTACTGCAGCACCTTGACGTCGGTGATCCTGCCGCCGGAGATCACCACCTGGACCTGCAGGTTCCCGTACTGGTTGGAGTACGCCTGACCGGTGAAGCTGCCCGACTTCAGCCCGCTGGCCGCCGGCGTGGGCGACGAGCCCGACGAGGGCGGTGCACCGGACGGCGTCGCGGTGGGGGCCGGGTTCGAGGTGGCGGGCGTGGTCACGGCGGTCGCCGGGGGTGGGGCCTGCGGCGTTCGGAAGGCGAAGAGCACGACCACCCCGATGGCGGTGGCCGCCAGCGTGGCGGCGGGGCGGACTGGGGTGGTGAAGGGCATCAGGCGAGGAACGCGAAGCGTTCGCAGTGAACCTGGGCCGGTGGGACGCGCAGCGCGCGCAGGCTGGCCAGCACCTCGCCGACCATCTCCCGCGGGCCGCAGACGAAGACGTCGCGCTCCTTCAGGTCCGGGACCGAGCGGGCCAGGAAGCCGGGTGCGAGCGGCTTCGGATGCACCTCGTGCCCGCGCCGGCCGACGATGTAGTGGACGACCCCGCCGCGCGCGGCGACCAAGCGGTCCAGCTCCTCCTTGAAGATCACGTCGCTCCAGGAATGGGCCCGGTAGAGGAGGGTGATCGAGTTCCTGCGCTGCGGCATCTCCTCGATCAGGGCGCGCAGCGGTGTGATGCCGATCCCCCCGGCGATGAGGAGTGCCCGCGGCTTGCGGCGGCGCACCGAGGTGAAGATGCCGTGCGGCCCGTCCAGGATGACCCTGGCGCCTGGTCGCAGCCCGCTCAGAGAGCGCGTGTAGTCGCCCACCTGCTTGACGGTGATCCGCAGGTACCGTCCGTTGGGCGCCGCCGAGAGCGAGAAGGGGTGGACCTGCCACCACAGCTCGCGGGTGAGGAAGCGGAACTTGAAGAACTGGCCGGCCCGCATCGGCAGCTCGCCGAGGTCGCGCCCGGTCAGGTAGATGGAGAGCACGTCCGGGGACTCGACCACCAGGCGCTGCACGCGAAGCCGGTGACGGAGTGCCATCCGGACCGGGATGACCAGGCGGAAGCAGACCACCAGGGCGGCCGCGACCGCGAACAGCGCCACCCAGTAGCCGACCGCCACGGGGTCGTTGACGAAGTCGGTGCCCACCGCCAGCTGGTGGGCGAAGGTGAGCGCGATGGCGAGGTAGACGCCGAAGTGGATCAGGTGCCAGGCCTGGTGCGAGACGCGCCGCCGCGCCGCTCTCACCGAGGTGACCGCCACCAGGATGAAGAGGCCGAAGCCCACGTAGGTCATCAGCATGTAGGGGTAGGTGGTCAGGAACACCCAGGTCTGGGCGAGGAAGGAGCGGCCGTCGGTCATCGCGTACCCGGCGGTGGTCAGGACGACGTGCGCGGAGAGCAGGTAGAGGGTGGCGAAGCCGAGCCAGCGGTGCCAACCGGCGAGACGCTCGATCCCGAAGAGGTCGTCCAGCCACGGGCTGCGCGACATCAGCACCACCTGGACCAGTGCGCTGTAGGTGCCGAGCAGGGCGGTGACCTGGCCGGCCCCGGTGAGCAACGCCGCGGGATGGGTGAGGCTCGGAAGCTGGCCGTGGCGGACCCACATGGCCACGATCAGGGCGGCGTTGCCGAGCACGATCAGGGCGGCGTCGCGAGGCAGGAAACCCCAGCGGCGCGGCACGCGCTGCGCCCGCCGCGCGGCGGCGGGAGGAATGGCCAGGTCAGGGGCCCCCGTGGTGATGGTGCCGGAGGACGGTGCGGACATCTGCCGGAAGGTTCACGCATCCCCCCTTACAGAACCCTGACGAGCCGGGTTCAGGAGTGCCCCGGCGCTCACCCGACGTCGAGCAGCACCTTGCCCGTCACCCCGCCCTGCACCGCGTCCTGGGCGGCGGCGCACTCCTGGAGCGGGAAGCGGTGGACCGGAAGCTCGCTGAGGGCTCCCGCCTCGAGCGCCGCGCTGACGTCCCGGACGCCGTGGAGCAGGTCGGCCAGCGGGACCCCGTAGAGGAGCACGAAGCGGAGCACCACGTTGGCGGACATGCAGGCCCGGATCGGCAGCTCGGGGTCGGCGCTGTCGGCCGCATAGGCCGCCACCACGGTTCCCGGGCCCGCGAGACCGAGATCCAGGCTGAGGTTGGCCGCCAGGTTCACCTCGACCACCCGGTCGACGCGCTCGCTGTAGGCGCGGAGCCGCTCCAGGGTGTCCGGCTCTCGGTAGTTCACCACCAGGTCGGCACCGGCCGCGCGGGCGAGCTCCGCCTTCTCGGCGCCGCTCACCGTGGTGACCACCCTGGCTCCACGGTATCGCGCCAGCTGGATGGCGAAGTGGCCGACCGCGCCGGCTCCCCCCGTCACCAGCACGGTGCGACCGTCCAGGTCACCGTCGGCGAAGAGGCACCGGTGGGCGGTCAGCGCCGGCACCCCGAGGCTCGCCCCCAGCTCCAGCGACGCCCCGTCGGGTAGCCGGACCGCCTGCTGCTCGGTGACGACGGTCCATTCCGCCGCCGTGCCCCACTGGCTTCCGGCCGCGGCCATCCAGACCCAGACCCGCTCGCCCACCCTGCTCTCGTCGACACCCGGGCCGACCGCGTCGATGACCCCCGCCCCGTCGTGATGCGGGATCTGGAAGCGGCTGAGCGGCCGCGGCGTGGCGCCACTGCGCGATTTCCAATCGGTGGGGTTGATCCCCGAGAAGCTGACGCGCACCCGGACCTCTCCCGGCCCCGGCTCCGGGCGGGGGAGATCGACGACCTGCAGCACCTTCCCGGCCGCGCCCTGGCGCTCGTACATCACGGCCTTCATCACCGATCCCTCCGTGCCATCCCCCCTCGGGGCAGCCCCGTGACTCAAGAGCTTGCGCCGATGGGCGATCGACCCGCCGCACCGGCTCATGGGCGCCGATCTCGCCGCCAGCCGCTGCGCTCCTCAGGTCCACGGAGCAGCAACGAGACGCCAGCTCGGCTGCGCCGCTCGTGGCCTCCTCGAGGTCACCGGCCGGAGCGGCGCAGCGCATCAACCGCCCATTGACCCGCGAGCTCTCAGGCGGGTGCGAACCCGATAGTCCTCAGCATGATCGCGTTGCGGTCGAGGGCGCTCCCCGAGGCGCCGGCACCGAAGCCCGCCCAGCTCACGTTGGCGGCAAGCTGGCGGTGGAGGGCCGCCATCTCGGCTGGATTCCCGGCGCGGCCCGGGTCCAACGGGCTGTCGTGGTCGATCATGGTGCTGGCGATCCCCACCACCCCCTCGCCGGCGTCGAAGAGCTCGATCATCCGGGCCTGACAGGGCCAGTCCACAAGCGATCCGGTGGTCACCTCCCACAGCCCCTCGCCCTGGCCGCGAGGGTCGGGGCGCGGGCGGATGGCGTGACCATGGGTGTGCCCGTTGAGCCAGAGGACGACGTTGTCGAAGCGGAGAAGGGTGGAGAGCAGCCGGCCGTCCGCCTCTGGCGTCGACCCGTGACGGTGCCGGCGGCTGCTGGTGGGCGCCTCCGACCCGTGGTGGGAGATCACCACCGCCACCCGGTCCTCGGCCTCGGTCCTCACCGGCCGACCATCGTGAGCGCGGAACGACGAGTGGACCTCCATCAGCCGTTCCTCGAGCCAGAGGAACTGCGCATCGTCCATGCAGAGATCGGCCGAGCCGGCCGGGCAGGCCGTGTCCAGCACGATGCAGCGGACGGCCGGCGTGTCGTGGACGTAGAAGGCGGTTCGCGCTCGCCGGTTCCGCCCGTCGAAGCCGTGGGATCTGCTCCCGCCCCCCGCGTCGTGCGCGGCGACGAACTCTCCGAGGGTGCAGTGGCGCCGCTCGAGGTCGGGGGTGATGTCGAGGCATGGACCCTCGAACAAGGCCTCGGCGCGGGTCACGAACGTCTCGTAGGCAGCACCGCGCTCGAAGCCCTCGGGCAGCGCGATCGGCTTGCGTCCGGCGACCAGCGCGGCCAGCAGCCCTGGCGTCATCACCCCGACGCCCTGGCAGAGCGAGTCGTGGTTGCCATGGCAGCCGAGCCAGGGGAGGCGGAGGCCCGGGGCCTCGAACGGCCGGAGCGCGCGCTCCAGCAGCCCCGGAAGAATGGGGAAGCCGTGGTCGCGTTGGAAGCGGTCGGGGCCGCCCCGCCGGCCGTCGGGCACCCAGAAGATGTCGTCCGGCCAGGCGGGGGACTGCACCCCCTCGTACCGCGGCGCACCCGAGTTGGGCTGGACCAGCCCGCCGTCGAGAAGCCGGATCAGGTTGCGCACCTCGTTGTGCTGCCCGTTGTCGATCGAGTCCCCCCGGTGAGGACCAGCTCCAGGGGGGCGCCGGTGACCGGGCCCGCCAGCTCCCCGTTCAGGGTGCGGGTGAGCGCGCCGAGGGCGTGCGGCGTGAGCGCCTCCTGGGGGCGCTGGACCGGGACCAGCTCGGCGAAGCGCGGATCGCCGTACTCCCGATTGAGGAACTCGAAGCGCGCGGGCGACTGGACGTCGCCGACGTGGAGGTCGGTCATGTGTGCCACGCAGGCGAGGGGCCGCCGGCTCTGCGGCGGTGCCGCGCTGCGGGTGGGCTCCAGCAGTTCGGTGCGGACCAGATGCCTCTCGCCGGCGCCCTTCGCCAGCGCGCGGTACGGTGATCGTCCGCCGGCATTCATGACCGCCCCGGCGATGAGGGTCTGGCGGTCGGTCAGCGGCATCGCCGGCCCCTCACCGACGCTCGGCGCCGCCGTCGCGGGTGATCAGCACCGGGTCCTGGCGCAGCGCGATCCGGACCCGCGAACCCCCGGGATGGGCGGCAGCTTCGGCGGTCGGGATCTGCACCAGCACCTGCGCGTCGCCCAGGTCGACGGTCAGTCGGCTCACCGCACCGAGGAAGGAGACGGCGATCACCGTCCCCGAGAGCGGACCGTTGGAGTTCGGGGCCGTGGGGGCGAGGGAGACGGCCTCTGGCCGCACCAGGGCGACCGCGGGACCATCCGGCGTCTCCGGCGCTATCAGGGGCAGGCGGATGCCGCGGACCTCGACCGCCCCGCTCGTCACCACCCCGGCGAGGCGGTTGGTCAACCCGACGAACTCGGCTACGAAGGGCGTCGCGGGCTGGGAGTAGATCGTGGTGGGCGGCCCCAGCTGCTCGAGACGGCCGGCGCGCATGACCCCCACCCGGTCCGCGATGGCAAGCGCCTCCTCCTGGTCGTGGGTGACGAAGAGGGTGGTGATCCCGACCTCGCGCTGGACACGGCGGATCTCGTCGCGGAGCTGGCCGCGGACCCGGGCGTCGAGCGCGGAGAGAGGTTCGTCGAGGAGCAGCACCGAGGGTCGGATGGCGAGGGCGCGGGCCAGTGCCACACGCTGCTGCTGGCCTCCGGAGAGCTGGTGCGCATACCGTTCCGCCTGGGTGGCCAGCCCCACCAGCTCCAGCATCTCGCCGGCGCGACGCCGGCGCTCCTCCGCTCCGACCTTGCGCATCCGCAGCCCGAAGGCGACGTTCTCGCGGGCGGTCATGTGCGGAAAGAGCGAATAGGCCTGGAACACCATGCCCGTGTCGCGCCGGTTCGGCGGCAGGGCGGTGACATCCCGGCCGTCGATCACGACCCGTCCTCCGTCGGCGTCCTCCAGGCCGGCGACCAGGCGGAGGGCGGTGGTCTTGCCACACCCCGAGGGACCGAGCAGGGCGACCAGCTCGCCGGCCTGGATGGTCAGGCTGAGCCCGTCGAGCGCCACCGTGGTGCCGTAGTGCCGGCACAGCTCCTCGAGCCGGACCTCGGCGGCCGTCCGCGTACCACCCCAGGCGGCGCCGATCGGCCGGGTGTCGAGGGCGCTCATCTCAGGCCCTCGCCGCGCGGCGGCGGCGCGAGAGGGACCGCGCCAGGAAGGAGAGGAAGAGCAGGAAGACGAAGACGAGCACCAGCGAGAGCACGGCCAGGGCGATCGAGACGCTGGCATCCCCGGTCCCGAGGATGGAGATCGCCACCTGAAGGTTCTCGAAATTGAGCAGGTTGGCGATGGTGAACTCGCCGAGCACGACCGCCACGCACAGCAGGCAGGCGTTGGAGACCGCGCTCGACATGTTGGGCACCACGATCCTCCACATCACCGTGCCCCAGCCCGCCCCCAGGCTGCGCGCGGCCTCCGAAAGGGTGCGGATGTCTACCGCCGAGAGACCCGCGTCGAGGGCGCGGTAGCAGTAGGGGAGGACCAGGATCAGGTAGGCGAACGCCAGGGTGAGGATGGAATCGCTCACGTTGATCTCGATCCACCGGTAGATGGGCGCGAAGCCGACCACCAGGACGATCGCCGGGATGGTGAGCGGGGTCAAGCAGACCAGCTCGACCGGGCGGACCATCCGGGGCATGCGCAGGCGGACCCAGATCATGGTGGGGAGGAGCAGCGCCAGCATCCCCACGGAGGTGATCACGGCCAGCTCCAGCGACGCCGTGATGGCGTCGACCAGCTCCGGATCGGAGCCGATGCTGGTGAAGGCGCTGAACGTGCGCGGGCTGCTGATGCCGACCCCGCGGGTGGCGAACTCCACCATCGCAGCGATGGGCAGGAGGAAGAAGAGGCCGAGCACGACGTAGACGGCGGTCTTGAATGTTGCCAGGTGGCGACGTCGGCGGCGGTTCACGACCCGCGCACCCGCGCCACCGTCATCGCGGCAGCCAGCGCGCCGAGCGCCGCTGCAGCCACGAGTAGCCGACCGTGACCAGGGCCACCACCACCACCATGCCGAGCGCCAGCGCGGCAGCGAGATTGGCCTGGTCCAGCCCGACCTCGCTGCTCAGCGCCCGGCTGATCTGCAGGGGCACGATGACCCCCCCGATGTCCAGCAGCGCCGCCGCGGTCGCGAACGCGGAAAAGGCGTTGGCGAAGAGCAGCAGCCAGGCTCCCAGGAAGGCCGGCAGGAGCAGCGGCCCGGCCACGTGCCGCCAGTAGTGCCAGGTGGCGCCGCCGAGGGTCTCGGCTGCCTCCCGCCATTGGGGCCGGACGCCGTCGAGCGCCGGCATGAAGACGATCACCATGAGCGGGATCTGGAAGTAGGTGTAGATCAGGGTCAGGCCGGTCAGTGAGAAGAGCCAGACGCCGTTGGGGTAGAAGTCGATGCCGTGCTGCCGGAGCCAGATGACGATGAATCCCTCGGTGCCGATGGTGGCGATGAAGGCGAAGGCCAGGGTGACGCCGCCGAACTGGGAGAGCACCCCGCAGAGCGCGGTCACCAGCCGGCGCATGAGCCCGTCGGGTGAGCCGGTGGCCACCGCGTAGGCGAGGACGGCGCCGACCACGGCCCCGATGCTGGCACTCACCGCCGACAGCACCAGGCTGTTGGCGAAGGCGCTGACGATGTACGGCTGGCTCAGCTGAGCCAGATTGGAGAGGGTTGGTCCGTCAGGGCCGCTGAAGGCCCCCACCGCCACCAGCACGGTGGGCAGGAGCAGAAAGGCCCCGGTGTAGACCAGGAACGGCGCGGCCCCGAACCAGGTCGAGGAGAGGCGGAGGCGCCCCTCTCGGGGGCGCCTCACCAACCCTGCTTCGGTGCTGACGACGGCCGTCAACTGCCGACGGCCGCGGACCAGTTGCCGGCCAGGTAGCTGGCGGCGGCCGCCGCCTGGCTCTCATCCATGGTCACCGGGCTCCCGCTGACCGCAGGCAGCGCCGCGGCGTACGTCTGATTGAGGCTCCCGCTGGCCTGCATCGCGTTCATCTCGACGGGGCGGGCGCCGCCCTGGAGCCAGAGGTTCTGCCCGGTCGCGGAGTAGAGGTACTCCTCCCATAGCCGCGCCGCCGCGGGATGGGGTGCGGTCTTGGTGATCGCCTGGGCGTAGTAGCCACCGAGCACGGCGTCGGACGGCACGTACACCTTCCAGCTGGGAAGGTTGACCACGCTCGCCGAGTTGAGGTAATCCCAGTCGAACACGACCGGGGTGGTGCCGTTGTCGATGGTGGCCGCGGTGGCGGTGACCGGCACGAAGTTCCCGTCTGCGTTGAGCTGCTTGAAGAAGCTCACACCCGGGCCGATGTTGCTCAGGGAGCCGCCGTTGGCGAGCGACGCCATCATCACCCCGTTGAGCGCCGCGTTGGCCTCGGTCGGGTCGCCGTTGAGTGCCACGGCGCTCTTGAAGGCGGAGGAGAGCAGATCGGAGACCGAGGTCACCGTGTACTTGCTCGAGTCGTAGCCGATCGACATGTATCCGCCGTAGTCCTGGTACCAGAGGCCGCCGGCATCTTTCTGACCGGCCGGGATGTCCGACCACGCGGCGACCTGGTAGGGAGCGAAGAGGCTGGTGTTCGCCCAGGCCACCGCCATGCCGATGTCGAGCACGTCGGGCGCCTTGCTGGTACCGGCCTCGGACTTGACCGCGTTGACCTCGTCCTGGCTGCTGCCCTGCGGGTTGGCCTGGTTGACCTTGATGCCGTACTTGGCTTCGAAGTCCTTGATGATGTTGCCGTAGTTGGCCCAGTTGAGGGGCAGTGCGATGACGTTCAGCTGGCCCTCCGCCTTGGCCGCGCTCACCAGCGCGCTCATTCCGCCGTTGGCGGATGCCGAGGTCGCGGTCGACCACGAGGCGCCGCTGTCTGATGTCGATCCGCAGCCGGCGACCACCGCCAGAGCTGCCACGCCGAGCGCAATGCGCGTCCCTCTCGCCGCCGTCCTGTTCATGTGCCTCCTTCCCCTTTGCCACTGCTGGTCTTTCGCTCGCGATCATGGGGGGCGGTGTTTCAGCTTCGCAAGCGCGCGGAAGCCTTGCAGCGCAACGCTATCCAGCTCTTCTCCAAGCGTTGGCTGTTTGACAATCTGGTCATCTCCCCGGGTTAACGCCGCCGCCGTCGGGGCGGTCTGAGGCTCTGTCGACGCCGAGGGGTTCGGCTCCGTTCACGCCGAGAGGGGAGAGCCGACGGTGCGGCGGGAGGAGGCCTCATGCATGCCGCCGCTGGCCGCCTCCGCCACCGGGTGAGGGGCACCCCGGGGGTTCGCCGAGCCCGAGACCGGCGTGCCGGGTGGCGCCGCCCACCGGGTGGAGCTGGACCGGGGCCTAGAAGCCGGTCCTCGAGGGCCACTTCCGCGCCCCAGGAGGCGATCGCCGGCTGCGCGGTGGGGGTCGGGCGCGCTCTGGCAGGGCCCCGTCAGCCGTTCTGATCTCGGCGGAGGGTCCCGGCCGACAATCCGAGCGATTCGATTGCTTGATGCATATACTATCTTGGTTAATATCCCCCGGAGCGAGGCGACTCGCTCCAAGCAGGAGACCGAGGAGCGTGCTGAGCACCGGCGCCGACGAGCGGGACGCGACCCCGCCGGGCGTTGGAGTCGAGGTCCGCTCCCTGGCCGAGGCCCTGCGGCTGGCGATGATCCACCTCGGCCGCCAGGTCCGCCGGCATGACCCCGCGGAGCTGAGCATCGCTCAGGTGTCGGGGCTCGCCAGCGTGGTGCACCAGGGCCCGCTCGGGGTGGGGCGCCTCGCCGAGCTCGAGAGCCTGCCTTCCTCGGCCGCGACCCGGCTCACCGACAAGCTGGAGGCGGCCGGGCTGGTGGTCCGCCGCGCGACGCCAGGAGACCGGCGCGGCGTCCATGTGGCGGCGACCGATTCCGGCGTCGCTCTGCTCGCCCGCTACGCCCAGGCCGGCAACGCCTGGCTGGCTGACCGTCTCGTCCTGCTCAGTGAGTCCGACCGCCGGGTGCTCGAACGCGCCGTGGTCGTGCTCCGCTCCCTCGCATCCGATCACCCCGGAGCAGCTCCCACCGCGGGAGAGGGATCGCGCCCCACGGAGGAATTGAAGGCATGATCGACGCAGCTCCCACCGGCACTCCGAGGGTCGGCCGCCACTACAAGTGGGTGGTCCTCTCCAACACCACCATCGGAGTGCTGCTGTCGTCGATGACGGGGACCAGCCTGATCATCGCCCTGCCCGTCATCTTCCGCGGCATCCAGCTGAACCCGCTGGTCCCGGCGAATTCGTCGTATCTACTCTGGATCATGATGGGCTACATGCTGGTCTCGGCCTCCGTGGTCGTGACCGTCGGTCGAATCGGCGACATCTTCGGGCGGGTGAAGATGTACAACCTCGGCTTCGCCTGGTTCACCATCAGCGCGGTACTGCTCTCCCTGGTGTGGAGCACCGGTGCCAACGGAGCCCTGGAGCTGGTCATCCTGCGCATGGTGCAGGCCGTGGGCGGCGCTCTCCTCATGGCCAACTCAGCCGCCATCATCACCGACGCCTTTCCCTCGGATCAGCTTGGGTTCGCGCTCGGCATCAACATGGTGGCGGCGATCGTCGGTTCCTTCCTCGGGATCGTTGTGGGCGGGCTGCTCTCTCAGCTCGGATGGCGCTGGGTGTTCCTCGCCAACGTCCCGATCGGGGCCTTCGGGACCGTCTGGGCCTACATGAAGCTGAAGGACATCGGGGTTCGCATCAAGGCCCGGATCGACTGGGCAGGCAACCTCGCATTCGCCGGCGGCCTGGCCATGCTGCTGATCGGCGTGACCTACGGCATCGAGCCCTACGGGACCTCTCAGTCGGGCTGGGGCAACCCCTTCGTGCTGGGGATGATGGCGGGGGGCGTGGCGCTGCTGGCCGGCTTCGTGGTCATCGAGATGCACGTCAAGGATCCGATGTTCCGGCTCTCGCTGTTCCGCATCCGGGCCTTCGCCTTCGGCAACCTGGCCGGCTTCCTGGGATCTATCGGCCGCGGCGGCCTGATGTTCATGCTCATGATCTGGTTCCAGGGGATCTGGCTGCCCCAGCACGGTTACAGCTTCGGCGACACCCCGCTCTGGGCGGGCATCTACATGATCCCCTTCACCCTCGGATTCGTGATCGCCGGACCGATCTCCGGGAAGCTGTCGGATCGCTACGGGGCGCGCCCCTTCGCCACCGGGGGGATGCTGCTCGCCGCGGCGACCTACGCGGTGATGATGACCTTCCCCGCCAACTTCAACTACTGGCCGTTCGGTGCGGTGATGCTCGTCTCTGGGATCGCCGGTGGCCTGTTCGCCGCCCCCAACACCTCGTCGATCATGAACTCGGTGCCGGCCCGGCATCGCGGAGCTGCGTCGGGGATGAGGGTGACCTTCCAGACCACCGGGATGCCACTCTCCATGGGGCTCTTCTTCACCCTGCTGGTGGGGGGGCTCAACGCCAAGGTTCCCGCCGCGATGCTCCACGGGCTGACCGCCAACGGGATCCCGGGGCCCACGGCGACCGCGCTCTCGCACGTGCCTCCGCTCGGCTACGTCTTCGCCGCGTTCCTCGGTTACAACCCGCTCAAGACCCTGCTCGGGCCGAGCGTGCTCTCCCACCTCTCCGCGGCCCAGGCGGCCCACCTCACCAGCCGGGCGTTCTTCCCTCAGCTGATCGGCCCCGCCTTCGTGGGCAGCCTCGGGATCATCCTCGGCTTCGCCGTCTTCATGAGCCTGGTGGCCGCCGTCGCCTCCGCCTTCCGGGGGGCCAAGTTCGTCCACGTGGACGAGGAGTTGAAGGCCCAGCGGCACGTGGCGCGGGGGATGAGGCACATGCCCATCGGCAAGTAGGCGGGCACGGGGTGATGCGATGCACACCGGTGCACGGGTGAGCCATGACAGCCGTTGAGCTCCGGGCTCCGATCCCCAAAGCCGAGCTGCATCTCCACATCGAGGGCACGCTCGAGCCGGAGCTGGCCGTCGCGATCGCGGCCCGCAACCGGCTGTCCCTCCCCTGCGCGGACGCCGCGGAGCTGCGACGCCGCTACCGGTTCCACAACCTCCAGTCGTTCCTCGACGTCTACTACGCGACCATGGCGGTGCTGCGGACCGAGCAGGACTTCGCGGACCTGGCCGCCGCGTACCTGGAGCGGGCCCGCGCCCAGGGCGTCCGCCACGCGGAGATCTTCTTCGACCCCCAGGCGCACTCCGAGCGCGGCGTCGGGATGGCGACCGTGGTGGAGGGTCTGTGGTCGGTGCTCGGGAGCAGCGAGCAGCGCTACGGCGTCTCGACTGCGCTGATCGCCTGCTTCCTGAGGGATCGGAGCGCCGCCGCGGCCATGGAGGCGCTGCTTGCGGCGCTGCCCTTCCAGGACCGGATCGTCGCGGTGGGGCTGGACTCCGCCGAGGTCGGCCACCCCCCGTCGCAGTTCGTCGAGGTCTTCGACCGGGCTCGCGCCGAGGGCTTCCGATGCGTCGCCCACGCCGGTGAGGAGGGACCGGCCAGCTACATCTGGGAGGCCCTCGACGTGCTCAGGGTGGCCCGGATCGACCACGGGATCCGCTGCCTGGACGACCCCGCACTGGTCGCCCGGCTGCGCGACCAGCAGGTCCCGCTCACTGTCTGCCCGCTCTCCAACGTCCGGCTCGCCGCCGTGGACCGGATCGAGCACCACCGTCTCCCCGAGATGATCCAGGCCGGCCTTCTGGTCACCGTCAACTCCGACGACCCCGCCTTCTTCGGCGGCTACATCGACGACAACTACCAGCTCATCCGGGATGGGCTCGGCATCGATGACCGGCAGCTGGTGAGGCTGGCCGAGAACTCCTTCCGGGCCGCGTTCCTCGCCCCGCAGACGCGGGACCGCTACCTGGCGGAGCTGGCGGATTTCGCTGCCGGCGTCGTCTGAGCCCGGCTGCCGGACCCGCATCGCCGGGAGCCAGGCGCGGAGGTCGCCGCGGTCCCTCCGGAGACCGCGTCGGCGTCAGGTCACACGCGTGACGACCCAATCACGCCTCGACGCATTCCTGGCGACGACGCGAATGACCCGCTCGGAGCGCACATAGACTGGCCCCGTGAGCACTGTCAGCGCCGAAGCGACCCAGGGAGCGGATCTTCTGGAGTGGGCGGATGCGGAGTGTCACGCCATCGCCACCTCGACCGCGGACACCCTCGCGACCCGCATGTGGAGGGTCCGCATGTCGCTGGAGGCGCGCCGGCGCCACGAGCCGGATCCCGGCGCCAGGCAGCGCCTCTCGGAGCGGATCGCGGCCATCCAGGAGGCCGAGGCCGATCTCACCTCGGTCGCGGCGATCCTCGCCACCATGGGCGGCCCGATCACCTGGCGGGACACCTCCAGACGGGTGGGCGAGCCCGCCTTCTGAGGCACGGCCCTAGCCGGGTCGGGGCACCCCGAGCAGCTCGCGAGTCAGCGCCGCCAGCAACCCGGCCCGCTCCGGCATCCGGTCGATCTCGACCCATTCCCCCTCGGCATGGGCGTTGCCGCCGACCGCCCCGAGCCCATCGAGGGTCGGTACGCCGAGGGCGGCGGTGATCTGACCGTCCGACCCGCCGGGGGCGAGCACTCCCCGGAGCGGGGGGAGTCCGAGGGCGGCCGCCAGCCGCTCCGCCCTCTCGAACAGTCCGCTCGAGATCTCGCGCGTCATGGGCAGCCTCTCGACGCCACCGCTCACCGCCACCTCGGTCCCCTCCAGGTGCGGGCGCAGCCCCAGCATCGCCTCCCGGACCCTCTCGAGCTCGGCGACCGTCGCCGCTCGCGAATCCACGCGTAGCTCGGCGTGAGCCGGCACCGTGTTGGCGGTGGTCCCGGCGAAGGCCACGGTGGGGGTGACGGTGGTCCCGGCCGCGGGGTCGGCGAGCCCGGCGACGTCCAGGATCTGGCTCGCCATCTCGAGGGTCGCATTGGCCCCGCGTGCGGGCTCCGACGCGTGGGCCGCGCGTCCGCCGATCCGCACCGTGTACTGGGCGGTCCCCTTGCGAGCGACCTTGAGCGCACCGTCATAGGCGCCCTCCAGGACCAGGGCCGCCTCCAGCCCGGCGGCGGATTCCTCGATGAGCGCCCGGGAGCTGGGTGAGCCCACCTCCTCGTCGGTGGTGACCAGCAGCCTGACGTCCGCGACGGCTCCCATGGCGGCGAGGGCGAAGAGCGCCTGGACGAGCCCCGCCTTCATGTCCACGACCCCGGGCCCGGTGGCCCGGTCGGCCTCGACCCGGAAGGGCCAGCGCTCCAGGGTGCCGGCCGGCCAGACGGTGTCGAGATGGCAGAGGAGGAGCACTCTGGGGCGTCCCGACTCCCAGAGGAGGTGGGCCGTGCCGCCGCTCTCGATCAGCCGGCCCCGGCTCCCCACCAGGCGTCCCAGCATCGCATCGACGGTGTCGAGCGCCGCCCTCAGCAGGGCGGCATCGCTGCTCGGCGATTCCCGGTTCACCAGCGCCTCCAGGCAGGCGAGCATCTCCACCTGGCGGGCGCGGAGGCCGTCGAGGAGCGCCCGGAAGGGGGTGCCCGGCGAGCTCTCGGTCACGCCGGCCAGTCTGACCCCTCCGGGCCGAAGACGTACCAGCCGGGGGCCACCGCCGCCAGGGGCCGCAGACCCCGGGCGAAGAGCGAGGTCATGGCCTCGCGGAGGGCCCGGCGCCAGCTGGCGGCGAGCCCGGCGTCCCCGCTGCGCAAGGCGGCGATGTCGCTGGGAATGCGCAGCAGCGCGCGGTCGGAGCCGGCTCGCGCCGGGTCCGTCGCCCGGCCGGGGCCGGCGAGCGTGGGCTGTCCGCCGCCGCCGATGTCAAGGACCACCGGGTCGCCGCTCTCGCGCAGGGCCTCGATCGCCGGGATTCGCTGCCCGGAGAGGGCGCGGGTGACTCGCGGTCCGGTGAGCCTCCACACGGCGAGCAGCCGATCCGTCGCGTCGTCGCGGTTGACCGCGTCGCGGAGCGGGCCGTAGAAGTCCACCAGGTACTCGTCCGCGTCCGCGCCCAGCTTGGTGAGGTTGAAATGCGCGTTGCGCGCGACCAGGGGGTCGAAGGTCCAGGTGACCTCCTGGATGCCGGCGGCCATCGCCCAGGCTCGCTGGCGGAGCTTGAGGGCGTGGCCCACGCCGCCCTGCTGGAGGCCCGGAAGGACCCCGGTGATGTGCGAGTGGAGGCAGGGCCGCCCGTCGTGAAGGCCTCGGAAGGCGACGCTGGCGCCCACCATCCGGTCGCCGTCCCACGCCGCCAGGATGCAGTTGCCACTGTGGTCGAGGGCCCGGAGCAGATCGACGGCGACCGCGCCTCCCGGGCGGCGCCAGACGGCATCGATGACCGCGGTGAGCTCCTCGAGCCGGGCGAGCTCGTGCACCTCGCCGACGACCACCCCGGCCGCCTCCGCGGCCGCCCCGGCCAGGCCGGAGGCGGCGTCGATGAGCGCATCCGGATTCCGGCTCGGCGGCGTTGGCGGAACGCTCCCCGGCGGTGTCCCGGCGGCGGCTTCGCTCATGGCCGCCGGATCACCGTGCTCTGGGTGGTCAGGCGGTCGACCACCTCCCGCCTCACCTCGACACCCAGTCCCGGCCCGGTGGGGACCCGCAGGCGGCCGTCCTCGAGGACGAATGGCTCGGTGATGTCCTGGTGGAAGTAACGGTCGGATGCCGAGGTGTCGCCGGGGAGGGTGAAGTCGGGCAGCGCCGCCAGGGCGAGGTTGGCGGCGCGCCCGATCCCCGTCTCCAGCATGCCGCCGCACCAGACCGGGACGCCATGCGCGGCGCAGACATCGTGAACCCGCCGCGCCTCGAGGTACCCCCCGACCCGCCCGGGCTTGATGTTGACGATGCCGCACGCGCCCATCTCGATCGCCTCCGCCGCCACCGCGGCCGAGGTGATGGACTCGTCGAGGCAGATCGGGGTGGTCAGCCGCCGGGCCAGCTTGGCGTGCCCGAGCAGCTCCTCCTCCGGCAGCGGCTGCTCGATCAGCAGCAGGTTGAATTCGTCGAGCCGGGCGAGGTGGTCCACGTCGTCGAGCGTGTAGGCCGCGTTGGCGTCGACCTGGAGGAGGAGCTCGGGCCCGCACCGCTCGCGCACCGCCCGCACCCGCTCGATGTCGAGGCCGGGCTCGATCTTGAGCTTGATCCGACGGTACCCCTGGTCCAGGTAGCCGGCGACGGTCTCGAGCAGCTCCTGGGTGGTGCCGGCGATGCCCACGGAGACGCCGCAGTCCACCTCGGTGCGCACCGCCCCCAGGTAGCCAGCCAGCGATTCACCCGCGCCGCGCAGCTGCAGGTCCAGCCACGCCATCTCCAGCGCGGCCTTGGCCATCCTGTGCCCCCGGACCGGGGCCAGCACACTCTCCAGCTCGTCGGCGCCGATCCGGTCTCGGGCCAGGACGCGAGGGAGGAGATGGTGCTCGATCACCTGCTGGGCGCCCTCGGTGTACTCGGACGAGTAGCCGGGCTCCTGCATCGCGACGCACTCCCCCCACCCCTCGCCGGCGTCGCCGAGGAGGTGGACGAGGAGGACGTCGCGCTCCGTCTGCACCCCGAAGGAGGTGCGGAACGGCGCCACCAGCGGCATGGCGATCCGGATCAGCTCGACGGCCTCGACGCGCGGCACGGCTCGGGGACCACGCCCTGCCGGGGCCGGGAAGACGGTGCTTGCAGGCTCGCTCATCGCGTCGCGAGTCTATCCGCGGCGCCTCTCGCTCGCTGCCGGATCACCCGGTCCCGTCTCCCGCCGACCTTCGCGCCCAGGCCGCGCACTCGGAGGCGAGCTGGTCGAGACCCACGGGTCCGAGGTCGAGGGCGGCGGAGTGGAAGGCCTTCAGCTCGAACGCCGGGCCGAGATGGCGCCGCGCGTCGTCGCGAGCCCCGAGCCAGACACGTTCCCCGACCTTGTAGGCGATGGCCTGGCCGGGGTGGCCGAGGTAGCGGTCGAGCTCGCTGGCCAGGAAGCTGTGTGGCGAGTGGGTCCGGGTGCGGAGGAACTCCCGGCCGAGCTCCGAGGTCCACACCTCCCCGGGGTGAAATCGCTCCTCGACGGGGATGTGGAGCTCGAGGTGCATGCCGATGTCCACGACCACCCGGACGGCCCGCAGCAGCTGACCGTGCAGGAAGCCGAGCCGGTGCTCGGGGCTTTCGAAGTAGCCGAGCTCGTCCATCAGCCGCTCCGCATACAGCGCCCACCCCTCGCCGTGGCCGCTCATCCAGACCGAGCGCTGGAATCGCGTGAGCTGGTCGTTCCGGTAGCGCACCTGCCCGATCTGGAGGTGATGACCGGGGACCCCCTCGTGATAGCAGGTGGAGATCTCCTCCCAGATGGGGAAGACGGTCCTGCCCTGGGTCGGATACCAGGTGTGGCCGGGTCGGCTGAAGTCCTCGGACGGGCCGGTGTAGTAGGCCGCGGCGGCGCCGCCAGGCGGGGCGATCATGGCCTCGACCTTCCGCACCGGTGCCGGGATGTCGAAGTGGGGTCCGTCGAGAGAGACGACGGTTCGGTCCATCAGGTCCTGGAGAAACGCGCGCAGGGCGTCCTCCCCGTGGACCGCCCGAGCCGGGTCCGAATCGAGGAGATGCACGACCTCCGCCAGAGACGCGCCGGGGAGGATCCGGTTGGCCTCCTCGGCCATCGCCTGCTCGATGCGGTGCAGCTCCTCCCAACCCCAGGCATAGGTCTCCGGAAGGTCGATGGTCGCCCCGAGATGCTGGCGGGCGGCGACGGCGTAGCGGCTCGGACCGACTGCGTCACGCTCCGTGGCTACCCCCGCGAGCTCGTCGCGCAGCCAGTCGCTGGCGGTCCCGTAGGCCTCGCCGGCCCGCCTCGCCGCCTCATCCAGCCGCCGTCGCAAGGCGCCGTCACCCCCGGGGTACTTCGCCACCAGCTCGGCGAAGAAGGACGGCCGGCCTCTCTGCCCCGCCCAGGTGGCCCCCTGCTCGGCGCAGGCGAGCACCTGTCGGCGTGCCGGTGGCAGGCCGCGCTGCGTCGATTCCTCGAGCGACGTGCGCAGCCCCAGGGCGGACTCGGGCACCCGCTCCAACCGCGTGGCGATCGTCTCCCAGTCCCGCGCGCTCTCGCGGGGCATGAGGTCGAAGACCTGCCGGATCGACTGCCACGGACTGCCCAGGACGCACAGTGTCCGCTGGGTCTCGCCCGAGTTGTCCAGGGCCAGCCTCGACTCCAGCCATTGGGTGAGCAGCCCTGCGGTCAGACGGTCCCGGTCATGCTCGACCGGCAGTGGTCGCAGCTCGCGCAAGGTCGATCGATCCAGATCGCTGCGGGACACCACGCCGTCGGGCGAGTAGTCGGTCAGCTCGGCGTCGTGGCCGAGCAGGCCGCGCTCGGTCGCCATCTCCGGGTCAAGCGCCATCAGGCGCTCGATGTACGTGTCGCTCAGCTCCTGGATCGGGCTGCCCACGATTGAAGGGTACGCCGGCCGCCCTCTCACCCTGGGCCACAGGCGCTTGACGTAGACAGACCTGTCTGTTTACCATGGCCCTGACCACGCCCCTCGGGAGGAGACCGCCCCATGAAGATCGCCATTCTGGGCACAGGCGTCGTCGGTCAGACCCTGGCCGGCCGGCTGGACGAACTCGGCCACGAGGTGACGGTGGGCACGCGTGATCCGGAGGCGACCCGGGCTCGCGTCACGCCCGGCGAGTCGGGCACATCGGCGTTCAGCGTCTGGCACGCCGAGCACCCCGGGGTGAGGCTCGCGACCTTCGCCGTGGCCGCCGGGCTCGCCGACCTGATCATCAATGCGACCGCAGGGGGAGCGTCGCTGGGCGCTCTCTCGGCCGCCGGCGCCGAGAACCTCGAGGGCAAGGTGATCCTCGACCTGGCCAACACGCTGGACTTCTCGCGTGGCTTCCCGCCGTCGCTTCTCGTCGCGAACACCGACAGCCTGGCCGAGCAGATTCAGCGAGCCCATCCCGCGGCGAAGGTCGTCAAGTCGTTGAACACCATGAACTGCCGGGTGATGGTGAATCCGTCCGGCATCCCCGGTGACCACCTCGTGTTCGTCTGCGGCGACGACGCCGCGGCGAAGGTGGAGGTCGAGGAACTGCTGCGCCAGTTGGGCTGGGCGCAGAGCGCCATCTTCGACCTGGGCGGGCTGGCGGCGGCCCGAGGCACCGAGATGATCCTGCCGCTGTGGTTGTCCATCATGCAGAAGCTCGGTACTGCGGGTTTCAACTTCGCCATCGCCCGAGCTTGAGCCGCTAGGGTCGCCAGCATGGCTCCGGCCGGCCCCAACCCAATGACCCTGACTCCCTCCGGCGGGGCGAGGGAACGCATTCTTCGGACCGCGTTCCGCCTCTTCTATGCCCACGGGGTCCGGGGCGTCGGCGTCGACGCGATCATCGCCGAGTCCGGGGTGGCCAAGGCGACCTTCTACCGGCATTTCCCCAGCAAGGACGACCTCGCCGTCGCCTACCTCAGCCGGGTGGACGAGCTGTGGCGGGGGCGGCTGGAGGCCGCGGCCGGAGCGGCCGGCGCCGACCCCCGAGCCCGGCTGGTGGGCATGTTCGATGCTCTGGTCGAGGTCTGCCGTCAGGGCGACTATCACGGTTGCGCGTTCATCAACACCGCGGCCGAATCGACGAGGGGCAGTGCCGTTCACGCCCGCACCGTCGAGCACAAGGCGACCGTGCGGGCATGGGTCCGCGACACCGCCGAAAGGGCCGGTGCCGATCGTCCCGACGCACTTGCGCGAGCCATCACCCTGCTCCTCGACGGAGCCCTCGCCGAGGGTGTGCTCTCCGCCGACCCGTCGGCGGCTCAGGCGGCAAAGGACGCCGCCGCCGCGCTCGTCGAGATCCACTGCCAGGGTGAGCCGCCGACTCTCTGAGCTCCGTTTCGAGACGAAGCCCGCCGGGGGGAAGGACAAAGGAGAGCATCTTCACGGTGGAAGGCACGCTGCACGACCGCGCTGTTCGACCCCGACCCGGCCGTCGACAATGCTCGTTGGTGGGCGTCAGAATGGCGGTCGTGGCCAAGAAGGCATCGTCGGGGGACGGGGCCGCCGCCGGCCTGTCCACCAAGGCGTACGAGAAGGAGCTTCGGCGGCTGCAGGTGGAGCTGGTCAAGCTCCAGGAATGGGTGCGGGCCAGCGGTGCGCGGGTGGCGGTGATCTTCGAGGGTCGGGACGGCGCGGGCAAGGGCGGAACCATCAGCCGCATCACCCAGTACCTGAACCCAAGGGTGGTCAGGGTGGCGGCGCTGCCGGCGCCGTCCGACCGGGAGCGCTCCCAGTGGTACTTCCAGCGCTACGTCGGGCAGCTGCCGTCCGCCGGCGAGATGGTCCTCTTTGACCGCTCCTGGTACAACCGGGCCGGGGTCGAGTACGTGATGGGCTTCTGCACCCCCGCCGAGCACCGGCTGTTCCTGCAGCAGTGCCCCATCTTCGAGCGGCTGTTGCTCTCGTCGGGGATCATTCTCATCAAGTACTGGTTCTCGGTGAGCGACCAAGAGCAGGAGCGTCGCTTCCAGCTCCGCCTCAGCGACCCGCTGAAGCAGTGGAAGCTGAGCCAGATGGATCTGGAGTCGCGATCGCGCTGGGTGGAGTACTCGCGCGCCAAGGACATCATGTTCGCCCACACCGACACGCGGGAGTCGCCGTGGTTCGTGGTGGAGGCCGACGACAAGCAGCGGGCCCGCCTGAACTGCCTCTCCCACCTGCTGGCGACGGTGCCGTACAAGGACGTCCTGCAAACCCCCATCAAGCTGCCGCCGCGCCAGTCGGATGATGGCTACGTTCGCCCGAGTCGCGACACCTACACCTATGTGCCCGACCACAGCGCCACCCTCCGCGAGGGGTAGCTCCCGGGCGTCCGCGTCCCCCGGGGCGGGCGCAGGGATGGGCGGCTGGGAAACGCGGGCGCGGCGAAGCCAACTCGTGAGCGACAGCCGTACCGGTCCGCGGTGAGCCTCGCGCAATGCCCCGGGGGCCGCGCGCGCGGAAGCCCATCAATCCCCCCTTTCCTCGCCTTCGGAGCGGTAAGCTCACCTCCGCTGTGACCACATTCATCAGGCTCACCTCCGACGGCAACGGCGAGCCACTCTGGCTGAATTGGCATCGGATCGTCTACCTGTACCCGGACGACGTCGAGGACAACCGGGTGACCCGGCACGTGACCGTGCTGGTGATCCAGGACCTTGGGGACGACCTCTGGGTCCAGGAAACTCCGGAGCAGATCGTTGCCATGGTGGACGCCGGCGCACAGCGCCCCGACTGGCTCGACAGTCCCCGGTAGCGCACGGAACCACGGTCTGAGATACCAGTCGGCGAAGTACCGTCAGCTCCTCCGGCGTGCTGCCGGTGAGGGGTGGCCTGGCGGTTGGGCGTACCGGCCACCGGCCTGACGCTCACGCCGGCAGGCCCCTGACCTAGCGGCGAGGCTCAGTCGCCGGCGACGAATTGAATGCGCGCGCCGGGCTCGGTCACGTCGTGGGCTCGGCCAGGTAGTCCACCACGACCTGGCCATAGCCGAGGGTGAAGTCGTGGACCACCGCCTCCGAGTACACGACCTCTCGGACCGGTATGCTGGCCAGGAAGGGGTCGTATGGTGAGTCTCCGAACTCCAGGTGGCCCTTGCCCACCCGCAGGTCGGTGATCACGTCGGGGGTGATCACGGTGGAGTTGAGCTTCAGGACGTCGGGTGGCGCGTCCTGCTGCACGGAAGGGATGAGCTTCACGAAGTAGATCGGGCTGGCCCGGCGCTCTGGGACCGGGCCGACTTCCCGCTCCACCTCGAAAGCGACGGTAATGATCCTCTTGCCGTAACGGGTCACCGCAGCACTGATGCTCGTGCCGGTGTCTCGGAAGAGGACCTCTTCGGCCTCCTTCTTCGGCCAGCCATAGACCTCTCGACCTCCCACGATCGGGTTGGTCCTGTCCAGGTAAAGCACCACGGCGAAGGACCCTGCCGCCAACCCCTCACCCAACACCGGGACCAGCAGACCCGCCTCGTTGTAGGGCATCTCGAAGTCGGCCAACTCGAAGTGACCGATGTAGAGCACCGAAGGCTGATCGGGGTCGACCCGCAGGGGAGCCGGCACAAATCGCTCCAGAACCTCTGGGTCAGTGCGGAACAGGACGTTGACGGCGCGGGAGCCGCGGTATCGATATGGGGGCGGGACGCTCATGGGGGACACGACGGGCATGGTGAATGCGCCGGCCAGGGCAGACCCAGAGGGCCCACGGTCGGTCGGTCGTGCTGTCACATCAGGCTTCACGAGGTCTCCTCCGCGTCGGGGGGCTGGGGCGCCGGACCGCCGGGCGCGGGGACCGCGTCGTGCTCGTAGACGGTCACCTGGCTCTCCTCCGGAGCCTGCCCCAGGGCGCGCAGGCGCTCGCGGATCTCCCGGATCGTCCGCTCGTTCTCCTCCAGCTCCGAGGCCTGGCGCCGTATCGTCTGCTCCATCTCCCACTTGGTGGTGTCCGTCGTCGAGCCCCGCGGATGCAGAGTTGTCCAGATGCCCTCGAACATCACCTGCCGTTCGGCGAGCTCTCCGGCCAGGCTCTCGGTCTGGCGCTCGTGGTGTTCGAGCTCAGACTCCAGGCGCTGCGCGATCTCAGCGTCGAACTGCTCGCGGAGGGCGAGCTCCCAGGGGCGGAAGAACTCCTCAGCCAGCTGCATCGCCAGCTGCTGCACGTCCGGGGCGATGAGGCCGGTTTCGCCCACCGCACCGGTCGATGCCGCCAGCGCCGACCGCGTCGGAAGCTCGCCGGGGGGTGCGGACTCGGCCCTGACGGCGTCTGACTCGGTGGGAGCCGGCTGCGGGGCGTCCTGAACCGCGGGCGCCGGCTCGTGAACGGGACGCGGTGGCTCGATCTCGTCCGGGGTCATGACAGCTCTCCCTCATAGCCCGTGGTGACGGAGCCCTCCGGTCCGCTCCCCTCCGCGGGCCGCGGCACGATCACGCGCCCATCCTCAGGCCCCCGCCCCAGCTCCCGGAGACGAGCCCGGATCTCCTCCATCTGCCGCCGGCTCTCAGCCAGCTCCGCGCTCTGCCGCTTGATGATCTGACCCATCTCCCAGGTCGAATAGCTGTACATCCCCCAGTGACGGCGTATGGGCGTCTGCGTGGGGTCGTGCCACTGGCGGCGGGCGGCCAGCTCCTCGGCCAGATCTCGCCCCGACTGCTCTCGATGTTTCAGCTCGGCGGCGAGGCGCCGCTCCAGCTCGGCGCGGAGCTGCGCTTGGAGGGCCGCCTGCCAGCGCTGAAAGAGCTGGGTGGCGAGCTCAGCGGCGAACTGCCTGACCTCCGGCGCGGCCAGCAGCGCGCTCCCGCTTCCGTCCGCCGTGGCCAGGGCGGTCGAGGACCCCGGCCCCGTGGGGGGCTGCTCCAGGTCGCCGGCTGAGGTCGCCTCAGCCGGCTTGCCGACCTCCGGGCTCCGACCAGCCGAAGCTGCCCGGAGTGCCTCCTCAGGGGGCGTGGGATCCGAAGGTAGGTCCACGGTGGGCATGTGCCGTCTCCCATTTGAACGGAGGAACTCACGCCGGGATGGTCCCACGCCCGGCGCTCGGCAGGCCAGGGGCCCGGTTCCCAGGCCGAGCGGGCCGAAAAGCCCAACCGGACCGTCTGCGTGCTCAGTTTCCCTGCCGGCGACGTGTGCGTAGCGGTCACTCGCTGGCCCCGAGATCGAGCGTGACGGGCCCGGCAGAGCAGCCTGCCGACCCCCCTGGCCTCGTTCCCCCGAGCAGCGCAGAGGGGACCCTGGGGACGCCCACCAAGTGTATGGGCGAGCGGCGAGTGGAATGAAGATGGCGCGGTTCGCTGCGGAGGCGAATCGTGCCCACCCGACCTGGGCGCTGAAAGCACCCTCGTGCATGACGTCGCGCATTGCAGGGATGACGTCGGAAACGGGGTTGCCCCGTGGCGCGCTCATCTCATCTCAATCAGCTCGAGGCACTAGCGAGTTTCACTAACCCTTGTGCGGCTAGAAACTCCGAGGCCGTGGAGGCAGCCTTCCCCACCCCTACCCCCCGGATCCTCCCACGCTTCCCTAAGACGAGGTCGAGGCTGAACCAATGTTGGTGGAGCGCTCGAGAGCCCCCAAGACTTCGCGAGATGCGACAGAGAAACGCGCAAATGCCTCGTCTCAGCTGCAGCCGGACGTCGCCCCGCAGTTGTGGCACTTGTAGCAGGAGCCGGAGCGGACCATCAGCGAGCCGCACTCACTGCACGACGGTGCGTCCGCCTGGTTCTGGAAGGTGCTGGTGGGTGAGACCGGCTCAAGCCCGAGCGGCATCACCACCTGGGCGGCGTTGGCCGGGCCCTCGAGTACCGGGCCGGTGGACTCGGCCTCCTCGGGGTCGCGGCGGATGATGCCGATCTCGGCCTGCTTCTCCTCGCTGAGGAAACGCGAACCCAGCCACCGGAAGATGTAATCGACGATCGACTTGGCGATCGGGATCTCCGGGTTGCGGGTGAACCCCTGGGGCTCGAAGCGCATGTGGGCGAACTTGTTGACCAGAAAGTCGAGCGGGACCCCATACTGAAGGGCAAAGCTGACCGCGATCGCGAAGGAGTTGGTGAGCCCGGAGACCGTCGACCCCTCCTTGGCCATCTTCACGAAGATCTCGCCCGGTGTGCCGTCCTCGTAGAGGCCGACCGTGATGTAGCCCTCGTGACCGCCGATCTCGAAGCGGTGGGTCAGTGCCTGGCGCTCGGCGGGGAGCTTGCGGCGCAGGGGCCGCTCGACGATCCGGACCTTCTCACCGGTCGTCTTGTCCATCGAGGTGGCCAGCGGCTGGGACCGCTTGCTGCCGTCCCGGTAGATGGCCAGGGCCTTGAGGCCCATCTTCCAGCCGTCGATGTACGCCTTCTCCACGTCCTCGACGGTGGAGTCGGTGGGCATGTTGACGGTCTTGGAGATTGCACCCGAGACGAAGGGCTGAACCGCCGCCATCATCCGGACGTGCCCCTGCCAGGCGATCGACCGCTTGCCGTTGCGCGGGGTGAAGGCGCAGTCGAAGACGGGGAGGTCGTCGTCACGCAGCTTGGGGGCGCCCTCGATGGTGTCGTTCACGTCGATGTAGGCCATAACATCGGCGATCTCACCGTCGCCGTAACCGAGCCGCTTGAGGGCAGCGGGCACGGTGTTGTTGACGATCTTGAGCATGCCGCCGCCGACCAGCTTCTTGTACTTGACCAGGGCGATGTCGGGCTCCACGCCGGTGGTGTCGCAGTCGAGCATGAAGCTGATAGTCCCGGTCGGGGCGATGACACTGATCTGGCCGTTGCGGTAGCCGTGGCGGGCGCCCAGCTCGTGGGCCTCGTCCCACGTAGCCCGGGACGCGGCCAGCAGATCGGCGTCGACCGTGGTGGCCGGGATCGCGTAGGCCGCCTCGCGGTGCTTGGCCATCACCCGGAGCATCGGCTGGCGGTTGACCGCGTAGCCCTCGAAGGGGCCCACCTCGCGCGCGATCCGCGCCGACTGAGCGTACCCCTCACCGGTGAGGATGGCCGTGAGGCAGGCCGCTAGGTCACGCCCCTTCGGGGAGTTGTAGGGGATGCCGCGCGCCATCAGCAGCGCACCCAGGTTGGCGTACCCGAGACCCAGCGGCCGGAAGGCCTCGCTGTTCTTGCCGATCTTCTCGGTTGGGTAATCGGCGTTGCTGACCAGGATCTCCTGAGCGGTGATGGTGAGCTGGACGGCGTGGCGGTAGTCGTCGATGGCGAAACTGCCGTCCTCGTTGAGGAAGCGGAGTAGGTTGATCGACGCCAGGTTGCACGCCGAGTTATCCAGGTACATGTATTCGGAACAGGGGTTGCTGGCGTTGATCCGGCCGCTGTTCGACGAGGTGTGCCAATCGTTGATGGTGGTGTCGTACTGAACTCCCGGGTCGCCGCACTGCCAGGCCGATTCGGCCATCAGGCGCAGCAGGTAGCGCGCCTTGACGGTGTGGAGGATCCGGGTGGGGTCGGTGACCGCGCGGAGGTGCCAGTCGCGATCCTCCTCCACTGCTCGCATAAACTCGTCGGTGACCCGGACCGAGTTGTTCGAGTTTTGGAAGAAGACGGAGGCGTAGGCCTCGCCGGTGAACGCCGAGTCGTAACCGGCGTCGATCAGCGCCCACGCCTTGCGCTCCTCTGTCACCTTGCATGTGATGAAGGACTCGATGTCCGGGTGATCGGCGTTGAGGATCACCATCTTGGCGGCGCGCCGGGTAGTGCCACCCGACTTGATCACCCCCGCGAACGCGTCGAACCCCTTCATGAAGGAGACCGGACCGCTGGCGGTGCCGCCCCCGGCCAACTGCTCCTCGGAGGAGCGGATGGCGGAGAGGTTGGTGCCGGTCCCGCTCCCGTACTTGAAGAGCATCCCCTCGGTCTTGGCCAGGGTGAGGATAGACTCCATCGAGTTCGTCGACACTGTTGATGAAGCAGTTGTGGACGACCACGTGGTTGCTGAGGTAGTTGCCGCTCGCTGTCTGGATGTCATAGACGTCCATGATTCCGCGGCTGCTCACCGAAGCGACGCGGGGGTAGCGGACGGCCTGTCGCGGGTTACGATCCCCACCGATAGCGAGGGAGGCGCGGAGTAGCGATGCCTTGCGGGTGCAGGGAAAGCCGACCAGCTCGGAGAACAGGAGGCGATCAGCGTGCTTCCTGATGGCGAGGCTGGAGAAGGGCTGCCGACCCCGAGCGGAGGGGTCGGTGCGGATGCTGGAGTGGATGCCGAGGCTCAGCAGCAGTTGCTGGACGTCGGATATGAGCTGCGGGGCGATGAGCCCGAGACCGACGATGGCTGCCGGCCACGTCTGGGTTGCCGTTCGCGACCTCACGCTGACGAACCCGTCGGCCTGGAAGAGGCTCTGGAGGTAGCCGCTGATCTCCGCCGCGGAGGAGCGCCACAGCCGGCTCGGCAGCTTCATGGTGACTCGGCGATCCAGCAACTCCCACTTCTCGACGAAGGGACGGAGCACCTCACCCGACAGCCGGACCCTATAGCAGCCGCGCGAGGGGTCCGGGTCAGATCTGCTGATCTTGCGATGGACACCTGGGAAGACGATGTCCAGGAGTTGCTCGATCTCTGCGAGCTCGTCGGCATCGGCAGGCTGAGCTTCGATGACCAGGGATGTGCACGTATCCCCTGGTGGGTAGCCGACGTAGCCATCTCCCTGGAGCCAGCCCGCCAGCGCCGCCTCGGCGATCGCGACCTGGTCGGACGCAGTGGTTGCCATCTCGTGCCAGGCGTCGACATTCCCGGCCTGTGGCCAGCGCCGCCCGCGGCCCGCGTAAGGGCGAGGGGCGCCGAGCCCGGCGAGCTCTGCGACCCGGGCTTCGAGCGGGCGCAGCACCGTGCGGCTGCCGTCCAGAACCAGTCGATCCCCGACCTGGATCTGGTCGACACGCTTCCAGGAGGTGTGCGAGGCGTGCGTATCACTGGAGACCAAGAGCAGGTGGTCGGCTGTCGCGTCGACACTGACGCCGCCGTCCACAGTCAGCCGGAGAACCTCCTTGCGCCCGTTGGCCTTGGTCGCGACGATCCAGGTGACGCCGTCGCGATCGAGCACCTCCTGGCCACGGGCGTCGCGCTCCACGAGCTCACCAATGGGAATCAGGCCATCAGGAGTGGCCACTCGCGCGTCGTACGGCTGGCAGGCTGACGCCTGGTTGCGGCTCCCGGGGACCCCGATGTTGAACCAGACGGGGCTGTTGAAGCTCATCTTCTGGTGGAGGATGAGGTGGCAGAGCTCGTCGGAGAACGCCTCGGCGTCCGCATCCGTCCGGAAGTAGCCGCCCTTGCGGCCCCAGCCGGTGATGGTGTCCACCACACGCGAGATCACCTGGCGGACGCTCACCTCGCGGCGGGGCGTCCCCTGAGGTCCGCGGAAGTACTTCGAGACCACCACGTTGGTCGCCATCTGCGACCAGAAGGCGGGGACCTCGCAGTCGCGCTGCTCGAAGACGATCTCCCCCTTCTCGTTGCTGATGCTGGCGGTGCGCTGCTCCCAGCGGACCTGGTCGTAGGGGTGAACGCCGGGCGTGGTGAAGCGGCGTTCGACGTGCAGACCACTGGCGCTCATCTCGAGCTTCCCGTTGCCGTTGCGGTGCGAGCCGCGGCGGCCTTCACCACCTGCCGGAGCCGGAGCTGCGGACGGGTCCGACGGCGGTGGCGAAGCGGAAGCACTCACTGCTGATTCCCTTGTGCTGAGATGTCTGGCGCGGCGCTAGGGCCCTCGTCCCGAGAGGACGGCTCCAGGCGGGCGGGCCCGGCCACACCGAGTACTCTGTCCCCCACAGTATCCCACATGTTGGGGTCCGCCCGGGCTGGAGCCCCCACATCTTGGTACTGAGCGTCCGTAGAGTCAAGGGGTTGGTGACCGCTCGGCGCGATCTCGATCAGCCGTCGATTGGCCGGGCTCATCCGCAGATCATGGCCCTATAGGCTGCAGGGAGGTCGACCTCGATCAACCCCCGGCGCCGCCCCGCGAGGAGCAGGAACTCGCCCCGCGCAGCCCGCTCGAGCTGACGCCGCTGCTCCTCGGTGAGGCCGAAGGCCCGCTCCATCGCGGCCACCTCGACCGACTGGTGGCCGCCGCAGAGGATCAGGGCACAGTTGCTCGCGACCACCGTCCCCTCGTCGCTGCGGAGAAGGTCTTGGACGTTCTGGGTCGCCACCACCAGTGAGCTGCCGTGCTTCCGGCAGCGCCGGGCGAGCACGGCCAGGAGCTGGCGGAGGGAGGGGTGTGAGGTGAGCATCCCCACCTCGTCGAGGATGATGTGGCGCCGCCCCGGCGCTCGCCGCACCAGCTCCCAGAGGAGGCGGCCGAGCAGCAGGGTGGTCACCGGGATGAGCTCCTCCCGGACCTCTCGATGCCCGACACCCAGGAGGGGCCGGGTCCACGACCCCGACGTGGGACGGTCGAGGAAGCCCGCCAGCCCGCCGTCCAGGAACCTTCTGAGCACCTGACCCACGCGGGGAGCGCTCTGGTCCAGTTCACCGAGGCACAGCCGGAGCCGGGCGCTCTCTCCGGCGTCGCGCGCCGCCAGCTGAGCCGCGCGCGCGGCCGCCTCGACGGCCGCCCGCTCGACCTCGCTCATCCCCTGGCAGAGGAGGGCGCAGACGTCGACCACGACCGCAGCCGCGCCGTCGTCGTCCTCGCCCAGGTCGAACGGGTTGATCGGTGCCTCGGACACGAGATCCAACCACTCCCCGCCCAGACGTTCCACCAGCCGGCGGTACTCGCCCTCGGGGTCGACGACGATGGCTCCGACCCCGCGGCGCTGGGCCTCGATCAGGAGGCCGCCGATCAGGAAGCTCTTCCCCTGTCCCGACGCGGCGAAGATCCCGATGTTGGCGTTGACGTGCTCGGCCTCGTCGAAGGGCGCGATGCTCACTGGCAGCCCGCTGGCGGCCATCCGTCCGATCTGGTACCCGCCCGGAGCGTCGATGCTCGTCTGCAGCCAGGGCGCGCAGCTCGCCGCGGCGGATGAGTCCACCAGCTTGCCGGGCCCCGGTGGTGAACCCAGGCCCCAGCCGGCGAGCCAGCCGTCGACGTGCTCGAAATGGCCGGCCCGGCACGTGGCGAGGGTGGCCCCGAAGGCCGCCCGCAGCCGGCCCCAGGCGAGATCCAGCGATTCCAGATCGTCGCCGAAGGCGACTGCGGTGAGCCAGAGACGGAGGGGGCGTCCGGCGTTGCGCGCCAGCCGGTCGCGGAGGCGCTGGGCGGCCTCGAGTCCCGTCTCCACCTGAGCGTCGGGGACCAGCCCCTGCTCGCGCTCGAGCAGCTGGTGGGCCCCCAGGTGGCGCATCCGCCGGCCGAGCAGCGCTGTCGCCACGCGGCTGGACGTCGGCATCAGATGGAGGGCGATGTCGCATTCGACCGGGGCGCGGACCAGGGCCGCCAGCCAGCCCGTGTCGACGCTGCCTCCGGGGAGGTGGTCGAGGAGCGCCGCCCGGGCCAGGCGGTCGCCCACCCAGGCCTGCCGCGCCTGGTCGGCCCAGGCGACGCGGCCCAGGTCGAGACCACCGTCCTGGAGATGCCGGCTCAGCTCGGCACCCGCCAGCCGCCGGGTGGGGATGCCGGCGGCGGCCAGGCCCGCGGCGACCGTGGCCAGCTCGCGTTCCACTTCGCCCGCCTCGGGGTGGCGGACGGCGGCGACCACCTGGCGGTGGTAGGCGGGGGCGCCTTCCAGCCGCTGTCGCCAGTGGAGCTCGACGGCGCGATCCAGTGCCTGCACGCTCCCTGCCGCCACCTCCGCGTGGAAGCCATGGCGGCGCACCCGCACGGTGAGGATCAGTTCCGTGACGAGACCCTGCAGCAGCGCTTCGACGGCGTCGACGGCGGCCTCCCGGCGCCACGTCTCCCACCCGAGCAGGTCCACCTCGTCGCAGAGCAGGATGCCGACCAGCAGCCCGTCGGAGCCGACCAGCCGGTCGTCGTCGACCCTGACGGACAACCGTTGCCCGGCTGCGGCCCCTCGGCGTGGCACGCGAGGCTACCCGGCGCGGCGGCGGAGGATGCCGGGCACTAGCGGTGGCCGCTCGCGACGGATGGCGGCGGCCACACGCGCGTCGACGGTCCCGGCCAGGGCGCGCAGCGCCGCCGCGGTGCGCCCCCGGGTCTCCAGGCCAACCAGCCGGTGCTCGATCTCGGCCCGCTCGAACGCGGGGTCGTCGGGGACCGCGGCGACGACGACTCCACCCAGGTCGCCCATGGCCTCGGCGATCAAAGGCTCGTCGCGGCGGTACCGGTTGACCACGTAGCGGAGCCGGTGGCGGAGGCCGAGCCGGCGGAGCGCCTGGGTGGTCCGGTAGGCGTCCTGGACGCCACCTGCGGTGGGCGTGAGCACCACGAAGATGTCCTGGGAGCCTTCCAGCGCCCATCGCGTCAGGGCGCTCAGGTCCCCGGCCAAATCCAGCACGATGGTGTCGCAGCCACATGCCTCCAGCTCGGCGACCGCGGCGGCCAGACGGCGGACCACGTCGGGGCGGTCGGTCGAACCGCTGGGGGGTAGGCTCGCAGGCCCGGGCATGACCTGGAGGCCGCTCTCGTGGACGGCCAGCAGCCGTCCCACCGCCGGTCCCGCGAGGTCGGCCTCCGCGAGGTCCCAATTGGTGGGGGCCGGCACCCCTAGTCGGAGCCCGACGCGCGGGCTGGTCAGGTCGAGATCGACGAGGGCGACCCGGGGCGGGACGGCGGCTCCGCGGCCGGCCCGGCACCATCCCCGGTCCGCCAGCAGGCTGGCCACCTCGACGGCCAGGGTGGTCTTGCCGGTGCCGCCGCCGAGCGAGAAGAAGGTGAGCCGGCGGGCCGTGCGCAGTGACGTGCCGGGTGCTGGCACGGGGTCCCTCGGGGCACCCCACCTTGGAGGGCTGCTGGCGGACGCGGCAGCCGGCCATGCGGACGCCTCGACCACTCCCACGTCGGCAATGTGGAGGGCGGGTGGCGCTGCCGAACGCCGGGCCGCGGCTGACCGGGGACCCTCGCCGGCGAGGGTCGCGACAACCCGGTCCCCTCCCACCGGCGACAACGCGGCTGTCTCACCGCCCCCGACGCTCAGCACCGGCTCGGGTAGCAGGACGAGCGGAAGCCGCGCGCCCTGCTCGCACACTCCGGCCTCGGCGGCCGACGACGCCGTCCACAAGCGAGGCGTCTGGCGTGGCTCCGCAGACCCCGTCGCCTGGGCGAGGGGAGCCATCTCGGCATCGCTCCGGAAGGGGCTCCCCGAGCCGTCCACGATGGTCAGCAGTCCGCGCCGCGGTCCGGTCCAGAATCGCGCCGCTGCCGCGGCCCAGGAGATCAGCGTCCGCCCCTCCCAACGGGCCAGCGCCGCGGACACCCCGGCCGTCACCGCTGCCATCGCCAGCGGGACGGCGGCGACCCGCGGAAGAGGGGAGCGAAGGTCGAGGTAGGCGAGCACCGTGCCGGCGACGACGACTGCGAGCTGGGCCGGTGTCAGGCCCCACGCCAGCGGCTCCGGGACGTCGAAACCATCGGCGAAGTCGATCTCGGCCACGCTCCGTCCTCCTCCCCCGGTCCTCCTCCCCCGCGTCGCCCCACCCTCTCGGGGCGGCGAGGGTGAGACTACCCGCCACCCCCGGACATCACCCGGACATCGCGGAGGGGCTGGGGCGAGTTGGGGCGCACCACTCCGTCCCGCTGGCGCCGGCAGACCACGAACGCCAGCACCGCGGCGGCGATCAGAGCCCAGGGAGTGAGCAGGCCCAGCGGGATCGCCGCGCCGGTGGCGAGGTCGAGGTAGCCCGCCAGACTGATCGCCACCCAGACGGCGATCACGGTGCCGGTCAGGGAGCCGGACGCTGCGGGGCGCGCGGCGAGCGCCGTGAGCGTCCAGGCCGCCGCGGGGACCAGCAGGGCGAGGTCGTCCGAGTAGGCATGGGGCGAGGCGAGCAGGGAGAGCACCGCCGCTCCCGCCAGGGCCGCCTCCAGCCGCGCCGGGTGGCCGCGAACCATGGACCCGAGCACCGCCGCGACGGCGATAGCGCCCAGCTCCGCTACCCCCGCCAGGAGGTGCGCGGCGGTGCCGGTGCCGGCGATCGCGCCCCCGATACCGACCAGGCTCACCATGTTGGCGAGTTGCCAGCGGGTGGTCGAGTGGAGGGCGGCACCGACGAACCCGCCGACCCCGCCGGGCCCCGCGACCAGCAGGGAGAGGGCGATCGCGGCAACCAACCCGACCACAGCTCCGCCGATCAGGCGGCGGTCGCGCCACCCGAGTACGAACGCGGCCAGCCCCAGCGCTAGGTGTGGCTTGGCGATCACCGAGCTCACCGCCAGGACCGCGCCGGCAGTCGCCGGTCTGCCCCGCCGCAGGCTCCAATAGGCGACCGCGAGGCCCAGTGCGGAGACGCCGTCCCACTGCCCGAGCAGCAGGGTCGCCCACGTTCCCAGGCAGGCGAGGGCGGCCAGGCCGATCGCCGCCACCGTGAGCCGCGGAAGCCCGCGCCATGCGGGCGACCCGCGGATCGCCACCACCACTGAGATCACCAGCAGGGCGAATTGGAGGATCGACCAGAGCCGGTAGGCACCCTGGAGGCTCAGCAGGCTGACCGGGAGCGCCAGGGCAGCCGCCAGTGGCGGGTTGACGAAGGGGAGATTCCCCTCCCGGTCCGGGGCGATGAGGCTGGCGTGGAGCGGGGCCTGCAGCGTCTCGTCGTACATCGAGGCCCCGTGTCCCTCGCGGAGCAGGGTCGCGCCGACGTAGGTGGAGGTGAAGTCGCTGCGCCCGATCTGTAAGGGCCCGACACCCAGCCAGAGGCTTAGGTAGGCGACCACGATGGCCGCGCACGCGGCACCGGCCATCAGGGTCCTACCTCGCATCGATGTCACCGTGACCCCAACCTTACGGAGGGGCGGGATGATGCGCCCACCGGCGTTGCCGGAGCGCGACACGGCGAGATCGGCTCGTCGGCACCGGCCCCGCTGTCATATCGCCTGTCGCTCCGTCACAACGCCCCCGACACGATGTCACAATCCTGTCAGCATCGTGTCGTCGCCCGATCACCGGCGGCCGTCCCTGCGGCTGATAGCGTCAGGCGCGTGACCCAGGCCCCGGTGACCCCGGCCCCCCTGACTCTGAGCGCGGCCGCAGCGCGACGGCGCGGCCTCTCGATCCACGAGCGACGCCTGCTGCTCATGGGGTTCGACGCCATCGCGGTCTCACTGGCATTCATCCTCGCCTTCAACCTGCGGACGTCGGAGGTCCGCCACGCCGGGTTCTACGTCCCGCGGCTGGGCACGGTGATCGCGCTCGGGCTGTGGGTGATCTCGGCGACCATCGTCGACGCCTGGAACGTCCGAGCGGCCGTCTCTATGCGCCAGACCGTTCCCCGCGTCTCCACGGCGCTCGGCCTCTCCCTGATTGGGCTTCTCGTCGTCTTCTTGGTGGTGCCCTATCAGATAACTCGGCCCACCATGATCCTCTGGGCCCCCCTGGCCTGGATCCTGGTGATGGGCGAGCGCCTCCTCTACGGGCGGCTGGTTGCGGTCTCCTCGCCGCCGGCTCAGATCGCTCTGGTGGCCGACCGCGACGCCCTGGCTCGGGTGTGGCCTGAGGTCAAGGGCCACCTCGCCGGCGTCTACCACGTGGCCGCCGTGGTCAACCCCCGCCGCGGGGACTGCACTCAGAAGCTGTATGAGGTGGTGCAGGCGAGCAACGTCGGGGAGGTCGTCCTGGGGCTGCGTGACGACATCGACCGCGACCTCTTCCGCGGCCTGCTCGCCTGCCACGACGCCGGAGTCAGGGTGAGGTCGCTGGCCGATCTCTACGAGGAGCTGACCGGGCGCCTGCTCCTCGACCAGCTCGGCCACACCTGGCTGGTCGGTCTGCCCATGCGGGGCCAGACGTCGCACCTCTACGCCGCTCTCAAACGGACTCTGGACGTGATCGTCGCGATCCCCGCCCTGATCCTGCTCGCGGTGATCATCGTGCCCCTCTCGGCCGTCATCAAGCTGGACGGTGGGCCGGTGCTCCACCGCCAGGCCCGGGTGGGCAAGCACGGCCACCCCTTCACAGTGGTGAAGCTGCGCACCATGCGCGAGCGCCCCGGTGAGCCGACCACCTGGACAGAGGCGGGTGACCGGAGGGTGACCCTGGTCGGACGCGTCATCAGGAGACTCCATCTCGACGAGCTGCCCCAGGCATGGGCGGTACTCCGCGGCCAGATGTCATTGATAGGACCTCGTCCTGAGCAGCCCCAGTACGTCGACCGCCTGCGCTCGGAGATCGACTTCTACAACACCCGTCTCACGGTTCGCCCGGGTCTGACCGGTTGGGCTCAGGTGAACTCCGGCTACGGGAGCAGCGTGGACGACGCGCGGGTGAAGCTGAGCTACGACCTCTACTACGTCAAGCATCAGTCGGTCAGCCTCGACCTGATCATCCTGGCTCGAACCGTGATGGCCGTGCTCTCCTTGAGTGGAAGATGAGGCGTCGAGGCGAGGGGTCCGCCGCATGAGCGCCATCTCGCGCGGCGCCGCACGGACCTCAGGCCGGTTTGGCGGGCTCCCGACGGTTTCGGTGATCGTGCCGGCTCTCAACGAGCAGGACCATCTGCACGCCTGCCTCAGCGCGATCGAATCCCAGTCATACCCCGCCATCATCGAGATCCTGGTGGCCGATGGCGGATCCGCTGACCACACCCGCGAGATCGCCGCGTCCCACCGGTTGGTCAAGGTCCTTGACAATCCTGGTCGGATTCAGGCGGCTGGTTTGAACGCCGCCCTGATTCGGGCAGCGGGGAGGCTGGTCGTCCGGGTGGACGGGCATTGCATCTTGGCCCACGACTACGTCGAACGTTGCGTGGAGGCCCTCGACCAGAGTGGGGCGGCGATGGTGGGTGGGACCATGATCCCCACCGAGGGAGGCAGTTGGGTTGGGCGGGCCATCGCGGTGGCGATGAGGTCGCGACTGGGCGCCGGCCCGGCTCGCTTCCATGTCGGGGGGGCGCCAGGCTGGGTCGACACCGTCTACCTCGGTTGCTACCCCACCGAGTTGGCACGCTCGGAAGGCGGCTACCGACTGGACGTCGGCGTGAACGAGGATGCGGAGCTGGCCCTGCGCCTGGGCTCGGGCGGTGGCGTCTGGTTCGACCCGGCGATCACGGCGACGTACGTCCCGCGGGACAGCCTCTCGGGCCTGGCTCACCAGTTCCTCCGTTACGGCCTTTCCCGGGCCGCCACGGTGCGCCTCCATCCCCGATCGCTCTCTGCCCGCCAGCTGGCAGCCCCACTGCTGCTCGTGGGGCTGCTCTCGCCCTGGCGTCGAGAGATCGGTCTCAGCTACACCGCGGTCATCGCCGGCCGGGCTCTTGGCGAGGGCCCGCGCGATCCGGCGGCAGCCGCTGGCCTCATGCTCGTGATGCCCGTGATGCACCTGTCGTGGGGTGTCGGCTTCCTGCTCGGCATCAGCGGTCTTGGACGACCACCGGGTCCCGCGTCGGCGTCTGAGGGTTCTCCGAGGCCTGACGGTGGGCACGTGAGTGCGTTCCCCCCTGGGCTTCCGCGGTGACATTCAGGGAACGCTTCCTAGAGTGGGCCTGGCGCCATCCGCGTTGGAAGCGCCGAGCGCGCGAGGCCTGGGCGACCGTCCGGATGGGGGCACGGCGCGCGCATGCACCGCGCCTCCTCGAGCCTCCTGAGTTCCGCGATCTGCGGCATCTGGCAAGCCAGCCCAGAGGCCAGACTGACCGCCGCGGGCGAGTGTTGTTCCTCACCTTCCGCGGATGGTCGACCCACGCCGTCATCGAGACCGTGCTGGCTCATGCGCTGCAGCGGCGGGGATGGGAGACGATCTTCGTGACATGTGGCGGTCGATTGCCCATCTGTGACGTCATGCCGGTGCACGCTGCGCCCCCGATGCCCTGTCGCTCATGCTCTGAGTACGCAACCGGGGCGATCGCCGCCGCCGGCTTCCAGCCCCTGAGACTTGCCGACGTCATCGACGTGGGGAGCGCGGTTACCGTTGCGCGAAGAACGGTCGCGGCTCTCAGCTCAGTCCACGAGTGCGAGGAGTTCGGCGCCCACGATCTCCGAATGGGCGAGTTGGTTCGAGCCTCGGTCGTGTGGTTCCTCTCCCGCGGCACGTTGCCCGAAGAACCACTGGTGCTGCGGACCTACCGCGACTTCCTGGTCAGCGCCTTGGTGCTCGCGGATGCCTTTGAGGCTGTCCTCGATCGACTCCATCCCGACCGACTGGTGACCCTCAACGGTAGGTTCTTCGCGGAGGCGATCTTGATCGCCCTGGCAGCACGCCGAGGCATCGGCTGGACGACCTACGAGAAGGGGATGCTGGCGGACACCTTGATCACGTCAGTGGGAGGGTACGCCTCCGATGTCACCATGCCCAGGCGCGATGTCGAGGACGCGTTGCGTCACCCGCTCAGCCCGGACGAGAGCTCCGAGTTGGACCGGTATCTCGCCGAGCGCCGCAGAGGCGACGCGACACTCGACCAGCCGTGGAGCGGTTTGAAGGAGGATCCGTCGGCCGTTCGCCGCCAGCTCGGATTGCCGGAGAAGAGGCCACTCGTGGCGATGTTCAGCAACATCGCATGGGATAGCGCGGTCACCGGCAAGGATCTCTGCTTTCCGTCACTGGGCGATTGGCTGGACGAGGGAATCCGATGGGCGCAGTTCCACCCGGAGATCGACATGGTGATCAGGCTGCATCCCGCGGAGGTGAGCGTGACCAACCACCTCACGCTGGATCGGATGGCCGATCGAATCGCCAGATTGATGCCCCGACTTCCAGCCAATGTCCGGGTGGTCCCGCCCACCAGTGTGATCAACTCGTATGCGCTGATGGACGAGGCCGACGCCGGGCTCGTCTACACCTCCACGGTTGGGTTGGAGATGGCCGCGATGGGGAAGCCCGTGGTGGTCGCCGGTGCCACCCACTACAGGGGTCGTGGCTTCACCCTCGACCCGGAGAGCGCCGAGACGTACTGGGAGATGGCCACCAGGGTGGTCGCTGTCGGCATGGCAGCGGACATTCGGGAGAGGACGCGCGAACGCGCCCGCCGCTATGCCCACGCCTTCTTCTTCCGGTTCCACCACCCCATCCACGCGGTCCATGAGGAGGGCCACAGCCGGCCCAGACTCACCCTCAGTGCTGGTTCGCTTCTGACCCCGGGCTCCGACCCCAGCCTCGATCTGATCGTGGCAGACCTCCTGGGTGAGGAGGCCCGGCCGGCCCCGGCTCGGGCAGGCCACCACCGGGCCGGTTGAGGAAGTCTCCCATGCGGGCATCGGCGGTGCCACCGGCGGAACCTCAGGGACGGAACCCCCTGCGACGCCGCCTCGCTCGCAACGTGTTCTTCAGTGGCGGCGCCAACGTGTGGGCGATGATCGTGAGCCTGGTCTCGCTGCCGCTCATGCTGCGCGGATTGGGGGCGGCGGGCTTCGGACTCTGGGTCCTCGTCGAGACCTTCTCGGCCGGTCGTGGATGGCTCTCCATCGCTGATCTCGGCGTCCGGGTCGCGACCTCGGCGGAGGTGTCCAGGCACCACTCGCTCGGCGACGCCCCCGGTGCCTCGCGAGTCATGTCCAGCTCGCTCGCCCTGCTCGCCGGCACTGGAGTGGTCTGTGGCGCACTGGTCGCCGGGTTGGGACCCCTCTGGCTGCCGTCGCTGTTCGGGGCTCCCCCATCGCTGCACGGTCAGATGACGGTGGCCATCCTCGCGCTCGGGGCCCGCGTGCCGTTCGAGATGCTGAGCGAGGGAACCTTTGCCAGCCTCGAGGGCCTGCAACGCATCGACCTAGCGCGAACCGCCGACGCTGCGCAACGGACGGTGGTGACCGCCGCCGCCGCCGCCGCCGCTCTTATCACCTCGAACCTCGGGGTCGTCGGTGAGGCATCGTTGGCGACCACGATCCTCGGGCTGCTCGTGGCCTTGAGCCTCCTGGTGCGCCAGCAACGCCTGGCCCCGCCCTCATGGGCGGCGGTGCGGACCGTATTCGGCTTCGCCTGGGTGGTCGGGGGGTCACGCATCCTCAGTGTGGTGCAGCGCAACATGGACCGTCTGATCGTTGGCGTGATTCTCGGTCCGGCCCTGGTCAGCCTGGTGGAGATTGCCACCCAGGTGCAGAATGGGGTCGACGCGGTGCTTTCGGCAGCCGAGGCACCGGTCGTTCCGGCGGCCGCGTGGCTTGCCGCCCGGTCCTCGGTGGCCCAGCTGCGGGAGCTCCTCTTCCGCGGGACGAAATACGCCGTCCTGGTCTCAATGCCCCTGATCGTCGGGGCCGCTCTGCTCGCCCACCCCCTCGTGAGCACGTGGGTGGGCTCCCGATACGGCGCGGCCGACAACCTGATCCCCCTGGCCATGGCCTTCATGCTGGTCATGGCGCCCGTTCGCGTCGGCTCGCTGATGCTCACCGCGGTGGGCCGAGCTCGTGACGTGCTTCGACCGTTCGCCCTCGCCACCGTGATCAACCTCACGGCGAGCGTTCTGCTGGTCATCGTGATGGGCGTCGCCGGCACGTTCATCGGAACCTTGGTCGGCGCGGCGATCCTCGCCCTGCCCCTGGCGAGGATGGCGTCTCGAGAGGTTGGCGCCACGTATCGCGATCTGATCCGCATAAGCATCCTGCCCGCGGTCCTGCCCGCCGCCCTCCTGGCCGCGATGCTCCTGCTTCTGCCCCTGCTGGGGTTGGAGGGGAGGGCGCTCCTGGCGACCGGGGCGGTGGGAGGAGGCGCTCTGTACTGCGCCACGGCCGTGCTGGTGTCGCTTAGCCCATCAGAGCGCCGGGATCTGTGGTCGATGGTGCGCCGGCTGCCGGCTCCGGCCGCCCCTGGAGCGGTGGGCTGAACCGACCCGTTCGCAGTTGCACGAGCCCATCAGCCTCAGCGTCATTCGTCGGATGCGGTCCCCACGTACGTCCACTCTCAGAGTTTGGGGGAATCTTCGATCACCGGCGGCTTGCCGAGACGATAGACCTCGACGACGTACCCCTCTCCACGTCGCAGCCGACACGACTCCACGAGCACCGCGCCGAAATGAATCAGGCGATCGCGGTCGACAGGATTGAGGTAGCCGATGCTCAAGTGGCGCGGTGAGCGTCCGATAGACTCGCGCAGGCAACTCAGCGCGGCATCCATCACAGCGCCGTGGAAGGGGTTGTACAGAAAGACGTGCGTGACATCGTCGGGAACGGCCCAGGTGGTCACATCGGCGTTGTCAATCGCCACATGCGACGCTCGCTTAGTCACATTGCGGCGGGCCACCGCGGCCAGATTCGGGTCAAGCTCAACCCCGATGATGCGGGCAAACGGGTACGCCGCCGCCTGGATCAAGACTCGGCCCTTGCCACATCCCAGGTCCACGAACACGTCGCCGGCATGCACGGACGCGGCGCGAAGAAACGCGGGCAGAGCACGCCAGTCGGCTGCTCCGTAGTAGACGCCCCGATCTTCGCTGAAACCGAGAGCGTCGCAGCGCACCGCGTTGCGAGTTTCCACTCTGTAGATACGGTCCATCACCCAGTCCACGGGCGGCCGAAGAACGCGACGGTAGAGGCGATCCGAGGTCACTGGTCGCGACCGCTGGCGAGCACGACTCCACCCTCGAGTGGGCTGTGCGTCCTCGGCCGGCTCACGCTTCAACCGTGAAGTCGGGCAACGGACGGGCGTGCCCCGAGGCGACGGCCTCGTCATGCACGTCCCGATCGAAGACGCGAGCGGCCACCGACAGCGGGGCCACGCGGTCGGCGAACGCTCTCTTGAAGCGCAGCAGGGAATCGTCGGGGGAGTCGCTCAGGCCCCCGCCGAGGAGCAGCTCCTCGATGCCCATCCTGCCGAGCTCAACACGGGCGGACCAGAGCACCGCCGACGCGGCCGCCGGGGCACGCCCCCATCGGGCGGCGTAGAGGTAGGAGGCTCGACTGGCATCGTGGAGGAAGAGCGCAGCGGCGCCGCCGGTCGGCGTCTCGAGGGTCGCCATGTGCAGGAACTTGCCGGCCTCCGCAGCGAGCCTGGCGAAGTAGCCGTGGCCGAGCCTCCACCTCGCCGAGGCCCCCACCCTCTCCATGGCTGACGCGTAGACCGCCGCGAAGCGGGCCGCACCCTCGTGATCGAAGGGGCGCCACCCGACGGTTCCCTCGCGGCCGGCGTGTCTCACCTCGGCTCGGCGGGAAGCCTCGAGGGTAGCCCAGCCCGCTTCGGGGTCGTCGAGCGAGGCCAAGCACACGGACCGTGTGGCCTGGGCTCTCCACGCATTGCAAACCGCCTCACCGTGAGGAAGCCATGGGCTGAGGACTGTGACCGCGCTCACGACACCCAGTCCGCGCAAGGCAGCGTCTCCCTCTTGCTGGGCTGCGGTCGCTACGGCGATCGCGTCGTTGCTCTGCAGAAGGCTGAACCACGGGCCGCCATAGAGGGGAGCGCGCGCCGTCCGGTGACCGCCGCCGATGTCGGTGAGCAGCAGGACCTCCAAGGTGGACCAGTCCTCACCGGCCGCATGAACCAGGACGGGAGTCCCGGCCTCGCCGGCCTGGGCGGCGGCGAACTGGCGCAGGCAGTGGGGGTCGAGCACCCGGCTCCCAACAAGGGCGTCCCAACGAGCCTTATCTGCAGCAAGGACGACCTCTGCCACGCTGGTCCCCTGTCAACGATGAAGGTCGGACCAGCGCAGCAGCTGCCCGGCCTTCAAGTCACGCGCCGCCGCATGTCCCGCGGCGGCTCGGAGGTCTCCGGCCGTTATGCCGTCCAGGAGCGGACGCAGGGGCATGATGTCGGCGGCCTCGATCACGGCATCGGCAGCGACGGCACGCTGTATATACAGTCCCTTGCGGACCACGGCTCGATTGGCCGCCTCTTCTCTCGAGCAGCCCACGGCGCCGAGCCCGGCTTTCAGCTCGCGAAGGGTCCGCACCCACTCGGCGGCCGCATCGAGGGGAAGTGACATGGCATGGTCGGGCCCGCGCGCCTCTACCGACCAGGTCACGTGCTTCTCCACGGTCACGGCGCCCAGAGCCACGGCAGCCGCGGTGACGGCGATGCCGAGGCTGTGGTCGGACAGCCCGACGGGACGACCCGAGAGTTGAGCGAGTCGCGCCATCCGGTTCAGACCATTCTCGTCGAGCCGGGTTGGATACGCCGAGACGCAATGCAGAAGGGTCACGTCGCGAGCATCGGTGAGGCGCTCTACTAGGACGGTCACCTCCGCCTCGGTCATCATCCCGGTGGAGGCGATGATGGGCAGGCCGCTGGAGACCGCGACGTCGAGAAGCGAGGCGTTGTCCGCGTCTCCGGAGCCGATCTTGATCGCATCGAGGCGGAGGTCGAGCAGCTCGTGGCACGCGCGCTCACCGTCGGGGGTGACGATGAAGTCCAGGCCAAGGCCGTGAGCCACCTTCTCAACGGCCGCGAGGGCTGCGATGTCCAGGCGCAAGCTGGCCAGCAGGGCGTGCTGGTCGCCCGGGCCCTGGTATCCCGCGTTGGGCGCCGCGGGTGCCAGCAGTTCGTCGGCATTCCAGTACTGGAACTTCACCGCATCGAATCCCGCTTCGGCGGCGGCATGCGTCATGGCCACGGCCCGCCGCACGTCGCCGTCGTGGTTCACACCGATCTCGGCGACCAGACGAAGGTCGCTCATCGGCCACCTCCGACCAGGGACCGGGCGCGCTCCAGGTCCTCTGGTGTGTCGATGTCCAAGGCGCGCCAGGGATCGACCCAAACCGGGCAGTACGGCGATCGGAGTAGGGGCTCGCCACGGCGCAGGCGGGCGACGCGAGCCGCATAAGCGCCGCCGGTGGGGACGCCCAGGCGTGGAACGTCCTGAGTGCGCAGGCGGGCCAGCGTCGGAGCGACGAACTCGGCGAGATCCGACGGGTCAGCCGCCATCAGCGATGCGTACGCCGGGGGGACGGGCGCCAGGGTGAGCGCACAGCCGGCCGTGGAAGAGGCGTCCAGCGCCGCGACCACGGCGTGCAGATCGGCCGGGGTGGTGAAAGGCGAGGTCGGCTGCATCAGGACCAGGACCTCAGCGTCAGGGTAGTTCCAGCTCTGAAGCGCGTGCTGGACGACTGCATCGATCGGCGTTTCGGGGCCGGCCAGCCCTGGAGGACGGAGCCCTGGGACCTCGGCGCCTGCCGACACGGCCAGTCGGGCGTAATCCGGAGAGTCGGTGGAAACCACCACGCCTCCAAATGCGGACACCGCGGTGGCGATGGCCCGCTCCAGGAGCGTCCGCCCTCCCACCGGCTGGACGTTCTTGCCCGGCACTCGGGTCGAGCCCGAGCGAGCGGGGATGAGGCAGAGCACTCGACGGGAGTTGCAAGCCGGCGCCAGCGATGCGGTCTCGCTCATCTATGGTCCAACGCTTCAATGAGCGCACCTGCGACCTCGGTGAGCTCCGCGTCGCTGAGGTCGGCCGAGGATGGGAGGCTGAGGCCACGGCCGGCCAGCTCAGCGGCTACCCCGCCCCCTCCCAGGACCGGGGACCCAAGGTAGGGTTGCTGGAGGTGGACGGGAGGCCACACCGGGCGGGTCTCGATGCCCTCCGCGGCCAGCGCACGGCGGACTCGGTCGCGATCGCTTCGCGACGGAAGCAGCACCGTGTACAGCCAGGCCGACCCCCGTGTACCGGGAGCGTCGGGGACCGTCTCGACGCGCGGCTCTCGCTCGAACTCGTCGTCGTACCGGCCCGCGATCTCCCGCTTGCGGGCCAGCATGGCATCGAGACGCTCGAGTTGAGCCAGCCCCACGGCGGCGGAGATGTTGCTCAGGCGGTAGTTGAAACCGATCGTATCGTGGACATAGTCGGATCCGGGAAGCCGCGCCTGCGTCGAGAGGTGTCGTGCCTTCGCCGCCCTTGCTGCATCGGGGGTGACCAGCATGCCACCGCCGCCTGTGGTGAGGACCTTGTTGCCATTGAAGGAGAAGACACCGATCTCGCCGACGGTGCCCGCCTGTCTGAGGCGGAAAGGGGGGGACAGCCACTGTCCGCCCAGGGCCTCGGCGGCGTCCTCGATCACAGGGACGCCGTGGTCGGTCGCTGCGGCGAGGAGTCGCTCCAGCGGGGCCAGCTGACCGAAGGCGTGCACTGCGACGATGGCCGCCGGCATTCGCAGCCCGGCTCGGCCCCGGCTATCCAGCTCCGCCTCGACCAGCGCGGGGTCGAGGTTCCAGCTGCTCGGTTCACTGTCCACCAGGATCACTTGGGCGCCGCAGTAGCGCGCGGGGTTGGCCGACGCAATGAAGGTGAGATCGGAAACCAGCACGTCGTCACCCGGGCCGACACCCACTGCCAGCATCGCCAGGTGGAGGGCGGCGGTCCCGCTCCCGCACGCCACGGCGTGCTGGGCACCGACCCACTCGGCAAGCTCACGCTCGAAACGGGGAACGAAAGGACCCACCGACGAGACCTGGCCCGAAATCACGCACTCGTCCAGATAGGCACGCTCGTTGCCAAGAAGCACGGGCTCGAGAAGCGGGATACGGCGCACGCTCATCTCTGGAAGTTCGCCGCGCGACGCGCGTCCACCCGAGGCCGCAGCCAGTTCGCGGTGGCGCCAAGACCCGCTTCCAGATCCACCCTGGGCCGCCACCCCAGGATCTCTGCGGCTCGACTGGGATCGCTCTGGAGCACCATGACCTCGCTGAGAGACGGTCGAATCCGCTCCATGTCGAGAGCCACCGGCAGCTCAGTTCCCAGCAACGCCTGCGCCCGCTCCACCAGCTCACCGACTGACACCGTTGTGCCGGTGCCGAGATGAATGACTTCGCCGGCGGGTAGATCAGCTGTGGCAGCACGGATGAACCCGTCCACCGTATCGGTCACGTAGGTGAAGTCGCGTCGCGGCTCGAGACTACCGAGGCGAATCGGGGTGAGCCCGGCAAGTATCTGCTCCAGAAGCGTTGCAATAACGGCGCGTGCCGACTGGCGGGGTCCATAGGTGTTGAAAGGTCGCAGGATCACGACCGGCACGTCGAACGAGCGGGCCCACGCCTCGCAGAGCTTGTCGGCTGCGATCTTGCTCGCGCTGTACGGCGATTGGGCTTTCAGGGGATGGTTCTCCGTGATCGGGAGGGTGTCCGGAGTCCCGTACACCTCGCTGGTGGATGCATGCACCATCCGGCTGACCCCGTGGCGACGCACGGCCTCAAGAACGTTGTGGGTCCCGATGACGTTGGTCGCGATGAAGGAGAAAGGGGCGACATAGCTGTATGGAATGGCGATGAGAGCGGCCAGATGGAGCACTAGGTCCATGCCCTCGACGAGGCCGTCGACAAAGGCCGCATCGCGAATGTCACCGAGCCACACATCGAGCTCAGCACTGAGCTGCGGGTCCAGGTCGTCGAGCCAACCCCGGGAACCGGTTGACGTGTACAGGCAGAGCGCGCGGACGTTGGCCCCTTCCTTGAGAAGGCGCTCGACCAGGTGGCTGCCGATGAATCCGTCGCCTCCTGTGACCAGCACGCGGCGGCCTTGAAGATTCACTCGAACAAGCCCTCCTCGCCTCGAGCACGATGGAGGTCGGAGGGACGCCCTATGTCATTCCAGCCAGCACCAACAGCGTGAGTGTGCACGTATTCGCCGCGGGACAAACACGCGTCGACCAGCTGGGTCATGAGGTAATCGCAACTGCGCGGAATGCGCGCAATGAGGGCGGGATCGAGGATGTAGATGCCCGCGCTGACGGTCCAGGTCACCACCGGCTTCTCGCTGAGGGATAGGAGGCGACCATCCTTGAGCGCGACCATGCCGAAGGGGATCTGATGGGCGTAGTCGGTTATGCCTACGGTGAGCAGGGTGTTGGCTGCTTCGTGCGCAGCAAGCAGTTCACCGACGTTGAAGTCGGTGAGGAGGTCACCATTCATGACGAGCAGTGGATGGGCGCGCCAGCCGCCCACCTCGGGGAGCAGCCTGAGCGCGCCAGCGGTGCCGAGGGGGTTGCCGGGGTCTTCGCGCAGGTAGTCAATCGAGCAACCGAAGTCAGCACCATCGCGGAAATAGCCTTCGATAACGTTGGCCATATGGTTGACGGCGAGGAAGATGGTGCGAATGCCACCGCCCACTAGGTGGAGGACGATGCGTTCCAGGATGGGCCGGTGGGCGACCTCGACCATTGGCTTGGGGATGGTCGCGGTGTAGGGGTAAAGCCGCGTACCCCGGCCGCCCGCCATGATGACGGCGGCGTTCGGACGCTCTTGGGCGCTCATGAGGTCGCGCAGTAGATGCAGCCCGATGAGGCGCCGAGCGCCGTCAGTGACGGGAATCTGGCTAATGTGGCGCGCCTGCATCAGGTCCAAGACCGCCGCGCGGTCGAGGTCAGGGCGCACAGCAATGAAGTCGCTGGTGACGTAGCCGACGATGGGTGATTCCAGGGTTGCGCCGGACAGCATCGCGCGCCGGATGTCGCCGTCCGTGAGAGTGCCGACGAGATGCTCAGCCTCGTCCAACACGAGGGCGATGGCGGCGCCACCGGCCTCGATCGCCTCGATAGCCTCGCGGAGCGTCGAGCGCGAAGTTACGCAGAGCGTGGAGAGTTGTGGTTGCACGGAGTTGAGCGGAGAATACCGGGCAGGGCTCAGCTTCGCCAGCTCGTGAGGCCTTTGCCACACCATCGTGTCATCGGTGCTTCACCGAACGCAGCATAGTCGTCAAGCGAGCCATATCTTCCGGGCCGTAGCGCTGGTCGACCGGCAAGGTCAGAGCCCTGCCGGCGAGCGCATGGACCTCCGGGAAGTTGGTTCGCGGGACGGATGCGGGCACTGGCCAGTGGACCGGGCAGAATGCTCGGCCCGCGGCCAATCTGGCTCGCACCCGGTCCCGATCGTCGATGAGGACGGGTAACCCAAAAGGGCAGACGGTGGACGGGAGGTCAGGGTGTAGGGGCCTGAGCCCGGGGATGCTGCGGATGCCGTCGAGTAGGACGTTGTAGTTGAGTTGGCGGCGGTGCCCAAGCTCCACCCCGTTCACGGAGGCCGCAAGCGACAAGCCCGTGGAGCTGATCGGTGGGGTGCCGCGGACCGCCTCAAGCTCGCGCTCGGCGTGCTGCAAGAGGCGAAGAAAGACGTCTTCGCTCCCCGATGCTCCGCTCAGCCACGCCCCCTTCAGGGCCATGGCATCCAGCCGAAGTCGAACGAACCGGGCCGCGGGCCCGCTCCCGCGGCCCGAAAGACGACCCATGACGTGGACGATATCTGCTCCTCCGCCCAGGAGGGCTCCGCCGTCCGGAAGTCCGCACCACTTGCGAAGGCTGGCGAGGCGAGGCCCCTCGCATTGCTGTGCCCAGTCGGAGAAGAGCCCGTGCGTCAGGTCCCATGCCACCGTGCTCCCGCTGTCGCGGGCGCCTCGCAACGCCTCGCGCAATGCGTCCGTGTAGTTGAATCCGAACAGCGGCACTGCGAGAACAAGGCCACGCGCGCCAGCGCGCCGAGACTCCGCCGCGAGCTCGTTCGCGTCCGGCTCGAGGGTCGGCGTGACGTGGAGAAACCGCAGCTGCCAACCTGTCCCGGCGTACTTGGTCGCCCGTAGGACGCTATCGCAGATGTAGCCCGGCAGGATCAGGGTGTTCCTTCCTTCTGCCGCCTGAGCACGAAGCAGGGCTCGCAGTGCACCGCGCCCGGATGCGAAGAGTTGTAGGTCGCCAGCCGCAAGACGCTCCAGTTGGTGGAGGAGCGTGGACGAGGGGGCAGGATGTGACGCGTCCTGCAGCGGAAACTCGCCACCGATCGACCGGCGCCGCCCCAACGACTCCTCTGTCGAGGGTCCTGAGGTCATGCCGGTCCCCGGCTCTGATCCACGAACTTCTTGTTCCACAGTCTGACACGGTCTGCTTCCAGCAGAACGTCCCTTATGCGCTCTGAAGCGTGACCGTCTCCATAGGGATTGACCAGCCCTTCCAGTGATGCGCGGAAGCTCGGCTCCAGGGCCCGGTGAATTGCCTCACGTACCTGCGTGCGGTCGCCGGGCACGTCGATGACGTTGGCGGCATGCATTCGTCCCCGCTGCCGGTCCCCCACGTTCACCACCGGCGTCTTGAACATCGGAGCCTCCACGATTCCACTGGACGAGTTGCCCACCATGACGTCGGCGCTGGCGAGAACCGACCCATACAGGGACCCGAGCGCTGGAAGCACGTGCACGGTCGGGTTCTGCGCAGACCATCGTCGCAACCGGGCGACGACCCTCGGAGCTCCCGGGTCGGCCCCCGGATGGGTTGCGATGATGGTTCGCGCCTCGTCGAGGCTTGTCACGATCGCCTCGAGCTCCGGCTCAAGCAGTTCGGGCGTCATGGTAGGAGGGTGATAAGTTACCAGCGCCAGCGGATGCTGGACGGGAAAGCCGAGCTCGCCGGCTTGCCAACGGGATATGCGTTCCGCCGCCTCGACGAGGCCATCCAGCGCCGGTTCGCCCGTGACCGTCACGCGCCATGGCTCCTCGCCCATCTGGAGCACCCGCTGCGCCGCCTCTTCGGTGGCGCAGAAATGCAGATGCGAAAGCTTGGTGAGCGCGTGACGGACGGCGTCATCAAAGGCGCCTTCGGTGACGTCGCCACCCGATATGTGACCAATCGGCAGACCCCGGAGTAGGAGGCCGTGTGCGAGGGGCAGGAGCTCGTGGCGGTCACCCATCAGCACAACGATGTCGGTCGGCGCTGACAACGCGGCGTCGATCGCGGCCAGGGCGAGCGCATGGGCGGCGTGCGCCAGCTCGTTCACGTTCCGTGCCGCGGAGAATCCGCATGGCACGATGAGGGTGGGCACCTTGTTGAGCAGGTCTGAGCCCGATGGATTCCATGTCGCGGCTGCGGCGTCGCTCAGGAGGACGCGCACCGACGCTCGGTCGGCAGCGGCAAGAGCCACTTGGGAGAGGCCACGCGCATCCCCGCGGCTGGTGGCGATGATCAGGATGTTTCGCAGAGGATCCGGCACCACGGCTAGTATCCATCGCACCGGCGCTGCTTGGGGCGTTGGCGACCGGGAGCGGGCGACAGTGTGGCCGTCGCCCGAGCTATGACGGTTCCGGACCCGTCGTCGCCTCGGATGCTACCTCTGGTCGGCTCAGCGGACCTTCGCCGCGAACGCCGCCATGACCTTGGCCAGCTCGGCGGGCCGCTGCACCGGGAGGTCGTGGCCGCCGTCCAGCCACTCGATCTGGGCGCGTGACCCGAGCACGTCTCGGGCGCGCTGCAGCCCCGCAGCCTTCGCCTCCACCGGCCAGGGGCCGCTCCGCGCGGGCACAAAGAGCACCGGGCACGAGATCCGGGCCATCAGCTCGAAGCCGTCCAGCTCGTACATCCGCCGGGCGATCTCCATGTGCTGCTCCAGCCTCAGCCGGGGCCGGAGGATGCCTCCCTCGTCCGCGAAGTTGCCGAGCAGGATCTCCCCCACGGCCGCGGCGTCCCCACCCTCCGCGAGCGGGCCGCTCGCCGCCCAGGCGCGCACCGTCTCCTCGGTGAGCCCGGGGATCCGGGGTGGGCGCAGGCGCTCCTCGGCCTCGGCCCAGGTCGGGAAGTGCTCGCGCATCGAGGCGGCTCCCCCGTCGACGCAGACACAGCCGATGGCGCGCTCGGGAAGCGCCGCCGCGAACCAGAGCGCCACCGAGGCCCCCCAGCTGTGGCCGGCGACGATGACCTGGTCCAGGCCCGCGGCCTCGACCAGTGCGCGCAGGTCGTCGACCACCTCGGCGAACGAGTAGCCGGTCTCGGGCCGGTCCGACCGGCCGTGGCCGCGCAGGTCGGGGGCGATCACCCGCCAGCGTGGGCTGAGCCGGGCGGCCACCAGGTCCCACCAGCGCGCGTTGCTGGCCAGCCCGTGGAGGGCCAGGATGGGGGGGCTCCCGCCGGGATGATCGCGCACCGACAGTCGCAGGGAGCCGGTCTCGACCGAGTACTCGCGCACGTCCGCCATTCTTGCATCCCCACCCATTCGCACCGGCCCGACCGGGACCGCGCCGCGGGGACTAGCCGAGGATGCTGACCGCACCCGACCCGGCGACCATCTGGGGGGCGAAGGCATGCATGTCGGCGGCCATGGCCTGCGCATCGGCTCCCGTTGGCGCGTAGAAGTCGATCGCCTGGGCCGCCGAGTTGGCCCCGAGAGCGATCTTCCAGACCGCCACCTTGGTGTAGCCGTGGGGGATCAGGAAGTCGAAGGTCGGCGAGTAGAGGGCGACCGCGGCCACGTGATCGTCCTGGGCGAGCACCGTCATGTGGTCGGCGTTGTATTCCCCGTCCCGCTGAAGGCGCAGCACGTCCAGGCTGGCCAGCGCCCAGGCGTCCAGCAGCCCCCCCTGGTGCTCCCAGGTGACCCGCCCGATGTCGTTGACCATCACGGTCTGGCCGCCGTAGTAGCGGGCCAGGAAGGCGGCCATCTGCTGCTGCACTTGGGTCTGGATCAGGGCTGACTCGGGTGCGTACACGATGTAGTCGAACTTGCCGATGGGCAGGACCACGAGCAGCAGCCCGAGCGCGAGCGCGAGGTGTTGCCGGACCGGCGCCCACTCGATGCGGGGGAGGGTCCGGAGGGTGAGCCACACGCCCGCGATCAGCAGGTAGGCCTGGTAGCGGTCGTCCCAGCCGAACTGTCCGTAGGCGGCGTGGAGGAGGGTGCCGACGACCCATGCGGCCCAGAGCGGCCGCAGCCCGGGGCCGCGCACGGCCATGACCACGCCGAAGGCCAGCATGACGACGAGGAACGGGTCGAGGCTCAGGTTCGACCAGATGGTGGAGAGCGAGGGGATGGCCGCCTGCAGCAGGCTCTGGTTGCCCAGCAGGGCCGTCTTCTCGACGATCGAGTTGGGGAAGAAGTAGGCGCCGTGGGTGAGGTCGACCACGCCCATGGCGATGACCGGGATCGCCGCCGCCGCCGTCCCCGCCGCCGCGGCCCCGATGCACCGCCAGAGGACGGGCTCGGGGTGCCGGCGCCGTAGGCTCGCCCAGAGCGGCGGGACGACCAGCGCCAGGGCGCAGCCGGCGCTGAGGAAGAGGGTCTCGAAGCGGATCGCGCTCCCCACCAGGCTGAGGCTCGCGTAGACGAGGACGCGGCGCCAGGTCACCCCGTCACGAATCAGCCATTCGAGGGCGATGAGGACACCGAGGATCAGCACGGCGTGGAGCGTGTGCTCCATCCCCAGGACGATCAGCTCGGGCAGGAAGAGGACGCTCGGCAGCACCAGCACCGCGAGGTAGCGCAGGGGGTGGTTGCGGCCGCGCCGGAGCACCACCAGGTCCTGGCGGGCGGTGATCAGCCAGACCACGACCACAGCCGCCAGCCCGTTGATGATGAAGGGGAACCACTCGGTCAGGGCCGGGAGGACCTTGATCAGGCCGGCCAGGAGCAGGATCCATCCCGGCGAGGAGTCCGCCGACTCCCAGTTTCCCGGGACGACCCCCCAGTTGCCCGTGGTCGCGAAGGTCCGCGCCATCGAGAGGTGGATGTAGGCGTCGTCGATGATGTACGTGAGGGTGCCGCGGGTCATGACGACGATGGCGACCATGAGCGCGGCGGTCACCAGCGCCAGCCCCGCGCAGGCGACCCAGAAGGTGCGCCGACGGTCGATCTCGTCGGGGGGGACCGCCAGCGCAGACGTGTTGACCATGACCTCGCGGTGCAAGCTGGGGGCGCGGCGTTGTCGGGGGCCCGGCCCTCACCGGTCTTACCATCCGCCGAGCCACCCGCCCGGGCGTCGTGACCGAATCGAGATACCACCTTGGCGAGTCGGTTGCGGAGCGCCGGCGCTCAACTGCACGCGCGGTGGCCGCCGGGGCGAGTGACCACCCCACCCGCGGGTCGTTCGGCCCCCTGGCGTAGGCTACCCGCATGCCCCCGCGCGCACCGGCCCCCCGGCTCGGCTGGACCGAGGACGAGGAGGCCAACCGACTGGTCGCCGAGGACCCGCTGGCGCTGCTCATCGGCTTCTGCCTCGACCAGCAGTTCCCCATCGAGCAGGCCTTCCTCGGGCCGCTCCGGATCCGCGAACGCCTCGGCACCCTGGATGCGGTGCGCCTGGCCACCACCGACCCGGACGCCTTCGTGGCCGCCTTCCGGACCCCGCCCGCCGTACATCGCTTCCCGGCCAGCATGGCCGGTCGGGTCCAGGGTCTCTGCCGGATCGTCGCGGAGAGCTACGGGGGCGACGCCTCCCGCCTCTGGCGCGAGGCCGGCACGGCCAAGGAGCTCCACCGCCGCCTGACCGCCCTGCCCGGCTTCGGTCCGCTCAAGGGGCGGATCGTGACCGGCGTCCTCGCCCGCCACTTCGGGGTCCGGCCCGAGGGGTGGGAGGAGGTCGCCCCCGACTTCCCGACCCTCGCCGACGTCACCACCGCCGACGAGCGCCGTGCCTACCAGGCCGGCAAGCGCGCCCACAAGGCGGCGCTGCGCGCCGAGGCCGAGGCGCGCCCCGGCGGCCGCGCGGTGGCGGGGAGGCCTCTCCGGCGGCGGCCGTCCGCGCCGGGTGGCGGCGCCTCGCGGCGGCGGACCCGGCCGTGACCACGGCCGCCCCCGCCCCGATCGAGGTCTACGAGGACGGCGAGGCCCGGATCGTCAAGGTCGGGCCCATGGGCCCGTACGGCAACAACGCCTACATCATCCGCGACACCTCGGCGCACGCCGGCCTGCTGGTCGACATGCCCCTCGAGGAGGGCCCGCTGCTCGCGGCGATCGCCGCCGAGGGAGGCGTCCAGAGCATCGTGGCCAGCCACTGGCACCTCGACCACTGGGCGACGTACGACGCTGTCCGCGCCGCAACCGGCGCACCCGTGCTGGTGGGTGAGGCCGAGGTCAACATCCCCGAGGAGCGGATCGACGGCCGGCTGCAGGACGGCGCCGAGGTCCGGGTCGGGGGGGTCCGCATCGAGGTCCTCCACACCCCCGGTCACACCCCGGGGAGCATCTCGCTCCGCGTCGGCCAGGCGGTGATCACCGGCGACACGCTCTTCAACGGCGGCCCGGGGCGGACCTTCGCGTTCGGTGATCTCGAGACGATCCTCTCCTCCATCGACGCCCGCCTGCTCCCCCTCCCCCCGGGCACCATGGTGCTCCCCGGCCACGGGGTCAACACCTCGATCGCCGAGGCCAGAACGGGCCGCGACGCGTACCGCCGGCACCCCAGGTCACCCGGCTTCTTCGGGGACGTGGAGTGGCGCCGCTGAGGGCGAGTGCCGTCACCCGGCGCGGGTACCATCGCGGCAGCGCCCGCATCGTCTAGCGGTTAGGACCTCACCCTTTCAAGGTGGCAACCGGGGTTCGACTCCCCGTGCGGGTACGGCGAGGCGACGCCCCGACAGGGGGCGTCTCAGGCCACGAACTGGCCGGTCGCCATCAGGGTGGCGAGGAACCCCATCCAACCCGCCGACACCGCGATCAGCACCGGCCGCGAGCGCGGATTGCGGCGGGTGACGTCGGCGAGGGCCAGATAGATCGGCACCACCGTCATCTCGTAGCGGGGCACGCTCAGCCAGTACGCGAGCGAGGTGGACATCAGCCACGCCACCGCCGCGAAGACGGTGAGCGCGGGTGCGACGGTCCGCCAGTGCCAGGCCAGCCAGATCACGGCGACCAGCCCGGCCACCCCGAAGAGCAGCTCCATGCCGAAGACGAAGCTGTTCCCCCCCGGGCCTCCGACGAACGAGGCGAAGGTGGCCCGGGCGCCGTCCCATGGCCAGGCGAAGAGGCGGTTGAAGGACGGCGAGCGCTCCACGTGGAGGTACGCCAGGGGGTCCCCGGTCGACCTCCACGCGTAGGCGACGAAGAGGAGCGGTGCCAGCGGGCTCGCGAGGATGGCGATCAGCCCGCGCCCGGGGCGTCCGCGCCGGCGCACGAGGTGGTCGACGATCAGCGCGGGGATGAGGGCGACCCCGGTGATCCGCACCAGCATGGCGATCGCGGCCGCGATGGCGGCGCGGCCGTCACGGCCCCTGCGCATGTAGTAGAGGGAGGCGGTGGTGGCGGCCAGGAAGGTGCTCTCCGAGAACACCGCGGTCAGGTAGACGGCATACGGGAAGACCGCCAGCGTCCAGCACGCGAAGCGCGCTGACGCCTCGTCGCCGCGCTCGAGCAGGATCAGCTTGGCCAGGAACACCAGGGCGATCAGCTCGGCGGCGGCGCTCACGACGATGCCCGCGGCGATGGTGCTCGGCACCAGGTAGCCGAGCAGGTGGACTAGCAGCGGGTAGCCCGGGAAGTAAGCCCAGAGGTGGCCGGGGGCTCCCGCCCCCAGGTTGAGCGGGCCGCTCGGATATCCCCGCTGGGCGATCTCGGTGAACGCCGCGCCGTCCCAGAGAGCGAAGGGCTGCAGCAGGCTCGAGGCGACCGGCAGGCCGACCCCGGTGCTGCGCACCCACACCGTCAGCATCGGCACCAGGACGCCGATCAGCTTGCTGGCGACGAAGGGGGGGAGGGCGATGCGCAGCACCCCCGCGTGGCGCCGGACGCCGGCCCATCGACTGGCCCGCGGCGATGCCACCGGCACGTGGTTCGGCGGCGGCGCCATGGCCCGCGAGTGTACTCGGGGCCGGCACTCCAGGCCCGGGTATACTCGGTCGGATCTCGTCACCGCCCACGTCCGGAGGTCAGATGCCCGTCCGCGAAAAGGCCTCCCCGGTCCCTCAGCGCAGCCGCGCGCCCCTTCCCCCCGCCTGGGGGATGGGCGACGGCGAACCCGGCGGCGGGCGGCTCACCACGGATGGCCGGCGCGGAGGCGGCGGGCCCCACCCGGTCGGGTTCAGGTCCTCAGGGTTCGACGCCGCCGTCCTGGTCGCCGCGCTGCTGATCTGGACCACGCTCTTCGTCCTCTTCTTCGCGCAGCGCTGAGCCCCGTCTGGTGGCTCCCATCCGGACCCGCTTCGCCCCCTCGCCCACCGGGTTCCTCCACCTCGGCAACGTCCGCACCGCACTCTTCGCCTGGCTCGCCGCCCGCTCCACGGGCGGCAGCTTCGTGCTCCGCATCGAGGATACCGACCAGGGGCGCTACGTGCCCGAGAGCGAGGCCGCCATCCTGGAGACCCTCCGCTGGCTGGAGCTGACCTGGGACGAGGGCCCCGAGATGGAAGGCCCGCACGGCCCCTACATCCAGTCGCTGCGCCTCGACCTGTACGCCGAGCACGCCCGCCGACTGGTCGAAGCGGGCGCCGCGTACTGGTGCACCTGCTCCTCCGAGCGGCTGACCGAGATGCGCCTCGAGCAGCAGCGCCTCCACCAGCCGCCCCGGTACGACCGTCGCTGCCTCGGCCGGCAGGAGCAGGTGGCGGTGGAGCGCGAGGGCGGGATGCCGGCGGTGCTCAGGTTGCGCATGCCGGAGGGGACGACCGAGTGGGACGACGTCATCCACGGCCTCATCCGGTACGACAACGCCGACATCGACGACCAGGTGCTGCTCAAGTCGGACGGCTTTCCCACGTACCACCTGGCCGTCGTCGTCGACGACCACCTCATGGGGATCAGCCACGTGATCCGCTCCGACGAGTGGATCCCCTCGACCCCCAAGCACCTCGCCATCTATGCCGCCCTGGGCTGGGATGCGCCTCGCTTCTGCCACGCGCCCAACGTCCTGGACGAGACCCGCCAGAAGCTCTCCAAGCGGCGCGGCGCGCGCACCGTCCTGGAGTACGCCGAGCTGGGGTACCTGCCCGAGGCGCTGATCAACGCCATGGCCCTGCTGGGATGGTCCAGCGGCACCGAGCAGGAGGTGTTCAGCCGTGAGGAGCTGATCGCCGCCTTCTCCCTGGAGCGGGTCCAGTCGTCGCCTGCCGTCTTCGACGCGCACCGCCTGGACTCGCTCAACGGTCTCCACATCCGCCGGATGGACGGTGAGGCGTTGGTGGCGGCGCTCGAGTTCCACCTGCCGGGGACGAGCATCGAGGCGCGCCGGAGGCTGGTGCCACTCCTGCGGGAGCGGATGATCACCCTGCGCGATGCGGTCGCCCTGGCCGAGCCGCTGCTCGGGCCCGCCCCCTGGGACCCGGATGTCGTCTTCCCGCCTCGCAAGGTGGATGCCGAGGCCGCCGGAGCGCTTCTCGACGCTGCGGTCGCCGAGGTGGAGGCGGGTGGGTTGGACGGTCTGGAGGCGATGCGGCTGCGCCTCACGGCGCTGCTCGAGCCCCGCGGCGTCAAGGCCCGCGACGGCTTCCGCGTCCTCTACATCGCCATCCTCGGGCACCCCTCCGGTCTTCCGGTCTTCGACGCCATGGCCTTCATCGGCAGGGAAAAGAGCGCGGAGCGTCTGCGCATGGCGCGGCGGGAGCTGGACGGTCGACGGGGCCACCCAGCGGCCGGGTGATCCTCGGATCCACATGACCCCCGGTCCCGGGGTCAGCCTCCGATCCCGGGTGTCCAGAATGGTGCCGCTCGAGGCGGGGAGCCTCGCCGGGCCTGCGGGACCGCTCGGATCAGCGAGGTCGGCTGGGGACCACCATAGCCATCTCGTCCGCAAGGTGGGCGAGGGTGACCGAGGTCACGCCGCGGATCACGAGGCCGCGGACCTCGTCGGTGAGGATCCCGAGTGACACGCGCTGGGCCACCGCGTCGTCGACCATGGCCTCCACACGGGGAGACTGGCGCAGGAGATGAGCGCGTGCCAGCTGCTTGAGCGCGACGGACACCTCAGCGACGGAGAACACCGGGACCGACGGGGCGGGGCGCGCGCGGTCCTCGCCGTTCTCCAGCAGCGCGAAGGGGTCGAAGGGCTCGGCCGGAGCGGCCGCTGGGCGGGGGTTGGCAGGGGGCGCGGGCGCGACGGCCGGGGCGGAGGGACGTCCGGCTCCGGTGGCGCCGGAACCGAGCGGCGCCGTCGACCAGCCGACCCCGACGCTGAGCGGCGCGGGCCGGGCGGGAGCAGCGGCGGGCTTGACCGCCACCAGTGCCGCCCAGGCTGGCTCGGGTGCCGTCGGGGCGGAGCCCCGTGGCGAAGCCGGGATCGGCTTCACGACGGGTGCCTGGGTCGCCGGCTCGCGGCGGACCCAGATGGTCCCCCGCCTGGTCGCGGCCAGCGGATCCAGCAACGCCTCTGGACCGAGCTCGGGATGGGCCTCCGTGTAGGTGGCCACCTGGTGCCCGTCCAGGATCATGGTGACGCCCCGGCCGAGCGGCGTGTCGAACTCCACCACGAAGAGCCCGCCGCGGCTGCAGAGGTCGGCCAGGAGGCCCTTCCAATCGGTCCACTCGAGCCGGAGATCCGCGTGGCAGGGGGTGCCTCGGAAGAGGGCCGGGGCCGCCGCCACGACGTTGCGATCCAGCTGGTACGCGCTCACCGTGGCGTCGGTCCACTCCGAGATCTGCTGGAGCGCCCTCTGGCCGTCGAGTCGCTTGCCCCCCTCGAAGGCGTAGACCTCGAAGAGGCTCGCCGCCTTGATCAGGATGACCCCCACGGACCCGGATCGCCGGCTGACCAGAGCGCCGTCTCCGATGACCGGGGCGAGCGCCTCGATGACGATCGCGGGCGCCGGGATCCCCTGGAAGAGGGGGGTTCCGCGAGGGAAGACCGGCATGGCGTCGTGGGCCCCGGGGGCCCACCCCGCAAACCTCTCCGTGGCCTGGCCCGCGATGGCTCCCGCGGGAGCCGCGGTCTCCACCCTGGGTCCGCCGTTGGCGTGGTCGGCTTCGTCCATCGCCGACATCGTAGTCGGCCGTCCGCGCCCGGGCCGGGCGTCACGCTTTTGTACTCAATTGTCGCCAGAGCGCACAAGATGAGCACAATTCCGCTTGGTTCGTCGGCGGCACACAGAGGCCGACGACGTCGGCTCGGTGTCCGCCACCGCCATTCGCGAGAGACGTCGTCACGACGAGCGCGATGAGCTGGCCGGTCGCGCACTGCCGGGTGCGACCCAGTCCTCGCCAAGCTCGATCCCCGGAGATGGCCGCGAGCCCGCCGGTTGGCGCAGGGCGCTGCCCGCGGGGCGGCGGACAGCCGCTGGGGTTCAGCCGGGCGGTTCGGGTTGTGACCAGCGGCTGACCGGAATCTGGCACACGTGCCGGACGATCATCGGCAGATATTGTCCTGAGCACGGTTGAAATGTGGACGGCCGCCGTCATGGGCATGGCATCCGCGCGGGCTCGCGCTGCACCAGGCGTGGGGCAGCCACGAGCCGGGGCCCGGCGCCTCGCTAACCGCTCCGGGCGGGCCCGCTGCGCTCCACGGTGAGCCGCAGCAGCACCCGGCGCTCGCGCTCCATGGCGCGGCGGTAGTCGTCCCAGTCGGGGTGCTCGCCCGCGGTGCGCCGGTAGTAGTCGACGAGCAGCTCCATGGCCTCGGGGAGGCTCACGATCTCCACCCTTCCCTCGACGCTGTGCCACTCACCGAAGAAGCGGTCGGTGAACGAGCAGAGGGTGGCCCGAGGGTCGCGGCGGAGGTTGAGCGTCTTCATCGCGCCCTCGCGGGTGCTGATGACCACCCGCCGCTCGGCGTCGACCGTGGCAACCACCGGGGACATCTGGAGCCCCCCGTCACGGCGGTGGGTGGCCAGCACGCCGCGCCGGTGGTCGCGGATGAACGCCAGCGCTGCCTCGTGGTCCATGGGGGTCACTGTACGGCCCAGAGCCGGCTCTGGGGGGCCCGAGCCCGGGTCAGCCCAGCACGGCCCCGACCTGTGAGGAGAAGTGGCAGGCGGCGAGATGCTCCGCACTCTTCTCCTCGAGCGGCGGCTCCTGGTCGCTGCAGAGGCCGGGGACCTGCGCGATCGGACAGCGGGTGTGGAAGCGGCAGCCCGAGGGCGGGTGCAGGGGTGACGGGATCTCGCCGGACAGCTCCACCAGACGCCGCTGCGACTCCACCCGCGGGTCGGGCACCGGGACGGCGGAGAGGAGCGCCTTGGTGTAGGGGTGGAACTGGGTCGTGTAGAGGTCGTCGCTGGGTGCGATCTCCACGATCTTGCCCAGGTACATGACCAGGATCCGCTGGCTGATGTGCCGCACCACCGAGAGGTCGTGGGCGATGAAGAGGTAGGTGAGGTGGAACTCCCCCTGCAGGTCCTCGAGCAGGTTGATGATCTGGGCCTGGATGGAGACGTCGAGGGCGGAGACCGGCTCGTCGCAGACGATCAGCTTGGGGTTGAGGGCCAGGGCCCGGGCGATGCCGATGCGCTGCCGCTGCCCGCCGCTGAACTCATGGGGGTAGCGGTTGTTGAAGTAGGGGTTCAGGCCCACGACCCGGAGCAGCTCCTGCACCCGGTCGTTCTTCTCCTTGCCCCGCATCACCCCGAAGTTGGTGAGCGGCTCGGCGATGATGTCGCCCACGGTCATGCGCGGATCCAGAGAGGCGAAGGGGTCCTGGAAGATCATCTGCAGGTGCTTGCGCTGCTGGCGCAGGCTCTCACCGTGCATCCGGGTCAGGTCCGACCCCTCGAAGAGCACCTGACCCGAGGTGGCGGGGATGAGCTGGGTGAGCACGCGGGCGAGCGTCGACTTGCCGCACCCCGAACTCGCCGACCAGCCCCACCGTCTCCCCGGCGTGAATCTCGAAGCTGACCCCGTCGACCGCCTTGCAGACCGCCCCCCGGCCGACCCTGAACTGCTTGACCACGTCGACCGCGCGCAGCAGCGGCTGGCCCGACGGCGCGGTCCGGCCGTCGACGGGCGGCGGCTCGGCGGGGAGCACGCCGGTCATGCTCCCGGTGCCTCCGGGTCGGGGCCGGGGACCGTCTCGGTCACCGGGGCGGGCGGACCGATCCCGCTCGCCACTCCCGGCCGGGTGTCGACCAGCGAACCCGCCCCCATCTCCGCGTAGGCCCGCTTCATGGTCACCCAGCAGGCCGCCATCTGGCCAGGGCCCACCGGCTGCAGCTCGGGATCGTCATGGAAGCAACGCTGGAGCCGGAAGGGGCAGCGGGGATTGAACTTGCAGCCGGGCGGTGGAGCGATCAGGTCGGGCGGCAGGCCCTCGATGGAGGGCAGGCGCCGCTGCCGGGCCGAGTCCACCCGGGGCAGGGAGCGGAGCAGGGCCCAGGTGTAGGGGTGCTGGGGAGAGTCGAAGATCTGCTCGGTCGGCCCCTGCTCCACGATCTCGCCGGCGTACATGACGATGAGCCGGGTGCACAGTCCGGCGACGACCCCGAGGTTGTGGGTGATCAGGATGATCGAGGTCCCGAGGTCGCGGTTGAGATCGCGAAGGAGCTGGATGATCTGGGCCTGCACGGTCACGTCCAGGGCGGTGGTCGGCTCGTCGGCGATCAGGACCTCGGGACGGTTGGAGAGGCCCATGGCGATCATCACCCGCTGGCGCATGCCGCCGGAGAACTGGTGCGGGTAGTTGCGCTCGCGCCGGGCGGCGTCGGGGACGCGGACCCGGTTGAGCAGCTCCAGGCCGCGCGGCCTCACGTCCCGAGGTAGCACCTTGTCATGGGCCCGCATCGCCTCCTCGACCTGGAACCCGATGCGGTGGACCGGGCTGAGCGAGCTCAGCGGGTCCTGGAAGATCATGGCGATGTCGCGGCCCCGGATCTGGCGCAGCTCCTCGCGGGAGATGCTGAGCAGGTCCTGGCCCCGGAAGAGGATCTCGCCGTTGACCACCCTCCCCGGTCTCGGTAGCAGGCCGAGGATGGAGAGGGCGGTCACGCTCTTGCCGCACCCCGACTCTCCGACGATGCCAAGGGTCTCGCCCTCGGCCAGCTCGAAGCTGAGGTCGCGGACCGCCCTGACCTCGCCGTCGTCGGTGAAGAAGGACGTGGAGAGCCCTCTCACGTCGAGCACGGGGCCGCTCGTCGGTCGCTGCATCAGCGTCGCTGCCTCGGGTCGAAGGCGTCGCGCAGACCGTCGCCGAAGAAGTTGAAGGCGAGCAGGGTGAGCGAGAGGGCGACCGCCGGGAAGAGCAGCATGTAGGGGTCGAATCCGGACAGCAGGGGGGAGAGGCCCTCGCTGGCCATGCCGCCCCAATCCGCCTGGGGGGCCGGCACCCCGAAGCCGAGGAAGCTGAAGAACGCCGAGGTGAGGATGGCGGCGGGGACCACGTAGGTGGTCTGGACGATGATCGGTCCCAGGGCGTTGGGGAAGATGTGGACGAAGAGGATCCGCCCGGTGCGAGCTCCGCCGGCCCGGGCGGCCTCGATGAACTCCCGCTCCCGGATGCTGAGGGTCTGGCCTCGGACCAGCCGGGCCATGTCCATCCAGGTGACCGCCGCGATCGCGATGATGATGTTGATCAGCCCCGGTCCCAGCAGCACGTAGAGGACGATCGCCACCATCAGCGGCGGAACCCCGTAGAAGACGTTGATGATCAGGGCGAAGATGGCGTCGAGGACCCCCCGCAGGTAGCCGATCAGGAGGCCGACGCTGACTCCCACCAGCATGACGATGGTGGCGCAGATCAGGCCCACGGCCAGGGAGACCTGGGAGCCGACCATGAGCCGGCTCAGGGTGTCGCGGCCGAGGTCGTCACAGCCCAGCGGGTGGGCCAGGCTGGGCAGGGTGTAGTCGGGACAGGTGCCCACCAGGTTGGGGTTGTACGGGGTCCAGAAGATCGACACCACGCACATGACGGCGAGCAGGATCAGGTAGACGGCGGCGGCCAGGGCCAGCCGGTTGCGGCGCAGCCGGCGCAGCCCGTCCCGCCAGAGGCCGACCTGCTCGCGGGCCAGGGTGCCGCCCGCGTACTCCTCCCAGGGGGTGACCGAGGCGGCCATCAGTACCTGATCCTCGGGTCGAGCACCGTGTAGAGCAGGTCGACGACCAGGTTGGCGAGGCCGATGAGCAGCGCGAAGATGGTGAAGACCCCGACCGTGACGTTGTAGTCGTGCTCGGTGATGCTCTCCACGAACTCCTTGCCCAGGCCGGGGATGCCGAAGACGTTCTCGATGACCAGGACGCCGACCAGGATACCGACCACGGTGGTGCCGAGGATGCTGACCACCGGCACCAGGGCGTTGCGCAACCCGTGGCGGAGGGTGATCACCCACTCGCGCAACCCCTTGGCCCGGGCGGTCCGGATGTAGTCCTGCTGGATGACCTCCAGCATGCTGGCCCGGGTGATCCGGGTGATCTGACCCGAGGTGTAGAGGCCGATCGCCATGGCGGGGAGCCACAGCTCGCCGATGGTGCCGTAGGTCCCCGTCCACACCGCCGCGTAGGCGAAGTTGCCACCGGTCAGGGTGCCCAGGAAGTTGGCGAAGACCATCACGCCCAGCGCTGCGATGACGAAGCTCGGCACCGTGTAGCCGATCACCGCGAAGCTGGTGAGCACGTAGTCGACCCAGGTGTTCTGACGGATGGCGGCGAGGACCCCGAAGAGGATGCCCAGGCCGATGGTGACGATCAGGGCGGCCCCACCCAGCTCGCAGCTCACGCTCAGCTCCCGCAGCACCAGGGGGGTTACCGGCTCGCCCCGGATGTACAGCGAGACCCCGAGGTTGCCCTGGACCGCGTCCTTCAGGAAGTTCCAGTACTGGATCAGGATGGGCTGGTCCAGCCCGTACTCATGCAGCAGCAGTTGCAGGGTCCGCCCGTGCACCCGCTGGCTGATGAAGGCGTTGCCGGGGAGCGAGTGGACGACCACGAAGACGCCGAAGGAGACGACCAGCATGGTCAGGGCGATGATCGCCAGCCGCTGGACGATGTAGACGAGCGTTCCCCGGGTCACCTTGGGTTCGGCCTCCCCACCGCTGGAAGGGGACGCCCGGCTCACGCGCCGGGCGTCCCCAGCTCAGCTTCTACTCAGCCCTCTCAGTGGGAGAGGATCGAGATCTGGTCCCAGTAGTAGTCGAACCCGGTGTTCGAGCCGGCTCCCTTGACCCAGGGCTGGATCAGGAAGTTGCCCACCGAGTAGTACAGGGGGATGTAGGCCACATCCTGCTGCAGGATGGTGGCCAGCTGGTTGTAGAGCGGCAGCGCCTGATCGATCGGCTCAGCGTCAGCCTGGTTCAGGATGCTGTCGTAGGTCGGGTCGTCGAAGCCGCTGGTGTTCGCCCCTGCGGCGGTGGCGAAGGTGCCCCAGAGGTTGGCGTACCAGTCCTGGGGGTTGTTGTAGTCGAACTGCCAGCCGTCACGCGACATCACGTACTGACCGCCCAGGCGGTTGGAGATGAACTGAGAGGCATCCCCGACCGGGTTCAGGTTGACGTGGACGCCGAGGTTGGTCTGCCACTCGTTCTGGAGGTACTCGGCCACCGGGTCGTTGAGGCCGCCCGTGTTGTAGGAGTAGGTGAGGTTGGCGGTCAGCGTTCCGGTCGGGTCGTACTGCTTGAGCAGCGACTTGGCCTCGGTGGGGTTGTATGCGGCCAGCGGGTCCTGGCCGTCGCCGAGGTTGCCGGTCAACCCCTTGGTGATCAGGCCGCCGGTCGCCGCCGTGCAGAGCAGGTCATGGCACACGGTGGTGGCCAGGCCGGTCTTGTCGACCGCCAGGTCGAAGGCCTTGCGCAGCCCCACCGCCGCCGCCGACTCGCCGACGAACGGGCCCCCGGTCTTCGTGTACCCGATGTTGAAGCTCAGCCAAGTGGTCCGGCCCTTGGGCTGGGTGAGCAAGTCCTTGGAGTAGGGCGAGCTCTTGATGCCCTCGATGGTCGGGTAGTCCAGGTTGCTGCTGTCGCCCCCGTACCCGATGATGCCGTAGCTCCCCTGCTTGAACGCCGCCACCGTGGTGGCCAGGGCCGAGGGGTCCTTGATGTCGACGTCGACCTCGGTGAGGTGCGGCTTCGGCGAGCCCCACCAGTTGGAGACCGCCTTGAAGACCATTGACTGCTTGGCGGTGAAGGAGGCGAGGTAGTAAGCGCCCGTGCCCACCATGCCGTCGGTCTTGCTGCTGGGCTTGGTCCACCAGTCGATCGGGTCGTTGTGGATCACGTTCTCGTCGACGATGGCCCCGGTGGTCCCCTCCAGGGTCCAGGCGGCCATGCACCAGCCGCAGGGAGCGGAGAGGACGATCTGGATGGTGTAGCCGGTGAGCCCGTCAGGGGCCGTGAGGCCGCTCATCTCCAGGCTCGAGTTGCAGGTGGCACCCGACGTGCCCTTGCCCCGGAAGCAGCCCCAGAGCCCGTTCTCGATGCTCTGCTGGAAGTTCAGCGGGCTGCCCGTGCTGCTCGCGGGAGGCGAGCCGGCGGCCTTCTGGACGTCGGAGAAGCCGGCGATCGCCGAGAGGTTGGAGGAGTAGGGACCCTGCAGGGCGACGGCCCGGTCCCAGGAGTAGAGGACGTCCTCAGCGGTCACCTTGTCGCCGTTGTCGAAGGTGGCGTTCTGGTTGAGGTGAACGGTGTACGTCAGGCCATCGCTGGAGACCCCGCCGTTGGACGATGTCGGGACCGTCGTCGCGATGTCGGGGACGATGTTGAGGTTGTTGTCGAAACGCCAGAGGTTGTCGAAGACGTTCTGCATGAACTCGGTGTCGACCTCGGCGTCGGCTTCACCCGGGTCCCACGTCCCGGGGTTCTGGAAGGCCGGGAATTTCAGCACCTGGCTGCTGGCCAGGCCGCCCGACGACGACGACGAGGAGCCACTGCTGGTGCTCCCGCAGGCGGCGGCGACGATGGCCAGCAGGCTGACCGCCAGCATGGCCTGCCAGCGACCGCCGCGCCGCCCGCCCGCCGCGTCTCCAAGATATGGTGTTCTCAAGGTCATTCTCACCCTCCTAGCCTTCGCGGCCTCGCTCGAACTCGGTGCAGCGGTGGTCGGGCCGGCTGGGGCAGGCCCACCGATACCAAGTATTAAGGTGGGGAATGTACGCCTTCCCATTGCCCGTCGGCTATCACCCGCTGGGGTGAGCCGCGAGCAGAGGGGTCGGAGGTGAGGTGGGAGACCCGGCCTGAACGCGGCGAACAAGTCGAACTGAAGTGGCTCGGCGGCGAATCCCCGCAGCGAAGATGACGCCTCCGGAGACGGCGCGGGCGGCCCACGTCGACCCTGCGGGGCTTCGCCTAGGCCGTCTCAGCTCGAGCTCTCGCCCGCGGTCCGCCCCCGGCTCAGCAGCCAGTACGCGGCCGCGCTGACGGTGAAGCCGGCCGCGAAGCTGAGGTCGCCGGTCTGCGGGTGGGTGGCCGCGACCCAGCCGACGTAGAGCGACTGGTTCATGAAGGGCACGCAGGCGGCGATGCCGAGCAGGAAGGCGGCGACCCCGCGCCAGTTCGAATGACGCCGGTCGAAGAGCAGGGTCGTGCGGAGCCGGCCGCGCCGCAGCGCCCAGTCGGCCACCACCACCCCCAGGAAGGCGACGATCCAGTAGGTGCTGAAGAAGAGGAAGTTCTGGTACGAGCCCCCGGTGCCTCCGGGCCCCACCTGACCGGTCTTGACCACCAGCCAGCCGACCACGAAGCCGATCACTCCGAAGCCGACCGCGGCGATCGCCCGGCGCAGCCGGGCGCCCATCCGGATGCCCATGCTGAGGAAGGACATCGCGCTGCTGTAGAGGTTGATGGCGTTGGCCGAGATGGCGCCCACGCAGATGGCGAGCGGGGCGATCACCACCAGCACCTCGGGCAGTGGCCTGACGAACTGGTTGGTGGGGATGGCGCTGATCCCCCACTGCGTCCCCGCCACGGTCGCCAGCGCGGCGCCGGCGACCTCCAGGACCCCGCAGGCGACCATCAACCCTGACCCCGCCGCCACCGCCACCCGGACCGGGCTGGTTGCGCGGGGCAGATAGCGGCTGTAGTCGGAGGCGTACGGGTTCCAGCTCGCGGCGTAGGCGAAGGCGAAGAAGACCGCGATCATGAAGGCCCCCACCGGGCCGCCACCGGCGGCGGTCGCGGCCGCGTCGAAGCCGGTGCCGGGACGCGCGTGCAGGAAGATCACCACGCAGCAGGCGGCGAAGACCACGGCCAGAAAGGGGAAGACCCAGCGCTCGATGGCGTGGATGAAGTTGTGGCCGGCGAAGGCGACCAGGATCTCGACCAGAACGACGATCGCCAGGGCCGGCACCAGCCCCGGAGCGGGCAGCCCCACCGCAGAGCAGAACGTGTGCAGGGCGAATGCGCCGCTCACGCTGTTGACGGCCACCCAGCCGGCGCCCGCGGTCAGGACCTGGAGCCCGGCGGGCAGCAGGTTGCCGAGAAAGCCGAAGGCGGCCCGGCTCTCGACCATCTGAGCCACCCCGAGCCGCGGCCCCATCACCGAGAGCAGCCCCTGAAACGTCGAGCCGAGGGCGGTGCCGAGCAGGAGGGCGACGGCGGTCGGCCAGAAGCCGCCGCCGAAGAGCACGACGGGGAGCACGCCGACGTAGACGGTGGCGAACTCCAGGTTGGGTGAAGCCCACATCCAGAAGAGGTGGAGCGGACGGCCGTGCCGTTCCGCTTCGGGGATGTACTCGACCCCGCCCGGCTCGATGGCGGCGACCCGGGCACCGTAGACACCCTCGCGGACCGGGACGTCGACCTCAGGGCTCGCCGATCCGGGCGCCCGAGCCGGGGTTCGCAGCGCCTCCGTCACCGCGCGTCCCCCGGAGCTCACCGGCCTCGTCCGGCGGCGCCGGCCGCCTCGAGCGCCGCGTCGAGCGCCGCCCGGAGACGGGGCAGCTCGGCGACGGCACGGATGGCCGCCACCCCGGCGGCTCCGGCGGCGATGCACGCCGCGGCATTGGTCAGGTCAACCCCCCCGATCGCGACCACCGGGATGCCGACGGCGTGGCAGATGGCGCCGAGGCCGTCCAGCCCGATGGCGGGGCCAGCGTCCGGCTTGCTCGGGGTCGCCCAGACCGGGCCGGCCCCGATGTATAGGGCGCCCTCAGCCTCCGCCGCCCGAGCCTCCTCCCGGCTGCCCGCCGAGCGACCGAAGGGGATCCCGGCCCGGCGGGCGATCTCCACCCCCGGATCGTCCAGGCCGAGATGCACGGCCACGCCGAGCGCCTGCGCCGCCTCGAGGTCGTCGTTGAGGACGATCAGGGCCAGCCCCCCCACCCCCGCTATCGCCTGGCGGCCCACCCGCACCCGCTCGGCCGTGGACACGCCCTTGAGCCGGAGCTGGACCACGGTGGCGCCGTTGCGAGCCGCCCAGGCGGCGCTGCCGGCATCGGCGACGAGGGCGTGGAGGATCACCCCGCGCCGCCCCTCGCGGTGAGCTCGATGCGCGCCTCGGAGTCGAGGGTCTCCGGGTCGAGGGCCGCCACCGCGTCGTAAAGATTGACGTGGAAGCTGCCCGGTCCGCGGGCGCCTAGCGCGGCATGCTCCGCGGCGACCCCGAAGGCGGCCAGGGCCTCCGTCGCGGCGCGCAGCGGGTCCTCGGGGTTCACCGCGGCGAAACAGGCGCAGACGGCCGTCACCATGCAGCCGGTGCCCGTGACCCGCTCGAGCTGGGCGACGCCGTTGCTCACCGTCGTGCTCGCCTCCGCTCCGGCCACGTGATCGATCGGGCCGGTGACCGCAACGGTGCAGCCCAGCTCGGCCGCCGCGGTCAGCGCCAGCCTTCCGGGGGCCCCTGCGGCGACCGAGTTGACCCCGCGGATTGCTGCGCTCTCACCGATGAGGGCCGCGACCTCGGCCGCATTGCCGCGCACGATGGCGATCGAGACCTCGGCAAGGATGCGCCGCGCCGTGGCGGTTCGAAGCCGGGTCGCCCCCGCCCCGACGGGGTCGAGCACCACCGGGATGCCGTGCCGGTTGGCGGCGCGGCCCCCCAGCACCATCGCCTCGACCCACTCGGGGGAGAGCGTGCCGATGTTCAGCACCAGCGCGGCGGCGCCGGCGGCCATCTCCTCGACCTCCTCGAGGGCGTGCGCCATCACCGGAGAGGCGCCGAGGGCCAGCGTGATGTTGGCGGTCTCGTTCATGACCACGTAGTTGGTGATGTGGTGGACCAGGGGGTGCCCGGCGCGAATGGCGGTGAGCGACGCGGCGGGGGAGAAGTGGGGGGTTCCGGGGGCCATGGGGATCACTCCGTGAGAGGGGTGGGGGCGGCGCTGGGGGAGGGCGGCGGTGCGAACGCCGCGGGGAGCACGTTGACCGGACCGTCGCCCCGGCCGATCTCGACCAGCCCGTGGGCCACGGCCTCCGCCGCCACCCGGGCCGCGATTCGGGCCGCGCCGAGCAGGTCGTCGCCGAGCGCCAGCCGGGCGCAGAGGGTGGCTGAATGGGTGCAGCCGGCCCCGTGGGTGGCCCGGACCCGGTGGCGGACCACCGGGATCTCGTGGTGCTCACGGCCGTCGAAGAGGTGGTCGACGGCCGGATCGCCGTGGCCCCCCGTCACCAGCACCGCGGCGGCCCCCATCTCGTGGAGCCGCTCGGCCAGCTCCCGCCGGCTGCCCCGATGGCCGGTCAGCGCCTCCGCCTCGGGGAGGTTGGGGGTGATCACGGTCGCCCGCGGAAAGAGCTGGCGCACCAGGGTGGAGACGGCGTCCTCGCGGAGCAGGCGGGCTCCCGACGACGCCACCATGACCGGGTCGACGACCAGCGGGAAGTGAGTCGGTGCGAGCCATGCGGCGACCGCCTCGATGATCGCAGCCGAGAACAGCATGCCGGTCTTGGCCGCGTCCACGCCGATGTCCTCCCCCACGGCCTCGAGCTGGGCCCGGATGAAGTGGCCGGGCAGCTCGTGGATCGCCCGCACCCCGACGGTGTTCTGAGCGGTGAGGGCGACCAGGGCCGACATCCCGTGGCACCCCGCGGCGGCGAACGCCTTGAGGTCGGCCTGGATCCCGGCGCCCCCGCCGGAATCCGAGGTGGCGATGGTGAGACAGCGCGCCACCGTCATCGCAGCCCTCCCTACGCTGGCATTACCCAGGTCAGGTTCTCGGGTGTGATCTCAGCCAATCGGGCACCCCGGGACGGCGCTGAGCGTAGCACCAGTCGCCCCGGCCGGGAGGCGGCGGGGTGCGGCCGTGGGCCCGGCTCCACGGCGGCCTCCCCTGGCCGCACGCCGTATTCCTAGGGGACCCCGGCGGGAGCTCCGGCCGGGAGCGGAGCCAGGGCGGTGTCCGCCCCCGGCAGCCTTCCCAGCTCGAGGCCGCCCGCGACGAACACCAGAGCCACCGCGATCGGGGTCAGCGACACCGGGACCACGTGGAACGGCCAGATGTCGGGGAGCAGGACCACGGCCGCCAGCGCCAGCGAGGCGGCGGCGGGCCCTGAGATCCGACGCCACGACCAGGCCCACCCGACGCACCCGAGCACCACCAGGGCCGCGCCCGCCACCGGTGCCCCGACGAAGCAGCCGATCAGGGCGAGCGACACGATCATCCCCACCTCGAGCCAGCGCGGGTCCAGACGGCGGCCGGCCTCGCCCACGACGGCCAGCAGCAGGGGGAAGAGCAGGACGTCGTCGTTGGGATGGGCGTACGGGGTGCAGGCGAGCCAGAATGCCAGCCCGACCAGGGGAACCAGGTGCCGCCGGCCGGCCGGCAGCGCGCGCAGCGTGGGCATGCGGATGCTGGCCACGGCAAGGCCGAGCACCCCGGCGATGCCGACCACGGCGATGCCGTTCCCCAGCAGGGCGCCGTGCGGCAGATGGGCGACCAGACCGGGGATGCCGGCGAGGTCGGGCTGAAGCGACGTGACCGTGCTCTCGAAGCTGAGCAGGTGGCCGAGGTACGAACCCGCGTGGGGCACCACCAGGAAGCCGGCCACCGTCCCCGCCACCAGGACGCCCCCGGCGGAGAGGACGAAGCGTCTCAAGCGCGGCATGTCGCCGGCCCAGCTGGTGGCGAGCAGCAGCGGCAGCGGCCAGAGGATGTGGGGTTTCAGCAGCACCGCCGCCATGCAGAGACCGCTGAGCCACGGGCGGTCGTGAGCCATCAGGAGCAGGCCGGCCACGGTGGCTCCCAGGAGCAGCAGGTCGAACTGGCCGGAGAGTGCGCCGACGAGGAGCGGCCACGAACAGAGGGCTCCCAGCACCCAGAGACCCGCCGGGGGCCAGCCGAGCTCGCGGACCCACAGGCGCAGACTGGCTCCCGCCACCAGCATCCCGAGCGCCGTGAAGACGGCGTAGCTCCACCAGTACGGAAGCCAGCTGAAGGCCCGGAGGAAGAGGGCGACGATGGGCAGGTCGGCGAACTGGTCGAGCGCTGGCTGCACGGTGGTGTAGTGCTGGGCCGCCTGCTCGGCCGCATGAATGGTCGCGGCGTCGTACGGGTTGCCCCCGTGGGCGATCACCTGGGCGGCTGCATAGAAGACCCGCCAGTCGTCGGCCAGACCGTAGGGCGCCGGTGGAAACATGTGCGCCAGGGCGAATGCCGCGAACCCCGTGCACACCACCAGCAGGCTGCCGAGCAGCACACGTCGAGGCATGGCAGCGCGATCATAGGAGGGGGTTCCGGGATGCAGGCCCCGGGTAACGGCACCGTTGCCGATCGCGGACTCGGGTGCGTCCTCGCCACCGGTGGCGCCCCGCGCGCGCCACCGGGATCGGCTCAGGTGCCGAGGCTCGATGCCGCTGGTTCCGGGTCGCAGGCCGCCAGCGCCGGTGGGGCCTGCGCCGGCCGCTGCCGCGTGGCGAGGACCGAGCCCACCAGGATCAGCGCAAAGCCGAGGACGGTGCCGATCCGCAGCGGCTCGCCGAGGATCGTCACGCCCAGCACCAGCGCCACCGCGGGGTTGAAGTAGGTGATCACGGTCGACCGGACCGGGCCGATCTCGGCGATGAGGGCGAAGAAGAGGACGAAGGCGACCGCGGTGCACACCACCCCCAGCGTCGCCGCGGAAGCGAGCGCGCGCGCCGTGGGGTGACCGCCGGCCAGCTGGGCGATTCCCAGGGGGGCGTAGACCACCGCCGAGAGCGTGAGCGACGCCGCCACCACGCCGATCGACGGGAGGCGGGAGAGCTTCCGGGAGATGATCATCGGCCCGACGGCGTAGCCGATCGCGCAGAGCCCGACCTCGGCGACCGCACCCAGGTCGTGCGCGGTGACGTCGAAGCCGAGCAGCACGCCGACCCCGACCACGCCGACGCCCAGGCCGGCGAGGCGGCGGCCGTCCAGCTGGTGCTCGCTGCGGGTGGCCCATGCCAGCAGGGCCCCGATCAGAGGCACGGCGGCGACCAGCAGGCCGCTCAGCGAGCTGGTCAGCCGTGTCTCGGCGCTGGAGAGCAGGAACCACGGCACCGCCAGCTCGGCCACGGTGTAGGCGATGACCCACCGCCAGGCGGGAAGCACCGGACGCACCTCGCGCCGGGCGATCGCCACCGGCAGCAGCAGGATCGCCCCGATCGCGGTCCGCAGGAAGACGAGGCTGGCCGGGGTCATCCCCGACACCGCCACCTTGATGAAGAGGTAGGGGATGCCCCAGACGACGCACATCACGACGAAGAGCGCCAGGGCCCGGCGGCTCACCTGCTCACCCCCTATGGCGCCGCCAGCATGTCCGCCACCAGTCCGGTCCAGCCGGTCTGGTGGGACGCCCCGAGGCCGCTGCCGTCGTCGCCGTGAAAGTACTCGTGGAAGAGCAGCAGGTCGTGCCAGGCGGGGTCGCGCTGAAACAGCTCGTTGCTGCCGAAGACGGGCCGCCGACCGCCGGCGTCCCGGAAGATGGAGACCAGCCGGAGACAGATCTCGTCGGCGACCGCGCCGAGGTGCAGCTGCCGGCCCGATCCCACTGGGCACTCGACGGTGAACTCGTCCCCCAGGTAGGCGTGAAAACGGCGCAACCCCTGGACCACCAGGTGGTTGAGCGGAAACCACACCGGCCCCCGCCAGTTCGAGTTGCCGCCGAAGAGGCCGGTGCGCGACTCAGCAGGCTCGTAGTCGACGCGGGCCACCCGCCCGCCCGGGAAGCTCAGCACGAAGGGGTGATCGGCGTGATACCGGGACACCGAGCGGATCCCGTGCGGGCTGAGGAACTCCTCCTCATCCAGCATGCGGGTGAGCATGCGGCGCAGCTTCTCGGGATGGACGATGGAGAGAAGCTGGCGGTCGCGGTGGCCGGGGACGTGGCAGTGCTCGACCACGCTCTGGACCTCCGGCTTGTTGTTGGTGTACCACGCCATCCGGGCGCGGAAGTCGTTCAGCTTGGCGATCACCCCGGGCTCCAGCACGGTGACCGCCATCAGCGGGACCAGCCCCACCATCGAGCGCACCCGGATCGGGGTGTCGGTGCCGTCGTCGCCGTGGATGGTGTCGTAGTAGAAGCCGTCCGTCTCGTCCCAGAGTCCCTGACGGTTCATCGCCACCGCGATGAGGGTGAAGTGCTCGAAGAACTTGGTGGCGACGTCCTCGTAGGTGTCGTCGTGGTCGGCCAGGGTCAGCGCGATCTCCAGCAGGCCCAGGCAGTACATCGCCATCCAGGCGGTGCCGTCCGACTGCTCCAGCCTCCCCGCCACCGGCGGCGGCGCGGAACGGTCGAAGGGGCCGATGTTGTCCAGCCCCAGGAACCCACCCGAGAAGATGTTGCGCCCCTCGGCGTCCTTGCGGTTCACCCACCAGGTGAAGTTGATGATCAGCTTGTGGAACACGCGCTCCAGGAAGTCGTAGTCCTCGTCGCCGGCGATTTCGAAAACGCGCAGCGCGGCCCAGGCGTGGACCGGCGGGTTCACGTCCGAGAGATCCCACTCGTAGGCGGGGAGCTGGCCGTTCGGGTGCATGTACCACTCGCGGCCGATGAGAATCAATTGGCTCTTGGCCAGGGCGGGGTCGACATGCGCCAGGGCGACGCAGTGGAAGGCCAGGTCCCAGGAGGCGTACCAGGGGTACTCCCATTTGTCGGGCATGGAGATGACGTCGCGGTTGTCGAGGTGACGCCAGTCGTGGTTGCGACCCTCGCGGCGCGCCGCCGGTGGGGGAGGGAAGGCCGGGTCGCCGTCCAGCCAGCGCTCGACGTCGTAGTGGTAGTACTGCTTCCCCCACAGCATCCCCGCGAAGGCCTGGCGCATCACCGCCGCCTCGTCGGCGCTCCGGCCGGCCGGGGTGAGCGCGGCGTAGAACTCGTCAGCCTCGCGGCGCCGCTGCTCCATGGTCGCGCTGAAACCCTCCCCGAGATCCGCGGGCCCGGTGGCGCCGTGCAGGCGCAGCCGCAGCGATCCGGTTCCCCCCGGGGCGATGGTCAGCCGGTACCAGAGCGCGGCCTTGGTTCCCCGCTTCCCCGGGTGAACCGTGGGAGCTCCGGCGACCACGTGGTCGTTGATGCCGTCCTTCGGGTACGCGGGCCCATCGCCTCCCCACAGGCGGTGCGTGTTGGTCTCGTTGTCGCAGAAGAGCGACTGGGCGCCGGGCAGCCCGTCGAGCCGGCGGCGGCCGAGGACGTGGTGCGTCGCCCGCAGGCTGCCGCCCTCGGCGCTGATCTCGGGCCGGTGATGGCCGGCGTCCCACGACCAGGTGTTCCGGAACCAGAGGGTGGGGAGGACGTGGAGGTCCGCCGTCTCCGGCCCCCGGTTGCGCACCGAGAGCTCGACCAGGATGTCCTCAGGGCCCGCCTTGGCGTAGTCGGCGGTGATCTCGAAGTACCGCCCGTCGGCGAAGATCCCGCTGTCGACCAGCTCGTACTCGGGGTCCATGCGGCCCCGACTGGCGTTCTCCTCGACCAGCCCCTCGTAGGGGAAGCGGGACTGCGGATACATGTATCGCCACCGCATCCACGAGTGGGTGGGGGTCGAGTCGAGGTACCACCAGTACTCCTTGGCGTCCTCGCCGTGGTTGCCCTGATGACCGTCGAGGCCGAATATCCGCTCCTTGAGGAAGGCGTCTTCCCCGTTCCAGAAGGCGAACGCGAGGCAGAGGGTCTGGCGGTCGTCGCAGACGCCGCCCAGGCCATCCTCGTTCCAACGATAGGCGCGGGAGCGGGCGTGGTCGAAGGGGAAGAACCTCCACGCGTCGCTGTCGGCGCTGTAGTCCTCCCGAACCGTCCCCCAGCCGCGCTCGCTGAGATACGGGCCCCATTGGCGCCAGGGGGCCCGGCCGTGCGGCACCTCCTGGAGGCGGCGCCATTCGGCCGTGTCGACGGCGGGATGCGGGCTCTTCAAGCGCGGGCTCCGGGGGTGGGCGGGACGCTCTGATTCTCTCAGCGACGCAGTGCCGGGCGCTCGCGGGATCCGGTCACCGGGGTGCCGGTCGCTCGGTGCCGGGGCGGCATCTTGTCACGGGACGCTGGTCACCAGGCATCCGCGCCGGAACATCTGCGCCACGAGCCACCGAGAAGCTCCGCCGTGGCTATCAAATGGCCCACTCCATCTGCCACCATCGCGTTCTATGCAGGAGTTCGACCACGGGTACCTCGATCGGAACACCACCGAGTTGGAGCGACTCCGGGCGGTGGGGGCGCGTGTCTTGGCCGGCGATCTCTCTCCCCGGCTTGCCGGCGGCTGGACCGCCTCCGCCGTCTTCGCCCACCTCGCGTTCTGGGATCGTTTCGTCATCGCCCGCTGGGACCGGTACGAGCGCGAGGGTGTCATCGGGGATCTCCCTGACGAGCACATGGACCTGGTCAACTCCGCCGGGCTGCCCCTCTGGCTCGCCCTCAGTGGCGGCGCCGCGGTGGTGCAGGCGATCGACGCCGCCATCCACGTCTGCGAGCGGATAGCCGCCCTCGGCCCGGCGGCCGTCGAGGCGGCGCTGGGCACCGGCCGGCTCGCCATGCTCGACCGGACCTGCCACTGGTCGCCGCACCTGGACGAGCTGACCCTGGACGCCGCCCTCGCGGTGGACGCGGCCGGATCCGATCCTCTCAACGGCCGAAGCAGGCAGCCAGCCCTCTGACCGAGCCCGTCTGAGCCGAGGGCCGACACCGGCGCCCCGGCCCTCCTCATCTCCGGCCTCCCCCTCCTCCTCAGCGATCGCCGCCCCGCTTGCGCAGGAAGAGGAAGATCGAGGTGAACTGCCGGCGATGGTGTTCGAAGACGATCGCCGGGTAGTCGGTGACGCTGCGCCGCGCCTCGAGCAGGGCTTCGGAGAGCGGCTTCACCTTGCCCAAGGTGGCCGGGCTGATCCCGAAGTCGATCGGTTCCACCAGCTCCAGGTAGGGGCTGGATCCTGCCAGCTCGGTGATCTCCGCCGGGGTGAAGAGGGCCAGACCGCGACCGCGGTGACCGGCGACGCCATTCAGCACGCACTCGGTGGCGACCGCCACGAAGCCACCCGGGCGCACCACCCGGGCCATCTCCCGCAGCGCCTCTCGCGCCGCGTCCAGCCCCCCGAAGTGCTCGATGGAGCTGAGCGAGAAGGCGACGTCGAAGGTGCCGTCCTCATGGCGGAGGTCGAGGCCGTCCATCCACTGCACCACCAGCCGGCCCCGCCGGTAGGGGAGCCGGGCGAAGCGGTCGGGGTCGACCAGCATCCGGCCGTCGCCCTCCAGGGAGCGGAACCGTCCCCCGCCGTAGACGTCGGTCGCGAAGACCCAGCGCGCGCGGTTGGTCAGCTCGTAGACGGGCTCCTCGTGGCCGGCGCCGACCGAGAGCACCAGACCATCCTCGCGGAGCGCGCCGAGCTCCTCGATTCCCGCCACCAGCTGGGCGAACTCCCAATGCTTGCGGTGCTCCATTCCCCTGGGGAAGTCCACCGCGCCCGCGCTGAGGTAGGGAAGGCAGCGCCGGATCGCCGCGACCCGGCGCGGGTCCTGCCAGTCCTCCAGCTCGCAGAGCTTGCAGAGCGGCATCCGGCGGTCCATCTGGAGGACCGCCGGATGCCGCACCCTCACCGCGACATTCCCCGGATCCGGCGCCGGCGTGGGAGACGGACGGCGCGCGGCGAGACGGAGGCGCAGAGCGGCCGTCTCGCTGGCGATAGACCGTGCCCAGCCGGTCAGCGACATCGTCATCGGCGGATTGTCAGGGAGCGGTTGCCGCCCTGGCCCCGGTCTGCTCCTCGCTGACCTCCCACAGCCGGCGGGCGGCCGCCAGTTCCTGGGCGGCGGCGCTCGGGGCCTTCCGGCGGCGATTGGCGAAGTACCCGCCGCTCTCCGCCGCGACATCCGCCGAGTCGGCGAGCCACACCAGCGTGTCGGCGCCCTTCTCCGGGCTGCGGGCGAAGGGCCGGGCGAGGCTCATGCCGAAAGCCATGAACCCGCCGTTGTTGCGGTTGAAGCCGCTGGCCACGAAGCCGGGGTGGAAGCAGTTGGCGGTCACGCCCGTCCCCTCCAGCCGCCGGGCCAGCTCGACGGTGAAGAGGATGTTGGCCAGCTTGGTCTCGCCGTAGCGGCCGAATCCCCGCCCCCGATACCCCCTCTCCGCGTTCAGGTCGTCGAAGGGGACGTGCGCGCCGTGGTGAGCGCCCGAGCTGGTGGTGATGATCCGGGCGGGAGCGCTGGCCCGGACGCGCTCCAGCAGCAGGGTGGTGAGCAGGAAGGGCGCGAGGTGGTTCACCGCCCAGGTCAGCTCAAGGCCGTCCACGGTGAGCTGCCGGGACCCGTAGATGGCGCCGGCGTTGTTGATCAGCACGTCGATCCGGGGATGGCCGGCCAGGATCTCGGCGGCCAGCTTGCGGACAGACGCCTGCGAGCTGAGGTCGGCGTTGAGCACCTGGACCTCGGTGCCGGCTCCGCCGGCGGCCGTGATCCGAGCCACGGCGGCGCTCGCCCGGGACTCGCTGCGGGCGACGATGGAGAGGCGCGCGCCCCGGCGGGCGAGCTCGCAGGCCGCGGCCAGCCCGATGCCGCGGGTCGCCCCGGTGATGATCACCCGCTTGCCGGCGACCCCAGTCCATTCCTGCATGACCATCTCCCAGGTTCGGTTCCGCCGCCTCGAGAACGCGCTCGAGCCGTCGCTCTCGACTCCGGGTGAGCCTACGCCCCCGGCTCGGCGCCGGGATGGATGGCGAGGCTGACCTTGACCGCCGCGTGCAGCTGCGGCCGGGCGGCGGTGCGGAACGCGCTCCGCCAGGCGCTGAGGGGGAAGCGGTGCGTGAGCCATTGCTGCCATTGGAGTTCCCCGCCGGCCAGCATGGCGAGGGCGCTGTCGAGGTCCTGGCGGCGGTATCCGTTGGACCCCACCACGGTGATCTCCTTGAAGTAGGTGAGGGTGGCCTGGCTGCGCCGGGCGCGTCCGACCCCGACCCGCACCACCGTCCCCCCCGGGCGGACGATGGCGAGCGACAGCTCGGCGGTCGCGGTGCTGCCCACCGCGTCGACCACCGCCGCGGCCCCCCCGGAGATGACCCAGGGGAGGCCGCGCCAGGGCCGGCTGAGGCGGCCCCCCGTGGCCTCGGCGATGCGGTTCACCACGGTGCGGGGATGGTGGGAGATGGCCTCCGCCCCCAGCGCCGCCACCAGGGCGGGCTGGTACGGCCAGGCCGCGCTGACCATGACCCGACCGGCGTGGCGCCGGCGCAGCGAGGCGGCAACCCCCAACCCGATCGTGCCGGCGCCGAGGACGACGACCAGGTCGTCGCCGGTCACCGGCTCGCCGGCCAGGGCCTGGTCGGTCGCGTGGACCCCGACCGCCAGGGGGTCGGCGAGCACCCCGGCGCGGGGCTTCAGCCCCTCGGGCAGCCGGTGCAGCTGGGAGCCGTGGGCGACCATCCGGGTCCCCATCCCGCCGGGCAGGCCGCGGATGTTGCCGGTGTGGATGCCGCTCCCCGACACGCCGGGGATCGGCTCGCCCTGATGGGCGCAGAGGGGCAGCATCCCGTCGGCGCAGGCGCCGCAGGCGGGCAGCCCGCGCGGCGCGCAGCCGAGCCAGGGGTTGACCACCACCATCTCTCCGGCCGCGAGGCCCGTACCCGCCGGGTCGGCGATGCGCGCCACAATCTCGTGGCCCATCACATGGGGGAAGGAGACCAGGCCGGAGAGCGGGTTGTCCCAGTCGGCTTGGAGGGTGGCCTGGGTGACGTCGCTGCCGCACACCCCGGTGAGGAGCGGCTCCAGGGTGGCCCAGTCGACGCCCGGGGGGTCCGGGTCGGGCAGGCGGCGCAGGGCGAGGGGGCCGGGACCGCCGAGCGCGAGCAGCGGGTCCACCCGGCTGAGGGCCCCGGCGACAGCGAGCCGCGCCGGCCTGGGATCGAAGAGAAGGCCGAGCATCAGCGGCGGGCCACGCGGTGGGGGCTGAGCACGAGCGGAACGGTACGCGCAACGCTGCCGTCCCGACCGGTGGCGGTCCTCGGGGAGAGGGGCGCTCGGGTGGAGCAACCTGCCCGATTGGTCAGACCTATGTCAGGCATTCACCATGTGGGGGGCGATCTGGCGCGACCTCTCCAGGTATCGCCTGATCTCCAGCAGGGCGGCGATCCCCTCGCCGACCGCGGCGCCGAGCTGCTTGGTGGACCCCGCTCGGACATCCCCGGCAGAGAAGACACCCGGCATCGAGGTGGCGTAGCCGTCGGTGGCCACGAAGCCCCACCGGTCCAGGTCCACGGTGCCCTTCAGGAACCCGGAGTTGGGGTCGAGCCCGATGAAGACGAAGGCCCCTCGCGGGTGCCAGTGGAACTCCTCGCCGCTCGCGCGGTCGCGGGCGACCACCTCCTCCAGCTTGGGCCGCCCCCGCAGCTCGAGCACCTCGGTGTTGGTGTGGATGGTGAACTTGGGATCGGAGCGCACCTTGTCCTGGAGAAGCCGCGAGGCCTTGAGCTCGGGGGCGAACTCGACGATCCGGATCCGATCGGCGAACTGGCTGAGGAACATCCCCTCCTCGAGCCCGGAGTTGCCGCCTCCCACCACCAGCAGCTCCTCAGCCCCCTTGTAAAAGGGACCATCGCAGGTGGCGCAGAAATGCACGCCGGCGCCGATCAGCTCCCCCTCCCCGGGGACGCCGAGCCGCCGGTAGGAAGAGCCGGTGGCGATCAGCACCGCCTGGGCGCAGACCCGCTGCCCACCTGCGAGGCGGAGCACGACGTCGCTGCCGTCCGGCTCCAGGCCGTCGACCGCCACCGCCGCCAGCATCTCCACGCCGTAGCGTCGCGCCTGGGCGACGAACCTGTCGGCCAGCTCGGCGCCCCCGATGCCGTCGGGGAATCCCGGGTAGTTGTCCACCCTCTCGGTGACGCCGGCCTGACCCCCCAGGGCGCTGCGATCGACCACCAGGGCGCTGATCCCCTCGCGCGCCGCGTAGATGGCGGCGGCCAGCCCCGCCGGGCCCCCTCCGACGATGGCCAGCTGGTAGGCGGCGCGGTCCGCCTCCAGCTTCAGGCCCAGCCGCCGCGCCAGGTCGCCGTCCGACGGCTCCAGGAGGTGGTCGCCCTCCGGAAAGACGATCGTGGGAATGGTCCGTCCGCCTTTCTGGAGCTCCTCGATGAAGCGGAGCCCCTCGGCGTCCTCCTCGACGTCCACCCAGCGGAAGGTCACCCGGTGCTCGGCGAGGAACTTCTTGGCCCGCTTGCAGTCAGGGCACCACGGCGCCCCGTACACGGTGATCTCGGCCATCCTGCGACACCCCCTGAAACTCGAGACCGGATCCGGCCTCCGCTCAGTGTGCGCCTCGGGGGGGACGCGCCCGCGGGCGGGTCCAGCGCCGGTCGTGGCCGGCCCGCCGGGCTCCACGAGGGTCCCTTCGACTGCAATCGGTCGGCTCCACTCTGACTGCTGTAACCGGGGCCCGAGCTTAAGCCCTCCGAGCCCTTCTGCGGGGGCCGTACCGGGTCCCGGCATTGGCCCTTGCAGGGCCCAATGACAGTAAACGTTGGGGCCACGTCCGACAGCAAACGGAAGGGCTCCCCGGAGGTTGGCGGTGCAGACCCGGACCACTCTGCCGGGCCGCAACGGCCCCCCGCCCGTCGACCCCCGTCACGAACTCTCGTCAGGACGTGTCCATCTTTTCACAGCTCCCATGCAATGATGCCGCCGTCGAATGGCCCCCCCAGCGTCATCGGACCTGACGCCTGGGATGCGCCGCCCGGGGAAACCGTCCAGTGAAGATCCTGCCCAATTCGCGGCCCGCGTCACCCGGGGGGAGAGGGGTCTGACGTGCCCGCCGCACCCGCGCCCAGCGTGAATGCCGGGCAGCTCGCCCTGCTGATCCCGGTCGGGGCCGACACCTATGCGCTCCCCCTCGAGGCCGTGCGTGAGGTGGTGGTCGATCCCATGGTCACCGAGCTGCCGACCTCGCCATCGGTGGTGCTGGGGGTGTTCAACGTCCGCGGCGACATCGTCCCCCTGCTCGACACCTCGCTCCTGCTCGGGCTGCGCCCGGTGATCGAGGAGCCCTACGCGGTGCTGGTCGAGACCGCTCACGGCGTCGCCGGGCTGGTCGCCACCGAGATGCCCATGACCGTGCGACTGAGCGAATCGGTGGGGCACTCGGACATGGAGGGGACCACCGAGACCTACCTGGTCGGTGACGCCCGGCTCGCCGTCGCCCTCGACGTCGCGACCCTGCTGAGCCCGGCACGGATCTCGCGGTGAGCGGTTCCGATCCCTTCGCCGACGGCGATTTCCAGCGGCTGTTCGCGACCGAGGCGGAGGGCCGGCTGGACACGCTGGTCGACGAGCTGCTGGAGCTGGAGAGGGGCGGTGCGAATCCCGAGCTGGTGGCGTCGCTCTTCCGCGAAGCCCACACCATCAAGGGGGGCGCCGCGGTGGTCGGGATGCCCCACGTCGCCCGGGTGGCCCACGCCCTGGAGGATCTCCTGGAGGAGGTTCGCCGCGAGCGGCGTGGCGTCGACGCGGCCCTCATCGACGCCGTGCTGGCCGGGGTTGACGCCATCCGAAGCCTGATCCCCCTCGCCGTCGCGGGAGAGGACCACGAGCGCGCCGCCTTCGAGGCCGAGCAGCGCCTCCGCATCGCGGTCGGTGGGCCGCTCGCCGCCGGCGACGACTGGGGGGCTGAACCGGCCCCGGTTGCGGCTGCCGCCACCCCCGCGGTGCCCGTGGTCCCGGCCAGCCCCGACGCCCCGCCGGTCTCCGCCCCGCCGGCCGGACTGTCCGGGCTGCGTCGCGGCGCAGCGGCGCGCCCCGCTCCCGAAGCCGCCCCGGGGCCACCCGCGCCCCCCCCTGCCCCGCCGGAGCCGCCGTTCCCCGAGCCGCCGCCCCCGGCGCCGTCCCCGGTCGCCGTGGGCGCAACCGGATCGGAACCGGGCGCCGATCGCGATGCCGTCGCTCCGCCGCCCGATCCCGTTGCCGGCCAGACCGCATCGCCCGCCGCCGTCCCGGGCCACGCCGAGCCAGCTCGGGCCACCGCCGCGGAGATGGTCCAGATCCCGGTCCACCGGATCGATGACCTGGTCCGCCTGATCGGCGAGGCGTCGGCCGCGACCCTCCGGCTGGGCAGCGCCCTGCTGGAGCGCCTGGAGCGCGACCCGTCCGGTCTGACCGAGTATCGCGACCTGGTCCGGTCTCTCAACGAGCTGCAGGAGCTGGCCCTCCGCGCTCGGATGATCCCGGTCATGTCGCTGGCGCCGCGCCTCCGCCGGGCCGTCCGTGACCTGGCCCGGGAGACCGGCAAGGAGGTGCGCTTCGAAACCCGGGGCGAGGACGCCGAGATCGATCGCGGCGTCCTGGAGCGGCTCGCCGATCCCCTCCTTCACCTGGTCCGCAACGCCGTGGACCACGGCATCGAGTCCCCCGACGAGCGGCGCCTCCGCGGCAAGCCGATGGAGGGGATCGTCCGGCTGCACGCCATGCAGCTCGGGTCCGAGGTGGTCATCGCGGTGAGCGACGACGGGCGTGGCATCGACGTGGCCAAGGTCCGCGAGGCTGCCGGCAGCGCCGACCACAGCGCCATGGAGATGGACGACGAGGCCGCCCTCTACCTGATCTTCCGCTCCGGCCTGAGCACCGCCACCAAGGTGACCGGCGTCTCCGGTCGCGGCGTCGGCCTGGACGCGGTCCGGGCGAGCCTCAACGCGGTGCGCGGGCGCATCGAGGTCCGATCCGACCCCGGGCTCGGCACCGAGTTCCGGATCGCCGTGCCGATCACCATGGCGACCCTCCGCTGCCTGGTGATCAACTCCGCCGGCCAGGCCTACGCGATCCCCCTCCACTCGGTCCGCGGCGTCCTTCCGCCCCAGCCGTCGGCGACGGTCGGAGGGCGGGCGATGACCATGGTCGAGGGACGCCCGGTGCCGATCAGCAGCCTCGCCTCGGTGCTCGGCACCGGCGACGGTGTCGAAGGGCCGTCGGTGGTCGTGGCCGGTCTCACCCGGAGCCACGCCTTCAAGGTCGACGACCTCGTCGATCAGCGCGACGTGGTGGTCAAGGGGCTCGGGGAGCTCATCCCCCGTCTCCCCGCGGTCGCAGGCGCCGGAGTGCAGCCCGACGGCAGCATCCTGCTGGTCCTGGAGGCCGCCGGCCTGATCGAGCGGGCTCGCCGCATGGACAGTGGGGACCGCTCCCTGGAGGCCGCCGAGGGCGGCCGGCGGGAGGCACCGGTGGCCCGCCGCACCGCCTCGATCCTGGTGGTCGACGACGCCCTCACCGTCCGCGAGCTGCAGCGCTCCATCTTCGAGAACGCCGGTTACCGGGTCGCGGTCGCGACCAACGGTGAGGAGGCGCTCACCCTGATCTCCGAGGAGCGCCCCGACCTGGTGCTCACCGACGTGCAGATGCCGCGGATGGACGGATTCCAGCTCACCGAGGCGATCCGCGCCCAGCCCGCGCTCGCCTCGGTCCCGGTGATCATCCTGACCTCGCGGGGCAGCGACGAGGACCGCCGGCGCGGCTTGGAGTGCGGGGCCGACGGCTACATCGTGAAGAGCGGCTTCGACCAGTCGGCGCTGCTCTCGGCGGTCGAGCACCTGCTGGGAGCCGAGCGGTGACGGACGCGGCGGGCGGAGGCGTCGCGGATCCCCGTTCCCCGCGATCCCCGGCGGCGGGAGGAAGGCACGACGGGGCGGTGAAGGACGCCCTCCGGGTGCTCGTGGTGACCGCGCAGACCGGGCCCTGGGCCGCCGAGCTCTTCCGGTCGGTGGAGGCCGAACGCGATGCCAGCGTGGTGGGCCAGGTCGCACCGGGCGAGGCCGCCGGCTACGTCAGCCGGGACCATCCCGACGTGGTGAGTCTGGACATGACCGGGCTGGAGGACAACGGCCGGGCCGCCGGTCTGGTTCGGGAGATCCTCAGTCTCGCCCCGCTCCCGATCCTGCTCCTGGTCCCCTCGGACCAGCGGCGGGACGCCTCGATGGCGGCGGTGGTCGCCGGCGCCGTGGAGGTCATGACCTTCCCACCCAAGTGGGACGTCTCGGTCGGCGCCGACCTGCGCCGGCGCCTCCAGGCGCTCGGCCGCCTCTCGGTCCGGCGTCGCGAGCGGCTCCGGCGGCAGGTGGCGCGGGATCTCCACCCCAACGGCGCCGCCCCGCCCCGCCGCAACCTCGAGGGGGTGGTCGGGCTGGCCGCCTCCACCGGAGGCCCGCCCGCGCTGGCCCGGGTGCTGGCCGGCCTCGGGGGGTTGGAGCGACCGGTGGTGATCGTCCAGCATCTCCAGTCCGGCTTCGTCGACGGCTTCCTCGGCTGGATGAGGCGGGAGTCCGCGCTCCCGGTGGAGCTGGCCGTCGACGGCGCTGCGCTCCGGCCCGGGTTGGTGCTGGTGGCACCGCCGGGCCTACACGTCTCCGTCCGGCGCGGTCACCGCATCTCCCTGGGCGACGAGCCGGTCACCCTCCACCGGCCCTCGGCCGACGTCCTCTTCCACAGCATGGCCGAGCACTGCGGGGCAGACGGAATCGGCGTCATCCTCACCGGCATGGGGGATGACGGCACCTCCGGCCTGCTCGCCCTGCGCCGCAGTGGCGGGATGACGATCGCCCAGGACGAGGCCACCTCGGCGGTGTACGGGATGCCCAAGGCGGCCTTCGACAGCGGGGCCGCCGCCCAGGTGCTCCCCCTCTCCGAGGTCGCCGACGCCGTGCTGCGGGCGGCCGGCACGCCGGCGCGGGCATGACCAGCGAGATCCTGCTCGCCGCCGCCCGTCAGATCGTGGAGCGCACCGTCGGCCTGCGCCTCGACCCGGCTCAGCGATACCGACTCGACTACTGGCTCCATCACACCGCGCAGCAGCGGGGGGTGGCCGACTCCGAGCTCGTGGACGAGATCGCCGCCGAGGGTCCGGCGCTCCAGGCGGTGCTCGACGAGCTCACCGTGCAGGAGACCGCCTTCTTCCGCGACGCGGCTCAGTTCGCCGCCTTCCGCCGGGACGTGGTGCCCACCCTGCACTCCCCGCTCACCGTCTGGAGCGCCGGTTGCGCCGGGGGCCACGAGCCGTACAGCATCGCCATGGTGCTGGCCGAGAGCGGCATCGCCAGCTGGCGGGTGGTGGCCTCCGACATCTCGTCGCGGGCGCTCCGGCAGGCTCAGTCGGCCCGCTACGAGGAGCGCCAGCTCGCCGGGCTCGGTGAGGCGGAGCGGAGCCGCTACCTGCGCCGCGCCGGCACCCAGTGGGAGGTGGTCCCCGAGCTGCGGGAGAAGGTCACCGTCTTCCGCCACAACCTGATCCGCGATCCGGCCCCCCCGCAGGCGGCGGGCGCGGAGATCGTCTTCTGCCGGAACGTCCTCATCTACTTCGATCGGGCCGACGTGCTGGCGGCGCTGGAGAGGATCGCCACCACCATGGACCCGGGCGGGTGGGTCTTTCTCGGCTACTCCGAATCGCTCTGGCAGGTCAGCGAGCGCTTCCACCTGGTCCGGGTGGGCAGCGCCTTCACCTACCGCCAGCCGGAGGCCCCCCTGCCCGACCCCACCGCCGGGCTCTCGCCCGAGCTGGACCGGCGGACCGCGGGCCGCGCGACCTCATCGAAGCGGGCGGGCGCGCCGGGGGGGACGCCCCCGTTGCGGGTCGTTCCGGCCGGGCCCGTGGGGCGGCGATCTCCAGGGATGGCGACGGCTCCCGGGCGATCGTGCCACCGGCGGCCAAGCTGGGCTCGGCCCGGGCGGCCGCCCCGGTGCCGATGCCGGAACCGGCAGCGGCGGGGCCGGAGCCGGGCGGCGACACGATCCCCACCGTCGCCGAGCTCCTCGCCGAGGGTGAAGCGGGTCTGGAGGCCGGCGACGCGGCGGCCGCGGTGTCGGCCCTGCGCAAGGTGGTGTACCTGGACCCCGACCACGCCATCGCCCACTTCCAGCTGGGCCTGGCTTTCGAGCTGCTGGGCGACCGGGGACAGTCCCGGCGGGCGCTCAGCGCCGCCCGGGCCGCGCTCGGCCGCAGCTCCGCGGCGGCCGAGGCCGCGCTCGAGGGCTACCAGATTGCCGAGCTGGTCCGGCTCATCGACCACCGGCTCACGAGGACACCCGAGCCATGAAGACCCTGGTCCATTTCGCAACCGAGACCGGCGAGTGGGCGGTTCCCATCGAGCGCGTCCAGGAGGTGCGGCTGGCCGTGGGGATCACCCCCCTGCCCGCGGCCAAGCACGGCATCGCCGGCCTGCTCCGGCGCGGCGACGAGGTGATCGCCGTCCTCTCACTGCTCGGCGCCGGCGCCGGCCACGTCTTGGTCATCGATGGCGACGGGGAGCGGTATGGCCTGCTCGCGGAGACGGCCATCGGCATCCTCCGGGTCGAGGAGGGCGAGATCGGGGCCCCGCCCAATGGCCAGGAGGACCCCGTGGTCGCGGGGGTGATCCGGGCCGAGAACGGACGGATGATCCTGCTTCTCGACGCCGACGAGCTGTGCAAGGTGGTGCGGTGAACGGCACCATCCTGGTCGCCGACGACTCCATGGTGGTCCGCGCCGTGCTCCGCCGCCAGCTGGAGGCGGACGGTCACACCGTCGTCGAGGCGGTCGACGGCGAGGACGCCATCACCGCCTGCCGTGAGCACCTCCCCGACGTGGTGCTGCTCGACGTGGAGATGCCGGTGCTGGATGGCCACAGCACCCTGGAGCGGCTCAAGGCCGACCCCGACCTCAAGGACATCCCGGTCGTCTTCCTGACCGGGCGCGTCGACACCGCCGACGTGGTCACCGGGCTCCGGCTGGGAGCCCACGACTACCTGCGCAAGCCGTTCGAGGCCAACGAGCTGATGGCGCGGGTCAGCGCCGCGCTCAGGACCAAGGAGCTGCAGGACGAGCTGCGCCGCCGCAACGCGGAGCTGGACCGGGTGTCGCGCATCGACATGCTGACCAACATCTACAACCGGCGCCACCTTGACGAGCACCTCCGCCGCGCGATCAGCGGCGCCCGGCGGCACGGTCGGACGGTGGGCGTGCTGCTCGTCGACATCGACCATTTCAAGGACGTCAACGACCAGTACGGCCACCTCGCCGGCGACGCCGTGCTCAAGGAGGTCGCCGCCCGCCTGCAGAGTGCGATGCGCACCGAGGACGCCCTGGGGCGGTGGGGCGGCGAGGAGTTCATCGCGGTGCTCACCGACACTCCCGGCGAGGCCATCGGGGTGCTCGCCGAGCGGATGCGCCAGGCGATCGCGAGCACGCCCTTCGTCCTCGATGACGGCACCCGGATCCGGGTCACGGTGAGCATCGGCCACACCGCCGGGACCGAGGACGCCGAGGTCCTGGTGCACCGCTCCGACGACGCCCTCTACGTCGCCAAGGAGGCCGGGCGCAACCAGGTCGCCGTCGCCTGAGCGGAGCCCGGCGCGATCGCCGGCCAAGGGTGCGCCTCTCCAGGGCGGGCAGGATGTCCACGGCCGCGGGGGCGAGCGGCGCGATCAAAGGAGCGATCAGGGCTATGCGCATGCGAGACTGCCGCCATTGAACCGCCTTCACGGATTCGAAAGGTGGGTTGGGGTGGAATGAGCATCGCTACGCGATCCTCCCCCTCCCCCGGTGGTGCCGGCCGCTGCGGCGGCCGGCGCCACCCTCAACTCCTCCTCGGCCCATCCATGGCCGCGCTGGGCCTCGCCATGGTCGCCTGCGGCACCGCCGGTGCGTCGGCGGGCATCCCCTCGAGCGGGTTCCGGGCCGGCGACCTCACCGGTGGGACGCTGGTCAATGTGAGCGGCTCCAAGCTCATCCTCAGCACCGCCGACGGGAACGTCACCGTCGCCATCAGCGGCTCGACCCCGATCAGCAAGACGAGCGTCGGCGCCACCTCGGACATCGCCGTCGGGAGCTGCGTCACCGCGACCGGCAGCATGGACTCCCCGGGTGCGATCACCGCCACGTCGGTGGCGGTGTCCCCGGCGGTCAACGGATCGTGCGCGACCGATTCCTACGCGGGGGGGAACCCCGGCGGCTTCCCGGGCGGGCGGCTCATCGCCAGCCCCCGGGCACGGCCCTCCGCTGGGTTCGGCTTCGACTTCGCCAGCGTGCGCGGCGTGGTCACGGCCGTGGAAGGCGACACGGTGACCGTTCGGGCCAGCAGCGGCTCCAGCGCCAGCCTCACCGTCCCCGCCACCGCCAAGGTTTCGAGCACCGCCTCGGGCTCCTCCGCCGACCTGGTGGCCGGCGCCTGCGTGGCCGCCATCGGCCCGCGCAACTCGTCCGGGACAGTTCAGGCCAGCGCGCTGCTCATCGAGCCGGACGCCCCCACCGGTTGCTTCACCGGCGGCAGCGGCTTCGGCGGATTCGGGGGCGGCGGCTTCGGTGGTGCGGGAGACGCCGGCGGGTCCACGATCACGTCGTGATCGTCTGAGATGAGCCGCGGGTGCGAACCGGCCCCGGCTGCGGGAGACTGATGCCATGCGGATCCTTGTCGCCGAGGATGACCCGGGCCTCCAGGCGGTGCTGGTCCAGGGCCTCGAGGGCGCCGGTTACCAGGTCGACGCGGTCGGCCGTGGCGACGACGCCATCGACCAGCTCAAGTTCTACGAGTACGACGTCGCGGTCATCGACTGGCGGATGCCGGGGACCGCGGGCATCGACGTGATCCGCTGGGCGCGGCGCAACGAGCGCCCCACCGCGATGCTCATGCTGACCGCCCGCGACACCCCGCCGGACCGGGTCGAGGGCCTGGACGCCGGTGCCGACGACTACCTGGTGAAGCCCTTCGACTTCGCCGAGCTGCTGGCCCGGATCCGCGCCCTGCAGCGCCGGCCCCGCGGGGTGGATGCGCCGGTGATCAGCCGCGGCAGCCTCTCGCTCGACCCCTTGCGCCGCGAGGTGACCGCGCTCGGCCGTCCCGTGGCCCTGACCACCACCGAGTACAACATCCTGGAGCTGCTGATGCGGCGCTCCCCGGCGGTGGTCGACCGCAAGGCGATCGCCGAGCACGGCTGGCGCGACGAGACCGACGCCCTCGGCTCCAACGCCATTGACGTCCAGCTCAGCCGGCTCCGCGCCAAGCTGCCCAGTGCCGGCATCCGCATCGTCACCGTGCGAGGGGCCGGATATCGGCTGGAGGAGGCGCAGGGATGAGAGCGGTGAGGGCCGCGCGCGGCTCTCACGGCAGCCGGCCGCCCGATGCGCTCCACCGGGTGCGCGTGGCCTCCACCCGGGTGGCCCTGATCAGCACCGCCATCGTTGCCGCCGTCTACCTGGTGATCGCGATGGTGGTGATGCTCATCGTCACCTCCCGGGAGACCACGGAGGTCGACACCCAGCTCAGCCAGGCGCTGCCCAACTCGACCGCGGCGGGGCCGCAGGCGGCCAGGTCCTCCGGCACGCCCCTCTGGTACTGGTTCGTGGCCACCGACGGCTCCCAGATCGTCTGCGACCCGCAGTCCCAGCTCCAGCAGTGCCCGATCCCCGGTCCTCGCCAACGGGTCTCCCCGCCTCCGCCGAGGGCGTCGAGGCGACGCCCCAGACGGTCTCGGTCGCGAGCGGCGACTTCCGGGTCATCGGCACCGACATCACCCCCGTCACCTATGACGCTCAGGTCGGCACCGATCCCACCACCGGGCTGCCCATCGGTGAGCGGTTCACGCTGGTGCGGATGGTCATCGGGCAGTCGCTGAGCGGGGCCACCTCCGCCGAGGGCAACCTGATCCTGGCCGAGTCCATCGTCGGCCCGATCCTCCTTCTCGCCGTCTTCCTGGGCGCCCTCACCATCGGGCGGCGGGTGGCCGCCCCCATCGAGGAGGCTCGGGTCCGGCAGATGGAGTTCACCGCCGACGCCTCTCACGAGCTGCGCACACCGCTCTCGGTGATCGAGGCCCAGACCTCGCTCGCCCTCGCCGAGCCCCGCGACCCCGCCTGGTACCGGGCCGCCTTCCAGCGGGTCCAGGGCGAGAGCGGCCGGATCCGCCGCCTGGTCGAGGACCTGCTCTGGCTGGCGCGCTTCGACACCACCCGCGACCGCGCGCCCGCCGAGCACGTGGATCTCGCCATCCTGGCCGAGATGGCGGCCGACCGGTTCGCCGCCGTCGCCGAGGCCAAGGGGGTGCGGCTGTCGGTGCGGACGGCCCCGGTGCCGCTGATCGTGCACGCCCCCCCCGAGTGGCTCGACCGGCTGCTCGGTGTGCTCCTCGACAACGCCTGCAAGTACGTGCCGGAGGGCGGCACCGTCGACGTCGCCGTCGGGGCCGACGGCCACCGGGTCCGCCTGGCGGTCGACGATTCCGGGCCCGGCATCCCGGCCGCGGAGCGGTCGCGCATCTTCGACCGCTTCCGCCGTGCCACGGATCAGCCTGGCGGTGCCGGCCTTGGGCTCGCCATCGCCAACTCGGTGGTCGGCGCGACCGGTGGCCGCTGGACGATCGGCGACTCGCCGCTGGGCGGTGCCAGCCTGGGCGTGACCTGGCCGCGATCGCTGAGCGGCCCCCACGGCTCCGCGGGTGCCACGCCGGAGCCCCTGGTGTCTGCCGCCGCGGCGCTCGACCGACACCGCCCACCGCGACACCCCAGCCGCCGGCGCCTCCGACCATGCCGCCGGCTTCGCCACCGCCCCGCGGCGGGCCTGCCGTGCCGCGACCGATCGGGTTGCCGGCCCGCCGCCGGCCACCGTCGCCGCTCCACCCAGCGCGACGCTGCGAGCGACCCCCAGCCCCGCGGCTGAGCCCGCCTCGGGGCGGCGTGGACGTGGCAGACTGTAAGCCGTCAGATGACCACGTCAGACCCTGAGCCGTCGCCGTCGGCGGTCGCCCGCCTCTGGCTCACCCAGATCACCGGCAGCCGGCTCGTCGACCGCGCCGGCGAGACGCTGGGACGGGTCGAGGACGTCATCGTCCGCCTCGGCGCGGGCGGTTACCCGCCCGTCATCGGCTTGATCGCGCGGGTCGCCGGTCGCCAGCTCTTCGTCCCCCGCGACCGGGTCGGGGAGATCTCCCCGGGCGCGTCCCCCTCACCGGCGAGACCCTCAGCCTGCTCCGCTTCGAACGCCGCCAGGGTGAGGTGCTGCTGCGCGACGACGTCCTCGGGCGGCGCGTCATCAGCGTGGACACGGGCCGGCTGATCACCGCCGCCGACATCCAGCTGAGCGCCGGGCGCGGTGGCTGGCGGGTGGCGGGTATCGACTCCAGCCCTCGCGGCGGCTTGCGGCGGCGGCTTCCCACGGCGCTCGGTGCGCTGCGTCACGACGCCCAGTATTTGGTCGACTGGTCCCAGGTCGAGCCCTTCGTCGGCCACGTCCCCACCTCCCGGCTGCTCATGCCGCTGCGCCGGCTGCGCCGCCTCCATCCCGCCGAGATCGCCGATATCGTCGAGAGGGCCTCGCATGAGGAGGGGGAGGAGATCATCACCGCCGTCCACGCCGATCCCGAGCTGGAGGCGGACGTCTTCGAGGAGCTCAACACCGAGCACCAGGTGGAGTTCCTCCGCTCGCGTTCCGACGCCGAGGCCGCGGCGGTGCTCGCCGGCATGGGCGCCGACGACGCCGCCGACCTGATCACCGAGCTCGACCAGGAGCGGCGCGCCCCCATCCTCGCCCAGCTCCCGGCCGCCAAGCAGGCCAAGGTCAGCGCCCTGCTCAGCTACAGCCCGGAGAGCGCGGGAGGGCTGATGAGCCCCGACTTCGTGGCCGTGGCCGAGGCCGCGACGGTCACCGAGGCCCTCGCCGCCGTCCGGGCCGCCGACCTCTCCCCGCAGGTCCTGACCGACGTCTTCGTCACCGACGCCTCGGGCCGCCTGGTCGGCGCCGTGCCGCTCGTGAGCCTCATCCAGGCCCGGGGCAATGGCGGGGTCGCCAAGCTGGTGCAGCGCGGGGACACGGCGCTGGAGCTGGGTGACGACCTGCCCGAGGTGGCCCGGCTGATGACCGACTTCAACCTCAGCGTGGCCCCCGTCGTCGACGACGGCCGCCGCATCGTCGGGGTCATCTCCGTCGACGATGTCCTCGAGGCCATCCTTCCCGACTCCTGGCGCCGCCGCTCCGAGGCGGACCATGGCTGAGAGGCCCGCCGAGCCGCGCTGATCCCCGATCCTGGGCTGGATGCGAGGCTCGGGGGCCCCTGGTAGACTGGCGCCGGCAGCCAGCAGCCAGAGGTGCATATGGAAGGCGGCGATAGTAGGCGGCCCGGAGCTCATCGACATCACCTGCGATGTCGGGGTGTGCCGGCGCCAAAGGTCACGCCTGCAAAGGGGTCTGACGGCGTCGTGACCTCCTGAGCGGGCGGATCCGCTCAGTTGGGCTGCCCATAGGGCAGCGGGAGGTCCGGCTTGGTCGAGGAGAGGCTCCGGAACCCGGAGACCGTGCGCAGAACGGCGGCCCTCGATGACGCTCACCTCGGCGACATCCGGGGAGCCTTCGGCACCATCCGCGAGCAGGAGCACGCCACCCACCGGACCTGGCGGCGGCGGCTGCTGGCCCTGGCCGTGATCATGGGGCCGGGGCTGATCGTCATGGTCGGCGACAACGACGCCGGCGGCGTGGCGACCTACGCCCAGGCCGGCCAGAACTACGGGACCAGCCTCCTCTGGGTGCTGGTGCTGCTCATCCCCGTGCTGATCGTCAACCAGGAGATGGTGGTCCGGCTCGGCGCGGTCACCGGCGTCGGCCACGGGAGGCTGATCTTCGAGCGCTTCGGGAAGTTCTGGGGGTGGTTCTCGGTCGGTGACCTCTTCCTCCTCAACTTCCTGACCATCACCACCGAGTTCATCGGGATCGGCCTGGGCGCCAACTACTTCGGGGTCAGCCCCTACATCGCGGTCCCCGTCGGCGCCCTCTTCCTGATCGGCATCACCGTCGACCGGGAGCTTCTCGACCTGGGAGCGGCTCATGTTCGCTCATCCTGGGAGGCAACGCGCTGGTGGTGCCGCTCGTCGTGCTCGCCCACCCCGCCCCGGCCGGTGCTCCACGGCTTCCTGGCCCGGGCCTCAGGGCGGCCTGACCTCCGACAGCGTGCTGCTCGATCGTCGCCATCGTCGGGACCACGGTCACCCCGTGGCAGCTCTTCTTCCAGCAGTCGAACGTCGTCGACAAGCGGATCACCCCCCGCTGGATCGCTACGAGCGCGTCGACACCCTGATCGGCGCGATCCTGTTCGCGCTCGGCGCCGCGTTCTCATGTCGCCACCGGCGCCGCCTTCAGGGGCACGGCCTGCCGGGCACTTCCGTCGACGCCGGTCGGTGGCGCTCGGTCTAGCGAGACGCGTCGCTCGGCCCCCGGCGCGGTCTTCGCGCTGATCCTCCTCAACGCCTCGGTCCTCGGCGCCGCCGGTCACCCTGGCGCCGCCTACGCGTTCGGCGACGTCTTCGGGTCAAGCACTCGCTCCATCGCCGCTGGCACGACGCGCCGACGCTTCTACGGCGTCTTCGCCGTCCTCGTCGTGGTCGCGACCGGCGTCGTGCTGATGCCGGGAGCGCCGCTCGGGCTGATCACGACGGCCGTTCAGGCGCTCGCCGGCATCCTCCTGCCGAGCGCCAGCTCGTGTTCCTGTTGCTGCTCTGCAACGACCGCGAGGTGCTCGGCCCCTGGGTCAACCGGCGCTGGCTGAATGTGATCACGACCGTGATCATCGGCTCCTGGTCCTGCTCTCTCTGATCCTGGTCTTCTCCACGATCTTCTCCGGGGTCAGCGTCACCCTGCTGCTGATCGTCTTCGGTGGCGTCCTGGTGGCCGGCTTGGTCGGGATCGGCATCGGTACCCGGGGCAGCCTGGCCCCGGCCGTCTCCGAGCGCGCGAAGGAGGAGCGCTTCACCTGGCGGATGCCGCCCATCGCCCTGCTGACCCGCCCCGTGCCGTCGCGCGGCCGCCGGATCGGGATGACCGCCATGGGCGCCTACATCGCGGTGGCGGTGCTGCTGCTGCTGGTCAAGGCCATCGAGCTGGGCTTCAGCCACTGACCGCGTCGGGCCGGACGGGCGCGGCCCCGCCCGCCTGATGTGACAATGCGCGGATGGCGACCGAGACCGGCCTCGCGCGGCCCCGCCTCGACCCGGCGGACCTCTACGCGGTCGATCAGCTTCTCGGGGACGAGGAGCGGATGATCCAGGCGACCGTCCGCGACTTCGTCCGGGCCCGCTTCCTCCCGCTGGTGGGAGACCACTTCGAGGCGGGCACCTTCCCGCGCGAGCTGGTGCCCGAGATCGCCGGCCTGGGGTTGCTGGGAATGCACCTCGAGGGGTACGGCTGCGCCGGCGACCTCGGCGGTCGCGTACGGGGTCGCCTGCGAAGAGCTGGAGGCGGGCGACGCGGGGCTCCGCAGCTTCGCGAGCGTCCAGGGAACACTGTCGATGTATCCGATCTTCCCCCCTACGGCAGCCCGGCACAGAAAGGAGCGGGTGGCTGCCCGGAATGGCCAAGGGGGGAAATCCCTCGGCTGTTTCGGCCTCACCGAGCCCAACCACGGCAGCGACCCGGCCGGCCATGGAGACACAAGGTCGAGAAAATCGAGGCGCGGGCTACGTCCTCAATGGGTCCAGAAGCTCTGGATCACCAACGGCACCGTGGCCGACATCGCGGTGGTCTGGGCCGAGATCGAGGAGGAGATCCGCGGCTTCCTCGTCGAGCGCGGCTCGCCCGGATTCTCCGCGATCGAAGGCAAGTCTCGCTGCGGGCCTCGATCACCTCCGAGCTCGTCCTCGACGAGGTCACCCTGGAGGACGCGCATGCTCCCCGCTGCGCGTGGCCTGGGCGCCCACTCTCCTGCCTCACGAGGCCCGCTACGGGATCTGCTGGGGGGTGCTGGGCGCGGGCCGGACCTGCCTCACGCCCCCGTCGACTACGCCCGCAGCCGGCAGGCCTTCGGTCGGCCGATCGGCGGCTTCCAGCTCAACCAGGCCGAGCTCGCCGAGATGGCGACGCGGCCTGTCCAGACCCGCCCGGCTCGCTCCACCGGCCGGCGAAGCTCAAGGACGCCGGCCGGGCCAACCGGTCCAGGTGTCGCTCGCCAAGCGGGCCAACACAACGTCGTTCGCGCGCGACATCTGCCGCGAGGGGTTATCCTCGGGGCCAACGGGATCACCGACGCCTACCCGATCATCCGGCACATGCTGAACCTCGAGACGGTGCTGACCTACGAGGGCACCGAGGAGGTTCACAGCCTGATCCTGGGCAGGGCCATCACCGGCGAGGACGCCTTCCAGTAGCCGGGGGGACCCGGAGCGCTGTAACGATCCGGACCCGACCGGAGGAGGGGAGCCCCCGCCCGGGCCGGGGGCCTCAACAATCTCGGACTGACAACCATGAGCTTCTGGTTCTCGGTCCTGGGGGGGCTTGTCCTCGAAGCGGTCCTGCTGGGGCTGGCCGGATTCGCCGCGTACCGGGTGGGCTGCGCCCTGGCGCCGGATCCAGGGGACCTCCTGGAACGGATCGTGTTCAGCGGGCTGGTCGGCGTCACCGGATGGGTCGCCCTGCTCCAGGTCCTGGGCCTGATCGGCGTCCTCTGGCTCCCGGTGGTGGCCGTCTGCCTGGCCGTGCTCGCCGGGAGCAGCCTGCTCGCGCTTCCCGCTCCGACGCCGCGCCGGGTCGTGGCCTCGCCCGTGCCCTGGGGCCTGGTCGCCGTCGCCGTGCCCTTCGCCGTGCTCGCATTGGTCGAGGTGCTGTGGGGCCCGCCGCTGTCCAACAGCTACGACACCGTCCACTACCACGTCGTCAACGCCGCCCACTACCTCGACAGCGGCACCATCCGCAGCCTGCCCTTCGCCCAGGCCGGCGACAACACCGGGGCGGCACCGGGGAACGGCAGCCTGCTGCTGCTCGCGGTCATGCTCCCGTTCCACAACGCCGGCCTGGTCGCCTTCCCCGACCTCCTCTGCGCGGGGCTGCTGGTGGCGGTCACGGCCCTGCTCTCCCGCGAGCTGGGTCGCGGGGCCTGGCCCGGGTTGGTGACCGGGCTGGTCATCGTGACCGCCGTCTGTTTCTTCGAGACCCAGGTGCGGTCCGGGTACGACGATGCGGTCGGGCTTCTCGGCTTGGTGGCGGCGGTCCTCCTCGGCCTGCGGTCGGCGCGCACCGGTGAGCGCCTCACCCTCTTGCTGGCGGGCGCGAGCCTCGGTCTGGCCGTCGGTACCAAGGGGACGTACATCCTCCCGGGGGTCGTCGTGGCGGCGCTGGTGCTCTGGGCGCAGCGCACGCGCCCCGGTCGCCTCTGGGCGCTGGAGTTCCTCGCCGCGGCGCTCAGCCTGAGCGCCGCCTGGTACGTCCGCGATTGGATCATCACCGGCGATCCGCTCTTCCCGCAGACCGTGCGGATCGGCTCCCGGATCGTCTTCGCGGGTCTCGGTGGGAGCGCCGCCGCCTACTCCGGGTACGACCAGTCCCTGGCCGGCGCCGTCCTCGCCGGGGGCGGCTCGGGTGTCGCACGCTGGCTGGGGCCGGCACTCCTCAACTTCGGGGTCTCGCTGGCGGCGCCGGCCGCCTGCCTTGCGGTGATGTGGCTCCGCAGCCGCGCCCGGCCGGTGGCGGTCGCGGCCCTGGCCTGTGCCGCCGCCTACGCGGTGACCCCCTTCACCGGCTCCTCCCTCCCCGCCCAGCTCACCGGCGGGCTGCGCTTCCTGCTCCCCGCCGCGGCCCTCGGTGTGGTCGCCCTCGGCGCGGTCCTGCCGGACCGCTGGTTCCGGCTCTCCGCTGTGGTGGCCCTGGCGGTCGACGCCGTCCTGCTAATCGACGTCGAATGGTCGAACAGCTTCGTCAGCGTGCCGCTCCTGGTGGTTGCCGGCGCCGCGACCATGGGCGTGCTCGCCGCCATCCGCTGGCGGGGCGCCCTGGGTGCGGCGACCCGCCAACCCTCGGTCCGTGCGGCGGCCGCGGTCGCGGTCACGATCCTGGCGGTCCTGGCCGCGGCGCACCTGCAGCCGTCCACCGGCCCCACCCCCGTGCAGCGGGCCCTGGACGCTGCGCGCAACCCGCGCGCACCGGTGGTCGTCATGGATGTCGGGGACGTGGCGACCATCCTCGGGCCCCGGCTCGATACCGACATCGTCGCCGTGGGCGACGGCCCGGTGGGTGCCGAGCGTCCGATACGCGACCCGACGCAGCTCACCCGGCGCATCGAGGCCCTCCATCCTGCCGCGGTGGTGGTCGGCAGCGTGGCCGAGTTCAACGTCGTGCCGGCGACCTGGGCTCCCCCGGCGACCTGGCGCATGCTCGGGACCCAGGACGGCGCGGCCGTCTACGAGCCCTGAGCTCGGGCGGGGACCTCCGCGCCCTGACCCGGCGGACCCTCCCGACCCGGGCCGCGGCCGGGTACCGGCGGCGTATCGTCGTCGACGTGGAACAGCGGGTGCTCGGCCGGACCGGCGTCAGGGTCAGCCCGCTCTGCCTCGGCGCCATGATGTTCGGCGGCTGGGGCAACCCCGACCACGACGACTCGGTCCGGATCATCCACCGCGCCCTCGACGCCGGGCATCAACTTCATCGACACGGCCGACGTCTACTCGCAGGGCGAGTCCGAGGAGATCGTCGGCAAGGCCCTGCCGGGGCCGGCGCGACGAGGTCGTGCTCGCGACCAAGGTGCACGGCGTGATGGGCGAGGACCCCAACGCCCAGGGCAACTCGCGGCGCTGGATCATCCAGGAGTGCGAGAACAGCCTGCGCCGTCTCGGCACCGACTGGATCGACCTCTACCAGATCCACCGGCCCGACCCGAGCTGCGACATCGACGAGACCCTCGGTGCGCTGACCGACCTCGTCCACGAGGGCAAGGTCCGCTACATCGGCAGCTCGACCTTCCCCGCCGCCGAGATCGTCGAGGCCCAGTGGGTGGCCGAGCGCCGGGGCCGCGAGCGCTTCGTGTGCGAGCAGCCGCCCTACTCGCTGCTCGTCCGCGGCATCGAGGCCGACGTGCTCCCGGTCGCCAGCGCTACGGCATGGGCGTGATCACCTGGAGCCCGCTCGCCGGCGGCTGGCTCTCGGGCCGGTACCGCGGGGCCAGGAGCGCCCGGCACCCAGCCGCGCGCAGCGGCTCCCCCAGCGCTACGACATGACGCTGCCGGCCAACCAGCGCAAGCTCGAGGCGGCCGACGCGCTGGCCCAGCTGGCCGACGAGGCCGGGATGGCCTGATCCACCTCGCCCTCGCCTTCGTGCTCGCGCCACCCGGCGGTCACCTCGGCGATCATCGGGCCCCGCACGATGGAGCAGCTGGAGACCCAGCTCGGCGCGGCCGAGGTCACGCTCGACGACGGCCACCCTCGACCGCATCGACGAGATCGTCGCCGCCGGGGACCAACTTCAACCCGGCCGACGCCGGCTGGGCCGCCCCGCAGATCGCCGACCGGCGGCTCCGCCGGCGCTGAGCGACGCCACCCGCCAGCGGTCGGACGGGCGCCGCCCGAACGACGGCAGCGGGCGAATGACGGTCGCGCTCCAGTCGCCCCAACCGTGGAGACACCAGGCCGTCGAAGAAGGCCCCACTGAGGATCGGGTGGAGGCGGCGAGGAGCCGGGGCGGGCTGGGTCGGGGTCGTCCCGGCGGCCGAGCCGGGGTTGCGCGTCGGGTCGGCACTGAGGGTGTTGCCGGTGATGAGCGGGGAGGCGCAGGACGTCGAGTCGATCGAGTCGGTGGTCGCCCTGCCGGCGCTCGACCGCGGCGGCGACGACCCCATCGTGGAGCTTCTGGCGCAGCGGGATCCCACGGGGATCGAACGCCTCTACGAGCGGTACGGCGGCCTTGCCTTCGCCATCGCCACCCGCGTCCTCGGCGACCGGACAGCTGCGGAGGATGTGGTGCAGGAGGCCTTCCTGGCGATCTGGCGACGCTCCGAAACCTTCGACGCGCGACGTGGAGGTCTTCGCCCCTGGGTGTGCACCATCGTCCACCATCGGGCGCTCGACCGGTTGCGCGGCAGCCGCAACGTGCGCCGCCGCGACCTGCCCCTCGACGAAGCGGCGCCCGAGGTGTCCTCCGACGACCCCTGGGAGGGCGTGAGCGATGGCTTCGTGAGGCAGGCGGTCCGCGCCGCCCTGGACCAGCTGCCTGCGGAGCAGCGCGAGACCATCGAGCTCGCGTACTTTGGAGGCCTCTCCCAGACTGAGATCAGCAGCCGGATGAAGCTTCCCCTCGGAACCGTGAAAGGGCGGGCACGCCTGGCCATGCGCCGCCTGCACCAGCTTTCTCGCCGGGCAGGCCGCCCAGGAGTGGCTGTCGTGACCACCGTGCTCAGCTGTGAGGAGGCGGATGCCCTGCTCGCCATCGGGGCGCTCTCCGGGGTCCCACCCGCCGAGGAGGAGGCGCTCCGCCGCCATCTGGTCGAGTGCCCGCAGTGCGCTGACTCCGCCCAGCGCCACGCGCGGGTCGCCGCGCTGCTTCCCCTCCAGCTGGACGCGGAGGAGCCGCCGCCCCAGCTCCGTCGCCGGCTGATGGCCACCGTCTATGCGGAGGCCGCGGCGTGTCGGCGCTCCTGACTCCCTCCTGGCTCCAGCGTCTCTGGACGCGCCTGCCCCGCAGCCGCGCGTTGACCGTCGTCGATCGCCGCCGTCGCGCTGGTTCTCGCCGGCGTGCTCGCCTCCCGGCTCGCCACGCCGGAGGTCAGCGAGCTGGTCACCACCGCCGGGGGGGCGAGCATCCACCTGTACTCCGACCAGTCGGACCGGCTCGCCACCCTCGAGGTCAGCGGACTGCCGGCTCCGCCCGCCGGCACCTCGGTGTACGAGGTGTGGCTGATCTCGGGCGGCGGGACGGCACACCCGGCCGCCTACCTGGAGCAGCAGCCTGATGGCGGCTACAGCGCGGCGGTCGCGGGAGGGCTGTCCGGCTACACCACGCTGGCGATCAGCCTGGAACCCGCCCGTGGAGATGCCGCCCCGAAGGGGCCGGTCGTGGCCACCGTCCACCTCGACGACTGAGCTCGGGCCGGGGCGCCCGCGTCCCCCGCGGCGCGTCGTGCGGTGATCCAACCCGCGGGGTCGCCTCGTACAGGGTGATGTGCCTCCCATCGTGACGGGAGGAGATCGCGCTAGGACGGGAGCGAGGTGGCGCCATGGCGGATTTGACTCGACGTCGCTTTCTGCAGGCATCCGCGGGAGTCGCGGGCGCTGCCGCAAGCATCACCACCCTCGGTGCCCTCGGCACCGGAGGCCTGGGTTCAGCCCTCGGGTTGTCGGCTGCCGGGCCGGTCGAGGCGACCGACTCCATCATGGCCTACATCCCCGCCTCCTCCAAGGGAGAGCTGCGGATCCTGGTCGGTGAGCGCGCGGTGACCGCGACCGACCCGGAGCTCGTCGGTCGACTGATCAAAGCCGCCGGCTAGGCAGCTCCCCCCATCTCGACGGACAGAGCTTCAGCAGAGGGTATACGCATGTCTTCGCATCGTGAGGCACCGGGGATCTCCAAGGACCCGGTCGCCGACAACACCGACGTCTACGCCTTCGTCAGCCCGGACCAGCCTGACACGGTCACGCTGATCGCCAACTAGATCCCGCTGGAGGGACCCGACGCCGGACCCAACTTCTACGAGTTCGGCGACGACGTCCTCTACGAGATCAATGTGGACAACGACGGCGACGCCGTCGCGGACATCACCTACCAGTTCCGGTTCACCACCGAGGTGCTCAACCCCAACACGTTCCTGTACAACACCGGCCAGATCCTCGCGCTCAACTCGCCGAACTTCAACCGTCGCCAGTTCTACACGGTGACGCGGGTGACCGAGGGTGGCGGCAAGACCGTGCTCGGATCGGGGCTGGCGTGCCCGCCCTGCAACATCGGCCCGCGCTCGACGCCGAACTACGCCAGCCTCGCGGCAGCGGCCGTGCACACCCTGCACGGCGGGATCAGCGTCTTCGCCGGACAGCGCCGCGAGGGCTTCTACGTCGACCTGGGCGCGGTCTTCGACCTGCTGGACCTCCGGCCCTTCCAGAACCTCCAGCTGATCCCGACCCCGGCCGCGCCCGGCGTTGACGCCACCCAGAGCGTGAACGTGCACAGCATCGCCATCCGGGTGCCCAAGAGCTCCCTCACCAGGGACGGGTCCGGGGCCACCGATCCCACCGCACCGGCCTCGACGATCGGCGTCTGGGCCACGGCCAGCCGGCAGATGGGCTCGGTGCTCGCCATCGACGGGTTCCCGGAGAGCGCCGGTCCGTGGGTGCAGGTCTCCCGCCTCGGCAACCCCCTGATCAACGAGGCGGTGATCCCGATGGGCAAGAAGGACCTCTGGAATCAGCGATCCCCCGCCGGAGACTTGGAGTTCCTCAGCCACGTGCAGCACCCGGAGTTGGCGTCGCTGCTGCCCGTCCTCTACCCCGGCGTCTTCCCCAACCTCGCCGCCCTGAGCGCAGCCCGCGCCGATCTGGTGGCCATCCTCCTTACCGGACTCCCCGCCGGAGTCGTCGCCGGCTTCCAGAACTACACCGGCTCGATCATCGCGGACATGCTGCGGCTCAACATGGCCGTCCCGCCGTCGGCCACCCCGAACCCGCTGGGGGTCATCGGCGGCGACCCCGCCGGGTACCCCAACGGGCGCCGCGTGGCGGACGACGTCTTCACCATCGTGCTCCGCGCCGTCGCCGGCGTCACCTACCCGCTGATCGACCCCGCGTACACCCCCGATGGGGCCGCGTCGCTGGTCACCGACGGGCTGACGCCCGGGCCCAATCGCTACATCTCCCAGTTCCCGTATCTGGGAACCCCGCTGGACGGTTTCGACGTCCCGAGCTAGATCAGCAGGCGGCATCGGGGAGCGGGACGGAAAGGTGGTGACCGTTCCCGCCCCCGCTGCCGCGGTGGAGATGAGGATGAAAGATGACCCGACGCGCTGGGGAGACCCGGACTGCGCGGTCCTGGACATCGGCGGGAGCTCAGGCGCCCTGGTCGTCAGTGCCGATCCTGATGTCGAGGGTTGCGAGATCGAGATCTCGCCCCGCTCCGCACCCGAGCACAGGACCCACGCGGCGCTGCGGGCGCGCAGGGTGAGCCGCGGCAGGGTGGTGGCGGCCTGCTTCCCGGCGCTCGCCGCCGGCGAATACCTGGTCTGGCCCGTGGTCGGGGTGGAACCGACGCCGGTCGCAGTTCTCGGCGGCGAGGTGGTCACCGTCGAGATGGAGATGGATCCAGCTTCGCATCAGCAGGTGCATCAGTAGGAGGTAGTGGCATGTTCGGTTTGGATCGAGCGCCGTGGCTCATCCCGCTTGTCCTGGTCGTCGTCCTGATCCTCTGGGGGCCCTCGAAGCTGCCGGAGGTCGGCGCAGGGCTGGGCCGGGCCATCAAGGAGTTCCGTGGCGCCATCTCGGGGATGAAGGAGCCGGTCGCCGAGGCTGCTCCGGCCGTGGTGGCCGCCGCCTCTGTCCCGACGGCCGCACCGAGGCGCCGCCCCCGTCCTGCAGGCTGTGCCCCTGGGCGCCCCGGCGACGGCACCGGCGTCGCCCGTCGTCGCCATGGCCGACGAGACCAACAACCGGCACTGAGGCGAGGGGAACGACGTTGGCCTCCACGGGGCGCAGGCCGCCCGGTCGGTCCCGGACCCTGAGGCCGCCCGGCCGGCGGGGGCGGCCGGGGCTCGGTCGAGCCGGGTCGGTCAGATCCCCGCGCCGGGTCGAGGGGCTGGTCAGATGGGCGAGGCTGCGGCGGTCCGCGTCCGCCCTGACCCGCGACGAGGAGCGGCGGATGACCACGGTGGAGCACCTCACCGAGCTCCGCCGGGTGGTGATCGTCTCCGTCTGCGCCTGGGCGGTCGCCACGGGGGTGGCCGCGATCTTCAGCCGGGTGCTCGTCCGGGTGCTCGAGTACCCCCTGACCAGCCTGCTCGCCGAGCACCACAGCCTCATTCGTGAGGCGATCATCACCAGCCCCACCGAGCTGTTCACCGTTCCTCTCAAGGTCGCCCTGCTGGGAGGCCTGGTGCTCTCCCTCCCGGTGATCCTGTGGCAGGCGTGGACCTTCGTGGCGCCCGGGCTGCGGCCCACCGAGCGGCGCTACGCCCTTCCCCTGATCGCGTCCGCGCTCCTGCTCTTCGCCGGAGGCGGGTGCCTGGCGTACTTCCTCATGCCGGTGTGGCTCAACATCCTGACCACGCTGGTCGGGTCGAACGCCATCTTCTTCCCCGACCTCGGGCAGTACCTCTCCTTCCTGGCCATGCTGATCGTGGCCTTCGGGGCGACCTTCGAGCTGCCGGTGGTGGCGATCCTCCTCGGTCTGATGGGGGTGGTCTCCTCGCAGTGGCTGCGCCGGCGCCGCAGGATGGTGTGGCTCGTCATCGTCGCGGGTGCCGAGCTGGTCACGCCCGGTGCCGACCCGGTGACCCCGCTGTTCCTGGCGGTGCCGCTGCTGGCCCTCTTCGAGCTCTCCATCCTGGTGCTGGCCCGCACCCTGAAGCGCTGAACGAGCTCGCTCACGCGATCGCGCGGGAGAACCTCCTGGCCCCGATCGCCACCCCCACGACCGCCAGCGCGGCCATGATCGCCAATCCCTTGACCACGTCGATGGACCCGCCGTTGCCGTTGAAGACGTCGCGGGCGGCGGTCACCGCGTAGGAGAGCGGGTTGACCTGGGCGATGTGCTGCAGCCAGTCGGGGGCGAGCTGCAGCGGCAGCAGGACGCCGCTCAGCAGGAGCAGTGGGAGCGAGAGCGTGAAGACCAGCGGCGCGTAGGAGTTCTCGTCCTTGAGGGCGAGCGCGGCGGCGTAGGCGAGCGAGGCCATCCCGAGCCCGATTAGGGCTACCAGGCCGAGCATCACGAAGACCCCGATCCAGGTCGGCTTGAGCCCGAAGGGGATCGACAGGACCAGCAGGATGATCGACTGGATCAGCAGGGTGAGGAGGTCGCGGCCGGCCCGGCCCAGCAGCAGGGCGAGCCGGCTGACCGGGGTGACCCGGAACCGCTCGATCACCCCCGAGCGCAGCTCGTCGATGAGTCCGAAGCCCACGCCGCTCGCCCCGAAGAGGCCGAGCTGGATCAGCAGCCCGGGGACGAAGACGTTGTAGGCGCCGCCGGAAGGGAACCCGGGGATGTGCACCAGCGACTTGAGCAGGGGGGCGAAGAGGAGCAGGTAGAGCACCGGCTGGATCACGCCGATGATCACCCAGGCCGGGTTGCCGATGAAGATCAGGAAGTAGCGGACGAACATCAGCCAGGTGTCGCGGAGCAGCTTCACGATCGGTTCTCCATCTGGAAGGGAATCGCCGCGCTCATGGTGCCGTCTCGCGGAGCGAGCGCCCGGTCTGGCGGAAGAAGACGTCGTCCAGGCTCGGCCGGTGCAGAGAGAGCGTCGCCAGGCTCACCCCCGCGCCGTCGAGGAGCCGGATGATCTGGGGCATCGCGGTCTCGCCCCGGTCGACGTAGAGGCGCAGGGCACCGTCCTCCTCGGTCAGCTCACGGATGAAGTGCTGGCCCTCGAGGACGTCCCGGGCTCGCTCCGGTGGCCCGTCCGGCCCGACCAGCACCACATCGCCGGCGACCTCGCGCTTCAGCTCCTCGGGCGTGCCCTCGGCGACGATCCGGCCGTGGTCGATGATGGCTATCCGGTCGCAGAGGGCGTCCGCCTCCTCCAGGTAATGGGTGGTGAGGAAGACGGTGGTGCCGGATTCACGCAGGCGGCGGACCTCGTCCCACATCCGCGCCCGGCTCTGGGGATCGAGCCCGGTGGTCGGCTCGTCCAGGAAGAGGAGCTGGGGGAGGTGCATCAGCCCGATGCCGACGTCGAGCCGGCGCTTCTGGCCGCCGGAGTACGTCTTGGTCTTGCGGTCACCGCAGTCGGTCAGCTCAAGGGTCTCGAGCAGCTCCGCCGCCCGCTTGTCGGCGGCCGGACCGCTCATCCCGTAGAGGCGTCCCTGGATGACCAGCTCGCGGCGTCCGTTGACCTCCGAGTAGCTGCTCCCCTCCTGGCTGACGTAGCCGATCCGCTGGCGCACCTTGGCCGGCTCTCGGAGCAGGTCGCACCCGGCCACCGTCGCCTCGCCGCTGGTCACCGGGAGGAGCGTCGAGAGCATCCGCAGCGTGGTCGTCTTGCCCGCCCCGTTGGGGCCGAGGAATCCGAAGGTCTGGCCGCCGGCCACGTCGAGGTCGACACCGGCGACGGCCTCGACCGTCGACCGCCGACCCTTGAAAGTGCGGCGCAGCTGTCTGGTGTGGATCATCGGCGGGGCTCTCCTCTCGAGTTCTCGGTCAGATGGGTTCGGGGACCGGCCCCTGATGGCGTCCCCGCCGGGCGATCTCATGGTCGTGCATGGTTGCGAAGTGGGCGCGGAGGATCTCCTCGTCCCAGACGAGGCGCCCGGAGCGCATGTCCTCCAGCAGGGCCAGCACCCAGTGCAGCTCGGCTTCCCTGAGCGCCCGCTCGTGCTCGTCCTCGAGCAGGACCACCCGGGGGAGGCGCATCTCCTGCTCGAGCGCCGTCGACGCCTCGGTGCGCGCGGCCAGGTCCGCGCGGAGCTGAACCACCCGGTGCTGGAGCGCACCCACGGCCCGATCCTGGGGCAGGTAGGCGAGCATGCCGACAGCGGCGGTGAAGGCGAGGTGCTCGCGGGCGGGCCGCTCCAGGACGTCCTGGAGCCAGTCCTCGAGCGCCTCGCGGCCGTCGGGGGTGATCCGGTAGACGGTGCGCTCGGGGCGCCGCCCCTCCCGGGTGGTCTCGACCGGCTCGATCCAGCCCGCCGCCTCGAGCTCCTCGATGGCCCGGTAGAGGGCGCGGGTCCTCCCCTCCGCGTACTCCTTGCGCCGGTCGTGCATCAGGCGCTGCATCTCGTACGGGTGGAGGGGACACTCGGTGAGCAGGGCAAGGGCGGTCAGGGCGATCATCCCCTGGGGTGGCCTGTTTATGCGCTGTGACATATTGCGTTTCGCACTATAGCACAGCGCTGAAACAGGGCAAGAGGGCGGGGGGACCCCGGCGCGCCCCGGCTAGACTTCCGTCGATGGACCTCGACTCGGCCAGCCTGCAGGCCGTCGAGATGGTGCGGCGGTGGGAGGCCGGCTGGTCGCCGGTGGTCGCCCACCCCTCCGTGGCGGTGAGCGCCGAGCGCGCGGCCCGGGTGCTGGACGAGCTCGGCCGCCGCCTGGGTGACAACTACCCCTTCTTCCATCCCAGCTACGCCGGCCAGATGCTCAAGCCGCCGCACCCCGCCGCGGCGGCCGCCTACCTGATGGCGATGCTGATCAATCCCAACAACCACGCGCTGGACGGCGGTCCGGCGACGGCGGCGCTGGAGCGCGAGGCGGTCGCCGCCATCGCGGCGATGTTCCACTACCCCGAGGCCTTCCTGGGCCACCTCACCTCCAGCGGGACGATCGCCAACCTGGAGGCGCTCTTCGTGGCCCGGGAGCTGCGCCCCGGTGCGGCCATCGCCTTCGGCGAGGAGAGCCACTACACCCACGAGCGGATGTGCCGGCTGCTGGGCGTCCGGGGGATCCGGGTGCCGGCCGATTCCCGGGGACGGATGGACCTGGAGGCGCTCGAGGAGGTGCTCCGCACCGAGACCGTCGGCACCGTGGTGCTGACCGCCGGGACGACCGCCCTCGGGGCCGTCGATCCCATCGACGAGGCGCTCGCGCTCCGCGATCGGTACGGGGTGCGGCTGCACGTCGACGCCGCGTACGGGGGCTTCCACGCCATCCTCGCCTGGTCGGGGTCCGCCGACATCCCCGCCGCTCCGTATCGGGCCATCGCGGAGTGCGACTTGGTGGTGGTCGACCCCCACAAGCACGGGCTCCAGCCGTACGGGTGCGGCTGCGTGCTCTTCCGCGACCCGGCGGTCGGCCGCTTCTACGTCCACGACTCGCCGTACACCTACTTCACCTCCTCCGAGCTCCATCTCGGCGAGATCAGCCTGGAGTGCTCCCGCGCGGGGGCCGCGGCGGCGGCGCTCTGGACCACCCTCCAGCTCCTCCCCCTCACCGACTCCGGGTTGGGCGCGGTCCTGCGGGCATGCCGGCGGGCGGCCGTGCACCTCGCCCGGCTGCTCCGGGAGCAGAGCGGCATGCGCCTGTATCAGGAGCCGGAGCTGGACATCGTGGCCTACCTCCCCTGGCGCGAGGGGATGACCGCCGCCGGCGTGGACGCCGCCAGCCAGAGCCTCTTCGAGCGGGCGATGAGCGCTTCCGAGCCCGTGTACCTCAGCGTGGCGCGGGTGTCCGCGGCGAGCCTCCACCGGCGCCACCCCGACATCGCCGTCGGAGAGGGGACGGTGCGGGTGCTGCGCAGCGTGCTCATGAAGCCCGAGCACGAGGACCACGTCGAGGAGATCCACGAGCGCCTGGTCCGCCTCGCCGGCTGATCCGAACGCGGGCTCGTGGGCCGGGGCCGGCGGCGACCGAGCTCTCCCGCCCTCACCCGACCGGGGTCTGCCCTCCGAGCACGGGGGCGGCGGTGAAGCTGGCCGTGACCGTGAAGGTCCCGCCGACGCAGGGGATGGGGATGGCGACCGCCGCCTGGACGGTGACCGTGGCGACCACCTCGTCGGTCCCCTCGGGGTTGATGCAGGTCGTCGACCCCGCCACCCGGCTGAAGGCGTCGCCGGCGCTGGTGCAGGTGGAGGCGAAGGAGGCGCGGAGCGCCGGTGTCCCGCTCTCGGCGGCGACGTAGTCGACCTGACCGGCCCCCGCCATGGCCGCCTGCTCGGCGGCGTCCTGGAGCCGCACCCTGGCCTCGTACAGCTCGGAGAGATCGACCGCCACCACGATCATCCCGACGATGAGGAAGAGCATCGAGAAGGCGAACATGACCAGGATCTGGCCCCGCTCCCGGTTCAGCCGGCGGCGCGGGGTCAGCACGGGATGGCTCCCGGCGTGGCGGGGGAACCGGGGAGTGCCGCCGGCGTGGTCCCCGCCGGGGAGGGGAGGCACTGGCGGTACGCGGGCGGATACGCCTGGGCGGTGGCGCTCAGGTGGACGGTCCAGAACCAGAGCAGGCTGACCGGGGTGCGGGCGAAGTCGAGGTCCGCCTGGGCGGTGCAGGTGACCGCGTCCGGACCGCCGGTGGGCACGTAGCCCTGCAGGTACGCCCCGCGGCAGGCGACCGGGGTGGTGACCACCAGGTAGCCGCTCTCGCCTCCGCTCGGGTCGAGGGTGTGGGAGAAGGCGTAGAGGTAGTCCGCCTGGCTGTCGACGGGGTCCCCGCGAGGCGGGACCACCGAGGCCTGGGCGGCGAGGTCGACGGCGGTCTGGAACTCGTTCTCGGCCCGCAGCTCCAGCATCATCCCGACGAAGCCGAGGACGATCACGACCATCATCGGCAGGACCAGGGCCATCTCGATGGCGGCCTGGGCACCCTGGCCGCGGGCATGGCCGGACCCGACCCGCCGCCTGACCCTCACGGCGAGTACGTCCCGACGTTGACCGACGCTGACTCCGAGATCGGCAGGCCCCAACCGCGCCAGTTGAACGGCCCCAGGCCGGGGGGGACGAATGAGACGGCGAACCCGGCGACCGCGACGGTGACGTGTCCGGCACCGTCCTCGTCCGCGCAGACGACCACATGCCCCACACCCTCGAGGCCGGAGCCCCGGCTCTGGAAGTAGTCGGCGACCTGCTCGGCGCTGGGGCAGCGGGTTGGGCCGACCTCTGTGCGCAGCCCGTCCAGGTCGGCGGCGTACCAGTCCTCCACGCTCGTGCCGAGCAGTGGTGCCCGGAGCAGCGGCTGGACGCTGGCGTAGACGTCGGTGAGCGCGGGGGTGGGGCTGTCCGCCGACCCCATGGCCGACATGGCGACCCCGATGCCCTGCTCCACCGAGGCGTCCACGGCGTCGGTCTCGATGGTCCAGATCCAGGCGTCGATGATCGCCACCAGCGACACCAGGAAGAGGCCGAAGACGAGCGAGAACTCGACGGTCGCCTGCCCCCGGCGGCGCCGCCCATCCCCGGGCCGGCGAGCCCGCGCGCGCACCGGCTGGTGCGGGTTGCGCGCGCCTTCCAACGATGATCCCTTCCCCGGACACAGATGATGCGATCGGCAGTATAGGGAGACGAGTGCAGCCTCGTGACCCTGGCCGGAGGCTACCTGCCCTCCCGGGACAGAACACGGACAAAGCCGCGAGGGACCCGCGCCGGCGCGTCCTCAGTCCGAGGCGGGGAGGTGGTACTCGAGGAAGGCCCTGGTCTGCTCCCAGGCCCGGGCGGCAGCCTGGGGCCGCGAGAAGATGGCGGCGTCGTGGTTGTCGAAGGCATGGCCGGAGGCCGGGTGGACGTGGATCTCCACCCCGCGGCGGCCGGCGAAGGCGTGGGCCACCGCTCGCCGCTGCTCGGTGCCGATGTACGCGTCGTCCTCACCGAAGTGGAAGAGGATCGGGCAGGTCACCTGCGCGGCCCGGTCGATGGCGCTCGGGATGGCCGACCCGTAGTAGCAGACCGCGATCGCCGGGTCGGAGGCGGCCGCCACCATGTAGGCGAGGCCGCCCCCGAGGCAGAATCCGATGACTCCCACGCTCCGGCCCCCGACCTCGGGAAGCGTGCGCAGGTGCTCGAGCGCGGCGGCGGCATCATCGGCAGCCTGCGGGACGTCCAGCCGCTGCATCGCCTGGAAGGCCTTGGGCAGGTTGTCCGGCAGCTTTTCGTCCAGCACCAGGTCGGGCTCTAGCCGCGAGTACAGCTCCGGCGCCAGGGCCACGTACCCGAGATCGGCAAGGCGCTCGCAGACACCCTTGATGTAGGCGGTCAGGCCGAAGATCTCCTGGAGCACCACCAGCCCCGGGCCCCAGCCGCGGTCGGGGACCGCGAGCCAGCCACCCATGGTGTGGCCGTCGTGCCCACGGAGTCGCTCCTCCCGCCTCACCATCACCAAACAGGTTACTCAGTCAGCCGGTGTTCTGGAGTCCGGCCGCGATCCCGTTGACGCTGCGCAGGATCGCCTCCAGGAGCGCCGGCCGCTGGGGGTCCGCGGGGTCCAGGGCCCTGTAGCGGGCGAGCATCTGAGCCTGGAGGACCGAGAGCGGATCGATGTACGGGTCGCGCAGCCGGAGCGTCTCCTGGAGCAGCGGCTGATCGGCCAGCAGGGTCTGCTTGCCGGTGACGTGGACCATCGCCTGGAGGGTGCGGGAGTGCTCGGCGGTCACCTCCGCCCACATCCGAGCTCTCAGAGCGGAGTCGGAGACGAGCTCGAAGTACCGACTGGCCACCCCCAGGTCGGTCTTGGCCAGGGTCATCTCGAGGTTGCCGATCAGGGCCCGGAAGAACGGCCAGCGCAGGTACATCTCGTGGAGCAGCGCCCAGCGGGCCGCGCCCGGCTCGGGGAGGGCGGCCTCCGTCTGGCTGGGAGGCGGGGCGTTGCGGTCGGCATCGGCGTCCGCGCGCCCGCCCTCGGCGAAGGCGACCAGCGAGCCGCCCACCCCGTACCAGGTGGGCAGCATCAGGCGGGTCTGGTTCCACGCGAAGACCCACGGGATGGCGCGGAGGTCGGCGATCCGGGTCGACTCGCCGCGGCTCACCGGGCGGGAGCCGATGTTGAGCTGACCCAGCTCTCCGATCGGGGTCACCTGGGTGAAGAAGCGCTCGAATTCATCGGTGTAGACGAAGGACCGGTACCGCCGGTAGCTGTCGGCGGCGACCCTGGCCATCGCCGTCTCCCAGACCGCCTCCTGCTCGGGGGGCAGCGGTCCCTGCAGGGAGCTGGCCTCCCACACCGCGGCCGCCACCAGCTCGAGGTGGTTCTGGGCCACCTCGGCGCGCGAGTAGCGGTAGTGGACGATCTCCCCCTGCTCGGTGAGCCGGACGCGGCCGCGCACCGCCCCGGGGGGCTGGGCGAGGAGCGCTTCGTGGGTGGGGCCCCCGCCGCGGGACACCGTCCCGCCCCGGCCGTGGAAGAGGCGGAGGCGGACGCCGGCGTCGTCGCAGACCCGGGCCAGCTCGCGGTGGGCGACGTAGAGCGACCACTGGGCGGCCAGGTAGCCCCCATCCTTGCTGCTGTCGCTGTAGCCGAGCATCACCTCCTGGAGGTTGTTGCGGGCTCGCACCTGCTGGGCGTACTCGGGCTGGTCGAGGAGGCGGCGCAGCAGCGCCGGGCCGGCCCGCAGGCCGGCGATCGTCTCCAGCAGCGGCACCAGGTCGAGGCGGCTGCTGTGGACCTCCCCGAACGACCACGAGACCAGCCCGACCAGGGATCCCAGCCACATCGCTGCCATCACCTCGACCGGGGAGTGGGTCATCGAGATCACCACGCTCTCGGCGGCGCGGGGCGAGATCGCCCGCTGCGCCCGCCCCATCTCCACCACCGTCTCCACCAGGTCGCGGTCGTCGGGGCTGAGCGCGAGGGTGCCGACGTGGGGCCCGCGCTGCTGCATCGCTCGCGCCAGCAGGCGCACCGCCGCCTCCTCGTCGAGCGCGTCCAGGTTGCCCTCCACCTGTCCCGATTGGCGCAGGATCGCCGAGGCCACCTCGCGCAGCCGGGAGCTGTGGAAGCGGACGTCCAGCGAGTAGCCGCAGAAGTCGAAGGCGCGGACCTGTCGGCGCAGATCGAGCAGGCCTCCGTCGGCGAAGACCCGCCCGCGCTGGCGCCGCAGGGCGGCGTCCACCAAGTCGAGGTCCTCGAGCAACTCCGCGGCCGTGGAGTAGGGGTGCTCGGCCCGGCCGCCCTGGAGCTGGGCCAGGCTCGCCTCGAGGCGGTGGTGGACCAGGCTCAGCTTGCGCCGGTAGGGTTCGTCCCGGTTGCGCTCCCCCAGGTCGTGGGTTGCCTCGGCCATCAGCGCCTCGTCGCCGGCGATGGAGGCCGCCAGGGAGGGGTCGGCGCCGGTCCAGCGCACGGACTGGCTGTATTGGACAGAGAGGGCCAGAACCGAGTCGCGGTAGCGGCTCAGCACCACCTGCTTCTGGGCGCGGAGCGCATCGCGAAGGGTCTTGGCCCGGGCGTGGGGGTTGCCGTCCTGATCGCCGCCGACCCACGAGCCGAGGCGGAGGAAGGGCCGGACGGAGGGCGGTGGTCCCCCGAACACCTCCACCCAGCGCCGGTCGAGCTCGGCGTGGATGGCGGGGACAGCATCCATCAGCAGGTCCACGTGGAACCGGATGTCGCGCGCCTCGTCGAGGACGCTCGGACGCACCGTGCGCAGCTCTTCGGTCTGCCAGAGCAGCTCGATGTGCCGGCGCATCGCCGCGATCAGAGCCGCATGCCGCGGTGACCCGGTGGCGGGTCCGTCGATGGCGTCGAGGGCCATGGCCACCCCGGTGACGTGGTCGAGGACCGAGCGCCGGACCGCCTCGGTGGGGTGGGCGGTGAACACCGGCACCACGTCGAGCTCCTCGAGCGCGCTGCGCAGGCGCTCCCTCCCCCCCTCGATCTGAGCGGCGCGGCGGAAGAGGGAGTGGAATGTGCCCGGCGACGCCGAGCCCCCGGCCGGGATCGCCTGGATCCCCCGGATCACCTGCACGCGGTGCTCCAGCTCGGCGACGTTGACGAGCTGGAAGTAGAGCGAGAAGGCCCGGATCAGCCGGGTCGCCGTCTCGACGTCGATCTCGCCGAGCTGACGGTCCAGGGCCCGCCTGACCTCGTCGTCATGACGATCGCGGAGCCGCTTGGTCTTGGCTCGGACGTCCTCCTCCAGCTCGAGGAGCGCCTCGCCCTCCTGCTCCGCCAGGGTCTCGCCGAGCAGGGTGCCGACCAGGCGGACGTTGCGGCGGAGGCGCCGGTCGGCCTCGCTCTCGGCGGCTGGGCGCGGCGGGTCGTTCTGCTCGAGCACGTGTCAAGCATGCCGCCTCGCCGGCATCGCGCGCCACCGGGCGGTGACCGCGTCCCCCGCCGCCGGCTGGTATCGTCGTGCCCGGTTCAGGGTCGTCTCAGCGGGCCCGCCGAGCCCCAGCGGGCAGCTGGACCACCGGCCGCGGCCGGCATTGGCTGGGCCGGCGTTCGAGGATGGCTTCGCCAGTGGACATCGCGACCCGACGGCTGCACAGCCAGCGTCTCGCCGGGGTTCCCCTCGCCGGGGCCGCGGATGTGGTCGGCTGGCTGGGCGCCGTCCAGTCCCAGGACTACCTCGCGGCCAGCTGGGCGATCGGCCAGCGCACCGGCGGCGCCAACGCCTCCACGGTGAACCGGCTGTTCGACGACGGTGCCATCCTGCGCACCCACGTGCTGCGACCGACCTGGCACTTCGTCCTCCCCGCCGACGTCCGATGGCTGCTCGCGCTCACGGCCCCACGGATCCGCACTGGCCTCGCCGGCCGGCTGCGTGCCCTGGAGCTCGACCCCGCGACTGTCACGCGGGCCGAGACGGCCTTCACGACGGCCCTCGCCGGCGGTCGCCACCTCACCCGCGCCCAACTCGGCGAGTTGCTGGGCGCGGCCGGCATCGCCCCCGACGGGCAGCGGCTGCCCCACCTGATCATGGCCGCGGAGCTGGACGCGCTGATCGTCAGCGGCCCGCTTCGCGGCCGGGAGTTCACCTATGCGCTGCTCGACGAGCGTGTGCCGAGCGCGTCCGCCGTAGATCGCGAGCAGGCCATCTGCCGTCTCGCGCACCGGTACTTCCGGAGCCGGGGCCCGGCGCAGGCGCAGGACCTCGCCTGGTGGGCGGGGCTGACCCTCGCCGAGGTCGCCCGCGGCGCGGCCGGTGCGACCGAGACAAGGGCCGGCACCGCGGTGGGGTTGGCATCCGAGCTGATCGATGGGAAGCGGTACTGGTTTGACCCCGGCATCCGGCCGCGCTCCACCCGGACCACCGCCCACCTGCTGCCGAACTTCGACGAGCTCACCGTCGGGTACCGCGACCGGTCGGCCCTCGATCACCCCGACGGCCGGTTCGATCCCGGCCTCTTCGCCTTCGGGAGCGTGCTCAGCAACGTCCTGGTCATCGGGGGGCGGGTCCGCGGTGCCTGGCGCCGGGTGCTCAGCCCGCGCACGGTGCGGATCCAGGTGCGACTGCTCGTCGCACTGAGCCCTGCCGAGACGGCGGCGGTGGGCAGAGCCGCCGCCCGCATGAGCGGGTTTCTGGAGCGCAGTCTCGACCTCGAATGGGTGGGACCGCGCGAGCTCGGCCGGACCCCCTGAACCGCGCCAGGAACGCGCGCGAAGGGACATGCGCATCCACGCTCACGAGACTGATCCGTGTGTCCCGGGCGCGAACCGTCGTCCGGCGGAACTGGCACTCCTCCCCCCGCTTGCGCGGGGGGGGAATGCGGTCCTCAGCATTGCATACTTCGTGGGATTTGACAAGTGGGCTGCGCCTCATCGGCGAAGACTCCTGCGCCCACTTGTGCAATCTGACAGGGCGGGAGTGGAGCGCAGTCTGGCGCCGCCTCGGTTGCCTGCGGATATCGGCAGTTTCCTGTGCAATCTCACAGGTTGCTTTCCCGGAGGCCGCCTCGGATGGCGTGTACGCCGGCCTCGCGGCGCCGCCGTCCTCGGCGCGGACCATCGTCTTGCGGGACTGGCATCCCTCCCCCGCTTGCGCGGGGGGGAATGCTCGATCAGGATGCCCCGGACACCCCGGCCGCGGGAAGGGACGGAGGTCCTCAGTCGTCGGGGACCTCCGCCCTTCCAGGCACCGTTGGGGTGCGCCGGCAGTGGAATCTAGCTTGCGATCTCGGGTCGCACAGCCGCCGCCATCGGGGCGGCGGGCACGGCGACCGCTTGGGTGACCTCACTGGGCACGCTGCGGAAGGAGAGAGCCCAGTAGATGGCGCCGGCAACCACCATGCCGAGGAGCCAGCTGAGGTCTCCACCGCCCGTCGCGTTGGAGATGGGACCCTGGTACGAGGGGGTGTAGTAGAGGGCGTCGGTCCACATCAAGGCGGCGAACATGCCCACCACCAGGGCGACGATCGCCTTCCAGTTGATGCCGCCGTTGCGCCAGTACAGTCCCCCGACCTTCTGCGCCAGGCCCACGCCGTCGTACTTCCCCTTGCGCAGGAAGTAGTCGACCATGAGGATGGCGAACCACGCACCGAGCCAGACCAGGATGTAGTCGAGAAAGCCGGAGAGGTCGGTGTAGAGGTTGCCCTTGAAGACGACCAGGCCCGTGACCACACCGCTGACGACGGTGTCGACGAGGATGCAGCCCCACCGCTTCAGGGGGATGCCGATGGCCTGAAGGGTGACTCCCGAGGAGTACATGTCGATGGTGTTGATGGAGAAGAGCTGCAGGATGGCGACGATCATGAAGGGCCAGAAGAACCAGTCGGCGTACGCGGTGAACGCCGACGGGATGCCGACCACCTCGCCTCCAGAGGCGACGTGGGTGGTCACCATGTAGGCGCACACCCCGAGCAGCTCGAGCAGGATCGAGGGGATCGCCGCGCCCAGGCTCGCCGACCAGAAGACCTTGGCCTTGGGGGTGTCCTTGGGCAGGTACCGCGAGTAGTCGGCCGCGTTCTCGGTCCATCCGAGCCCGCCGGTGGAGACGATGAGCACCACGGCGGTCGTCCAGAGCCACCAGGTGGTGCCCTTCTGGAGGCTTGCCCAGTGCACGTGGGGAAGCACGAGGATGGCCATCACGATGAACAGGACGATGAATACGAAGGAGAGGTAGCGCAGCACCGTCTTGATGGTGGCGTGGCCGAGGAACGGCATCACGAACTGCACCACGACGGCGAGGATGATGATGACGATCTGGGCGGCGTTGCTCACGCTGGCGACGCCCGCCTTGTTGAGGATGGCATCGACGACGAAGACCACCAGGACCAGGCCCAGGATCTCGAAGCCGACCTGGGTGATCCAGTTGAAGACGGAGGGGAGCCGGTTGCCGTTGCGGCCGAAGGGGGCCCGGCTGACCATGAAGGCGGTGGTGCCGGCCAGGGGGCCGGGAAGGCTCGCGAAGCCGAGGAACATGTAGGCCAGGTTCCCGATCAGGATCGCCAGGATGGCCTGCGGGAAGGAGAGCCCGAAGGTGCAGATCAGGACGCCGTAGAAGAGGAACTCGACGTTCCAGACGGCCCCCGACCAGAGCCAGAAGAGGCCCATTGGGCGCATCTTCCGGTCCGACTCCGGGATCAGGTCGATGCCGCGCTGCTCCAGCTGGAACGCTTCGTACGCCTCCGAGGTCTCGAGCACCTCAGGTGCCGCGCTCATGGTCTGGTCACCGGTGCGACGGGTGCGGCGAAATGGATGACCACGTACAAAGCCTCCGCTTGAAGTTTTTGACGCGTACTGTCGAGCCGTGCCAAGGTGCGCGGAGAGAGCAGCCCCAGCCTCCGTGTCCTCCCTGCGTGCGGAAGTGTGACGCGACGGATGGCCCTCCCGCTAGGGGCCTCCGGCAGTGATTTTGGAGGCGCGCGCCGGGCCGTTCGGACACCCCCCGGCGACCCTCCCGGAGGCGTCCAACGGCGAGCCGGAGGATGGCGACGCTGCCCTCACCGCCCCCGTGCGGCTGCCAGTGGCTCAGGCGGCGAGGTTCCCCGCCACCGGGGGCGGCGTGGGTCCCACGACCGGCCCGATGCGGGCCCCGAAGCGGCGCAGCCTCTGGGCACTGCCCACCACGGTCACCGAGCTGCAGGCCCTGGCCAGGGCCGCGAGTGCCGCGGCACGATGTCGAGCATCGCGGGGGGCACCAGGACCAGGTTCTGGCGGATGGCCCGGAGCGGCCCCGCCTCGGCTGGCGCTCAGGCTTCATCGCGGGGTTCGTTTCCCCCACCCGGGATGGGCATGGTCCTTGGAGGAGGGCGGCGAGATCAGGCCGGCGCCATCTCGATCAGCGGGATCGGCCGTGCGGTCCGTGCCTGATAGTGCGCGTAGCGGTTGCGGTTGACCGCGTTCATCAGGGCCATGAGCCGCGCGTAGTCGGCATCGCCCGGCTCGACGACCCTGGCCCTCGCGGCGACCAGGCGGCGGCCCACCTGCAATCGCACCCGCGGGTCGGCCCGGAGGTTCTGAAGCCAGGCCGGGTCCCGCTCGCCGCCGTAGTTGGACGCCACCACGACCAGGGAGCCACCGTCACGGCCGTAGACGAGCGCAGTGGTGCGCGTCCTACCGGTGCGGCGCCCCGTGGTATGGAGAAGCAGAGATGGCACGCCGATGATGCCGTGTCCGAGCCGCCCGCCGGTGCGCAGGTACAGCCAGCGGTGCAGCCGGGGGACGAAGGCGGGCCCGCTGCTGGTCCCCATCCAGCCGTTGAGCAGCCGCGCGATCCAGGGAACGCCGGGAACGGCCGCTTCCGTCACAGGCGGCAACCTTACTCGGGCGGAGTCGGGCCCCGGCTCCGCCGGCCACTCCACCCTCTGCGTCCTCCCCACACGCGGACCAAAGCCCCTGGTGCAAGGGAGCGCCTCGGGAGTATTTGATGGGCTGTCCGAGCCAGAGCCAGCAACGACCCGAGGAGGGCCCGATGAGCGTGGCACCCGACGACCTGCGCCAGGCGGCCCTGAAGCAGCTCCAGGAGCGGCGCGACTTCGTGCCCCATCTGCTGGCGTACGTCCTTGTCAACGCGGGCCTGATCGTGGTCTGGGCGCTCACCTCTCCTCAGGCGATCTTCTGGCCCGCCTTCGTCCTCGTCTTCTGGGGCATGGGCCTGGTGATCCACGCCTGGAGTGCCTTCCTCCGTCGACCCATCACCGATGCCGACGTGGATCGTTACGTCGCGCGCCTGCGGGGCAGGGGGGGAGACCAGGGCCTCGGCTGACCGCGCAGGGCACTGGCCTGCACGGTTGGGTCGCGCCGCTCAGCCTGAAGAGAGCGGAGGGTCCGCGTGCCGGCGGCCCCGGCTGACGAGCCAGGCGGTGGCGGCCTCCAGGTGCCGGCGGATCGCCGCCTCCGCACTCGAGGGCTTGCCGCCCTCGATGGCTCGTAGCACCTCCGCGTGCTCGGCGGTGAGGTTCTCCACGGTTGCGTACTCCGTCTCCATCAGCTGGGCCAGCAAGAGCAGGATCTCGGCGGCGAGGTCGCGGTGCACGGCGGCCAGCCGGCTGTTGCCGGCGCCCTCCACGATCGCCCGATGGAAGGCGAGGTCTGCCTCGACCAGATCGCGCCGGGCGGAGCCGCGGGTCAGCCGCCCCTCCGCCTCCAGTGCCTGCCGCGCCCCCTCCGGGACCGAGCGACGGGCCGCCAGGGACCGGCCCGCCTGGACCTCGATCGCCGCCCGCAGCTCGTAGACCTCGGCGAGGTCGAGCCCGGTGAGCACCCGCACGAAGGCGCCGCGGTTGCGCGACTTGACCAGCAGGCCGCGGCGGGCGAGCCCGTCGAAGGCGGCGCGGAGGGTGTTCCTGCCCACGTCGTACTGCCGGGCCAGCTCGATCTCCCGGAGGTGCTCGCCGGGCAGGAACTCACCGTCGAGCGTGCGCCGCTCCAGGTCCTCCTCGAGGGCCTGGACCGTCGACACGGTTCCCAGGCGACGGAGCGCGGTGGCCACGGTGTTGTATTGTGTTACAATCCTTAGTCTTCCGCAAGGGTGGTGGATGCTCCTCTGTCCCGGCGGCGGGCCAGTCTCGCCGCTGGGCCGTCCTCTCCTCGTCGAACAGTGCTTCCCCGGCCGGACCGTCGTACCCCCACCGGCGCACCGAGTAGCATGCGATCCGGCCGAGGATGTCCAGGATTGCGCGGACTGAGCCAGGGAGTGGGTAGCTTCGCAGTGCCGGGTGGCTTCGCATTGCAATGACGCACGGGCGAGGTGGGAGGGCCGAGGGGTGGAGCGTGCCGCTCTCTCCGGTGGAGCCGCGAGTCCGCGCGCGATGAGCGATGCGGCCCTGTCCCTGCGACGGCGACGCCGGTCGACCGGGATGCGCGACGGCCGTCGAGAGCCACGGGGTGGGGAGCGAGGCGGAGCTCCCCGGCAGCGGCTCATCGCCGTGCTCGTGGTGATGGCGCTGGCGGTCTGGCTGGTGCTGCCGGTCCCCGCCCTGACCGCGACCGTGCCACTTCCGGGCCCGCCCCCGGCTGCGCAGCCGGACCTCCCCTGGCTCACCGCCGCCGGTGGGCACATCGTCGACTCGACGGGGCGCGGCGTGACCCTTCACGGTTTCGACGACGACGCATTGCTCGAATCGACCCTGGCTCCCGCACCCCTAGATGCGACCGACGCCGAGCTCATGGAGGCATCTGGATTCGACGTGGTGCGGCTGCCGATCGCCTGGTCGCTGCTCGAACCCCAGCGCGGCCGCTTCAGCACCGCCTACCTGGACCGCGTCGCCGCCGCCGTGGCGCTGCTCAACGCCCATCACCTCTACGTCGTGCTGGACATGCATTTCCTGGGATGGAGCCCCGGCTACGGGGGATCGGGAGCCCCCGCCTGGGCGACCCTGCCATGGATCCCCGACATTCCCTGGGGTCCGATGCCGTCGGTGACGCGACTGCTGTCGCCGGCGCTCAACGCCTCGACGGCCTACTTCTGGCTGACCTCGGACTGGCAGACGCAGTACCTGCGGACCTGGCAGTTCGTGGCCGCCCGCTTCCGCGATGACAGCGGAGTCGCCGGCTACGACATCATCAATGAGCCGCACGCCTTTCCCCTGCCCCCCCTGCGCTTCGACAAGGACGACCTCTTCCCGTTCTACGCGCGCGCCATCTCCTCCATTGGATCGGTGGACCCCAACCACCTCTTCCTCATCGAGAACGACGCCCTGGGTGACTTCCCCACCAGCGTGGTCGCCCTCTCCGCCCCCGATCTCGTCTACTCGCCGCACGTGTACACCGGCGTGCTCTTTCCGCCCAGCTTCGACGGGAACCCCCAATCGCTCGACACCCACGTGAACGAGCTGGCCCGCGAGGCCGGTCAGCTGCCCGCGGCGATGTGGGTGGGCGAGTTCGGCATCAGCACCAGGAGCCCCGATGCGACGGAGTGGATCGACGACGCCCTCGACGCCTTCGCCGATCACGACGCCGGATGGGCGTGGTGGCAGTGGCGGGCACCGGGCCCCTGGAGTGTGCGCAGCCCCAATGGCAGGACCCTCGACATGAGCCTGCTCCGGGAGCTGGCCCGCCCCTACCTCGCCGCCGCACCCGCCGGTGTGTCGGTCGGCGAGGAGGGGGGGGTCACCGAACGGCTGGTGGTCAGGGTCGCCGCCGACCACGCCCCGGGCCTCATCGAGGTGGCCTGGTCGAACTTCACCCTGGGTCGTCCGACGGTCAGCGCGAGCTGCGCGGCTCAGCCCGTCTGGGACCCCAGCTCGTCCCGCCTGTCGCTCGCCGTCCCCGCCGCCATGGCCTGCCAGATCGAGCTCTCGGCCCCGTGACGCGCGAAGCCCCCGCCGCGGCCGCGATCCGGGAATGACCCATCCCCGAGCGCTAGAGTTGACGGCATCGTGAGCGCGGCGCTGGACCCGGAGCTGGGGCCCGCCGACCGGCGCGTCGAGGAGCTGAGGCTGGCGGCGGCACTTCGGCGCGGCTTTCGCCACGCCCAGCTGCTGATGGCCCACTCGCTGTCCGAGTACGACCTGAGCGCCCTCTCGTACCACCTGCTCCTTGAGGTCGGAGCCGCCGGGCGGGAGGGCATCGTCCAGGGCGATCTCGCCGACCTCCTCCAGTGCCCCGACGCGCGGGTGTCGACCCTGGTCCGCGACATGAGCAGACGAGGCCTGGTGGTGGCCGCCCGCGGGGCGCCTGATCGGCGGGTGGTCCACATCCGCGCCACGACCCGCGGGATCCGGCTGACCCACGAGGCCCTGCACCGTCAGCGGGAGGCGCTGACCAGTCTCTCCGACGACGCCGGCCTGCCCGGTGTGACCTCGCTGCTCCAGGACGCTCTGCGCCTCTACCTCGGCGTCGACGTCTCCCTGGACGGCGTGGTCGCCAGGGTGGTCGCCGCCTCGCCGCGCACCGAGGAGCGCTGAGCGCCGGCTGTCGTCGCTCCCGGCTGCCGCCGGCGTGTTTGCCGGTAGTCGAAGGTCGGACGGCATCGAGGGCGCGGTGCGCAGAGGCCCGCCATCACGATCCCGCCCTCCGCCGGCCCCCCACCGTCATGACCGTTGCGCAGAGATGAGAGCCCCGGCCAGGCATCGAGCCGCCAACCGCGCGTAGCCAGGGGCTCGCGCCGCCAGCCAGGCAGCCTCGCGCCAGCGGCGGGGATCGAGGGCGGCGCGTTGCGGCGCCACCCAGTTCTCGGACACCTCAGCGGTGGGGGCGTCGATGATCACTCGCAGACTCGCCAGCGGTGCCCCCGTGGAGGCGAGCAGCGCCGTCTCCATCTCGGCGGCCACGAAGCCCTTGCCCGCCCAGCTGCGCCTCGCCTCGCCCACGACCAGCTTCCGCGCGGTCAGCATCGGGCCCACCACCGGCTCCTCCCCGCAGGCGCGCGCCCCGGCGACCAGCGCCGCCACCCAAGCGGGATCGCAGGACACGGACTCGCCGTCCTCGAACGCCACCGACTCCGCCACCACCACCGTCCCTGGTGGCAGATCCGCCCGCAGTCCCCCCGCCAGCCCGCAGGTGATCAGGGCCGGGAAGGGCGGTGAGGGCGGTTCCCACCGGCTCAGTGAGATCCCGCAGCGCACTGCCGGCGCCGGGCAGCCGGCGGCGGCGAGGGCACGGCGCACCGCCCGCCACTCCAGCCCCATCGGGGCCAGCACCAGCGCACCGCGGTCGGGCGTCTCAGCCACAGCCGGTCGACCATGTCGCAGCGGGCGTCCCCGGCGCCCAGGTCGAGGAGGCGAGCAGCTCAGGCGTAGCCGTGATCGCGGAACCAGGTCACCGCCCGGCCGGCGGCGTCCTCGACCGAGGTGGGACGGAAGCCCAGATCGTCCTTTGCCTTGTCGATGCGCACCATCATCCGGAGGCGGCCCATCCGCACCCCCTCCAGGGGCACCCGGGGCTCGGCGCGCGGCCAGAGCCGGCAGCGGGCCTCGTCCACCAGGGCGGCGGTCAGCGCCACCGGGTAGGGCATGCGCCACGCCGGCGGCCGGGTGCCGGCGTGCCGGGCGAAGAGGCCCATGACCTCGGCCAAGCTCAGATTCTGCCCACCCACCAGGTAGCGCTCCCCAGGGTGGCCGCGCTCCAGGGCGAGCACGTGGGCGCGGCCCACGTCCTCCACCGCCACCAGGTTCATCGCCCCCTCGAGGTACGCCGGGATCCGGGTGCGCATCACGTCGACCACGATCTGGCCGGTGGGCGTCGGCCGGGCATCGCGGGGCCCGATCGGCGCGGTGGGCAGCACCGTCACCACCGGCAGGTTGGCCCGCAGCGCGGCCCGTTCCTGGAGCACTTTGGAGGCGTGGTAGCCGTGCCCGCCGTGGACCTCGGCCCAGTCGCTCTCGGTCGCCAGCCGCCCGCCGCGGAGCGGCCCGACGGTCGCCGAGCTCGACGTCACCACCGCCCTCTCCACCCCGGCCAGCCGCGCCGCCTCCAGCAGGCTTCGGGTGCCGGTCACGTTGACCGCCTGCATCTCCCGCCGGTCCCGTGGCGCGAACGAATAGGCCGCCGCCACGTGCACCAGGAAGCGGCATCCGCGGAGCGACGGCACCAGGGCGCCACCGTCGCGCAGGTCTCCGCTGACCACGCTCAGGCCGGGTCTCGCCGGAAGCCGGCGTGGAGAGCCACGCACCAGCGCCCTGACGCCATACCCGGACTCCAGCAGCGCGTCGAGCACGTGCCCGCCCACGAAGCCGGTGGCCCCGGTCAGGAAGACCTCGTCAGCCATCAGCCACAACCCTCAGCGCTGGCGCCCCCCGGCGTCCAGGGCGGCCCGGTGTCCGGCTACTCACGCGATCTCCCGCTCCTCGCCGGGCGACCCGGCGGCCGCGGGCGGGTGCGGCGCGGGGCTGATCCGGCCCCTCCAGCTGACGTTGGAGATCTGGCCGCGGAGGGTGTCACCGGCTGCGCGCAGGCCCTCGCGCAGCGACGCCGAGGTCGCCGCCACCGCGGTCGGCTCGTACCCGCAGTGGGCCATGCAGTTGGCGCAGCGGGGGTCGCGGCCCCGCCCGTAGCTGTCCCAATCAGTCGTCTCCAACAGCTCCCGGTACGACGCGACGTAGCCGTCGGCCATCAGGTAGCAGGGCCGCTGCCAGCCGAAGACCGAATAGCAGGGGATCCCCCAGGCGGTGCACTGGAAGTCCACCTTCCCCTCCAGGAAGTCGAGGAAGAGGGGGGAGTGGTTGAGCCGCCAGCGCCGCCGCCGGCCATCGGCGAAGGCGTCCCGGAACAGCTTGTGGGTCTTCTCCACCTGCAGCCAGTGCTCCTGGTCGGGCGCCTTCTCGTAGGCGTAGCCCGGGGAGATCTGCATGACATCGACCTGGAGGTCGTCGTTGAGGAAGTCGAGGACCTCGCGGATCGACTGGGCGCTGTCCATGTCGAAGAAGGTGGTGTTGGTGGTCACCCGGAAGCCGCGCCGCTTGGCCTCGCGGGCGGCGGCCACCGCCTTGTCGAAGGTCCCGCGCCGGCTGACCGACGCGTCGTGGCGCTCGCGCAGCCCGTCGATGTGGATCGAGAAGGAGAAGTATGGCGAGGGGGTGAAGTTGTCGAGCTTCCTCTCCAGCAGCAGCGCGTTGGTGCAGAGGTATACATACCGCTTCTGAGCCACCAGCGCGTCCACGATCTTGTGGATCTCCTTGTGGACCAGGGGCTCGCCGCCGGCGATCGAGACCATCGGGGCCTGGCATTCCTCGGCCGCCGCCACGCACTGCTCGACGGTGAGGCGGCGGGCCAGGATGTCGTCGGGGTGCTGGATCTTGCCGCAGCCGACGCAGGCGAGGTTGCACTGGTAGAGCGGCTCGAGCTGGAGCACCAGCGCGTACTTCTCGTTCTTGCGCAGGCGCTGCTGCATCAGGTAGCCGCCCACCTTCATGGTCTGGCGGAGCGGTACGGCCATGGCTCAGTCCTCCCTGTCCGGGTCGAATGCGGGGCTCTCGGAGGACGGTCCGGCAACCGTCCTCCCCGCTGCTGTGGCAACCTGCGAGGGTGCTGCGGGTCGCTCCCGCCTCTGGTCCGCCGCGGGCTGGTCCGCCGGCCGCCTCCCGACGCGGGTCCCGCGCAGCTCACCGGGTGCGCCGAGGTCTCCGGCCATGGCCAGGGCCATGGTCGGGAAGAGGTGGCGGTACATCCCGTAGTTGAGGTAGAAGTCGCCGGGGAACCCGGTGCCGGTGTACTCCGGCTCGGGCCACGTGCCCCCACGCTGGCGCTCGCGCAGGAAGGCGAGACCGCGCCGGCAGGCGGGGTGCTCACCGTGGCCGCTCCGCTGCAGCGCCATGACCGCCCAGGCGGTCTGCGACGCGGTGCTGACGCCCACGCCGGCGAAGCTCTCGTCCTCGTAGGAGTGGCAGGTCTCCCCCCAGCCTCCGTCGCGGTTCTGCGCCTGCAGCAGCCACCGGACCGCCCGGGGCAGGTGGGGGCCGCCGCAGCTGAGGGCGGTGAGCGCCGAGATCACGCACCAGGTCCCGTAGACGTGGTTGACGCCCCAGCGTCCGTACCAGGACCCCGAGGCGCGCTGCTCGCGGGCGAGGTAACGGAGCCCGCCCTGGACGGCCGGGTCGTCGGGGCCGCGCCCCAGCCCCGCCAGCATCTCCAGGACGTGGGCGGTGACGTCCTCGCTGGGAGGGTCGAGCATCGCCCCGAAGTCGGCGAAGGGGATGCGGTAGACGAGCTGGCGGGTGTTGTCCTTGTCGAAGGAGCCCCAGGCGCCGTTGCTGGAGCGCATCGCCTCCGCCCATCGGGCCCCCTTCTCGGCGGCGGCCCGCACCTCCGGTCCCTCGCCGCCCTCGAGCAGGGCCAGCACCACGATCGCGGTGTCGTCGACGTCGGGGTAGATGTCGTTGTCGAACTCGAAGGCCCAACCGCCGCATTCCCGCAGCGGCACCTTCACCTGCCAGTCGCCGCCTCGCTCGATCTGCTCCCCGATGATCCAGTCGACGGCCGCGCGGATCGCGGGGTGCGACCGGGACAGCCCGGCGGCGCGCAGCGCCAGCACCGCCCATGCGGTGTCCCAGACCGGCGACATGCAGGCCTGGAGGCGCCAGCCGTCCGCGTCGGATACCGCGAAGCGCTCGTTGAGGCCGCGCAGGCCGAGCCGCATCACCGGGTGGTCGACCGCCATCCCCTGCAGATTGAGCGCGATGAGCGAATAGACCCAGGGCGGCTGGATCCCCCCCCAGCTCCCGTCGGCCTCCTGGTGATCGACGATCCAGGCGGCGAGGCCGCGCCGGGCGCGCTCGCGTCCGGGCTGGCGGGGCAGCCGCTGGTAGACCTTCTGGAGCTTGTCGAGCCACCAGAACACCCCCGCGCCGGGCACCCGGTGCAGCAGTGCCTCGGTGCCGGGGGCGACCAGCTCCTGCACCTCGAACCCGAGCGGGCGCACCGGCCGCCGGCTCAGCACGATGAGCAGGGGGGCGATGGTGCCGCGCGCCCAGCACGCGAAGTCGTAGAGGTTGAGCGGGGCGCGCGACGGCAGATGGATCAACTCGGGCGGCATCGACGGCACCCCGTCCCACGGGTACTGGCCGAAGAGCGCCAGCCAGAGCTTGGTGAAGACGCGTGCCCGGGCCAGCCCCCCCTGGTTGAGGATGAAGCGGCGCGCCCGGGTCACCGGCTCCGCCGAGGCATCCAACCCGAGCAGACGGAGGGCGACGTAGGCCTCGACGGTGGTGCTGAGGTCGCCCGGTCCGTCGAAGTAGAGCGACCAGCTGCCGTCGGCGCGCTGCTTGCCGAGGATGTGCTGGCGCGCGCCGCCGGCGATCGCCGCGTGATCGACGCCGAGGAATCGGAGCAGCAGCAGGTGCTCCGCGGTCATGGTGACGTTGGTCTCCATCTCCGCCGTCCACCATCCCGCCGGCTCCTGATGCTCCAGCAGCCACTCCACCGCGTTGGCGAGGGCGATGTCACTCATGGCGCGCCGCCAGGCTGGCGATCAGGTTTCGGGCGGCGGCCCGGCCGCTGCGTACCGCCCCCTCCATGGTCGCCGGCCACCCGGTGTCAGTCCAGCAGCCGGCCAGCACGGCGTTCTCGATGGCGGTCGCCGGCCCTGGCCGCCGCAGCCCGGGGGCGGGCACGAAGGTCGCCTCCGGGTCGCGGATGGCGACCCCCCGGAGCAGGGCCGCGCCGGCGAGCTCGGGGAGGCGCGCGCGCAGCTCCGAGTTGGCGAGCGCGACCAGGCGCTCCTCCGGCTCCAGCACCAGGTCGTCGGCGCTGCTCAGGCTGCAGCAGAGATGGCCGGGTCCCTTGGCGAAGACCCACTGCACCGGAGAGTCGACCATTGCCGCGAAGTCCAGGTCGGCGAGCGGATCGAGGCTGCCGGTGACACCCGCCGCGGCCGCCCGGTACCAGAGGTGGACGTCGACGATCGGCTGGGTGGTGAAGGCCTCGAGGCCGGTGACCCGCAGGGCTTCGACGCCCGTGATGCGGAGCAGCCGCTCCGGCGGGACGGCGAGCACCGCCGCGTCGCAGTCGAGCTCCACCTCGCCCGTCCGCAGACCGCGCAGCCTCCCGTCCTCGACGCGGAGCCCGGTCACCGCGGTGCGCAGGCGGACCTCGTCGCAGCGCTCGGCCGCCCGCTCCGCGAAGCGAGCCAGGGGCACGGTGGCGTACCCGATGCGGGCGGCGTCACGGTCACCCAGCAGGGCGGTGCGGACCACCATGAGGCCGGAGGCGGCGCTCACCCGGTCGAAGGGGGCGTTGAGGGCGGGGACCAGGAACGGCTCCCAGAATCCCCGCAGCGCCGGCGCGGTCTGGCCATGCCGCTGCAGCCAGACGGCGAAGGTTTCCGAGTCCTCACCTGGATGGGGGCGTCGGGCGGCGATCAGAGCGCGGACCACCTGCAGCCGCGCCCGGACGGCGAGGGCTCGGAAGCCGAGGAAGGGAAGGGCGAGGTGCAGCGGCGCGGGCAGGCGCAGCGCGCGCAGCCGGGCGCGCCCGTGAGCGGTGAGCATCAGCACGTCGAACCGATCCTGGAGCCGGAGGTCGCCGCGCATCCCCAGCTCCCCGGCGAGTTCGAGGAAGCTCGTGTAGCAGCCCAGGATGGCGTGCTGCCCGCTGTCCATCTCGAGGTCGCCGAGCTGGAACGAGGTGGCCTTGCCGCCGAGCAGCCGGCTCCTCTCCAGCAGGGTGACCCGGCAGCCGTGACGCTTCAACTCCAGCGCCGCGGCCACTCCCGCCAGCCCGGCGCCGGCCACAGCGACGTGGGTGACGGGGACGGCGTCTTGAGCGGTCGGGGCGCGGTCGCCGGCGCGCTCCGACCGGCCGCCTGGGCCGCGGGCGCCGGCCCGTGGGGCCTCCGGCCCCTCCCCGCGCGACCGCGCTCGCGCTGGCGAAGAATCCGCTCGCTCTGCGATTGCCATACCCGCCTCGTCAGGATCGGTGCTCATCGTCCCGGCCCGATCGCAGCGGCGGCCCAGGAGCGGACCATCACCTCCGCCTTCTCACCCGAGGAGAGCCGCACCCGCTGCCGGAGCGGCAGCTCCGGCTCCGCCTCGATGCGGTCGAGGATCCCGCTGTAGATCCCGGCCATGGTCCGGACGCAGGCCCGGGCCGGCCCGGGGATGTGGCGGCAGACCTCGATGCCCGTCGCATACAGGCGGCGGGCGCGGGCGGCCTCGAACTCGACCAGCGAGGCCCAGGCGCCGTCGGGCTCACCGGCGAGCACCGCCTCCTCGGAGACGCCGAAGCGGGCCAGCTCGTCCTGGGGAAGGTACACGCGGCCCATCGAGGCGTCCTCGCGGACGTCCCGGAGGATGTTGATCAGCTGAAGCGCCGCGCCCAGCGAGTCGGCGCGGTCCAGGGCGTCGTCGCTCTCGAAGCCGAAGATCCTCACGCACATCCGCCCGACCACCCCCGCCACCAGCTGGCAGTACCCCCTGAGCTCCTCCCACGAGGCGTAGCGGCGCAGGCTGAGGTCCATCTCGACGCCGCTCACCAGCTCCTCCAGCTCCGTGGCCGGGATCCGGTGCCGCTGCACCGCCCGGGCGAGCACCTGCATCACCGGGTCGTGGCCCGGGTCGCCGTCGAGGGCGCGGCGCAGCCGCCGGCGCTGGAGGTCGAGCTGGACCGCCGCGTCCGCCGCCCCTGGCCCGTCGGTGGCGTCGTCGATCTGGCGGGCGAAGTCGTACAGCGCGTAGATGGAGACCCGCTGGGTGCGGGGCAGAGCGATGAAGCCCCAGTAGAAGTTGCCGGCCTCGCGCCGGGCCATTCGCTGGCAGTAGCGCTCGGCAGCGGCCAGCGAGCCATCCTGGCGACCGAGCCCAATCGCGGCTCTCCGCGTCGCGTCCCCTGGCGCCGGCGTGCTCGCCGCGCCCGACCTCACCTCGCCTGCCGAGCGGCCGCCACCCTCGGAGAGCGCAGATGCCACCAGCCTCAGCTTGGTCGCGGTCGAGACCTCCGGCCGGCGGAGGTCGGTCCGGAAGCCGTCGCGCCGGATCGCCTCGAGGATCGCCTCGCCGCCTCGGTGGTAGAGGCTCAGCTGGAGGCGAAGCCGCGGCGGCATGGGGAGGCGCTCCAGCTCACCCCCGGACTGGAGCAGGAGCCGGGCGCGATCGCACATGGCCTCCACCGCGCCGCGAAGGCCGAGACGGTCCAGCTCGGACTGGATCAGATAGGTGCGCCCCTTGCCGCGGTCGACGGCGACGTCCTGGGCGAAGTTGGCGAGCTGCAGGCCGACGCAGACGTCGTCGGAGAGCGGTACCGCCCGGGGATCGGAGACCTCGAAGAGGCGGAGCACCATCCGGCCGACTGGGGCGGCCGAGAGCATGCAGTAGGCCTGGAGCTCCTCCCAGGTGGCATAGCCGGCGACCCGCTGGTCCTGGACGTTGGCGGCGATCAGATCGAGAAGGGGCTCGGCCGGGATCTCGAAGCGCGCCACGGTGCCGGCCAGGGCGACCAGCACCGGGTGCACCGGTGGCCGCCCCTCGAACATCGCCTCGACCTCCGACTGCCAGAGCCCCAGACGCCAGAGCGCGGCGTCGCCGCTCTCGTCGCCGAGGTCGTCGGTGGTCCGGCAGTAGGCGTAGATCCGGGCCAGGTGGAGCCGGAGGGGCCGGGGGGCCACCCGCGAGGCCACCGAGAAGTTCTCGTAGTGGCGCCGCGCCATCCGCAGGCAGAGAGCGTCGGCCTCGCGCTGAGCGAGCGTCGGGGCGGCCGGCCGGAGCGTGCTCACCGTGTCTCTCCACTGCCGTCCGTCCCCGGCTCGGGCGCGGGACGGGGACGCAGCCGGCCGTCGCGGCGGAGCCGGCCGAGATCGGACGCGCCGGTGCAGAACATGGTGATCCGCAGGGTGTCGGTGATCTCGATGACCGCCGCATCGAGTGCCTCGGCGCCACCCGCCGCCGCCCGGAGCATGGTGCCTGCGCTCCCCACCAGGTCGGCTCCCAGGGCGATCGCCATCGCCGCCTCCACGCCACCGCGGATCCCGCCGCTGGCGATCAGGGTGCCGCGCGGCGCGGCCTGGCGGGCCAGCCGGATCGCCTCGGCGGTGGGCAGCCCCCAGTCGGCGAAGGCGGCGGCCACCCGCGCGCGCACCGGGTCGGCGATGCGGTGCCGCTCCACCTCGCTCCAGGACGTGCCTCCCGCGCCGGCGACGTCGACCGCGGTCACGCCCGCCGCGAAGAGCGCGGTCACCAGGTCGGGAGCGATGCCCCAGCCCACCTCCTTGACGATCACCGGGACCCCGAGCGTCGAGCAGAGCTCCTCGATGCGGGTGAGGAGACCGGCGAACCGGGTATCCCCCTCCGGCTGCAGGGCCTCCTGAAGGGGGTTGAGGTGGAGCACCAGGGCGTCGGCCTCGAGCAGCTCGACGATCCGCCGGCAGGCGGCGGCCCCGACCCCGAGATTCAGCTGGACCGCTCCCAAGTTGGCGAGCAGGGGTACGTCGGGGCAGAGGTCGCGGACCGCGAAGGTGGGGAGCACCTCGGGGTGCTCCAGGAGCACCCGGCACGAGCCCAGCCCCATGGCAACCCGGTGGCGCTGCGCCGCCTCGGCCAGAGTGCGGTTGATCTGGCGCGCCCGGTTGGTGCCGCCGGTCATGCACGAGAAGAGGAGGGGGGCCTCGAGCTGGCGCCCCAGGAAGGTGGTCCCCAGCGTCACCGACTCGAGATCGATCTCGGGGAGCGCGCGGTGCTCGAAGTGGTAGCGCTCGAAGCCGGTGGTGATCCCCTTGGCGGCCACGTCCTCCTCGAGGTTGATCCGGATGTGCTCGGCCTTCCGGTCCACGATGTCGGGTGGGTCGGCGGGGAGGGGCGAGACGTTGCCGAGGGTCATGGCTGGGGCTCCGCCGACGCGCGCGTGAGCGTCACGGGGGCCTTCGTGTCAGCCGGTCCGGTGGGCGACGAAACGCGCGATCGCCGCGAAATCCTCGACCCAGCGGGCGTCCAGCCCCGAGCTCGCCACCGCGGCCATCGCCGCCTTGCAGGTCTGGGCCGCCGCCACGGCCGTGGCCTCGGGCTCGCCGAGCGAGGCCAGGATGTCGCGGATCAGCTCCTCCCCATCCTCGGCATCCGGCTCGGCATAGAGCTGGCAGAGCCGCCGCTGCTCGGAGTAGGAGGCCCGGGAGAAGGCGCTGACCACGGGGTAGGTGAGCTTGCGCCGGGCCAGGTCGGAGGTCCGGCCCTTGCCGGTACGGTCCGGGTCTCCGAAGCTGCCGAGCCAGTCGTCCCGCATCTGGAAGGTCTCGCCGAGCAGCCGCCCGGCGTTGCGCAGCTTGGTCACCGTGCGCGTGGAGGCGCCGGCCAGGATGGCGCCCATCTCCAGGCATGCCCCCAGCAGGGCCCCGGTCTTGGCCGTGATCAGCCGGACGTAGGTGGCCCGAGGGGTGTCCGGCCGGCCCTCGAGGGCGAGATCGAGGCTCTGTCCCTCGATCACCTCCAGCACGGCCTGGCTGAGGGCGCGGGCGGCCCGCATCCGCCTGTCGGCACGCGGGCCGGAGGCCAGCAGGGTCAGGTAGGCGGTCGCGAACAGACCGTCACCGGCGTTGATGCCCTGGGCCTCCCCCCAGACCGCCCAGACCGTCGGCCGGTGGCGCCGGGTGGTGTCGCCGTCCTGGATGTCGTCGTGGACCAGGGTGAAGTTGTGGACGAGCTCGACCGCCGCCGCCGCCGGTACCGCCCAGTCGGGCTCACCGCCGCAGGCCTCGCACGCCCAGATGGCGAGCCCGGCCCGGAACAGCTTGCCCCCGCCCCCCGCGGTCGGCTCCCCGTCCGGGGAGGCCCAGCCGAGGTGATAGGCGCACATCTTTCCGAGGGGCGAGCTGCTGGGGGGCAGCGCCCAGCGCAGGGCGTCCTCGACCAGCGGCAGGTGACGGCTCAGCGAGAGGGGAAGCGCGGGCGGCGCGTCCTCCGGCGCGTAGCCGTCGCGGTCGTCCTCCGCGATGGCGTTGGCGGCGGAGAATGGGACATCGGCGATCACGGACATGCTTCTCCTCCACGTCCCCTGAAACTTCTCTGATGGTAACTATCCGCACCCGGCGGCGGCAAGCCGCCCCCCCGGGGCCAGGAGGCCAAACGGGCGGAAGGCGGTTGGCGGCTGCCGGTCGCTCCGGGCCCGAAGCCGCCGGCTTGGATTCGCTGACCCGGTGTGTACCATTAACCTCGTGACAACCATCGAGAGCGGGAGCCCGAGTCCTCAGGTTCGCATGGTCCTGGGCGCGTACCTGGACGCGAGCCTCCTGACCGACGGGTTCCAGACCGAGCTCTGGCGCGAGGCGCACCTGACCCTGCCGCAGCTGGCGGTCCTGCGCAGCCTCCGCGACGGCGGCCCGCAGACCGCGGGGCGGCTGGGCGAGACCGTCGGGCTCTCCTCGGCGTCGGCCACCCGGCTCTTCGACCGGCTCGAGGAGCGCGGCCTGATCCGGCGCCACCGCGGTCACGACGACCGTCGCTGCGTCGAGATCCACCTGACCCCCAACGGGCGCCAGCTGGTGGGCGCGGTCAGGGCGCTCCGGAACAGCCCGCTGCGGCGCGCGGTCGAGGCGATGAGCGAGGCCGAGCAGCGCTCACTGGCCACCGCGCTGCGCCGGCTCGCGGATCAGGCGCGCCGGCTCAAGCGGCTCTCCCCGCGGGTCGCGCTGCCATGAGGACGGCCGGGCCGTGAAGATGCGGCGCCGTCTCGTCCCGCTGGTGGTGGGGCTGGCGACGGTGCTCGGCCTGCTGATGGTGGTCCAACCATCCCGCGTGCTCGGGGCGCTGCGTGGCACCGACCTGCGCCTGGTGGGCGCCGCAGCGCTGGTGACGGCGGCCTTCTACACCGTCCAGGGGGTTCGATGGCACCTCCTGCTCCGCGCGGCGGGGGTTAGGCTGCGCCTCCACGAGTTCGTCCTGATCAACCTCGCGGGGCAGACCGTGACGGCGGTGCTCCCGCTCGGCGACCTCACCCGGGCGCTCTTCGCCAGCGAGGCCACCGGTGCCCCCTTCGGCGCCGCCGCTGCGGCGGTGACCGTCCAGGAGCTGACCTTCACCTCGCTCCTGGTGCTGAGCGCGACCCCGGCTCTGATGGGGATCCCCGGCGGCTGGCTGATCTCTGCGCTGGTGCTGGGCGGCGTGGCCGGAACCCTGCTGATCCTCCTCGTGCCCGCCATCTACCGGCCGATCCGCGCCTTGCTGGGCGTTCTCCCCGGGGTGCGCCGTGCCGCTGGACAGGTCGACACGCTGCGCCGCGAAAGCGTAGTCCTGCTGACTCGGCCGGTGGCGATGGCCAGCGGTGTCATCGACCTGGCCCGGGTCGCCCTCGCCGCCGGGGCCCTCCAGCTGCTCCTCCACGCCATGAACATCCAGCGCGGGTGGTGGCTGGCGGTCTTGGTCGTGGCGGTCGCCTATGTGGGCGGGGCCCTGAGCTTTCTTCCCGGCGGCATCGGGGCCAACGAGGCCAGCCTGATCGGAGTCCTCATGGGCTTCGGGGTCCCGGTCGGCCAGGCCGCAGCGGTCGCCCTGCTCGAGCGGCTCCTGCTCACCGGCGTGCCGTCGGTGGTCGGGCTGCTCGCCTACGCCGCCATCCATCGCAGGCTCCACCTGGGCAGCTTGGTGGCCTCGCCCCGGGCCGTCCTCACCTCCACCACCACCGCGCCCTGTGAGGTGGCCGCCTGAGCCTGCCCCTCGCCGGGCCGCCGCCGGGGCGACGGGCACGGCTCGACGCTCCAGCCACCGGCCCTCCGCCGGAGCCTGGTCCGGCTGCTCGGCGACGCTTCCGCCCCACCCAGTTGATCCCCATCGCGGTGGGGGTGGCCGCCGTGGTGGCGCTGGTCGTGGCCAGCAACCCGTCCGCCCTGGGGCGGGCCATCGCCCGATTCAACCTGCTGCTGATCGCGCCGATCCTGGCCCTCTCCGCCTCCTTCTACGTTCTCCAGGGACTGCGCTGGTATTTCCTGCTCCGCGACGTCGGCGCCCGAATCAGCCCCGGCGACAGCATCCTTCTGAACATCGCGGGGCAGTCGACCTCGATGCTCCCGCTCGGTGAGCTGACCCGGGCGGTCTTTGCCGCCGAGGCTTGCGGCGACGTCGAGTTCGGGGAGGTGGTTGCCACCGTGACGGTGCAGGAGCTGATCTTCATGCTCCTGCTCATCCTGATCTCGGTACCCGGGGTGCTCTCGATCCACCGTGCCCTGCCCGGCCTGATCGTCGCTCTGGTCGGCATCGCCGCCGTGTTTGTGATGCTGGTGGTCCCTCCCTGCTTCCACCTCGTCCACCGCCTGGTCGAGCGCACCCCGGTGCTGCGTCGCTACACCGGTCAGGTGGATAGGCTCCGCCAGGAGACGGTGGTGCTGCTCCACCAGCCCAAGACCCTCGGCTGGTCGGTGCTCAGCCTTCTCGGCGCGGGAGCGGGGATCAGCCTCTTCTGGCTGGTCGTCCGCGGCTTGGGGGGCGGAGACTTCAGCTGGCCCATGGCCTCCTTCATCCTGGCTGCGTCCTACGTCGCCGGAGCGGTCAGCCTGATCCCGGGGGGGATCGGCGCCGCGGAGGCGAGCGTGGTCGGGCTGCTGGTCGCGGCCGGGGTGGACCCGGCGACGGCCACCGCGGCTGCGCTGCTCCAGCGGCTCGCCGACAAAGGCTTCGCCACCCTTATGGGGTTCGTCGCCTACGCCATCGCCCGGCGCCGCTTCCGGCTCAGCGGTCTGAGCGCGCTCCGCCCGGGACCCTCCGCGCAGTCGGGGGTCGCGACGACCATGGAACCGGCCGGTGCTTGAGCACTGTCCGCTTGGGGCGACGCGCCCAAACCAGCCGCCGGAGGGCGGTTACCCGAGCCGTGCATATTCCCGGTGGCCACGCCGCGCCGGTCGGGTTGCCGCCTGCGCCCCGCGGGGCCGTCAACCGGGGCCTGCGAAATCGCCAACGGGATCGCCGATCGCGTGAGGTCGAGCACGTTGGGAGCGTTCGCTCCGACCTGTGTATCCCCCCGGCCTGTGTATCACCCCGATGGGTGATACACGTTGCTGTACTGAGGCGTACATTGGGCAGCGCATGAGTTGGCACGGTGGTCGGGGCGTCTCCGATCGGGGGGCCGTGGTATCGGGTAAGATCGCGCTCACCCACTGGGCGCGGCGCACCGCATCCGCGGCTTCGTCGCGAGAGCACGTGTCCCCGTTTAGCGATCGAGGTTTTCACCGCCGGCGCCTACCCGTTGCGTTTGGTTGAGCCGGCATACCCGCCCAGGGCCGGGCGTTGACAGAAAGGAGGGATTCATGTCCGTGGAATCGTCTGAGCAGGGCGGCAAAGCGCGCAGGAGTTGGGGGGCCAAGCTGCCTCACCGCCTGTGGGCCGTCGTAGGCCTCGCCGCTATCGGCGCGGCCGCCTGCGGCTCGACCAGCACCAGCACCACCGGCGCCGCCGTGGCCAACATCAACCCCACCACCTGGAACACCTCGACGGTGTCGTGGCTGACCAAGAACGTCAACGCCACCGGCACCGCGCCCTCCACGCCGACCGGGACGCTGTCCCTGGCCGGCTCCACCGACGTTTCCGGGAGTCTCGACCCCCAGGGTGAGTACGACACCATCGGTTACTCGGTGCTGCTCACCATGGATCGGACCCTGGTCGGCTACGAGCCCTCCAGCGACTTCAGTAAGGCGACCTCGATCGTCGACGACGCGGCCAGCTCCTACACCGTCACCAACGGCGGGTCCACCTACACCTTCCACCTCCGGTCGGGACTCCGGTGGGCCGTGACCGACCCCGCGACCGGCGCCCCGGTCGCCCCTGACGACGGCACCGCGGTGACCGCTCAGGACTACGCTCTCGGCCTCGAGCGCGAGTGCGACCCCACGCTGTCGGCGTACGGCAACCCGAGCTACTACACGGCGACCATCCAGGGCTATGCCACCTACTGCAGTGGCTTCGAGGCCCTGCCCGCCACCGCCACCCCGGCACAGCGGGCCGCCTACATCCAGGCCAACCCGATCTCGGGCATCTCGACCCCGGACAACCAGACCCTGGTCATCAACCTGACCAGCCCTGCGGTCGACTTCCCGAACATCATGTCCATGTTCTTCGCGGCCGCGGCACCTCCGTCGTCCGTGAACTACACGCCGCTCACGGCCGGCAACCCGATCTGGTCTGACGGCCCCTACGAGGTCCAGTCCTACACCCCGGGCACGAAGATCGTCCTGGTCCCCAACCCCTACTGGGGAGCGACCAGCGGCACCAACGCCACGGCCGTGAGCTGGAGCCAGGACCCCATCCACCACCGCTACGTCGCCCAGATCACCATCGATGAGACGCTCGGCTCCGACGCGGCCGCGGACGAGGTCCAGCAGGAGATCCAGGCGGGCACCCTCGACCTGGAGTGGAACACCACCGTTCCCGCCTCGTCGCTGCCCTCCCTGGCCAACTACACCAACGCCCTCTTCGGCAGCTTCCCCTCCCCGGGGATCACCAACCCGTACCTGGTCTTCAACCTCCAGGCGGACACTCCGCTGAAGAACGTCGCGGTTCGGCAGGCCCTGGAGTACGCGATCAACAAGGTGGCGATGGCCAAGATCTACGGTGGCAGTGACTTCAACGTGCCGCTGAACCAGGTCTTCGGCCCCGGCGCCCAGGGGTACATCGCGGGCTATGACCCGTACCCCACCACCAACAACGAAGGCGACGCCTCCAAGTGCAGGTCGCTGCTCAAGGCGGCCGGGTACCCGAGCGGCTTCACGATCACCGACTACTACCGCACCGACGGCAACCACCCGAAGATCTTCGAGGAGGTCCAGAAGGACTTCGGGGCCTGTGGGGTGACGGTCAACGGCCATGGGATCTCCCAGGGCTACTACACCGCGACCGGCATCCTGCAGACGTCGGCCAGCGCTCTGGCCAGCTCCGGCTGGGACATCACCGAGCCTGGATGGGTCCCGGACTGGTACGGCCCGGCCAGCGCCCGGTCGATCCTTCCCGACCTATTCGGCAGCTCGGACTTCCCGGGCACCAACTGGGGCGACTTCAGCAACAGCAACGTCGACAGCCTGATCACCAAGGCGGAGACGGCGACCACCCTCTCCGCGTCGACCAGCTACTGGCAGCAGGCCAACAAGGCGGTCATGGCGCAGGCTCCGTTCATCCCCTTCATGGGGCAGCTCACCAACCTGATGCACTCTTCGTCCGTCCACAACGCCCTCTACAACCCGTTCTCTGCGCAGTACAACCTCGCTGACATCTGGCTGAGCTGACACCGCAATAAGGGTTCGGCACCTCCGCCCACCGGGGCGGAGGTGCTGGCCCGGCGGTCCTTACCCCAGCCGCAGAAGCGCCGCAGCCCACCCTCGAGCCATCCCACCCCCCTGCTGAAACACGCTATCGTGGTGATCGACGTGACCATGACGGGAGTCAGCCGACCAGCGCCCCCGGGGACAGCTCCGCTCCGATGAGCCTCCTGGGCGTCAGCGGTCTGACCGTCTCCTTCCCCACCTCGGATGGGGTCGTGCGAGCCGTCCGCGGTCTCTCCTTCGACGTCGAGCCGGGGCAGACGCTCGGCATCGTCGGCGAGACCGGCTCGGGCAAGAGCGTTACGGCCCTCAGCCTGCTCGGGCTCAACCCCGGGGCCGATATCAGCGGCTCCGCGGTCTTCGAGGGCCGCGACCTCCTGACCATGAGACCGGATGAGATCCGGCGGGTCCGTGGGGCCGAGATCGCCATGATCTTCCAGGACCCCCTCTCCAGCCTTCATCCCTACTACCGGGTCGGCTGGCAGATCGTCGAGGCGATCCGCGCCCACACCAGGGTGAGCCGGGACCAGGCGATGCGTCAGGCGGTCGAGCTGCTCCGGCTGGTCAGCATCCCGCAGCCCGAGCGCCGGGTGCAGGCGTTCCCCCACGAGCTCTCCGGAGGCATGCGCCAGCGGGCCATGATCGCCATGGCCCTGGCGCTCCGGCCCAAGCTGCTGATCGCCGACGAGCCGACCACGGCCCTCGACGCCACCGTCCAGGCCCAGCTCATGGAGCTCCTGGGTGGGATGCAGCGGGAGTTGGGGATGGCGATGATCGTGATCACCCACGACCTCGGGCTGGTGGCCACCGTGGCCGACCGGGTCCTGGTGATGTACGCCGGCCGCGGCGCCGAGAGCTGCGACTACCGGACCATCTTCCGCAGCCCTCATCACCCCTACACCCGGGGGCTGCTCGCCTCGATCCCGGGTGCGGCGGGCAGCGGCGGGCGGCTCATCCCCATCGTGGGCCAGCCGCCGAGCCTGATCCGGATCCCGAGTGGCTGCGCCTTCCATCCCCGCTGCCCGTTCGCCATGGACGTCTGCGTCCGCGAGCAGCCCCCCTTCGCCCCGGTCAGCGACGGCGAGGGTCACTCGTCGGCCTGCTGGCTTCCGCCCGACGCGGTCGGCATCGGCCCCTCCGTCGACGCTGCGCGCGAACGCTACGTCAAGAGCCGGCAGGGGCCGGCGGTATCACGGCTCCGCGATGCGAGGTCCCCACGGAGTGGAGGCGATGTCGCTTACGCCTGAACCGGGCCAGCCCCCGTTCCCCGACCCTGCCGACCATCCGCCGGATCCGCCCGGCCCGGTGGAGACGCTGCTCCGCATCGAGAACGTGGTCAAGCACTTTCCGATCCGGCGCGGCATCTTCTTCAAACGGCAGATCGGCAGCGTGCAGGCCGTGGAGGGTGTGAGCCTCGAAGTCCGCAAGGGCGAGACCCTGGGTCTGGTCGGCGAGACCGGCTGCGGGAAGTCGACGCTGGCCCGCTGCATCACCCGTCTCCACCCGCTCACCTCCGGCCGGATCGTCTTCGACGGGGTCGATGTCAGCCGTCTGTCGCCGCGCCAGATGCGGCCCTACCGACGCCGGATGCAGATGATCTTCCAGGACCCCTATGGCTCTTTGAACCCGCGCCGCCGGGTCGGTTCCATCATCGGTGACCCGCTCACCATCCACGGGGTTGCCGAGGGTCCCGAGCGCAAGCGCAGGGTGCAGGAGCTGATGGAGATCGTGGGCCTCAACCCCGAGCACTACAACCGCTTTCCGTCGGAGTTCTCCGGCGGCCAGCGGCAGCGGATCGGGGTGGCTCGGGCCCTCGCGCTGAGGCCGAGCCTGGTGGTCTGCGACGAGCCGGTGTCGGCCCTGGACGTCTCGGTCCAGGCCCAGATCATCAACCTGCTCGAGGACCTGCAGGGTGAGTTCGGCCTCACCTACGTCTTCATCGCGCACGACCTCGCCGTGGTCGAGCACGTGAGCGACCGGGTGGCGGTCATGTACCTCGGCAAGGTGGTGGAGCTCGCCGAGACGGCCGAGCTGTTCGGCTCGCCGCGCCACCCCTACACGGCGGCCCTGCTCTCGGCCTCGATGATCGCCGACCCGGAGAAGGCGCGCTCCTCCCACCGGGTCGTCCTCTACGGCGACGTGCCCTCGCCCATCAATCCCCCCAGCGGCTGCCGCTTCCACACCCGCTGCCCCAAGGCGCAGCCCATCTGCTCGGTGGAGGAGCCGCCCCTCGAGGTGAAGCCGGGGGATCCCCGGGGCCACGTGGCGGCCTGCCACTTCCCGGTTCAGGCGGGGGAGACCCTGGTCGGCGCGACCCCCTCGTTCGGCGAGGCGGTCGCCGGCCTTGCCGCCACCTCACCGGAAGCCGGGGGGGAGGGCGCGGGATGAGCCTGGCTCCCGTCGGAACGACCGCCGAGCTCCTCCAGGAGCCCTCGCACGAGGTCGGGCAGGGCGGCAAGGCCATCGAGGGGCGGAGCCCGCTGCGCCTCGCGCTGGCCCGGCTCCGCAGCGACCGGCTCGCCTGGGTGGCCGCCGGCATGATCGTGCTGATGGCACTGCTGGCCATCGTCGCCCCCCTGCTCTCCACCTTCACCGGGCACAGCCCGTACAACCCCGACCTGATCAACGGGACCAACAGCTTCGGACAGCCCTACGGCCCCGGGCAGGCCGGCTTCCTGCTCGGCACCGACGACGCTGGCCGCGACATCCTGGTGCGCGTCGCCTACGGGGCCCGCATCTCGCTACTGGTCGGCGTGCTGGCCACCCTGCTCGCCACCGTCGGCGGGACCGTCATCGGGCTCGTCTCCGGCTACTTCGGCGGCTGGATCGACGCCCTGCTCGCCCGCCTGATGGACGCGGTCCTCTCCTTTCCCTATGTGCTGGCGGCGATCGTCATCGCCTCGGTCTTCGGTGGGAGCTTGGCCCTCACCATCGGGGTCATCGCGTTCTTCTCGTGGGCCGCCATCGGCAGGATCGTGCGCGGCCAGACCCTCTCCCAGAAGGAGAAGGAGTACGTCGAGGCCGCCCGCTCGATCGGCGCGGCGCCCTTCCGGATCATGTTCGTCGACATCCTTCCCAACCTGATCGCTCCGGTGATCGTGCTGGGCACCCTTCTGGTCCCGGTGGCGATCGTCTTCGAAGCCACCCTCGACTACCTCGGCGTGGGCGTGGGACCGCCGATCCCGACCTGGGGCAACATGCTGGCCGACGATCAGGGTTCGGCGGGCTTCGCCGCCTGGTGGTTCTGGGGCTTCCCCTCCATCGCCCTGCTGATCACCACCCTCGGATTCAACCTGCTGGGGGACTCGGTGCGCGACGCCCTCGACCCGCGCACCGAGCGCATCTTCGCCATGCGCCGCAAGGGGGCGGCGGCGACCGGCGCCCCGAGTGACACCAATCCCGACGGCTCCGCCCCGGGCCCTGAGTCCGCACAGTCATGATCCGTTTCATCATCCGGCGCGTGGTCCAGGGGATCCTCACCCTCTGGGTCATCGTCAGCCTGGTCTTCTTCCTCTTCTTCATGACCAAGCCCGACCCGGCGCGGCTGCTCGCCGGCAAGGAGGCGACGGTGGCCCAGGTGGCGACCATCCGGAGGGCGCTCGGTCTCGACGCGCCCCTCTGGCAGCAGTACCTGAGCTTCCTGGGCCGGCTGCTGACCGGCAACCTGGGCGAGTCCTACAAGCTGCACGCGCCCGTGACCACGCTCCTCGGCCAGTGGGTGCAAGTCGACATCTCGCTGGCCGTGGGCGCCGGCATCATCTGGCTCATCATGGGCCTGAGCGTCGGCATCCTCGCCGCCCGCCGGCCCCGCAGCGTCTGGGACCGCAGCGCCACCGTGTTCGTGCTGGTCGGTCTCTCCACTCCCACCTTCATCCTCGGCCTGCTGCTCCTCTTCGTCTTCTTCTACCTCCTCACCACCCACGGGATCGCGATCTTCCCCAGCGCTGGCAACTACACGCCGTTCCTGACCAATCCCGCGGAGTGGGCCCATGACCTGATACTTCCGTGGCTGACGCTTGCCCTGATCACCGCGGCGACCTATGCCCGGCTCTCGCGTAGCTCGCTGCTCGAGGTGCTGGGCGAGGATTACATCCGCACCGCCCGTGCCAAGGGCCTCTCCGAACGGCGGGTCGTCTACCGCCACGCCCTGCGGGCGGCGATCACCCCGATCGTCACCCAGTTCGGCATCGACCTGGCCACGGTGCTGGGCGGAGCCATCATCACCGAGACCATCTTCGGCCTGCCTGGTCTGGGCCAGAACGTGGTCAACGCCATCAGCCGGGAGGACCTCCCGGTGATCCAGGGGATCGTGCTGGTGGCCGCCGCCTTCATCGTGGTCGCCAACATCATCGTCGACGTCCTCTACGCGGTCATCGATCCCCGGGTGAGGCTCTCCTGACCCAGGTCAGTCAGCCGGCAGGCAGAGCAGAAAGGTGCTGCCCTCACCGGGCCGGCTCCGCTCCAGCACCAGGTCGCCGCCCATCCGTCGCGCGCACTCCCGGCTGACGTAGAGGCCGAGACCGGTCCCGGCGGCGCGCTCCGCCCCCGCCCCTCGGACGAAGCGCTCGAAGATGCGCTCGCGGTCCGCCTCGCTCACCCCCGCCCCATGATCGCTGACGCGGATCTCGATTCCCGCCGCAGCCTGGCGGGCGCTGATCGCCACCGCAGACGGGGCATCCGAGTAGATCAGGGCGTTATTGACAAGGTTGTCGATGACGCGGGTGACCAGGGCGGCGTCCGCCGCCACCTCCAGCTCGTCGGGGCAGTCCAGGTTCAGGGTCGCGCCGGTGAGGTCGAGGCGCGGCACCATCCGGTCGCGGACGGCCTCGAGGAGAGCCCGGAGCTGGATCCGCTTGCGCTCGATGTGCAGCTCGTTGCTCTCCAGCCGGGCCACCGTGAGCAGCGAGGTGGCGATCTCCTGCGCCTCGCGCGCCTTGGTGGCGATGACCCGCACCGCCCTGGCGGCGGGCTCTCCGATCTGGCCGAGGTCGCCGCCGTCGAGCAGCGCGGCGTATCCCTGGATCACGGTGAGCGGAGAGCGCAGCTCATGGACGGCGATGTCGAGCAGCTCCGACTTGGCCCGCTGGGCGGCATCCAGGTTGCGCACCGCGTCGGTCGCCTCCTGATGGGTGGTGGCGTTGCGCAGCGCGATCCCGGCGATGGAGGCGAGCGTGGAGAGGCTGCTCCGCTCATCCTCATGAAACGCGGGGTCCCGGTAGCGGGAGAAGACCAGCAGGCCGGTTACCTCGCCGCCCTCCAGGATGGGCACGCTGGCCGTGTGACGGACGATGCTGAGCGCCTCGCGGAACTCCGGGGAGGCCCGCTTGGTGTCCATGGCGCCGCCGGTGATGACGGCCCGACGGGCCAGTGCCTCGCGGACCAGCGGCTGCTCCAACAGCCACGGGGCGTCGAACTGGCGACCGATCCAGGTCACGCCCTCGGGACCCCCGACCGAGGCCTCGATGGTGAGCTGTCCGTCCTTCCAGCTGGAGAGGGTCGCGCGGTCGGCCGCCACCAGGCGCGCACCCTCGTCGAGGATGGTGTTGACCACCCTCCGCGGATCCAGTGAGCTGCTCATGGCCATGGCCAGTGCCAGCAGAGCCTCGGCGTCCCGATGGTCACCCGGCTCGGCCTCGGAGGAGGTCGCGGCGGGCGCGCTGCTCAGCCTATTCCGCTTCGCGGGTGCCGGCTCCGACGCTGGCGCCCGCGCTGACAACCGCCTACCCGTCTCCGGGGAAAGCTGAGTATCCCCCACGGTAACATCACCCATGACTGCTATCATCATAACCGTTCGCTCGGAGGGTGGATAAACCATCCGACGCGGCTCGCGGCGGCGAGCATGGCCGTACCGGCCGGGCGGCTCCCTGCATCGGCCCCGAGGCCGCCTCCCCGTTGATTCGGCCAACTTCCGCCGGGGGCGCTTTCGTGCCCTGGAGCCGCCTCTGGGCCAGTGCATTAGCATCATCGAAACCGTCTGATGGAGGGAGAGCGATGCCTACTGCCCACAGCACCGCCGAGGCGACCTGGTCCGGTGATCTTATCGGTGGCGGGGGGAGTGTCCGCCCTGGGAGCGGCGCCTTCCCCGAGCTGCCCATCTCCTGGAGCCGGCGGGTCCAGCGAGAGCAGGGCGCGACCAGCCCCGAGGAGCTGATCGCCGCCGCCCACGCCGGCTGCTTCAGCATGGCCCTCTCCAACGAGCTGGCCAAGGCGGGCCATCCCGCGGAGAGGATCCTGACCTCGGCGAGCGTCGCCTTCGAGACCGGTCGGGCTGACGGCGCCGCCATCACCTCGGTGGAGCTGGTGGTCACGGCCGTGGTGCCGGGGATGGACGGGGCCGCGTTCCAGGCGGCGGCGGAGGGGGCCAGGACTGGCTGCCCGGTGTCCAAGGCGCTCGCCGGCGTCGAGATCCGGCTCCAGGCCGCGCTGGAAAGCGGGTAGGGCCACGACCGGCGCCGGCACCTCGGTCGCCTCCGGGGAGGGCGCCGCCCCTCTCGGGTCGCCGGCGCACGGCCCGCTGTCCGGGGTCGGCGACGCCGGCCCGGGCCCGGCCACGGTGCGCTCCGGCACCGCCCCTCACCTCATCGCCCTCTTCGCCGTCAGTGCGGTCTCGCAGTACGCCGGTGCATCGCTGGCGGTCCGCGCCTTCGCGTCCATGCCGGCCGCGGGGGTGGCCTGGATCCGCGTGCTCACCGGCGCCGTCGTGCTCTGCGTCTGGCGGCGCCCCTGGAGGGCGCTGCGTGGCCAGCCCCGGCCCGCGCTCCTGCTGGTGGCCGCCTTCGGGGTGGCCCTGGCGGCCATGAACCTCAGCTTCTACCTCGCCATCTCGCGGCTGCCGCTGGGCACGGCGGTCGCCATCGAGTTCATCGGCCCGGTCCTGGTCGCTGCGCTCGCGGTGCGCGGCGCGCGCAACCTGGCCGCGCTGATCGTGGCCGTGGCCGGCGTGGCCGTCCTCAGTCGGATCAGCCTCACCGGCAGCCCGGCCGGCGTGGCCTTCGCGATCACGGCCGGACTGCTCTGGGCTCTCTACATCGTCCTCGCCCACCGGGTGGCCCGCCGCGGCCTGGGCACCACCGGGCTGGCGGCGGCCATGGCCGTGGGGGTGGTGGCGATCGCCCCGGTGGCCGCCGCCCCCGCCCTGGAGAGCGCCGGCCACGGCGCCGTCGTCCTGATCGCGGTGGCGGTCGGCCTGCTCTCCAGCGTCCTCCCCTACGCGCTCGACCAGGTGCTGCTCCGGCGCCTCTCCCGGGGAGCCTTCGCCCTCCTGCTCAGCCTGCTGCCGGCCACCGCCGCGCTCATCGGACTGATCCTTCTCCGCCAGGTCCCCGCCCCGCTGGAGGTGCTCGGGATCGGCCTGGTGGTCGTCGCCGTGATCCTGCGCACCCCCGAGGTGGGCCCGATCGGCTGACCCGGGTCAGGCCGCCTGCTGGGTGAAGAGGATCGCGAAGCTGCAGCTCTGCCCCGCGTCGCCGGGGTCGGTGTTGAAGCTGGCGCCCTTGGTGATCGTGAGGGTGTACGTGTCGCCCCCGGCCGGGCCCGGCGATGTGCCCGGCCAGGTGGCGATGCCGGCGCTGTCCTTGAGGCTGGTGGCGGCCATCTGGGTGGTGAGCGCGGTGGCCGGGTAGTCGGTCAGGCTGCTCTGGTCCACGACCGTGAGCAGAAGGTCGGCGCAGAGCGCGCCGGTCGCGGCCGCGGGCATCTGCATCGTGAGGGTGCTGTTCAGCGCCCCCGTGCTGGTGATCGTGACCGTGCCGGTGGCTAGGGTGCTCGGCGAGCTGGGGGAGACCCCGCTCACGGCGATGATCGCGGAGCAGGTGTTGCCGGCCTGGTTGAGCAGGGCCGTCGAGGTGACCGAGGTGCAGCTCTGGGTCCCCACCTTGTTGGTGTGGCCCAGGGTCCCCGCCCCCACGCTGTTGCCGGCGTTCTCGGTGTAACCCTGCCAGGCGGCCAGACCCCCGAACCCGAGCAGGGCGGAGCCGGCGAAGGTCGCGACCAGGACCAGCGCCACCCGAAGGATGTGGGTGCGCTTGCGACCTCGCCCGCGCGCGTCCATGATCTTCCCTTTCCCGCCCTTCTCCCCGGATGGTCCAAATGCACTAGACGATGCTGGTCAGACTACCCCGGAGGGGTTCGCGGGAACCCGGGAGGTTTGGCCACAGCCCCGTAACAGCGCATCGCGGGAGCGCAAATCTGACCAGCCGCCGCGGAGGGGTCAGGCGGAGCCCCGCCGGGTCTGATCCAACCACTCCGCGGCCGCCCGGAAGTCGCCGTCCGAGGTCCCGGGGCGAAGCCGGGGCGCCTCGCCGTCCGCCCTCGGGTACGAGCCGCAGAAGCGGACCTCCTCGCAGGAGCGGTGCAGGGCTGCCAGGGCGTCCCCCACGCGGGCGTCCTCGATGTGACCCTCGCAGTCGATGGAGAAGCAGTACCGGCCCAGCCCGTGGCCGGTGGGGCGGGACTCGATCCGGGTGAGGTTGACCCCCCGCACCGCGAACTCGGTCAGCAGCTCCAGGAGGGCTCCCGGGTGGTCGTCGGCGATCAGGGTGACCACCGTCGTCCGATCGGCGCCGGTCGGCCGGGGGAGCGGCCCGGGCTCCACGGCCAGGACGAAGCGGGTCACCGCGCGCTGGTGGTCCCCGATGTCGGCGACCAGCTCGATCAGCCCGTAGCGGGCGCCGGCAGCCGCAGAGGCGATGGCCGCGTCGCTGGCGTCGGCTCCCTCGGCAACGGCGGCGGCCGCCTCGGCGGTGGAGGGGGCGGCCTGGACCCTAGCCCCGGGGAGATGAGCCCTCAGCCAGTGGCGGCACTGGGCGGTGGCATGGGGGTGGGACGCGACCACCCGGACGGCTCCGAGGTCGGTACCCGGCCTGGCCAGCAGCGAGAGCCGGACGGGGACCAGCATCTCACGGGCGATGTGCAGCGGGCTCCCGGTCGCGAACTCGTCGAGGGTGCCGGTGACCGCACCCTCCACCGAGTTCTCGAAGGGCACCACGGCGCCCCCCACCGAGCCGTCGCGGACGGCCGCGAAGGCGTCGGCAACCGTCTCCACCGGAATGAGGTCCGCGCCCCGGCTCTCCGGGAGGCTGCGCAGCGCGGTCTCCGCGAAGGTGCCCTCGGGGCCGAGGTAGGCGTAGCGGGGCGGCACCGGCTAGGTACCCGCCGGCAGGACGACGGTCGACGAGTGCACCGTGGTGCCGACGACGACGGTCAGCACGATCACCAGGGCGAGAACGCCCAGGCCGATGTAGCCGAGCACCAGCCCGGCCACGGCCATGCCGTGGCCGCCCTGCCCCCTCTGGCGGATCTGGGAGATGGCGATGTGGCCGAAGACCACGGCGAGGATCGACCCCACCCACCAGAGCCAGAGGATGCCGAGCACCAGCGCGGCGATGGCCAGGCCATTGGTGGGCGGCGCCGCGACGTACACGGGATAGGGCGGCGGGTAGGGTGGCGGATACGGTCCCGGCCAGGGGGGCTGAGCCGGCGGGGGAGGAAGGGCGGAGGGGAACGGGGGCGGCGGACCCGACGAGGGCAACCCGTAGCCGGGCGGCGCAGGGGGGCCGCCCTCCGGCGGAGGTGGCGGCCAGGCGGTGGACACGTTCGGGTTCCTCAGGCCGGACCGGCGGTGGCACCCGCTCCGGCCGTCGCGGGCTGCCCGGCCCGGCCCCGCCGCGCCGCTGCAGAGGTTACGCCGAGGTCGTGGCACTGGTCGTGACGGCGGGACGCGCACTGTGGGTTTGCCCCCGCCCCTGTCCGCGCCGGCCTCCCTGGTAGCTGTTGCGGGCGCATGGCATACTCATCGCACACCGCAGCGGCGGTGGCTCGCACGAGGGGGAGAGCGGTGGAGAGCCCGCGCAGGTCCTCGGTCCATCGGTTGCGCCTGCCGATCGCCATCGCGGCGGTGGGGATGTTCATGGTCGCGACCGCGGCGGACGCGCTGGCCGGCTGCGGCAATCTCGGCCAGGCGACGCTGAGCGGTGCCTGGCAGCTGAAGGTCACCGTCGAGCCACCCACCGGCACGGTCCCGGCCGGCGGTCCGGCGGCCGGCACGACCGCCGTCGAGGCCGTCGACCTCTCCACGCTCTGCGGCCCGACCGGTCAGTGCACGGCGACCCTGGCTCCCTCTGGCGGCGGGATTCTGCCCATCTTCGACGACGCGGTGGGCTTCGTCTGGTACCCGTCGACCGGGCTCGGCCACGCCGGGAGCTCATACTCGGGGACGACGCCACGGAGCGGCTACGGCGGTCCCGGCATACCCCCCTGCCCGCCGCCGGCCGATCTGCAGCACGACGTCCTCACCCTGACCGTGCTGCAGGCGGTCCAGGACGCGACCGGCGCCTGGCGCGCGACCGTGGTGTCGGGAACCGAGGTGAGCCCCGAGGGCTGGGTCTGCGCCGACGGTGCCGGAGAGTCCACGGGCGCCGATCACCTCAGCCTGCTCGGCGTTCCGGCCGGCGCCAGCTTCCCGACCTCGACCAGCCTCCCCTGCGCCGCCCCACCCGTCGCCCGGCCGGCGGTCACCGCCGCGTCGAATCCGGAGGTCTCGTCGTTCTCGTCGAACCTGGTGACCCCCGCCCAGGCCTTCGGTTCACCCGTCCACACCCTGATCGGGGCCGCCATCACCCTCGGGGTGATCCTCTTCATCACCTTCCCCTCCCAGCTCTTCAACCGCACCTTCGAGGAGAACTACGACGAGATCCGCGAGATCACCCTCCGCCGCCTCGGCTGGCTGCGGCGCTTCCGCCGTGACGCCGAGCGCGAGGCGGGAGGGCTGCTCAGGATCGGCGCCTTCGCGGCCGTCGTCCTGGGGGGCGCCGCCCTGGGCAGCCTCAACGATCCGCGCTTCGGCTTCAACCTGCGCTCGGCCGCCACCTATGTCGCCGTGGTGCTGTCGATCCTGGTCGGCATCGCCGTCGGCGCCACCGTGGGCACCGTCTACCGCCGACTCCGCCATCATCCGGTGGACGCCCGCTTCCACGCCCTCCCCGCGGGACTGGCGGTTGCGGCCACCTGTGTCCTGATCTCGAAGCTCAGCTCGTTCGAGCCGGGTTACCTCTACGGGGTGATCGCCAGCCTCGCCTTCCAGGGGACGCTGGCCAAGAACGAGCAGGGACACGCGGTCGCCCTCTCGGCCGTCGCCGGCCTGATCGTGGCGGTCCTCGCCTGGCTGGTCTGGGTCCCGGTCGGCCATGCCGCCGCCACGCCGGGGGCCCCCTTCGGGGTGGTGCTGGCCGCCGATCTGCTCGGATCCGTCTTCGTGGGCGGGCTGGTCGGCAACGTGATCGGCCTGCTGCCGCTGCGCTTCCTCTCCGGGGGCACCCTGATGGCGTGGAGCCGCGCAGCCTGGGCGGCGACCTTCGGGATCGCCGTCTTCGGGCTGGTCGAGGTGGAGCTGCGGCCCCAGTCCACCTCGGCCCACCCGGGGAGCGCACCGGTGGTCACAGCGGTGCTCCTCTTCGTGCTCTTCGGGGGGAGCAGCGCCGGCCTGCGCTGGTTCTTCAGTCGCCGGGAGCGGCTACGGCGTGAGGCGGAGAAGGCTGAGGGGGGCGAGGGCCAGCCCGAGGCGCCCCCGGCGCCCTCCCCGCCGCCGGCCGCACCGGTCATCGCGCCGGAGCGTCCTCCGGCTCCGGCCACCGAGGGTTGAGCCGAGCGGCACCGCGCGACCCTTGCGCGGTGCTCACCCGGAGCGATGGCAGAGCGGTGGCGAGGCTCAACGCTTGACGAAGATGACCGCGAAGCCGTCGTTGTACACCTGCTCCCATCCGGGGTCCACCGAGAGCGCCATGCTGAGCGCCGAGGAGGTGCGCTCCACCACGTAGTTGACCCTGTTCTCACTGAGGACGTGCTGCCAGTCGGGCTCCGAGTTCTCGACGTCGCTGACCTGCTGCAGCAGCTGGTTGCCCAACTCGGTCGCCTCCCCGTAGACGAAGACGCGGCGGTTGGGGTCACCGTAGAAGCGGTAGATCAGGTAGCCGCCCCAGTCGTAGGCGTTGAACATCCGGGTGCCGACGCCGGGGTGCGACGCCAGCCAGTCGGCCGCACCCACCGGGAAGTTGGCATTGGTGCTGGCGGTCTGGCTGCTCAGGGTGTTGGCGGCGATGCCCACCGACGCCACGCCGACGATGAGCGCGGCCGCCGAGACGAGGAGGAGGAGGTCGGAGGCGCGGCGGTGGAGCCATTCCGCAAACCGGTCCCGCCACCGGCTCCGCTCCCAGGCGCCGCCCAGCGACCAGGCCACCATCGGGGTCAGCGCGGCGGCGGCCAGCGGGGCGTTGCGCACCGCGGAGAGGGCGGCGTAGACGCCCACCACGGTGAGCAGCGCGTCCCATAGCCGGGGCCGGCGGAAGGCCATGGCGAAGACCACCAGGAGGAGGAGCAGCTCGAGGCCGAGCTCGCCCAGCGAGTGGAAGCTCGGCGAGTGCCACTCGGCGATGAAGGTCTGCTGGATACCGCTCGTCTGGGTCTCGATGGCGGCCAGGTAGCCGTGGTAGGTCAGCGGGTTGATCAGGCCGGCGATCCCGCAGCCGATCAGCACCCCCCAGAGCCGTAGCGACCGGCGACGGTGCGCCCCGTCCGGCGGGGAGGTGAGCCAGAGCACGGTCTCGCTGACGGCGGCGAGCCCGACCACGGCCAGGCCGTAGACGAAGCCGCCATGCAGATTGGCCCAGACCACCATCACCAGGGGCAGGAGGTAGATGTGGCGGTTGCGGTCCCGGAGGTAGCCCTCGATCCAGTAGAGGGTCAGACAGGTGAGGGCGAAGCTGATCATCTGCGAGCGTGGGCCCCAGACCTCGACGCCGGCCGCCGCCGCCACCGCGATGCAGGCGCCGGCGATCAGGGCGGGCACGCGCTCCATGCCGATCCGGCGCCAGATGAACCAGAAGCCGAACCAGGTGACCGCGGTGTAGGCGAGGCTGAAGGCGAGGAAGCTGCCGGCGCGGAAGATCAGGTCCCCCAGAACCTCGCTGCCCCACTCCTGATCCGCCCAGACCCTTCCTGAGGCCGTGTAGCTGTAGAGCTCGTGGCTCGGGAAGCCACCATGGTTGATGATCCAGCTCCCGGTCTCCATGTGCCACCAGAAGTCCGGGTCGCCGACCCGGCGGCAGATGACGACCAGGGTCGCGACCAGGGCGGCGCCCACGATGAGGCCCCCGAGGGTGGGGCGGCCAAGGCCGGCGCGGGCCTGGGGGGCAACGGAGGGTGGAGAATGCTCCGGCGCGACTGCCACGGGTGGCACGATGACACATCGCCCACGCGGTGACCACGCCTCGCGCACCCGGTAATCACGGCGCAAGGTTGGGGCGGGAGGATAGATTGGGGAGGTCCGCCCGGGGCGGCAGGACGTGAGAGGCCGCTGAGGCCGTGACCATGGAGGACGGCGATGGCGGCGACGGGGGGCCGACCCGATGGGGCAGGCCGCCGCCGGCTCTCGCTCCGGTTGCGAGGCGGCTCCTGGCTGACCGGGCCGATCGCCCTCTTCACGGTGCTGCGGATCCCGTCCTTCCTCGAGCCGCACTGGTACACGGACGAGGCGGGCTACGTCACCACCGCGCGTGCCCTCCTTCAGGGCAAGGTCCTCTACACGCAGATCTGGAATAACAAGCCGCCCATCCACCTCTGGACGGTGGCGGTGGTGATCCAGCTCTTCGGAACCGGCGAGGCCGCCCTGCACGCGATCACCTTCGCGACCGGGCTGCTGACCCTGCTGGCCGTCGCCTACCTGGGCCGCCACCTGCTCTCGCCCCGGCGCACCCTGGTCGCGCTCCTCGTGGTCGCCGTGCTGCTCGGCAGCCCGCTCTTCGACGCGGAGCTGCTCGTCCCCGAGAGCCTCCTCATCGTTCCGATCACCTGGGCGGGGGCGATCCTGCTCACCCGGGCGGGCAGGCCCGACCGCCGGCGCTGGCCACTCTGGCCGGTCGCGGTGGGGGTGCTGGCGGGGATCGCCGTCGGCTACCAGCAGACGGCACTGGCCGAGACCTGCGCCTTCGGTCTGATCCTGGCCCTGGTGGGGCGGGCGACCTGGCGCCGGGTCGTCGTGTACGCGACCACGGTGTTGGCGGTCACGGCGGCCTGGCTGATCCCCGCCATCGTCACCGCTGGGGCCAGGAAGGTCGCCTACGCCCTGGTGGGCTACTGGATCCCGTTCACGCAGTACCGCTACAGCGGCGGCGGAGCCGGCCACCTCCTGCTCCACCTGATCCTCCCCGTCGGAGTGCTCGCCCTCCTCCTGGCCGGGGCCTGGCTCTGCCGGCGGGACCGCGAGCCCCGCTGGGGCCTCTGGATCTGGGCGGGAGCCGCCCTGCTGGTCCCCGCCGTGGCCAGGCAGCCGTGGGCTCACTACCTGATCCCGTCGCTGGTCCCGACCGTCCTGGCGCTCAGCAGCCTCCCGCTGCGCTCGCCGGAGGGCGCCACCCTCGCCCGGCGCCTGGCCGGTGGCGCACTGGTCGTGGGCACGCTGGTGGCCGCCGCCGGAGCCTCGTCGGCCGGCATGGACTGGGTCGACATCATCGACGGCAACCCCCACAACGTCTTCGTCTACTACGGGGGCGCCGCCTCGGTGCTGACCCGCGGCCAGTCGCTGGACGCCTACCAGGACCAGTTCGACTACCGCGTCCCCGAGGACAGTGCCGTCTCCGCCTGGATCAGCGCCCATGGCCTGGACGGCAGCTCGGCGGTGGTGTGGTCGGCGGACGCCTGGCTCTACGACGACAACCAGTTGCAGCTCATCCTGCCGACCCCGCCGATCTACAACGACGAGGCCCTGTTTGGCAACTACGGACCGCTCGGGCACAAGGTCGCCGAGCTGGACCCCGAGGTCGTGGTCACCGAGGGTTCGTCCCGGCAGTCGTATCCGGAGATCAACTCGGTGCTGACCACCGGCTACCGGGAGGTCGACCAGTCGGGCACGGAGATCGTCTGGGTGCGGGATGGCCTGGTCGCCGCAGTGACAGCCTCGCCCGCCGGCGGCTGACCGCCGGCGGCGATTCCCGAACCTCGCCCGTCCGGCGGGGGCGCTGATCCGTTCCCGCCGGCCGCGCGTGCCATCATCCGCCCGGTGAGCAGAGAGGCCGCGGCGACCGGCGGGGCGGAGGGCGGCGCAGCGCTGCCCGGCTCGCCCCCGGACCGCTTCGACCTGGCGGTTTTCGACCGCCGCCTCCCCGGGATCATCGCGCCGCTCCGCCGCTGGGCGATCCCCCTGGGGATCCTGGTCATCGCCGCGGCCGCCCTCTACGTGCTGCGCTACGGGGCCGCCCGGTTCGCCTGGGCCGACTTCCGCACCTTCTACCAGGCCGGGCTCGACGTCCGCGCCGGGCACAATCCCTACCTCGGGGCGATCAGCTTCATCAACGCCTACACCCCGGCCGGCAACGGCTCGTACTGGACCACCCAGGCGTACGTCTACGCGCCCTTCTTCGCCTACCTGATGGTGCCGCTCAGCCTCCTGCCCCATTACGCCGCCCTCACCAGCTGGGACCTGCTCAACATCGCCTTCCTGGTCCTCGCCGTCTATGCGGCGCTCCGGGCCGCGGGTCTCCGCCCCGGGCCGGCGATGGTGGTCCTGCTCACCGCCGCCTCCGCGGCCACCCTCCCGGTCCACCGGGAGTGGGACCTCGGCCAGAGCGACCTGCTGGTGCTCGCCCTGGTCTGTGCGGCGCTCTGGGCCCGGTCGGCGGGACGGCGTGGGCTGGGCGGCCTCCTGCTCGGGGCGGGGTGCGCCGTCAAGCCCGAGCTGCTCCTGCTCGCCGTCTTCCTGCTCTGGCGTCGCGACTTCCGCTTCGGGCTCTGCGCCGCCGCCTCCGCGGTGGTCCTCGGGCTCGCCCCCTTCCTCCTCCTCGGGCAGCGTGCCTGGACCGACTTCTGGACCGCTTGGAGCTTCTGGTCCGACCAGTACCTCCCCTTCCTCCACAACGAGGCCCCTAAGGGGGTGCTGGCCCGCCTCTTCACCCTCAACCCGGTGGCCCGGCCGCTTGCCATCGCGCCCTCGGCGGAGACGGTGCTCTGGATCGCCGTCGTGGTCATCGTCGTCGCGCTGACCGCCGCGGTGACCTCCGCCCGACCGCTCCGGCGCGACAGCCTCTCGCTGCTCGAGGTGGGCCTGGCGATCGAGGCCATCATGCTGGTGAGCCCGCTCACCGAGCGCCCCTACTTCCTCTTCCTGCTGATCCCCCTCATCGGCCTCTTCTGCTGGTTCCGCGAGGCCGGCGTGGGCGACCTCTGGCGCCGCCGCGCGGCCGTCGCGGCGGTGCTCGTCTGGGTGCTCCTGGCGGGCCCCGCCGAGTTCGCCGAGTACGTCTTCGACACCGGGGTGACCGTCCACGGGCGGGCGGCCGCGCTGTTCACGCTGCTCGCCCCGGTCTACCTCTGGGTGACCGTCGCCGCCTTCATTCTCCAGCTGCTGGTGGTCGCCCAGGCGCGGGGGCTGCGCCTGCTCCCCGCCGTCGGCGCCACAGTGCGCGGGGCGCCGGCGCTGGTCCTCGCCTGGCTCAGGGATGCGGGATCGGCGCTCGGGGCCGTCCGGGAGCGCAGCTCGCCCGTCGCCTAAGGAGGAGCCGTCTCCGTGCGTCGAAGGCCCTGCCTCCCCCTTGAAGATCGCCCGTGGATCGGGTCCCCGGTCCGGTCACCGTGTCCGGTCAGGGCTTCGCGCCGGATGAGACGGTGACGGTCCGCTGGAACTCCACCACCGGGGTGGTGCTCGCAACCGTGACCGCCGGCAGCTCCGGCTCCTTCTCGACCGGCGTGACGGTCCCCTCCGTTGCCGCCGGCAGCTACAAGGTTTACGCCATCGGCTCGCTGAGTCTCTCCGCTCCCTACGCCGCCCTGACCATCACCTGAGCGGCTCGCGTGGCGCGAGCGGCCGGGGCGGTCAGTTCCGCACCGGCCTTCCCCCGGGTCGGCTGTCTCAGCGGCGGCGCCTGGCCTGGGGCCACTCCGCCGCCGGGGTAGCCCTGGCCACGGCCGGGGAGGCGGGTGCGGCGGGCCGCTGACGGTCGCGGGACCGGCCCCGGCCTCGGGCGAGCAGCCATGGCTCGAGCGTGAGCACGGCGAGGCCGCTCGCCAGCACGATCGGGAAGACGATCCAGCCCGCGGTCACCGCCGCCGCCCACCCCAACACGGCGGCCCGCCAGAGGGCGGCCGGCCAGGGGCGCCGGAACCAGAGTCCGACCACGACCCCGCCCGCGATGATGGCCAGGGGTGCCGCCAGCGGAGGGCGCAGCCCGGCCACCGTGGCGAGCGCCACCGCGCCGAGCACCGCGTACCGCCAGAGGATGCCCCAGGCGACCGCGACCCCATACGGCCGGCGCCAGGGCGGGTCGCCGGGCGAGCCGACCATGTCGAGGGCGGTCCGAGACGCCGTCCGCGCCTCGATCCCCCCTCTCCGCCCCCTCTCGCCGGGACGGCGAGGGGCGAGGGGCACCCCCCAATCCCCCGCTGCCGTGGGCGCGCGGGGACTCCGTCTGCGCGCGGTCTGGCCACTATCGATCATGGAAGGGGCTCTCGCTCCTGGGCCGCCTCGGGACCTGGACGTCCGGTCGTGCCTCCCGGCATTCGCCCTGCACCTGCCCGAGGATACCGCTGGACCGCTACGCCAGCCCCGCCATCAGCGCGTCCCACTGCTCGCGCGACGGTCGCAGTGCCTCGATCGGCAGCTCCGCCAGCGGCGTCGCGGGGAGCGTCTCACGCGTGCAGAGGTCGTCGATGTCAGGATTCACGTACAGCAGCCCGGTGACGATCTCGCCGCTGTGACGGGCCTCGAAGAGGAGGCGAGTGGCCGCGATCGGATCCCGGGCGTCGTGGTCGGCGTCGATCTTGCGGAGCACGATGTGGGAGCCGTCATGCAGCTCGACGGCCTGTACGCTGCCCGGCTCGTAGTCGACGATGATCTCCTCCAGGGGGGCGATGTAGTCGGGGGTGTTGACCGGGGCGTCGTGGTCCTTGACGTAGGCGTAGCTCTTGGTGCTGCCCTCGTGGTCGTTGAAGGTGACGCAGGGGCTGATCACGTCGATGACCGCGGTCCCGCGATGCGCGAGCGCAGCCTGGAGCAGGGGGACGAGTTGCTTGCCGTCGCCGCTGAAGCTGCGCGCCACGAAGCTGGCTCCGAGCTCGATCGCCAGGGCGCAGACATCGATCTGCTCGTACCGGTTGGGCCGGCCGCGCTTGGGCCGGGTGCCCAGATCGGCAGTGGCCGAGAACTGCCCCTTGGTCAGCCCGTAAACGCCGTTGTCCTCGATGACGTAGGTCATGTCGAGGTTGCGCCGGATCATGTGGCAGTACTGGCCCAGGCCGATCGAGGCGGTGTCACCGTCCCCGCTGATGCCGAACACGACCAGGTTCCGGTTGGCCAGCTTGGCGCCGGTGGCGATCGACGGCATCCGCCCGTGCGCCCCGTTGAAGCCGTGGGCCCGCTCCACGAAGTAGGCGGCGGCCTTGGACGAGCAGCCGATCCCGCTCATCTTGGCGAGCAGGTGCGGCTCGACGCCGCTGTCGTACATCGCCTTCACGATGTGGTTGGTGATCGAGTTGTGTCCGCAGCCCGCGCAGAGCGTGGTGTGGGCACCCTTGTAGTCGTCGCGGTTCAGCCCCAGGCGGTTCAGCTTCTCGACGGAGACGGCCATCGCTCTTCCTCCTCGCTCAGCCGACCGAGGCCGGGCTGGTCGTCGTGGCCTCTCGAGCGGCGCCCCGGCCCACCGACAGCTCTCCGGCCAGCACCGGGTCGCTGATCGCCTCGGCGTCGATGGGGACCCCGTTGAAGTGGCGGACACTCCGGAGCCGGTCGGCCAGCACCCCGGTGAGCTCCTGGCGGAGCAGTCCCTCGACCTGGCCGTCCCGGTTCTGCTCGGCCACGTAGACCCGCTCGTGGCGGGCGATGAACGCCGCGACCTCCGGATGCAGGGGCAGGCCGCGGATGCGGAGGTAATCGGCCGCGATGCCGTGGTCGGCGAGCTGCTCGCGGGCCTCGACCACCGCGTGATGGGTGGTGCCGTAGGCGAGGATCGCGGCCCGGTTGCCCGCCTCGTCGATGATCGGGGCCGGCAGCAGCGTCCGGGCTCCGTCGATCTTGCGCCGCAGCCGGTCCATGTTGGCCTGGTAGACGTCCGGGCTCTCGGTGTAGAGCGCGTTCTCGTCGTGGCCCGAGCCGCGGGTGAAGTAGCCGGCGCGCAGCTCCGGCGTCCCCGGCAGGGTGCGATAGGGGATCCCGTCACCGTCGACGTCGCGATAGCGGGCCCACTGCCCGACCTCCGCCAGGGCCTCGGCGTCGAGCACCTTGCCGCGGTCGATGGCACCCTCGGGGTAGGCGAGCGGTGGGGTCATCCACTGGTTCATCCCGAGGTCGAGATCGCTCAGCACGAAGACCGGGGTCTGCAGCCGCTCGGCGAGGTCGAACGCCCGCTGGGCGTCCTCGTACACCTCGGTGACCGTCCCGGGGAGCAGCACCGGGTGGCGGGTGTCCCCGTGGGAGAGGGTGTGGACGAAGCTCACGTCCCCCTGCATGGTCCGGGTGGGCAGTCCGGTCGAGGGGCCCACCCGCTGGATGTCGAAGATGACCGCGGGGATCTCGGCGTAATAGCCGAGCCCGGTGAGCTCCGCCATCAGCGAGATGCCCGGCCCGGAGGTGGCGGTCATGGCCCGAGCACCGGCCCAGCCGGCGCCGAGCACCATCCCGATGGCGGCCAGCTCGTCCTCGGCCTGGATGGCGGCGGCGCGCCTCTCTCCGCTCGAAGCGTCCACCCGGAAGCGCTCGGCGTAGTCGATGAACGCCTCGCAGAGTGACGACGAGGGGGTTATCGGGTACCAGGCGAGGACCGTGCACCCGGCCATCAGGCTGCCCAGCGCGGCGGCGTGGTTGCCGTCCAGCAGCACTAGGCCGCGGGTGCCGTCCATCGCTGCCACCCTGAAGGGGTCGCTCTTGACCAGCGTCTCGCGGGCGTAGTCGACCCCGATCCGAATGGCGTCCAGGTTGAGGTCGGCGGCCTTCGGCTTGGTCCGGAACTGGTCACGCACCCCACGCTCGACCGCCACCGGATCGAGCCCGATCAGCTCGGCCAGCACCCCCACGTAGATCATGTTCTGGAGGTACTTGCGGAGGTCGGGCTTGGCCTCGAGCTTCTCTCGGGCCAGCCGGGCGAACGGCACCGGGTACCAGGAGACGTCGTCGCGCGCCGCGGCGCCAAGCCGGGGGAAGGTCGCCTCGTGGATGATCGCCCCACCGGGACGGACGTTGGCGGCGTCCTGCTCCCAGGTGCCCGGGTTCATGGCGATGAGGATGTCGACGGTCCGCTTGCGGGCCTGGTGTCCCCCCGGCGTCACCCGGATGTCGTACCAGGTCGGTTGTCCCTCGATGTTGGAGGGGAAGACGTTCTTCGCGGCCACCGGGATGCCCATGTGAAAGAGGGCCTTGGTGATCACGAGGTTGGAGGACTGCGACCCCGATCCATTGACGGTCGCGGCCTGGACGCAGAAGTCGTTGACGACGTCTCCGGTCATGGGCTCTCCGGATCTCCGTGCCTACAGCACCGCCACGTTCGCCTGATCCACGAACGCATGTGCATGCCGGTATCATAGCTGTGCACATTCACGCGGCAGCGCAAACATCCGTGCGACCAAGCGCTGACGCCGGTCGGCGGTGACGCCCGCCGTACGGAGGGCCATCCGGTGACCTACGTTCCCGCGTCCGACCGCTACCAGTCGATGTCCTATCGCCGCTCGGGCCGGAGCGGGCTCCAGCTGCCGCTGATCTCGCTCGGCCTCTGGCAGAACTTCGGCGCGGAGCGGCCTCACAGCGAGAGCCGGAGCATCGTGCTGCACGCCTTCGACCGGGGAATCACCCATTTCGACCTGGCCAACAACTACGGGCCGCCCTACGGCTCGGCCGAGGAGACCTTCGGGCGGGTCATGGCCACCGACCTGCGGCCCCACCGGGACGAGCTGGTCATCTCCACCAAGGCCGGCTACGACATGTGGCCCGGACCCTACGGGGAGGGGGGCTCCCGCAAGTACCTTCTGGCCAGCCTTGACCAGAGCCTGCAGCGGATGGGGGTGGACTACGTCGACATCTTCTATTCCCACCGCTACGATCCCGAGACCCCCCTGGAGGAGACCATGGGCGCGCTCGACGCCGCGGTGCGCCAGGGCAAGGCGCTGTATGCGGGGATCTCCTCGTACTCTGCCGCCCACACCGAGGCGGCGGCGGAGATCATGGCCGGCCTCGGCACTCCGATCCTCATCCACCAGCCCTCCTACTCGATGCTCAATCGCTGGATCGAGAGCGGCCTCCTGGAGGTCCTGGACGAGGAGGGGATCGGCTGCATCGTCTTCTCCCCGCTGGCTCAGGGGATGCTGAGCGACCGCTACTTGCGGGGGGTCCCGGAGGCGTCGCGCGCCCATCAGCGCGGCTCCCTCACCCCGGAGATGCTCTCCGAGGAGACCCTCGCCAAGATTCGCGGGCTCAACGAGGTCGCGGCACGGCGTGGCCAGTCGCTTGCCCAGATGGCCCTGGCCTGGGCGCTCCGCGATCGCCGGGTGACCTCGGCGCTGATCGGGGTGAGCAGCGCCGCCCAGCTCGACGAGAACCTCGCCGCCCTGGAGCGGCTCGACTTCAGCGCCTCCGAGCTCGCCGAGATCGACCAGCTGGCGACCGAGAGCGGCATCAACCTCTGGGCGGCGTCCAGCCAGGCCTGACCCGGGCCGGCCGCATCCACTCATGGCGGGTTGTGCTCCCCGCCGCGTGGAGCCGTCGGCGGCCGCGCGGCTGCCCTGACGCCCGTCCGCCCCTGACCCGCCCCCGTCCCTTCGCTCAGCGCTGGTAGGTGGCGCGGAGTGTGGCTCTGGCCAGGGTGTGGAAGGCGAGCGTGAATCCGACCACGGCGGGGGACGCCAGCCGGTCCAGCCCGAGGTTGTCGGTGTCCACCGCGTGCACGGCGAAGATGTAGCGGTGGGGGCGGTCGCCGGGAGGCGGCGCGGCCCCGCCGTAGTCCAGGCTGCCGAAATCGTTGCGCACGTGGAAGGATCCCGGTGGGAGGGGCGCGTCGGAGGCCCCCGCCCCGCGGGCCAGCTCGGTCACCGTGACCGGCACGCCCACCAGCACCCAGTGCCAGAAGCCCGAGCCCGTCGGGGCGTCGGGGTCGAGGCAGGTCACCGTGAACCCCCGGGTTGCGGAGGGGTATCCGCTCCAGCGCAGCTGAGGGCTCTGGTTCTCCCCGCCAGCGCTGGGATGGACGTGAAGGGTGTCGAGGGGCCGGCCCTCGGTGATGTCGTCGCTGGTCAGGGAGAAGGCGGCGACGGCGGGCAGCATCTCGTAGGGGTCGGGCGCGACCGGGCGCACGAGTGTGGACATCGTGCATTCCTCCTCTTGGGGATGAGTGCAGCTCCATTCTGCCCTGGCGGGACGGGCCGCGCCAGATCAGGCTCCGAGACCGAGCTCAGCCGTCGATCCGCGGTCAGGCGTACGCGTAGTTGTCGGGGAGGGGGCGGGGTGCGGTGGGCCCGACGTAGATCGCCGAGGGACGGATGAGCCGGTTGTTGGCCGCCTGCTCCACGATCGCGGAGGTCCAGCCGACGGTGCGGCTGCACGCGAACGTCGGGGTGAACATGTCGCGGGAGAGCCCCACCGTGTTCATCACCACCCCGGAGTAGAACTCGACGTTGGTGTAGAGGCGCCGCCCTGGCTTCAGCTCGCTCAGCACCCGGAGCGCGGTCGCCTCGACGTGCTCTGCGAACTCCACCTGCGGCCCGCCCAGTTCGCGGGCCACCTCGTGGAGGAGGACGGAGCGCGGGTCGTCGGTCTTGTAGATGCGGTGGCCGAAGCCCATCAGCCGCTGGCCCCCCAGGACCTCGTCGCGCAGGTGCTCCTCCGCCTTGTCGGGTGTTCCGATGGCGTCGAGCATGTCCAGCGCTCGCGATGGCGCACCGCCGTGGAGCGGCCCGGCGAGCGCCCCGATGGCACCGGTGAGCGCCGAGCCCATGTCGCTGCCCGTGGAGGTGATGACCCGGGCCGTGAAGGTGCTGGAGTTGAAGCCGTGGTCCATGGTCGTGATCAGGTACTTCTCCAGGGCGCGCGCGGCCACCGGGTCCGGGCGCCTGCCGGTCAGCATCTGCAGGTAGGCGGCCGCATAGCCGAGGTCACGGTCGGGGTCGATCGGCTCCAGGCCGTGGTGGACGCGATGCATCCGCATCAGCAGCACCGGGGTGAGCGCGACCATCCGGAGGGCGTCGGCGCGCACCTGGTCGGGAGTGAGGTCGAGGGTGGGCTGGAGGTTGAGGGCGGTCGCGCTCAGCGAGACCGCGGTGCGCAGCGCACCCAGCGGGGTGTAGCCGGGCAGCCGGGCGATCTCGTCCAGGGTGCCGGCGACCCCGCCGGGGAGGCTCCGGCCGGCGACGGCCTGGTCCTGCAGCCAGCGCAGTTCGCGGGGCCCGGGCAGCTCGCCCACCAGCAGCAGGTGCCAGACCTGCTCGAACGAGCAGTGACGGGCGAGCTCGGTGGCGTCATAGCCGCGGTAATGGTAGAAGCCCTCTTCTCCACGGACGTCCCCGATCAGGGTCTCGGCCACCGCCACCCCCTCGAGTTCCTCGAGGGGCAAGGACCGGCTGCGCCGAGCCGGCGGGCTTGACTTCCTGCGTCTCGCTCACCTGGACCGCTCCTCCCACTGGATGATCCCTGGCTGATCCCGAGCAACTCTACACAGTCCTCCGGGTCCACCTCGGTGGTGCCGTCGGAAAGCCGACGCGTGCCCTCGCCGGGCGGGTCGTCGCGGTTTCGGCTGTTCGCGTCAATACGGGCAAACGGCGCTACATCTGAAGGCTGCGTCACGACGGCGTGACGAGCCGCTAAAAGCGCCCGTCCGATCCGCGGAGGCGCTGATAAGCTCCGCCCCCACACCGGTCAGGGATACGGATTTTGCGTCGCACCACCCGCCTTCTTCGCAGACTTGCCACCTCCGTCATCGCCGTCGGAGTGCTGGCTGCCGTCGCGCCGCCGGCGGCGCAGATCGCCCGGCCGGAAATCCGGCTGACCGATTCCTACACCCAGAAGATCGGTCAGCTCCAGCAGCAGTACAACGCGCTGGGCAGTCAGCTCCAGGGGCTTCAGGGCAGCGAGGCCACGGCCAACGCCCAGGCCGCGGCGGTCCAGCAGCAGGTGGCCGCCACCCAGTCCCAGGTCGAGCAGGTGCAGGGGCAGATCAACCAGCTCAACCTCGAGCTGGCTCAGACCGCCGAGGCCATCCAGGTGGACACCGCCAACCTCACCGCCGAGAAGGGGCAGCTGACCAAGGTCATGGTGGTGATCTATACGGCGGGCGGCACGGGCGTCGTCAGCGGGCTGGTCCAGAGCCAGAGCATCGCCGAGTTCATGGAGAAGCTGGGCTCTGCGACCGCCGTCAGCAAGCAGTTCCGCCAGCTCATCGCCCAGGTCCAGGCCGACCAGCAGCGCCTCACCCTTCTCCAGCAGACCCAGCAGACGAACCTCGATCAGGCTGCGGCGGCCGAAACCCATCTGGAGGCCCTCCAGGCGACCCTCCAGGGTCAGGAGTCCCAGCTGCGGGCGGAGGCCGCCTCCCTGGGCAGCCAGGCCGCGTCCCTGCTTGACCAGCGCCAGTCGCTGCTCAGCCAGATCGCGACCGTCAAGGCGCAGCAGGCGGCGGCGGCAGCCGCGGCAGCGGCGGCGGCGGCGGCGGCGGCGGCGGCGGCGGCGCACCACGGTGGTGGGGGCGGGGCCTGCGGTGACGTCCTCTGTCCCTTCGCCTTCGGCGACATCCCCAACTCCTTCCCCTGGGGCCAGTGCACCTGGTACGTCGCGTCGTTGCGCGAGGTCACCTGGTGGGGGAATGCCGACGCCTGGTTCGGCAACGCGCAGGCGCAGGGCTACTCGACCGGGGAGACGCCCAAGGTCGGAGCGATCGTGGTCTGGGGCTCGGGCAACGGGTACAGCTACTACGGGCACGTCGCCTACGTGGTCGCGGTCGATGGACCGAGCGACTTCTACGTGGACGAGGCCAACTACGCGGAGATCCCGGGGCAGATCGACATGCGCCAGGTGACCACCCTCTCGGACGTCGAGGGCTTCATCTACTGAGCGTGGAGCGGCGAGTGGCGAGAGCCCTGCGGGCCCCGGCCACGAGCGGAGGAGCCCTCGGCACGGCGCAGCGAGCAGGGGTGCGTCCTCCACCTCCGGGTGACCGACGGCCGCATCGGCCCGTGACATCCGGCCCTGGAGGTTCCGCCCTCGGTGCGGGACGCTGGGGGTGGCGCCGGAGACCCAGCCACCCCTCGGGGCCGGCCGTGGCGCCGGAGGAACGCGCACCAGTGCCCTTCAATACCGCGCAGCGCATCCGCGGGGCGATCACCCCGGCGCTGTCGCGCCTCCCCGGCGCGCGATGAACGTACGGGCGGCGGGCATCGGCGAACGCCCGCTCGACGGGGGCCTCGACACCGAGGCCCCCGCGAACTCGAAGCCCGCTTCCCCGGGGCCGGCGATGGATGCTGCTCACGGTGGCGATCGGGCCGGGCCTGATGGTGATGCTGGCCGACACCGACGCCGGCAGCGTGGTCACCGCTGCCCAGTCCGGGGCCCGCTTCGGCTATCGCCTGCTTCCCCTCGAAGTGCTCCTGATTCCGGTCCTGTACCTGGTGATGGAGCTGACCGTCCGGCTGGGGCTCACCACCGGCAAGGGGCACGCCGAGCTGATCAAGGAGCGATTCGGCCGGGGGTGGGCCACCTTCTCGGTGGGCATCCTGCTGGTCACCAGCGTGGGGGCGCTGGTCACCGAGTTCGCGGGCATCGCCGGGGTGGGCAGCATCGTCGGCCTGCCCCCGCAGCTCGTCGTTCCCGGTGCCGCGCTCCTGCTCGTGGTGGTGGTCGCCTCCGGCACCTACCGGAGGGTCGAGGTGATCGGCCTCTGCCTGGGCCTCTTCGAGCTCGCCTTCCTGGTGGCCGCCATCCGGGCCCACCCGGATCCGGGCGCCCTGGCCGGCAGCCTCCTCTCGTCTCAACCCCTCGGCAACTCGACGTACATGGCCCTGGCCGCGGCCAACGTCGGGGCCGTGGTCATGCCCTGGATGATCTTCTACCAGCAGGCGGCGATCCTGGACAAGGGGATGACGGTGCGCAACCTCCGGGCGGCCCGCGTGGACACCGCCATCGGCGCGGTGGTCACCCAGGTGATCATGATCGCGGTGCTGGTGGCGACCGGGGCGAGCCTCTTTCGCCACCACGCCGGGTCGCTGAACACCGTCGCCCAGATCTCGAATGCGCTGACCTCCTCCCTGGGCGCGGCCGGAGGCCGCCTGGCCTTCGCGATGGGGGTCGCCGGCGCCGCCCTGATCGCCGCCCTGGTGGTCTCGCTGGGCGCTGCCTGGGCCCTCGCCGAGGTGGTGGGCACCCCGCGGAGTCTCAATCGCCGGCTGCGTCAGGAGCCTCTCTTCTACGGCGTCTTCGGCGGGGCGGTCACCCTCTCCGCGGTGCTGGTGCTGACCAGCAGCTCGCTGGTCGGGCTCGCCATCGCTGTCGAGATCCTCAACGCCCTGCTGCTCCCCATCGTGCTCATCTTCCTGATCGTGCTGGCCTGGACCGTGCTGCCCCAGGCCTACCGGCTGCGGCGCTGGGAACGCGGCCTCCTGCTGCTCGTGACCGCAGCGGTGATCGCGATGGGCCTGGTGTTGGGGATCAGCGCGCTCTGAGCGCCGCGACAGGGGGCGTCCACGATGTCTGGAGACATACGTCCGGGATGCCCTGAACTCGATTGGCTGGGGAGGTAGGATTCGAACCTACGATTGGCTGATCCAGAGTCAGCTGCCTTACCACTTGGCCACTCCCCAGCGGCGCTCGCGAGTCTAACCGGAGCGCTGTCCGGTGCCGCGAGATGGCGCCGGGAACATCCACTCCCGTGAACGGAAGGTGACCGAGCCTCGGGGAGCGTCATCCCGGTTGTGGCGCCGGCCCACGCTTCGGCTCCGATAGGCGGGCGCGGAGGTCACCCTGGGGCAACGCCATCGCCGCCCACCCGATCGGGTGCTGCTCGTGCTCACCGACGGCCTCCGAGCCGTCCACCAGGTGTTGAGGCTCCCCGGAATGGGCTGACCACCGGGCGCTCAGGGCGACAAACCGCCACCCCCCATCGACCTCGCCGATCTGCTCGATCGCGAGCGCGACCGCGACCAGGGCGGGGTGCTCCTCGAGCTGCCGCGGGTCCCGGCGAGCGCCTCGCGCCGGAGGGGGCGAGGGTCTTCCCAGCGGGCCTCCCGGCGACCCCCGGGGCCCCGGTTCCGGGTCGCGAGCCGGAGAGGGGCCGCCTATACTGAGGCCATGGATCTCGTTCAGTTGCTCCGATCCCAGGCGCGGCGGTACCGCTGCGTCCAGTGCGGGGAGAGCATGGCCGAGTGCGGTATCAACGTGCTGACCCAGCAGGGCAACCGGGCACTGGTCCGGGTCACCTGCTCCTCGTGCAACGACGAGAACCTGCTCCAGATCATCTTCCAGACCGAGGTCGAGGCCCCCGAGGGCGCGGCTGCCGGCGCCCCGACCGGCGAGGAGCCGGGGCGGGTGGCGGACCCGATCACGGGCGACGAGATCCTCGACCTCCACGAGATCCTCGCCGGCCACGCGGGCGGGTTCCGGGAGCTTCTGGCCCGCCGCTGACTAGCGGGGTCCTCTGCGCACCCCGCCAGGGTCGCAGCCCGCCCGGGCCGCGGGCTCTCCCGAGTTCGATACCCACAGGGCCGTGACGCACTGTGAGCAGGCCGTCACGCAACCCCACGCCATCTTCACTCCGCTCAGTGTTACCAATGAGAGGCGAACCGCAAGCTGCGCCGGCCGGGCGGGCACGGATGGAGGCTGTCATGGTCAAGGTCGGAGCTGCCATCCGGCGGGTGTTGAATCGGTTTCTCGTGCGCGTCGTGGCCGGGGTCGTCGCCGCCGGGATCGTGGTGATGGGCCTGATCGTGGCGGCGCTGGCCATGGTCACCTCCGGCAGCCAGCTGCCCGCTGCATCGGTGGGGCAGGTGCGCACTGCGGCGATCCTGCTCGGCATCGCCGGCGTGGTCGTGCTCGGCGTCGTCGCCGCGCTGGTCGCGCATCGGGAGACCAGCCATATCGGGGCGCTCGGTCACCTGGCCCGCCGGGTTGCCGCCGGCGACGTGGCCGCCCGGGTGATTCCGGGTGGTGCCGCCGAGCTGAGGGAGCTCGGCGCAGCCTCCAACCTGATGGTCGAGCGGCTCGGCGGCATGGTCGGACGGGTGAGGGAGGTGAGCGGCGAACTGGCCGCCTCCGCGGCCCGGCTCTCCGATGCCTCCACTCAACTGGTCTCCACCACGGCCGAGCAGACCTCGGCGGCCGTCGAGACGTCGGCGAGCATGGAGGAGCTGGCCCGCACCTCTGCCCACATCGCCGAGACGGTGGAGCGGGTCGCGACCCAGGCCGCCGAGACCCGGGACAACCTGGATCGCGCCCACGAGCGCATCCTCACCTCGGGTGAGCGCACGGTCGCCCTCACCGACCGGGTCCGCGACATCGGCAGGATCCTCAATCTGATCAACGAGATCGCGGATCAGACCAATCTGCTCGCCCTCAACGCCGCGATCGAGGCGGCACGGGCCGGCGAGGCAGGCCGCGGCTTCGCGGTGGTGGCGGACGAGGTGCGCCGCCTCGCCGATCGCTCCAAGGCGCTCGCCGCCGACATCTCCACCATCACCGAGAGCGCCGAATCGGAGACCAGCGCGACCGTCCTCGCCATGGAGGAGGGCGCCGCCCAGCTCCAGATCGGTCTCGGCCTCATGGAGCAGGTCGCCGAGGCCAGCTCGAACGTCCGGCTGGCCACCCAGCAGCAGCGCTCGGCGACCGAGCAGGTGGTCGAGGCGATGGAGCAGGTGAGCGTGGCCAGCCGTCAGGTATCGGCCACCGCGCAGCAGATCGCGGTCGCGGCGGGGAGCCAGGCCGAGATGGCGGGCGATCTCCAGACCGTCGCCGCCGCGGGTCCGGGCCAGAGCGGGGCGGCAGGGCGTCCCTCGCTCTCCGCCTTCGACCGGGCCCCCGGCCCGGACGGTGGGGACGCCGGCTCCCACGATCCCCGACTGGCAGCGGTCGTCGCGGACTGATCCCAGCCTCGGCGCCGAGCCGCCGGCGATGACGTCCCGCTCCGGTGCCTCAGCCCCGGCCGGCGGGTTCGCGGCGCCGGGCTAGCGCGGCGTTGCGCGGGGGGAGTGAGCGCCGGATCCGGAGCCGGAAGAGGAACAGCTCCTTGATCGCCCGGGCGATGGCGCGGGGGCGCGCCCCGGAGCGCCGACCGGCCACCCGGGGGTGGTGGGGCACGGCGACCTGGGCGATCCGCCAGCCCGCGTGGCGGGCTTTGTAGTACAGCTCGGCGTTGATCAGGGCGCTGCGTGCCTCCAGGGTCAGCGACTCCAGGACCTCCCGGCGCATCAGCTTGAGGGCGCAGTCGACGTCCCGGTAGGGGAGGCGGTAGAGGACCGCCACCAGGGTGTTGAAGACCCAGCTGACGACCTCCCGGGCCCGGGCGTCCTGCCGCTCCTGACGCCAGCCGGCGGCGAGGTCGGCCCGGTCGAGGAGCGGGGCCAGGAGGGCCAGGTCGGCGATCTCGAACTGTCCGTCCGCGTCGGTGAAGGCGACGAAGTCGCCCCGCGCCGCCCGGAGACCGTCGCCCACGGTGATCCCGTAACCGCTCTTCTGCTGGTGGCGGATCACCCGCAGATCGATCCCCAGCTTGGCGGCGAGTGCGGTGGCGAGCTCACCGCTCCCGTCCGTGCTGCCGTCGTCGACGATCACCAGGTCGAAGTGCTCGGCAAGCGCGGGCAGCACCTCGGCGGCGTGGGGGAGCAGCCAGCTGAGGTTCTCAGCTTCGTTGTGGACCGGCAGCACCAGGGTGAGGCGGCTGAGCGGCGCACGCCCGGGCCGGCGAGCGGCGTCGGCCAGCCCGGAATCCGGCCCTGCCGCGGACCTGGTCGAGCTGACGGGCGCCGGTTCCGACCCCTCCGGGGGCCCGCTCGCCTCCCGGCTAGGCACCGACGCCGGTGGGGGTCGGCGCCGCGGTCGTGCGCGCCCCCGCGTAGACCGGACCGCCCTTCCGCCAGTCGATGGTCGCCTCGATGGTCTCGCGCCGCACCCGGGAGATGTTGCCCTCGACGGTCTGGATGACGCTGTCGAGCAGGGTGTCGCTCAGGGAGTGGGGCTCCAGGCCGAGGTCGAGGAGGCGCTGATGCTTGGCGTTGTAGTAGTGGTCCTCCTTCTCCCGGCGGGGGTTGGGGACGTGCCGGATGGTGGTCGGCAGGCCGTGCGCGGCGCGGGCGTGCTCGACCTTCTCGGCCAGCTCGAGCACCGAGAACTGCTCGGTGAACTGGTTGAAGACCCGGTACTCACCGGCGGCGGGCGCGTTCAGGGCCGCCAGCTCGATGCAGCGCACGGTGTCGCGGATGTCCAGGAAGCCGCGGGTCTGGCCGCCCTTCCCGTAGACGGTGAGCGGTTCGCCGACCGCCGCCTCGACGCAGTAGCGGTTGAGCACCGTGCCCCAGATCCCGTCGTAGTCGAATCGGGTGATCAGCTGAGGGTGCAGCGCCGTCTCGTCGGTGGTGGTCCCGTAGACCACCCCCTGGTTGAGGTCGGTGGCTCGCAGGTCCCAGATCCGGCAGGCGAAGTCGAGATTGTGACTGTCGTGGACCTTGGACAGGTGATAGATCGACCCCGGTTGCTTCGGGTAGAGCATCCGGTCCCGGCGGCCGTTGTGGTCGACATCGATGAACCCCTCCTCGATGTCGATGTTGGGGGTCCCGTACTCACCCATGGTCCCCAGCTTGATGAGGTGGCAGTTGGGAGCCAGGTCGCGCACCGAGTAGAGGACGTTGAGGGTGCCCACCACGTTATTGACCTGGGTCTCCACGCCGTGGCGGGGGCTGATCATCGAATACGGTGCCGAGCGCTGCTCGGCGAAGTGGACGATGGCGTCCGGGGCGGTGGTGCGGATCAGCCGCTCCACCGCGGCCGCGTCGCAGAGGTCGAGCTCATGCCACTCGATCTTCCGCCCGCTCTCGGCCTGCCAGCGGGCCAGGCGGTCCGCCATGGAGGCGATCGGCGTGAGGCTGTCGGTTCCGCACTCCTCATCCCAGCGCCGCCGCACGAGGCTGTCGACCCCGATGACGTCGTGGCCGCGGGCGGAGAGGTGAAGGGCGGTCGGCCACCCCAGGTAGCCGTCGGCCCCGAGGACCGCGATGCGCATTGCTGTCTCCCCATGGTGGCCGGCCGGGCCAATCCCAGCCGGCATGATCCGTGCGAGTTAGGTTGCGAAGTGGCGATGGGTCCGGGCCAGACCCTCGGAGAGAGCAGTTTGAGGCTTCCATCCCATCAACCGCTCGGCGCGACCGGCGTCGAGGCAGGCGCGCGCGACCTCCCCCGCCCGGGCGGGCTGGTAGTCGGGGGCGACCTCCACCCCCGCAGCCCGGATCAGCCCCTCCACGACCTCACGGACGCTCGTCTCACGGCCGGTGCCGACGTTCAGCGGCCCATCGACGGAGCTGAGCAGGGCCGCCCGGGTGGCCGCGGCCACGTCGGTCACGTAGACGAAGTCGCGGGTCTGGGAGCCGTCGCCGTAGATCACCGGGCGCAGCCCCTGGACCAGCCGGGTGGACGAGATCGCGATCACCCCCGCCTCCCCGGTCCCGTCCTGACGCGGTCCGTAGACGTTGCCGTAGCGAAGGGCGACGGTGCGCACCCCCCGCGCGCGGTAGGTCCAGAGATAGGCCTCCTCGCAGAGCTTCTCGGCTCCGTACGCCGAGCGCGGCGCCGGGACCAGCTCCTCGGACGCCGGCAGGCGCCCAGCGTCGCCGTACACGGCCCCCCCCGATGAGGCGATGACGATGGCCTCGCAGCCTGCCCGGGCGGCCGCGTCGAAGCAGGCCACCGAGCTGGCCAGCACCCGCCGGACGTGATCGCCGGGGTCGCGCATGGCTCGGTTCACGCCGCCCTTGGCGGCGAGGTGAACCAGCGCCTGGGGACGGAAGCGGGCCAGCGCGCCGGCGGCCTCTGGCCCCCCGGCATCGGCTTTGACCAGCTCGACGGTCGACGGCAGAGAGACACCACAGGGATGGGAGAGATCGTCGATGACGAGCACCGAGACGTGGTCCGCAGCGAGCAGCTCCACCAGGTGGCTGCCGATGAAGCCGGCGCCTCCGACCACAACCACCCGGCTGATGGAAGAGACGGCTCCCGCCTCCGCGGCCTCCTCCGGGCTCACGCGCTCACCGATGCCGGGGCGGCTTCGTCCTCGGGGATGCGGGGGCGGCCCAGCAGCATGATCCCGATAGCACCAGCGATGCCGAGCGGAAGGGTCATGGCGACCCGCACCAGGACGGTCACCGCCACAGCGTCCACTTTGGTCAGCCCCCCCGCCACGAGCAGCGCCGCCGTCGTGACGTCCGCGGCCCCGATGCCGAAGGGAAGGGTCGACACACTGCCGATCACCTGGGAGACGCAGTAGGCGGCGATGGCCACGCCGAGCGTGACGCCGGCCCCGAGTTCCCAGACGAGGAGCAGGATCTGGAACCCGCTGATGGCGAAGATGACGAGGCTGTAGAAGGCGAAGATGGCGCCCAGCCGGGGCGACAGCCCGAGCTCCTCGAGTTGCACCAGCGAGCGGAGGATCCCGCCCACCAGCCCGTGGCGCTCCGGTGGGACGCCACTGGTGAAGTAGTGCCGGGTGACGACGCTCGCCCACCACGGGGAGGCGAGGAGGACCACGCCGATCACCGCCAGACCTGCCGTCTCGAGCGGGGGCAGGTAGATGGCGGCGGCGAGCACCCCGCCGACGATGCCGAGCTGGACGATCGTCACCAGGCGCTCGTAGACGACGGTGGCGACCCCCGCGCTGACCGGCACCCGGTCGCGGTTTCGCCACAGGTAGGGGCGTGAGAGGTCGCCGCTCGCCGCCGGGGTCAGCCAGCTCAGGGTCTGTCCGGCGAGGTCCACCCAGTTCATCCGGCCGAAGGGCACGTGGTGACCGAGGCGGCGGAGCAGGATCTGGGACCTCCGGGCGCGGAGCAGGGTGGTGGCGAGGTTGAGGGCGATCGCCACCCCCACCAGCCGCCAGGAGACGTGTCCGGCCTTGCTGACCACCTGAGCCGGGTTGACCTTGCGGATCAGGCCGTAGATAACGGCGGCGCTGATCAGGAGCACGACCAGCTGGAGCCCGGCCAGCAGCAGACGCCGCCGCATCGTGGCGTGGCGCGGTCTGGCCGTGGACCCCGCTCCGGTGGGCTCGGAGGGGGCGGAGCGGCGGATCATCAGGTCATCGGGGGGCGCACCGTCGCGCCCGCGCCAGACCGCGTCGGCCGCGGACTTCGCGGTCAAGAAATCTCCCCATTCGTCCGTACTAAGACCGGCAAGATGCTGATCATCCGAACCTTACAAGAGCGTTACCACTCTCGGGCTGGAACGGACGTTTGCCTGACCCGCGCCGCAGCGGTCGCGGCGGAAGCCGCCGCCTCACCGACCCGAAAGGTTTCGCCGCCTAGGCTCGACACCATGGCGGTGGTCCCGATCATCCTCCTGCTCCTCGCCGCAGCCGTGATCGCGGCCGCTCAGCTGACGGTCCAGAGCGATCAGCTCGTGCTCAGCCTGCTGACGCTGGTCCCGCTGGTGGCTGGGCTCCTGCTGACCCGCCTGGGATCCGGGCCGGGCCGGCTCACCGCGGTGCCGGCCGTCCCCGAACGCCCGCGGCGAGGTGTAGAAAGCGAGTCGATGAAGGGCAATCCGTGATGGGCTTCCTGCACCGCTCCACCAAGCCGTCCAAGCCGCGTCCTGGCGCCGGGCTGCGGCCCGTCTGTCCAATCTGTGAGCGACCGATGGAGCGCCGTGGCTCCACGGTCTGGATGTGCCCCGACTTCCCCCGCTGCCCCGGGGCGATCGCCGCCGACTGATCCGGCGTCGGGGAAGGCTGCGGGCGTCCTGGACCCGCCCGCAGCCTCGGCCGGACCGCGTCCGCCGGCAACCTCGGCCGTCGGAGCCTCGCGGGGCCCTGCTGACTACCCTCGCGGGGCCCTGCTGGCGGGGGACGGCTCCGCGTCGCCCATCCGCTCCATCGCCCTTCGGGCCACCGCGGTGCCGGCGGCGGCGGCCGCAGTGGTCGCCGCGCGCAGCGCCACGCGCTGCCAGAGCGGTCCGTTCTCCTTGCGCCGACGGCCCAGCTCCTTGCGGATCTCCTCCAGCTGGGCGGCCACGTCGTCGAGCGAGGTCACGACGGCGGGGGGGGCTTCCCGCCGCCGTCCCCGCGAGCGCAGGACCAGCACCGAGACCGTTACGGCGACGGCCACCGTCCCGATGACCGCGTAGCGGGCACCATCCCGCCGCAGCCGCGCCCGCCAGTCGAGCTCCTCTCGGACCCGGGACTCGAGAGCGGAGACGTGAGCCGCAAGCGCCTGCTTGCTCAGCTCCCGTTCGCGTTCGGCTTCAGCAACTCCCTGACCCACTCCAGGTCCTCCTTCACGGTGGCTCCGACCCTGCGCCCCTCCGCGATCGTCCTTCTCACCATCCGGTAGCCGAGGCCGCCGAGGACGCCGACGATCACGAGCAGCACGCCCGCCATGATCAGCCAGCCCAGCCAGGGGTGGTGGAGGGCGCCGCCGATGGCCTCGGCCGCGGCTCCCAGGAGCAGGATGGCGCACAAGAGGAGGCCGACGGCGGCGGCGGCGAGCAGGCCGGCCGCGATCGCGGCGCGCTTGGCAGCGGCGCTGCCCTCCGCCCTGGCCAGCCCCATCTCGGCACGGGCGAAGCGCAGCGCGTCGGCCAGGATCTGTCGCAGCGACGCGATCACGGCGGCGCGCGGGGGGACTGCGGGAGGGGCGTCCGGACTGGTCATGCGCAGAGCTTCGCAGACCCGCACCGGGTGCTGCCGTCAACTCGGCCGGTCATATCTTCAGGGCCGCGACATCGATGTCCTTGAGGCCCTCGGGCGGGGCGATCCCGTGCTCGTGCAGCGCCTTGAGCAGCACCAGGACGTAGCGGACGCCGGTGAGGTTGACCCCGTGCTGGCGGGTCAGGCTCTGGATGGTCTGGAGCTTGTAGATGTCGCGCTGGGAGAAGCGGCGGCGGTTGGTCGAGGTCCGCTGCGGCACCACCAGCCCCATGTTCTCGTACATCATGAGGGTGCGCGGGTGGGTCTCCAGGATCTCGGCCGCGACGCTGATGGTGTAGATGGGCTTGTCCAGGCCGGGTGAGCCGGGCAGCGCCCCGCCGCTGGGGTCGCCCCTGCCTACTCCTTCAACCACTCGTTGATCCCCTCTGAGAGCGCCAGAGGTGACGTCTGCGCCTTGACCAGGAACTCCAGCGCACCCAGCTTGAGGCCCCTATCCACCAGGTCCCTCTCGCCGAAGTTGCTCAGGATGATCACCGGGGTCTCAGCCGTGGGCACGTGCCGTCGCAGCTCCTGGAGGACCTCGAAACCGTCCTTCTTGGGCAGGCGGACGTCGAGGAAGACGATGTCCGGTAGGAGCTCCTTCGCGCGCTCGAGGCCCTCGACGCCATCGAGCGCCACGTGGACGCGGTAGCCGTCCAGCTCCAGCTTGGTCCGGTACATCTCCAGGGTGTCCCGGTCGTCCTCGATGAGGAGGACGTCGATCACCGCGTCCTCGTCCGCCATCGGCTCCGTCTTTCCTCCCTTGCCTGACCTCCCGGCGATCGGGAAGCTTCTCGGGAGTATAGCCGGGGGACGCCCCCAGTTCCGAACGGCGGGCGGGTCGCGCGGTCACCAAATCGGACAGCTGTGCCGGCGGCGCGGAGCCGGCTCCCCCGTCCCCGAGCCGGCGCGGCCGGTCCGAACGGGCCGCCCGATCCGGGTCAGATGCGCACGTGGGCGATGTCGACGTCCGCCAGGAAGTCCGGCCGCTGGATGCGGTGGGCGTCCAGGGTCTGGAGCAGCCGGATCACGTAGCGCGCCGCGTTGAGGTTGAGCCCGTGCGTCTTGGTCAGGCGCTGGATGGCCTGGAGGGTGAGCAGGTCGCGCTGGCTGTAGCGACGCCGGTTGGTGGGCGTGCGGTGCGGGACCACCATGCCTAGGTGCTCGTACATGATCAGGGTCCGGGGGTGGACCGCGAGGATCTCCGCAGCGACGCTGATCGTGTAGATCGGCTTGTCGAGACCGAGCCTCGCCGGCTCGGAGCTCGCGGCGTGTGTCACTGCGGCCACCTGGTCACCTCCGCGCCAGGGGCGCCTGGCGGTCGCGGCCCGAGGGCCCGGCGCCCCGCGCCTCGCGCCCCTCGAATGGTAGTCGCTGCCCGCGGGGAGGAGGGCATCCGGGGTCGGGAGCTCACCCGGCACCGGCCGCGGGCCCGGGCGCCGCATCGAGGGGGCCTGGATCGGTGGGAGCCCCCGCCGGCGTGCCACCATTAGCGGCCGTGTTCTTCCCCCCTCCGCCGCCCGGCCGCGATCCGGCCTCCGGCCCCAGCAGGCTGGCGTAACCCTCATGCTCCCCCTCCCGTTGACCCTGGGTGATGGCTGACACCCCCCGACCCTCCGCGCCCAGCGGCCTCGACGACCTCGCGGTCCGGGAGCGCTGGCTCAGGCAGCGGCGGGCTCGCGACTTCGCGGCGCGGCGCTCCGGCCTGATCGCTCTCTGGGTGGCGATCGCCGCCGTGGTTTGCTGGCTGTTCGTCGCCGGCTTCGCTGGCCTCGGCCACTAGACCGGCCATTCGCGAGGCTGCCGGCATCGAGCGCCGGAGCCCACGTGTCCTGAGCAATCCCGCTTCGGGCTGGTTCAGCGCGATTGGGTGCTTCGCTCAGCCGGGCTGAGAACTGAGTTCTCCCGGCGGAGGGCCGGCGCTGGAGCGCGTTCCGCCACCTGGGCTCAGGTCCCCAGGCTCCTTCCGCGATTGGGCTTCTGCGGAGGCGATGCGATCACTGTCGGCACCCCGCAGGAGGGAGATCCTTGAGATGGCGCGCAGCCCCAGTTGCCTTGGCTGACGGTCGCGATCGGGATTCTGGTGATCGCGGCAGGGGTTGCATCCGTCATGGTCCCCACCTGGTCACCGACCTCCCGTCGGGCTCCTTCCGCCTCCAGCCCCTCCGCCAGGAGCCCGCCCCCCCGGTTCCGCGGTTCTTCAGGGCAAAGGCAGAGGCCGCGGCGCGGCAGTGGGCGTCGGGCGCTGGCACCCGCGAGGTGAGCAAGCTCACCACCAGTGAGATCACCCTGAACTTCCTCAGCACCTGGGGAAGCGGCCAATCCACCGTCGATCTCACCGGCAGGCTCAATCCGCTCATCGGCGCCCCCGGCACCCGGGATGAGGAGTGGATCGTGGCCGTCTCCGGGAGCATCCCGCGCAGCGTCGCGTGGGAGCCCGCGTCCCTGCGGCCGGGGAGTATCCCCTGGGGGGTGATCACCTTCGACGCGACGACGCGAGAAGCAGTCAGCGCGCACACGGCGTCGCCGGCATCCGAGGTGACGTGGCCTCTCGGCAGGGACGAGATCTCCGACCTGGCGGGGTAGCGCCCGTTCGGGTCCGACCTGTTAGCCGTCGCCTAGCCGATCAGCTCGCGCAGGTCCTGGAGCTGGTTCCCGATCCAGCGGGAGACGTCGTTGCTCCGGATCACCTCCTGCATCTTCTCCGCTCGGGCCGTCTTCTGGGGCTCGTCCATGAGCAGGCCGAGCAGGAGCGCCTCGGCCGTCTCGTCCACGTCGAAGGGGTTGACGGTGAGCGCGAAATCGCCGATCTCCTCATGGGCGCCGGCGTTCTCGCTGAGGACCAGCACCCCGTGGCGCGTGTTGCAGAGGGGTCCCTCCTTGGCCACCAGGTTCATGCCGTCGTAGATCGGGTTGACCAGGAGCACGTCGAAGCACTTGTAGGCGGCGATCGCCTTGTACATGTTGTCCTCGACCTCGACCCGGATCGGCGTCCACCCGCCGCTCGAGAACCGCCGATTGATCCTCGCCGCCACCGAGAGCACGCTGCCCAGGTAGGAGCGGTAGTCGCCGATGTCCTGACGGCTGGGCTGCAGGAAGGCCCAGAACTGGACCCGGCGGTGGAGATCGCTGTTGGTCTCCAGCATCCTCTCGTAGGCGAGGAAGCCGCGGACGATGTTCTTGCTGAGGTCGGTGCGGTCCACGCGCAGGATCAGCCTCTCCGGCCGCCAGGAAGCGATCCGGCGCTCCTCGTCCAGCACCCTGGGGTCCTGCGCCTGCTCGGCGAAGCCGGGGATGTCGATGCTGATCGGGTAGTGACGCACCCACACCGCCCTCCCCTGGTAGTACACGGTGCGCTCGCGGAGGTCGACGCCCAGACCGAGATTCTCCTCGCAGGTGAGCAGGAAGTTGCGCACGTCACGGCTGGTCTGGAACCCGACGATGTCGTTGCCCAGCAGTCCGTGGACGATCTCGTCCCGGATCGGCTTGGGCAGGATCTTCCAGTACTGCGGAGTGGGCCACGGGATGTGGACGAAGTGTTGGAGCTTCACCTCGGGCACCAGCTCGCGCACCATCCGCGCGACGAGGTACAGCTGGTAGTCCTGGATCAGCACCAGCGGGGGCCGGTCGCCCGCCGCCGCCTCGCGGGCAACGCGCTCGGCGAACATCCGATTGACGGCGACGTAGCCCTCGCGCCAGGCGTGACGCGTGGAGGCCCCCACCAGGGGCTCCCGTGCGAGATCCCAGAGATAGTGCTGGATGAACCAGAGCAGCGGATTGCTGATGACGTTGTAGTAGAGGTCGTAGGCCTCCGGCGCCGGCTGGATGAAGGCGACCCGATACTCGGCCCCGTCCGCGGTCCGGAGCTCGGCGGGATCGCCCCGTGCGGCGAGGTTCAGGTCCTGCGCGTCGCGAGCCGCCGCCACCCAGAGCGCCCCGGTCTCGGTTGCCAGCGAGGAGAGGGCGGTGACCAGGCCGCCCGCACCCTTGACCAGCCTCTCCGGCCGGCCCAGCAGCGGGTCCGCCGGCTCCAGCACCAGCGGAGCCCGGTTGGCGACGATGATCGGCCGCACGTGGCGGAGCAGGCGGCGCGTGTAGGGCTGGAGGGCGGGCAGGGTCGGCCTCCTCTGCGGCGGAGGGCGATCGGTCCCGGCGCCCCGACACCCCGGGGCCGCCGCCGACCGACGCCGATGCGACGCTATCAGTCTGGGACACCGGTGCGGGGACCGGGCCCGGGTGGCCGTCCACGTCCGGGCCGGCCGTTCCCCGGCGCGATCCATCCCGACCCCTTGATGCGCCCCCCGCTGGACGCCATGCCGGCCAGCTAGACTCGGCCCATGATGCGTCCTACGGGTCGGCGGTGGGCTCCCTGTGGACGTGACGCCGGCGGAGTGGCGCTCGCCTCCCCGCCTCCGGAGGTCTGAGCGGCCGCCGTGTCCTTCTTCGGACGCCTCTTCGGGTCCAGTCCGGCTTCCGTGCCGGCGAACACGGTGATCATCGCCGACGATCTGGTCGATCGCCTCACCGCCGCAGGTGTGCCGCTCCCCGCCGCGGTGGACGCCGCCCTGCGCCATCACCTGGAGGCGGAGCGGCGGGCTGCCGAGGCCGAGATGCGGGGAGAGAAGATCCCCTTCTGGCTGCGCCGGGAAGGGGGAGGATCGGGCGAGATGGAGGACGCCCTCCGTGACCGGATCGCGCAGCGGCGGGGCGGCGAGGAAGATCGTTGACCGGGGGGGCGGGCGCCCCCGCTCCGATCCCCGTGCCTGACCGCCGGGACCCCGGGCCCCTGGCCGAGCCGGGTGGGCCGCTCCGCCGCCTGCTTCTCGCCCTGGTCGGACTGCTGGTCCTGCTCGTCTACGGGACCGTCGGGTACATGGCGATCGAGGGTTACGGCTTTCTCGACGCGCTCTTCATGACGGTCATCACGGTGAGCACGGTCGGCTTCCAGGAGGTGCACCACCTGGACGCGGCCGGCCAGGCCTTCACCATCTCGCTGATCGTCCTCGGGGTGATCGGTTTCCTCTACGCCTTCGGGATGCTCGTGGAGCTATTGTCGAGCGGCGATTTGCAGCGCCACCGGAGGGTTCGTCAGGTGCAGCGCCGGCTCGACGCACTGCGGGATCACGTCATCGTCTGCGGATACGGTCGCACCGGACGGCAGGCGGGTATCGAGCTCACCCAGTCCCAGCAGCAGTTCGTGGTCATCGAGTGGAACCCGGACGGGCTCGCCAACGTCGAGCAGGACCGGGTCCTCCACGTCCTCGGTGACGCCTCCGACGACGAGGTTTTGCAGCGGGCGGGGATCGGCCGCGCCCGGGCCTTGATCAGCGCCGTCGACTCCGACGAGCGCAACGTGTACATCGTGCTCACCGCGCGCTCGCTCCGGCCCGACCTCTACATCGTCGCCCGCTCGTCCCACCCCGACTCCGCCGAGAAGCTGCGCCGCGCCGGGGCTGACCGGGTCGTCAGCCCGTACACCCTGAGCGGCCGTCGGATGGCGGCGCTGGCGATGCAGCCGGCGGTGGTGGACACCTTCGACCTACTGGTCGCAGGCGCCGACAGCTCGATGCGCGTCGAGGAGTTGGTGGTGGGTGCCGATGCGGGGCGCGCACGCACCGCCGCCGACCTGCGCCGCTCCGGGGCGGTGCTGCTCGCGCTGCGGTCCGGCGACGGCGCGCTGCGGGTCGGCCCCGGCGACGAGGATGTGCTCCGCCAGGACGACATCGTGGTGGCGATGGGCACGCGCGACCAGCTCACCGCTCTGGCTGCGGCGCTGGCGCCCGGCGGCCGCTGACAGCTGGCGGGCCGCCTCGCGCCGCCAGCGGCTGGAGTTGTTGGCCCACCGGGCCAGCCGTGGCGCGCAGCGACGCCGGGAACTGCCGGGCGCCCCAGCGCGTCAGAGGAGCGACCGCCCTCCACGGAGAAGCTCCCATGGCTGACACCCCCGACCACCGCTCGCCGATCACGCCTTCCCTGGTCACTCGACTCATCTACCTCCTCGGCGTCGCCGCCCTGGTCATCGCCATCGTCCTCACCCGCTCCCCCGGTGCGGCGGCGTCGCCTGCGGCCGTCCCTCTCCAGACGACCTCCGTCACCGCCCCGGCGAGCCCCCCGGAGATCACCGTCACCGGGGTCGGCGCCGTGTACGGCACCCCGGACACCCTGAACGTCCTGATGGACGTCTCCACCCAGGCGGCCCACGCCAGCGCCGCGCTCAGCCAGAACGAGAGCCAGACCAGCGCCCTGATCCAGACCCTGTCCGGCGCTGGCGTCCCCGCGAACGACATCCAGACGGCCAGCCTCTCGATCTACCCGAGCTACGGGAGCGACAGCACCTCGATAACCGGCTACCAGGTGGACGAGACGGTCGCCGTGACGCTGCACGACCTGAGCACGGCCGGCGCCGTTCTCGATGCCGCGGCGCGGTCGGTCGGCGACGACATCCGCATCGGCTCGATGTCGCTCTCCATCAGTGACACCAGCTCGCTCATGGCCCAGGCGCGCGCCCAGGCGATGACCGACGCCAAGACGAGGGCCGGGCAGTTGGCCACCGGCGCCGGCGCCACCCTGGGGGCGGTCATCTCCGTCGCCGACGACACCCAGACCTCCACCCCGGCGCCGGTCGCCTACGCGGGCCTGCCTGCCGCCGCCGGGTCGGTCCCCGTGCAGGCGGGGTCGGAGCAGCTGAGTGTCAGCGTCACCGTCGTCTACCAGCTGGGCGGCTGAGACCCGCCCCATCTGGGGTCGCGGCGCTCCGCGGCATTCTGGGCTGGCGGGCTCACTCGGCCGAGCCGCATTCCACCGCGATCAGCCGGCGGTCAGCGACTCCATCTCGGCCAGCGCCGCCGCTCGCTCGGGGTCGGCGAAGTACCTCCGGGCCGGCTCGAGGCGCTCGATCAGCCGGTCGGCGAGCGCCGTCTTGGCGTCCATGGGGTGGAGCGCGCCCGCGGTGTACGCCTCGCGCACCTCCTGGATCGAGGCGAAGGTGACCGGGCCGCCGTTCTCGGGCCTGCGCTCCACCCGGAGCTCAGGGTCCCCCAGGCCAAAGCAGAGGTGCTCGATCCAGTCGATCACCGGGTTCAGCTCCACCTCTCCCGGCGGGCAGAAGGCGCCGCGGAGCTTGGCCCTGATCTCGTCCGGGGAGTCGTGGACGAACACCGCCGAGCGCGGCTTGGACTTGCTCATCTTCATCGCCGCCAGCACCTCGGTCCGCTGCTCCGGCGGCACCGGCCAGCGGTCCGGCTTGAGCAGGCCGGGGAGAATCGGGTGGTGCGCGGCCAGCGGCTTGATGGCGGCGCCGGCGGCGTCACGGAGTGTGTTGATCCTGATCTTGGTGGCGACGTCGCGGGCGACCACGTGGGCCTTGCGCTGGTCCATCCCGGCCTGGGCGATGTGCACCCCGAGGGCGAAGATGTCGGCCGCCTGCATCGCCGGGTAGATCAGCTTGGCGAAGTCGTGCTGCTCCCCCTCCCTGCGGCCCAAGATGGTGACGCTGCGCTGCATCCTGGCCACCGAGGTGTGCTTGGCGACCTCGATCACCGTGGCCCAGTAGTCGCGGGCGGGGTCGGCATAGACGTCCGAGGCGAGGGTGAGGCGGAGCGCGTCCGGGTCGCCGCCCACGCAGAGCAGGGAGGCCTTCATCGCTTCTCCGTAGTAGGAGACTGCGAGGCGCCGGATGCGATCCCGGTCGCCGCCCAGCTTGTCGTTGATCCAGGTGTGCCAGTCGGCCAGCAGGACGGTGCAGTCGACGCCCGCCTCCTGGAAGTCGCGGACCTTGGCCATGGCCACGATCCCGCCGCCGAGGTGGACCCGCCCCGAGATCTCGTAGCCGATGTAGTGACGGAGCGGCTGCCCGCCCTCGAGCAGGGCTACCAGCTCGTCCCGGGTCAGCAGCTCGGCCAGGTTGCGCTCGACCAGCTCCGCCCGGCGGGCTGTGTCAGGGGCGGGCGAGGGGGTCGTGAGGGGGGTCATGGGAGGCCGGAGGCCGGATGAGCTGCCGAGGGAAGCCCCCGAGGCCGTGATCGCAGCCTGCCGGGGGATGGTCCCAGGGGCTGGACTCGAACCAGCGATACACGGTTTTACAGACCGTTGCCTTGACCAGCTTGGCTACCCTGGGATCGCTGGGCGAAGGATACCCAAGGGGAGGCGGGGGAAGCCGGGCTCGGCGGAGTGCGCCCGTGCGGAGCCGGCCTGGGGTGAGCGCGCCCGGCGGTGGCCGGCCTCCGGCGCTGCTCCCGGATGCGGGGCCGCGGACCCTCCGGCCAGCCCGAGGGGGTTGCGCCTGGGCAACGTATAAGCTAGTCTTTATTCAAGGTTTCTTTATGAAAGACTCGGTTATACGTTCGCGAACCCCGAGGCGGGCGGTCCCGCTGGCCATTGCCGCGGGTGTCTTCGATCTGTCGGTCCACTTCGAGGGCCTGGCCAACCCCACCCGCCTGGCCATCGTCGAGATCCTCGCCCGTCGGGGCGAGCTCCGCGTCTCGGAGCTGGCCGAGGTCTGCAAGGTCAGCCAGCCGCGGATGAGCTGGCACCTCCGCACCCTCCGCCACGCCCAGGTGGTCTCCACCCGGCGCGAGGGGCGCGAGGTCCTGTGCCGCCTCGACCGCGAGGCCATCCGCCACAACCTGGAGAGCTTCGTCCAGATCCTCGGGGCAGGCGATTCGAGCGCCGTCCCCGAGCTCAGCCATATCACCGAGGCGCTGCGCGCGCCGGTCAGCGAGGGAGTCTCATGAGCAACAAGGTCCGGGTCGCCATCATCGGCGTCGGAAACTGCGCCTCGTCCCTGGTCCAGGGCGTGGAGTACTACCAGCACGCGGACCCGGGCGAGCAGGTCCCCGGGCTCATGCACGTCGACCTCGGCGGCTACCACATCTCCGACATCGAGTTCTCGGCCGCCATCGACATCGACGCTGAGAAGGTGGGGAAGGACCTGTCCGAGGCCATCTTCAGCGGCCAGAACTGCACCGTGAAGTTCGCCGACGTCCCGAACAAGGGAGTCAAGGTGGTCCGGGGCATGACCCACGACGGCCTCGGCAAGTACCTGAAAGAGGTGATCACCAAGGCGCCCGGCTCGACCGCCGACATCGTCAGCGTGCTCAAGGAGACGGGCACCGACGTGGTGGTGAACTATCTGCCGGTGGGCAGCGAGGAAGCCACCAAGTGGTACACCGAGCAGATCCTCACCGCCGGCTGCGCGATGGTCAACTGCATGCCCGTGTTCATCGCCCGCGAGGACTACTGGCAGGATCGCTTCCGCAAGGCCGGGGTGCCGGTGATCGGCGACGACATCAAGTCCCAGGTGGGTGCCACCATCGTCCACCGCGTGCTGACCCGGCTGTTCCAGGATCGCGGGGTCCGGATCGAGAACACCTACCAGCTCAACTTCGGTGGCAACACCGACTTCCTCAACATGCTGGAGCGCGAGCGCTTGGTCAGCAAGAAGATCAGCAAGACCAACAGCGTGCGCTCGCAGCTCGACCAGAAGCTGGATGACCGGAACATCCACATCGGCCCGTCCGACTACGTGCGCTGGCTGGACGACCGCAAGTGGTGCTACATCCGGATGGAGGGGCGCTCCTTCGGCGACATCCCGCTCAACCTGGAGCTGAAGCTGGAGGTGGTCGACTCGCCCAACAGCGCGGGCATCGTGATCGACGCGGTGCGCTGCTGCAAGCTGGGCCTCGACCGCGGGCTCTCCGGGACCCTGGAGGGACCGTCCTCCTACTTCATGAAGTCGCCGCCACGCCAGTTCTCCGACAACCGCGCCAGGGAGCTCACCGAGGCCTTCATCGCCGGGACGCCCCCGGCCGACGGCAACGGGCACGCCCAGCCCGGGACGCGGAAGGCCATGGTCGCCAAGCACGCATCCGAAGCCCCCGTCTCCTGATAGCCTGCACCCCGTAGCAGCAGCTCGCACGGGGTGGCGATGAGCAGCGCCGGCCAGCACATCGAACGCGGGCCCGGCGGCGGTGTCCCCGCCGCCGGGGCGGACGCCGCCGCCGTTCGGGGCGATGACGGGTCGATGCTGCCCTACTACGCGTACCGGGTGGCCGAGGCACTGGTCCGGGTGATCCCACGGCGCGCCGCCTACGGAGTGGCGGTGGGCTGCGTGGAGGTGCTCCGGACGGTCCGGCCCGGGGCGGTCCGCGGCCTGCGGGCCAATCTCGCCCACGTGCTCCCCGACCTCGACTCGCGTTCCCTGGAGCGGGTCGTCCGCCGCAACCTGCGCGACCTCGGGCGCGCCTGGGTCGACGTCATGGCGATGCGCTTCGAGGGCGACGACATCAGCAACGGCCTGATCGTCGACCACTTTGAGCGCTACACCGAGGCGGCGGCCAGCGGACGGGGCGTCGCCGTCATCTCCCTCCACCTCGGGTCGTGGGAGAAGGGGCTCGCGGCCGGCAACAGCCTCGGCTTCCCCATGGCGCTGCTCGCCGAGTACCTCCGCCCTCCCCAGCTCTTCGAGAGGGTGGTGGGTTCCCGGCGCGCTCAGGGCGTGCGCATCGTCCCCATCGACGTCGCCGCCATCCGGGGCGCTGACGAGGTCACCGCCCGGCGCCTCGGCGCCGCCGCGATGCGCGACGTGCTGCGCATCCTCAAGGGCGGCGGCGCCATCGCCCTCGCTCTGGACCGCGACCTGATCGGCAACGGCGAGCGCTTTCCCTTCTTCGGGGCTGAGGCCCCCTTCCCGGTCGGGGTGGTCGACGCCGCCATGCGGGCCGGGTCGGTGATCCTCCCCGTCGTCCTGCCCCGGGTTCCCGGCGGGGTGGGGGCCTTCGTCCACGAGGAGATCGCTTACGACCGGAGCCTCCCGCGGCACGAGGAGCTCCGCAGGGTGACCCTGGAGGTCCTGGGCATCTTCGAGGGATGGATTCGCGAGTTCCCGGAGCAGTGGCACGTCCTGGACCCTGTCTGGGGGCCGGAGCCGTGAACGTCTCGGAGCCGGCGAGGCCCGGCGGCGAGGCGCGGGGAACGGCCTCACGGGACCGCCGGTGAAGGTCTGCCTGGTCTCCCCGTATGACTTCGTCCACCCGGGCGGGGTCACCGAGCACGTCCGGCACCTGGCTGACGAGCTCCGCCGCCGCGACCACCAGGTCACCATCCTCGCGCCCTCGTCGCGGGTGACCGACGACCACGGCATCCCCGGCTTCGTCCGGATCGGGCGCAGCGTCCCGGTGCGCGGCAACGGCTCCGTGGCCCGGATCGCGCTCTCCTTCCATCTGGTCCGGCGGGTGCGCAACCTCCTCGACCGCGAGGACTTCGACGTGGTCCACTACCACGAGCCGCTGGTGCCGGGCCTGCCGATCACCACCCTGCGCCTCCACCGCGGTGCCAACGTCGGGACCTTTCACGCGATGGCGCGGCGCAACCTCGGCTACTACTACGGCCGTCCCTTCCTGGGCCGCTACTTCCGGCGCCTGCACGGGCGGATCTGCGTCAGCGAGCCGGCTCGGGAGTTCATCAGCCACTACTTCCCGGGCGACTACACCATCGTCCCCAACGGCATCGACGGGCACCGCTTCCGCCCCGACCTCCCTCCGCTTCCGGAGCTGCGTGGTGACGGTGAGGCGACCATCCTCTTCGTCGGCAGGATGGAGCAGCGCAAGGGTCTCCCCATCCTCCTCGAGGCCTATGCCCAGCTGCGCCGGCAGGGGGCCGGCTGCCGCCTGGTGATCGTCGGCGACGGCCCGATGCGCTGGGCGTACGAGCGTCAATGCGAGGCGACCGGGGTTCACGACGTCACCTTCCTGGGCCACGTCACGGCTGACCTCCTCCCCCGTATCTACGCCAGCGCCCACATCTTCTGCTCGCCCGCCACCGGCAGGGAGAGCTTCGGCATCGTCCTGCTGGAGGCGATGGCGAGCGGGTTGCCGGTGGTGGCCTCGGCGATCCCCGGCTTCAGCCAGGTTGTCGAACCGGGCGGCGACGGGCTGCTGGTGCCGCCGGGTCGGCCCGACGCCTTCGCCCGGGCGCTCGGATCACTGGTCGCCGACCCCGGGCTCCGGCGCAGCCTTGGCCGTCGCGGCAGCGAGAAGGCCAAGCGCTACGACTGGAGGGTGGTCGTGGACGGGATCCTCGACGTCTACGCGCAGGCGCGCCGGCTCGCCGCCGCCGGCGTGGCCTCGGAATCGCGCTGAGGCGCCGGGGCGATGTTCACTCAGCGATTCCAGGAGTGGGTGCGCGCGGGGGCCCGCAGGCTGGTCACCGCCATCCATCTCAGCGGGATCACCCCCAACGCCCTGACCCTGATCGGGCTTGGGATCACCGTCTGCGCTGCGGTGCTGATCGGGCTGGGCTGGCTGATCCCCGGCGGCCTGGTGCTGCTCTTCGCCGGCCTCTTCGACATCCTGGACGGGGCCGTGGCCCGGGTCACCGGCCGGGTGCACCGCTATGGGGCCTTCCTGGACTCGACCACTGACCGCTACGCCGAGATCGTGACCTATGCCGCCCTCCTCTATCACTTCGTCTCCCGCAGCGGCGGGCAGCTCCCGGCCATGCTGGTGATCGTCGCCATGGGAGGCTCGCTGCTCGTCTCCTACGTGCGCGCCCGCGCCCAGTCGCTCGGATTCACCTGCGACGGGGGCCTGCTCGCCCGTCCCGAGCGGGTGGTGATCACCGTCGCTGGTCTGGTGGTGCCGCCGCTGCTCATCCCCGCCCTCTGGGTGCTCGCGGTGCTCACCAACCTCACCGCCGTGCAGCGGATCTGGCTGGTGTGGCGGGAGGCACGCCGGGTGGCTCCGACCAACTCCTGATCGCGGCGGCGGGGCGCTGCGGCCCACCCTGGGCGGCGGCCGGGCCGCCGGACCAGCAGGCCACCGCGGCGCCGGTGCACTAGACTGCCTCGCGCGGTGACTGACGCCACCCCCGCCCCGCCCCAGCGGGCCAATCCCCTGGCCCTCATCCCGGGACTGGCCGGAACCACCCGTTCGACGATCGTCGCCGACGTCATCGCCGGAGCGACGCTCGCCGCGGTCGCCATCCCCGAGTCGATGGGCTACACCAAGATCGCTGGGATGCCGGTGATCACCGGCATCTACACCCTGGCGCTCCCGGTCATCGTCTTTGCCCTGATCGGATCCTCGCGCCATCTGGTGGTGGGAGCCAACTCGGCGACCGCCGCGATCATGTTCGCGGCCCTGATCGGCATCGCCAAGCCGGCGAGCCCCGAGTACGTGGGTCTCGCCGGGGTGATCGCGCTGCTCGCGGCCGGTTACCTGCTGGTGGCCCGCGTGCTCCGGCTGGGCTTCCTCGCCGACTTCCTCTCCCGGACCGCGCTGGTCGGCTTCCTGAGCGGCGTCGGCGTTCAGGTCGCGCTCACCCAGCTCCCGAGCATGCTCGGCATCCACGCCAGTGGCAGCGTCGTCAACCAGATGGGGAAGGTGCTGACCTCCCTCGACCACATCGTCATCCCCGCTGCCGTGCTGGCCATCCTCGCGGTCGCCGTCATCCTGCTGTTCGAGCGGCTGTCGAAGCGGATTCCCGCCACCCTGGTGGTGGTCGCCGTCTCGATCATGGCGGCCGCAGCACTCCGGCTCGACCGCCACGGCGTCGCCATCGTCGGGTCGGTCCCGGCCGGGCTCCCGCCCCTCGGCCTCCCCCACGTCACCTGGGGCCAGGTTCCCGGGCTGGCCGGGGTCGCGGCGTCGATCTTCGTCGTGATCCTGGCCCAGAGCGCGGCCACCGCGCGCAGCTTCGCCCAGACGCGCGAGGAGCCCCTCTCCGAGAACCGCGATCTGGCCGGTCTCGCCATCGCCAACCTGGCGGCGGGCGTGACCGGCGCCTTCTGCGTCAACGGCAGCCCGACCAAGACGGCGGTGGTGGACGCCGCCGGGGCGCGGACCCAGCTCGCCCAGCTGGTGATGGCGCTGATCGCCGTGGTGGTGCTGGTGGCCGCGACCGCGCTGCTCCACTTCCTGCCCGACGCCACCCTCGCCGCCGTGGTCTTCGTGATCGGCATCCGGCTCATCGACGTCCCCCACCTCCGCGAGCTCTGGCGGCTGCGCCGCGACGAGCTGGCCGTCGCCGGGCTCACCGCCGTGGTGGTGGTCCTGATCGGCGTCGAGCAGGGGATCGCGCTCGCGGTGGCTCTCTCGGTGCTCGACTTCGTCCGCCACGCCTACCGGCCCCGGGACACGGTGATGGTGCCGGTCGCGGGAGCTCCCGGCACCCTCGTCCCCGAGGCCGCCAGCCCCGGCGCCGAGACCCTCCCGGGCGGCATCGCCTACCGCTTCGACGGCACCATCTTCTTCGCCAACGCCGACCGATTCCGGCAGCGGGTGCTGGACCTGGTCGCCGCCGCTCCGCACCCGGTCGCCTGGGTCGTGCTCGACCTCTCACCGGTCTCCGACATCGACTACACCGCCGGTCAGGTGCTGCTCACCCTGCTGCGCGACCTCCGGAAACGCTCGGTGGCCGTCCACCTGGCCCACGTGGAGGACATCCACGACCTTCTCCAGCGTTACGGGGTGCTGGCCCTGGTGGGGATCGACCACGTCCACCACGGTGTCCGGGACGCCGTGGCCGCTGCCACCGGAGCCGCTGGGGGGCCGCCCGCCACGCCCTGAGGCCGTCGGGAGAGGCGCCCCGTGCAGCCTCGGTCGGCGGGCGGGCGAGGCCGCCGGCCGGTCAGGCGGGACCGACCCGAGGCAGGCGAGCGGCGGCCAGCGATCCAGGTCAGAGGATCTGGAGTGCCTCCACCAGGTTGAAGATGCCGTGGACGACCGCCCCGGGGAGCAGTGAACCGGAGTACTCATAGAGGAGGGCCAGGGCGGTCCCGAGCAGGGCCAGGGGGAGGAAGAGGATCTCCTCGCTGGTCACCCCCCAGCTGACGTGGGCGGCGGCGAAGAAGCAGCCGGAGAGGATCGCCGCCGCCGGCACGTTGAGGCGCCGGCGCATCCAGCCGTAGATGAAGCCGCGGAAGAAGGTCTCCTCGGCGAGCGGGGCCACCACCGCGAACATCACCAGGGCGATGCCGACCTGCTGGCCGTACTGGCTCTGTACGGTTGCGATCTGGGCGTTCTGGACGTGGACCAGCCCGGCCTCGACGTTCAGCAGCCAGGTCAGCGCCACCAGCGAGACAGCGCTCACCACCAGGGCGACCGGGAGCCAGCGCAGCCGGGGCATTCGCCATCCGAGGTCGGCCAACCGGGCGTGGCGACGTCCGAGCGCGAAGCCGGCGACGACGATCATCGCCAGCGCGTACACGGCGGTCTGCTCGACGAAGTTCCCGAGCGCCGTCTGCTGCTGGCCGCTCAGGCCGTGGGCCAGGCTGCGGCCGAAGCGCTCCACCGCGGGGTTGAGGAGGATCGCCGACAGCACGGTGAGGCCGAGGAAGAAGAGGGCGAAGAAGAGGGCCACGTCGGTCCAGTCCCACGGCACCGGCTGGACGCCGGGACCACGCCGGGCCCGGTCGGGCGGGCGCCCGGTGGCGGGATTCCTGCGGATCGATTCCTCGGGCATCGGGGCCATTGTGGCGGGCACCCAGGGACCCGGGCTCACCGCCCGGGCGGGGCGGCGAGACGCTGCCGGCGCGGCGGGTACACTGCGCGGGTGGCGCTCGGCGACCTCCTCGGCAACCCCTCCGCCGTCGCCCGGCTCGGCAGCGCCCTGGACACCGGGCAGCTGGGCCACGCACTCCTCGTCACCGGGCCCGACCAGGTCGGCAAGACGACCCTGATGCTGAACCTCGCCGCCGAGCTGCTGCCGCGGGGCGCCTGGCCCGGTGACCCCAGCAGCCACCCCGATCTCTGGCTCGAGGACTCGCCCGACGAGCGCATCTCGATCCGGCGGGTGCGAGCAGGTGGGGACCCGGGGAGCCTGCAGGAGTTCCTCAGCCTGCGGCCCTACGCGGGAGGGGTGCGGGTGGCGGTGCTCGCCCGGGCCGACCGGCTGACCGAGGAGGCGGCCAACTCACTGCTCAAGACGATCGAGGAGCCGCCTCCGCTGACCCATCTCCTGCTCACCGCCCACACTCCCGAGCGGCTGCCCGCAACGATCGTCTCCCGCTGCTCGCGGATGAGCCTGGGCCTGGTGGAGCGCGACCCCATCGAGGCCTGGCTTCGGGATCGCCACGGGGTCGAGCCGGTCACCGCCGAGCTGGCCGCGGACCTGGGGGCGGGGCGTCCGGGCCGGGCCTTGCGCCTGGCCGGGGACCCCGAGGCGCTGAGCCGCGAGCTGGCGGTTCTCGACCGTTTCCTCGCCATCGGCGGCGGAGGCGTTCCCGCAGCCCTGGAGGCGGCGGTCGAGCTCACCCCCGCAGCCGGCGTCGAGGGTCGGGAGCGACTGCTCGTGGACCTCGCGATCTGGGCGGCGTTCGTCCGCGACGCGGCGGTCCGAGCAGCCGGGGCGCCGGAGCTGGCCCGCCTGCGCAGCCGGAGCCGGGAAGCGGAGACGTGGGCGAGAGCGCTCTCGCCGGCGGACGTCGGACGGATCCTGGATGCGCTGCTGCGGGCGGGAGCCGAGGTCGCCACCTACGCCCAGCCGCGGCTGCTCCTGGAGGCTCTCTTCCTGGCCACGTTCGGAGGGGTCCCCGCCCCGCCCGCGGTCGCCTGACTGGGCCTGGGCGTTCGAGGAAGGCCACCACGCTGCCCGCGGAGGGGCGGTGGAGCGCCTTACTGGGGCGGCCTTGGCGCTGACCGATTGACAGGCCGGCCCGGCGCGTCTAGAGTGTGGGAACGCTCTCACCGGAACCGTCCCCTGGATGGGTCCCGGCGGCGAGCGACAACGGGATTCCCAGCCGGGGGGGGCTGAGCGGCAGACCAGCCCTCGTCGCGAAGCCCTCCCACCGGCGGGCACTTGGACACGTCCGGCGTCGTGACGCGCCGATGGCGAAGTTGTCGCGGCCGGCAGCCGGCGCGCGACAAACACGAATCTCCTGTCAACCCCCGTCACTCACCTTCGGCACGGTGCAGCGGCGCTGTCACTGGGGGGGCGAGATGATGCGCCGGTCAGGGCTTGGCCGCCCGAGAGCCCGGCCTGACCTCAGCCGGGGTGCCGATACGGCGATGTGGACATGCTGAAGGGGGCGACGTCGCGTTTCGACCGCCTCCGCGGCAGCTACTTCATCCGCTTCGTCGCCGGGGTCCTCGCGATCTCGCTCGTGGTGATGGGGTCGATGATCTTCGTGCTCGCCAACATCGCCGAGAGCAGCCTGACCACCGCCACCTCGGACGGTGTGCAGAGCGTGGCCCAGGAGGTCTCGAGCAAAGTCGACTCGTGGGTCGAGGACCGGGAGCGCGAGCTGACCCAGCTGGCCAGCATCATCAACACCGCCGGCCCCGTCAGCGCCCCGGCCGCCATCGGGTTGATCGACAAGGCAACCGTCAACGACCCCTTCTCGGAGCTGGAGCTGGTCAACTCGACGGGGACCCCCATCGCGGCCACCGGCTCCGCCGGCGAGGTGTCCGTGGTCGGCCAGGCCTGGGTGCAGGGCGTGTTCCAGGGAGCTCAGCCCTACGCGGGCAACCTGACCCTGAACTCGTCCGGCCGTGACCTCCAATGGCTGATGGCCGCGCCCGCGGCCACCAACAACCTGCAGTTCAGCGGGCTGCTCATAGGGGTGATCGGCCTCGAGCCCTGGAGCGGAGGGGGCGGTGGCAGCAACCAGCTCGCCAGCCTCCTCTCGGGGGTCACCGGCGCCGGCGGTGCGTCGGTCTCGGTCACCGCCGTCAACTCCGCCCACCAGCTGCTGTACACGACCACCATGGGCAGCGCCGCATCGCTCACCTCGACGCAGATGCTGGCCCGCGGCGCCCTCCGGACCGAGGTCAACAATGCCGCCATCACGGCCGCCTTCTCCGGCAGCGGCCGCTCCGGCTCCTCGCGCATCACGATCAATCGAGCCGACACCATCACCGGGTACGCCGAGGCCTCGGACGTCCAGTGGGCGATCCTGGTCAGCGAGCCGGCCAGCCAGGCGCTGAGCGGGGTCACCGATCTCCGCAACTCGGGGTTCATCGTCCTCGGGGTCGGCCTGGTGCTGGCGACGCTCTTCTCCTTCTTGATGGCCCAGCTCGCGGTTCGCCCCCTCCGGGCCCTCTCCCGAGCCGCGCGCCGGGTTTCCGCCGGCGATCTCAGCGCGCGGGTCTCGCCCTCGGGAGCGGTCGAGGTCGCCACCCTGGGGGAGGCCTTCAACCTCATGGTCGCCCGCCTCGAGGGTCTGATCGGGAGGGTGCAGGGCACCAGCACCGACCTCTCCGATTCGGCGATCCGGCTGGCGGTCGCATCCAATCAGCTGGCGGCCACCACCGCCCGGCAGAGCTCGAGCGCCACCGAGACCTCGGCGAGCATGGAGGAGCTGGCCCGTACCTCGGGGCAGATCGCGGAGACGGTGGAGCGGGTCGCCACCCAGGCGGCCGAGACCAGGGACAAGCTGGAGCGCGCCCGCGAGGACATCCTCGCCTCCACGGAGCGGACCCTGCGCCTCACCGACCGAGTCCGCGACATCACCCGGATCCTCTCGATGATCAACGAGCTGGCCGACCAGACCAACCTGCTCGCCCTCAACGCCGCCATCGAGGCTGCCCGCGCCGGCGAGGCGGGCCGCGGCTTCGCGGTGGTCGCCGACGAGGTGCGACGGCTCGCCGACCGGTCCAAGACCCTGGCGGCCGACATCGCTCAGATCACCACCAGCGTCCAGGTCGAGACCAACGCCACCGTGCTCGCCATGGACAAGGGAGCCGAGCAGCTGAAGGACGGCCTCAGCCTGATGGAGCACGTGGCCGAGGCCAGCTCGGGAATCCGCCTGGCCACCCAGCAGCAGCAATCCGCCACCGAACAGGTGGTGGAGGCCATGGAACAGGTGCGGATCGCCAGCCAGCAGGTTTCGACCACCGCCCAGGAGCTGGCCCTGGCGTCGGGGAGCCAGGCGACGATGGCGGGGGACCTCAAGGAGGTCTCGACGGTCGTGGTCACCGCCCCCGCCCCCGCCGGGCGCCAGGGGCGGGGCGGCCGGACCTCCGCGCCAGACCGGCCGGCGACCTCCAAACGGCGCGGTCGCGCTCCCACGACAACCCCTCCCGCGCGCGCCCTGGAGCTGGTGCCGGCCGGCTCCGGCAGTGCCGACCCGGCGACCGTCCCGCCTCCGCCCCCGGCCCCACCGCGACCCGACCGACCCGCCTGACAGCGCCTCGGCCAGGCCCATCGTCTCCCTCCTCCGAGATCAAAAGGGACCCTCCAGTCGGTGCGATGGGCGCTCTCAACGCCCCTGAAGAGTCCTCGGGGCGGGCATCACCCGGTGGGGTGAGTGCCGTCACCTATCACCCGTTGGGGTGATTGACACCCCCTCAGGGGCGTCCCTAGAGTGTGGGACCGCTCCCAATGAAAGATCTCCACAGCGCCAAGGTGACCCTCGAAGAGGTGGCCCAAGTGGCGGGCGTCTCGCGGGCGACGGCGTCTCGTGTGCTCACCTCTGACCCTCGGGTGAGCCCGGACGCCCGGCGGGCCGTCGAGCGCGCCGCTAGCAAGCTCGGCTATGTCCCCAACCAGGCGGGACGCGCCCTGGCGACCGGACGCAGCGACGCGGTCGCCCTGGTCGTCTTCGAGCCCACCACCCTCCTCTTCGGCGACCCCTTCTTCCCACGCCTGATCCGGGGGCTGGAGGACGTCCTGACCTCGCGGGACATGCAGCTGATCCTGCTGGCTCCCCAGACGGCGCCGGAGGCCGACCGGGTGGAGCGCTACGTCGCCGCCGGGCACGTGGACGGGGCCCTGCTGGTTTCCCTGCCCAGCTCGCACCAGCTCCCGGCGCGGCTCGCCTCCCGGGGCATCCCGGTCGTCATCGGCGGCCGCCCCACCGAGGCCGATCGGTTCAACCACGTGGACGTCGACAACGTGGCCGGGGCGGCTCGCGCCGTGGCCCACCTGGTCGCGGGGGGGCGGCGCAGCATCGCCACCGTCACCGGACGCAAGGACGTCCCCGCCGGCCAGGACCGGCTGCGCGGCTACGAGGAGGGCCTGCGCACGGCCGGCCTCCCCGTCGACGACGCCCTGGTCGAGGCCGGTGACTTCACCCGTGACGGTGGGGCCCGCGCCATGCGCTTCCTGCTGATCAAGCGGCCCCGGCTCGACGCCGTGTTCGTGGCCTCCGACCTGATGGCGGTCGGCGTCATGCAGGCGCTCGCCGAGGCGGGGCGCCGTGTTCCTGAGGACGTGGCGGTGGTCGGCTACGACGACGACCCGATGGCGGCCGACCTCCAGCCGCCGCTGAGCAGCGTCCGCCAGCCCATCGAGGAGATGGGCCGCGAGATGGCTCGGCTGCTGATGGACGCCATCCATTCCCCCGACCGGCCGCCCCGGAAGGTCCTCTTGACGACCCGGCTCGAGGTGCGCTTCTCCTCGGCCCCCGTCGCGCCCATGCTCACCGGGGGGGCCAGCTGACCGTGCGCTTCGTCACCCGACGCATCGCCTTCTACCTGGTGGCCGCCTGGGTGGCGATCACGGTGAGCTTCTTCCTCCCTCGGATGGTCCCGGGCGACCCGGTGGGCGCCGCCCTGGCCCAGCGCACCGCCAGCGGCCAGTGCGACGCGACCTGCGTCAACTCGATCCAGCTGGAGTTCGGCATCGGCAACCACAGCACCCTGCTGGCTCAGTACATCCAGTACTGGGGCAACCTCTTCCACGGCAACCTGGGGATCTCGTACTTCGAGAGCAGCCAGCCGGTGAGCAGCCTGATCGGAACCTACCTGCCCTGGACCATCGGGTTGCTCGGGGTCGCCACGGTGATCAGCTTCGTGCTCGGCACCCTGATCGGGATCGTGCTGGGCTGGCGGCGCGGCTCGCGGCTGGACTGGGTGGTGCCGGGCGCCACCTTCTTCCAGGCCATCCCCTACTTCTTCCTGGCGATGGTCCTGGTCGAGCTGTTCGCCACCATCCTCAAGTGGTTCCCCAACCAGGGGCCGTATGACATCAGCCAGACCCCGGGCTGGAACCTCGGCTACATCGGCAGCATCATCGACCACGGCTTGCTGCCGGCGATCACCGTGGTGCTGGCCTCCATCGCGGGCTTCATCCTGGGGATGCGCAACCAGATGCTGACCACCATGGACGAGGACTTCGTCCTGGTGGCGAGGGCCAAGGGGCTGCCCAACCGGCGGGTGGTCTGGTACGCGGCCCGCAATGCGATCCTGCCGAGCGTCTCCAACTTCTCACTGGCCATCAGCCTGGTGGTCGCCGGCCAGATCCTCGTCGAGGTGGTTTTCAGCTACCCGGGGATCGGCTTCCTGCTGTTCAAGGCGGTGGTCAACCACGACTATCCCCTGGTCCAGGGGGTGTTCGTGGTGATCGTGCTGGTGGTGCTGGCCGCCAACCTGATCGCCGACGTGGTCTACGCGTTCATCGACCCACGTGCCCGCCAGGAGGCCTGACCCGATGACCACCGACGCCACCACCCGGGTCGCCGCCGCCGGGCCACCGTCCGGGTCACGGATGTCCCGGGTGTTGCGGTTCCCACGGTCGCCCAAGATCATCGTCGGGCTGGTCATCCTCGGCGTCTTCGCGATCCTCGCCATCATCGGGCCGCTGCTCGAGCCCTACAGCCCCAACGAGATCAACCGGGCCTGGGTCAAGGTCACCTGCCAGTACGGTCCGTACCAGTGCATCGGTGAGATCAACCCGGTGACCCACCTCCCCGGGACCCAGGTCCCGCTCGACGTGCCCCTCGGTCCCTCCAGCGCCCACCCCCTGGGCACCACCCTCTACGCCCAGGACGTCTGGTCCCAGCTGCTCGCCTCGACCCGTCCCACCCTGGTGGTCGCCTTCCTGGCCGGGCTGGTCGCCACCGCCCTCTCGATTCTCGTGGGGGTCAGCGCGGGATACCTGGGCGGCAACGCCGATGAGGGCCTCTCGCTGTTGTCCAACGTCTTCCTGGCCATCCCGGGGGTCCCCCTCCTCATCGTGCTGGCGAGCTACGTCCCCGGGGCGGACACGAGTGTCATCGTCATCGGATTAATCGTCGCGGTCACCGGGTGGGCCTACGGCTCCCGCGTGCTCCGCGCCCAGACCCTCTCGCTGCGCAACCGCGACTTCGTGGAGGCGGCCCGGGTGTCGGGCGAGGGCCGGCTGCGCATCATCCTCGCCGAGGTGATGCCCAACCTGCTGCCCATCATCGCCTCCTCCTTCCTCTTCACGACCCTCTACGCGATCGGGGCCTACGTCACCCTCGCCTTCCTCGGGCTGGCGGGGGTGCCGACCTCCTCGCCGCCCGGGCCCTGGAACTGGGGCATCATGCTCAACCAGGTCTTCGCACAGAATGCCGTCAACACCGGTTACTGGTGGTGGTGGCTGCCACCCGGCATCTGCATCGCCCTGGTCGGGACCGGCCTCGCGCTGCTGAACTTCGGCATCGACGAGTTCATCAACCCCCGGCTGCGCGCGGCCGGCCTCACCCGCAAGGCGGCTCGCCGCGCGGGCATCCCCTTCCGCTCCACCCTCGGCTTCACCCCGGTGGTCGGTGAGCCGGTTGCCGGCCGGCCCGCACGGGCGCTCGCCGGCGTCGACGACGGCGCGGTGGGGAGCGTCCGATGAGCCTCACCCCGCGCCCCACCCCGACCCCGGCACCCGTGACCACCGCGCTCCGCGCCTCCGATGCGGTTCTCGAGATCCACGACCTGAGCGTCGACTACGGCTTCGGCGCCGACGCCGTTCACGCGGTCGTCGGTTGTGATGTCGTGCTCCGGCGGGGCCAGGTGCTCGGCCTCGCCGGAGAGAGTGGGAGTGGCAAGTCCACCCTGGCCATGGCCGCCATCAGGCTGCTTCGGGCCCCCGCCGTGATCACCGGCGGCGAGGTGCTGTTCCACTCCGCGCCGGAGGCGGACGGCGCCCCCCACGAGACCATCGACCTGCTGAGGGCGGGGGACGCGGAGCTGCGCCGGGTGAGATGGTCGGAGATCTCGGTCGTTCTGCAGAGTGCCCTCAACGCCCTCAACCCCGTCATCACCATCGGGGCCCAGTTCGACGACCTGCTCAGGGTCCACCGGCCCCAGCTCACCGAGAGCGAGAGGTGGGATCGCGGGGTCGAGCTCATGGAGATGGTCGGGATGACCGGGGACCGGCTGCGCAGCTACTCCCACGAGCTCTCCGGCGGCATGCGCCAGCGGGCGATGATCGCCATGGCCCTGGCCCTCGAGCCTCAGGTCATGATCCTCGACGAGCCGACGACCGCCCTCGACGTGGTGACCCAGCGCGAGATCCTCGAGGAGTTGATGGGGCTGCGCGACCGGCTCGGCTTCGCCGCCCTCTTCATCACCCACGATCTCTCTCTGCTCGTGGAGCTGGCCGACGAGATCGTCGTGATGTATGCCGGCCGGCTGATGGAGCGGGCGGCGGCGGACTCGCTCTTCCGGTCGCCGCGGGTCCCGTACACATACGGGCTCCTCCACTGCTTCCCGCCCATGCACGGCGAGCGCCGCCCGATGGAGGGGATTCCCGGATCGCCCCCGGACCTGCGGGCCCTGCCCACGGGCTGCGCCTTCCACCCGCGCTGTCCGTGGGCCATGGAGCGCTGCCGGAAGGAGGCGCCGCCGCTGGTCGGGCTCGATGGCTCCGGCCGGGAGGCGGCCTGCTGGCTCCACTCCGGCGAGGCTACCGTCCCCGCGGAGCTGGACCTTCCCGATCCCGCGAGCCGGGGTTCACGGCCCGCCGATGAGCGTCGCCCGGTGCGGAGGGCAACTCCATGAGCCTCGCCGCCGTGCAGCCGGCGACCCAGCCAGTCTCGGCCGGTCCGGTGCTGGAGGGGCGCGGCCTCACCAAGTACTTCGCGGTCAAGCGCGCCCGCGGGATGTTCTCCGGCCACGACCGACTCTTCGCCGTGGAGCAGGTCTCGGTGGGCCTCGCCGCCGGCACGGTCACCGCTCTGGTCGGGGAGAGCGGCTCGGGCAAGACCACGGTTGCCCGGATGCTGGCCAAGATCATCAACCCTGACGCCGGGGACGTGCTGCTGGATGGCGAGCCGGTGCCCTCGGGGAGGCCGCGGAGCTACGCGCGCCAGGTCCAGATGGTCTTCCAGGACCCCTTTGCCTCGCTCAACCCGGTGCACCGGGTCCGCTACGACCTGGTCCGGCCGCTCCGGATCCACGGCCTTGCCGGCGAGGACATCGACGACACCATCGCCGACCTGCTCCGCCGGGTCGCCCTGGAGCCGCCCGCCCAGTTCGCCACCAAATTCCCCCACGAGCTCTCCGGTGGACAGCGGCAGCGCGTGGCGATCGCCCGCGCCCTCTCGGTCCGGCCCCGGGTCCTGCTCGCCGACGAGCCCGTGTCGATGCTCGACGTCTCGATCCGGCTGGGCATCCTCAACCTCCTCGCCGACCTCCGTGATCGCGAGCACCTCGCCATCCTCTACGTCACCCATGACATCGCCTCCGCCCGCTACCTCGCCGACACGATCGTGGTGATGTACGCGGGCCAGGTCGTGGAGGCGGCCCCGAGCGCGCGGCTCACCGACAATCCCGCCCACCCCTACACCCAGCTGCTGCTCTCCGCTGCCCCGGACCCGGACCGTGTCGAGCCGCCGAACCTGGCGGGGCGTGGCGCGCCGCCGAGCCTGATCGCTCCGCCGAGCGGTTGCCGTTTCCACCCCCGCTGCCCTCACGCCATGCCGATCTGCAGTGCCAAGGCACCCCCCAGCGTCACGGTCGCGGCGGGGCACACCGCCAGCTGCTGGCTCCACGTCGACCCCGCCCAGCGCCGGGTCGACGACGAGGCGGAGCCGGCTCCGGCGCCCACGGACGGCATGTTCCAGCGGCCCGTGGCCGCATCACCTGATCGTCACCACCCAGAGGAGGACTGAGGAGGATGGAGGATGGCTTAGCTTTTCGGGCTCCGCCGGCCCCGAAGGGCGAGCGGAGGCGATCGTCCGGTTCCCTGAGAGGGAGTTCACCGGGCCCGACCGCCGGCCGTGAGCTCAGATCCGTCGGCGACATTCCATCAGCAGAGCACGTCCCCTCGGGCCGTGCGTCACGGAGATCGTAGTAACTAGATGAAGCTAGGAAAGATTGCGGTACTCGCCGCCGGGGTCGCCCTCGGGGTGGCAGCGTGCGGCAGTACCTCGTCGACGACGTCGCCCTCGTCGAGCACCGGCGCCACGACCAAGGTCGGGCCGGTGCTGACCGAGGAAGCCACCACCGGCACCACCTTCGTCCAGGACTTCAACCCGTTCGACCCAGCCTCGCTGGCCAACGGGCTGAACATGACCAGCCTGATCTACGAGCCGCTCTACGAGATCGACGCCCTCAACCCCGCCCCCTCGGGGATGCACCCTTGGATGGCGACCGGGTACCAGTTCGGGACCGGGGGCACGACCCTGCAGATCACGGTTAGGACTGGCGTCAAGTTCAGCGACGGCACCACGATGACCCCCGCTGACGTGGCCAACACCTTCGCGATCATGAACGCCTTCCCGGCCGCCGACTACAGCGGTGTGCCGGCGCAGGCCGCGGCCCCGACGGTCAGCGGCAACGTGGTCACGCTGTCCTTCAAGACCCCGCAGTACACCAACCTCTGGTCGATCCTGGGCAGCACCTACATCACCCAGGCCAGCGCCTTCCCGGTCGGCACCGACCCGTCGAAGGAGACGGTCGCGAACCCGGTCGGCACCGGCCCGTTCATGCTGGACAGCTTCAGCACTCAGGCCGTCAAGTTCAAGCCCAACCCGCACTTCTTCCAGGGGACGCCCCCCGAGGCGGGGATCGTCATCCCCAACGAGGCGACCAACAACGCGGCGACCGAAGCTCTCGATAACGGCACCCTCGACTGGGCCGGCAACGAGATCCCGAGCGTCGTGGCCAACTACATCGACCTGAACCCGAACACCAACCACGTCTGGTACGCGTCGGGCAACACGGTCACCCTCGACTTCAACCTCGCGACCGGTAACGGCGGCGCCACCGGCATCGACGACCAGGCGGTCCGTCAGGCCGTCAGCGTGGGCATCGACCGCGGCGTCCTCTCCTCGATCGGAGAGTCGGGTTACGAGGCGGCGGCCACCTCGGCAGGCGGGCTGAACCCCGCCCAGCAGGCGGCCTACCCGAGCACGACCTACGCCAATGACCTACCGGCCAACTCCGCCGCCAGCTCGAGCAACGAGCCCGCCGGCTGGAACGGCGGGACCGTTCAGAGCATCCTCTCGGCCGACGGCTGGACGCAGCCGGCAGGCTGGGGCACCAGCACCGAGGCCAACTGCACCAACTCGACCCCCAGCGCCTGCTGGAGCAAGGGCGGCAAGATCATCAAGTTCTCGATCTGGGACCCCGAAGCCTTCTCGGACTACTGGGCGGACGCTCAGGAGATCTCGAGCCAGCTTCAGGCAGAGGGCATGGACGTGACCACGGACAACGCGTCCGGCGGTTACTCCCAGTGGCAGGACGCCATGAACGTCGGCAACTTCCAGACCGCCCTCCACTGGGGCGCTGGCGGTAACATCCCGTTCGTTCAGCTCCAGAACTGGCTCGACTACAGCGACTGCACCGCGCCTCTCAACTGCGCGGCCGGCGACTACGCTGAGTTCCAGGAACTCGGCCGCTGCCACGGCCCTCCAGCAGTACGAGGGTGCCGACCCGACCACCTCGGCCGGGCAGGCGACCATCGCCTCTGCGATCCAGAGCCTGGAGCAGATCATGGCCACCGACGTCCCCTACGCCCCGGTTCTCTACGGTGCGGACTGGAACGTCTACAGCACCCTTCACTACACCGGGTGGCCGAGCGCCAGCAACCCGTACATGGATCCCTCCCCGGACAACCCCGAGCTTCCCTACATCCTCATGCAGCTGAAGCCGGTGGCCTCCTAAGGATCAGGGGACCCCACCGACCCGTCGGTCGGTGACCACAACCGAATAGGGCCCACCTCTCGGGGTGGGCGGCCGGGGCCCGGCCGGCGACGAGCCGGCCGGGTCACCGACCTTGGGGCGGGACGGCCTCGCGGCTCCGCTGAGTTGCGTGGCCGTCTTCGTCTGACCATGCGGCAACCTGCCTGGACCGCGGCGCGTCGCGAGCGCCGAAGAAGCGGCCTAGGGCAGGCGAACGAGACTGGGCCGGCCGGCGGCGGGGTGGTAGCTTCCGGACGGCGATCGGCTGGACTATCGGCTATCGGGCTGGCGCAGGGGACCTGGCATTGCGATACGGACACTTCGACGATGATCGCCGCGAGTACGTGATCTCTCGGCCCGACACTCCGCTTCCCTGGATCAACTACCTGGGGCTGGAGGAGTACTTCGGGATCATCTCCAACACCGCGGGCGGCTACTCGTTCTACCGCGACGCGAGGCTGCGCCGGGTGAGCCGCTACCGCTACAACAACGCCCCCTTCGACCTGGGTGGCCGCTACATCTACCTGCGGGATGACGCGACCGGCGAGAGCTGGTCGCCGTCGTGGCAGCCGACCCAGAGCGCGCTCGACGACTACGAGTGCCGGCACGGCCTGTCCTACACCACCATCGCCTCCACCCACCGCGGCGTGCGCGCGGAGACCCTCTACTGCGTGCCGCTCGGAGAGACGCTGGAGGTGTGGCGGCTCCGGCTGACCAACCTGACCGGTGAGCCGCGCCCGCTCTCGGTGTTCTCCTCGGTGGAGTTCTGCCTCTGGGATGCCCAGGATGACGCGACCAACTTCCAGCGCAACTTCTCCACCGGCGAGGTCGAGGTGGAGGGGAGCGTCATCTACCACAAGACCGAGTACCGAGAGCGGCGCAACCATTTTGCCTATTTCGCCTGCTCCGAGCCGCTGGCCGGCTTCGACACCCAGCGCGAGGCCTTCCTGGGGCCCTACCGCGGCTTCGACCGGCCGATCGCGGTGGAGCGCGGAAGCGCGGGCAACTCGATCGCTCACGGATGGGCCCCCCACGGATCGCATCACGTGCGTCTGGAGCTCGGACCGCACGAGGAGCGCGAGGTCGTCTTCGTCCTCGGTTACCACGAGAACCCGGTCGCCGAGAAGTTCGACCCGCCGGGAAGCCAGGTGATCAGCAAGCGCACCGTGAAACCGGTCATCGAGCGCTGGCTCCAGCCCGCGACGGTGGAGGAGGGCCTGCGCGGGCTGCGAGCACGCTGGGACGAGCTGCTCTCCCACGTCGAGGTGAACACCCCCGACCAGCACACCGACCGGATGGTGAACACCTGGAACGCCTACCAGTGCATGGTCACCTTCAACATCAGCCGGTCGACGTCGTTCTACAAGTCCGGGATCGGCAGGGGGATGGGGTTCCGCGACTCCAACCAGGACCTGCTCGGCTTCGTCCAGATGATCCCGGAGCGGGCTCGGCAGCGGATCCTCGACATCGCCGCCACCCAGCTCAGCTCGGGCGGCGCATACCACCAGTACCAGCCGCTCACCAAGCGCGGCAACGACGACATCGGCTCGGGTTTCAACGACGATCCACTCTGGATGGTGCTGGGGGTCGCCGCCTACCTGAACGAGACCGGGGACGAGGCGATCCTCGACGAGGCGGTGCAGTACGACAACGCCGACGGCTCCGAGGCCCCTCTCCTCGATCACCTGCGCCGCAGCGTCGCCTACACCCTGGCCCGGCTCGGCCCTCACGGCCTGCCGCTGATCGGTCGAGCCGATTGGAACGACTGTCTCAATCTCAACTGCTTCTCCGACACCCCTGGAGAGCCGTTTCAGATCGCCCGGAATCGCAGCGGCGGGGTGGCCGAGTCGGTCTTCATCGCTGGCCTCTTCGTGCTCGCCGCCCGCGAGCTGGCCGCCATCGTCGGCCGCCGCGGTGAGCCCGACGAGGCGGCCCGGCTGCTCGACTCCGTGAATGCCATGGCCGCGACCATCGCGGAGCACGGCTGGGACGGAGCCTGGTTCCGGCGTGCCTACGACTTCTTCGGCAACCCGGTGGGGTCCTCGGTCTGCGCCGAGGGTCAGATCTTCGTGGAGTCCCAGGGGATGTGCGTGATGGCCGGGGTCGGCATCGAGGACGGCCGGGCGCGCCAGGCCCTCGACAGCGTGCGCGAGCGCCTGCTCACCGAGCACGGCGTGGTGCTGCAGCAACCGGCTTACAGCGGCTACCGCATCGAGCTCGGCGAGATCTCCTCGTACCCCCCGGGATACAAGGAGAACGCCGGCATCTTCTGCCACACCAACCCGTGGATCATGATCGCCGAGGCGATGACCGGCGACGGCGACGGCGCCTTCGAGGTCTACCGCCGGACCAATCCCTCCGTGCGTGAGGCGATCAGCGAGGTGCACCGCTGCGAGCCCTACGTCTATGCCCAGATGATCGCCGGGCACGACGCCCCGACGCACGGTGAGGCCAAGAACTCGTGGCTCACCGGCGCCGCCGCCTGGAACTACGTGGCGATCACCCAGTGGATCCTCGGGATCAGGCCGGAGCGCGAGGGGCTGCGCATCGACCCGGTGATCCCCGCGGCCTGGTCGGGCTTCACCGCCACCCGGCGGTTCCGCGGATCCACCTTCCGGATCAGCGTCCGCAAGCCGGAGGGGACCACCGGCCGGGTCTGCCACCTCGTCGTCGACGGCACCCCCGTGGAGGGCAACCTGGTGCCCCTCGCCCTCGCCGGAGCCACCGTGGACGTCGAGGCGGTCATCTCGGAGTAGGCCCCTACCCGCATACTCGCCACCATGTCGCGTCACCGGCGCCGATCCCTCGGCCCCGATTTCGGCTACGTCCCGGGCGAGCAGCCGCCGGATGGCCCGACCTGGATCAAGCTGAACACCAACGAGTCGCCGCTCTCACCGTCCCCCCGGGTGGCGTCGGCGGTGAGCCACGCGATCGAGCGGCTGCACCGCTACCCGGATCCTCAGGGCGAGCCGCTCCGCTCCGCGCTCGCCCGCCATCACGGACTGCCCATCGAGGCGGTGATGGTCGGCAACGGCGCCGACCAGGTGCTGGAGAGCTGCTTCCGGGCCTTCGCCGACCCCGGCGACACCGTGGTGCTGACCCGTCCCACCTACTCCTTGCTGCCGGTGCTTGCGCGGTTGGGCGGCGTCCGCATCGCCACGGTGCCCCTCGCTGACGGGGAGCCTCTGCCGGCCGCCCTGGCGACCACCCCCGCCGTGATGCGCCTGCTCTGCAACCCCAACTCACCGACCGGGAGCTGGGTGCCGCCCCCGGAGGTCGAGCGCCTCCTGGGCCCGGTCAACTCGGTGGTGGTGATCGACGAGGCGTACTGCGACTTCGCCCCCGATTCCTGCGTGCCTCTGCTCGCCCACCACGACAACTGGCTCGTGGTCCGCACTTTCGCCAAGAGCCATGCCCTCGCCGGACTCCGCGTCGGTTACGCGCTCGGCCACCCCGACCTGATCGGGGATCTCTCCGCGGTGATCGAGTCCTACCCCGTGGACCGGCTGGCCCTCGCCGCCGCGCAAGCGGCCCTCGCCGACCGCGACCACCACCGCCGCATCGTCGCGATGGTCATCGAGGAGCGCGAACAGCTGGCCGTGGCCCTGCGCGGGGCCGGCTGGGAGGTGGGTGCGTCGCAGGCCAACTTCGTCCTCGGGCGGCCCCCTGGAGGTGATGCGGTCGGTGTCGCAGCCAAGCTCCGCGAGCAGAGGATCCTGGTGCGCCACTTCCCCGGCGGCCAGCACTCCGACCGGCTGCGCATCACCGTGGGCACACCCGCGCAGAACGCTGCTCTGCTCACGGCCCTGGGCATCGGGGGGTGAACCCCGACCGGGTCGGCCGCGTCGCTGCCGGCCGTCCCGCTACGAGTCGTGGCCCCTTGGCGGCCTGACCACGACGATCTGCGGTCCCCGGCTCAGCAGGAGGAGGGCGATGACCCCCACCAGAACTCCGGGCACCAAGAGCGGGCGGCGGCCGAGGAACTCCTCGAGCCGGGCGCGTGGCCCGTCCTGACGCGGAAGGACGATCGGTCGCTCCGTGACCAGGTCGACCGTACCCCCCACCTCAGTCTCCAGCGGCGCGCTCACGGCCGCGGACATCATCTCCATCGCTCTTCTCCCCAAGCGCTGCGGGCCGCGCAATCCTACTCCCCCTGCGGCAGGCTGCGGGCACCACCCCGTCCCGGACGGGCTCGCCCGGGCTCGGCGGCGCGGCCGAGCTGGCTCGCCCCGTCCCTCCTGGAAACTTGATTAGACTCATCGGGATTCCGCGACCATCGCGCTGATCGTGCTGTGACGCGGATCGTGTTGTGAGAGGAGAGCTGCGGTGGCCGAGTACGCGCATCCCGAGGTCCTGGTCAGCACCGACTGGCTGGCCGGGCACCTGCAGGACCCCGACGTCCGGATCCTCGAGGTGGACTGGGATCCCGCCTCCGCCTACGAGTTGGGTCACATCCCCGGCGCGGCGCTCGTCGACTGGAAACGGGACATCAACGACCAGGTCCGCCGCGACATCCTCTCGCCGGAGCAGTTCGCCGGGCTCATGGGGCGGCTGGGGGTGACCCCGCGGACCACGCTGGTGCTCTACGGCGACATGCGCAACTGGTTCGCCGCCTTCGCCTTCTGGAGCTTCCGGATCTACGGGCACGCCGACATCCGGCTGCTCAACGGAGGCCGGCGCAAGTGGTTCGAGGAGGACCGGCCGGTGACCGAGGCCGTTCCCACCTTCCCGTCCGCCGCGTACCCGCTTCCCGAAACCGCCGGCGGCCTCCGCGAGTTCCTTCCCGGGGTGCGCGCGATCCTCGGCGATCCCGGCCAGGGGCTGGTCGACGTCCGCTCCCCCGCCGAGTTCAGCGGGGCCATATCCGCGCCCCCCGAGTACCAGAACGAGGGTGCCCAGCGCGCCGGTCACATCCCGGGTGCGGTCAACATCCCCTGGTCCCAGGCGATCCAGGACGACGACACCTTCAAGTCTCCGGAGCAGCTCCGCGACCTCTATCAGGGTAGGGGAGTGACCCCCGACAGGCGGATCGTCACCTACTGCCGGATCGGGGAGCGGTCCTCGCACACGTGGTTCGTGCTCACCTATCTGCTCGGCTACCCGCGGGTCGCCAACTACGACGGCTCCTGGAGCGAATGGGGCAACGCGGTCGGCGTACCCGTCGAGCGAGAGGCGACCTAGTCGAGAGAGAGGCGACCCGGTGCGGCGGCCGCGGAACCGGCCCGCTCTCTCCTCACCGAAGGACCACCCGAGGGCGGTCCAGCGGCCCGCGGTCCGGCTCGCCGGAAGCGGGACGTAGACTGCCAACCAACATGGAGCCGCGGCGTCTCGACCTCACGTCGGACGACGACGACTGCGGGGACAGCGCTCTGGGGCGGGTGCGCCACGCCTATGCGAACCTGGCCCCCGGGGACCGCCTCGAGGTGCTGACCCGGGTTGCCGAGCAGGTCTTCGGCATCCGGGCATGGAGCCGGAGGGTGGGAGGGGAGGTCGTCGAGGAGGACCGCGGGGCGGGGTGCACCCGGCTTGTCCTCCGGCGCCCCCCCGCCTGAGCATCGACCGTCCATGCCTCGGCGCCGCCCCATCCCCCCGCGAGGCGATGGGCCGGTGCCGGCCCGAGGCTCCCCGAGGCGCCTCCCGGAGGGCTTCCTGCTGGGCACCGCCAGCGCCGCCCACCAGGTCGAGGGCGGGCTCTGGAACGACTGGATGCGGATGGAGCGAGACGAGCCCTGGCGGATCGGCGACGGGGGCTCGGCGATGCTGGCGATCGACCACTTCCGGCGCTACCGGGAGGACCTGGAGATGCTCGCCGGCATGGGCCACACCGCCCAGCGGTTCTCGGTGGAATGGGCCCGCGTGGAGCCCGAGCCCGGACGGTTCGACCTCTCCGCTCTGCGCCACTATGCCGACGTGGTGGGCACCTGCCGCCGGCTGGGCATGGAGCCGGTGGTCACCCTCCATCACTTCACGCTCCCCGTCTGGCTCGCCGACGGCGGTGGCGTGCTCGACGCCGAGGCGCCCCGCCTCTTCGCTCGCTACGCGGCCGCCTGCGCCGAGACCTTCGGGCAGGAGGTCCGCTGGTGGGTCACCATCAACGAACCCAACGTCCTCTTCGCCCTCGCCTACGCGGAGGGGGTGTGGCCGCCCCATCGACGTTCCCTCGTCCTCGCGCTGCGGGCCGGGGTCGGGCTGCTGCGGATGCACGCGGCGGCCGCCACCGCGCTGCACCGGGTCGGGGCCGACCACGGCTGGCCCACCCTGGTCTCGATCGCCCACCACGAGCGTCCCTTCCGCGCCCGCCCGGGGTCGGTGGCCGCCCCGCTGGCGGCGTGGTTGCCGGACCACGTCTTCAATCGCTGGTACCTGAGCTGCTGCATCCGGGGTCGGCTCCTGCCTCCCGGCGGTGCCGGTCAGCCCATCCCCGGGCTGGCGCGATCGCTCGACTATCTGGGCCTCAACTACTACACCGACGAGCGGGTGCGCTTCGACTGGCGGGCGCCCACCCGCCTCTTCGTGAGCCCCGACCCGGAGCCCTCGGTGGCGCGCAGCAGCCTGGGCTGGGCCATCGACCCCGGCGGGCTGCGCCGGGCGCTCGTCTCGCTCTGGGAGCGTCTGGAGCTGCCGCTGCTGGTCACCGAGAACGGCGTCGCCGACGAGGACGACGGGCTGCGGCCGGGCTACGTCACCGATCATCTGGAGGCCGTGGTCGAGGCCATGGCGGACGGAGCCGACGTGCGCGGCTACCTCTACTGGACCGGCTTCGACAACTTCGAGTGGCTCGAGGGTTACACGGCGCGATTCGGCCTGGTCGCGGTCGATCGGGACACCCTGGAGCGCCGTCCCAAGCCGAGCGCCGAGCTCTTCGCCACCATCTGCAGGACGCATCTGATCCCATCGCCGGGCCAAGCCGGGCCGCGCTGAGTGCGGCGCAGGGCTTCCGGGGGCCGGGTCGCGAAGAGGACCTGAGCCGGGCCGGCATCCGGCGCCCTGGAATCCTCGTCGGGAGGATCGCCGCAGCGACCCTGCGGCGGTGCCGGGACCAGTGCGCGCTCGCCAACCAGCTGTGGCGGCCCCGTCCCCCTGGGCGCGCCCCGGTGCCGTGGTTGGAAACCGGCACACGCTGCACGCGGACCACTTGCACCCCCCGACCGGCCGGTGCTAGGGTGCGCGCGGTAAGCGCTTACCCTCATTGACGGGGGCGCCGGGAGAGGAGCTGTGCGGAGGCGATGGGAGGTGACCGAGCACAACACTGGAGGCGCGAGATCGTGACGCATCAGCGAGTGGGCCGGCGATGAGCGAGGAGCTCGCCATCCTCGCTGTGGCCGGCGACAACACGAAGACCGACGTCGCCGTCGTGGATCAGGATGGGACCCTGCGGGCGGCGGTGCGCGGGCCCGGGGCCTCGCCGGACCTGCTGGGGCTCGAGACCTCCCTCTACCGCCTGGGAGAGGTCATCGATGAGGCGTGGACCGCCGCCGGTGTGGCCGCGCGCCCGGCCCGGGCCGCGGTCGGTGTCTACTTCCTCGCGGGCCTCAACTCGCCCGCGGCCGAGGCCAGGGTCATCCAGGCCATCGAGGCCCGGGGCTGGTCCGCGTGCTCACAGGTTGCCAACGACGTGTTCGGGAGCCTCTGGGCGGCGAACGGCAGGGGAGAGGGGGTGGCGGTGTTCATCGGGGCGGGCATCAACTGCGTCGGTCGATTGAAGTCCGATGCGCGCGCGCGATTCGCCTGCCTCGGGCCTCTCAGCGGCGACTCGGGCGACGGCCACTCCCTGGGCATCGCCGCCATCTCCGCTGCCGTCCGCGCCGAGGACGGCCGCGGCTCGCCCACCGCCCTGGTCCGGAGCATCGCGCAGTACTTCGGCCGCGCCACCGCCGGAGAGGTGGCGCAGGCGCTCCATGACGGTGAGATCTCCGAGGACCACCTGCTCGAGGTCGTGCCCCTCGTCATCAACGCCGCCGCCCTGCACGATGAGGTCGCCGAGAGGTTGCTCGACGCCCAGGCAGAGGAGGTGGCCCGCTACGTGGTGGCCGCGGCCGGCCAGCTGGGGATCGGCGCGGAGGGGTTCGACGCCGACCTCTCCGGATCGATGGCGGGCGGTGAGGAGTGGCCCACCGTGATCCGGATTCGGCGCAGCCTGGCGAAGGCCGTGCCACAGGCCAGGATCGCCATCTCGACGGCGCTGCCGCTGGTGGGCGCGGCCCTGGCCGGTCTCGCCTTCATCGCGGCCGACGACGCGGCTCGTGCGCGCATCCGCGCCAGTCTGCAGCCGCGCGCCCTCCGGGTCGTCGGAGGAGCGGCGTATCTCAACTTCCCGGGGCAGTGAAAGCGGCTGCCGGGCGGGGGCGACCGTATCCTTGAGCCTGTGTCGCGAGTGAGCAGATCCCGGGGCCGGGCAGCACCCCCGTCCGCGGCCGCCGCCACGGGGCATGGCGACCGCGCTCGCTGTCCTTCCGGGATCGAGCCGCGGCGCTCCACCAGGGGGGACCGATGACCCGACCGTACGTCGGCGGGTCACGCCTCAAGTTCGGCGTCGCGCATCCGACGGGAGGTCTGGTCGAGATCGGTGGCGAGGTCTTCTATCGCATCTCCGATCACGACGCGATGCCGCCGTTCCTCATGAACATGGTCAGCGACTCCAACCACTGGATCTTCCTGTCGAGCAACGGCGCCCTCACCGCCGGGCGCGGCGACCCCGACCACGCGCTCTTCCCGTACCAGACGGACGACCGAATTCACGACAGTGAAGACCAGGTGGGCGGCAAGACCGTCCTGCGGGTCAGGCGGCGGGGCCGGGTTCAGCTCTGGGAGCCGTTCTCCCCGCGCTACGCGGGCCTCTACGAGATCACCCGGAGCGTCGCCAAGAGCGTCTACGGCAACCGGGTGGTGTTCGAGGAGGTGAACCACGACCTGGGCCTCTCCTTCGCCGCCGCCTGGATGACCAGCGAGCGTTTTGGCTTCGTCCGGCACACAACCATCCTCAACCTGGAGCCCGGATCGGCGGAGATCGACGTGGTCGACGGGATCCAGAACGTGCTTCCCGACGGCCTGACCCGCGCCTTCCAAATGGAGTTCAGCACCCTCGCCGATGCCTACAAGGAGAGTGAGCTCGACCCCTCGAGTGGGCTGGCCCTGTTTCGGTTGAGCGCGATCCCGACTGACCGCAATGAGCCGAACGAGGCGCTGAGGACGACCACCGTCTGGTCGGTGGGCATCCAGCCGGCCCACCGTCTCCTCTGCTCAGCGCAGCTGGACCGGTTCCGCGACGGCCGGGAGATCGAGGACGAGACCTTCATCCGCGGCCGGCGGGGCGCCTATCTGGTCGGTGCGCAGTTCGCGCTGTCGGAGCACCAGCAGCGCGAGTGGAGCGTGGTCGCGGACGTGGGACAGGATGCGACCTCGGTTGCCGGTCTGATCCGGCTCCTCAGGTCGGATGCCGACATCCAGGCCGAGCTGGAGGGAGACATCCAGCTCGGTACCCGCAACCTGATCCGCCTCGTGGCGAGCGTCGACGGACTCCAGCTCACCGGGGACGAGCTGGCCAGCTGGCGGCACTTCTCTAATGCCCTCTTCAACGCCATGCGCGGCGGCGTGCCTGACCGCGGATACGAGATCTCGAGCTCAGACCTCCGGTCGTACCTGCTCTCGGCCAGCCGGCAGGTGTCGGAGCGCTGCGCCACCCTCCTCCAGGAGCTTCCCCCGAAGCTTTCGCACCGCAGCCTGCTCGGGCTGCCGCGCGTCACCGAGGACCGTGACCTGGAGCGCCTGGTCAACGAGTACCTACCCCTGACCTTCAGCCGCCGGCACGGCGACCCCAGCCGCCCCTGGAACACGTTCTCCATCGAGCTCAAGGCCGCGGACGGTGGCCGGCGTCTCAACTATGAGGGGAATTGGCGCGACATCTTCCAGAACTGGGAGGCGCTGGCCCTGTCTTTCCCGGGCTATGTCGAGAGCATGATCTTCAAGTTCCTCGACGCGTCGACGGCCGATGGGTACAACCCGTACCACATCACGCGCGATGGTTTCGACTGGGAGGTGGTGGACCCCACCAATCCGTGGTCGCACATCGGGTATTGGGGAGACCATCAGGTCGTCTACCTGCTTCGGCTGCTCGAGGCCTCGGCCCGCGATCACCCGGAAGCGCTCGGCCGGCTGCTGGACCGACGCGTCTTCGCTTACGCAGACCTCCCCTATCGGATCAGGGCCCACACGGCCATGCTGCGCGACCCCGCCAGCACGATCGACTTCGACCCCGACCTCGATCACCAGATCCGAGGTCGTGCCGCACTGCTCGGCTCTGACGGCAGGCTGCTTCCCGGGCCTGATGGGGCACCCTACCGCGCGAATCTGACCGAGAAGCTCCTCGTATGCCTGCTGGCCAGGCTGTTCAACTACATGCCGGATGCCGGCGTCTGGATGAACACCCAGCGACCGGAGTGGAACGACGCCAACAACGCGCTGGTCGGAAACGGCGTCTCGGTCGTGACGCTCTGCCAGCTGCGCCGTCTCGTGGCCTTCTGTGAGAGGCTGTTTGGCTCGACCGAGCTCCGGGGCTTGGAGGTATCGGCGGAGGTGGCCGAGGCTCTCCGGCAGGTGGTCGACGTACTCGTGCGGCATCCCCCGCGGGCCGGGGGCCCGATCTCGGACCGGGAGCGCGGGAGAGTGCTGGAGGCCCTCGGCGCGGCGGGCAGCGCCTATCGGCAGCGGCTGTATGCGGGGGGTTTCGCGGGTCAGCGAGCCTTGGTGAGCGTCCTCGAGCTCCGCTCCTTCTGCGGACTGACGCTGCGCCACATCGACCACTCGATTTGCGCGAACCGGCGGGCTGACGGCCTGTACCACGCCTACAACCTCATGGAGGTCTCGGAGGACGGTATCGGCATCCGCCGTCTCGACGAGATGCTGGAGGGTCAGGTCGCGGTGCTGGGATCCGGCGCGCTCGGCGCCCGGGAGTGCGCCGACGTCCTCGATGCGCTTCGCGAGAGCCGGTTGTACCGCGCCGACCAGGAGAGCTACCTGCTCTATCCCGACCACAAGCTTCCCGGATTCCTCGAGAAGAACAACCTGTCCCCGGAGGCGGTGGCGGCCTCGAAGGTCGTGTCAAGCATGGTCGAACGCGGCGACGATCAGATCGTCGCCCGCGATGCGAACGGAGTCGTCCACTTCCAGGCCGACCTGCACAACCGCCATCAGCTGGAGCATGCGCTGGCCGAGCGTCACCTCTCCGACGAGGAGGTCGCGGAGGTGGTGGCCCTCTACGAGTTGGTCTTTCATCACCGGGCGTTCACGGGCCGTTCCGGAGCCTTCTACAAGTACGAGGGTCTCGGCTGCGTCTACTGGCACATGGTCTCCAAGCTGCTCCTGGCGGTTCAGGAGGTGCTGGCCTCGGTCGCGCAGGACCCCGGAGAGGAGGCCGTGGCGGAGCGGCTGCGCCAGCAGTACGCGGGAATCCGCGATGGGCTTGGCCTGCACAAGACGCCCGAGGTCCACGGGGCCATGCCACTCGATCCCTACTCTCACACGCCCAGCTTCGCCGGGGCGCAGCAGCCGGGGATGACCGGACAGGTCAAGGAGGACCTGATCATCCGGCTCGGCGAGATGGGTGTACGGGTGGATCAGGGGCGGCTGACCTTCCAGGCGCAGACGGCCACCCGTGCCGAGTTCCTGTCCGAGGCCCGGAGCCTCCCCTTCATCGACGTCGACGGCCGGGAGCGCGACCTCCGTCTCGAAGTCGGGACCCTGGCTTTCACGACCTGCCAGGTCCCGGTGGTCGCGCACCGGGCGGGGCCGCCGCGGATCGAGCTCACTCCCCGCGAGGGGCCATGCCGGGTGATCGCCGGCCTGGCGCTCGACCCCGCCACCAGTGGCCAGATCTTCGAACGGACCGGCGAGGTGCGGCGTCTGGACGTCTACTGGGGCTTCGACGAGGGGTAACGAACCGCCGGGCCGACCCGGGCAGCCGGCCGGACCTCCGGTTGCGGTGATCGCGAGCGGGCCGCCGGGGAGGGATCGGTGACCGAGGAGGCGCGACAGAGGAGGCGGATGACCTACACAGCTCTCGAACGTGGAGCACTCAGCGCTCGGTTCGTGGAGGCGCTCGACATCCTGGAGCGAGCCCTCCACGACTGCCCGGATGAGCTCTGGGCAGCCAGCCTCTGGCACGTGTCGCGGACCGATCCCTGGGTGTGGCCGCGCGCCGGCGTCGCTCCCATCCCAGGGCGAACCGACCGGTCGATCCAGCAGCTGTCGGCCTTCTGCAACGTCGCATACCACTGCCTGTGGTTCCTCGACTTCTATGTCACCACCGACGTCGGCGGCTTCCAGAGCCCCGCCTACATGCGGGGCGGTCCCGAGGAGCAGGGCATGGCCGCCGACGGGGCAGTCCCCGTCCCCGTGGGGCCGTGCTATCCCCGCGAGATCCTGCTCGCCTATCTCGCCCATGGCCGGGCCCGGGTCCTCGAGCGCATCGCCAATGCCACCGAGGTGGAGCTGGCGGCACCCTGTCCCCAGGCGCACCCGCATCGGGGGAAGACCCTGCTCCAGCTTCTCCACGTGAACCTGGAGCACGTCCGGGAGCACGGCGGTCAGCTGAAGGGGTTGCTTGAAGACCGGGGCTCGGCGGCCACGGGGCGCTCGCGCCCCTGAGAGCCACCCCCCAGGCTCGGTCTCCGCAGAGACCGATCACCGGGTGAGGGGAGGGCCGCCCCCGCTCACGCGTGCTCCCGGCCCCCCGGTCGACCGGCGATCTCCCGAGAAGCTTCAGGCGTCGGCGCGTCCGATCAGGGCACGGAACATCCGCAGCTCTCCCGGAGGACGGGGACGGCCGGGAGGAGGACGTCCTGAGCCGCCCCGCCCCCGACGATGACCTGGTGGAGTAGGTCGAAGGCACTCGCCCCCATCTCGCGGATCGGTTGGCGAACGGTGGTCAGCGTGGGCCGGAGGTGGCGGGCGAAGGCCAGGTCGTCGAAGCCGGTGACCGCCACCTCCTCGGGAATCTGGAATCCGTGAGTGTCGAGGGCGTGCATGACGCCGAGGGCGGTCTGGTCGTTGGCGCAGACGATGCAGCGCGGCAGGTGGGCCCCCGCGGTGAGGAGCGCCGAAATCGCCCGGGCCCCGCCGGCCGCGCTGTAGTCGCCGACCCACTCCGGCCCCTGGAGCAGCTGACACCCGAGCCTCTGCGCCTCCACCGCCACCGCTCGCGCACGGGCTTTGTTGTCCGGGCTGTCGACGTGCCCCGAGACGTACCCGAAGCTGCGGAAACCATGATCGAGAGCCAGGTGCCGCATCAGCGCCCGCATGCCGCCCTCGTTGTCACAGCGGACACTCAGCACGCCGCGGGTGGGCTTGCTGGCCAGGGTCACGATGGGTGTCAGCGCGGCCAGGCGGGCGAGCTGTGGCGCCGAGATCACGCGGTCATGGATGATCAGCCCGTCCGCCTTGCGCGCCAGGACCTGCAGCCGGGTGGCGGCATCGCCACCGCTGACCAGCGAGATGAGCACGTCGAAGCCGACCAGGTGGGCCGAGGTCTGGATGCCTCGGTTGACCATCTCGTCAAAGAGCGGGCTCTCGTCCTCGCCCGCGAACCCGGCCTGCTCGCCGCGGCGAAACACCACGCCGACGACCTCTTTCAGCCCCCGGGAGAGCGCCAGCGCGGCTCCGTCCGGCACGTAGCCGAGCTCACGGACCGCCTTCATGACGCGCTCACGCGTATCGACGGTGGGCTTTCCTCGGTGGTTGAGGACTCGAGAAACCGAGGCAATCGAGAGGCCGGCACGATGGGCCACGTCGTATATGGTCGCGCTCTCTCTCTGCCTCAGGGTCACTTCCAATGCCTCGCCTGATGCCCCGCGCCATTCTAGTGCAGCGATCCTGAACCGGCTTCCCGGCTCACCCGGTCATCTCCCGGGGGGAGAGCCCGAGCCCCGTCACCGGGTCGAGTTCTCGGCGGCTGCCTGTCGCCGCCGGGCGGGGCGGGGCCGTCGGGCCCCGGCCCCGCCGCTCGCCATGATCTGGCTCAGCGTGTGGCGGCGATCGCCCGGAGAACCGCGGGCTCCCCCTCCAGCTCCCGGCTGGGGGCGCTGACCGTCTCCGGCCTGCCGAAGAGGAATCCCTGGGCGCGCGTCACGCCCAACCGGATCAGCTCGGCGGCGACGCTCAGCTTCTCGATCCCCTCGGCGACCACGTCGGCGTTGATCTGCTCGGCGAGTGCGATGCACTCGAAGATGAGCGCTCTCGCCTCCCCGTCGAAGCAGCGGTTGGTGACCGCGGCGTCGATCTTGATGACCTCGGGGCGGGTCGCGTAGAGGAGGTCGAGGCCGACCCCGGGCCGGCCGGTGTCGTCGATGCCGATCTTGAACCCGGCACGGCGATACACGTCGACCCGGGCCGAGAGCTGGCCGAGGTTGGTGAAGCGATCGGCGTCGGCGATCTCCAGCACGACACTGGCGGGGGGCCGCCCGATCCACCGCAGCAGACTGCGCATCTGATCCACGTCCTCGTCGACGTCGGCGACCGCGGAGAGGTCGATGTTGAGGTAGAGCTGGGCGTCGCTCCGGATGCCCTCGGCACCCCGGACCACGGCGCGGCGGCAGATCCAGTCCAGCTCGTTGGTCACTCCCAGCCGCTGGGCTGTCGCGAAGAACTCCTCGACGTTCTCGGCACCGTCCAGGTTGATCGGCCGGGAGAGGCCCTCGTAGGCAACGATGTGCGCGTCGGGCAGGGTGACGATGGGCTGGTACACCGGGTGGATCTGCTGGGAGGCGAGGGTCCGGCTGAGCAGGGTGGTCCAGCCGCGTCCCGGGTCGGCAGCCGGGCGGCCGGTGATGGACCCGGCCACCCGGTTGCGTCCCTCGCGCTTGGCCCGGCCCAGCGCCTCGCCGGCGCGAGCCCACACCGTCGCGGGGTCCTCGCCGGTGGCGCCCACGGCCCAGCCGACGCTGACCCGAGCCGGGAGGGCTCCACCGACGAACTCGGCAACCGCCGCCCGCATCCTCTCGGCGACGCTGCCGACGACGGCGGTGGCGGCGCCGACGGTGAGGATCGCGAACTCGTCGTCTCCGGTGCGGCTGACGATGTCGTGCTCCCGGGTCGACGCGAGGAGGGTCCGAGCCACGGAGCGGAGCGCTTCGTCGCCCGCCTCCCGGCCCAGCGTGTTGTTGAGCTGGTCGAGGTGGTCGAGGTCGACCGAGATGATCGCGAACGAGTCACGCACGTCGCCGCAGCTCTGCTCGAACGCGGCGCGGCCGATCAGTCCGGTGAGCGAGTTGGTCGCCACCTCGGGCACCGCGGCGGGCCCCGGAGCCCGGACCAGGTTCGAGACCGCCAGGGTCGCGATCCCGCTGAGGCCGTCGACCAGGGTGACCTCGTCGCTGCGGAACGCCCGGCCGCGTCGCTCGGCCACGATCATGGCGCGGATCGCGGTGCCGGCGTGGATGGGGCTGGCGATCCGGTGGGGGGCCGTGCCGGCCTCGGCGAGGGTGTGGTCCCCGGTGACCGCAGCCAGGATGAGGGGATCGGCGCTGAGGGGAGTGCTCTCCCCGAGGGTGGACCCGGCTGCTGCGCCGTGCTCGCCGGCCACCACCATCGTGTCGCGCTCGATCCTGAACACCCGGACGATCACCGGGGACGCTGTGCTGGTCTCGAGAAGCTCGACGACCGCCGCGCCCGCGGCGGTCATCACGGTGTCGACGTCTCTCCCGGTGCTGATCCGGGTCATCGCCTCGAGGAGCCGGTCCGGGCGGTTGCCGCGACGAGCGCCGCGCGGGCTGCCGCCCCGACCGGGGCGGCCGAGCTGACCGATGTCGCGGCGGGTCCCGCGATGGGGGGAGCATGGCACCGGGGCGGGGCGGCGAAGCGCCAGGGTGCCGGCGGCGGCAACCGTGGCCCCGGCGGCAGCGACCGCCATGGCCAGTGCCGCCGCGCCGGTCGCCCGCAGGCTGTCCAGGCCGAGGGGCCCGTGGCTCCCGGTGAGGACAAGGGCGGCGAACAGCCCGGCTCCGGCGACCAGGAAGGCGAGGGTTGCCGCCCTGGCGCGCCCTGATCTGAGGGGGCGCGCGCAGGGCGGGGAGAGTGGGGGGCTGGGGGTGGGTCGGGGGGAGGTCACGTGGTCATTCACTTGGAAGGCGCTGGTGGGATGAGCCCATTCTCGGGGGCGGTCAGCGGGGGCCCAAGAGCAACGGGCGTCAAACTGCAGTAGTGCACTTGCACTCGTTGGCGCGATCTGTGACATCGCGTCTCCCCTCCGTCACCGCGCCGCGCCGCCCGTGGCAGTGCGGCCGCTCCTCCACCACACACCGAGGCGGGCCGGGGTGAGGGTGAGGTGGTAGGGGGAGCAACCTTGTGCTCTGCGCCTGGGACACGGGGGACGAATCCGGCATTCCGACTGGCCGCCTGTGGACATGCAGCCCTCATCTCAGCTATCCTCGGGCGCAGAGTACGAAGCTTGGCACCCAAACGGGCGCCGCAGCCATCAGGGGGTGTCCATGCCCGGCGCTCGCTCCCGTCCCCCGACCCCCGACGTCGTCGCCGCGGCCGAGGCGGCCGGCATCCGCCACCTCGATCTCCAGTTCACCGACGTCACGGGTTCCGTGAAGACCGTGACCATCCCCGTCGACGAGCTGTCCGCGGCCCTGGAGCACGGGGTGTGGTTCGACGGCTCGTCGGTGGAGTTGGTGGCCCGCACGGCCGAGTCGGACATGTACCTGGTCCCCGATCCGGCCACCTTCACGCTCTTCCCCTGGGCCCCGGTGCCCACCGGGCGGCTGATCTGCTGGCTCACCACCCCCGAGGGGGACGCCTACGCCGGGGATCCGCGCGGCGCGCTGAGGAGGGCCATCGAGCGGGCCGCCTCGCTCGGCTACACCTACCGGGTGGGACCGGAGATCGAGTTCTACCTGCTCGAGCGGGACGAGCGGGGTCGGCCGGTGCAGCCGCTCCACGATCGCGGCGGCTACTTCGACTTCGCGACCGATCCGACCGTGGCGGTCCGGCAGACCATGGCCGAGCAGCTCCGCGCCATGGGTCTCGGGGTCAACACCATCCACCACGAGGTGGGGAGCGGGCAGCACGAGATCGACGCGGTGGCCCAGGACGCCCTCAAGGCGGCGGATGACGTGGTCACCCTCCGCTACACCCTGCGGGCGATCGCCCAGCAGCACGCCCTCACCGCGACGTTCATGCCCAAGCCCTTCTTCGGGCAGCCCGGCAGCGGCATGCACGTCCACCAGTCGCTGACCCGGACCAGCGACGGCGGCAATGCCTTCGCGGGCGACGACGACTACGGGCTGAGCGACGTCGCCAAGCACTTCATCGCCGGTCAGCTGCACCACGCGGCGGGGATGTGCCTGGTCCTGGCCCCGCTGATCAACTCCTACAAGCGGCTGGTGCGCGGGTTCGAGGCGCCGGTCTTCGTCTCCTGGGCTCGCACCAATCGCGGGGCGCTGGTCCGCGTGCCCCACGTCGGTCGCCCCGAGGTCACCCGGGTCGAGCTGCGCAGTCCGGACCCTTCCTGCAACCCCTACCTCGCCTTCGCGGTGATGCTGCGCTGCGGCCTGGACGGCATCGAGCGCCGGCTCGCCCTCCCCCCGCCGGTGGAGGAGTCCCTCTACGGGTTCGACGACGTCGAGCTGGAGCGGCGCAACGTCGGACTGCTGCCCGACAACCTCAAGGACGCCATGACCGCCCTCGAGGCGGATGAGGTCGTGCTCGACGCGCTCGGCGACACCCTGGCGGAGCGGTTCCTCGAGGTCAAGCTCCTGGAATGGAAGGAGTACCGCGCCCAGGTCACGCCGTGGGAGCAGGAGCAGTACCTGGAGCGGGCCTGATGAGTGCGGGAGGCCCCGGCGCCACGGCCGGGAGACCGCGGTGATCACGGTCAAGGACCTCTGGCGCGGCGCCCTGCCCGCCGGGACCGAGCTGCTCGGCGGTCGCGGGGGCCTCGAGCGTCAGGTCGACTGGGCCACGTCGTTGCGCACCCGCCCCCCCGCCTTCGAGGCGATCAAGGGGGGCGAGATCGCCTTCATCGCGGTGCGCTCGATCAAGCTGCTCGATGAGCGTCTCGACCTCACCCGGGTCCTCGACAGCTTCGCGGGGAAGGGTGGGGTGGCAGCCGCGGTCATCGGAGAGGTGGCGGATCCGGCCGTCGAGCTCGCCGATCGCCTGATGCTCCCCTTGCTCCGGCTGCCCGAGCAGGCCCACCTCTCCGACGTGCAGCAGGCCACCACCCGGTTCATCCTGGACCAGCGCACCGCCCTCCACGATCGCGCCCAGGAGCTCCAGACCGAGCTGATGGAGCTGGCCCTCAACGGCGCGGGCCCGGCCGGGATCGTGGAGCGCCTCGCCGAGCTGCTGGGGCTGCCCGCCGCCTGGCAGGACGAGGCGGGGGAGCTCCGCCATGCGGCCGGCGAGCTGCCTCCCGCCGCCGGTGACAGGCCCTGGGTCGCCGAGATGGCCGCGATCCGCCGCTTCGCCGACTCCTCGGTGGTGCTGGCCGCCAACCCCCCCGTTCGCGAGTTCTCGATCGGCGTGCCGGGGATCGCCCGCGTGGTCGCGCCCATCCCCCTTCGCGACGGCATCGGCGGGTTCATCTCGGTGCTGGGTGCCGAGGCCGAGCTGGGCCAGCTGGCTCGGCTGGGCTGCGCCCGCGCAGCCTCGGCGTGCGCCATCGAGCTGGACCGGGAGCGGGCGGTCATGGCCGCACGCGACGACCTCGAGGGAGAGTTCACCACCGCCCTGCTCACCGGCGCCTACAGCTCCGAGGGGTCGATGCTGGAGCGGGCCCGCCGGGTGGGCGCCGCGCTCGGGGACGAGTTCGTGGTCATGGTGGTGCGCCCGTCCTCGCGCACGCTCGCCCCCGATCCCCAGGGATGGCCCGACAGCGGGGTGCGCTCGGCTCAGCGCTGGGCCCAGCGGCGTGGGCTGCAGGTGCTGGCCGCCGCTCACCAGGGCGGGGTGGTGGTCATCGCCGGCGCCGGGCAGACCGACCTGAGGCGGGCCGCCGTCGAGCTTGCCGCCGACTGCCGCGGGGTGGCCGGGAACCTCCCCATGGCGGTGGGCATCGGCCGTCCCAAGCATGGCCTGGGCGGGGTCCACAGCTCACACCGCGAGGCCGAGCAGGCCCTGGGCATGGGTCTCAAGCTGGACTCCACGGCCGTGGTGGTCAGCTTCGTCGACCTCGGCCTCCACCGTCTGCTCTACTCGGTCGCCCAGCACCCCGAGCTCCACGAGTTCCTCCGCGACAGCCTCGGCGCTCTGATCGCCTACGACGAGAAGGGGAGCGGCGACCTGCTGCGCACCCTCGACGCCTTCTTCCGGTGCCACGGATCCCCCACCGAGACGGCTCAGGCGCTGAAGCTGCATCGCAACACCGTCCTCTATCGCCTCCGGCGGATCGAGGAGGTGGGGCGGCTGCGCCTCAACGACCCCGACACCCGCCTCAACCTCCAGCTCTGCCTGCGCATCCGGGACGTGCTGCAGGCTGCGGGCTGAAACCGCAGCAGGGACGACGCTTTCGGGGTGAGGCGCCCGGGCGGTCCTGTGCCGGACGCCCAAGAAACCAGCTCGCCGATTGGTGCGTTTAGCCCTCGGAATCACCCCTCGGCCTCGGCTAGTGGTTCCAGCCGGAAGTTCGATCACGTATTCCGAGGACCTGGGCCAGTGGGTTCAGGCAGCGGGCTGGAGTGACTGAGCGGCAAGGCGGCGGAGCAGGGCGGCGAGATCAGCACGGGTGAACTTCCATTCGAAGGGGACGGCGCTTGCTTCGTAGTACCGCTCGAAGCTGAGCAGGCGGTCTTCCGCGGCGGCGAGATCGGCGAAGTCCCGCGGCGTCAGCGCCTTGCGCTTGGCGATCGACAGGTAGATCTCGACCTGGTTCAGCCAGGAGGCGTGGATCGGGGTGTGGATGAGGACAGCCCGCGGCCAGGCTTCCTGCATACGCCGGATGGCGGCGGCACCGTTGTGAGAGCTGCCGTTGTCGACGATCCAGAAGACGCGGCGCGCCGAGGCATACGGCTCCCGGCTCATGACCTGACCCACCAGCCGGGCGAAGGGGGCGATCCCGGTCGTGGGCTCGCAGCGACCGAAGAGCTTGGCCCGATGGACGTCCCAGGCGGCCATGTAGGCGAGCGTCCCCCGACGCTTGTACTCGTGCTCCACCCGCATCGCCCGTCCCGGCCCAGGTGGTCGGGTGGGGTGGCAGCGGGCCAGCGCCTGGATGGAGGGCATCTCATCGGCGGAGACCACGTACTCGTCGCGGCGCAGCCGCCGGCTCTCGAAGGTCCGGGTGTAGAGATCAAGCACACGCCCCGCCTTGGCCTCGAAGTTGGGGTCACGCGGGAAGATCCAGCTGCGATGGGCCCAGGGCCTGATGGCGTCCTCGGAGAGCCAGCGCCAGATCGTGGTTCCCGAGATCTCCGCCACCAGGCCCCGCCGCAGAACCTCTTGTCGGATATCAGGGACGTGGAGGCGGCTCAGGGGGAGGCCGAGGTGGCCGGGAAGCTCGCAGGCGATGGCCTTGACCTCGACGACCACCTCTGGGGGGAAAACCCCCGGCCGTCCCTGCCGGGGGCGCTCCTCGAGCCCGGCCAGGCGTTCTTCGAAGAAGCGCTTCCGCCACTTCGAGACGATCTCGCGGCGGGTGTCGAGGCGCAGGGCGATCTCGTCGTTGTCGACGCCCTGAGCCGCGAGGAGCACGATCTTGGCCCGGACCACGTCCCGATACGGCAACGTATATCGCCGTGCCTGAGCCTCCAGGATCTGGCGCTCCTCCGGCGACAGCTCGATCGAGAAAGGGCTTCTTCGGGGCAAGACGACCCTCGTGGTACGAGGTCATCTTACACCATCCGAGCTCAGAATTACGTGATCGTAATTACGGGAGCGACCACTAGGGTGAGCGCCGCAGGATCCAGGTCTGGCACGGAGATCTCGCTTGCTACTGATGTCGCGCGTCCGCGTGGGCGGCACTGTCGGCCTCGTCGCCGCCGTCCTCCCCCTCATCGCCCACGCCGCGGCTCCGACCGGCGACCCCACGCCCGGCCAGCAGGCGGGGGTCGCCGTCGACACCCTCTGGGTGATCCTGGCGGCGGCCTTGGTGCTCTTCATGCAGGCCGGCTTCGCGATGCTGGAGGTCGGCTTCACCCGGATGAAGAACGCCGGCACGGTGGTGGCGAAGATCGTTGTCAACCTGTCGATCAGCTCCATCATGTGGTGGGCGGTGGGCTTCGGCCTCGCCTTCGGAGCCGGGAGCGGCTTCCTCGGTCACCTGATCGGCGGCGGTGCGGGGTTCTTCCCGTCGTTCGCACCCGGCTCCACCCTGGATCTGCCCGCGCTGCACGGGTCCGATGTCCCCGCCGCCGCGAAGTTCTTCTTCGAGTTCGTCTTCTGCGCCATCTCCCTGGCCATCGTCTGGGGGACGATGCTGGAGCGCACCAAGTTCATCGTCTACATCCTCTTCGCGATCCCCTTCGCGGGTTTCATCTACCCGCTGATCAGCCACTGGGTGTGGGGGGGCGGCTGGCTCGGCGCCGGCCTCGGTGTGCAGGACTTCGCCGGATCGGGGGTGGTCCACCTCACCGGGGCCACCGCCGGTTTCGCCGGTCTGCTGCTGCTCGGCCCGCGGATCGGCAAGTACGGCCGTGACGGCAGGCCCAATGCCATCCCGGGGCACAACATGCCGCTCGCGCAGCTGGGCGTGCTGATCCTCTGGTTCGGCTGGATGGGCTTCAACCCGGGCTCGACCCTGCAGGCCCTCAACCTGCACTTCGCCGACGTCGTGGTGGTCACCAACCTCGCTGCGGCGGCGGGCGCCGTGGCCGCGATGGCCGTGATCTACCTGCGCCAGAGGAGCCTAGACGTGGGAATGATCGGCAACGGGGCCATCGCGGGTCTCGCCGCCATCACCGCGCCCTCCGGATTCGTCCAGCCGTGGGCGGCCCTGATCATCGGCGCCGTCGCCGGGGTGATCGTGGTCTTCGGGGTCCTGCTCATCGACAGGTTCCTTGATGACCCCGTCGGCGCCCTCTCGGCTCACGGTCTCGCCTGCGTCTGGGGGCTTCTCTCCTGTGGCCTCTTCGCCGACCCGGCCCTGGCCACCTTCAACGGAGCCGGCCGGGGCGGGTTGTTCTACACCGGCAACCTCGCCCAGCTCGGCGCCCAGGCGGTGGCGGTCGCCGCCATCTTCGGCACCGTCTTCTGCCTCTCCTTCGGCCTCTTCTGGATCCTCAAGCGGACCGTCGGCCTGCGGGTCAGCCAGCGTCACGAGATCGACGGCCTCGACATCAGCGAACACGGCATGTGGGGTTACCCGGAGAGCTTCATGCCGGTGCCGGGAGGCGCCTATATTCACCCTGACGCAATCGCCGTGGCGGCGGGTCAGCGGGCCCTGGTCGCGGCCTCAGGGGAGACGACCCGATGAGGAAGGTGGAGGCCATCATCCGACCCGATCGCCTCCAGGCGGTCCAGGACGCTCTCGATGCCCTGGGCTCCTCCGGGCTGACGGTGACCGAGGTGCTGGGCTGCGGCCGCCAGCGGGGCTACACCGAGATGTACCGGGGGACGCGCGTCAACATCTCCCTGCAGCGCAAGGTCAAGGTGGAGGCGGTGGTCGTGGATGCGCGGGTCGAGGCGGTCGTCGAGGCGATCGTCGGCGCCGCGCGCACCGGGGAGATCGGGGACGGCAAGATCTTCATCCTCCCCGTCGACGAGGCGGTGCGCATCCGGACCGGCGAGCGCGGCGACGCGACCATCCATCACCTCGAGCAGGAGCACTGGGGCCACTGATCCGAGGCCGTTCCCGGGTGCCCGCTGGCGGCGCTGGGCCACCGCCGGTGGGGAGTCCGAGCCTCAGCACAAGCCGGGCCGGCGCGCAATTGTGCCCCCGGCCCATAGGAGCCCTGACAGCGGGCCCGTAGGATCGCGAGATCCGGTGGTGTCCGCCGCGGCCACCCTCAGCCGCCATCCTCTGAAGAGCCCCAGTGGAGGCGCCCATCATGAGTGCACGCCCGTCGTCCGCTCCCGGCCTTCGCATCGCGGAGATGTTCACCACCTCCGCCGCCGGATTGGCGGGGGATCTCTGCCAGGCATGCCAGCCCCTGCTGCCGGTGCTGCAGGGGCGGCTGCTGCGCGTCGATGAGCTGAGCGTCACCTCGGGCCTGGAGCGGCAGAGCCCGCTCGCGGCCACGGTGATGGCGCTGGGGCCGGCGGTGGCCGCGGTGGGCGCCGGGGTCGCCGCCCTGGGCGGGCTCGCCGCCGCGGAGGCGACCGCGATGGCCGGGGTCGCGGAGAGCGTGGTCGACGTTGGCCTCGGCGCGCTCGAGGCTATCGAGGTGGGGGGGAGCAGCGCGGACTCGACCGTCGACTTCGCCCACCGGCTGGCCCACGCCACCCACCTGGCGAGCGCCCTCGCCGGCGGGCCGCGTTCGCTCCCGTCTCGGGCCGGAAGGGGCTGCCCGCCCCGGGCGCCGGCTCTCTGGCCGCTGCTCCTCGAATCACTGAGCACCCGCATCCAGGTCAGGCAGCATGGGAAGCACGGACCCGGCGCGGCGGCCTGGCTGCGCCGCGTTGAGGCCGCCTCCGCCTGCCGCGACGCCGCCGTGCACAGCATGAGGGCGCACGCCACCGCGCTGGCGACGCGCGCCGCCTCGTCGACGGAGCGCCTGATCCGCTGCCTGACCTTCGCCGCCCTCTACTGCGGCTTCGCCATGCTCCACCGCCCCCCGCTGGCGGGCGACATGGTCGCGGAGCGGGTCGAGGGCGCCACCGAGCGGGCCAGCCTCCCCCTGGCGCTCAGGAGGGGCGTCCCCGCGTTCCAGTGCGAGGGCCAGGGCGTGGCCGCCTTCTGACCGCGGCGGGCGCCCGCCGCCACCCTGGGCCCCCCCGGCCGGGCCCCTGCGACCGGGAACGCTCACCGGCCTTTGCTAGACTTCACCGGCGATGACCTACATCGTCACCGAGACCTGCGTGGACCTGAAGGACAAGTCCTGCATCGAGGTCTGTCCGGTCGATTGCATTCACGAGACCGACGACGATCGGATGGTGTACATCGACCCCGACGAGTGCATCGACTGCGGCGCCTGCGTCGATCCTTGCCCGGTCGACGCCATCTTCGCGGAGGAGGACGTCCCCGCCGCCCAGATCGCCTACGTCGACATCAACAAGGTGTACTTCAAGGACAAGGAGGGGGCGCGGGCCCGCCTCGACGAGCTCAAGCCCCGGGCCTAACCCGGCAGGAGCCTCGTCTCCGAGCGTGGTGCCCTGACCGGCGCCGCCATCCCCAGGCAGTCTTCTCCTTCCGCGCGGGCGTCGCTGTGCATTCATCGCAAAGCCAGGCGTCGATTTTTGTGCTCTCAGCACAAGTGATCCGGAGCCCGTCTCGTCCTGACCGTCCATGGCGGATCCGCCCCGGGAGCGGCTAGTCTCAGCCGGATGTGACAGCAGGGCCCTGTCCACAAGAAAGGGAGGGGGCCGTCGGCCAGCCGATGCAAGGGGAAGTGGATGCCAACTGACGAGAAAACAGCAGCCGGGGCCACCCCGAAGGATGTCATCAAGAAGGCGAAAGAGGCCGGGACCAAGATCGTCGATCTGCGCTTCACCGACCTCCCCGGAACCTGGCAGCACTTCAGCATCCCGGTCAGCGAGCTGAACGAGGCCCTCTTCGAGGAGGGGATCGGGTTCGACGGCTCGTCGATCCGCGGCTTCCAGAAGATCCACGAGAGCGACATGCTTCTGTTCCCCGACCCGGGGCGGGCCATGTTGGACCCTTGCCTCGAGGTTCCCACCATGGCGATCGTCTGTGACATCCGAGACCCCCTGACCAAGCAGCCCTACTCCCGGGACCCTCGCTACGTCGCTCGCAAGGCCGAGGCCCACCTCGCCAAGTCGGGGGTCGCCGACCTCTCCTACTGGGGGCCGGAGGTCGAGTTCTACATCTTCAACAACGTCCGCTTCGACCAGAACGCGCACGAGGGGTACTACTTCATCGATTCCGATGAGGGGATCTGGAACAGCGGCAGCGACACGGGATTCAACCTCGGCTTCCGTCCCCGGCACAAGGAGGGGTACTTCCCCGTCCCGCCGACCGACCAGCTCCAGGACCTGCGCAGCCGGATCGTGCTGGCCATGATCGACTCCGGGATCGACATCGAGGTCCACCACCACGAGGTCGGCACCGCCGGGCAGACTGAGATCGACATGCGCTTCGGTCCGCTGGTCGAGATGGCCGACAACGTCCTCCTCTACAAGTACATCGTGAGGAACGTCTGCCGTCAGCACGGCTTCACCGCCACCTTCATGCCCAAGCCCCTGTTCGGGGACAACGGCAGCGGCATGCACACCCATCAGTCGCTGTGGAAGGACGGGGTGCCCCTCTTCTACGACAAGAACGGCTACGCGCTGTTCAGCGACATGGGGCGCTGGTACATCGGCGGCCTGCTCAAGCACGCGCCGGCGATCCTCGCCTTCGCGGCGCCGACCACCAACTCGTACCGCCGCCTGGTCCCCGGCTACGAGGCTCCGATCAAGCTGGCGTACAGCGCCCGCAACCGGAGCGCTTGCGTCCGGATCCCGACCTACAGCGATTCGCCCAAGGCTCGGCGCCTGGAGTTCCGCTCCCCCGACCCCACCTGCAACCCCTACCTGGCCTTCAGCGCCATGCTGATGGCGGGTCTCGACGGGGTGGCCAACAAGATCGAGCCGCCGGCTCCGGTCGAGGCCGACCTCTACGAGCTCGAGGGCGAGCAGGCGGAGCAGGTCAAGGACCTGCCGGGCTCCTTGCCCGAGGTGCTGGACGCGCTGGAGGAGGACCACGACTTCCTCCTCAAGGGCGGCGTCTTCACCCAGGACGTGATCGACACCTACATCGCCTACAAGCGCGAGCGCGAGGTCGACCCGGTGGCTCTGCGCCCGCACCCCTACGAGTTCTTCCTCTACTACGACGCATAGACGGAGCGAGGCCGGGCACGCCTGAGGCGTGCCCAGGCCGCCGCCCGCCCGGGCGCCGCGCTCTGCGCGTGCGCCCGGGTGAGGCGGAGGTCGCCAGCGCAGCCCCGGCTCAGGCGATCCGGCAGGGGATGTCGGCGTCCTCGTCGATGTGGTAGCTGGCGCAGATGCGGTGGTAGCCGTCGGCGACGGTGAGCGGGACGTCGGCGTCCAGGCGGCCTCGAAGCAGCAGCACCGGGGAGAGCAGATTGCCGCCCGTGACCTTGGCCAGGTCCTTCTTGACGTGGACGTTGTCCGGCGGTAGCAGTGCCAGCCGGCTCGCCCGCAGCAGATCCTTCGCCTTGCGGTGGGTCACGCTGGCCTTGCGCAGGGCGGCGACCGCATTGGTCACCTCGCCCTTGTCCATCAGCAGGCTGAGATAGTCGCCGGCGGCGGGGTAGTCGTGGTCGTCCGGCTCGCTCTTCCAGTGCTCCTTGGTGGCCGTCATGGGACGTCTCTCCTCACGAGATGGGGTCGCGGGCGCGCCACGCGGGTGCGCGGAAGGCACCGGTACGCCCGCGCCGCGGGGGCTGCGGCGCAGCGTCACTCTACTGCCGCGCTCCCCGCCTCGGCCGGGACACCCCGGGGTGGCCCGGCGACGCAACGCGGCCACCGCCTCCGGCCGCAACCGGCACGGCACTTCCCGGACCTCGACCCGGCAGTGCCGGAGAGACCCGTCGTCGGGCTGGGAGGCGGTGGTTGGCCGGCCTCTAGGCCACGCCCACTCCGTGCTGCATGTACGCCGGCTGGTGGAGCAGGGCTCGGGTGGCGGCCACCCGGCAGGCCAGCATCTCCAGGATCTCATCGAGCCGCTCAACCAGCTCGGGGGGCAACTCGATGGGATGGTTGTCGATCTCCCGCAGCAACGCCGACAGCCTCAACGCCTTCTGGTCGATCTTCGCAACGGTCTCCTGCGGGTTTCCGACCGCTGCGGCTTCCTGGCTTGGCTCCATACGTCTACCTCCGTGCTGGCGGCAATGGATGGCCTGCGGCAGGGCCGCTGACGGCAAGCCTAGGGGTCGGCGGGGGGGATGTCCAGGGCTGTTGGTCGCGGCCTCCTGGGGCCGTCCAGGCTGGGCGGCGAGCGATGCTCCAGGGCCCGCCGGAGCCCGCCTCGGCGGCTCAGGTGGCCGCCCGATCGGTGCAATCGCCGGTGTTACACTCGCCCCGGACCTGCCACGACCGGCGCGGGTGGCGGAACCGGTAGACGCGCGGGATTTAGGATCCCGTGGGGTGACCCGTCCGAGTTCGACTCTCGGCCCGCGCACGCGGGTCGGCGGCCCGGATGGCGCCGCCGACCCGCACCGTCGCCCAGAATGGGTGGGCCCGCGACACCTGAGGAGACCATGTGACCACCGCAACCCCCGCGCTGTCCGTCTTCGTCGAGCGCAAACCGGGCTGGATCGTCGAGCTGACCATCGAGGCCCCGCCCGACGACCTGGATCGGGCGCTCGGGGAAGCGAGCCACAAGCTGGGAGCCCGGCTCCCTATCCCCGGGTTTCGCCCCGGCAAGGCTCCGGCCGTGCTGGTCGAGCGGGTCGTCGGGTGGGAGGCGCTCCGCAACGCGGCGGCCGAGGATCTGATCCCGCAGCTCTACGGCCGAGCCGTCGAGCAGGAGGACCTCGACCCGGTGGGGGATCCGGCCCTGACCATCGGGACCCTGGAGCGCGGACAGCCGGTCAAGTTCAGCGCCGAGGTCGCGGTCCGCCCCGTGGTCGACCTCGCCGACTACCTCTCACTGCGGGTCGATCCCCGGCATACGGAGGTGACCGAGGCGGACGTCGACTCCGCCCTCGAGGGCGTCCGGCGGGCGTTCTCCGACCTTGTCGAGGTGAGCCGGCCGGCCCAGGCGGGGGACGTGCTGCGCTGCGTCCTGCTGATGCGGCGCGGGGAGGAGGTGCTCTCCGGCGGTGAGGAGCGCGACCTGGAGCTGGACCGCGAGCGCCTGATCGGCGGCCTGGTGGACGCGCTGATCGGGCTCGAAGCCGGCGCCGAGAGGCGCTTCCCCCTGACCCTGCCCGCCGACTACCAGCAGGAGGAGCTGCGCGGGGTCACCGTGGAGGCCGAGGCCCGCATCCTCGCGGTGCGCGAGCGCACCCTTCCGCCCCTCGACGACGAGCTCGCCAAGCGCGACGGGAACGGGCAGACGGTCGAGGAGATGCGGGCCCACTACCAGAGCCGGCTGACCGAGGCGGCCGCCCACGACGACGAGGAGGGCTTCCACTCCGACGTCCTCAAGGCGCTGCGGGAGCGCGTGAAGATCGACGTGCCGGTGGCGATGGTCGAGCGCGAGCTGGATCGCGAGCTGGCATCCACCGAGATGCGGCTCGCCGAGCTCGGGCTGCGTTTCGATCGCTACCTGGAGTACACGGGCGGCAGCATCGAGAAGCTGCGACAGGAGCGCCGTCCGGCCGCCGCCGACAACGTCCGCCTCGAGCTGGCCCTCGACGCCCTGGCCCGCGCCGAGCAGCTGGAGGTCGACGAGCTGCAGGTGGAGCGCGAGGTGGAGCGGATCGCGGTGGGCCGGCGGGTCTCGGCGGCCGACCGCCGCCGCCTCCGCACCGCGGCCCGCTCCGACCTGGTGCGGCGTGCCGCCGCCGAGCGGGCCTACGAGATCGCCGCGGGCAATGGTTGAGTCGGGGTCAGCTGCGCCGCCGGCTCAGCTGAAGCGCAGCGCGGCCGGGGGACGGTAGAAGCGCACCCGGCACCGCTCGCAGCGGAAGACCAGTCGCAGACCCAGCCGGCCGATCACCCCCGAGTCCCGCTCGTCGCACACCGGGCAGCGAGCTCTCTCGTCCACCAGCTCAACCGGTACCCCGCGCAGGGGCAGCTCCACAGGCTTGTACTTGCGGGCCATGCGCGATCGCCCTCCCACCTTCCTCGGTTCCGTCGGACCGTGAGTGTCAGTATACATGATAGCGTAGGTATCAGCAATACCCTCCTGACGGGGCTGGGGGAAGAGCGTCGCCGGCGTGCTGGCGAGGCCGTCCCCGGCGGCATGCACGGAGCCCCCAGCCGCCCCCGCGCGCACCCGGGGGGCACGGCGACGGCCCGTGGGTATACTGGCCTGGCAATGACCCTCATCCCCTACGTCATCGAGACCACCAACCGGGGTGAGCGCGGGATGGACATCTATTCCCGCCTGCTCAAGGACCGGATCATCTTCATCGGCACGCCCATCGACGATCAGGTGGCCAACGTGGTCATGGCCCAGCTGCTCTTCCTCACCGGCGAGGACCCCGAGAAGGACATCTGGCTGTACATCAACTCCCCGGGCGGGTCGGTCTACGCAGGGCTCGCCATCTACGACACCATGCAGTACGTCGAGCCGCGGGTGGGCACGATCTGCATGGGGATAGCCGCCTCCATGGCCGCCGTGCTGCTGGCCGGCGGCGCCCCCAAGCTGCGCTTCGCGCTCCCCAACACCCGGATCCTCATCCACCAGCCCAGCGGAGGCTTCAGCGGCCAGGCCGCCGACATCCAGATCCACGCCCAAGAGATCCTCCGGATCCGGGCCCGCATCGATGAGATCCTCGCCCAGCACACGGGCAAGCCGATCGAGGTGGTCACCCGCGACTCGGACCGCGACTTCTTCATGAGCGCCGAGGAGGCCAGGACCTATGGCCTGATCGACGAGATCATCCAGTCCCGGCCGAAGAGCACCGGGGATGGCTCATCGCCACGGGGGACGAGCGGCAACGGTGCGAGCTCATCCCACGATGACGGGGCCGAAGGCCCGGCGGCCGGGGGCGGCGCCGCCGCCCGCTGAGGCCGTCACGATGCCGGTGACCAGATGACCGACCGCGAAGATCGTCGCCGACACACCCGCTGTTCGTTCTGCGGCAAGGGACAGGAGCAGGTTCGCAAGCTGGTCGCCGGTCCCGGCGTCTACATCTGCGATCAGTGCATCGACCTCTGCCAGGAGGTGCTGGAGGAGGACAATCGTTCGACCTCGCAGAAGCGGGTCAAGTCGGGGATGATGCCCACCCCGCAGGTGATCATGGCCTCCCTCGACCAGCACGTGGTGGGCCAGGAGCACGCCAAGAAGGTGCTCTCGGTCGCCGTCTACAACCACTTCCGGCGGATCGCCAACAGCAAGGCCAACAGTGACATCGAGCTCCAGAAGTCCAACGTGCTGCTGGTCGGACCAACCGGGTGCGGCAAGACACTGCTGGCTCAGACCCTCGCCAAGATCATCGATGTCCCGTTCAGCATCGCCGACGCCACCAGCCTGACCGAGGCGGGTTACGTGGGAGAGGATGTCGAGAACATCCTGCTCCGCCTCATCCAGGCGGCGGACTTCGATATCGCCCGCGCCGAGCGGGGGATCATCTACATCGACGAGATCGACAAGATAGCCCGCAAGGCCGACAATCCCTCGATCACCCGCGACGTCAGCGGAGAGGGGGTGCAGCAGGCGTTGCTCAAGATCCTCGAGGGGACCGTGGCCAATGTGCCACCCCAGGGCGGCCGCAAGCACCCGCACCAGGACTTCATCCAGATCAACACCACCAACATCCTGTTCGTCTGTGGCGGCGCCTTCGACGGTCTGGAGAAGATCATCGAGCATCGTACCGGGCGCCGGGCGATCGGATTCACCAGTGAGCCGTTGAAGAAGGGGCGGACCAAGGAGTCGACCAAGCTGCTCCGCGAGCTGCAGCCGGAGGACCTCCTCAAGTACGGGCTGATCCCGGAGTTCGTCGGCCGGCTCCCGATCGTGGTCACCCTCGACTACCTCGACGAGGACGACGTGGTCCGCATCCTCACCGAGCCCAAGAACGCGTTCGTCAAGCAGTACCAGAAGTTTTTCGCCCTCGACGACGTCGAGCTCGCCTTTCACGAGGGGGCTCTGCGGGCGATCGCCAAACGCGCTCTGGCTCGGGGTACCGGGGCGCGCGGACTGAAGTCGATCATCGAGGACGTGCTGCTCAACAGTATGTTCGAGGTCCCCAGCCGGCCCGACATCAAGCGGTGCGTGATCACCGAGCAGTCCATCCTGGATGGCGTGGAGCCGCTGCTCTTGACCGAGGACCCCCGGCGCGGGGCAGCCGAGCCGGAGGGGGGAGAGGCGGCGGTCGCCGACAAGTCCGCCTAGCAACGGCTCGGCTCGAGCGCCCTGGGTGCCGTCGCGAGGCCGGCAACCGATCTGATCCTCCCCCGCCTCGCACCCGGGCTGTGCCTCAGCCCGGGAGGCCGCCCGTATACTTCGGGCCACCCATGGAGCCACAGTTCAATTCGGCGGAGGCGGAGTCGCGCTGGCGCCACCGCTGGGAGGAGCTGGGGGTGGGCCGGGCGGACGTCGCCTCGAAGCGTCCGGGCTTCACCATCGCCCTCCCGCCACCCAACATCACCGCGCCCCTCCACATGGGCCACGCCATGGGCGGATCGGTCCAAGACATCCTGGCCCGCCACCGGCGGATGCTGGGCGCCGAGGTCGAGTGGTGCCCGGGCACCGACCACGCCGCCATCGCCACCAACGCGGTGATCGAGCGCCAGCTGATCGCCGAGGGCACCAGTCGCGAGACGATCGGGCGGGCCGCCTTCCAGGCCCGGGTCGACGCGTGGTACGAGGAGTGCGGCGGTCGCATCTACGAGCAGATGCGCCGGCTCGGCTTCACCTGCGACTGGGCACGCTCTCGCTTCACCCTCGACGACGGCTACGTGCGCGCCATCCGCACCGTCTTCAAGGCCCTCTTCGATGAGGGACTGATCTACCGCGGACCGCGAATCGTCAACTGGTGCCCTCACGATCGCAGTGCCATCAGCGACGAGGAGATCGACTGGGTGGAGCACCACGACACCCTCACCCGTCTCCGCTATCCGGTGGAGGGCGGGGGAGAGGTGGTGGTGGCCACGGTGCGACCCGAGACCATGCTCGGTGACACCGCGGTGGCGGTGAACCCCGAGGACGCCCGCTACCGCGACCTGGTGGGCCGCCACGTCATCCTCCCGCTCACCGGCCGGCGGGTCCCGATCGTCGCCGACGCGGCGGTGGAGATCGGGTTCGGCACCGGCGCGCTCAAGGTCACCCCCGGCCACGACCCCACCGACTACGAGATCGGAGCCCGCCACGGCCTGCCGGTCATCACCGTCATCGCACCCGATGGGACCATGGACGTGCCCGATCTGCCCCGCTTCCACGGGCTCCCCGTGGGGAGCGCCCGCGAGCAGGTCACCGCGGCCCTGCGAGAGCTGGGGGCGGTGGTGGGCGAGGAGCCCTACGTTCACGAGGTGAGCCACTGCGACCGCTGCCACCACGTCATCGAACCGCTGGTCAGCGAGCAGTGGTGGGTGCGCATGCCAACCCTCGCCGCGCCCGCCATCGCGGCGGTCGAGAGCGGTGAGGTCAGCTTCCACCCGGAGCGCTACCGGGACCAGTTCCTCACCTGGATGCGCGGCATCCGCGACTGGTGCATCAGCCGCCAGATCTGGCTCGGCCATGCCATCCCGGTGAGCACCTGCGCCAACGGCCATCGCTTCGCCTGGGTCGAGCCACCGCTCGACTGCCCCAGCTGCGGCAGCGACCGGCTGGTTCACGATCCCGATGTCCTCGACACCTGGTTCTCGAGCGCCCTGTGGCCCTTCGCCATCTTCGGCTGGCCCGACCAGACAGACGACCTGGCCCGCTTCTACCCCACCCAGGTCCTGGTCACCGCGCGCGAGATCATCAATCTCTGGGTGGCCCGGATGATCATGACCGGCCTCCGCTTCACGGGCGCCAAGCCGTTCGACGACGTGATCATCACCTCGACGATCATGGCCCGTGACGGGACCAGGATGTCCAAGTCACGGGGCAACGCCGTCGATCCCCTGGACATCATCGAGCGCTACGGTGCCGACGCCATCCGGGCCTGGGCCGGCGCGGTGGGGACCAGCGGTCAGGACGTGCGCTACGACGAGGAGCGCGTCGCCAGCTATCAGCGCTTCGCCAACAAGCTCTGGAACGTCACCCGCCTGCTGGTGACGGCGCTGGGCGACGGCGAGCGGATTGCGGTGCGGCCCGCGGCGGTCCCGGCGGAGGTCCTGCTGGCCGAGGACCGCTGGATCCTGGGCCGCCTCGCCGAGGCGGTGGTCGCAGTTGACCAGGCGGTGACCCAGTTCCGCTTCCACGACGCCATGGAACGCCTCTACACCGTGATCTGGCAGGATTTCTGCTCCGACTACATGGAGATCGTGAAGGTGCGGCTTCGAGACGGCGCGGACGGGCCGGGTGGCCAGGCTGCCGCGGCGACCGCGACCACGGTTCTGGACTCCCTCGTCTGCCTGCTCCATCCGTTCATGCCCTTCATCACCGAGGAGTGTGCCCAGCGGCTCCCGGAGCCCGCGCCCACCCTCCAGCACCGCACCTGGCCGGCGGTCGTGCCCGAGTGGGTCGACGCCAGGTGGGCGGGCGAGCGCGAGGGTGTCGACGAGCTGCTGGAGCTCGTCGGCCAGTTGCGCGCCCGGCGCCAGGAGGCGGGCATCAGCGCGGCCGACCGCACCCGCCACCCGGTGACCGTCCGGGGTGGCAATCCGGACCTCTCCGCGGCCGATCGACGCCGGATCCTCGAGGCGCTGGTGCGCGTCCGCCTCGCGGACGGCGAGGAGGAGCGGGCGACCGGGGAGGGGGAGACGGCTCGGCTGGCGATCGCGGGGAGCCTCGAGGCCGAGCTCCACCTCGTCGGGGGCGGCGGCGGGGAACGGTTGCGCCGCCAGCTCGCTGACGTCGAGCGCCAGGTCGACCGGCTGCGCGGTCAGCTTGCCAACCCGGGGTTCCGGGAGCGGGCGCCCGCGAGCGTGGTCGAGAGGGCCCGCGAACAGCTCGGTGAGGCGGAGTTGCAGGCGGAGAGCCTGCGCCGCCGCCTGGGAGATCCCGCATGAGACTTCTGGCCGCGAGCGGCACCTCGCTTCTCTACCTGGGCATCGTCCTCGTCTCCCTCTACGTCGCCCTGCTCCTGGTGGCCCTGGCTTACAACGTGGTGAGGGACGCGCGACGCCGCTCCGACTCGATCCCGTTCGCGGTCTTCGCCTTCCTGCTGGCGTTCATTCCGCCCTTCCTGGGGGCGCTGATCTACCTGGTCGTCCGTCCCCCGCGGACCCTCGACGAGGAGCGCTCGCTGGCGCTGGAGCAGCAGATCCTGGAGGAGCCGCCGACGAATGCTCCGGAGACCCGTCCCTGCCCGACCTGCGGGCGCGACATAGAGGAGGAGTTCGTCATCTGTCCCTACTGCCGCACCCAGTTCGCCCGGCGCTGCGCCGTCTGCGAGCGGCGGCTCCGGCTGGGCTGGCCGGTCTGTCCCTACTGCGCGGCCGAGGTGGGCGCCCACGCGCTGCCCCCCGCCCATCCCAGGTCTGCCGCCCCCAACTAGTGGGGCTCTGATGCCCGTGCTCCGGGACGCTGACGGGGGACCACGCGGATGTTGAGCGTGGGGAACCGGCCCGCCCTCATCCTGGGTTTCCTGCTGGTCGGGGCGCTGGTCGACTTCATCCTTGCGCCCTCCCGGCCGCTGCTTCGGCGGATCGTTGCGGTGGCGGCCATCCTGCTGGCCGGGTGGGCCGCCCTGAGCCTGGCGCCGCTCACCTCCAGCGGGCCGGTGATGGCCTCGTACGGCGACGCGGTGCACGGGGTGCCGCTGGTGCTCCGCGCCGATCAGGCCGGGCTCGCCGTGGTGGTGGCCTCGCTGGTGGCGGGGCTCTTCGCCCTCGGCGCAGCAGATCGCCGGCCGGGTGAGGAGACGGCCCTGCTGGTCACGGTGGCCGGCGCCGCCCTGGCCGGGCTGGCCGGCAACGCGGTGATCCTCTTCGGCGGTGCCGAGATAGCGAGCGTCGGTGGCCTGGTGATGGCCTCCGCCGGTGGCGGACGGCTCAGCAGGGGCGCCGTCACAGCCTTCACGATCCAGCACCTCTTCGCCCTCGGGCTGCTGATCGCCGCCGTGCAGCTCATCGTCTCCACAGGGACCAGCGACCCCTACGCGGTTCCCCAGGGCGCGGTCGGGCTCGCCGTGGCGCTCCCCTGGGGCCTCGCTGGCGCGGGGCGCCTGCTCGTCGCGGGGTGGTGGCCGGGAGCCGCTGGCGGGCGCTCGACCCGAAGCTGGCTGGCGATCGGTGCCGTCCCCTGCGCCGCCGCCATCCTCCTGCGCTTGGACGCGGCCACCGGCGGCGCCGTCGCCCCCGGCTTCACCGTCCCCTTTGCCGTGGCCGGCGCCGCCACCGCGCTGTGGGGCGCAGTCGCCTCCTGGCGTTGGCGGCACGAGTCGCGACGCGCGGGCCGCGGGTTGCTCACCGCCTCGGCCGGCACCCTGGTGGCGGTCGCCGGGGTTCCCGGCGGCGCCGGAGGGTTCGCCGCCGGGCTGGTGGCTCTGGAGCTCGCCCTGCTCGCGGCGCCTGCCTGGAGCCTGCCCACCCGGCCCAGCCGCCGGGGTCGGGCGCTCGCCGCCATCGCGCTCGCCGCCGCCGGAGGGTTGCCGCTCGGCTTCGGGGCCACGGCTGCCGTCCTCGAGCTCGGAGCGGTGGCCGCCTTGGGCCGCCCCTACGCACCGCTCCTGATGGCTCTGGGGGCGGCCGCCGCGATCGCCGCCGGAGGCGGCCTGGTGGCGGCTCGCCAGGCCCTCGGGTCGGCGGCGGCGCCCCTCTCCGCCGAGGCGGCGGGCCGGCTCTCCCGCGACACCCCACGACCGGCCCGCCGGGCCCACGCCGACGTGGTGCCGCGCCCGGATGCCGTCCTCGCCCTGGTGGTGGGCGCGGTCGCGGCGCTGCTGCCCGGGGTCGCGGCTCCGCTGCTCCTCAGCCCGCTGGTCGGCAGCGCCGCCCCGGTCGCCATCGACAGCGCGACCCTCCACGGCCCTGGGGGGGCGTGGCCGGGCGGCTATCTGAGCGTTGCGCTGGTCGTGGTCGTGGTCGGCGTCGCCTGCGCCGGCGTGGTGATGGGACGTCAGGTCCCCCACCCCGCCCACGGCACCCAGGGCTCGCGTCCGCGCGCCGCCTGGGTCGCCCTGGTGGGCCCCCGGCGCCGTCTCGGGCCCACCGCCCGGCGCCTGGGACGCGGCGCCGGCCGGGTCGACGCCTGGCTCGTCGCCCAGCCCGGCCTCGTCTTCACCGTCGTCGTGGCCATCGCCGCCCTGGTCATCTTCCGCTACCTGTGAACCAGCCCCTTCTCGACCTCATCGCCTTCGCCGCCGGTGCCGTCGCCGTGCTCGTCGACCGGCGCCGGGCGGTGCTCGCCGCTTGCATCGCGGTGGCTCTCGGGCTGGCTCCGGCGGCGGCTGTGTATGGGGGCGGCGGCGCGGTGCTGGTCGTCCTCGGGGCGGGCGCGGCGGCGGCGGTGGCGGTCCCGCTGGTCGGGGTGGTGGCTGCGGGGGGGGCTCCCGGTGACGGGCTCGATCCGCTCCGCCCGGTGGGCGCTCACGAGGGACTCTTCGGGCCCCGCAGCGTGCGTGTCGGGGGCGGCGTCGTGGCCCTGGTGGCGGGGTCGTGGGTCAGCTTCAATGTGCCAGTCGGCTCCATCGTGGCGGTCCAGGGAGCCCTCTTCCCGGTCGCCTTCATCTTCCTCTGCGGCGTGCTCCGCCTCTTCCTCGCCCGCAATCTCACCGACCTCGCCACCGGCGTGGCGGTCACCGCGGTGGCGGTGGGCGTCGCTTGGCTGCTGCGCGGAGGCAGCGATCCGCTCCCGGCGGCCGCGGGGGTGATCGCGATCGCCCCGGTGGCGGTGGCGGTGGAGGCCTGGCTGGCCGCCCGGCGCCGCCGCGACGCTCCTCCGGTGCCCGCGCCGTGAACGCAGCCTGGCTGGCGGCAGCCTGGGTCGCCGTGGGGGCGGTCGCGGGCCTTGGTCCCCGCCGCCTCCGTCGCGCCGCGGCTCTGATAGCTCCCGTGCTCCTGGTCGCGCTCAGCCTTCTCACCGCCCGGGGAGGACCTCGCCTCGACCAGCTCGGGGGCGGAGCTCTGGAACTCCCCCGCGAGGCCGCCGGTCTCCTCTCAGCAGCGGGCGCCGCCCTCTGGCTCTGCCTGCTCCTGGCCGAGGAGCTCGACGGCCGAGAGCTGCTCGGGATCGGGACGGTCGGGGGTGCCGCGGTGCTGCTCCTCTCCGCCGGAACGCCCCTGCTCTTCGGCGTGGCGGCCCTGCTCGCCGCCGCCGCCCTGACCCTCCGCTGGGTCACCGCCGCGCCCAGCCGGGCCACCCTCGCGGCCGGCCGGATCGCCGGCACCGGGGCGGCCGCGCTGGTCGCTGCCGGCGTCCTCCTCCCAGCCGTATCAGCAGATTCCCAGCCGGGGGTGGTGGGAGGGCTCCTGGTGGTGGGGGTCATCGCCATCGCCGCCCTGGTCCCGCTCGGCGGCTGGGCAGCCGGCGCCCTGGCCGACCTGCGCGCTCCCGAGATCGCGGTCTGGCTTCTCGTGCTCGCGCCCGCCGTCCTGCTCAGCGCCTTCTCGATTCCGGGGGCACTGCCACTGCTCGCCAGCCTGGCCTTCGAGCACACCCTGCTCGCCTGCGGGCTGATCAGCGCGGTGTGGGGCGGGGTGATGAGCCTTCGCGCCGGGCCGCCGACCCGCTATGCGCGGGTTGCCCTCGCCGATCTGGGCCTGGTGGCCGCCGGAGCGGGAACCGGCGAGCCGGTGGCGGTCGGGGGCGGTCTGGTGCTCATCCTCACCCACCTGGTCGCGGCTCCCCTGCTGCTCCAGAGGCCGAGACCCGGGCTCGGATCTCCGCGCCGGCTGGTCTGGCTGGCCCTCTGCGGCCTGCCCCCGGCACCGGCCTTCTGGGGGCGGTTCCTGGTACTCCAAGCGTGCGTCGCGTTCAGCGGCGCGGTGGGGGCCGCCTGCGTCGTCGCGAGCGGCCTGGTGACGGTGTCGGTGGTGATCACGGTTGCCCGTGGGGAACCCGGAGCGGGCCAGCCCGCACCTCACCACCGGGTCGCGGCGGGGTGGGTCCTCGCCGCCGTGGCCCTGGTCGTCGGCCTGCTCCCCGTCGCCGCCATCCACCTCGTCTTCGGGCCCACCGCGTGAACGCGCTCGCGCTGCTCAAGGCCTGCCTGGCGGTGGCCGTATACCCCGGCGCCGCGTACCTGGGGGCGGTGGCCGTGGCGGTGGCGGTGGCCGGCCGGCTGCCGGCCGGGCTCCACCCGGCCCAGCTCGACGAGTTGATCGCCGCCGTCGGAGTCGCCGCTGCCTCCGGTCTGCTGGCACTTCCGAGCTCGCCCCTCTTCGGCCTGCCCAGCGGGGTCAGCCTGGCGGTGCTGGTCACCGCCATCGCCGCCGGCATCGCCTGGGCAACCGCGGAGAGATGGCCCTGGTACCGGCTGGTGGCGGCGACGGCCGCCATCGCCCCGCTCCTCGGGCTGGCATCGGCCGCCGTCACCCTGGACCTGCGCACCATCGCGGCCGCCAGCGGGCAGGTGGGGGCGGCCCGCCCGTGGGCCGTCGCCGCCATCCTGATGGCGGTTCCGGCGTTGATCCGGCCCTTCGACCAGGGCACGGCCCGGCCGGGCCGCGCAGCCCTGGTGGCGACCATCGGGATGACCTGCTTCTCGCTGGCCGGCTTCGCCGCCCTGGCCGGGCGCAACGCCCTCGCCGTGGCCGGGCTCGGCGCGCTCGCTGTGGTGCTCTACGCGGGGGTGATCGGCGCCGCCCGGCGCCTGCTCATGGGCGCGGGACCGGTGCTGGGGGTGCTCGCGGCGGTGCCGGCCGCGGTCGCCCTGGTCGTCGCCCTCCGCTGAACCGGAGCGGGGGGAAGACCGGTGCGCGCATAATTGATTCAATCAGAGCAAACGAAACCATTCAAACTCAGTACGGCCCCTGGACGATGGTACGATCGCTATCGGTGGGGTCATCACGCCGGGGAGAGGACCGAGATATCACGCAGTGGCTGAGGGGCGCATGACCGACCCAGACGAGCATTTGCCCGGCGTTCGAGTGGCGTCCCCGTTTCGCCATGGTGGTTCGCGGGTTTCGACTCCGCCGCCGGTGCGCATCGTGCTCGCGTCGTCGAGCCCGCGCCGGCGCGAGCTGCTGGCTCGGGCCGGGATCCGCTTCGCGGTGGCGGAGCCGCCGCCGGATCCGCCGCTCCCTCCCGGGATGTGCGCCGACCTCGGCTGCCAGTTGATCGCCCGCCAGAAGGCGGTGGCGGTCGCCGAGCGGGTCGAGCCGGGCAGCTTCGTGGTGGCGGCGGACACTGTGGTGGTGGGCCCGCGCGGCCCCCTCGGCAAGCCGGGAACCCCCGAGGTCGCCCTGCGCATGCTCGCCGAGCTGCGCGGGCGGCGGCACACCGTCCTCACCGGCATCTGCGTCCTGCGGACCGGCACCGAGAGTGAGGCGCTGGCGGTCTCCCGCTCGCTGGTGAAGATGCGCGACTTCTCCGACCAGGAGCTGATCACCTACGTCGCGAGTGGCGAGCCCCTCGACAAGGCGGGTGCCTACGCCGTCCAGGGGGGCGGCGGGGACCTCGTCGAAGCCGTCAGCGGGCGTGTCGACACCGTGGTGGGGCTGGATGTCGCCCTCACCCTCCGGCTGCTCGCCGAGGCCGGCTTCCCTGACCCACTCCCTCGAGCCACCGACGTCCCGCTGGCGCCGCCTCGGCGCGAGCGCCGTCCGCTGGCGCCGATGCGCGCCGCCCAGAGGGTGTGAGCCACTCGCCAATGGGTCCATCGCGGGTCCCGCGGTTGCTTGGCTGGGCGGCCGTCCTGGCGGCCCTGCTCGGTGGGCTGGTGGCCACGGGGTGCGGCGGAGGGGTGGCCGCGCTCAGCGTGACCCTGACGCTCTCCTCAGGGGTCCCCAGCGTTGCCCCCGGCAACTCGGTCGGGTTCCTGATCACGGTCAAGGACATCGGGTCCCAGGGGACCTCCGGGCTCACCGTCACCGCCGGCCTGCCCGCGAACTTCCGCTACACCCACACCGAGTCGCTGGTGGGGAGCGGTGTCCGCACCAGCCCCGTCGAGGCCCAGGGCAACAGCCAGCAGCCCACCTGGGGCGTCTGGGTGCTCAGTCCCGGAGACGACGTCAAGATCACCTTTGACGCCCTCGCCGGGGGAAGCCCGGGCTCGTACAGCATGACCGCGAGCGCCTCCGGTTCCACCACCAACGGCAGCACCCAGAGCAACGCCCTGGCCCTCAAGTTGAGCCAGGCCCCGCTGCTCTCGGCGTCGGTGTCGGTGAGCCCCAACCAGGCGGCCCCGGGCTCGCTGGTGACGTACCAGGTCACGGTCATCAACACCGGCACCGGGCCGGCCAACCAGGTGAGCATCACGGTCACCCTGCCGCCCGTCTTCATCTATGACGGCGGGATCCAGATTCGGGGGACTCGGGCCGGAGCGGCGGCAACAACCCAGTGCAGGGCAGCGAGATCCCCTACTTCGACGGCTTCGAGGTTCCCCCACAGAGCGGCTCCACGCCGGGCGAGCTGATCCTCAAGTTCAATGCCCAGGTGCTCTCGTCCGCGGGGGCCCAGGGAACCTACCCCTGCGGGGTCCAGGTGCTTGGCGATGCCGGCGTGGAACGGGTCGAGATCGCGGAGAGCGCGCCGGTCCAGATCACCTGATCGCGGGCGCGTCCCGCTCAGGCCGGGGACGGCGCCGCGACGCTGACGTCCAGCACCTGGCGGCACGGAGCGTCGACGCTCATCCGGATGGCGACCCGCCGGGCCGGTGGGGTCGCGGAGCACGCTCCGGGCCAGCCGGCCCGCTCCCGGTCGGCACCGGTGCCGGACGCTTCGACGAAGGTGACGACGGCTTCCACGGGCGCCCGGGGGTCCGCATGCCAGCTGACCGCAAGGCTGAGCTCGGAGAGATCCGCCGCGGCAGCGCGGTCGAGACGCCCCGGCGCGAGCGCCCGCAGCCGCCGGCGGGCCTCCGGAGCCGCGTACTCGAGGAGGGGGTTCCGCCCTGCACGGATCCGCGCCACGTCCTCGACCAGCCTCTCGGCGAGGTTGACGATGCGAGGCCGCCGTGGGTCCCGGTCCGCCTCCTCGACGGACGGCCCCCCGCCCGCCCCGCCGGTCATGTCACGCAGCTCCAGCTCGGCGCCGTCGAGGACGCCCAGGGCGCCGAGGGTCTGTCCGGGTGGGAACGGGTCGCCGCCCGGGAGCCCGAGCGCCCAGCGGCTCCAGGGTCGCGGCTCCGGCTCGCAGTGGCGGACCAGGACGGGAACCAGCGCGGCGACCGCGGCGTCGTCCGCGACCGCGAGGTCGGCATGGCCCCCCGGTCCCGCGACGGTGACGAGGACGGTGCCCATCGCGCGGCCTCGGTGCGCCGCGCTCAGGTGAGGACGGCGTCGCGCCGCAGGCTGGCCAGCAGCTCGCGCGCCGATCGCGCCACACCATCCGCGTCCAGCCCCAGCTCGCTCAGCAGGAGGGCCTGGGCACCGTGCTCGATGAAGCGGTCGGGGATCCCGAGCCGGCGCACCGGCACCGCCACCCCGGTGTCCCCGAGCAGCTCGGCGACGGCGCTCCCGAAGCCGCCGACCCGGGTGCCGTCCTCGACCGTGAGGACTGCCTGGTGGGCCGCGGCGATGTCGGCCAAGTGGGGGTCGACCGGTTTGACGAAGCGGGCGTCGACCACCGTGGAGCTGATCCCGTCCGCCTCCAGCTGGCTCGCGGCCTCCAGAGCCACCCGGACCATCTTTCCCACCGCGATGATGGCGATGTCGTCGCCCTCACGGCGGGTGATCGACCGGCCGATGGTGAGCGGCTCGAGGGGCGCGGTCGCCGTTGCCGGCGCGGAGCCGCGCGGGTAGCGGAGGGCGAACGGCCCGTCATGGGCCAGCCCGGTGGCCAGCATCCGGCGCATCTCGTCGGGGCTGCTCGGCGCCGCCACCACCAAGTTGGGGATGCAGCGCAGGTAGGCGAGGTCGAGCATGCCGTGGTGCGAGGGCCCGTCGTCGCCGGTGATCCCGGCCCGGTCGATGACGAAGGTCACCGGGAGGCGGTGCAGGCAGGCGTCGCACGCGATCTGATCGAAGGCGCGCTGCAGGAACGACGAGTAGATGCAGACCACCGGGCGGAGCCCCTTCATGGCCAGCCCGCTGGCGAAGGTGACCGCGTGCTGCTCGGCGATGCCGACGTCGAAGAAGCGGTCCGGGTAGCGCTCGGCGAACTCGAGCAGGCCCGTTGACGAGGCCATGGCGGCGGTGATGGCGATGATCCGCTGGTCCTGCTCGGCCGCCTCCAGGAGCGCCTCGCCGAAGAGGTCGGTCCAGGAGACCGCCTTGATGGTGAAGCTACCGTCCTCGGGGTTGAAGCTGGAGACGCCGTGGTACTTGTCGATCTCGTCCTGCACCGCGGGGGCGTACCCGTTGCCCTTGTTGGTCACCACGTGGATGACCACCGGGCCCCGGTACGCCGCCGCATCCCGGAGCGCGCGCTCAAGGGCGGGGATGTCGTGGCCGTCGATCGGGCCACCGTACTTGAGACCGAGGGTCTCGAAGATCGAGGTGGTGGAGACCAGCTGCTTCAGCGATTCCTTGACTCGCTTGGCGGCCTGGTACGCGGAGTCGCCGACCAGGGGAAGGTGACGCAGGGTCCGGCCGGTGGCGTCCTTGGCGGCCTCGTAGGTCGGCGAGAGGCGCAGCTGCCCCAGGTTCTCGGCGATCCCCCCGATGGTTGGGGCGTAGGAGCGGCCGTTGTCGTTGAGGATGATGATCAGGTCGGGTCGGAGGTGACCGATGTTGTTGAGCGCCTCATAGGCCATCCCGCCGGTGAGGGACCCGTCGCCCACCACGCAGACCACCTTGCCCGGCTCGCCGGTCAGCTGCCGGGCGCTGGCCAGGGCCAGGGCGTAGCTGAGCCCGGTGGAGGCGTGGGAGTTCTCCACGATGTCGTGCTCCGACTCGGCCCGGTTGGGATAGCCGGAGAGCCCGCCGCGCTGGCGCAGCCGATCGAAGCCGGCCAGGCGTCCGGTCAGCATCTTGTGGACATAGGCCTGGTGGCCGGTGTCGAAGACCAGCGCGTCGCGTGGCGAATGGAAGACCCGGTGCACCGCGACGGTGAGCTCGACCACCCCCAGATTGGGCCCGAGGTGCCCTCCGGTCCGCGAGACCGCGGCGACCAGGAACTCGCGGATCTCGCCGCAGAGGCGGCTCAGATCCTGGGGGCCGAGGTCCCGCAGGTCGTCGGGTGAGGTGATCTCGTCGAGCAGCATCTCTGTCCCAGTGTATTCGCTCCGCGCGCCCTCCTCGGCGGTCCCGGGTGCCCGGCCGGGCATCATACCGGCGATGGCGCCCGCCGACCCGCGCAGCCTTCTGCTCGCCGCCGCCGCCGATCCCGCCTCGGACGTCGCCGAGGCGGCGCTCTGGATGGCCGTCGAGGACTCGCCCGGCGTCCAGCCGGAGCCCTGGTTGAACCTGCTCGACGATCTGGCCGCGGAACTCGACGGCGGGTCGGGTCGAGGGTGCTCGGCGGCCCTGGCGGCCGTGCTCCGCACCCGGCTGGGTCTCCACGGCGCCGGCGGCGGCGATCCGCGCACCCACTACCTCAACTCGGTGCTGGAGCGGGGGGCCGGAACCCCGATCGCCTGCGGGGCGATCTGGATGGGGGTGGGGCGCCGCGCCGGGATCCGGGTGGAGGGCATCGCCCTTCCCGGCCACTTCGCGGTGCGGGTCGACGGTCTGGTGGTCGACGCCTGCTCCGGCGAGCCGCTCGACGACGAGGCGCTCCTCCGGACTGCCGGTCGTCACCTCGGCCACGAGCCGGAACGGGTCGAGCCCCGGTGGTTGGAGCCGGCCACGCCACGCCGGATCCTCGCCCGGATGTCCCGTAACCTCCGGGGCTGCTACGCCAGCCTCGAGAACTGGCCGCTGGCGCTGCTCGCCGCCGACCGCTGCGTCGACCTGCTGCCCGACGAGCCCGCCGAACGCCGCGACCGGGGGCTGCTCCTCTGGCAGATGGGCCGGCCGCAGGGCGCCCTGCGCGACCTCAGCGACTACCTCGCCACCGCGGCCCCCGACGCGCCCGATCGCGGCCACGTCAACGAGGTGGTGGGCAGGCTCCGCTCCTTCCTCAACTGATGCGGGCCCCGTACCCGGCGGCCGGGCGATGTCACCGGGCTCGTAGACTCGCTGCTGCGGGCCGGTGGACATGGGGGAGTGTGCGATGGGTGAGATGACGACCGAGCTGCCTGAATTCGACCTCGCCACCGGTGGGGGCGGACGGCTTCGCAACTCCGACCTCCTCGGCCACCGGACCGTCCTCTACTTCTACCCCAAGGACGACACCCCGGGCTGCACCCTGGAGGGACGGGAGTTCACCCGCCTGCTCCCGGACTTCGAGCGCGCCGGGGTGGCCGTGTACGGCGTCTCGCCGGACTCCGGCGCGAGCCACGACGCCTTCGCCGCCAAGTGCGAGCTGGGCATCCCACTGGTCAGCGATCCGGATCGCCGCCTCATCGACTTCCTCCAGCTCTGGGTCACCAAGGAGAAGTATGGGCGCACCTACATGGGCGTGGATCGCTCGACGTTCCTGATCGGTCCCGAGGGCCGCGTCGCCCGCGAGTGGCGGTCGGTCAAGCCGGAGGGCCACGCGGGCGAGGTGCTGGCCGCGGTCCGGGGCGACGCGGACCCGGCCTGAGACGCCCCGACGGCCCCCCAGCGCGCGGGTGGACGCACCCGCCTCGATGATCTCCTTCGCAAGCGGGTCATCTTCGTCGCCGGCAAGGGCGGGACCGGCAAGACCACCATCGCCGCGGCACTGGGGCTGATCGCCGCCCGCCGGGGCATCCGGGTGCTCGCCGTCGAGGTCGACGCCAAGGGTGACCTGGCGGAGGCGCTGGGCCATCCGCCCGTGGGCTTCCGGCCGGTGGTGGTGCAGCGCAACCTCTCGGTGATCGCCCTCCATCCCGAGGACTCCTTCCAGGAGTACCTGGCGATCTTCTTCAAGGTCCCCCGCTTCACCCGCCTCACCCCGCTCGCCGGTGTCTTCGACTTCGTGGCGACGGGGGTTCCCGGTCCTCGGGACATGCTCATGGTCGGCAAGATCGCCCACGAGGAGCGCCGCCGCGAGAGCGACCGGAAGCCGGTCTGGGACCTGATCGTGGTCGACGCGACCTCGAGCGGCGAGATCCTCCCCCAGCTCACCGCGGCGCGGTCGATGCGGCGCCTGGTGCGGGGCGGCATGCTCGGGTCCCAAATCGATTTCGTCGACGCGATGGTCACCGACCATCGCAAGACCGCCCTCTGCATCACCGCCCTCGCCGAGGAGATGCCGGTCACTGAGGCGCTCGAGCTCCACGACGAGGTGGTGCAGCACACCGAGATCGGCCTGGGGCCCTGCTTCCTCAACCGCATTGTGGCCTCGGTGTCATCACCGCGGCAGCGTCGAATCGTCGAACTGCTGGACGATGCCGGGCACGCTCAGGCCGCGGCCCGGGTTCTCGGTGACGGGGTGGACGGCCTCGTCGCCGGACTGCGGCTCGCCGATGCCCTGAACCGGAGCGGGCAACCCTTCGCGCGCCGCCTCGCCGCCCGCATGTCGGTGCCGGTGGTGGCCGTGCCCCTGGTGGCAGCCCGCCCCGGGCTGGCGACCACCCGGGCCGTGGCGGCCTCCCTGGAGAGCGACGGATGAGCCGGCCACCCGTCGATCCCGGCACCACCGGGCTGCCCGCCCTGGTCGGCGGCCTCGAGGTCGTCGTCTGCTGCGGCAGCGGGGGGGTGGGCAAGACCACCGTCAGCGCCGCCCTCGCCGCCGCCATCGCCGCCGCCAGCGACCGGCGGGTCATGGTGCTCACCATCGACCCGGCCCGGCGCCTCGCCACCGCCCTGGGCATGAGCGGGATCGGAGCCGACCCGGTCGCGGTTCCCAACGCCCGGTTCCGTGAGGCGGGCCTCCCGCTGCGCGGCGAGCTGGTCGTGGCGATGCTCGACCAGAAGTCGGTGTGGGACCGGATGGTGGAGCGCCACGCTCCCAACCGCCAGGTGGCGAGGCGAATCCTCAACAACCGCTTCTATCAGGGCATCAGCGATGCCTTCGTCGGCAGTCACGAGTACGCGGCCATGGAGGCCCTGTACGAGCTTCACGAGGCGAGCGAGTACGACTGTCTGGTGGTGGACACCCCCCCGTCCCGCTCCGCCCTGGACTTCCTGGAGGCACCCGAGCGGATCTCCGACTTCGTGGGGGCGCGGCTCCTCTCCTGGCTGGCGGGTCCGTCGCGGCTCGGCTTCCACGCCATGAACCTCGCCGCCGCCCCCTTCCTGCACATCGCCGACCGGCTGCTGGGCAGCGAGCTGCTCGGCGAGCTGGGCGACTTCGTCGCCGACCTGCAGACCCTGTACGGAGGGGTGCAGCAGCGAGCCCGGGCGGTCAGCCAGCTGCTGCGCAGCTCTCGGGTCGGTTTCGTCGTGGTCACCACCCTGGAGCCGGCGGCGTTCGCCGAAGCCGAGCATTTCGCAAGCAAGCTCGAGGAGCTCTCGATGCCGCTCCGAGCCGTGGTGGTCAACCGCGTGCTGCCGGGCTTTCTCACCGACGAGGCCGCGGTCCGCGCCGCCGAGGTGCTGGCCGACCATCGCGGCGCCCAGGCGCTCGGCCGGGCCCTGGACGTCGCGGTCGACCCGGTCGCGGCCGCCTCCCTGGGCCGCTCCCATCGGCTGCTCTCCGAGCTCGCCAACCGCGATGCGCGCCAGCTGACCCGCCTCGCACGTCTCGTCGACGTGCCCACCGTCCAGGTCCCGCTGATCACCCCGCCGGTGAGTGACCTCGAGGGCCTCGTCCGGGTGGCTGCGGCGCTCTGACCTGGCTGGGTGGAGTGGCCACCCGGATCACATCCGGCCAGCGGGAACATCCCGCGTTGCCTTCTGGGCTCCTCCGGTCGTGCACCTCCGGGCGCCCCCCCCGCCGCCGATCTGCGTCTGGGGTTGACCTCGCCCGGCCGGCAGTCTGCTGGGCGCTACCCCACCGATCCAGGTCGGAACGAGACCTCGGGCGGCACCGGCGCCGGCTCGTCGAGAGCTCCCGGCGTGCCCAGGTCGATGATCGCGGTCAACTCCGGGTCGCCCAGTCCCACCAGGGTGGCGGCGATCCCGGGATCGGTGGTGGTGACCACCAGCTGGTTCGTTGCAGACAACTGAGAGAGAAACTCGAGAAGTCCACGTCGGCGCGCCGGGTCAGCGGAGGCGAGCGGCTCGTCGAGCAGCAGGGGCATGGACTCGCCGGCCTCGCCGAGCACCTCGCAGAGGGCCAGCCGGAGCAGCAGCGCCACCTGGTCGCGGGTCCCATGGGAGACGAGGTCGAGGCCGACCAGCTGATCGCGATCGCTGGGGGCGAGCGCGATCGCGAAGTGCTCCACGTCGACGTTCACGTCCGCATAGCGATCACCGGTCAGCAGGGCGAGCCGGCTCGACACCGACTCCGCCAGGCGGGGCGCAAGACGCTCGTGGACGTCGCGGCCGGCGGCGTCGATCATGGCCATGGCCCGCTGCAGCGCCTCCTGCTGGCGGAGGGCACGGTCGCGGGCGGCGGTGACGGTGAGCCGCTCGTCCTCGAGGTCGGGCAGGGAGGGCAGGCTGCCGGTGAGCCCCTCGATGCGGGCCTCGAGAGTCCGTGCGGCGGTGGAGGCGGTGGCGGCGAGCTCCGTCGCCGACGCCGCGGCCCGCTCCAGCTCGTCGAGCTCGCCGGGGTCGACCGGGAGGTCCTCCGCGGTGGCGTCCGGAGAGCCGCCCCGGCGGCGCAGCTCGGCGGCCAGCTCCGACCGCTGGCGGGCGATCGCCTCGAGGTCGGCGCCGGCGACCCGCTGGCGGCGGCGGACCTCGGCCAGTGCGGCGGCGAGGCGGTCGTGTTCGCGGCGATGGGCGCAGCCGTCACGGAAGGCGGCCACCGCCGCGAGGGAAGGCAGCCCGGGATCGACACCCGCCGCCGTGGCGAACTTCCGGATTCTCGCCTCGACCGCCGCGGCGGCGGCGCGGGTCCGGGTGGCCTCCTCGCCGAACGAGGCGAGCTGGGCCTCCCGCCCGGCCAGGCCCGCGTCCTCGGTCTCGAGCTCGCGCCGCCGCGCCGCCAGCCGGACCGCCTCGTCGATCGCGGCGAGCGCGGCACCCGCCGTCTCCAGCAGCCCCTCGCTGCGGGCCCCGGCCGGCGGGCGGCCCGGAGCCGCCACCCCGGCCTCGCGAGCGAGGCCGAGGCAGCGGTCCACCAGCCCCTCGAGCTCGGCCTGGGCACGGCCCTGGTCCGCCCGGTGGACCTCGGCCAGGGCCGCCTGCTGGCGGCGCTCATGGTGGAGGCTGCGCGCTGCCGGGAGGCGAGACCCCAGCCTCTCCAGTCCAGCCGGGCTGAGGTCGAGACCCGGGAGCCGCTCGCCGAGATCGCGCCTCGCTGCGCTCCCGGTGCGCTGCGCCAGGCCGCCGGCCGCGGCCAGCCCGGCCACCGCCACCAGGGCGGAGATCACCGCCAGCAGCGCCGCCAGCCGGTCGCCGGCAGCCGCGAGCCCAGCGGCCGCGGCCACTCCCACCAGGATGAGCGCACCCAGCACCCCAAAGGCCAACCGAGCACGCGCTCTCCCCGTCTGCGCGGCGTCAACCAGGCGGGCCACGGTCTCGAGCTCCTCGGGATCGACCGACCCGAGGCCGGTCACCGCGATCTCGCGCCGCAGCGCCTCGTCCCGGGAGGAGATCGTGAGCTCGGAATCACGGCGGGCGATCGCGGCCACGACCTCGATGCGCCGGCGGAGACGGTCGGCCTCGTCGAACGCCGCCGGAGCGACCGGTGGCGGCTCCGGCATGGCGTGGAGGCCGGCGGCGATCTCGGCGCGCCGTCGCCGTACGGTGTCGATGGGCTCCGCCGCGGCGGCCCAGCGCGCCTCGGCCTCGTCCGCGGCCCGTGCCAGCTGGTGCAGCTCGCCCCCGAGAGCGATGACCGCGGCCTCCTGCTCCACGGGGAAGCCGGCGTGGGGCGCCTCGGCCGCGAGGGCCGCGACGAGCGAGGACGCCTCATCGCCCGCCAGCCTGATCTCGGTCTCCTGATCTCCGAGGCGGGCGATCCGCGCCCGGAGCCAGGCGCGCTGGGCCACCAGGGCCTCCCCGGCAGAGCGTTCGGCCTCGGCCTCGAGCCCGCGCAGCCGCTCCTCCTCGCCGGCGAAGGAGGCGAGGCGGAACTGCGCCGCAGCGATCTCGGCGTCCAGACGGCGGGCCTGGGCGACGGCGACCCCCAGAGGGCTCCCCGAACGTCGCTCCGAGCCCACCCGTTGGAGGGCGTCCCCCAGCCCCTTCATGGCCTCGGCCGCGGTCGTCCCCTCGGCACCGGCGTCGACCAGCCTCTCCAGGGCCTCGCGGAGGCGTCCGGCCTGCTGTGGCGCCGCCTCGGCCGCCGAGAGGTGGAGGCCCTCCTCTCCCAGCCAGGCTGCGGCGCAGAAGACGGCCTCGTCGATTCCGAGGTGGAAGCGACCCGGGCACACGGTCCTGCCGATCCGGAACTGCTGGGTGACGTCGCCCCCGCCCAGCTCCTGAACCTGGGCCTGGACCCGGTCGTGGTCGAAGCTCTGGGCCACGCGGAGCCGGCGCCCTCCGTCCAGGCGGTACGTGAGGGTCACGCCGAAGCGGCCCGGCGCCCAGGGCAGCCAGCGGGCCCAGTCGCTGCGCTCCCGCGGCCGGCCCGGCCCCCCCGCGTCGAGGCCGTACAGGGCGGCACGGATGGCGCGGTGCAGCGTCGACTTGCCGGACTCGTTGGGTCCGAGCACCACGGTGATCCGCTCCCCGAAGTCGAAGCGCCGCTGGCTCAGCCGGCCGAAACCGGTGACCTCCAGCCGCTCCAGCCTCATCGCAGGCCGACCTCGCTGCCGGCGAAGGCCTCCAGCCCGTAGCGCAGTGCGTCAGCGACCACTGCCTTCTCCTCGGCGCTCTCGGCCGCGGCCAGGGCCGCGACCGCGACCCGCACGAAGGCGCCCCGGGTGGTCCCCTCCTCGGCGAGCGCCTCGAGGTCGGTGGCGGGCGCGGTCAGGTCCCGGATCCTCAGCGCGGCCACGCCGGTGGCCTCGCGCACAGCGCTCTCGCAGTCGAAGAGGTCCACCCCCAGGCTGGGCGGCACCGCTCCCACCAGGTCGACCCGCAACGTGGTCCGCTCCAGAGGGAGCCCCGCGGTCGCCGTCAGCACCTCGGCGCTGACCCGATCGACGGTCGCGGTGAGGCTGCTCACGCCGTCGAGACGGCACTCCACGATGCCCGCGTGCCAGCGATTGGTGTCGATCGCGGTGCAGCGGACCTCACCGCGGTTGCCGATCTCCACCAGCACCGGGCCCCGGGGCCCGCTCTCGTCGAAGGCGAGCGGCTCGGGGCTGCCCGGGTAGACAAGCCCGCTCTCGGGGTCGATCCGGCGGCCGTGGTAATGGCCGCAGAGGGCCAGGGCATAGCCGCGCTCCCGGATCTCGGCGGCGGCGAAGGGACCGTGGACGCCCTTGCCAGCCGGGCGGCTGCCGGTCTCCGCCCCGTGGTAGAGCGCGAGGTGGACGCCGTCCGCGGAGCGATGACGACGGCCGCTGCCCCCCGCCACCAGCCCGCCCTCCAGGGGGTTGCCGGTCCAGGCCGGCTCCTGGTGCCCCAGGCCCCAGACGGTCAGACCCTCGACCAGCTCCAGCGGCTCCAACCGGGGCCCCCGGAAGACGTGGACATTCTCTGGCCACCGGGTCCGCAGGTAGATGCTCCCCGGCACCAGGGGGTCGTGGTTGCCGGGGGCGAGCAGCACCCTCATCGGCTCCCAGGAGGCGAAGGTCTCGACCAGGAACTGAGCGGTCTCGGCGCCCGCGCGCTCGTGCTCGAAGAGGTCCCCTCCGACGGTGACCGCACCGCACCCCCGCTCCTGGGCGATCTCGCCGGCTCGGCGGAGCGCCTCCCGCAGCCCCTGCCGGCGGCGCCGGGCCAGCTCCCCGTGGCAGCCCATCATGGCGAAGGGGCGATCGAGGTGGAGGTCGGCGAGGTGGAGGAGCCGGTACGTCATCTCGTGCGGAATCCGTTTGCGAACGTCAGTTCGGATTGACCCTATCAGGGGGCGGTGCCCGGGTCAACCCGGCGATGACACGTGCCACACCACGTGATTAGATTCACCCAGGGGTCGAGGGGTCGAGGAGGTTAGAGGTTGGGGGGTGCACGGCGCGGCCGCCGGTGGCCAACCCATCTGCTCACCGTCTCGCTGACGGGCACCGTGCTGGCCTTCGCCGCCGCACCCCTCAGCCCGCTCACCGCGGGGGCAGCGGGGATCTCCTTCACCAACTCGGCCGTGGAAGGTGGCGGGTTCATCAGCGTCCTGGCGCGATCCCCGACCGGGACCTTCATCGCCGGCGGCGACACCGAGGGCTTCTTCCGCTCCACCGACGGCGGGGTGACCTGGACGCCGGAGAACCACGGCCTGCCCGCGGCGGCGTACAGCGTGGCCGCCCTCCTCGACCAGGGGGGCACCTGGTACGCGGCGGTGGGCTCCGGCTCGAGCGGCGGCATCGCCACGTCCACCGACGACGGCGTCACCTGGACGTACCTCGGGCACGACGGGACGGGGACGCCACCCACCTTCGACGGCGGCAACCTCCCCGGCCAGCAGGGCCAGCCGCGGGCCACCGGGAACCTCCTGGCCACCGATGGCACCTACCTCTACGCCGCCTCCTTCGGTCGCGGCCTGGAGCGCTGGCCGCTCGACGCCGCGACACCGGCCGCCGGCTGGCAGTGCGTGGCCCTCTGCACCTCGTACCTCAACTCGATGGCCCTCGACGGCAGCGGCGACGCCTTCGTCTCGGTGATCGGCAGGACGGGAGCGAGCAAGGGTGTGTACGAGATCACCGGCCTGGGACCGGGCGCAAAGACGAAGTCGCTCAGCGCCAAGAAGGGGATCTCCACCGGCGTCCAGGAGCTCATCCACCTGGGGTCCCGCGTCTATGTCGCCGGCGCCCAGGGCGTCGGCTACTGGAGCAAGGGGTCGTGGGCCACCCTGGACGCGTCGCCCCACTGGTACACGCTGACCGGCTACGAGACGTCGGCGGGGTCACCGCCGGTGGACGTGCTCTACGCGGCCACCTATGCCGGCAAGGGCGCGCCCGACGTCGAACAGCTCGTCGTGACCGGTGGCGGGACCAAGGTCACCCCGCTGGTCCCCGCGGGGAGCGTCTCCAGCACCATCGAGGGCACCTCCACGGAGTGGTGGGAAGCCGGCGCCGCCGGCTCGGCCGGCTCCAATCTCGGGCCCTCCGCGATGATCGGGGGCTGCCCATCGTCGACGCTCGCCCTCTGCGACGGGAGCACGGCCGACGTCTTCGCGGGGTCCAGCGTCGTGATGCTCAGCGAGAGCGGTGGGCCCGACCCGCTGCTAGTGGGAGGCCGGTCGGGCGTCTGGTCGTACGATCCGCACAGCTCTCCGGCGTGGAGCCCCGCCGTCACGGGACTGGCGGCGACCTTCGACCCGGCGGTCGCCGTCGACCCAGCCGACAGCTCCGACGTCGCGGTCGCCGACGCCGACTGGGGGGTGCTCGCGTCGACCGACGACCTGGCGAGCGTCGACGGCCTCGTCGACCCTCCCCTGCTGGCCTCGGTCGCGTACACCGGCCTGGCTGTGACCTGGGACCCGAGTGTCTCGCCCTCCGCGCTCATCCTCTCCGGGGGGGCTCGGCAGACCGACTCGCTGGGGTCGATCTGGTACTCCGCGGGGTGGGCGACCGGTGGCACCTGGATGCCCCTGCCTCTGCCCGCCGGGGTGACCACCCGGCCGATCGCGCTCACCTCCGCGGCCACCGGCCCGGGCGACTACCTGCTGATCGCCGCCTTCCAGCGCACCGGCGTCTACGCGTTCAACGGCTCTGGCACCACGGGTTCCTGGACGCCGATCCCGTCCCCCCTCAGCGGGGGGCCGACGCTGTCGCCCAGCGACGTCCACGGAGTCAGCCTGGCGTGGGCCGGTGACGGCAGCGCCCTCTACATGTACGACGAGGGCACCCATGCGGTCTGGATGTCGACCATCGCCGCAGGTCTCTTCTCGCCGTGGACGGAGCTGTACGCCAACACCGGCGCCGGCGCTGGACGGGGCTGGGTGGCCGGCGACCCGGTGGCCGCGACGGAGGTGTGGGTGGCTGACTCCAACGGGCTCGGGATGATCGACACCAGCACCTGCTCAGCCGGATGCACGCCGGCGTGGGTGATCCCCAGCAGTGGCACGAGTGGGGTCGGCGGCCCACTGGCCGCGTTCGCCGGCGCGGACGGTGACGGGGTCGAGATGGCCGGCGGCGGTGTCCAGCCGGCCTTCTGGCAGGTGCAGCTCACCGGTTGCGCCGTCACCTGCCCGCAGGTCACCGAGGTCGACGACCCGTACTACGCGACCGTCGCCGGCAACGCCACCGCGCTGGCGGTGGGTGCCGACGGCACCGCATACGTCACCACTCTCGGCAACGGGATCGCCGTCGGGATTGAAGGCGGCTAGTGGTGCCCCGGGCGGGCTCGGGCTGCGCTGCCAGTCCGGGCCCGCCCCGCGATATCAGGCCCGGTTGCCGCCCCGGCGCTCGAAGTAGTGGCCCTGGTCCAGGTCTTCGATGAGCCCGCACTGGCCCGGCTCCCACGCCAGCAGCTCGCGGGTGAGCGTGCTGGAGGCCGGGCTGTCGCGCGCCAGGAAGCCGGCCATCCAGGTGAAGTGCTCGCCCGCGTCCTCCGCGGCGATGGGGACGACCGGGAGATCCAGATGGCGCCCGATGACCGCGGCGATGTCGCGGATCGGCACCCCCTCGTCCGCGACCGCGTGCAGGGTCGAGCCCGCCGGGGCGCCCTCGATCGCGAGCCGGAAGAGGTGCGCGGAATCGAGCCGGTGCACGGCGCTCCAGCGGTTGGAGCCCTCTCCGATGTAGCCGGAGACACCCTTCTCGCGGGCGATGCCGACGAGCGCCGCCGTGAACCCGCTGTCGCCCTCACCGTGGTTGGTCGGCGCCAGTCGCACGATGGAGGAGCGGACGCCGCGCTCGGCCAGGGAGAGCGCCAGCTCAGCGGTGGCCCAGCGGGTCCGCGGCCCGCTGGGCAGAGCGGCCATCAGGGACGCATCGTGTCCGTCTCGCTCTGTCGCCACCCGCCCTGGCGTGAGCCCGAGGGTCCCGGATGCGACGACGAACGGTCGATCGGATCCCGCCAGCACCTCGCCGACTGCCTCGACGGCGCGGCGATCCGCGTCGGCGGCGTCCTGAAAGCCCCCCGAGAAGGCGATGTCGTGCTTGAACGCGAGATGGATGACGCCGTCCGACGCCGCGGCGGCGCTACGCAGGATGTCGAAGTCGTCGATCGTGCCGCGCCGCACCTCCGCCCCGGCGGCGGTGAGAGCGGCGGCCGAGGCATCAGAGCGGGCCAGCCCGGTGACCTGATGCCCCGCGCCAATGAGCTCGGGGACGACGGCCGAGCCGATCCAGCCGGACGCGCCGGTGATGAAGAGATGCATGGGACGACCTCCGGTCGGTGGCCGCCCTCTGGCTCGAGAGCGGCTGATGTCAGTTGCTGACATCACTCTAGCACACGATGTCAGTCCCTGTCATGGCGTAGGATCCGAGCATGGGTCGTTGGGAGCCGGACGCGCGTGGCCGGGTCATGCAGGCGGCGCTGGAGCTGTTCGGCGAGCGCGGCTTCGAGCAGACCACGGTGGCGGAGATCGCCGGCCGGGCGGGGCTCACGGAGCGTACCTTCTTCCGCCACTTCGCCGACAAGCGGGAGGTGCTCTTCGCGGGCACCGACGCGCTGCGGGAGCTGCTGGTGAGCACCCTGGCCAACGCCCCGGCTGCCGCCGCGCCGATCGAACTCGGTGGTGGCTGCCCTGGCGACGGCGACGGCCCCGCTCCAGGAACGGCGCGACTATGCCCGACGGCGCCAGGCCGTCATCGTCGCCAACGCTGAGCTGCGGGAACGCGAGTTGATCAAGCTCGCGTCGTGGGCCGCGGCGCTCGCCGAGACGCTCCGCCGTCGGGGCGTCCCGGAACCTTCGGCGAGCCTCACCGCCGAGGCGGGCATCGCCATCTTCAAGATCGCCTTCGAGCGCTGGATCGGCGAACCCGGCGAACCGTCCCTGCCCCAGCTCATCCGCGAGTCGCTCGACGAGCTGAGGACCGTGACCGCCGGCGCCTGAGCGCCCCGGGACCGGGCGAGCCGGAGGCCGTTGCCGGCTGGACAGCGGTCGCGGGGCGCGGATCGACTGCGCAGCTGACCCTTCAGGCCCGGAAGTCGGGGAGCCGCTCCTCGGTGGCGCGATCGAGGGCCTCGCGCACGCCAGCGGCGTCGAGGTCGGCCGCGTAGACCGGGCTCCCCGGCTGCTGGCGCCAGGAGGTGTCGATGCCGCCGGCATCGACTGGATCGAATCCCAGCTCGTCCACCAGGTGCATCACGATCGCCTTGGCCTCGGGCTGGTCGCCGGCGACCGGGAGGGCGATCCTCCCCGGCGAGCCGGCCGGCCGGCCCAGCTCCAGCAGGTGCTGGGCGCGGATGTTGTTGAAGGCCTTGACCACGGGCCGGCCGAGCCGCTCGCTCACCCACCGGCTCTCGGCCATCCCCGCCTCGATCTCGGCGATGCGCCCGTCGCGCTGCGGGTAGTAGTTGCCGGTGTCGACGATCACCGCCCCCGGCGCGGCCCCGTCGAGGACCCCGGCCGGGAGGCCGGGGATCGCCTTCTCCGGAATGGTCACGATCACCACCTCGGCGCCCGCGGCGGCCACCGAGACGTCCGCCGCGGCGGCCCCGGTCTCCTCGGCCAGGTCCTCCAGGGTCTGGGGGCCGCGTGAGTTGGCGACCACCACCTCGTGGCCCAGGGCGGTGAACCTGCGCGTGAGCGTGCCCCCGATGTTGCCGGCGCCGATGATCCCGATCTTCATGGCTGGGTGAGGACCTCCAGGGCTCGGTCGGCATGAACGTTCATGTTGGTCCCGCTCTTGATGACCTCGCGCACGCGGCCGTCGGTGCCGATGACGAAGGTCCAGCGCTTGACAGGGATGATGCCGAAGCGGGTGTTGACGCCGAACTGCCTGGCGACCGTGCCGTCCGCGTCGGAGAGGAGGGGGTAGCCCAGGCTGTACCGCTCGGCGAACTGGTGCTGCTTGGCCACGCTGTCGTGGCTGATCCCGATCCGCTGGGCTCCGGCGGAGACGAACTCGCTGGCCAGGTCTCGGAAGTGGCAGCTCTCGCGGGTGCAGCCGGCGGTCATCGCCGCCGGGTAGAAGAACAGCACCACGGGACCCGCGGCGAGAAACTCGGAGAGCCGGCGCGGCGTGCCGGTCTCGTCCTCCAACTCGAAGTCCGCGACCAGGTCTCCCTTCTCCATGGGAACCCAATCTAGCAGCGGTTCGCGATTCGGTGACCCCGGCTCCGGGCGCCGTGGGCCCTTCAGGGGACCGGGCCCACCGGCGGCAGGAGCAGCCCCATCGCCTCGGCCAGGGTCGCGACCACGGGCACGCCGGCTTCGGCCAGCGCCTCCGAGGTGTGCAGCCCCCCGCCACTGTCGAGAAGGACGCAGTCGAGGCCGGCGCCGGCCGCCGCGACGGCGTCATCGACGGTGTCGCCGATCAGCACGGCGCGCGAAGGCGGCGTGCCCAGGGCTGTGACGTGGGCCATCAGGTGGCGCATCTTGGTCCCGCCCCTCTCGCCGCCGGTGAGCCCGTCCACCCGGAGGAAGTACCCGCCGATGGCGTGCGCCTCGACCGCCGGGAGCAAGTACCGCTCCGGCAGCATCGAGCAGAGCGACTGGGTCCAGCCCCGGGTTCGCACCAGGTCGAGGGCCTCCCGCGCGCCCGCGGTGAGCCGGCAGCGGTCAGCCTGGCGGTGGTACTCCTCGTGGAAGGCGTGGTCCAGCCTCACCCATTCCTCGGGACCGACCGGCCGTCCCAGCAGCCGCTCGTAGAAGAGCCGGATCGGGCGGGTGAAGTTGCGCCGGTAGCTCTCCTCGCTGACCCGGGCCACTATCCCGGCCTGCGCGAAGGCGGCCGTGGTGGACGCGATCACCACCCGGGCGTCGTCGAGCAGGGTGCCGTTCCAGTCCCAGATGACGTGGCCCGCGGTGTCGGGGAGGGGTGGCGGTGCGGCGCTGGCGCCGTCGGATGCGGTCACGTCGGCGATCCTACGGGGCCGGGACGCCGCCGCGGCGGGGCCGGGGATCGCCGGACCGGCTCAGTCCCCGACGTGCCGGTAGCGGTCCGCTCGGCGCTGGAGCAGCTCGTCCAGGGGGATCGGGCGGAGGGCCGCCAGATGGCGGAGCAGCGCGCCGCGCAGGGCCCCGGCCACCACCTGGGGATGGGCGTGGGCGCCGGGAGCGGGCTCGGGGACCAGTTCGTCGATCAGCCCGAGCTGGTAGGCGGTGCCCACCCAGGGACGCTGGGCGGCCGCCGCCCTCCCCTTCTGGGCGGCGTCGCGGTAAAGGATGGCGGCGACCGTCTCGGGCGGAGCGACGCAGAAGATGGCGTTCTCCAGGGCCAGCACCGAGTCGGCGATGCCCAGGGCCAGCGCACCCCCGGAGCCGCCCTCGGAGAGCACGCAGGAGATGATCGGCGTCCGCAGGCGGAGCAGGGTCAGCAGCGAATCGGCGATCGCCCACGCCTGTCCCCGCTCCTCGGCGCCCACGCCCGGGGCCGCGGCCGGCGTGTCCACCAGACAGATCACCGGAAGCCCGAACTTCTCCGCCAGGCGCATCAGCCGGATGGCCTTGCGGTAGCCCTCGGGGTGGGGCATTCCGAAGTTGTGGATTGCCCGCGAGGCGGCGTCATTGCCCTTCTCCTGGCCGATCACCATGACCCAGGTGTCCTGCGCGGGGGTGGCGCCGGAACCGCCGAGCTGGGCGGGACCTCCGATCACCGCGCGGTCATCTCCGAAGAGACGGTCGCCGCGCAGCTCGGTGAAGTGATGGAAGAGGCTCCGCAGCAGGTGGAGGGTGCGCGGGCGCTCGGGGTGGCGGGCCAGCTCGACGGCCGCGAAGGCCGCCCGCTCCCGCTCGGCGGTGGAGAGCGGGTCGGCGACCGACGGGCCCGGCAGCCGCGCCGGCCGCTCGACGGGGACTCCGCTGGACGGTCCTGGTCCTGGTTCCGGTCGCGACCCCGCCGCTGGGAGGACAGGGTGCTCACCATTCGCGGAACCCCCGGCGGCCGGTGGCGCGGCGGCGGCCGCGGCCTCCCGGCTCGGTCCGCCCGCTTCACGCTCCGCCGCGCTCATCGCCAGCAGCAGGTGGACCAGCAGCTCGCGCAGCTCGCGCCGGTCGACGACCTGGTCGACCATGCCGTGGCTGAGCAGGAACTCGGCGGTCTGGAAGCCCTCCGGCAGGGCCTCGTGGGCCGCCTGCTCGATGACCCGCCCGCCGGCGAACCCGATCCGGGCGCCGGGTTCGGCGAGGATCACGTCGCCCTGGGCGGCGAAGGAGGCGGTGACGCCGCCGAAGCAGGGGTCGGCCAGCACCGAGATGTAGGGGAGCCCCGCGGCGCCGACCATGTTGACCCCGGCACTGCAGCGGGCCATCTGGGCGAGCGACGCGATCCCCTCCTGCATCCGCGCTCCGCCGCTGCTGGAGATCGCCACCAGGGCGCGCCGCTCGGCGACCGCCAGCTCGCAGCCGCGGACGAACAGCTCGCCCGCCGCCGACCCTAGCGATCCGCCCAGGAAGCCGAAGTCCATGCAGGCGAGCAGTGTCGGGATCCCTCCCACCGTCGCCCGCGCGATGAGGAAGGCCTCGCTGAGCCCCGTCTTCTGCCGCGCCTCGGCGACCCGGGCCGGGTAGGGCCGCCCGTCGTCGAAGCCGAGAGGATCGCGGTCAGTGAGCTGGATGTCGAGGAGCTCGAGGCTGTCCGGGTCGGCGAGCTGGGCCACCCGGGCCGCCGCGGGCAGCTGCCCGTGGTGCCCGCACCATGGACAGACGCGGAGCGCCCCCTCGTACCGCTCCAGGACGAAGCGGCGGCCGCACCCTTTGCAGGCGACGCTCCCGGAGCGCGCGACCGGGCGCAGCCGGGGCCCAGGTGCGGGAAGCGGCCGCTCACGGGGGGGCCCCGGAGCGGTGAAGCGTCCCAGCATCAGTCCCCGCCCCACTCCCAGGCGAGCGCGCCCCAGGTGGCGCCCGCGCCGAATGCGGCGACCACGATCCGATCGCCCGGCTTGAAACGACCCTGGGCAGCGGCGCCCGACAGGGCGAGGGGAATCGAGGCGGAGCTGGTGTTACCGGTTTCCGAGACGTTGACCACGACCCGCTCCATGGGAAGACCCAACCGTTTTGCCGTGGCCTCGATGATGCGCTGATTGGCCTGGTGTGGGACGAAGTGGTCGACGCTCGCGAGCTCCCAGCCGGCGTCGGCGCAGACGCCCTCGGTGACCTCGCAGAAGGTCTCCACGGCCATCCGGAAGGTCCCCTTGCCGGCCATCCGCAGCCGGTCGGGACTGGTGGGATCGTCGGGTTCCGGCCCGTAGTAGATGAGGTGTCCCTTGCCGCCGTCGGCCCCCCACCGCCGCGCCACGATCCCTCCCGAACTCGACCGCCCCGACCACCGCCGCGCCGGCGGCGTCGCCGAAGAGCACGCAGGTGCCTCGATCGGTGAAGTCGACCAGCGTGGTCATCAACTCCGCGGCGACGAGCAGGATGCGCTCGGCGACGCCGCTGCGGATCAGGCCCTCGGTGACGATCAGGCCGTAGGTGAAGCCGCTGCACGCCGCGTTGAGGTCGAACGCCGGGATCCCCCCCAGCCCCAGCCGCCGCTGGATCAGGCACGCCGTCGAGGGGAAGAGGGTGTCGGGGGTGACCGTGGTCACCACCAGGGCGTCGATCGCTGGATCCCCGGCCAGCTCGAGGGCGCGCCGAGCGGCCTTGGTCCCCATCTCGGAGGTCGTCTCCCCGGCCACGGCCTGATGGCGGAGCCGGATCCCGGTGCGCTCCATGATCCAGGTGTCCGAGGTGTCGACCATGCGCTCGAGGTCGGCGTTGCTCAGGAGCCCGTCGGGGAGGTGGGCAGCAACGGAGAGGATCCCGGCCCGACGCTCCCGGGCGGCGGTCCGGTTCGGCGGAGCGGTGGCGGGGAGAGTGGTGGCCATCTCCAGCCTAGAAGCACGGGTGCGCCGCCATGGTTACGGTCCCGGTCACCGGCGTGGCGACGCTGCGCGCTGGGCCTTGGCAGGGTGACCGTGAGCTGCTCGCGGTGACGCCGGGGTGCGGGGGGCAGGCCGTGCCGGGGTCCCGTCTCGGCCCGGGCCCCCGACCGTTCCGTCCGGTGTGGAGGCCTGGTAGCCTTTCACTTACATAACTGCGCCTGACCCGATTGGAGCGAGCTGGCGGCCTCCGTCACCTCCACTCCCGCCAGGATTCGCGCGGCACCGGAGCGTTGCCCGGGCTCCTTCCCGGGTGGAGGGCATGGCCGTCAGCGGGTGGACCCAGGTCGAGGTCTACGCCACCTTCATGAAGCTCACCGGCGAGATGGAGGTGACTCGCCCCGATCGCCTCAGCGATGTCGTGAACCGCGCCGGCCGGTACCTGTCGCTCCGTGACACCCGAGCGGAGCCGCTCTCGGTCAACTACCCCGTCCTCAGTCGCGTCGAACCGCTGACCACCATCGCCAGGTCGGCGGTCATCCTCCTCTGCCCGCTCGAGGAGCCGGAGGCTGGGCCCAGCCCTCAAGCCCGCCGGAGCAAGGCGGTGCACCAGGCGGTCTTCAACAGCGCCGCCTTCTCCCTCGTTGGCGACATCCACGTTGACCACGGCCAGACCCTCCAGCAGCATCTCGAGGCCCACCCCGACGACTTCCTCCCCCTCACCAACGTCTCGGCGCTCTGGGTGCCGGCCCTCTCCAGCGAGACCAGCACCGTCCAGCGACCCTTCGCGCTGCTCAACCCGGCGGCGATCCTCAGCTTCTCGGAGCGCGAGTCGCCGCCGCCCCGGAGGCCACGCCCCGGATGAACCGGCGCCGGGTCTCCTGAGCGGGATCCCCGGGTCCTCTACGCGGTGCCTTCGGGCAGCAGATGAACCTCACCCCCCACCAGGCGGAGGCGGCCGCCTCCCGTGGCCACCAGCAGGGCGCCATCGTCATCGATGCCGAGGGCCGTCCCCTCCACCACGGCGCCGCCGACCTCGGCCCGGACGGGCGCGCCCAGGCCCGCCGCGCGCGCCGTCCAGTCGTCGCGAAGGCTTCCCATGCCGGCCGCCTCGACCTGGCGGAGGCGGCGCCCCAGCTCTGCCAGGAACGCGGCGAGCACGGCATCCCAGCCCCACACCGCGCCGGCAACCCGGTCCAGGCTGACCCCGGGGACGTCCGGTGGGAAGGCGGCGACCGTGAGGTTCAATCCCACCCCCAGCACGATCCCACCGCCCGGCTCGACCTCGCCCAGGATGCCGGCCAGCTTGCCGGTCCCGGCCAGCACGTCGTTGGGCCATTTCAGCCGGCAGTCGACGCCGGTGAGCCCGCACACCGCGTCGGCCACCGCGAGACCCGCAATCAGGGGGACCGCGGCGGCGGCCACCCCCTGCCGACGCAGCAGCAGGCTGGTCAGCAGGGCGGTGTCCGGAGGCGCCACCCAGGCACGCCCGGAGCGACCTCGGCCGGCGGTCTGCTCCCCGGCCACGCAGCAGAAGCCCTCGGGCGCCCCGGCCTGGGCGGCCGCGCGCACGACGTCCTGGGTGCTGGCGGTGCGGGCGACGCGGCGCAGCTCGAATCCGGGGAAGACGGCACGTCCCGCACTCCTCACCCGGGCCTCCGCGGCGGCGCTCGCCGGGCGGCGCAAAGAGGCCGCCTCGTTGCTCCCGAATGGGCCGTCGGACCCTTGACCGATCCCGATTTTCATGCCTAGGATTCTGCGGGCTCTCGGGCAGAGACGTCGCCCCAACGCACCCTTCAGGAGGGGGAGCGCTTGCTCATTCAGGACACCTGCCTCACCATCAGCGAGCTCAGGGAGCGCGCCGTGGCCGAGCACGATGCCAGGCATGCGCGCCGGAAGAGGATCCGGGCCATCGATCAGCTCATCGAGGAGTTCGAGATGCTGAACCTGGCGGAGGAGGTGGACGTTCCCGGTGAGCTGAAGTACCGGGCCAGTCGCTTCATCATCGACGCCGCGCACCCGCTGACCAAACGGCGCGCCGAGCAGATCCCGATCGCCGACTGGATGGAGGCCCTGTACGACCTCCAGGACACCCTGATGCTCCCCGGCGAGGACGAGATCGATTGATCCCCCGGGCCGTGTGATCCCTTGATCAGCCGACCCCGGCCGTCCCGGAGCCCGGCTCAGAGCGCCGCGAGCAGCTCCTGCGTCGCGGCGCCGGGATCCTCGGCGGCCATCACCGCCCCCATCACGGCCACCCCCCGCGCCCCGGCCTCGCGGCAGGCGCCGGCACTGGCCGCGTCGACCCCCCCGAGGGCGTAGACGGGGAGGGCCGAGGCGCGGGCCAGCGCCGAGAGCCCGGACAGCCCGAGGGGTGGGCCGTATCCCGGCTTGGAGGCGGTGGGGAAGATCGGGGAGAGGGTGGCGTAGGCGGCGCCCCTCTCCTCAGCCCGCACCAGGGACGTCGCCCCGTGGCAGGAGCGACCCAGGCCGAGCCCCGCGGTCACGGGCGGCCAGGCGTCGGCCTCGGCGAGGTGTGCCCAGCCGCCCAGCTCGGCGGCGAGCCCGAGGTCGGAGGCGACGACCAGCACCCCGCCCACCGGCCGCAGGAGGGCGAGCAGGGCGGCGCCCAGCTGGCGGCGCTCGGAGCGGCTCAGATCCTTCTCCCGGAGCACGACCGCCCGGGCCCCGGCGCCGACCGCGGCCGCCACCGTGGCGAGCAGGGTGCGTCCCCGCCGCTCGCAGCCGCGCCGGTCGGTCAGCACCAGGAGCGGCGGGAGCGGCGTCACTCCACGCCCGGAAGGGGGTCGGCGAGGCCCAGGTCGCTGGTCGACGCCCGGGCGTGGTAGCGGCGGGGTATGCGGCCGGCGAGATGGGCCAGCCGGCCGGCTTCGACCGCGTGGCGCATCGCCGCGGCCATCCGCTCAGGGTCATGGGCACGGGTGACCGCCGAGGCGAGCAGGACGCCGGCGCAGCCGAGCTCCATGGCCTGGGTGGCGTCGGAGGCGGTGCCCACGCCGGCATCCAGGATCACCGGCACGCCCGCCCCCTCCACGATCAGCGAGATGGCGTGGGGGTTGCGGATGCCCAGACCGCTCCCGATCGGCGCGCCCAGTGGCATCACCGCGGCGCAGCCGGTCTGCTCCAGTCGGCGGGCCACGACAGGGTCGTCGCCGCAGTAGGGGAGGACCGTGAATCCGTCCGCGACCAGCTTCTCGGCGGCGTCGAGGAGCTCGACCGGGTCGGGCAGGAGGGTGCGGTCGTCGCCGATGACCTCCAGCTTGATCCAGGAGGTCTCGAAGGCCTCGCGGGCCAATCTGGCCGTGAGCACCGCGTCGCGGCTCGTGTAACAGCCGGCGGTGTTGGGCAGTAGCCGGACACCGGCACGGTGCAGCAGCTCGGCGAGCGCGCCCCCACCGCTCGCCTCGACCCGGCGGAGCGCCACCGTGGCGAGTCCCGCTCCCGAGGCCCGCAGCGCCCGCTCCAGGGAGTCGAGGGAGGCGGCCCCCCCGGTGCCGAGGATGAGCCGCGAGCCGAAGCTCTCTCCGGCGATGACCAGCGGATCGCCGGCGGAGGGGCCCCCGTGTGCACTCTGGGCCGCCGCGGTCACCGCTCAGCCGCCCTGGGTCGCTGCAAGGATCTCGACCCGGTCGCCGTCGCGCAGCTGCGTGGCCGGCCAGCGGCTCCGGCTCACCACCTCGCGGTTGACGGACACCGCGATCCCCCGCGGCCCCCTTTCCAGGGCGTCGACCAGGTCGGTGACGGTCGTGCCCGCGCTCACCTCGCGCGGTGAGCCGTTCACGCTCACCGTCACCCGGGTCCCGGCCTGCGGCTCAGTCACGTCCCGTCGTCCTGCGGCCATCGTCCCGGCGCACCCCCTTCCAACCGCCGCTCATGCGGCCGTCGCCGGCACCCTGAAGCGGTCGGGTGCGAACGCGGCGACCGCGGGATCCGCCTCGCCGGTGGCGAGCAGCTCGGCGACCGCCCGGGCCGTGATCGGGGTGAGCAGCACGCCGTTGCGGTGGTGGCCGGTGGCGATCGCCAGGCCGTCCACCTCCGTCGCGCCGATGAGCGGGGCGTTGTCGGGGCTCCCCGGCCGGAGCCCGGCGCGGGATTCGGCGAGCACCGCCTCGGTGATGCCCGGCACCACCTGGTAGGCGTCCCGGAGAAGCTGAAGCACTCCGCCGACGGTCACCTCGGTGTCGAATCCCCGTTCCTCAGCGGTGGCTCCGACCACGATCTCGCCGCAGGCGCGGGGGACGAGGTAGCCGGGTGATCCCTGGGTCAGCCAGCGGATGGTGCCGCTGAAGAGGGGTGGCTCGACCGGTCCGCGCAGCCGCAGGATCTGACCCTTGACCGGACGCACCGGGGGGAGGAGGTGGGAGGGCAGACCGGTCAGGTCACGCGACCAGCAGCCGGCGGCGAGGACCACGGCCGGAGCGGCGAGCGAGCTCCCGTCGTCGAGGGTCACCCCCTCGACGCGGCCCGAGGCGATGACCACCCCGGCTACCCGCCGGCGCAGCAGGGTGGCGCGCCGCTCCACCGCCGCGATCAGGGCGCGCACCAGTCGGCGGTTGTCGACCTGGTGATCTCCGGGCACGTGCAGGCCGCCGCTCACCGCCGGGGCCAGCATCGGCTCCAGCTCGCGACAGGCCCGGCCGCTCAGACGCTCGAAGGCGAGCCCGAGACGCCGCTGGAGCTGGGCCAGGTCGTCGAGCACCCGCATGTCGTCGGGGTCGAAGCCGACCACCAGGGCTCCGCAGCGGCGGTACCCGCAGGCGGCCCCGGTCTCCGCCTCCAGCTCCTCGATGAAGGCGGGGTAGGCCTCGGCCGAGGCCAGGTTGAGCCTGGTCAGGGCCTCCTCGCCGAAGTGGGCCTCGCTGACTGGGGCCAGCATCCCGGCCGCTGCCCAGGACGACCCCTCGCCTGGATGCGGGTCAGCGACGGTGACCCGCAGGCCGAGCGCCGACGCCCGCCAGGCGATGGCCAGCCCGATCACACCCCCGCCGATGATGAGCACGTCAGGGCTCTCGTTCACCGCGCCATTATCCCGATCGCCCGCCATCCGCTGGGCACTTCGGCCCGCGCGCGTTGGGTCGATCAGCTCCAGCGTATGGTGGCCCGCTCCCGCCAGAGGTCGAGCACCCCGGCAACCCCCTCGACCGTCACCCGGCGGTCCAGGGGGCGGCGGTTCCAGAGCAGCAGGTAGAGGTCGCTGGCCGTGCCGGTCACCCTGCAGTCGGCGTCGTCGGCACCGGATGTCACCGTGCGCCCGGCCGGCTCGATGCGGATCGTCCAGGCGTCCCCGGTGTCCGTCGTCCGGACCGCGAGCGACACCGGTGGGTCGGCGACCAGGCGTCCCCTGGGGCGGCTGAGGAAGCCGCGGAGCAGCTCGTCGATGCCGTCCGCGCCGAGCTTCGCAGCGCACCCGCTCGCGCGTCCGGCCGCCGCCTCGGCGTCGACCCGGTGGATGGTCGTCTCGTGGGCCTGACGTCGGGCCCAGAAGGCGAGCGGTGAGGGCGCCTCCAGGAAGGTCCAGCACTCCAGCTCGGACGGAGCCCCGGCGAGCGCCGCGACCAGCGCGGCGTGGCCGCGCCGGAACTGCGGGATCAGCTTGTCGTCCTCGACAGGCGCGAAGAATCCCGCATCCTCGGCCTCCGTCGTGGGGCCTGGGTTCCCGGTCAGGACGTACGCCGTCGCCCAGCGGTGGACACCGCTCAGGTGCTGGACGAGGTCCCGGACCTGCCATCCCGGGCAGGTGGGGACGGCGCCGTCCAGCCCAGCGGCGGCGGCCGCCTCCGCGAACCGCTCGCCCTCCTGGCCGAGATGGGCGATGTGCTGGGCGATCTCCACCGGGGTGCCCACCTACTCCGCGCTCACCGAGCCGGCGATACGGGCCCGATCCGGGCGGTACCGGAGGGTTCCGCGCGGGTCGCGGCTGGCCACCCGGCCCCGCCGCCGGGTGCGGAGGCGCTGGAGCTGGGCGTCGGTGAACCCCATGCCCTGGCCCTCCTCGATCCGAGTGGCGCTCGCGGCCTGACGCCGCCGCGTCCGACCGCATCGTAGGCCAGTGCCCGGGCCGCGAGGCGCCGGCCGGCCGTCCCCCCGGAGGCGTTCGTATACTCGACCTCGATGAGCGACGCCCTGCCCCCGGACCCCGACCTCGACGCCGTCACGGCATCGCTCCATCTCGACGCCGCCGACATCGCGGTCTACTTCCAAGTCTTCTGCTCCAAGCTCCAGGACGCCGTCCCGGGTGCGGTCCAGGTCCAGCGTGAGGGCGGGATGTTCAAGAAGGAGCACCCGATCCGCAAGATCACGGTGCGGGCCGGGGAGGACGTGTTCGAAGCCGAGCTGAAGGGTGGTCAGGTTGCTTGCCGGCATGCCCACGCGGTGCGCGGTATCGTTCTCCGCTCGGAGGATCTGGGCTTCGAGGCCTGGCGTCGTGCGCTGGTGACGGTCCTGAGCGGTCAGGCCCAGGTCAGCGCCGAGGCCCTCGCGGGGCTGCGCTCCGAGGTCACCTGAGCTGCCCATCGCCGGTCCATCCCCACCAGGAGGCGCGTCTGAGATGACCCAGCAGGAGGATTCCCCCCAGACGGCCGAGGCTCGTGTGGCGCCGCTGGAGGGATTGCCCAAAGATGCGCTGCGCCGCCTGGGCGAGCTGCAGGGCAAGGATGCCCTCTTCACCAGCGACCTCTCGGTCAACGAGTTCCTGCTGATCAAGGAGGCCGGGTTCCACCCGCGGGGCCTAGTGGTGGGCAGCAGCATCTACCACATCGGCTTCAGCGCCAGGGGTTGGAGCACCAGTCGCGAGGTGCAGACGCTCACCCAGGCGATGTACGCGGCGCGCGAGCTGGCCATGAGCCGGATGGAGGAGGAGGCGGCGGTCCTGGGAGCGGACGGGGTGGTCGGCGTCCGCCTGGACGTCGGCTTCTACGAGTGGGGCCGGGGCACGGCCGAGTTCCTCGCCCTCGGCACTGCGGTGAGCGCCGAGGACGGCGGCAACTGGAAGACGCCCGAGGGCAAGCCGTTCACCTCCGATCTCTCCGGCCAGGACTTCTGGACCCTGCTCCAGGCCGGGCACGCCCCGCTCGGGCTGGTGATGGGCACCTGCGTTTATCACGTCGCCCACCAGGGGATGTTCCAGGCGATGGGCAACATCGGGCAGAACAAGGAGATGCCCAACTTCACCCAAGCTCTCTACGAGGCCCGCGAGCTGGCCATGGAGCGGATGCAGGACGAGGCCAAGAAGGTCGGTGCCGAGGGCATCGTCGGGGTGCAGATCCAGGAGAAGTCCCACGTCTGGGGGAGCCACACCATCGAGTTCTTCTCGATGGGGACCGCGGTGCGCAAGCTCCCCGACCGCCAGATCGCGACCCCGCGCATGGTCCTCTCCCTGGATCGCTGATGAGCGACCAGGTAGAGGCCCAGCAGCGCCAGCAGGCGAGCATCGAGGCGCTCGAGCGCGGTGGGCTGCCGCTCGCGGCCCAGGCGCGCATCGAGGAGCTGCGCCACGGCAAGACCGCCTGGACCAGTGACCTCACCGTCTCCGAGATGGCGGCGATCCAGCATGCCGGCTTCGAGCCGGTGGGCATGGTCATGGGCTCCAGCGTCTGCCGGATCGCGGCCCAGTGGGGCTACACCACCGTCTATGGCGTGGGCGGGGCATCGGGCGGCGGGAGGGTGCGCACCTACCCCTGCCCGCACGGGTTCTACGGCTACGGGGTCGGCAGCGAGCACCGCCCCGGCTACAACTGGGAGCACAGCTACTACGAGGCGGGGATCACCGAGACCCGCAACCTCGCGCTGCGCCGGATCCTCGAGGAGACGCGCGGGCTGAACGCCCACGGGGTGGTCGGGGTCCGCATCCTCCGCCGCCATCTGGAGGGTGTCGGCAACTCGCTGGAGTTCACCTGCATCGGGACTGCGGTCCGCCGCCCGGGTGGCCCGCAGCTGCGGGCGCCCTTCATGTCCCACCTCGACGGCGTCTCCTTCAGCAAGCTGCTCCACGGCGGCTACGTCCCGGTCGCGCTGGTGATGGGGATCGGGGCGATGGAGATCGATCCGGGCTGCGGCACCGAGTGGCAGCTGCGCTCCTGGTCGAACTCGCGCATTCAGCAGATCAGCGACGGCATCGAGGAGGCGCGCATGCTCGGCATCAACCACCTCGAGAGCGAGGTCGCGGCGGTGGATGCCGACGGCGCGGTCGGCGTGGAGACCGACCTCGCCACCTATGAGCTGGGCGGCGAGTCGATGCTGGTCGAGCTCTTCCTGCTCGGCACGGCGGTGCGGCGTTACGCGAAGGAACCCCTCGATGAACCGCCGATGCCGATCATGAGGCTGCGCTGATGTCGGTGATGCCCCACCCGCGCGCCGACGCCGCCCTCGCCTGCCTGGCCGGTCATGGCGGCGACCGTCACCAGGGCCGCGGCTTCAGCAGCGACCTCTCCGTCGACGAGGCGGTGCTGCTCAAGGAGATCGGCTACGAGCCCCGCGGGCTGGTGGTCGGCAGCGCCGTGTACCACATCGGCATCCAGTACGCCAACTGGAACACCAACCAGGAGATGAGCGACCTGACCCAGGCGATGTACCAGGCCCGCCAGGAAGCGCTCGCCTCCATGGAGCGGCACGCCGAGCAGGTCGGCGGCCAGGGCGTGGTCGGCCTCAAGCTCGAGGTGCAGGTCCACTCGGGCGGGCACCCGCTGGCCGAGTTCGTCGCCATGGGCACCGCCGTCGCCAATCCCGACCAGAAGACCCGAGGGATCTGGGTGAGCGACCTCTCCGGGCAGGACCTGTACCTGCTGATCCGGGCCGGCTATCAGCCCATCGGCCTCGCCTTCGGCGCCTGCGTTTACCACGTCGCCCACCAGGGGCTCGGCCAGTGGATGGGTCAGCAGACCCAGAACGTGGAGCTCGGCAACTACACGTCGGCGCTCTACGAGGCGCGCGAGCTGGCCATGACCCGGATGCAGGACGAGGCCCGGCGGGCGCGTGCCCAGGGGATCGTGGCCATGCGCATCGAGCAGAAGTCCCACATGTGGGGAAGTCATGTCATCGAGTTCCTGGCAATCGGGACCTCGGTGCGCCTGGTGGCCGCTCAGCATCAGCGGATATCGCCGGAGATGGTGGTGACCCTCGACGACGAGGTCGCGCCGATGACCGACGCTCCGGCGGCTCCCGCCGCCGGTTCCGAGGGCTGAGCCGGGTGCCCTTCATGAGCACCACCTTCTATACCGGTCCGATGGTCAGCCACCTGGGCGGCGGGGACATCTCCTGGATCCTCGGGCTGATCGTCGCCTCCGGCCTCTACTACATCCTCCACCGTGCCATCGGAGCGGCCGACCGGCCGGAGCGGCCGGCGGTCCCGGTCCCCGTCGCCGCGGGGAGGCCTAGCTGATGCGATCCGCGGGGCACGAGCCCCGCGTGGTTCACGCGCCGCGGGGCGGCGAGCTCTCCTGCCGCAGTTGGCCGCAGGAGGCCGCCATGCGGATGCTGATGAACAACGTCGACCCTGAGATCGCCGAGCACCCCGAACAGCTCATCGTCTACGGCGGGGGTGGCCGGGCCGCGCGCAGCTGGGCGGCCTTCGACGCCATCGTGCAGTGCCTCCGCGGGCTGAGGGACGACGAGACCCTGCTGGTCCAGTCGGGCAAGCCGGTCGGCGTCTTCCGCACCCACGAGTGGGCGCCGCGGGTGCTGATCGCCAACGCCAACCTGGTCCCCGAATGGGCGACCTGGGACGAGTTCCGGCGGCTCGACGCCCTCGGGCTGACCATGTACGGGCAGATGACCGCGGGATCGTGGATCTACATCGGGACCCAGGGCATCCTGCAGGGCACCTACGAGACCTTCGCGGCGGTGGCTGCCAAGCGCTTCGGGGGGACGCTGGCGGGCCGCATCACCCTCACCGCCGGGCTGGGAGGGATGGGCGGGGCCCAGCCGCTGGCGGTGACCATGAACGAGGGGGTGGCGCTCTGCGTGGAGGTCGATCCGTCGCGGATCCAGCGCCGCCTGGAGACCGGCTACCTCGACGTCCTCGCCGACTCCGTGGACGACGCCCTGGACCGTGCCCTGGAGGCCAAGCGCCGCCGCCAGCCGCTCTCCATCGCCGTCCTCGGCAACGCGGCGGAGGTCGTGCCCGAGCTGCTGGACAGCGGTGCCGAGATCGACGTCGTCACCGATCAGACGTCGGCCCACGACCCGCTGATGTACGTCCCCCGGGGGGTGGCCGCCGACGAGATGCCCGAGCTGCGGGCTCGCGACCAGGCGGGGCTGATCGATCGCGCCCGTCAGTCGATGGCGGCCCACGTCGATGCCATGGTGGGGTTCATGGACCGGGGCGCCGAGGTCTTCGACTACGGCAACTCGATCCGCGCCGAGGCCCGGCTGGGCGGTTGCACCCGGGCCTTCGACTTCCCCGGCTTCGTTCCGGCCTACGTCCGGCCCCTCTTCTGCGCCGGCAAGGGGCCGTTTCGCTGGGTTGCCCTCTCCGGGGACCCGGCCGACATCGCGGCCACCGACCGGGCCGTGCTCGACGAGTTCCCCGACAACGAGGCCCTGGGGCGCTGGATCCGCATGGCCGGGGAGAAGGTGAGGTTCCAGGGCCTGCCGGCCCGGATCTGCTGGCTCGGCTACGGGGAGCGCGACCGGCTCGGCCTGCGCTTCAACGAGATGGTCGCCCGCGGGGAGCTGCGCGCCCCGATCGTGATCGGCCGAGATCACCTGGACACCGGTTCGGTGGCCTCGCCGTATCGCGAGACCGAGGGGATGCGCGACGGCTCCGACGCGATCGCCGACTGGCCCCTGCTCAACGCCCTGCTCAACACCGCCTCGGGTGCCTCCTGGGTGTCGATCCACCACGGCGGTGGCGTCGGGATCGGACGCTCGATCCACGCCGGCCAGGTGACCGTGGCCGACGGGTCGCCGCTCGCCGCCCAGAAGCTGGAGCGGGTGCTGACCAACGACCCCGGCAGCGGGGTGATCCGTCATGCCGATGCCGGCTACCCGGAGGCCGAGAGGGTCGCCGCGGAGAACGGGTTGCGCCTGCCGATGCGGGAGCTCGACGCCTGACCGAGGGAGGGTCCGCGGTCAGCCGTGCCGGGCCAGCCGGGTGTGGAACGCCGTCTCCAGCTCGGCGAGCGACGCGACCGCCCGCTCCCTGATCTGCCCGGCGCCCTCCTGAAGGGAGGCGATGCGGTCGGCGTCGGCCATCGAGGAGAGATTGATGCTGACGTTGGCGAGCGCGGCCGCCACCGCCGCGTCCAGTAGATGACCGGCGGAGTAGGCGTCGGAGACCGCGTTGGCGTTGCCGGCCTCGACCAGCTCGCGAGCGACCGGCATCAGGTCGGCGGCGCGGCGGGCGACCTCGAGCGGCACCTCCGCGGCCAGGACCAGCGCCGCCTGCACGGCGGCGGTCCGGGTCGTCTGCTCCTGGTCGCTGGCGCGGGGGAAACGGAGCGCGGACATCACCCCGTCGAAGGCGGCGGTGTCCCGGTCCGCGAGCGCGAGCAGGGAGGCGCCCTCCGCGTCGGCCAGCGCGGTCACCTCACCCATGCGCTCGGCCAGGGCCTCGTAGCCCTTTCGTCCGGCGGTGAGCCGCGCCACCATGGCGAGCAGCGAGGCTCCCGCGGCCCCGGCCAGCGCGGCGGCGGCTCCGCCCCCGGGGGTCGGTCGCGCCGAGCCCAGCGCCTCGAGGACCCCGCTCACCGACAGGTTGGCGATGCTCGCCCTCGGGGAGGCACCGGACGTGGCTCCCCTCGCATGGCCGGCCACCAGGGTCTCGATGACCTGGGCATCCGGTTCGAAGCCGCGAAGCTGGAGGTAGTGGGCGGCGGACGCGGCGAGAGCTGCCTGGGGGATCAGGCCGACGATCTCGGTGTCGAGGACGTGCATCCCGAAGCTCGCCGCCTCCAGGCGGACCAGCTCGAGAGCCCGGTACGGCGGGGTGGTCACCGGGTCGAGGAGGTTCATCGAGACCTGGACGCAGCCGCGCTCGGCCACCGCGAAGCCGATCGCCCGGACGCTGACCAGGCCACCCGAGCGCTCGCGCACCCGCCGCGCCACCTCCTTGGCGGCGCGCTCGTCGCTGCCGCTCAGGTAGACGTTGAAGGCGACCAGCGGTGGTCGAGCCCCGACCGCGGTGGCCCCCGCCTTGCCGATCTCGTGCGGGCCCAGGTCGGGGAGCCGCCGGCCCTCGGCCACGTCGGCCCGGAGGCCCTCGTACTCGCCCCGGCGCACCTCGGCGAGGCTCACCCGGTCGGGCCGGGTGGCTGCGCGCTCGTAGAGGTAGACGGGCAACGCGAGGGTCTCGGCCAGCTCGCGGGCGACACCCCGGGCCAGCTCCACGCAGTCGTCCATGGTGACCCCGCGAATGGGGATGAAGGGGATCACGTCCACCGCCCCCATCCGGGGGTGGCTGCCCTTCTGCTCATCCATGTCGATGAGCTCGACGGCCTTGGCGGCCCCGGCCAGGGCGGCGGCCCGGACCGCCGCCGGCGAGCCGATCAGGGTGGCGTCGAGCCGGTTGTGGTCCGGGTCCGACTGGCGGTTGAGCAGCGTGGTGCCGGCGACCGACGTCATCGCTGCCACGATGGCGTCCATCACCTCGACCCGCCTGCCCTCGCTGAAGTTGGGCACCACCAGCACCAGCGGCTCGGGCACCGCTCCGGGTCCACTCATCGGGGGGAGCGCACGGTCAGGCAGGCGAGCCGGCCGCCGGCTGGATCCCCTCCTGGTTGAGGATCCCGGTCACCTCGTCGAGAGGCATGTCGTCGCTGGGCAGGATGATGTCGCTCTTGGTGACGTCGGCGCTGCCGAGCACCACCCCCTTGGCCTTGACGAAGGCGGTCACCTCGCGCAGCACCGTGTGATAATCGGCGTCGTCGTTGGCCTGGACGGCGGCCACAAGCCGGCGGTCGTAGGTGTCCAGGTCGGGGCGCAGCGAGGCGTCCAGCCGGTACTGGTCGTCGCCGTGGATCCTCACCACGATCCCCTGAGCCGTCAGCGCCGGAGGGGCCGGAGCGGCCGGCGCCGGCAGCGCGGCCTGCTGCTTCATCGCGGCCAGCTTGGCCTGCACGCTGCTGTCCACCACGGTGGCGTTGATCTGGTCCTCCAGGGTGGTGGTGCCGCCGGTGAGCAGCGGGCTGTCGAGGGTGCCGCTGTCCAGCAGGGCGTCCACGGCGTCCGCGTGGGCCTGGGTGCGGGCGATCTTGTCCTGGGCGCGCTGCATCATCATCGCCGCGTCGCTGGTGTGCTCACCGATCCCGGCCAGGGTGTCCCCGGCGGCGCTGGTGGCCTTGGAGGCCTCGTACGAGGCCTTGAGCGACTCCCGCTGGGTCGCGAAGGCCTGGACCTTGGCCTGGTACTTCTGGATCGCCAGCTGCAGCTTCTCGACCTGGGCCTTGAGGGTCGCGATCTGGGGGTCGAGGGCCTGGCGCTGCTGCTGGAGCACCTCGGCCTGGGTCAGCGCCTGGGTGGCCAGGTCGTCCTTGCCCGCCGCCACCGCGTTCTTGGCGGCGTCGTTCAGCTGGGCGATCCGGGTGTCCATGGTCTTGGCCTGGTTCTCGACCCGCTTCTCACCGGTGCTGGCCTCGACGAGGGCGGTGCGCAGCTTCTGCTGCTGCTCCAGGAGCTGCTGGTACGAGAGGTCGATCGCCTGGGAGGGGTCCTCCATCTTGTCGAGGGCGGCGTTCGACTTCTGCTGGACGATGTTGCTGAAGCGCCGGAACACGCTCATCGGGGTCTCCTTCGGGGTGGCAGCCACGCTGCGGGGACGCTGCGAATTCTATGCACCGGAGGGCGGGCACCGGGTCCGAGCGCTCGCCTCCCCTGTTCCCTCTCACGAGCGCCGCCGCAGCCCCCGTTCCCTGCGCCCCCACGCCCTGCCGCCGGTCCCGGGATCGACCTTCAGGGCGGGCTGCCCGGCGGTGGGTCAGCGCAGGTCGAGAGGCGCGGCCCGGGCGGCGTCCGCCTCTCTCTTGGTGAGCACCCCGGTCGCGACCAGGCGGTCGAGGACGTAACCCTGCCGGTTGCGCGCCGCCGTCAGGTGCTGGAGCGGGTCGAGCAGGCTGGGTGCCTGGGGAAGCCCGGCGAGCAGCGACGCCTGGGCCCAGCTGAGCTGGGAGGGGAGCCGGCCGAAGTAGCCCTCGCTCGCCGCCAGCACCCCGTAGTAGCCGTGGCCGAAGTAGATGGCGCTCAGGTACATGCTGAGCACCGCCGCCTTGGTGTAGTGGCCGTCCAGCTTGAGGGCCAGGGCCACCTGGGCGACCCGGTCGGTGATCCCGGTCCGGCCCCCGGTGTAGATCACCTTGGCGAGCTGCTCGGTGATCGTGCTGCCACCCTCGTCGACGCCGGTGGTCCATCCCCAGAACGCCCGTACCAGCCCGAGCTCGTCGACCCCGTCATTGGTGTAGAAGCCGGAGTCCTCGGCGGCGACCATGGCCTGGGCGACCTGCCAGCTGGGCTCGGCCTGCACCGGGGTCGTGTGGTGGGCGCCGTCGATGGCGGTGACCAGGGCGGGGGCACCCTCGACCTGAGGGGTGGCGAGCTCGGCCGCGGCCAGGACCGCCGCGGCCATGAGCAGGACCGCCAGACCGGTACGCAGCACGCGCCGCGGCCAGCGGCGGCGGGGCCCCTGGAGGGCGGGCGCGGCGGCCTCCGGCTCCGCGTCCGAGCGCAGGGCAGCCTCCGGCTCGGTCGTCGGGGTCGGGTTCCCGCCGACCGGCTCCGGCTCACCGGGCGGGTCCGCCATCGGTGTCTGCAGCACTCTGTCCATCAGAACGGACGCCGTGGGCGCCCAGCTACGGTCTTCCGGGCCCCGGCCCCGGCCGGGGCCCGAACCGTCCGCTTCCATGGTCGCGCGCGGATCCTTTCCGCCTCCTGGCACGCCCGGAGCAGTGCCGGGCGCCGGGATAGCGGGGGCCGGATGGCTCCGCCGCATCGGCGATCACGGGCCGGAACCTCACGGCGCGACAATGCCAGGCGGTCTCCCAACCGACCGAAGGAGCGGCACATGGAGCTCATATCCGTCCCCATCCGCAAGCCGGACGAGGTCAACCTCATCCTCGGCCAGAGCCACTTCATCAAGACCGTGGAGGACCTCCACGAGGCCCTGGTGGGCGCAGTGCCGGGGATCAAGTTCGGGCTCGCCTTCTGCGAGGCCTCGGGGCCGGCGCTGGTCCGGTGGAGCGGCACCGACGAGCAGCTGACCGACCTCGCCCGCCGGGAGATGCTGGAGCTCGGCGCCGGTCACGCCTTCCTGATCCTGCTCCGGGACGCCTTTCCCATCAATGTGCTGCCCGCGGTGCGGTCGGTCCAGGAGGTGTGCGGCATCTACTGCGCCACCGCCAACCAGGTGGAGGTCATCGTCGCCCAGGTGGGCCAGGGTCGGGCCATCCTGGGCGTGGTCGACGGCTCACGGAGCCGCGGCATCGAGAACGAGGCCGAGATCGCCGAACGCAAGGCCATGCTCCGCCGCTTCGGGTACAAGGCGGGCTGATCCGTTCGCAGGCGGCGGGCGCCGGCTCTTCCGCCCCGCCTCCCCGGTCAGGCGGGCGGCGCCAGCTTCTCGGCGAGGAAGCGGAGCGCGATCGGGTACCGGTAATCGATGCCCATGTGCCCACCCTCGAACAGCTCGAATCTGACCCCCGTCACCCCGATCCCCTCCAGGGCGCGGCGGAAGGCTTCGCCGCCCAGCTCCAGGTACCACTCATCGCTCCGGCCACCATCGATAAAGATGGCCCGGAGCGAGCGCAGCGCCTCGGCGTGGTGGGGGACCATCCGCACCGGGTCCCACGCCAGCCAGCGCTCCCAGACCTCGGGGATGAGCATGCCGGTGGCGGTGTCGAAGGGGAGGTGGACGGTGCCGTCGGGGTCCGACGAGTAGGCGGCGGCCATCGCCCAGGCGTTGGTCAGCTCACCGTCGCCGTCCCTGGTCATCGCCGGTCGGGAGCGGAAGTCCTCCCAGAAGCGCGCGTACGAACCCTCGTAGTGGTCGCGGAGGACCCGGGCGCACCTGCGGAAGTCGGGCAGGTAGCAGTTCTCGAAGACGGCGTCCCCGGCATGGTCGGCCATCCCTCCGAAGAGGTCGGGCCTCAGCATGCAGGTGACCATCGCCCCGTATCCGCCGCTCGACTTGCCGGCGATGCCGCGGTGAGCGGGGGAGGCCAGGGTGCGGTAGCGGGCGTCGACCCAGGGCACCACCTCGTCGCAGAGGTGGGTGTGGTACCGACCGATCGCCGGCGAGTCCAGGAACTGGCTGCCCCCCAATGACGTCCAGCAATCGACGAAGACCACCACCGCCGGGGGCGGCGCGCCCTCACCGCTGAAGAGTGCGTCGCAGAGCTCGGGGAAGTTGGGCCGGAAGGCGCTCCGGTTGTGCCACATGTCGAGCTGCCCGCTGAACCCCTGGATCATGTACAGGGAGGGATAGCGCTGCTCGGGCTGGTCGTCGTATCCGGGCGGCAGGTAGACCTCGATCGGCCGCACCCACGGGTCGCCCAGCGGATTGCCCCGGAGGACCTGGCTCTCGATCACCGACCGCTCGAATCGCCCCCGGCCGGTGCGGCGCCAGGGCCAACCGGCGGTGATGCTCTCGCTGGGGCTGGGCTCCGCATCGGACATTGCGCATTCCCCCCACTGGGCCCGGGGCACGACTGCATCAATTGATCCTACCCGCCGTGGACGGTCGCCAGCGCGCCCGGCGGCCGCGGTCAGGCCGCGCTGCGGCGGACTGCGGGGCGGCGGCGCCGGAAGGATCCGGCGGGGCGGCGGGGAAACCCTGTCCGTACCGGCTGGCCCGGCCGCAACGCCGGCTCCCGGCTCTCGCTCTCGGCGAGGTACAGCCACTCGCCGCGCTGGAGGAGCGGCTCCGCGTGAAGCCGGGGCAGACGCGGCGCGCCCCCGCGCTGCAGCTTCTGCCACTGCTCGGCGTCGGCACCCGAGAGCAGGGTGATCGCCCGCCCGGCGGCGCCGTTGCGGGCGGTCCGGCCGATGCGGTGGGTCAGCCACTGCGCGGTCTCGGGCAGCTCGTAGTTGACGACCAGGCCGACGTGGGGGACGTCGAGCCCGCGGGCGGCCACGTTGGTCGCCACCAGGACGTCGACATCGCCGTCGCGGAAGCTGCCGATCGAGCGCTCCCGGGCGTTCTGAGAGAGGTTGCCCTGGAGCTCGGCCACCCGCACCTGGAGGGCGTCCAGCTTGTGGGCCAGCTTCTTGGCGCCGTGCTTGGTGCGGGTGAAGACGATGGTCCCCGAGCCCGCCGGCTGGAGCTTGAGCAGGGTCACCAGCGAGTCCATCCGCTGGTCGTCGTTCACGTGCAGCACGCCGTGCTCCAGCGTGGGCTCGGCGTCAGCGGCGACCTGCACCCGCCACGGCTCACGAAGGTGGCGGTCGATCATCCGTTGCACCCAGTCCGGCATCGTCGCCGAGGCGAGCACGGTCTGGCGCGCGGATCCGACCGCGCAGAGGCTCATGATCCGCTCCACCTCGCGGGCGAACCCCGCGTCGAGCATCTCGTCCGCCTCGTCGAGCACCAGGTACTCGACCGCGGAGAAGTTGACCCGGCCCTGCCCGACCAGGTCGAGGATCCGCCCGGGGCAGCCGACCACGATGTCGGGACCGCCGGCCAGAGCCTGGAACTGGGCCCCATAGCCGACGCCCCCATAGAGGACGGCGACCCGCAGCGCCCGATCCAGGCTGGCGATCACCGAGGCGACCTGCAGGGCGAGCTCACGGGTGGGCCCGACGACCAGGGCACGCGGTCCCCGGGGCTGGCGGCCACGCAGCCGTTCGATCATCGGGATGGCGAAGGCGAGGGTCTTCCCCGACCCCGTGGGGGCGGCGATCACGGTGTCCCGGCCGGCGAGGAGGTGGGGAAGTGCTTCGCGCTGCACCTCGTTGGGGGCTTCGATGCCCTGCCGGGTGAGCGATTCGAGGGTGCGCGGACGCACTCCGAGTTCTGCAAACGATGTCATGGGTTCTCCGGGCGCACACCAGCCTAGCCGTGTCGTGGCGGCTGGACCGCGCTGGCCCCTCTCGGGGGTGGGAAGCGTTCTTGAGGACCCCGCCGGAAGCGGGGGAGAGGGTTCGCCAAGATGCCGTCGACGTGGTCGACTGCAGCCACGGTAACAGACGCCGGCGCTCCGGCGCGTTTCCGTCATGGATCCGGATTCGGATGGCGACGGCCGGGCACCCCTGCCGCAGCCTCGGATGGCGTGGCTCGATGAGCGCCCGCACGCCCGCCTGGCGCCGGCCGCCAGCCTGTCCGTGCGCTCGCGATTCCCCCGGCAGGCCACCTTGCGCGGCCTTCCTCGGCCTCCGACCCCCGGCCGTCGCGGCAGACTATCCTGCGCGGAACCGTGAGCGAGACACGATCACCTGAGGGCGGCGCCCCGGGAGCCGCGGATGCGCCGCTACCGGGCCCGCGCACGGATCGGATTTCGCACCCGCGCCCGCAGGTCGAGCGGGAAACGGGCGGCGCGGCTGCCGCGGCGCCCCGGCGCTGGACGCGGCTTTGGCCGAGCGTTCTGGTACCGCTCAGCTATGGGATCGGCGCGGTCGTCCTCTACGCCAACGCGCTGCGATCTCCAGGTGCCGCGCTCACCGGCAGCAACCCCGACGCCATGCAACTCACCTGGTTCCTGGCCTGGGCGGCGCACGCGCTCACCCACGGCCAGGCGCTGCTCTTCTCCCATGCCCTCAACGCGCCAGCCGGCATCAACCTGGCGTGGAACACCGCCATGCCGCTGCTGGGGGTCGTCGCGGCTCCGATCACCCTCCAGTGGGGACCGGTTGTCGCCTACAACGTGCTGGTCTGCATCGCCGTGGCGACGACGGCGTGGGCCATGTACGCAGCTGCACTGCACTTCAGCGGCCGGCGCCTGGTGAGCTGGGTCGCCGGCCTGGCACTGGGGATGTCACCGTTCATGATCGCCCAGTCGATGGGCCACCTCGACCTCGTCTTCATGGCCTACGTTCCCCTCGTCGCCGTGCTCAGCGACGTGATCCTGCTGCGTCAGGACCGGCCCTGGTGGCTGATCGGCGGCGCTCTCGGCTTGTGCACTGCGGCGCAGCTGTACATCTTCCAGGAGACCGTCGCCGCGGCCGTGGTCGCGGTGGCCGTGGTGGCCGTGGTGCTGGCGCTGATCCACCCGCGAGCTGAGGTGGCGGTGCGCGTCCCCTATGCGGTCCGCGCCCTGGTCGTCGCCGGGTTGGTCACGCTGGTGCTGGCGGGCCCGCTACTGATCACCCAGTTCGCAGGAGCGCAGCACCCGACCTTCTACGTCGAGGTGGGAGCCAATGACCTGGGCAGCGATCTGACCGGACTGGTCATCCCCACCTCCAATCAGTGGCTGTCGCCCGCTGCCGCCCAGCAGGTGGCAGCGCAGTGGGTGGCGAAGGGGACCGGGCAGGACGCCTACCTCGGGGTCTTCGCCCTGCTCCTCCTCGCGGTCGCCGTGTTCGCGCGCCGCCGCGACATCGCGGTGCGGGTGCTGGCCATCACCACGCTGGTGCTGCTCGTCTTCTCGCTCGGTCCGTGGCTCTCGGTGGACGGCCGGAATCTCCCCGTGCCCCTCCCCGACTACATCCTGCAGCACCTCCCACTGATCACCAACATGGTGCCGCTGCGCTGGTCGTTCTACGCCGCCACCTGCGCCATCCTCGCCGCCGCCATCGCGATCGCTCGGCAGCCGTCGGGCTGGCTGTGGCGCCTGATGATCGTGCTCGCGGCGCTGACGGTGGTCAGCTGGGTGCCCAGCATGCCCCGACCGCTGATGCCCGTGCCGGCACCGGGCACGCTCCCGAGCGCCGTCGCAGCGGAGATTCCCTCCGGGACCACGGTGCTCTTCATCCCCTGCGCGTCGAGCTCCTCGGCTGCGGGCATGTACTACCAGGCGGTGGATGGATTCCGCTGGTCGCTGGTCGCCGGCTACGCCTACTACCAGTCGGCTGGCTCGCCGGTGGCGTCGAGCCTCTGCGCTTCGAGGTCGGGCGGGACCGAACCGCAGGGACCCGCATTGGCGGACGCCCTGCGAGGCGAGGAGGTCGGAGTGATCCTGGTGCCCCCTAACGCCGCTGCGGACGTCGCTCGGATCACCGCGGCAACGGGTCGCGCGCCGCTGACGCTGGAGCGGTTCTCGGTGTGGGTGATCGGCGCGTCCTGAAGCAGTCGTGACGCGTGGCAGTCCACTGCGTCAACCGACGCAGGCACCTCGACTCAGCGCCAGAGTGCCCGCCAGATCCCGGCCCGTGCCGCGGCCCGTCCGATGATCTTGTTCTTGGCCCGGCGAGCGATGCGGTGGGGATTCCCCGATGCCAGCGTCGACACGTCGTTGGCCAGTCGGGCCGCCCGGTAGAGGTTCGACACCAGGGTGCGCCGCCTCACGCGAGGGCCTCGGCGATGAACTGCTCCGCGTCCGTGCCCAACTCCGCTCGCTCCGGTTCCTCGGCCTCGATGAGCCTCAGCAATCGATGGGCCGCCTCCGGATGGGCGGTGCCGATGGCGAGCCCCATGGACAGCCAGTAGTCGGCCGTCTCCATGAGGAGCGGGTGCACATCCTCAGACGTCTCGGCTCGCACCTCCGCCATCGAATGGAGCAGGGCGGTGCCGTACCGCCGCCACTCCGGGTCATCCGTCCGGGAGATGATGGGTGTGGGTTCCGTGGTCATCGCGTGCCCTCGTGGAGATTCGCTCGCTCGCCGCCGCGGCGCCGAGCCGACGATACGCGGGTCGACGCCATCCGGCGGTGCGCCACCCGCCGCGAGCGACGCCCGTGGCTCAGTCCGTGCCCCTCACCATCGTGGACGGGGCCTCCACGGCTGCCGGGCGAGCGCCAGGGGCGGGGCGCCGTGGCGCCCCAGCCCCTGGTTGGGCCATCGATCAGGCCTCTGGCGGACCGTCAGTCAGGCCCATGGTCGTGTGCTGGCTCAGAGCTCGGCGTTCGAGATCTGCTGCGGGCGAACCTACCGGTGGTAGCGGCCACCGCGCGGGTCATCACCCCAGTGACGCGTGAAGGCGCGATCGCTCGAGAACGAGTGGACAGAGGTGAGCTTGGAGGCGAGCGGATGCGCCGCCGGGGCGACGCGAGCGGCTGCACACCCGGGTGAGGAGCGAGCGCGAACACCCCGCTCGCACTGATGGTGTCGTGGCCGGTGACGATGCCCACCACCGCCAGGCCCGCACCCATGGTCGTCAGCGACGACGCCTCGGAGGTGGCCCCGTTGGTCTCGATGTACGCGGTCGACGTGGTGGTGTCAACCGTCCATCTCACGTGGTCCATGAAGGTCACCAGGGTGAAGCTCCCTGTGGCCATGGCGGAGAGACTGCCAAAGATGGCCCTGGCACCCGCCACCGCGGGGGAAGGAGACCGCGGCATCACGATCACACTGGTCGCACCGACCGCATGTGTCGCCGTGATGGTGCCTTCAACACGTTTGTGGACGTCGACGTGGTCACCGTCCAGTCGAACCGGCGGCCGGTGTTGAGCGTGAACCTGCCGGTGCCGAGTGCCTTGACGTTGCCGAAGAGCGTCACCTGCTGGCCCACCCGCGAGGTGGGGGCCGTGGCTGTCATGTGTGCGCCGTGATCCGGCCCCGCGGTGGCGGCGACGATCATCGAGCTCCCCCCCGCCAGCGCCAATCCCACGCCAGCGCGGCCACGGACTTGATGCCGATGGCGCGCCTCGACAGCAACGCCCGGGGCCCACGCGACTGTGCGGCCCCGTTACCAGTTCTCACTGCTTTCATACACTGCCTCCTTCATCGCTGCCTTGGTGTCGCTGGCGTTCAGCGACACCCATTCGCGTGTCGGATGTGCCGGACCCGCAGCCAGCGCGCATCGACCGGCGTATGGCGTGTACGGAAGTGCACTATTCAGGTGTCGAGAGCTCACCATTCAGGCTAGCACGGCCGTACCGTTTCCGACATCGTTGATGCGACGTTCGAGTTCACGGACCGGACCCCACCGCGGCCCCAGCCGCCTCGCCCCGGATGGCGACCCGGACGGCTATCCGGAGATCATCGGCACGGGGTGGTCGGTGGCCGGATGGTCGCGGACCTCCGGCCCCAGGCCCTGCTTGCGAGCCTCAGACGCCGCGTCGAGTGGCTGGTGGCTCAGCGCCCCATCCAGGTTGGGCCGTTGACCCCGCAGTGGTCGTCGCAGAATGGGAAGCCGTCAGCGTTACGGTTCGCTCCGCTGTGGGTTTCCCTGACTTCGTGGCAGCACCCCACTCATCCGCGGCTATGCCAACCCGGTTGAAGTCGCCGGTCACTGTCGTCTTGCTCGTCAGCTTGCTGATCGCAGGGGTCAGCTCCTGACCCACAGACCGGATCGTCGTATTCGGGACGACCCTCGGAGGCGTGGATGAGCGGACCATACGAGGCTTGGACCAGTGCCGAAGCCACCCGAGCCTGCGGCGGACTGAGCCCCGGTGCGGCCGCGCCAGGGTCCAGTCAGCCAGCCGGCAGCCGCGCAGCCGGACCCGCCTCCCCCTCCTGCTCGCGCTGCTGGTCTTGCTCCTCGTGTCCTGCGGCCAGGGCTCATCCCTCCGCAGGTCCGCGGATGCGCCATCGGCAACGTCGGACGCGGCGACTCGCCAGGTCAGGGCGATGACAACCCCGAGGCCAGCGCCCGCACCGACCCCGACGCCGGCGGCGACCGCGAGCACGATGGCCGAGCTCTCCGTCCAGACCGAGCTCGAACCGAATGACTATGCCCATCGGAACTACTGCGCCGAAGGTGCGATCGCGGTCCTCCTCTCGACCTGGACCGCGGCAGTTCCGTCGATCGATGCCATCGGCGTTGCGGCGCATGTCGTCGAGTCCTATGGAACCATCGGAGCCAACGCGGTGGGGGCGATCAACGCATACCTGGAGCAGATCACGGGGACGGCGAATTACGCGTACACCGGAACGCACGTCACGTTACTGCCGGTGTTCGAATCTCAGCTTGAGGCGGATCTCTCGGGGCGGGGACGCTTCACCGCCGCGGGTCACGGGAGCCCGGTCCTCGTGCATGTGATGACCGCCACCCTTCCGGGATGGGAGGGGTATCAAGCGCATCACATGATCGCGGTCTTCGGGTACAACTTCGCGGCCGGCACGCCGGCTGGCGATACCGTCACCTACGCGGAGAGCGCGGGCTCCGTCGCCGGATACGACGGTCCTCAAGTGGAGACCATCTCGCTGGCCGCGCTCTGGACTGCGATGCAGAACTACAACACGGACATCACGACCGATCCCGTGACCGTGATCTCATGACCGACCACATCTGGAGTAGCGACCCAGGCCCCCCGGACAGACGCAAGCCTGACCAGCCTTGCCGAGACCTGCCCAGCCTGGGTGCAAACTGGTGTCGTTCCAGGCCCGGCGCGTCGGCCGGGTCGCTCTTGACGGTTCATATTCGAACCCGGAGCCAGCTCGTTCCCTCCTGTGAGGGAGTGTCAAGCGTCACCCGAAGCGCCAGTAAAGCGTCACCCGCAACCCCGTACAGCTTCAGGCGAAGCCATTGCGTCAAGCATCGCCCGAATCACACACATGGTGTGGAGCCGATGGCGTGGAGCCGACGGGGAGATTCGAACTCCCGGCCAGCGGTTTACGAACTGGCGGGATCGGTGCCGTTGGGGACCGCCCGATATTCGGGAGGACCGCCGGAGGTCGCCGGGTGCCGCGCCCTGGGTCAACCGCGGACGCCATCGGCTTCTTGAGCTAGGTGATAATCTCGGCGTTACGCCGGTATAATACCGGCATGCTCCCCGTCGTGAGTGCCCTGGAGGCACTCTCCCAGACCCTCGAGGCCCGAGGTCTGAGCTATGAGCTGGTGGCCGTGGGCGGCAGCAGCCTGTTGCTCCTCGGCCTTCTCGATCGCCCCACCCGCGACCTGGACGTGGTGGCCACCGTGGAGGCCGGCGAGTACCACGCCGTAGTCGAGCTTCCTTCCCCCCTGGTCGAGGCCGTCCGGGAGGTCGGGGACGTCATGGGCATCGGTTCCAGCTGGCTCAACCCGGGACCGGCGAGGCTGCTCGACTTCGGTCTGCCCGAGGGCTTCGCCGAGCGAGCCGTGATCCGCCGCTTTGGGGCCCTCACCCTGGATCTGGCCAGCCGGGTCGACCAGATTGCTCTGAAGCTCTACGCGGCCGCCGATCAGGGCCCGGCGAGCAAGCACATGGCCGACCTTCGCGCCCTCCGACCCACTGCGGACGAGCTCTTGGGTGGCGCGCGCTGGGCGCGCACTCACGACCCCTCTCCGGCGTTTGAGCAGGAGCTGCGGGCTGTCCTGCTCACCCTCGAGGTCGACGCTGATGCCGAGCTATAGGGACGAGGTGCACAGCCTCGTCCTGGGGACGCTGTGGAGTCTCTGGGCGGAGCTGGGGTTGAGCGGCTGGGAACGCCGGCACCAGGACACCGTTGTGGATCTCGAGGCTCTCATCCTCGCGACTTCACATTGCGGGACGTGGGACCCCCGTCTTCTCGAGGAGGGACTGGACTGGTGCGTCGCGAACGGACGGGTCGCCTCGGCGGTCCGGTTCAAGCACCTCGTGGCCGAAGCCGACCCTGCGACGCAGCACTTGTTCGGGCGGTTCGCCGCCACGGTGAACGCGCATACGCCGCTGCGTTGGCCCTCGCGCGGAGGGCCCGCGCTGCCTTTCACGAGGACCGGTCGCTCGGCACAGCCCGATCTGATCAGACCTGCGCTAATCCAACTGCGCCTGCGCGCCCTGTGGGGTGTGAATGCGCGCGCGGAAGTGCTGCGCGTCATGCTGCCCGAAGGTGGCCGCTTCGTGGGCGTGGCCGAGGTGGCGCTGGCGACCGCGTACGGCAAGGATGCGGTGGCGGAGGCTCTCGAGAGCCTCCACAGCGGCGGCCTCCTGGCGCGCGGCGGGCGGGCCAATCAGTACCTGTACCGACTTGTCAGCGAGCCGGAGCTCACGGCCTTGGTGGGATCGCAACCGTCGCGAATCGTCGACTGGCCGCACGTGCTACCGGTCATGGTCGGGATGCTGGAAGCTGCTGACCTCCCGGAGATGCCGCTCCTCGCGCGGGCAGTTGAGCTCCAGCGCCGGTATCGGACGTGGCAGGCGCCGCTCGCCAGGATGGGGATGACCTCGTGGCCGCAGGCCCTCGGGGAGGAGTTCCCGTCCGACTACGAGGAGTGGTCGCTGCGGGCCCTCAGGTTTTGGGCAGGAGGCGCCGATGGCGAGGGGCTGAATGGCCTCTAAGAGCGAGCTGCCCTTGCGCTTGGGCTCCCCTCTGAATCGCCACCATCCACCCGAGATGGCGCAGGGCCTCGACCAGCTCGCGTCCGGTCAAGCGAAGGAGGGGCGACACCGTCCGAGGATGATCGCGGCGTCACCCAAGCCGTGCCACCGCCGCGGCCATCTGCGCGCGCGGGTCTCGAGTGCAGGTGGTGGCGGTGATGCCAACGCCAGAGTGGCCGAGGAGCCGCGAGATCACTAGAAGGTCGACGCCTGCGTCCGCGAGCCGGCTGGCGAAGCCATGGCGAAGATCGTGCCAGGTGCGGGGCGCCAGCCCCGCGTCGCTAAGTCGCCTCTCGAACCGCTTGGTCAGCCCCGTTCCCTCCAGAGGTCGGCAGTCGGCGGAAGTGAAGACGTAGTCCGGCAGCGCTGGAGGGTCCAGGTCGAGGGTGACCCGCTTGGCCTCTTCCCGGAACCGGTGCAAGGTGAGCACGGCCGCCAGTCGGTCGTTCATAGGCACCCGCCGACGGCTGGTCCGGCTCTTGGGCTCGACAGCCACGAACTCACGGCGCCGGCTGCCCGGATCGACGGCCTGGCGCTGGAGGGCCTGGCGGACCTGGAGGGCGTGGCCTGCCAAGTCGATGTCCTGCCATCGCAGTCCGAGCACTTCCCCCTGTCTGAGCCCCGCCAGGAGGGACACGGCGACCGGCGCCTCCTCGGCCGTACCGGCGACGGCCGCGAGGACCGCGTCGACGTCCGCCGCCGTCCAGTCCTTCCGCTCGGGCGCCGGCACCTTGGGCGGCCGGGCGAGCTGGGCGACGTTGCGGCTCACGAGGTCGGCCGCCATCGCCGCGGTCAGAGCGGTCCGCAGCACGGCCCGGAGGTGGGCGACGCTGCGTGGCGCCAGTCCGCCTGCCAGCTTGGCGGTGAGGAAGCCGTTGACGTGCTGCGGGGTCAGGGCGGCGACCTGATGGCCGCCCAGAGCCGGGGAGAGGTGCAGCCGCGTGATGTCCGCGTAGCGGCGGTAGGTCGTCGGCCGGACCCGCCCCTGGCAGTCGGCGAGCCACGCATCCAGCCACTCGGCGAGGGTGACCCGGGAACGCTTGCCCTCGATCACGCCCGCGTCGCGCTTCCCGAGTGCCGTCGCTAGCTTGGCGACGGCGTCCTTCTCGTTGGCCGCGTAGACCGAACGCTGGACCCGGCGGCCGTCGATCTCGACGGAGTAGCGCCCTTCCCATCTGCCGTCGGGGCGATGGATGACCGCCCCCTGGCCGGCCGGTCTGCGGCGGCGCTCGCTCACCCGGGCAGTCTAGCTCTTGTTGGTCCGTCGTTGGTCAAACCAGACGCGCCGCATCAATGCCAAAGGCGATTCTGAGATCAGAACCTGGAGCCGACGGGGAGATTCGAACTCCCGGCCAGCGGTTTACGAAACCGCTGCTCTACCACTGAGCTACGTCGGCGCGAAGGGGACGGGGACGCGGCGGGCCCGCCCGAGTGGGCCATTATCCCAGTTGCGTGAAGACCCGAGGCCCCCGCCGCCCGACCGCCTCGCATCCATGACCGACGAAGCCCTGGAGCGCTTCACCGGGGAGCACCCCCTCACGATCGCCCTCGATGACGAGGGGGCCCCTCCGGACGACCCGCTGCTCCGCCTGTACGGGGGGCCGCTCCGGGTGCGGCAGGGCACCCCACGCCTGGTGGCCAACTTCGTGGCCACCGTCGACGGGGTCACCGCCTTGGGGGAAGGGAGCGGGGAGGGCGCGATCGCCGTGAGCCTCCACGACGCCACCGACCGCCTGGTGATGGCCCTGCTCCGTTGCGCCGCCGACTGCGTCCTGATCGGGGCCGGTACGCTGCGCGACGACCCCCACCACCAATGGACCCCGAGCACCCCGCTGCCGGAGCTGGCCAGAGAGCTCACCGCCCACCGCCTCCGCCTTGCCGGCACAGCGGAGCCGCCACCGCTCGCCGTGGTGAGCGCGAGCGGCGTCCTCCCCGCCTCCCACCCCGCCCTCAGCCGTCCGCAGGCCGACGTCCTGATCATCACCTCCCAGGAGGGGGCCGCTCATCTCCCCGCCCTGAACCCTCGGGTCCGGGTCGCGATCGCCGGCGAGGCCGGGGAGATCCGGCCGGCCGGCATCGTCGCCGCGGCGCGCGCCCACCTTGGCGCCGTGACCATCCTCTGCGAGGGCGGTCCCCGGCTCTTCGGTCAGCTCCTGGCCGCCGGCCTCGTCGATGAGCTCTTCCTGACCGTCTCCCCGCAGCTCGCCGGCCGCTCTGGCTCGGACGGCCGGCCGGGCGTGGTCGCCGGCATGGCTTTCGCCGCGGGCGTCGCGCCGCGCCTCCATCTGCGCTCCCTCCGCTGGTCGGGCGACCACGTCTTCCTTCGGTACGGGGTGACGGGTGGGACTTGACAATAAGCAATGCGCGCATATAGTATGTGCGCATTTCAGTGAACGCCCCACGGAGAGCCCCCATGTGGACGTACCAACAGAGCTTGGAGACACCCGCTGATCCGGCCGCCGTCTTTGCCCTGATGAGCGATGTGGCCTCGTGGCCGGACTGGAACGCCGGAGTCGAGCGCATCGACCTCCGGGGCCCGTTTGCGCAGGGAACCTCGGGAACCATGACCATGCCCGGTCAGGAGTCGCTCGACTTCCAGCTCGTCTGGGTCGAGGAGGGACGCGGCTTCGAGGACCTCACGGTGCTCGACGATGCCGGGGTCACGGTGCGGGTGCGTCACGCGCTGGAGCCGCTCCCTCGAGGTGGCACCCGGATCACCTACCGCTGCGCCATCAGCGGGGACGCCGCCGATCGGGTCGGCCCCGAGATCGGCCGGGCTATCACGGGGGATTTCCCCGCGGTCATGGCGGCGCTTGCAGCCCGCGCCGAAGCCGCGCTGTTGGGAGGATTCGATGGCGGTGAGCCCTGAGCGAACGACCGCCGGCACGCAGCCCGCCCTCGCTCCCGGCGACAGTCCCGGCTTCCTGCTCTGGCGGGTGACGCTGCGATGGCAGCGCGCGATGGTGGCCGCCCTGCGCCCTTTCGGGCTCACGCACGTCCAGTTCGTCTTGCTGACCAGCATCTGGTGGCTCGGCGAGGTGGCGGCCGAGGAACCCAGCCAGCGCCGGGTGGCCGGGTTCGCCGGCACCGACCCGATGATGACCTCCCAGGTCCTTCGTGTTCTCGAGGCTCGCGGGCTGGTGACCCGAAGCCGCGACCCGGCCGACTCCCGCGCCTGGCGGCTGTGCGCGACCGCGGCCGGGGCCGATCTGGCGCGGAGCGCGGTTGCGGTCGTCGAGGCGGCGGACGACGCCTTCTTCGGCCCTGTGCCGGAGCCGCGCGCTTTGCTGGAAGCATTGCGCGCACTCGCGCCCTGAGTGTCGGACGCTCATCCGGGCCTGAGCTGCTCGAGCGCCGGTCGCGCCGTCGCTAGGGTCAGTGCACCGGCCCAGAGCACTAGGGTGAGCGCGAACCGCCGTGCCCGGCCATCCGGGTCAGCGCTGCGTCTGACCAGGCCGGCACCGGGGTCGAGCGCGCCCGCGGTCGCGGCGCCGGAGGGGGCGCTGGGGCCGGGCTGGGGCGCGGGGTGGCGGAGGTCGGAGCGGGTCGCGGCACGACCGGTTCCGTCACCGCCTCGCCGAGCAGGAGGCCGCGACGGCGGCGGATGTGACGGCGGACCCAGTACCAGGCGGCGAAGCCGGCCAGGGTGATCACCCCCTTGTCGGCGGCGCGCTGGAGCAGGGCCGCGGCCACCGCCGCCGGCCCGAGCACGCCCTGGGTGTGGAGCAGGGCGATGGCGGTGCTCTCGAAGCCGCCCACCCCGCCGCCGGGGCTGGTGGCCGCGCCGGTGAGGTAGGCGGCACCGTAGATGAAGGTCGTGGTCACCCATGGCACCGCCATGCCGCTGGTGCCCCGCACCATCAGCCAGAAGAGGGTCAGCTCGAAGAGCGCGCCCAGCAGGCTGAGGGTCAGCCAGAGCCAGGTCTCGGGGCGGCGCATCAGCCGCACCACCTGCTCATGGAGCACCTCGAGCTGGCGGGTGGCCCGGCGCGCCACGGGGATGCGACCCACCAGGCCGAGCACGACGCGGAAGACCGGGTTGATGGTGAGGATGCCGATGATGGCGAGGATCCCGGCCAGGGACACCGCGATCCCCGAGATCCCGGCCGCGTAGGCGAGGGCACCGGGGATGGCGACGGCCACGATCACGGCGGTGTAGAGCAGCTCCTGAACGGTGACCGCGGCGATCGTGGTGCCCAGTGGGGCGCCGGTCGCCTCACTGGCCAGCTCCGCCCGGGCCAGCTCCCCGAAGGGCAGCAGACCGAACGCCTCGCCTCCCACGGTGAACAGCACCGAGGCCCGGGGGGTGACCGGGATCCCCTCGCTGCGCAGCAGCTGGTGGTACCGCAGGCCCTTGGTGAGGTAGAAGCAGGCGGTCAGCCCCAGTGCCGCGGGCACCATGATGATCGGGAAGCGCGCGATGTCCTGACCGAGCTGACCGGGATTGAGGATCAGGATAAGGGCGACCAGGATCCCGATGGTCACTCCCGCCTGAAGGATCAGGCGCACCCGGTTGGCGCGGCTCATCGGGACATCCTGGGTCGGAGCTTCCACCCGAGGGCCGGACGCTGTCGGTTCGTCACCGAACCGGTTCTACGCGCTGCGCGTCGTCGCTGTCGTCTCTGATCTCGTCCTCGCGGAGGGGGAGGGCGGCGTACCCGATCGCCCCCGGGCCGGTGTGGGTCCCGATGACGGGGTCGAGGGCGACGGTCTCGCAGCGGGCGATGTCGCAGGTCTCGCGGAGCCGCGCCTCGAGTCCGGCGGCGAGCCCGGCGGCATCGGCGTGAAAGACCAGAACCCACAGTCGCCCGGGCAGGTCGCGAGAGGTCTTCTCCAGCGCGGAGAGAACGCCGGAAGGGGTCCGGGTCAGGGCGACCCGCCCGGTCTGGCCGTTGCTCAGCCGGAACACCGGGCGGACGTGGAGGCTGTCCGAGATGCCCGCCAGCAGGCTGTTGATCCGGCCACTGCGGGCGACGAACTCGAGCGCCTCCAGAGCGCCGAACATGCGGACCTCGTCGACGGCGCGCTCGGTGCGCTCGACCACCTCCGCCAGCTCGGCGCCTGCGGAGCAGAGGCGGGCCGCAGCCCGGGTGATCAGGCCCAGCCCCGCAGCGGCGGTGCCGGTATCGATCACGGTGACCCGCCGCCGTCCCTCCTCCTCGGCCAGCATCCGGGCCGCGAGCCGGGCGCTGTCGTCCATCCCGCTGAAGCGTGCCGGGATGGTGAGGCATAGGATCTCCTCGGCCTGGCAGCGACGGAACGCCTCCAGGAACTCCCCGGGCGGCGTGGCCGAGGTCTCTGGGGTTTCGCCGGCCCGCAGCCGGGTGTAGAAGTGGTGCAGCTCCTCGTCGCTCAGGCCGTCGATCTCCTGGTCGCCGATCCGGACCGGGAGGTCGACGATGCCGACCGTCGAGGCCAGCTCCGGGGGTACCAGGGCGCCGCTGCCGGTCACCACCGCGCAGCGCAGGCCGACGCCGACCAGGGGAGGCCGCGCCCGCTGCGCCGGCGCGGGGAGAGATAGCTCCACGGCTACTGGCGACCCACCGAGGCGCTAGACGAGCTGGCTGAGCACGAGATGGCCCACGTCCTTGGTTGCAACGTTCGAGAACGCGACCGCGACCGTCGCACCCGGCGCCGGTCGGAGGTCGAGCCCCACGGGGAGGCCGCTGCCTAAGATGATAGTCATGGGCTCTCGGTGCGACTCGCCCTGCGGCGGATCGGTGGGGGGCTGATGGACGCGCGCTGGACTCTGGTCACCTTCTGCGCGGCCGGCTATCTGATCGGAAGCCTCCCGGTGGGGTACTGGGCAACCCGCTGGCGGCGGCTGGGATTGGATATCCGCGGGTACGGCTCGGGCAACGTCGGGACCGCCAACGTCTACCGCCACGCGGGCTTCGGCCTCGCCGCGGTGGTCGGGCCCATCCAGTTCGCCCAGGGCCTCCTCCCGCTCCTGCTCGCACGCTTCATCGGTGATCTCGGCACCACCGGTCTGGTGCTGGTCGCGGTCGCCGCGGTCGTCGGCAACGGCTGGTCGGTGTTCCTCGCCTTCGACGGCGGCCGCGGGGTGGCGGTGTCGACCGGGGTCGTGGCCGGGCTCAACCTGATCGCCCTCGCCGCCCTCCTCGTCTGCTTCGCGGCGGGAGCCCTCCGCGGCCGGATCGCGGAGGGGGTGCTGGCCGGCTTCATCGTGCTGCCCATCGCCGGCGTGGTGCTCGCGCTCACCCCGCTCCAGACCGGCTATGCGCTGCCTCTGGGCTTCGTCGTGCTCCTGGTGCTGATCCTGGCCCGGCGCCTCGACGGCGTGGTGGGGGACGTCAACCACTACGGGGGTGCCCGCCACGTCATCCTGGACCGCGTCCTTCACGACCGCCGGCCCGGACGCCCCCTGGTCGGGCACCGCACCGATCCCTGAACCGACCGCCCCTCCGGCCCGGTGGTTACGCCGTGATGGGAAGCCGGTCCTCGTCCGTCCACACCTGGTTGAACGGATACCACTGATCAGGAGCGAGGCCGATCAGCGCGTCGAGCCGCTCGGCGAGCGCCTGGGTCATCTCCGCCACCGTGCCGGTCGGGATGGGGGCGTCGATCAGGATCCGGTAGTGGCGCCCGTCGCGGTAGCAGGCCGCTGGTAGGAGCGGGCAGCCGCTGTGCAGCGCCATCGCGGCCGGGCCGGTGCTGAAGAGTACGGGGCCGCCCCGAAACCGGACCTCAACGGTCGGGCCGCCCTCGGGGATGTCGGCCAGGAGGGCCAGGAAGCGTCCCCGCCGCAACGCGTGAAGGAGGCCTCGCGCGGCGCGTCCCGGGGTGAAGACTTCCAGTCCTCGGCGCTCCCGCGCCCAGACGATGACCCGGTTGAAGGCGGCCGGACGGAACTCCCGCATCACCGTGGTGAGGGCCAGCCCATGGGAGAGCGCCATGGTGGCCGCCATGTCCCAGTTGCCGAAGTGAGCCAGGCAGAAGATTCCCGCGCCGTGCTCCTCCTGCGCCCGATCGATGTTGTCGTAGCCGTCCATCGGATGCAGCTGGAGCACCGTCTCCATGCTGAGGCCGTGGGACCAGATCATGTCCAGGCACGTCCGGTAGTACTCGCGGTATGACGCGCGGGCTCGGGCGTGTGCGGCGCTCGCGCTGAGGGCGGGATCGGCGCGACGGTGCCGGGCCGCGCAGGCGGCAACCCGTCCCGGGCGGGTCGTGCACGAGACCCACGCGATCGCGTCCGAAGCGAGGAATCGCCGCCACCCGAATGCCTGGGTGATCCTGGCCATCCCGCCCCAGAGCAGGCGCAGGGCCGGGGCGGGCGGCTCCTGGCTCGGGATCGGGGCGCCCACCGAGACGGCGACCGGGGAGATCAACCGGTGGCCTGACGGGCCTCCGTCGTCGCGCTCGCTCGCACGGGCCGGCTCGCCCGATGTGGTCTCGATGGCATCTCCACCCGTCACGTGGCTCGGCGGACAGGATCATACCCAGGGAGGCGCGGGCCGAAGGTGTGACCGCTGGCGTAGGCTAGCCGCCGGGACCGCCCCGGTGGGCCGGGGGGCCGCTCGCCGGTGGCGGAGGGTTGCGGTGGCGATGCGCGTAGCGTGGTTCGGGCATGCCGGGGGCCGGCGGGCCGACGGCCTGACCGCGTACAGCGACCAGACCGTGGCCAGGCTGGTTGCGGCCGGCTGCGAGGTGCGCTTCTTCCACCACGACCAGGACGGCGATCGCACGCCGGTCGCCGATGCGGTGGCCCTGGAGGGGGTCCGGTTCAAGACCGTCACCCTCCCCGCCCCGCGCACCCTGGCCCGGATCGAGCGGGATCTCGAGGATTTCCGTCCCGACGTGGTCCACTGTTCGGTGAGCGTCTCTCTCCTCGACGGCGCCATCGCCCGGGTGGCACGCGGGCTCGGCGCCGCCTCGGTCGCGACCTGTCATCTCCCCTACGCCCCGGCCCAGAGCGCGCGGGGTCGGGTGATGCGCGGCCTCTACCGGTACCACAGCGTCCGCCTCCAGGAGTTCGACCGCTGCATCGCCCTCTCCGCCGATCAGCGCGACCTGCTGATCCGGGCGGGTCTCCGGCCCGACCGGATCGTGGTCCTGCCCAACGCCGTCGATACCCGCCGCATCTCTCCCGGGCCATCCGCACTGCGCCGAGCGCTGGGAGCGGCCCTGGTGGTGTCGTTCCTGGGCCGGCTCGACCCCGAGAAGCGGGTGGAGGAGTTGATCCACTCCTTCGTCGCCCGCCGCTGGCCCGCCGACCACCTGCTGCTCATCGCCGGCAGCGGCAGCCAGGATCGGCGCCTCCGGGCCCTGGCCGGCCCCGACGCGCCGGTCCGGTTCCTGGGCATGGTGACCCGCTTCGAGGACCGTCTGGAGCTGCTCCGGGCATCCGACATCTTCGTGCTCCCCTCGACCGCCGAGGGCCTCTCCCTGGCGCTGCTGGAGGCGATGGCGGCGGGCTGCGCGATCATCTCCACCGACGCCGGCGAGCACGGGGCGGTGCTGGACGGTGCCGGCCTGGTCATCCCCGTCCATCCCCTCGAGCCGGCTCTCGGCGAGGCGATGGAGCGGCTGCGCGCCGACCCGGCTGCCCGGCTGCGCCTCGGCGAGGCCGCCCGCCGGCGCGCCGTCGAGAACCACAGCCTGGACCGCTACGTCGACGATCTCCTCCGGCTCTACGCGAGCGCGATCGAGGCCGGTCAGGGGGCCGCCGCCGAGAGCGGGTAGGACAGCCTCCCGGGGGCGGCACCCTGCGGACTCGTCGGCACCGCTTCCGGCGAGCGGCACCCGGGCTGAGCCGCTGGACCTGGCGGAGTGGCTCCGTCAGGGGGTGGGCGACCCGGTGGCGCCGCTCCCCTGAGAGGTGGCCTCGGCCATCGGGAGCCTGGCATGCAGTGCGGTGCCCTGGTGGGGTGCGGACTCGATCCGCAACCCGCCGCCGGACTCGCGTGCCAGGTCCTGGATCAACCGGAGGCCGAGGTGCCCCTCCTCGGCACGGTGCCGGCGCTGCTCCTCGGAGAAGCCGGTTCCGTCATCCACGATCTCCAGCTCCAGGTCGCCGCCCTCGCAGCGGACGGCGACCCTGACGTGACCAGCGGCGGCGTGCTCGGCGACGTTGCGGAGGGCCTCCTGGGCGATCCGATAGGTGGCGGTGAGCGCCCTGCCCCGGACCCCCGCCGCCTCCGGCGCCACCTCGATGCTCACCTCGACCCCCTCGTTGCGCAGGGGCTCGGCCAGCTCGTCCAGGGCGGCGGCGAAGCCGACCTCCTGGAGGTCCGGCGGTGCGATCTCGTGCAGCAGGGTGCGCAGCTCCTCGATCGCCTCGGCGGTGGCATCGGCCGCGTGCAGCATGCTGGCCCGGTCTCCCTCCCGGTCCCGATCAGCGCGGCCGCGCAGTCCCAGGGAGATCGCAGCGAGGTCCTGGACGACGCCGTCGTGAAGGTTGCGGGCGATCCGGTGGCGTTCCGCGTCGGATGCGTCCAGCGCCTGCTGGAGCAGCCGCTCGCGCTCCCGGATGTGCGCCTCGCGCTGGAGCTGGGCGGCATGGGTCCGGGCGGAGAGCACGAGCAGCGACATCTGGAGCAGCAGCACCGGGACCAGGAGCAGGAAGAATCCATCCGCTCCCTCCTGATCGACCAGCACCACACCGCCGAACGCGGTGAGCCCGGCACCCAGGTGGTAGGGGAGGACGTTGGCGGCGTTGTGGCCCACGTACTCCATCACCCGCAGATCCTGCTGGCTCAGCCGTTGCACGACGGCGAGCAGCCAGATGTTGACCAGCCAGCAGAGGAAGCCGGCCACCAGGCCTCCCAGCAGGCCGCGGCCGAGCGGGGTGCCGCCACCGGTGATGCCGTGGAACACCTCCCACGCGACCAGGTTGCTCAAGAACTGGTTGGAGGCGTTGAACACCGCCTTGAAGAAGTGCAGGCCCAACCGCGCCCCGCTCCCGGCGACCTCGCAGCCGGTTGCGACCAGCGCCCCGATCGGTCCGGCCGCGAAGGTCAGCCCCATGTGGGCAAAGATCGAGGCCGACCAGAAGCTGGCCACTCCCGAGAGCGCGCGGACCGCGGTCGCGGCTAGCAGGAAGGTGGCGCATCCTCCCAGCGCCAGCAGCGCCGGGTCGGCCGGCGGCCGGACGGTGGCCGCCGCCGCCGCCGCCGCCCCGACCGCGAGCAGGCCGACGTAGATGACCAGCGCCGGTGTGTAGTGGAGGGGGACCCCGGCCGCCTCCTGGGGAAGCTGGGGGAGCCGGGCGGCGAGCCGCCGCGGCCAGCCGGGAGCCGCGCTCCCGTCCCTCGCGTCGGCTGTCCGCGTCACCGTGCGCCGCGCCCGGGCCAGTACCGCGTCAGGCCGGCGGTCTGGGGACCGCCACGATCCTCGGCTCCGGGGAGCCGTCCTCGCGCTCGATCTGCACCAGCCCGAGGCGCAGGGCCTTGGTCACCGCCTCTAGCTTGGAATGGGTGGCCAGTTTGGAGTTGATCCGGGAGAGCTTGTTGCGCAGGGTGGCGTGGCTCATGAAGAGCTGCTGCTCGATGGCGGTGTTGTCCCAGCCCTGAGCGAGGAGCTGGAGGACCTCGAGCTCCCGCGGAGAGAGGTCGTCCCCGTAGCCCTGACGCCCCCCCGAACCGATGCCGATCAGCTTGGCGACCATCCCCGGAGAGATGGCGATGTTGCCGACCATCGCCCCGCGGATGGCGCTGGGGAGGTGGTCGAGGCTCTCCGCCTTGCTGATGAAGCCGCTGCAGCCGGCGCTCAGCGCCTCGTCGAGCACCTGACGGTCCTCCACGGCGCTCACCACCAGGACCCGGGTTCGGGGGTGCTCGTCCCGGATGTAGCGAGCGGCCACGATGCCATCGCCGTCCGGGAGGTGGTAGTCCATGAGCACGACATCCACGTGCTTGCGTCGGAGGAACTCGCGGGCGTCGTCGAGGCGCTGGGAGATCCCGTCGACCCGGATGTCGGCCTCGTCACGGAGCGCGCGAGCCAGCGCCTCGGCGAACATCTGGTGGTCCTCGACGATCAGGACCCGGATCGGCGGGTTCGGCGAGAGCGCGAAGTGAGGGTCCGTGTCGAGGTCCGTCATTGCGGCAAGCAGAGGATATGCCTCGGCGGACCGGAAGAGGCGGGCAGCTGCCCACATGGTGCGCCGCGCCGACGCCTCGCCGTCCGTGCGCGACCTCAGGCCGAGGAGGTGTTCCACAGCTCCGGATCCACACTTCGCGCGGTCGCGGTCGCGGTCACTGGCACGATCGCGGTCGTGGTCCCCTCACGGCTGGAGACGCCGACGACTGCCGGGTACGTCTCCGACGCGTCACCGCGGCGCCGGGCCCAGCCACCCACCAGCGCGGCTGTTCCGCAGATCCAGGCCACCAGCAGGGTCACCGTCCACCCGAGCCGCGGGGAGGCCAGGGTGGCGAGCAGCCCCCCGCCCAGCATCCCGGCGTAGCCGAACAGCCAGACCGCGGCGCTCGCCTGTCCAAGGCGCTCCGAGCGCACGCTGCGGGCCAGCTCGGTCGCGGCCAGGATTTCGTACGGTGCCGACGCCAGGCCGCTCAGCACCGCCAGGCCGGCGTCGACCCACGCCGAGCCGATCAGCGCGAAGGCCCCCAGCGGGAGCAGCTCACCGAGGGTGAGCAGCGCCATGGTGCGCGAGCCCAGCCCCCGGCGGCGGGTGCGGAGCAGGGCGAGAGCGCCCAGGACGTTGCCGGCGCCCACCGCCGCATACACCCAGCCGGCGGCGGACGCGCTGCCGAAGCGCTGCTCGGCGGCGGCGGGGAGCACCGCCTGGAGGCAGGTGATGGTCCCGAAGATCCCGAGCTGGGCGAGGGCGAGCTGGCGGAGGAAGGGACGGCGGAGCACCAGCCCGATCCCGGCCCACGGCCGCCCCGGTTCGGCCCGACCATCGGCCGCGGCTCCCGCACCGCCCCGCAGGCTGGCGACGAGGCCGGCCAGGGCCAGGAAGCTGAGCGCGTCGGCACCCACCAGCCAGCTCGCCGAGCCGGTGCCGAACAGGCCGAGCAGGCCGGCCGCCAGGCCGGGGCCGATCACCAGGGCCGCGGCGTCCACGGCGCCCACCAGCGCGTTGAGGTGGGCGACACCGGAGGCGGGGACGATGCGCGGGATCGCCGCCTGGCCGGCGGGCTGGGCGGCGCCCCCCGCGGCCTGGCTCAGGGCGAGCAGGGCCAGCACGGCCGGGATCGTCCCGAGGAGAAGGCTGAGCGCGAGCGCCCCGGTCAGGACGGCACGGCAGACGTTGAGGACGGCAAGGGTGGGCAGAGGCCCGCATCGGTCCGCCAGGTGCCCGCCCAGCAGTGACCCCACCGGCCGAGGGGCGACCCGCAGCAGGATCGCCAGGGCCGGGGCGGTGAGGCTGTGGGTCAGCGCCCAGAGCCCGACCGCCACCGCCACTGTGGTCAGCCAGTCGCCGCAGTCGGAGACGGCGCGGCCGCTGACGAATCGGGTGGCCGGACCTCCGATGCGGAGCCGGCCGGCCGGGCGTGCCGGCCAGATGACTTTCGCCATGGACATGCTCACCTTGTCCGTCTCGGCTCAGAGGCCCGTGATGTCACGGGCGGGAGGGCCGATTGTCCTGCCCCGCCTCCAGTGAGGTGGGGGTGGGCGGACGCCGGGTTTAGGTCGCCCCACGGCGCCCGCCCGAAGGGGATGAGGAATTTCTGTGGATCAGCTCCAGCCGTTGGTCACGTTGCGTCCTCCGGTGTGCTGGACACGCCGGGCCCGTCACTGTTGTGGAGCCCTTCTGTTCGTGCCCGTCCTCTCGGTCGGCCACTTCATCGTCGGTTCCGCGCGCCGATTGGCATAGACGCGGATGTCCCTGATTGGGCGCGCGAATGCACTCGGTTTCACCGATGTTTGCGGGCCAGGTGACAGGCAGCAGCGTCGAGGGGATGCATCTGCGTCCGATGACCAGGAGCATCTGCACTAGCACGGAGGTGTCATGGGCCTGCCGGGCTCTGAATGCCCGGTCGCGCCCGGGCCACCCAGCCCAGGGGCCGAGGGCCCTGCGCCCCCAGGTCCTGATCGTCGTTGAGGTCGCCGCGGCTCCTCGGCTGACCCCGTTGGGCCGGGGTCGGGCAGGCTCCCCTAGGAGGATCAGCCCCGGCGGGCGACGACCTCGGTGATCGCCGCCGCCACCGCGTCCACCAGGACCTCCGCCTCGGCGTCGCTCATGGAGAGAGGCGGGTTGAGGACGACGACGTCGCCGAGCGGGCGCACGACCACCCCGTGGCGGCGGGTGGCGAGGGTCACGGCGCGCCCGATCCGGAGCGCCGGATCGAAGGGGGCGGCACCGTCCCGCAGCTCGATGCCGGTCATGACTCCCCGGCGGCGGATCTCGAAGACGCCCGGCAGCGCGGCCACCCGCTCCTCGAGCAGCCGCGCGAGGGTCGCCGCCAGCCGTCGCGCCGACCCCAGCGTGCCCTCCTCCTCGAAAAGCCGGAGGGAGGCACGGGCGATGGCACAGGCCACCGGGTTGCCCGTGTACGTGTGCCCGTAGTAGAGCGTGCGCTGCGCGGCGAAGGGTGCGGTGAAGCGGCCGAAGATCTCCTCGGTGGTGAGCACCGCCGAGAGCGGGAGGTAACCTCCGCTCAGTCCCTTGCCCAGGCAGAGGATGTCCGGCGAGACCCCGGCCCCGGCGGAGGCGAAGAGATCGCCGGTCCGGCCGAAGCCGGTGGCCACCTCGTCGGCGATGAGCAGGGCTCCGTGGCGCCGGGCCAGGCCCGCCGCCTCGCGGAGCCACCCGTCGGAGTGGGTGAGCATCCCTGCGGCCGCCTGGACGCGGGGCTCGACGATGACGGCCGCCACCACGGAACCCGTGCGCTCCAGCAGGTCGGCGAGGGCACGGAGCGATGCCTCCTCGCCACGGTGAGGGCTGGGAACGGCCAGGGCGGGAAAGAGGATGGGGTCGAGGCCGGTGTGGAATGGCTCGCTGCGGCCCACGCTGACCGCCCCGGCGGTGTCGCCGTGGTACGCGTCCCCCAGCGCCACGAAGCGGGAGCGCTTCGGGTGGCCGGCGTGCCGCTGGGCCAGCAGCGCGATCCGCAGCGCGGCCTCGACCGCCGTCGCCCCCGACTCGCCGTAGAAGACGCGGGTCAGCCCCGGGGGGGCGACCTGGGTGAGCTCCTCGGCGAGCAGGGCGCCGGGAGCGTGGGTCTGGCCCAGGAAGGTGCTGTGAGCGATCCGGCCGAGCTGCTCGCGGGCAGCGCGGTCGAGCGCGGGATGGGCGTGACCGTGCACCGTGCACCAGAGGCTGCTGATCCCGTCGAGGTAGCGCCGGCCGCCCTCGTCGGTCAGCCAGCAGCCGTCCCCGGAGCGGATCACCAGGGGGGCCTCCTCCCGCCATTCGCTCATCTGGGTGAAGGGGTGCCAGAGATGACGGTGGTCGGCCTCGACCACTTCGCCGGTGACCTCCCGGCGGGGCGAGATGAGCGGGGCGAGGTCGAGCGCCCCCGCAGCCCCGGCCAGGGCGTCGACGTCGGTGGGGTCGCCGAGGTGGGGCAGCACGCCGAGCACCAGCACACCGCATTGATCCTCGATCTGGGCGGCGTTCTCGGCGACGAAGACGGGATCGTCCTCCCCGGCGACGTCGACCAGCACCACCCCGAGCAGGCGAAGCCCGGCGTCCCGCGCCGCCTCCACGGTGAGCGCGGTGTGGCCGATGGTGCCGAGGCCGGGCAGGGCCGCGATCACCACCTCGGCGTCGAGGCGGCGCAGCAGGTCGCGGACAGTCTGGCGCCGCGTGAGCGGGACCAGCAGCCCCCCGACGCCCTCGACGAGGAGGAGGTCGCAGCCCGCCGCGGCGGCCTCGGTCGATCGGGCCAGGGCCTCGACGTCTAGCTCCCTACCCTCGGCGGCCGCCGCCGCGAGCGGCGACCGTGCCAGCTCGAAGGTCGCGAGCACGGCCGGCCCACCCGCCCCCGCGACGCGCTGGAGCAGCTCGGCGTCCTCGCCCACTCCGCCTGCCGGGACGCCGGTCGCCACCGGCTTGAGCGCGCGGCAGTCGATGCCGCGCCGGCGCAGCGCGGCGCAGAGGGCCGCCGTGAGCACGGTCTTGCCCACCCCGGTCCCGGTTCCGGTCACCGCAACGATCCGTGCCATCAGACCTCCAGCAGGCCCCGGATGGCGGCGGCCACCGCCTCGATCTCCGGCTCGGAGTGGGCGGCGCTGGCCACCAGCCGCAGCCGGCTGGTGCCCGGCTCCACGGTGGGCGGACGCACGCCCTGGACCAGGTAGCCACGTTCCCAGAGCGCGGCGTCCACCGCCATGGTCCTCCGTGGGTCACCGATCATCACGGCGACGATGGGGGAGGCGGGGTTCGCCCCCTCGAACGCGGCTGGACCGAGGTGCAAACGGAGCGACCGGGCCCGCGCGTGGAGTTGGGAGACCAGCCCGGGCTCAGCGATCAGCACCCCGAGTGCCGCTCGGGCCGCGGCGACGCTGGGGTGGGGGGGCGCGGTCGAGAAGATCAGCGCGCGCCCGCGCTGGAGAAGGAGCCGGCGGACGGTCTCCGAACCGCAGATGGCGGCCCCCGCCGCGCCCAGGGTCTTGGAGAAGGTGACAACCCGGACGAGGTGGTCGCCGCCGATCCCCGTCTCGGCGCAGAGCCCCCGCCCTCCCGGCCCGGTGGTGCCCAGGGCGTGCGCCTCGTCGACCACCAGCCAGGCGCCGTGCCGTGCCGCCAGCCTGTCGAGCGTGGCCAGGTCGGCGGTCTCGCCGTCCATCGAGAACACCGAGTTGGTGACGATGATCGGACGTCCGGCGGCCACCGCCAGCCGCGCCTCGAGGTCGGCGACGTCACGATGGCGATAGACGGCGACCCGAGAGCGTGACGCCCGGCAGCCGTCGATGAGCGAGGCGTGGTTGCCCGCGTCGCTGAGGATGGTGGAGTCGGGCCCCCCCAGCGCCTCCAGGATGGCGACGTTGGCGGCGTATCCGCTCGGGGCGACGGTGGCCGTGGCGGTGCCTAGGAAGCCGGCCAGCGCCTCCTCCACATCGTCGATGGCGGCGTGGCAGCCGGAGAGCAGCCGCGATCCGGTGGCCCCCACCCCGAGCTCGAGAGCGGCCCGCGACGCCGCCTCCCGCACCGCCGGGTGGGTGGCCAGGCCGAGGTAGTCGTTGGAGCTGAAGACGACCACGGTCTTGCCGTCGACGCTGCTGTGGGGGAGGCTGCCCCCTTCACGCCGGCGGAGGCGGCGAGTTCAGGCCGGCGCGCTCGTCGGCGCGCAGGGTCTCATTTGCCCAGTCGAGGGGCGACGCCGGGGACCTCGGCATTCCGAACGGCCAGTCTGACAGCAGCCCGCCAAGGTCCGGCGGTCCGCCGTCCGGCACCGGCCGCCGATCCCCGCGCCCGGGTCGAGGACCGCCCGCTACTGCGCCCCTTCCACCCACGCTCCCCAGCTGGAGGTGGGGATCCCCAGGCCCACGCGCAGGCGGGGAAGCTGCCACAGCGAGGTGCTGTAGTCCTCGGCGGAGGCGTCGACCAGATCCTGCAGCCCGCCCACGTAGCCGTAGCCGTGGAGGGTCGCGAAGAGCGGTGCCTCCCGGCTGCTGTCCGAGAACTGGGTCGGTCCCGGCCATACCCCGCTGTAGGCGATGAACTGGACCGGCTCCCCGCCGACCATGCTCTCCAGGGTGCTCTTGCTCTGGTCGGTGACGAGCTCCAGCTGCTGGGTGGTGGCGTCGCCGGCCCAGAGCGCGACGTTGTCCTTCAGGGTGTGGTCACCGAACGAGAACCCGGTGGCGGCGAGCTCGCGGAGCTGGGCCGCGGTCATGTACTGCTGCGGCCCGTAGACGCCGCCGATCAGCGCCGTGCAGGGGAAGAACACCGCGGTGAAGCCGTACTCGCGGAGGATCGGAGCCGCGTTGGTCCACTGGCTCAGCCGGCCGTCGTCGAAGGTGACGACGAACGAATGCGGGGGCAGCGGCAGGCCGTAGAGCAGGGCGTCGGCCAGGTGCTGCAGGGAGATGCTGCTGGCCCCCATCGAGTGCGCGTCGGCCATCTCCGCCTGGAACTGGCTGGTGAGCGTGGTCAGCCCCACGTCCAGCTCCCAGCCGTAGGTGTTGCCGCCGTAGGCGCTCTTCTGGGGCACCTGGTTCTCGACCAAGTGGTACATGAAGATGGGGACGTCGACCTGGCGGGAGGTCACCTGGGTGGGCACGATCACCGGGGCGTCGATGGAAGCCGGGCCCTCGCCGACCACCGAGGCCGCCCCCGAGGCGGCGTCGTATTCCACCGAGATCTGGGTCATCGAGAAGAGCGCGGCGACCCCCGGGGGATCGAGCGCATTCTGGTTCGCGAAGGTCACCTGCACCGGGAATCTCCAGGTGTCGGGGACCGACACCGCCGGGCTCTCCGGGTCGTACCAGGTGACGCCGGCGGTGGGAGGGCCGAGGCCGATGGCGCTGATCGCCGCCCCCTGGAACTTGGCCTCGAGCATCCCGGTTCGGGCGCTCTGGCCCGGCCACAGCGCCTGGGCGGGAGCGGCCAGCTCGTCCCACTGAGCGTCCCAGGCGCCGCTCGCGGTCTGCTCGGCGAACCGCTGGGCCAGCGCCGTGACCGCCGAGATGGCGGCGGGGGAGACGACCGGCGCGGTGCCGGTGGGGGGAGCGGCGCTCGCCGACAGAGAGGGTCCTGGGCGGTGGGTCGCCGGCGTCGCAGCCGGAGCGGCGGAGCAGCCGGCGAGGAGCAGCGCCATCGCCACCACGGGACCCGCGAAACGGGTCACGGGCCTACGCTACCAGGACCGCGAAGGGACCCGCGCCATGATCAGCCGCTCACGCGCGGTCCCCCCGCCGGGCCGGACAGCGGGCCCATTGTGGATGCCGCCACGCGGTAACCTGTGGCCCCGATGGCGCAGCTTGACCGTCTCGACCTGCCCGCCCTCGACGCCAAATGGCAGCGGAGATGGGCGGAGCGTGGCACCTACCTCACCGACATGGAGGGGACGCGCCCCTTCTACTGCCTGATGATGTTCCCCTATCCGTCGGCGGAGAAGCTGCACATCGGCAACGCCTACGCCTTCACCGGTGCCGACATCTACGGCCGCTACCGCCGCCAGAGGGGGGATGACGTCTTCGAGCCGCTGGGCTTCGACGCCTTCGGCATCCACTCCGAGAACTACGCGCTGAAGGTGGGTGAGCATCCCGCCACCCTCACCGCCCGCAACGTCGAGTACTTCCGCGAGCAGCAGCTCAAGAGGCTCGGACTGGGGGTTGACTGGTCCCACGAGATCGACACCACCAGCCCCACCTACTACCGCTGGACCCAGTGGGTCTTCCTCCAGCTCTTCAAGGCCGGGCTCGCCGAGCACCGCGAGGGCCCGGTCAACTGGTGCCCCTCCTGCCTCACCGTGCTCGCCGACGAGCAGGTGCTGAGCGGGCACTGCGAGCGTTGTGGCACCGCGGTCGAGACCCGCTACCTCAAGCAATGGTTCATCAAGACCACCCACTACGCCCAGGAGATGCTCGACGCTCTGGACACCCTGGACTGGAGCGAGCGGACCAAGCTGGCGCAGCGCAATTGGATCGGGCGCAGCGAGGGGGCGCTGATCGACTTCAGGCTCCACGGCTGTGCCCGCGACCAGGTCACGGTCTTCACCACGCGCCCCGACACCCTCTTCGGGGCCACCTTCCTGGTCATCGGTGCCGACCACCCCCAACTGGACGACTTCGTCGGCGAGGATCGCCGGGCCGCCGTCGAGGCGTGGCGGGCGTCGCTGCCTCCGGCCGACGCCGAGCCCGACTTCTCGGTCGGGGTCGACCTCGGCACCCGCGCCGTGCACCCGCTGACCGGTGCGGAGATGCCGGTCTGGGCGGCTCCGTACGTCCTGGGCGGCTACGGGACCGGGGCGATCATGGCCGTGCCCGGGCACGACGAGCGGGACTGGCAGTTTGCCCGGGCGCACGGCTTGCGCGTGGTTGCGGTGATCGGCGGCGGTGACGTCGAGACTGCTGCGTGGACCGGCGAGGGACCGATGCTCAACTCCGGCGCGCTCGACGGCACTCCGTCCGCCGAGGGGAAGCGGAAGGTGGTCGAGATGCTCGAGGCCCGCGGCGCGGGGCGCGCCCATGTGCAGTTCCGGCTGCGCGACTGGATCATCTCCCGACAGCGCTACTGGGGGCCGCCGCTGCCGATCATCCACTGCCCGGTGCACGGCCCGGTCGGCGTCCCCGAGGCGGACTTGCCGGTGCTGCTCCCCGAGGTGCGCGACTTCCGCCCCCTGGGCACCGGGGTCTCGCCGCTGGCCCAGGTCGAGGAGTGGGTCAACGTGCCCTGTCCCCTCTGCGGCGAGCCCTCCAAGCGCGAGACCGACGTCAACGACAACTTCCTGGACTCGGGCTGGTACTTCATGCGCTACCCGTCGACGGGCTTCGCCGATCGGGCTCTCGACCATGAGCTGACCTGGCGTTGGCTGCCCGTCGACATCTACATCGGCGGCAACGAGCACGCCGTGCTCCACCTGATGTACGCCCGCTTCCTGATGCGCGCGCTGCACGAGATGGGCCACGTGCCGGTCCCCGAGCCGTTCGTCCGCTTCCGGGCCAACGGCATGCTCACGTTCGGTGGCAAGGGCAAGATGTCCAAGAGCAAGGGCAACGTGGTCAACCCCGACGCCTACATGGCGAGGTACGGGGCTGACACGCTGCGCCTCCACATCATGTTCCTGGGCCCGTTCCTCGAGGGCGGCGAGTGGAACGAGCGGGGCATGCTCGGTCAGGCACGGTTCCTGGAGCGCGTCTGGCGGTGTGTCCTGGCCGCCAGCTCCGACGACGTCACCGACCCCGTCCGCGAGCGGCGCCGTCACCGGACCATCGCCGCTGTCGAGGCGGCGATCGAGTCGCTCCACTACAACACCGCCATCGCCGCCCTCCATGAGCTGGCCAGGGCGATCGACGAGGAGGCCCGGGAGGGGACGGCCCGGCGGGTGGACGCGCGCACCCTGGTGGAGCTTGTGGCCCCCTTCGCACCCCACATCGCCGATGAGCTCTGGGAGCGGCTGGGCGAGAGCGGCACGGTGCACCGGGGGACCTGGCCGGAGCACGACCCGGCGCTCGCCGCGTCGCCGCGGGTCACCATCGCGGTGCAGGTCAACGGCAAGCTGCGGGCCACCTTCGAGTGCGACGCGGGCACCCCGGCGAGCGAGCTGCAGCGCCTGGCCCTGGATCAGCCCCGGGTCGCGGAGCTGCTCGACGGACGGCCGCCGCGCAAAGTCATCGCGGTGCCCGACCGGATCGTCAACCTGGTGGTGTGAGGGGTCGAACCTCACCCACCGGAGAGGATCAGCAGCCTCCGCCGACCGCTGAGCAGGCGGCGTTGGCGGCCGTGATGGCCAGCGGCAGGAAGGCGATCGCCATCACCAGGGCGAAGGTGCCGAGCACCAGCCCGAACTCGGGCCAGGCCCCTGCCGACCCCCTTCGGGCCCTCCCGAACCAGGCTGACCGCGCCGAAGACGAGCGCCAGGGTCGCGACCACGAAGTCCAGGCCCAGCAGGGCGTTGACCCCGGAGACGCCGTTGTAGGTCTGGGCGTCGATCGCGGTGAGCTCATAGAGGAACCAGTAGAGGGCCGGGATGACCGCCATCGCCAGCCCGACGATGCCCAGCACCCCGGCCGCGGTGGCCAGCGCGCCGGACGGCTGGGACGGCGCAGCGGCCACCGGCGGTGGCCAGTACGGCTGCGCGTAGGCAGGCGGGTAGGGGGCCGCGTACGCGTACGGCGGAGGCCCCGGCTGCCGGAGTGGCGGAACCGATCCGGGTGGCGGGACCGGCCCTGCCGGCGTCCCCGGTGCGGGTTGCGGGGAACCGGCGAGGTCGTCGCTGCCGGTCATGGACGGGAGCCGGCTAGCATCCGTAGACGCCGCAGGTGCTCGTGATCACACCGTAGATGACGACCCAGAAGATGATCCCCAGGGCGATGGTGATCAATCCGAGCACGAGGCCGGCGATGGCCATTCCCTTGCCGGCGCCGTTGCGCTTGTTGGCCGTGGAGAGGCCGACCGCGCCGAAGATGATGGCCAGGACGGCGAGGATGAAGTCGACGACCAGGAGCCAGGAGAGGATCAGGCTGAGGATGCCCAGCACCAGGGCGGCGACCGCCATCCCGTTGCCGGCCTGCGGCGCCGCGTAGGCGTAGCCTGCGGGGTACGGCTGGGGCGCGGCGTACGGCTGGGGCGGGTACGCGCCGGGCGCCTGCGCGGGATACGGGAAAGGCGGCGGCTGAGCCGGGGGGGGAGAGTAGCCCGAGCCGGGCGGCGGTGCCGGCGGGTACTGGCCGCTGCTCGGATCGGGGCTCGGCGGGTAATCGGAACCAGACATCTTCTCTCCCGGGCACAGCAGTATTGCCCGGAGTTGTCCCCGGGTTTGCGGGGGATTATGCGCCGTCGGAGGGGTGACTTCCAGAGCTGTCGCGAGCCTGGCTCGCGGCTCCCCGCGGCTCCGGGTCTGGTATCCTGCCCCAGCGCACGGACCGCCGTGCTCATGGGCCTGTCCGCCGATGGGTCACTTCCGCGCCGAGGGCGCGGCGGATCAGCCCCCCCGTCAGCTGTTGCTACGAGCGATGAAAACCCCACTCCCATCGGACACCTCCCGGACGGAGGCGGCGCCCCGCGAGGTCTATGCGGTCGTCCGCCACGGCGGACACCAGTACCGGGTCACCCCGGGCGACCGGCTCCTGGTCGATCGCCTGCCCGCCGAGGTCGGCGCCGTGGTCGGGCTGGAGCCGGTGATCCTGCTCGCCGACGCGGACGGCGTCGCGGTCGACGCGGCGAGCCTCGAGGGGATCCGGATCGCCGCCACCGTGGCGGGGCACCGGCGCGGCAAGAAGATCCGGGTCTTCACGTTCAAGCCGAAGAAGCGGCACCGCCGGACCCTCGGGTTTCGGGCCGACCTGACCGAGCTGGTCGTCGATCGCTTCCTCGCCAAGGGTGAGCCCCTGCCCGAGCCGGTCGAGATCGCCGAGCCGGAGGTCGAGGAGGTCCAGCCCGCCGCCGCCGAGGAGGTGGTGGAGCCCGCCACCGCCGGACCGGCGCCTGCCCGGCGTCGCGCCCCACGGGCACGGGCCGTTGAGCCCGAGGCTGCGGCCGAGCCTATTACGGAGCCCGAGACGCCGGCACGCCGCCGGCGCGGCGCCGGGACGCCGACGTCCGCCGCGACTGCCGCGACTGCCGCGGAGCCCGAGACGCCCGCCTCCCCCGCTCCAGCGCGGCGCGCCCGGAAGCCGGCTGCCGCCAAGCCCGAGTCCGCCGGTGCGGAGCCAGCCGCGGCCGCGAGCGCGACCGCCCCGGGTGCCGAGGCCGAGCCCGCGCCCTCCTCGGCGAGCGCCACGAGCAGGCGCCGACGGGTCGAGCGCAAGACCTCTCCAGGGGAGGACGGTGAGTAGCGATGGCTCACAAGAAAGGTGGCGGGAGCTCCCGCAACGGACGCGATTCGAACGCCAAGCGGCTCGGCGTCAAGCGTGGCGACGGCTCCTTGGTGCTGGCCGGGACCATCCTGGTTCGCCAGCGCGGAACCAAGATCGTCCCCGGTGGCAACGTCGGCGTCGGACGGGACCACACGCTCTACGCCCTGGCCAGCGGCCTGGTGACCTACGACCACCAGGGGGGAGATCGGACCCGAGCCAGCGTGCTCGCCCTCCCGGTCCTGACCCTGACCTCCGCCGACCACGAGGCCTCCGAGGCCGGGGATGAGCTGGCACCCTCCGCGGCGGGGCCGGCCGACGGCAGTTCGCACCTGACCGGGGCCGTCGAGGCGGCTCGCTGACCCACTGGCGGCGCGCGTTCGGCGCGTCCCAGGGCTGAGCCGAGCCCTCAACCGTGTTCCTCGACGAGGTCAGCCTCGATGTCAGCGCCGGCTCCGGAGGCCGCGGCGCGGTCAGCTTCCGGCACGAGAAGTACGTCCCCATGGGCGGCCCGGACGGCGGCGACGGAGGCCGGGGCGGGAGCGTGGTGCTGGTTGTGGCCGATGCCGAGAGCAGCCTCGGCCGTTATCGCGAGCGTCGCCACTTCCACGCCCCCGATGGGCGGGCGGGCGGCGGCGCCCAACGCAGCGGCGCCGATGGGGCCGACCTGGTCCTGCCCGTGCCCCCCGGGACGGTGGTCACCGACGCCGAGAGCGGCGAGCTGATCGGGGACCTCGCCGGTCCCGGGCAGCGCCTGGTGGTGGCCGCGGGTGGCCGGGGCGGCCGCGGCAACGCCCACTTCGCCGGACCCGTCCGCCAGGCTCCGCGGCTCAGCCAACTTGGCGAGCCGGGCGAGCAGCGGCGGATCCACCTGGAGCTGAAGCTCATCGCCGACGTCGGCCTGGTCGGTCTCCCCAACGCGGGCAAGTCCACCCTGCTGGCGGCGTTGACCGGTGCCCGGCCGAAGGTGGCCGCGTACCCCTTCACCACCCTCCACCCCAACCTCGGAGTGGCCGAGCTCGGCGGTGGACGCTCCCTGGTCCTCGCCGACGTCCCCGGGTTGATCGAGGGCGCCCATGAGGGAGCAGGTCTCGGCATCGAGTTCCTTCGCCATCTGGAGCGGACCAGGGTGCTCATCCACGTCGTGGACTGCAGCGGCGGTGCGGAGGCCGCCCGGCACTCGATGGCCCAGGTGCTGGCGGAGCTCGAAGCCTTCAGCCCCGCACTCGCCGCCAAGCCGGCGATCGCAGCCCTCAACAAGATCGACCTCCCCGAGGCTGGCGAGGCGGCCCGGGAGCTCGCCCCGGGGCTGGCCCGTGCATACCTCATCAGCGCCGTCGCCAGGATGGGCACCGACGCCCTCCTGGACGAGGCCGCGCGGCTGGTGGCGGACGCCCGCGCCGCCGAGACCGGGCTGGTGGCGACGGGTACCCCCGCCGCAGCGGAGCCCACCGGCACCGCGATCGGTGGCCACCGCGTCTACCGGCACATCCCCCGCGCGCCCGAAGTCCCTCGGGTGGAGCGCGAGCCCGACGGCGCCTACCGGGTCCACGCCCCCACGGTCGAGCGCCTGGTCGAGCGCACCGACCTCGCGGAGGAGGAGGCCGTCTCCGCCCTCCAGCGGCGGCTGGCGGCGGCGGGAGTGGACGCCGCCCTGGCCGGGGCCGGCTGCCGGGACGGCGACACCGTGCGGATCGCCGGGATCGAGTTCACCTACCTCGCCGAGCTCGCCGCGCCGCCGGGCCGGTCGCGGCGGCGGGCGCGCTGATGGCCGCGGCGCGGGTCGCCGTCTTCGGCGGCACCTTCGACCCCTTCCACCTCGGTCACCTGGCGGTCGCCGAGCAGGCGCGGGAGGGCATCCTGGCGGACGAGACCTGGGTGGTTCCCGCCGGTGTCCCGCCCCTGCACGGACCGGCCCTGGCCGGCGCCGCCGACCGGCTGGAGATCTGCCGGGCCGCTATCGCCGGCCGTCCGCGGATCTCGGTCCTCGACCTGGAGCTGCGCCGTCCGGGGCCCTCCTACACCGTCGACACCATGCGCGATCTCGCGGCAGCGCACCCCGACGTCCAGCTCTGGGTCGTCCTGGGCGCCGACGCGGCCCGGCAGATGACCGCCTGGCACGGGGCCGCGGAGCTCCTGGCCGGCTACCACTTCGTGCTGGTGAATCGCGCCGGCGAGGCCTTGATCCACCACGCCGAGGCGATCGGCCTCGGCTACCGGCCGGAGCGCACCCGGGTGGTGGGGATCGAGTCCCCCGACATCTCGGCCACCGAGATCCGGCGCCGGATCGCGGCCGGGGTGCCGCTGGACGATCTGGTCAGCCCGGCGGTCGCGGCCCTGATCGCGGCGCGCGGCCTCTACCGGTGAGACCGGGTGACTTCCCCGCCCGCCGGACGCCGCCGCACCTCGCCCTGCCGGCCGGTCCCGGCAGCGATGGCATAATCGTTTGCCGATGACCTCCGAGCAGCTGGTCGAGATGATCAGCGCTGCCGCCGCCGACAAGAAGGCGCGCGACATCGTGACCATCGATCTCCGCGGCAAGACCACCATCGCCGATTTCTTCGTGATCTGCGAGGGAGACACCGACCGACAGGTTAGAGCCATTGTTGACAATATCGAGGTAACCTGCCAGATCCAGGGCGTGCGGCCGCTGCACGTGGCCGGCTTGCGCGACGCGTCCTGGGCGTGCATCGACTTCGATGCCGTGATCGCCCACGTCTTCCTCCCCGGAGAGCGGGTCTTCTACGACCTGGAGGGGTTGTGGAGTTCGACCCGGGCTCAGGCCAGCTGACCGGCTGGCGCCCCTTCCTCACCCCCTCGGGGCCAGAGCCGGTCCGCCTCCGGGGCGGGTCATGCACCCGACTGCGCCGCCTCCCCGCTGAGCTCCTCGGGCCCGTCCCCACGGGATCGGGTCCGGCTCCGCCGCCGAGCCGCAGCGGGTGCGGCTCAGCTGCTGGGGAGGGGCGGGCCGGGGTTGGCGAGGAACTGTCCGAAGTTGACCACCGCGAAGAGCATCGCCACCGCACCGGCCGCGATGATCGCGATCAGCGCGGTCTTCTGCCAGACCCGGAGGTCGTTGCCGCCGATGGCCCGCACCGGGGGGATGACCAGCCCGATCAGGGCCCCGGCCGCGAAGCCGCCCAGGTGGGCATAGTTGTTGATGTACCCCGAGAAGGTGAAGCCGATGATCACCGTCATCACCAGGCAGATGAGCACCCACTGGCGCAGGGTGTGGGTCAGGCCCACCGGGACGTTCTTGCCCTGCACCCGGCCCAGCACCAGGATCAGACCGAGCAGGCCCATCAGCCCGCCCGAGGCCCCAAGGAAGAGGGCGCTGGAGCCGGGGAGGTTGAACCCATAGGCGAGCGCGCTCACCGCGCTGGCGGCGAAGGCCGTCCCGATGAACGTGGCCAGCATGGTGATCCGCCCATACATCGGCTCGACGATGCGCCCCAGGATGACCGTGGAGTAGCAGTTGACCAGGAGGTGGAGGGAGAGGTACGAGGTGACGCCGGCGCTGGTGGAGAAGAAGCCGGGGACGTGGAGGATGGCGGTGCTCAGGTACCGCCACCACTGGTCGCCGCCGGCGTAGCCGAGGTAGATCCCGCCGGCACCGAGGTACCCGTTTGCCCACTGGTTCATCAGCGTGTTCTCGATCAGGAAGACGACCACGAAGGTCGCCACCATCGCGTAGGTCAGACGCGGGGTCGCGACCAGCGCCCTCCGCACCGGGGCCACGTAGCCTCCGTGGACGGCCTCGCGCTCGGCCAGGTCGACGGCGGCGAGCGTCGGCGCGGCCGTCCCCCCACGCAGCGACCGGGCCGCCGCCCGGACCTCGCCGACCCCGGGGAGCCCCGGCGGCGGTGGGAGCAGGGCGCCCGCGTCGCCGGCGGCGGGGTCGGCCCAGATCACACCGACCTGCACCGCGGGGTGGGCCGGGGGAGGGAGCTGAGCGCTGAGCGGCGAGAGGGCCACCAGCAGGATGTCGCAGCGGCCGGCCGGCTGGATGCGCAGGCGCGCGTCCCCCCAGCGCAGCGCCGCCCCGATCCGGCGGTGGAGGTCCTCCAGCTGGGAAGCCGCGTCCGCGGGCGGTCGGAAGAACCCCACCAGGGCGGCGCGCGGACCGGTCCAGGCCACCGCCAGCAGGTCGTAGTCGGGGCCCAGCTCCCCGAGACGGCTGTCCCGGGGGTCGGCGAGCCGCAGCCGGTACCGGGTGACCAGACCCATCGCGACCGTTCGCGCCAGCGCCGGTGGCTGTCCCGGGACGGTCTCCTCCGGCGACGTGGTCTCGGTCATTCGGCCCAGTCTAGACAGGTGGAGGGTACCGCCCTGCCCGCCACGCGCTATCGTCCACCCGCGATGAGCCGCCCCCTCCGGTCCCGGACGCCCCGCAATGACCGCTGAGCAGCGGCTCACCCTCGGTGCCCTCTATCGCGAGATGCGCGCGGGCCTCGGCGATGCCGGCCGCGTCAGGGTGACCCTGGAGTTTCAGCAGCGGACCGTCGCGGTGGCCGAGGATGGCGCCACCGAGCCCGCCTACCTCGTGCTGGAGACCCTCCTCGAATACGAGGATCGGGTGCTCGACCGGGCCCAGGTGGGCCTCCTCGGGTCGGGGCCGCCGAAGCGGTTCATGGTCGCGCGCCATGGCGACGGCTACGCCTACACGCTGGACGGCGGTGCGCGCTGGGGGAGGCTCGACACCCACCCCCGGATCTTCAGCCTGGAGGACTTCGAGGCGGAGCTGGGTGAGATCGCCGTGGAGGATGCGACCTTCGACGTCCTCACCGGGGTGCGCATCGGCGAGGGGCCTCCGGGGGCGGAACCGCCGCCGGACGGCGAGATGACCGTTGTGCCGGAGCGCTTCGTCGATGCCCTGGACGTCAGCCTCGACCGGAACGCCTTCCTGCGCCTGCTCCGGGTCTTCTCGGCGGACGCCGACGACACTCTCGACGACGCGCCTCTCCTCGACGCCTTCTCGGTGAGCCTGGAGGCCGCCGAGGATGTCTCGCTGCAGTACTGGTGGTCGCTCAGCGACACCGGTTTCGCGGCCGCCGGCATCCCGGTCAGGGTCCGCTGCAGCGTGTCGATCCGGGTCGCCGCTCTGGGCGCGGCCGAGTCGGCCCCGGTCAGCCTCGATCAGGATCTGCCCGACGTCGCCGATCTCGACGGGGTCTGGGCGATCCTTCGCAACCCCACCCGCGCGGAGCCCGAGCCAAGCCCTCCGGGAGGAAGCTGATCAGGCCGGCGGTCCGGGCGCCGGCGTCGGGGTCGGGGTCGGCCCCGGTGTGGGGGTGGGCAGCAGCGGCTGGGTGAAGGGGACATCCGGGGTCGTCGGCTGCCCCTTGCAGTTGGGGTTGCAGATCGGGCCCCCGTCGCCCATCGCACTGTCCGGCCCGGTGCCGGGGAGGTACCAGGCACCGCCCGCGTAGTAGACGTCCGAGGGCTGCTGGTACCAGACCACCGGGGTGTTCGCGGTCGCGGCCTCCATGTAGGTCTGCCAGATCGGGGCCGCCCCGGTCACACCGCTCGTGACCCCCCGGCTGAGCCCGTACTTGGCGCTCTCGCCCTGGGGATCGCCGACCCACACCGCGGTGAGGACGTTGGGCGTCCAGCCCACGGTCCAGTTGTCGAAGTTGTTGTAGCCCGCGCCGCTCGTCCCGGTCTTGGCGCTGGCCGTCCGGCCCGGCAGGGACAGCTTCTGATAGTTGCCGAAGGCTGGCTGGCGGTACCTGGCCACGCTGAGCGTCTGGTCCATGATGTAGGCGACGTTCTCCGGCACCACCCGCTGCGCGCTGGCCGAGGCGTTGTAGGTGTAGACCGCGGACCCGGTGGCGGCGTCGGTGATCTTGGTGACCGGGGCCGGAGCGTGGTGGACCCCGAGGTCGGCGATGGTCGCCGCCCCGTCGGCCAGGTCGAGGGGGCTGATCGGCAGCGTCCCGAGCGTGAACGAGTACGTCGTCGAGGCGGGGAAGTTGGCCCCCGAGAGCAGGCCGACCCCGGCGTCGACGGCCAGGTTGGCGACCGGGAGCACGCCCAGCGCGTACTCCGTCCTCACCGCCGGCAGGTTGAGCGAGTTGCCCAGGCAGTACTCCATCTCGCAGAAGCCCTCTCCGGCGCTCGCGCCCTCGTAGTCCTTGGGGGTCCAGCCGTTCAGGGTCATCGGCTCGTCCGAGATCTGGGTGGTCATCGTGTACTGCCGCGAGGCGATCGCGTCGGTGTAGGTGAACAACTTCATGGTGGAGCCGGGCTGGCGCTCATCGATGGCCAGGTTGTCCTGGCCGTACACGGAACTGCTGTAGTTGGCGCTGCCGGTCATGGCCAGGATCGCTCCGGTCTGGGGATCGAGGCTCACCAGGGCGCCGTCGCCGCCGGCCGCTCCCTGCACGAACCATCCCGGATTGCCGGTGATCACGCTGTGCACGGTCGCGTCGGCGGTCGCCTGGTCACTCAGGTTGAGCGTGGTGTAGATGTCGTACCCGCCCGGGTCCGAGAAGGTGTCCCCGTGGAAGAGCTCGGGGAGGTAGTAGGTGGTCAGGTAGTCGAGGAAGCTCGATGTGTTGGCTCCATCGATGACGGTCGGCGGGAGGTACTCCTGCCAGGTGTAGTAGGTCAGCTTCTCGGCCGCCGCGGCGTTGGCCTGGGCCTGGGTGATGCTGCCCACAGTCACCATCGCCTGCAGGACGGCCTCCTGGCGCTGCTTGGCCGCTCCCGGGTAGAGATCGGGGTCGTACGCCGAGGGGGCCTGCGGGAGGCCTGCGAGCATTGCCGACTGGGCGAGGTCGAGCCGGCTCGCGGGCACATGGAAGTACAGCTCCGCGGCGGTCTGGATCCCGATCGCCTGGTTCCCGTAGGGAATCCGGTTCAGGTACATCTCGAGGATCTGGCCCCTGGAGAAGTCGTCGACCAGCTCGCTGCCGAGGATGATCTCCTTGATCTTGTAGGAGATGCTGCCGTTGTCCTGCAGGAAGCTGATCTTGGCGAGCTGCTCCGGGATGGTCGAGGCGCCTCCCGCGTTGGCGTGGCGCACGTACCCCCAGCCCGCCTCGGCGATCCGGGGAAGGTCCAGCGAACTCTCGGAGTAGAAGTGACGGTCCTCGACGTCGACGGTGGCCTCCTGCACGTAGGTGGAGATCTGGTCGAGGTTGGCGTGCAGGTGGAAGGATCCCGACGGGTGGAGGATGTCGATGAGGGTGCCGTTGGCGGAGTACACGTTGGTGTCGACCGCGGGCTCCATCGAGGCGACGGTGGTCACGTCGGGGATCTGGCCGAGGAAGACGTTGTAGCCGGTGTAGACGGTGGTGGTGGCGGCGGCTCCGATGGTTGAGAAGAGGGCCACGAACAGCAGCGTCGTGCGCAGCAGCGGACGCCGCCGGGGAGGTGTCTGACGCCTTCGGCCGACCAGCAGGTCGCGCCGGAGCCGGCGATGGGTGGCGGCCGGGGTCAGGCCCTCGCCCGCGGTCTTCCCCCCGTTGCCGTTCCCGTTTGATCCGCCCCGCGCCCGTACGTGGCCGGCGCGCACCCGGCGCGGGCGGGGATTCTCGGATGGGGTGGCTGGCACGATCTGAACTCTCTCCGATGAGATGGCGGCGGCCGGGGGTCGTGGGACGCCCCCAGGGGGAACGGCCCGCCGCCGCCATGGTTACGCGGTGTTGAGGACCACGGCGAGGACGTACAGCCCGAGCACTAGGGCGATGAAGGCGCCGCCGAACCAGACGAGACCGACGCCATCCTCGATCCAGAACAGGCCGGCGCGCCGGCCGTCTCGAACGCTCCCCTGCAGGGGGCTGGTGGGCATGGCCGCACGGTACCACGACGCTCCCGTCACGACCCCGTCATAACTCGCCGGCGGCCATCGCTCTGGGCGGGGCGAATGGGCGGTGCGGCGAGATCGCCGACGCGGGAGTGTGTCAGGTCGATGACAAGTCCCCGGCCCCGCCTGGGCCGCAGAACCTGGCGATGACACAATCGGCCGAGACATGGCAGCCCAAGCGCTCCCCGTTGTCCCAGCGCCGATTGCATTGCCGCCGATGCCGCGGAGCGCCGAGGCGACCGGCCTCCCGTTCTCCTTCGTCTGCGACCTGGTCCTCAAGGTCCTCTACTTCAACGGCAGCATGCTGGGCGGCGACGTGGCCCGCCACGTCTGCATCCCCTTCCCGTTCGTCGAGACCACTCTCAAGTTCCTGGCCGACGAGGGGTACTGCGCGTCGGCGGGAGTCCGGGCGACCGTCCTCGACGAGAACGAATCAATCAATGCGGGCATGCAGTTCACCATCACCACCACCGGCCGCCAGCGCGCCCGCGAGCTGCTCGACATCAATCAATACGCAGGCCCCGCGCCGGTGCCGATCGGGGACTACAACGCCATGGCGGCGCGCCAGGCCGACGTGGGGATCGCCGTCAACCGGGAGCGGCTCCGCGCCGTCTTCTCGAGCCTGGTGCTGAGCCAGCGGGTGCTCGATCACCTCGGCCCGGCGCTCTCCGCCCGCCACGCCTGCTTCCTCTACGGCCCGTCGGGAAACGGCAAGACCAGCATCGCCGACGCCAGCGCCCGAGTGATGGGACCGCCGGTCTTCATCCCCCGCGCCCTCTACGTCCATGGCGAGGTCATCCGCTTCTACGACCCCATCTACCACACCCCGATCGACCGCCCCCTGCCCCCGCACGACACTCGTTGGCAGCTCGCCGAGAGGCCGGCGGTCAAGGCGGGCGGCGAGCTCACCCCGCGCATGCTGGAGCTGGGCTTCGACTCGGCGCTCGGCTTCTACGAGGCCTCGCTCCAGCTCAAGGCCAACGGCGGGTTGCTGCTCATCGACGACTTCGGCCGGCAGCAGAAGATGTCACCTCGCGACCTCCTCAACCGCCTGATCGTCCCCTTGGAGAACGGGGTCGACTACGTGAACATCGCCCGGGCCGGGACCAGCGTGGCGGTGCCCTTCACCTGCCTGCTGATGCTCAGCACCAATCTCGAGCCCCACAACCTGATGGACGAGGCCTTCCTGCGGCGGGTGCGCTACAAGGTGCACGTCCCCGACCCCACCCGGGACGAGTTTGCCGAGATCTGGCGGCGGGTGTGCGCATCCCAGGAGATCCCCTACCGGGAGGAGGTCATCTCCGACCTCATCAGCCGGCACTACGTCGCCAAGGGGCGGGCCTTCCACGGATCGCACCCCCGCGACCTCCTCAATCACGTCATCCACCTCTGCCGCTACCTGGGGCGCGACCCCGAGCTCACCACCAAGCTCCTCGACGAGGCCTGCGAGACCTACTTCGTGGACGACTCGACGGACATCTGATCCGCCCCCCGTCGCGGCGGGCGTTCGGCGGGGTGCGGGAGCTCCGGACCCACACTGGCCAGGAACCTCCGACGCGTGCCGGCGGTCCTCTGAGCGCCTCCCCGGGGCGCGCCGCGGAGCGGGGGTGTGGCCCCCGGGTAGACTGGGACCCCTCCAGGGCCGGTAGCTCAGCTGGGAGAGCGCTGCCCTCGCACGGCAGAGGTCCGGGGTTCGAAGTCCCCGCCGGTCCACCTCCCTTTCTTCTCAACGATTTCTCGCCGGGAGACCTCTACCTTCGTCGCGAAACGGCCCTTACCTTCGAATTCTTGGTTGAGCAGCCCGGCCCCGGATCCGCCTGTGCCTGGGGAGGAGCCCCGGACGGAGCCAGGCGTGACGGGGAGTGACGGGTGGGGCCGCAGCCGGCCCGCCGTGCGGCTGTCATGCCCCATATCGGCGCGGGGAGCATGCGACGCGTTGGCCACACGGTGTGCCTCCTCGGCGCTCACGGCTCACCCCTCCCCAACGCCTGCATGCCTTGTGGGCTCGGCACTCACCAGACGCTACGCAGCCGACGACCTCCAGGGTGTAAGCGGGTCAAACTGGTCAAATGGCCGGAACTGGCGGGCGGACGCGTACAGCCGCACCGAAGAGAGGCGGCCGCGCACGGCCACCGACCCGGAAGACGGGAGGATCAGCGATGACGAAGCCGGCGGCCGCGGACCGCTGTGAAGGCAGCCCCGCTTCCGCTGAGGTGTCGAACCCAATTGGGAGACCTTTGCGAGGAGCACGCCGGAGAGCCGATCCCTCGCGCACGGTGGCCGCGATCTGTCAGAGCTCGAGCACGAGGCGCAGTCCCTCGTCGATCTCGCGAACGAGCGGGAGTGGTAGCCGACCCACGCGGGTGTCGAGGTCGTCCTTGTCAACGGTCAGTAGTTGGGTGAGGTTCACCACGGAGTTGCGGTCGAGTCCAGCTGCGCCCTTACGTACTTGCACGTTGCCCGGGATCCCTGCCCATCTCAGGTTGGATGTCAGGGCTGCCACCGACACGGTCCGGATGTCAGATGCGTTCAGATGGTCAGCGGAGACCACGACAACAGGGCGTCGCAGTGCGGGGGCAGAACCGCGTGGGGGTCCGAGATCGGCCCACCAGATCTCAGCGCGCCGGATCACCATTCAACGCGCGCCAGCGACCGGCGAGCCGCCTCTCGGGTGAAGCCGTCCGGTGCGGTGTCGACCCCTGCGACCGCCAGGTTGATCTGCGCGAGGAGGTCCTCATCGGACCTTTCGGCGCCAACCAGGCGTTCCAAGGCTTCTGCGTAAAGCTGGCTTCGGCGGAGCCCACGCCGCCGCGCCAGGCGCTCGGCAGCCCGGAAGAGGGGATCGGGTATCGAAACCGCCGTCTTCATGGACAGAGTATAACTCTTTCCTACCATGCTTCGCACCCCAACCTCGGCCACAGGCATGAAGCGCGCCACCACCCTCTTGCGGATACGCATTGCGTGGTGAGCGCGCTGCTGGGGCCGGTTGCGGACCCTCGGAGGCGGGTGTCACAATCCGTCGGAAGGGATCGCGAGCCTCAGGGGGGAGCGCCGCGGCTTGAGGTCGAGCTCGAACACTCCGCTGACCGAGATCCCGTAGCGAGCCTCGAGATGGCCGGCCAGCCGGTCGATCCCCTCCCGGGGCCGCAGGCTGTCGGGGAGGAACACCTCACCGCTCCGGAAGCCGTCGCCCCCACCCGTCCCCGCGCTCTCCGCCACCGCACGCCCCCCAGCGCCGCTGCCTCATCCCATCGTACCGGCCCCGCCCGCCGGCTCCGCCCCGCGCCCCCGGCCCCAGAACGAGGAAGGGCGCCCCGAGGGGCGCCCTTCTCCGGACGGCGCGGTGACCGCGCCTAGGTGGCCCGCCGCTGCCAGCGGGTCTTCTTGAGCATCTTCTTATGCTTGTGCTTGCGCATCTTCTTGCGCCGCTTCTTGATGACCGAGCCCACGCGAGCCTCTCCGTGCCAGATGCGGACCGCGCCGCCTCCGGCCAGTGATGGATCCTATGTCGCGGGGGCCGACTATACGCGCTCCGCGGGATCGCCCGCTGCTGAGCCCTCAGCGCCGGTGCTCTCAACTAGGTCACCGCTCGCCCTCGCGAGCGCCTCGCGAAGCCGGGCGGCGGTCACCTCCAAGTGCTCGGGCAGGACCTTGACGTCGGCCAGCACGGGCATGAAGTTGGTGTCGCCGTCCCAGCGGGGCACGACGTGGAGGTGGAGGTGGTCCACGCTGGAGCCGGCCGCCCGGCCGAGGTTGAATCCCACGTTGAACCCGCCAGCGGCCATCTCCCGCGTGATCGCGTCGACCGCCCTCCGGGTGGCCGCCAGCACCGCCAGGCCCTCCTCGGGGGAGAGCTCGCGGAGATCGGCGGTGTGGCGTCGGGGCGCTACGAGAAGGTGCCCGCTGCTGTACGGGTAGCGGTTCACCAGCGTGACCGTCAGTTCCGCCCGCTCGACCACCAGGCTCTCCGAGGAGCCGGGCGCCGTTGCGGCACAGATGAAACATCCCTCCGGAACCCCGGACTCTCCGGTCACGTACGCCATGCGCCAGGGGGCCCAGAGTTGTCGCATCCAGCGGACGTTACCGGATGGTCGCGGGCTGGCGTGCCGGGGGTCGGCTCACGAGGCTGTCACGCGAAGGGTAGAACCGGGCGAACAGATCAGACGGTCCGCTCGCGTTCACAGTCCCACACGAGCCTCGTTACGAGCCTGTGGCGGGATGCGCCACCGCCGCGTGGCATCGATCCCCGAACGTACCAGATGCCGCTAGTGCATTTGAACTACCTGGTGAACCCAAGCTCGAGCGGCGGAGGAACCTCAGGATCATGGACCGGAGCCGGAAGGCAAGCCGCTCGCTGCGGGTCGCCGTGGTGCTCGCCGCCGTGGTGGCCAGCACCGCCGTGGTCGGCTGGGGCGGCTTGGCGGCCTGGAGCGCCTACACCGAGAACGCCGGGAACAGCGTGGCCGCGGGCACCCTCAACCACACCAACGGGGCGAGCTGCGTCTCCCTCCTGGGGGCCATCCCGACCACCACCGGCACCGGCTGGTGCGCGGCCGCGGTGACCATCTCCGGGGTCGACCCGGCCAACTGGACCGGCACCTCGGGGACCATCAAGATCGCCAACACCGGGTCGCTCAAGAGCACCTTCACCCTCACCATGGGAACGGGGGGCCAGGCGCCCACCGGCGGTCTCTGCGCCGACGTGACCCTCAAGGTGACCGACCTCAACACGATCGCGCCGGACACGGGCACGGTCTGGGCCACCACCGCCCTGAACGCGGCGTTCACCGCCGCCAACCTCTACAGCAACGCCGCTGCCCCGGCCCTCTCGTGGACCGGGGGCGCGGCCGCGGGTGCGGGGACCGGAGCGGGCGCCGACACCTTCACCGTGGCGGTCGCGCCGGGCGGGGGCTTCGCCACCGACTCCACCGACGCGGGCCTGAGCTGCACCTTCGGCCTGCTCTTCAGCCAGACCGCGGCCTGATCCGGGGCGACCCCGGACGGTCCGACCTCCCCCGGTGCCTCTCGTAACGTCGGGCCGCGCCGGTACGTTGACTGGGCGATACAGCCGTTGCCCACCGAGGGGAACCATGTTGGTCACATCTCCCGTCAGCCGGATCCGTCACCCGGGCCCGGCGCGCGCGTGGTGCCTGGCGATCTGTGGCGTCACAGTCGCCGTCCTGGGCGCCGCCTGCGGCACGTCGGCCTCCCGGCCGTCCGCGTCACCAAGCGCGACAGCTCACCTGACTGCTTCCCCGACAGCGCCGAGTGCGTCCCCGACCCCGCAGGCCTCGGACCTGCTGGCGGGCATCACCGTCGGGGCATCCGATGTCCAGGCTTCCGTCGCCGCCGGCAACGCGCTCACGGTGGACTTGCTGCAGCAGCTGGCTGCGAGCCAGCCCGACGCCAATATCGTCGATTCCGCCTACAGCCTGGCCACCGCCCTCGCCATGCTCGAGCTCGGCGCCGAGGGCGCTACCCAGACTCAGATCGCCACGGTGCTCCACAGCGCCGGGGTCAGCTCGGAGCTGCAGGCGGCCGCCTGGAAGCAGCTCGACGCCTCGTTGCTCGCGACCGCGCAGACCGACGGCATCTCCCTCGATGACGCCAACGCGATCTGGTTGCAGCAGGGCCTGCCGTTCAACGCGACGTTCCTCAACACCCTGGTCCAGAACTTCTCGGCACCCTCGAGTCAGGTCGACTTCAGCGACGACCCTCAGGGCGCCGCGAACCTCATCAACCAGTGGGTCAGCGACGCCACCCACGGGATGATCCCCTCGGTGGTCTCCGCGCAGGACGTGCAGCCGTTGAAGCTGGTGCTGGCCGACGCCATCTACTTCGATGCGGATTGGCAGCACCAGTTCGATCCCGGCTCGACGGCCTCTGGACCTTTCTACCTGCCCGACGGCAGCCAGGTCTCGGCCCAGATGATGAACAACACCGACGACGAGCTATGGACTCTGCCCACCTACATGGCGGATGGGGTGACCGCGGTCGAGCTGCCCTACGTCGGCGGTCACTTTGTTGCCGACGTGATCATGCCGACCTCTGAGCCCCTGGCAGATTGGGTTGCCAGCCTCACTCCGGCAGCACTCGCCGGGGTCGAGCAGGACCTGACCTCGACCCAGTACGTGAACCTCACCCTGCCCAAGTTCGATATCTCGTCGCAGGAGTCCCTGATACCGATGCTTCAGACTCTCGGCATGCAGGATGCGTTCGATGGCGCCGCGGACTTCAGCGGCATCGATGGCGGCAGGGACCTCCAGGTCGGCCTCCTGGAGCAGCGAGCGGTCATGAACGTGGACGAGATCGGCACAACCGCTGCCGCCGCCACCATCGTCGGCGGGCTCGGTGGCGGCGGACCTCTGCCCCCGATCACCTACGTGATGATCGATCACCCCTTCCTGTTCGTCATCCGGGACACCGTCACCGGTGCCATCGTCTTCACCGCGCAGGTGGTCGATCCGACGGCATCCTGACTCTGGAGCCTCGCCCCGACCTCGAGGTCTCAGCCTTGCCCCCGGGCTCCTGGCGGACGTGGTCCGGCACCAGGGGGAGCGGCTCGCGGAGTGGGGTTCATCCCCCTGGTGGAGACGGGGAGGATCGAACTCCCGACCTCTTGCATGCCATCTAGGGTCTCTGATTATTCGGCGATGGCATGGGTACATCTGAATTCAAAAACAGCGCTTGCTTCCAAGTTGGAAGCCAGCCGTCCATCTGATTACCGCCTGCCGAATTGGTTCCGAAGGTGCCGGTGTGGCCAGCCGCGCCGTCGACCCGCTACCGTCTCCGGCCATGCCAGCCCTCCCTCGCGTCACCGGCCGCGATGTCGTCCGAGCCCTCGGCCGGCTGGGTTGGGTGGTCGTGGCCCAGAGGGGGTCGCACGCACAGCTCCGTCACCCGACGCGGGGCGGCCGCGTCACGGTGCCCCTCCACGCCGGTGAGACCCTCGGGCCCCGGCTGGTCGCCTCGATCCTGGCCCAGGCCGGCCTGACCGCCGATGAGCTCCGCGAGGTCCTGTGAGACGATGAGACCGATGCGCACCTACACCATCGTGGTCGAGCCTGAGGAGACCGGCGGCTTCATGGTCTCCGTGCCCGCCCTCCCCGGCTGCTTCACCCAGGGGACCTCCCTCGAGGAGTGCCGGGAGCGCGCCGCCGAGGCCATCGCAGTGCACATCGCCGGCCTCGAGGCGGACGGAGAGCCGATCCCCGACGAGGTGGGCACGCCTCAGCTGCTAAGGGTCACCGTCGCCGCCTGAGCGGCTGCGCGGGGGAGGCTGACGGGCCGAGGGACGGACGCCGGGATGGTTGCCTGCCCCTGTGGTACGGTCAACTCACCGTCGGCGCCGTCGAGAGGGTCAAGCCGGTGGGGCGCGGGACGGGTAACACCGCGCCCTCTTGATACATGGCTGAACTCGGGCTTGATCTTGCGGGGCCCTGAGTGCGCCGGTATCGAGAGGCAGGCTACCGGTGCCGTCGATACGCGGTCGCTTACTTCCGCCATGCCGCAGGAGACGGTCGTGGCCGTCGATCCGAGTGGTCGCGAGCGCCCCTCTCTCAGCCCGCCGAGCGCCGTCAGCGCGCCGCCCAACTGATCCTTAGAGGGTAACCACCGCCCAGGTGTGGCCACCGTCGTACGTCATCAGCAGCGTGCCCGGTCCAGTTGGCGAGGATGCGTTGATGGCCACCCCCTGGCTGGGGGTGGTGAAGCCGGCGTAGGCAATGTACGTATTTGCAACACCCGCGTAGACCGTGCTCCAACTACCGCCGCCGTTGAAGGTCGCCACCAGCTCCGACCCGCAACCGGCGGTGGCCACCGACGGGCTGCTGCTGGCCAGAGCTTCGCAGGGAGCTGGCAGCACGACCGCGAGCTCGCTGAAGCTGGCTCCGCCGTCGGTCGAAGCGTAGGCTCGCTCTTGGATGGGACCCCCATCCCAGATTCCCTGGTCGCAGGCCGCGAATAGATCCTCCGAGCTGGAGGCGGCGAGGACCGCCCCCCCACCGACGGTTGTGCAAGGCGGTGTCCAGGAGCCCCACACGCCGCTCTGGAGGCGGGCGCCGCCCACCACCGTCCGGTCGTACCCGATCACCCAGCCAGCCGAGCCCTCGAGAATTAGCTGAGCCCCGGGAACGGGACCGGCCCCGTAGGTCACCGCGGTCGGCGACACCGTCCAGGCGTCGCTCGCCACCGGGCTGCCGGCGATCTCGAAGCCGGCGGGTCCGAAGTAGACGGCATAGACCATTCCCGCGGCGGTCTCCAGGCCCTCGATGGGCGCCGCCCCCCCGCCGGAGTTCAACCCCGGAAGGGTGACGTGGGTCCAGGAGGCGCCACCGTCGTGGGTGGCCCAGAGCTGAGAACCGTAAGCCCAGCCGTCCTGCTGGTCGGCGAAGCGGATGCCGGAAACCCCGACACTCCCGGGCGTGAAGAGGAAATCGGTGGGCGGCGGGGTGACGCTCCTCCAGCTCGTTCCACCGTCCTGGGTGCGAGCTAGCGCTAGGCTGGTGCCCACAGTGCCGAGAACCCAGCCGTCCTGAGCCGAGACGAAGGTCACCGAGGCGGTCTGGAAGCCGGCGAGCGACGCCGGCGTGGGTCCCGCGTTGGCCGGAGTGGGGGTGGCTAGCTGCGGGGAAAGGGCGGCGACGGGCCGGCTGGAGCAGCCAGGCTCCAGGAAGGCCGGGCACGCGGTCGGTGCCGGAGTCGACCCCCCGCCCGCAACCGTCGGGCTCGGGGTGAGGGCCGGGCCGCCGCAGGCCGTCAGCAACACACCGGCGGCTACGAGTACGGCGACGGCTCCACGCGTCGCACCAGTCAGTGCCATTTTGGGACTCCTCTGCGGCCCTCCAGCCCACATCTAGGGTACGTGCGTCGACGGCGTGCCGTGACACCCCAGCTCACTTCCCGCGCTCGTTACCTCTGCGCGGTGCGGCCCTGCGTGCGGCTGGCTAAGTCGCCTCGAAAGCGCCAGTAGCAGTTCGCGAAACAGCACCCACGCGGGTTATCGCAGCGTCGACACACTTAACGTCGATCATCCGCGATGAATGCACGCATCAGGGCATCGTGAGTGTCCGACACGGTCAGGTGCTCGTAGACCTCGTGGATCATCCGGAGGCCACTGTGCCCGACGATCTTGGCGACGTCGGTCTCCCGCATCCCCCGCAGGGCGCACCAGGTGATGAACGAGTGCCGGAAGAGGTGGGGATACACGCGTCTGTTGAGGACGTCCAGCCCCAGGTCGCGGATCAGCTGCTCCGCCCCGCTCTTGGTGAGCGGCTCGTACTCCATGGTGCCCCGCCCCCGCCGCGTGCCCAGGAAGAGGTTGGGGTAGGCGCTCTGCCGGCGGGTCCGCTTGACGTAGCGGTCGAGCCGGACGGCGAGGCCAGGGGCGATCGGCACCATCCGCTCCTTCTCGCCCTTGCCGTGGACCTTGAGGTACCAGCGCCGGCCGGGCTCCTGGCGGATGTCGTCCGGCACCAGGCCGAGGAGCTCGCTGAGCCGCAGGCCGGTGTCGGCGAGCACGCGGATGATGAGCTTGTCCCGCTCGTTCTGCGCCGCGTCCTCCAGCCGGCTGATCTCGTCGCGGGAGAGCACCTCGAGGACGCGATGCGCCAGGCGCGGGCGCTGGGCTCGAGCGCTGGGTGCCTCGCCACGCTTGCCCAGCCAGCCCAGGAAGCCGTTGATGGTCCGCGCGTACGTGTCGACGCTCTGCTTGGCCAGTGGCCGTCCTGAGCGCGACCCCGTGCCGTCCAGGAGCCCGCTGACCAGGGCGTTGAGGTGCGCCGGATTGAGCTCGGTAGGCGCGGACACGTTGTGTGCCGCGCAGTAGGGGAGGAGGACGTCCTGGAGGGCGTAGCCGTAGATGCCGATGGTGTGGCGGCTGACCCCGCCGGCGCGCTTCTCGTCGAGGTACTCGCCGACCCGCGTCTGCCACGGCGACGGAGATGGGACCACGGTCAGGGGCTTGGCCATCGCGGACCTCTGCGTTCCCAGTTGGGCTCCGGGGATGGATCTTACTCGGTTCAGCGCCAAAGTTCACGCCTGCTCTCCACTAGAGAGCTTACATGCTGTGAAAAGGAGCCCAAAGAGACCTCGCGCCGAGACGACTCAGAACCGGAAAACCCTTTGTTCTCAACGGTTTCATCCCCCTGGTGGAGACGGGGAGGATCGAACTCCCGACCTCTTGCATGCCATGCAAGCGCTCTCCCAGCTGAGCTACGTCCCCGGGGGAAGGACATGGTACCGCTCCGACTCCCCGGAATGACCGGTGTCCAGCATCCAATCGGAGCAGCGATAGCAGGAACCCGACTCGCGACCAGCGGTGGCCCCTGGGGATTGCAGTCCTCCCCCGAGCGCGCCGAGGACTATCATCGGCGTGAACGCGACAGCCGGGTCGGACTGACCTCGCTGCTGACACGGCTGTGGGGCGTCTTGTGGGATGAGGTGTGTGCAATGGCGAGTTCCTCGGACGAGGAGGAGAGCCAGATGTCGGCTCGCGAGCCCGTGGAGGTGACCCCCCGGGGTCGCCGGGGAGGTTCCGCGCCTCCGCTCGAGAGCGAGTCACCCGTGGTGCGTGCCGGCGAGCGGCTGGTCCACCGCATCGAGGCTCTGGTTCAGGAGATCGCCCGCCTGCGCGCGGACAATGACGAGCTTCGTCGCCAAGTGCGCGAGGCGGTCGCTATGTTCGACCGGGCCTCGTCCGCGGTGGGAGAACCGCAGACGCGGCGGCGCCGGCGTCCCGCTGCCGAAGCGGTCCCGGCCGCGACCGCGCGCCGCCGCAAGCCACGCGGCCGGCTCACGAAGGGGAGGGCGACGCCGCCGGAGGTGACCACCGAGGTGGTTCGGGCGGTGATCGCCAAGCTTGGCCAGGGCACCGCCGCCGAGATCGCTTCGGAGATCACCCGGGCCGGTGTCAAGGTCTCCGGACGGGCCGTGCGCTTCCTGGCCGAGAGGGCGGGCGCCGACACCTTCCGGGGTGACGACGGGCAACGCCGCTACCGCCTCCACACCGGCTGAGCCCGGTCGGAGCGTGACCCCCGGCGCGACGCGACAGGAAACCCCGCATCCCGGCGCCGCCGCCGCCGAGCTGCTCCTGGTGCACGGTGACGACCGGCACCGGGTCGATGACGAGGTCCGCGCCTGGAGGCGGCAGGCCGCCGGAGCCGAGCTCGGGGTGGAGCTCATCGACGCGCCGGCCCCTCTCGAGCGCATCCGCACCTCGCTGGCCGAGGTCCCCCTCATCGACCCCCGCCGCTACCTGCTCATCCGCGATCCACCGCAGCTCACCGGAGGCCGGCGATCTGGGGAGGCGGGGCGGGCGCTCGCCGAGGCTCTCGCCCTCCGGGCGCCGAGCACCTCGGTGTGCCTGGTCAGCCACCAGCCGGTGCCGTCGACCCACCCGGTGGCGGTGGCCGTGGTCCGGCTGGGAGGGGCCATTCGCGCCTTCAACCTGCTGCGCAGCCGTGAGGCGCGGGAGTGGGCAGAGGGGGCCGCGGCGGCCCGAGGGCTACGCCTCCGGCCCGGCGGGCTGGATCACCTCCTCCGGGTGGCCGGGTCGGACCTGGGCCTGGTCGCCACTGAGCTGGACAAGCTGAGCGCCTACGCGGGCGGCGAGCCGGTAGAGGCGGAGACGGTGCGCCAGGTGGTGGGCGGCGCCGAGGCGGTGGAGGTTTGGAACGTCCTCGAGCGCCTGCTCGGGCCCCAGCCGGGTCGGGGTGCCGCCGCCGCTGCGGACCTGGTGGAGGAGGGACGTTCCACCCAGCACATCATCGCCACCCTGGCCGGGCAGCTCGGCGAGCTGCGCAGGGCCCAGTTCCTGCTCGGCACGGGGGGATCGGCCGCCCGCCTGGCCACTCAGCTCCGCATCCCCGAGTGGCGCGCTGAGCGGTTGGTGAGGCAGGCGCGCACCGTGCCCCCCGCCGTCGTCGAGCGCTGGATGCGTCAGCTCCAGGCGATCGACGTGGCCATCAAGGCGGGGGAGACCGACGATCGCCAGGCGATCGGCAGATTCACCCTCGGTGCCGCCCGCATGGTGGCCCGGAGTCGCTCCCAGGCGGGGGAGCCGGTGTCGGGACGCCGCTAGGAGTCGGACTTGCTCCGGCGCGTCCCGGGCTTGGCGGCGGTGCCAGGCTTGGCGACCGTCTTCGGCTTGGCAGCGGTCCCCGGCTTGCTCTGGGCGGCGGCCTTGGTCGTGCTCACGGGCTTGGTGGGAGTGGCCTTCGCATCACCGCCCTTGCCGGCAGCCTTGGCGGCGGTGGCCACTCTGGCGCTCCTCCCCTTGGCCCCGCCGGCCGCGGCGGCTCGGGTGACCGCCTTCTCCGCCTCGCTGCCGCCCATGGCGCTCAGCCTGGCGGCCATCGCCATGATCCGGGACTTGCGGCGGGCGGCGTTGTTGCGGTGCAGGATCCCCTTCTCAGCGGCCTTGTCCAGCGCCTTGACGGCGGCGCGCAGCTCCTCCTCTATCCCCTCGACCTGTCCGCTCACCAGGGAGCGGCGAACGTGGCCGATCCGGGTCCGGACGGCTGAGCGAACGACGCGGTTGCGGATGCGCTTGCGCTCATTGGAGCGGATGCGCTTCCGAGCGGAGCGGGAGTTGGCCAAGATGACACCTGTTGACTAATGTCGGCAAAACTGGGCGCGTCCCCCCGACGAACGCCCGGGAGCCTGGAGTATAGCAATCGCCCACCGGCGCGGCCGGTCCCAGCCACCAAGCCTGACCCGGCGGGCCGGGCATCCCGGGAGACACATGCAGACAGCGACCCACGGGGCGCGAGTCGCTCACCCGTCGATCCGGGATCGGGGGGAGGCGGGTCGGTGATCTTCGTGCCAGCGTACGCCAAGCTCAACCTCGCCCTGAGCGTCATCGGGCGCCGCCCCGACGGCCGCCACGACCTCCGCTCGGTGGTGGTGCGCCTCGACTGGCACGACCTGGTCGGGGTGGGGCCGGCGGAGATGGGGGCGTTCGACGGGGAGGGGCCCGCAGACGTCCGGCTTGAGATCTCGGGTCCGTTGTGGGCCGAGGTGCCGGTCGCCGACAACCTCCTGATCCGCGCCGCTCATGCCATGCTCGCCGGCCAACCCGGGGGCGCGGTGGACCTCCGCCTCGAGAAGCGGCTGCCGGCCGCCGCCGGCCTCGGAGGCGGCTCGTCGGACGCCGCGGTGGTGCTCCTGCTGATGGCGGGTCTGCGGGTCGGGAGCCTGCCGCCCGCCCTCTTCGAGACTGCCGACGCGCTGGGCAGCGACGTCCCGGCGTGCCTGGCGGGGGGCGGCCTGCTGGTCGGCGGGGCCGGTGAGCGCCTCGAGCCGCTCGCACACCCTCCCCTGGACATCGCCGTCGCGATCGCCGGGCGCAGTGGCACCGCGGCCACCTTCGCGGCGCTGACCTCCAGCGAGTGGCGGGGTGCCGGCCGCCCCGAGAAGCTCGCGCGACTGCTCGCCGAGGGCCGTCCGGCCGCGCCGGAGCTCTGCGGCTCCGATCTCGAGGCCGCCGCGTGCCGCGCCCACCCCCGGCTGGCCGCGGCCATCGCGCGTCTACGTGCCGGGATGCCGGGGAGGCGCTGGCATCTCACGGGCAGTGGCGGAGCGCTCTTCGCCCTGGCCGACAGCCCCGGCGAGGCGGAGGCCATCGCCCGCGACGCCAGGGATCTGGGCTTCCCGGCCCGGGCCTGCCGCACCGTGGGCGCCGCGGGCATCTCGGTCCCCGGACAAGCGCCGCTCTCCGGCACCTCCTAGGTGTCGGGCGGCCCGGAAGCATCCTCCAGCTGCACCCGACCCGGAGGCCCAACCTCCGGGTCCATGCCCTACAGGTTGGCCGGCTCCCCCACGACGGGATCGTCCGCCGGCTCGTCTGCCACCGGTTCGGCGGGCTCCTCGTCGTCGAGATCGCCGAGATCCTCGACCGCGACCGCGGCGGGAAGACGGCTCCGGACCGACCTCTGAACCAGGATGGCCGCCGCGATCCCGGCGCCGCAGATGGCCAGGGTGGCGAGCGCGTTGGAGAGCCGCTCGACCTCGGAGGCCCACAGCTCGGCCCCGGGCACCGTCGGGCTGTTGTAAACGATGAAGTTGCCGATCGCGCAGCCGACCGCGGCGGCGGCCACGAGCAGCAGCAGGGCGGCCCCGGTCAGGGCCAGAGCCCTGGCGCGGAGCAGCCTGATGATCTCGGTAAACGCGGGCGGGGTGGCACTCGGCGCGGCGTCCGCCGCGCTGCGGGACCTTCCGCGCCCCCGCACCTGCCACCAGGCGATCGCGATCGCGACCACTGGGATGATGGCGAAGTAGGGTGCCGCCCAGTCCGTCGCCAACAGCAGGGTGTAGGCCTTGACGCTGGTCGCGGGCACCTGACCGCCGACCTCCTCGACGATCGCCGCGGCCACATACCCAGCGGCCACCAGCAGCGTGGCCGCCAGACAGCTCACCCCCACGGCATTCCAGATGCCCGAGCCCCGGCCCGCCTCGGTGGCGATGACCTCTGTGTCGGTCGAATCGTTGTCCACGGCAGGTGCTCCTCTGGCGGCCCCGGCGATGAGGCGACCCCGGCGATCAGTCGGCGTATGTTCACAGAAACGCCAGCCCTCCGGTCGGATGGCCTCCCCCGCCCCTCCCGTACAATCCCGCCTTGAGGCCGCGGCCGACACTCTTCTCCGCGTCGACCCAGCGCCGTTTCCACCGTTCGCTTCCGACGAGGCGGCAACGCCCAAGGCCCCAGGTGTGATCAGCTCATGACACTTCGCCGCCCCGCCGACCAGGACATCGTGGTGATCGGGGCGACCGGTGACCTCGCGGCCCGGAAGCTCCTCCCCGCCCTCTACAACCTCCATGTCGAGGGCCTCCTACCCGAACGCGGCGACATCATCGGGGTGGCCCCGCTGGACTGGGACGACGCGCGCTTTCGCGCCCACGCGGAGGAGGCGGTCCGGAGCTTCTCGCGCAGCAAGCTCGAACCCCGTCGCTTCGCCGAGTTCGCGGCCCGCCTCCGCTTCGTCGCGATCGGGCCGGACGGTGACCTGGGGCCACTCCGGGTGGCCGCCCAGCGGCCGGAGCGCCTCCTCTACCTGGCCGTGCCAGCCTCCGCGTTCACCTCCCTGGCTGGGGGGCTGGGCGCCGCGGGCCTGGCGGACGGCACCAAGCTGGTGATCGAGAAGCCATTCGGTCACGACGTCGAGTTGGCGAGCCGGCTCAACGCCGCCCTCCACGAGATCCTCCCCGAGGAGCGGATCTACCGGATCGACCACTACCTCGGGAAGGAGACGGTCCAGAACCTGCTGGTCTTCCGCTTCGGCAACTCGGTCTTCGAGCGGGTCTGGAATCGCGACGCGGTCTCGCGGGTCGAGATCACGGTCGCCGAGTCCCTGGGCGTCGAGCACCGCGGCGCCTTCTACGAGGAGACCGGCGCCATCCGCGACATCGTCCAGAACCACATGTTCCAGCTCCTGGCGGTGACCGCCATGGAACCCCCGATCTCCTTCGAGGCCGAGGCCATCCGCAACGAGAAGGTCAAGGTCCTGGAGGCCCTCCATCCGGTGGATCCCGCCGACGTGGTCCGGGGTCAGTACGGCGCGGGGACGGTCGATGACGAGCCGGTACCCGGCTACCGCGAGGAGGCGGGTGTGGACGCGGCCTCGGAGGTCGAGACCTACGCGGCCCTGCGGCTTCACATCGACTCCTGGCGGTGGGCCGGCGTGCCATTCGTGCTCCGCACCGGCAAGCGCCTCGCGGTCCGGGACAGCCGGGTCGTGCTCAGCTTCCGCGATGCCCCCCTGCACCTCTTCCGCGCGGTCGGCCTCCACGCCCTGGACGGCAACCGGCTGGTGGTCCGGGTGCAGCCCGACGAAGGGATCTCAGTGACCTTCGTCGCCAAGCGTCCCGGTCCGGAGGTGACCACCCAGCCGGTCGAGATGGACTTCAGCTACGAGGGCTCGTTCAAGGCGAGCACCCCCGAGGCGTATGAGCGGCTGCTCCACGACGCGCTGAGCGGCGACCACACCCTCTTCATCCGCGAGGACGAGGTGGATCGCGGCTGGAGAGTGGTCCAACCGGTCCTCGACCGTCCGCCCCCCGTCAAGATGTACCCGGCTGGAAGCTGGGGACCGGCGGCGGCCAACCGGATCGCCCGGCCTGGCCGCTGGCATGACGGCTCCGCGGGGGAGCCGCGGGCCTCCGTCGGAAGCCGGTCGCGATGACTGCAGGAGAACGCGCGATGCCCCGACTCGTCGGGATCGACCTGGGCGGCACCAGCATCCGGGCGGCCGTGGCCACCGGCGCCACCACCTACGCCGACCGGGTCGTGCGCCGCCTCACCCCCGCCGCGGCAGGGCCTGCGGCGGTGATCTCGGCCTGTGCCGCCGCGGCGCGAGAGGCGGCTGGCGGCACCCCGGACGGGATCGCCATCGGCATCCCGGGCCCGCTGGACCCCGAGCGCGGGGTGGTCTTCGCCGCTCCCCACCTGCCCGGGTTCGAGAGCCTGCCGGCGCGGCAGATGCTCTCCGAGGCGGCCGGATGCCCGGTCGCCATCCACAACGACTCGAACCTCGCCGGGTATGCGGAGTGGGCGGCCGGCATGGGGCGCGGATCGCGGACGTTCGTCTTCGTGATCATCGGCACCGGGATCGGCGGGGCCGTGATCATCGACGGCAGCCTCCTGGTCGGCACCGCCGGCACCGCCGCTGAGGTGGGACATGTGCCGTCGAGCCCGGACGGTCCGACCTGCGGCCAGGGACACCCCGGCTGCCTCGAGGGGATCGCGTCGGGCACCGGGATCGCCCGGTGCGCCGCGGCAGCCCTCGCCAAGGGCGAGAGGTCGCGGCTGCAGGGTGTCGCCCCCCTCACCGCCTCGGTCATCGCCGAAGCCGCTCGGGCCGGCGACCCGCTCGCCCAGCGCGTCTACGCCAACGCCGCCAAGGCCCTCGGGCGCTCCTTCGGCGCCCTCGTCAACATCCTCGGCCCGGACGCCATCGCGCTGGGCGGAGGCGTAGGCAGCAACGTCGACCTGTTCGAGGCGCCGATCCGCGCCGCAATGGCCGAAATCGCCTTCGAGACCCCGCTGCGACGATGCCGCCTGGGCCAGGCCGAGCTGGGCAGCGACGCCGGCCTGGTGGGCGCGGTCGCGTGGGCAGTGCGCTCCTTCGCCCACGACGCGAGCGCCGAGGCCGCCCGGGCGGTTTAGTTCAGCCTTCGGGCGGCGGTCTCGCCTCCGGCATCGGCTCGGCGGCGAGAGGGCCTCGCGAGCCCGGTGACGGCCGGAACTGGGTGAGGCCGCCGCGCGACGCATCACGGACTCGTCACAGCGGCATGCGATCGAAGCTCAGATCCTGCCCCCCAGACTGAATTCTTCGCGTCAAACGGTGTGAACAGGAGGTCAACCCGAGCCGATCAGAAGGAGGTGATGCCCCGTGAGCGAATCACTCCCTACTCCCTCTCGCCGCCATTCACGTCGAGGAGAGGAAGGGCAGGGAATGGCGGAGTACGCACTCATCCTCGTCCTCATCGCCGTCGTCGCGGCCGTCATGCTGCTGTGGCTCGGCGGCTCGACCAACACGCTCTTCTCCAACGTCAGCAGCGCCATCGGGTCCTGAACCTCACACCGAACGCAGCGAAGGGGTCGCGGCCGTGCCGCGACCCCTTCGATCGTTCAGCGGGCGCCTCCTCAATCCGTTCAGGCGGCGAGCGCCCAGCGGCGCCGCCAGCTCAGGCGGCGGGGGGGAGGTGGCGGCGGTCGATCTGCTTGCTGGCGGCCTGGGGGTTGCCCCAGGTAACGCTACCGTTGGGCCAGACCATCGCGGTCGTCCGCGGCGGCCGCTCGGCGTGGATCTCTCCGCCGGCGATGTATACCGGCCGGTGCAGGCGGTACGCCTCCGCCCTGGCGCGCTGGAACAGTTCGAAGTCGGTGCGTGCCGACGTCTGCTTCACCGCTGTGGTCACGTGGGGCTCTCCGTGCGGGCACCCTTGGGCCCGGTTGCTCCGTCAACTATATCACGATGTGCGGGCAATTTCAGTTCACCCGCGCCGGTCGCGCCCACCGCCCGGGGACGCTGCGGGGAGGCCCCCACCTCGAGTGAGGACGGTGGCGAGCTCCCGAGCCAGGGGAAGGGCCTGGAGACGCTCCCGGGAGACGGGGAGGGCCAGGGACCAGTTGGTGCTGGCCGGCCCCGCACCCGGTTGATTCGGCCGCTCTCGGACCGCGGCCACGTCCTCCAGGGTGGCGGTAACCAGGGCGCAGGGGGAGGCGGCGAGACGCCAATGGACGTGGATCAGGATCGCCCTGGCCGGGGCACCCGGGGCCGGCCCCCCGCCGCGGCGCAGGCGCAGCACCAGCTCCCGGGTCGCGGCGGGATCGGTGGGCAGCCCCAGCCGGCTCCGCTCCTCGAGGTCGCTGCCATCCCAGAGCCCCGCGGTGGTGGGGAGGTCGTGGGTGGTCACCGCGCCCAGCGCCTGGGCGGGCCAGCGCGCCGGGGGACGGCTCTCGAAGAGGAGCACCACGTAGCTGAGCAGCCCTCGCCGCCGCAGCCGGGAGCGAAGGTCGGCGGGAACGGTCCCGAGATCCTCCCCGACGATGGTCGCCCGATGTCGGACCGACTCCAGGGCGACGATCCCGAGCAGGTCGTCCACCGGGTACCGGATGTAGCCGCCGCCGGCCGGCCCGCTCCCGGCCGGGATCCACCACAGCCGCTCGAGGCCCATCACGTGGTCGATGCGCAGGCCCCCTCCGCTGCGGAGGTTGGCCCGCAGGGTCTCGATGAAGGGCGCATAGCCTGCCGCCCGCAGCTTCCAGGGGTCGAAGGCGGGAAGATTCCAATCCTGTCCGGCGCTGTTGAAGGTGTCCGGTGGGGCCCCGACCGTCACCCCTGGCGCGATCAGGTCCTGCCAGAGCCAGGCGTCGGCCCCTCCCGGGTGGAAGCCGACGGCGAGATCGCGGACCAGGGGCAGGGCGGCGCTGGCCCCGTCGAGCTGACGGTCCAATTGCAGCTGCACCCAGGCGTGGAACCGCACCCGCTCCGCCAGTTCGGCCGCTGCGGCGCGGAGCGCCGCCGGGTCGCGCCGCGCCAGCGGGCGCGGCCAGTCCCGCCAGTCCTTTCCGTGCCGCTCCGCCAGCGCGCAGAAGAGGCCGAAATCGCGGAGCCGGGGTCGGGCGCCGAGGGCGGCGTCCACCTCGCCCGCCACCGCTGACTCCCGGAAGCAGCTCTCCAGGGCGGCCGTCTTGAGAGCGGCCACCCGGTCCCGATCGATGCGGCGATCCTCGTTCAGCCGGTGTGCGGCGCTGGCCAGGTCCTGGGTCGCCTCGCTCCGGGGCAGGAGCTCCGGGCGCACGTAGAGCGGGTCGAGGAAGAGCCGGCTGGTAGGAAAGTACGGGCTGGGCTCGATCGGCGGGATGGACAGCGACGCGTGGAGCGGGTTGACCAGCAGCATCGACGCCCCGAGGCCGCTCGCCCAGCGTCCCAGCTCGGTGAGGTCGGCGAGGTCCCCGATGCCCCAGCTCGCCCCGGAGCGGACGCCGTAGAGCTGGACGGCGAAGCCGAAACCCGGCGCGGAGGGGAGATGGCAGCGGGGCGGGGTGACCACCAGGAGGCGGTCGTGGCCTACGCCGCGGAGCCGGTGGTAGCCGAGCGGCAGGTCGGGGGGCAGGCGGTCAGCGCAGGTCCTGCCGCTGCCGTCCTCCAGCTCGATCTCGAACCCGGATGATCCCCTCGCGCCGGGGCGACCGGGGATCGCCCGGTCGCGGCTCGCGCTCGGCTTCGCGCCTCCGCCACCCCCGAGCGCCGGGGACGCCCCCTGGACTACCACCAGGGGCCAGCCGTCGCCCGGCCGCGGCCGTCGGCGCCGGGCGCCGAGCGCGCCGAGGAGGGCCTGGACGGTCTCGGTGGAGAGCGTGTGACGCTCACCGCGGGCGTCGACATGGCTGGGCAGCAGGCCCCATGCGGTCGGACTCGGCGTGGACACGGGTCCGTATCATGGTCGCGGATAGGTGCGGCGAGACGGTATGGTTGGCCGCCAGAGGCGTCGCGATCCCGCGTCGCACCATGGGAGTCCGTTCCCTGCTGGAGCCGTCTGACGTGGCAGCGCGTCCCGGGCCGTCGTCACCCCCCGCCGAGTCCGAGGCCGACCCCGAACCCGCGGCGCCCTCCGCGCCTTCGCTGGCGGCCCGCCATCCCTGGCCCGGCGAGCACTTCCCGCTTGGCGCCCACTGGGACGGGGAGGGCACCAACTTCGCCCTCTTCAGCGCCAACGCCGAGGCTGTCGAGCTGGTTCTGGCCAACCCTGACGGAAGCCAGCGAGCCGTCTACGAGCTCAGCGACCAGACCGACCTCACCTGGCACGGCTACCTCCCCGGAGTCGGGCCGGGGACTCTCTACGGCTACCGGGTCGACGGCCCCTACGAGCCGGCCGCCGGTCGCCGATTCAACCCCAGCAAGCTGCTGATCGACCCCTACGCTCGGGCCCTGACGGGTTCGATCGACTGGGGCCCCGAGGTCTTCGGCTACGAGTGGAATCGGCGGATGACCGACGACGCCCGGAGCGAGCTCGACTCCGCCGGCCACGTCCCGCTCTCGGTGGTGGTCGACAACCGCTTCGACTGGCGGGGGATACGGCCGCCGCGCATCCCCTGGTCCGACACCCTGGTCTACGAGGCCCACGTCAAGGGCTTCACGATGCGCCACCCCGACGTGCCACGGCGGTTGCGCGGCACCTACGCCGGCCTCGCTCATCCCGCCGCCATCGATCACCTCAGGTCGCTGGGGGTCACCGCCGTCGAGCTGATGCCGGTGCACGCATTCGTCGAACTCGGCACGGCTGCACCAGCTCGGACTGCGCAACTACTGGGGCTACGACACCATCGGCTACTTCGCGCCGGAGGGGCGCTACTCGTCGGCCGGGGATCGCGGCGCGCAGGTCGTCGAGTTCAAGCAGATGGTGCGCGCCCTCCACGACGCCGGGCTCGAGGTCTTCCTCGACGTGGTGTACAACCACACGGGGGAGGCCAACCACCTGGGCCCGACGCTCTCCTTCCGAGGCATCGACAACGAGGCGTACTACTACCTGGCACCCCAGGACCGGCGTCACTACTGGGACGTGACCGGCACCGGCAACACCCTCAACGCCGGCGCTCCGCAGACGCTCCGGCTGATCATGGACTCCTTGCGCTACTGGGTCACCGAGATGCACGTCGACGGCTTCCGCTTCGACCTGGCCTCGGTGCTGGCCCGTCAGTTCTACGAGGTCAACCGGCTGGCCGCCTTCTTCGACATCATCCACCAGGACCCGGTGCTGGCCGAGGTGAAGCTGATCGCCGAGCCCTGGGACATCGGGCCCGGCGGCTACCAGGTTGGTAACTTCCCGGTGGGCTGGGCGGAGTGGAACGGCAAGTACCGCGACACGCTGCGCGACTACTGGAGGGGCGCGCCGCTGGGAGTGGCCGGGCTCGCCTACCGGCTGACCGGAAGCAGCGACCTCTATGCCGACGACGGTCGCAGCCCGAGCGCCAGTGTCAACTTCGTGACCGCGCACGACGGTTTCACCCTCGCCGACCTGGTCTCATACCAGCAGAAGCGCAACCTGGCCAATGGCGAGGACAACCGGGACGGCAGCGACGACAACCGCTCCTGGAATTGCGGTGTCGAGGGCGAGTCGGCGGATCCCGCCGTGGTCCAGCTGCGCCGCCGCCAGCAGCGCAACTTCCTGGCCTCCCTGCTCATCTCCCAGGGCTGTCCGATGATCCTCTCCGGGGACGAGCTGGGCCGGAGCCAGCGGGGCAACAACAACGCCTACTGCCAGGACAACGAGACCTCCTGGCTCGACTGGGCCGGCGCCGACGCCGAGATGCTCGCCTTCAGCCGGCGGCTGATCGAGCTCCGCGCCCGCCATCCGGGGCTCCACCGGCGTCACTTCTTCACCGGGAAGGTGGTGGGGTCGAGGGGACGCAAGGACGTGCGCTGGCTCCGCCGCGACGGCGAGGAGATGACCGACCCCGACTGGGGGAACCACGGGCGCCAGTCGCTGGCGATGATCCTGGATGGCGGTCTGATCCCCGATCGCACCGGGACCGGCGAGCGGATCGTCGACGACACCCTCGCGGTGCTGCTCCACTCCTCGGGCGACGCCTGCGAATGGGAGCTGCCTCCCGGCAGCTGGGAGGTGATTCTCGACACCGCGCGGCCCGCCGAGAGCTCGGGGGCGCGCACCGTCCGGCCTCCCCATCGCCTCCACGTCGAAGGCCGCTCCCTGGTCGTCCTGCGGCTCGCCGAGGCCCCGCCCCCGAGCGACCCGGATCCCGGCCCCGAGGGCTGACCCAGCCCTCAGCCCTGGGCCGCGACCCGGCCCGGCCGATGGCCGCGCCGCGCACGGGGAGTGGGTGAGCGCAGCATCATTGTCCGGCTGTGCTCCTGGCCTCCCTGACCAGCCTCGTTTCCAGCTTCGTCCAGCACTGGGGATACCTCGCCGTCTTTCTGATCGCCGGCCTGGAGAGCCTCTGCCTGCCCTTCCTTCCGGGTGAGACGGCGCTGCTCACGGCGGCGGCGCTGGCGGCCCGCCTCCACCTGGCGATCGGCGGGGTGATCGCCGCCGCAGCGGCGGGTCCCATCGTCGGGGGCAGCCTCGCCTTCGCGATCGGTTGGTGGGGGGGTTACCGGCTCCTCGTGCGCCACGGAGCGCGCGTCGGCCTCGGGCAGCCGCAGGTCAAGGTCACCCACTACCTCTTCCAGCACCGGGGTCCTGCGGTCGTCTTCGCGGCCCGCTTCGTCCTCGTCCTGCGCAGCTTCGCCGGGTTGCTGGCCGGCGCCGGCCGGATGTCACCGCTCAAGTTCCTGGCCTTCAACGCCGCGGGCAGCGTGGTCTGGGCGACGGCGTACGGGCTCGCCGCCTACGCGGCCGGTGTGACCCTGAACGGCCTGAGCGGCTGGCTGGCCGCCGGCTTCGGGGCCGCTGCGGTGGCCCTCGTGATCACGGTGGTGGTGCTCGGGCGCCGCCACGCCAAGCGGCTGGAGGCCCGCGCCGAGTCCGCCTTCCCCGGCCCGCTGCCGGGATACCCGGGCGGGCCCGAGCTCTAGCTCGCCGCCAGCCGGTGGCCGCCATTGACAACGGGGCGCGCCCGAACCTAGCGTCTACACGCTGAACCGGTGCGAAGCCGGCGGTCGCTAGGAGGCGAGTTCCATGCCTGGGGTCGTGCCCTTCACCAGCAACATCGAGGATCTCTCCACCCAGGAGGGCTACCAGTTCGAGTTCCGCTGCATGCGGTGCAACAACGGCTACCGCTCCTCCTTCCACCGCTCCCTCTTTGGGTTCGGCGGCCGGGTCGCCGCCATCGGAGGCGGTCTGCTCGGCGGCACCATCGGGGGTGACGTCGAGAGCGCCGGCTGGAATTCCAGCATGCTGATGTCCGGGACGGGCAGTCCGGCCAAGGACAAGGAGCTCGCCAAGGCGGCACAGGAGGTCCACGACCGCTTCTACCAGTGCAACCGCTGCGGCAAGTGGGTCTGCCGGGACGTCTGCTGGAACAACGACCGGGGTCTTTGCGTGGAGTGCGCGCCCAAGGTGGGCGAGGAGGTGGCGTACATGCAGGCCCAGGCCCAGCGGAGCCAGCTCGAGGAGAAGATCCAGGCTCAGGACCTCACCCAAGGGGTCAACTACACGGATCAGGCCACCGGGCTCTGCCCCTCGTGTCACCAGGAATCGGGGGGCGGCAAGTTCTGCCAGCACTGCGGCGCGACGCTGGCCGCGGCCCCCGCGGCGACCAAGCGCTTCTGCAAGAACTGCGGGAGCGAGCTCGGCGACGGGATCAAGTTCTGCGGCGAGTGCGGCACGCCGGCAGCGTGACCGACGCCCGGCGCCCTGAACCGCACCTCCCGCCAGCCGCAGGGGCGGAGGGCTGAGCCGCCGTGCACTACCGCCTGAGCGCGGCCAGCGGCCAGGTCGTGGACGAGGGAGACGGCACCGCGGTGGTGGACGGCGGTGCCGTCACCGTCTCCCCCCTGCTCGGCCAGCCGCTGCGGATCACCCCGGAGCAGATCGTCGAGGTGGGCGAGCCGGTCCCCTTCACGGTGCGCATCGGCCTCAGCGACGGCTCGGCGGTGGAGCTGTCGCAGCTGGGGGCTGTCCGGACTCAGCTCCTGGCCCAGATCGGCGACATCCGGGTCACCGACGCTCGTGCCGGCCTGGTGACCATCGGCTTCGGGGAGAGACAGCGCTTCCACGGAGCGGTGGACGACGTCGATGCCGACATCAGCCTCTACGACGACGGGCTCGTCGCCATCCCGGTCAGCGGGCCACCCGTCCAGGTGCCCTACTCGCTGATCGAGGACGTCACCACTGATCCCTCCGGTTACCGGATCAGCATCTCCATGGGCGACGCGGGGACCGTGGTCGTCCAGCGCCTCGCCCAGACCACCTCCCAGCTCCTCACCCTCCTCCGGCAGCGGGCGACGGCGGCGAGGGGGCGCACCGGCGCCTTCCTGCAGGCACTGCTCCCGGGGCTCGGGCCGCTCGCCCAGCGCCAACTCGCGGGGGATCTCCGCGACGGTGTGGCGGTCCCCCGGCCGATCCTCGATGCGATCGATCCCGCAATCTGGCCGGCCCTCATCGGCGCGGCGGCGTTGCCAGAGCGGGCCGGCTGCGCCACCTTGATCCAGTCGCTCGGCGAGCCGGCCCTGGGGTTCCACCAGATCACCTCCGTGGAGGTCGCCGCCCAGGGGACGCAGCACTTCGCCGAGGCGGGGGAGGTCCAGAGCACCGGTCCGGGTCGGGGCCAGGGCATGGACTACGGCCAGATCGAGCAGGGAATGGGGGCGATGATGGCGGAGCGCTTCATGGGGGTCCCCGGGCCAGGGTCCGGAGGCGCCGCTGGCCCCCTCCTCGGCGGCCCGGTCGGCGGTGCCTCCGGCATGGGCCCGGGGATGGGGATGGGGATGGGCATGGGATTCGGCGCCCCCTTCGGTGCCTACGGCGGCATGCTCGCCATGCGGATGCTGCGTGGCGGTGGCGCCTGGTCAGGGGGCGGCCAGGCCCAGGCGCGGTCGATGTTTCGCGTTCCGGAGGCGCCCCCCGACCCGCACGGCCAGACCGCAGCCCGCACCGACCTCGACAGCCTCACCATCAGCGGCGACAACCCCACGATCATCGCCTTCCTGGTTGCCCGCACCGCCTCCGGCACGCTCGTCTACGAGTTCCTCAACGTCGAGGACCACGCCACCTATGTCTTCCACGACCCGGCGATGTCGGTAGCCCAGCTCGACCTCGCCCTGATGCTCGCTGGGTTCCACATCGAGGTGCTCGCCGGCGACGTCAGCGGCATCGGCTCGCGCTACGCCGAGGCCGTGCGCCGGCTCCCCCACCTGGCCTGGCTGGCCGGCGCCTTCCGGGGGCGGGCCATCCACGACGACGGGTGGAAGGCTCAGCTTGAGCAGAGGATCTCCGCGGCGCAGTGAGGTCGGCCGCCCCGCGATGAGGCCTGGCGGGATCGCGCTCTGACGCCGCAGCCTATGATGTTGCGGCGTGGTTGGTGCGCTGCCGGAGGCCAGAGCTTGAAGATCGTCGATGCCAAGGTCATCGTCACGTCCCCGGGGCGCAACTTCGTGACCCTCAAGATCACCACCGACGAGGGCCTCACCGGCGTCGGCGACGCGACCCTCAACGGCCGCGAGCTCGCGGTCGCCAGCTACCTGACCGACCACGTCTGCCCGCTGCTCCTGGGCCGGGATGCGGCCCGCATCGAGGACACCTGGCAGTACCTCTACAAGGGAGGTTACTGGCGGCGAGGGCCGGTCACAATGACCGCGATCGCGGCTGTCGACACCGCACTCTGGGACATCAAGGGAAAGGCCGCGGGGATGCCCGTCTATCAACTGCTGGGCGGAAGAAGTCGCGATGGGGTCACCGTGTACGGGCACGCCAACGGTGAGACCGTGGCCGACGTCCTCGAGGAGGTCGCCCGCTTCCTCAACCTCGGCTACCGCGCCGTCCGCGTGCAGGTGGGCATACAGGGGATCAGCTCCATCTACGGGGTGAGTGCGGACACGGAGCATCACGAGACCGGCTACGTGCCCGCCGGCGCCACCACCCTCGAAACCGCTGACTGGTCGACGGCCCGCTACCTCGATCAGGTTCCAGCCCTCTTCGAGGCGGTCCGGGCGCGATTCGGGTTCGACTTCGCCCTGCTCCACGACGCCCACCACCGGCTCACCCCAATCGAGGCCGCGCGGCTTGCCCGCCGGGTCGAGGAGTACCACCTCTTCTGGCTCGAGGACCTGGTGCCGGCAGAGCTCCAGGAGGGCTTTCGGATCATCCGCCAGCACTCCACGACGCCGCTCGCCGTGGGCGAGGTCTTCAACTCCATCTGGGACTGCCAGCAGCTCATCACCGAACAGCTCATCGACTACATCCGCGCCGACGTGGTCCATGCCGGCGGGATCACCCATCTCCGTCGCATCTTCCAGCTCGCCGAGCTGTACCACGTGCGGAGCGGGTCGCACGGCGCCAACGACCTCTCCCCGGTCTGCCTCGCTGCCGCCCTACACCTGGACGTCTCGATTCCCAACTTCGGCATCCAGGAGTACATGCGCCACAGCCCCGAGACCGACCGCGTCTTCCCCCATTCCTACCGCTTCGCGGACGGCTACCTCCATCCCGGCGAGGAGCCGGGGCTGGGAGTGGACATCGATGAGGATCTGGCGGCGCAGTACCCCTACCGGCGCGCCTACCTTCCCATCAACCGTCTGGTGGACGGGACGGTGCACAGCTGGTGAGCGTCGAGCTCAGGATCCCGCAGGGAGGGGCTCTGGACCTCGTCTCGCTGGGGGCGCTGGTGATCCGGCTCGATCCCGGGGACGTCCCCTTTCAGAAGGCTGCACAGTGTCGCATCCACGTGAGTGGTGCGGAGTACAACGTGGCCGCCAACCTCGCCGACTGCTTCGGTCTCCGGACCGCGATCGTCTCTGCCTGCGTGGACTACCCGATCGGCCACCTGGTCGCCGAACGCGTCCGGGCCATGGGGGTCAGGGGGATCTACCGGTGGTCGGAGCACGACGGCGTGCGTGGCCCCAACATCGCGACCGTGTACAGCGATCGCGGTTTCGGAGTGCGGCCCCCGGTCGTCTTCTACAACCGCGCCGAGGAGGCCGCGGCCAGGCTCGGACCCGGCGACTTCGACTGGGCGGAGATCTTCGGTCCCGGCGTCCGTTGGTTTCACTCCGGCGGCCTCTTCGCCGCGCTCTCGGATCGGACCAGTGAGCTGATCGTGGAGGGGATGCGCGCCGCCAAGGCGGCGGGCGCGGTGGTCTCCTTCGACCTCAATTACCGCGACAAGCTGTGGCGCACCCATGGTGGTCAGGAGCGGGCGCGCGCGGTGATCGGCCGGATCGTCGAGAACGTCGACGTCCTGCTCGGCAACGAGGAGGACGTCCAGCAGGCGCTGGGGATCGCCGGTCCGGATCTGCGCGCCGAGGGGAGCCTGGACGCCGCCGGCTTCGTCGCCCTGATGGAGCGCGTGCGCCAGCGCTATCCGCAGCTGGCCGTGATGGCGACCACGCTCCGCGACGTGCGGTCGGCCAACCGCCATCTCTGGAGCGCTCTAGCCTCGGTCGGCGGGGAGGTCATGGTGGCTCCCACCTGCGAGCTTGACGTCTACGACCGGGTGGGGGGTGGCGACGGCTTCGCCGCGGGATTCATCTACGGGCTGCTCGCTGGGGAGCCGCCCGAGCAGGCACTGCGGCTGGGGTGGGCGCACGGTGCGCTGGTCACCGGATACCCGGGCGACACCACCATGGCGACGCTAGCCCAGGTGCGCGCCGTCGCCGCCGGGGGGGCGGCGCGGATCCAGCGCTAGGGGAGGACCCGCGACTCACGACGAAGGAGCTTCCTGTGACCACGATCGACCTGGATCCGGACCGGCTGCTCCCGGCCGAACCATCCCAGCGCGACGTGGCCCGCCGGCTCTATCAGGGAGTGCGCGGGCTGCCCATCGTCTCGCCCCACGGGCACGTCGACCCCCTCCTCCTCCTCGAGAACGCACCCTTCGACAACCCCGCCTCGCTGTTCGTGACCCCTGATCACTACGTGACCAGGTTGCTCCACGCCCAGGGGGTCCCCCTCGACGCCCTGGGCGTCCCGCGGCGCGGCGGAGAAGGGGGGGGCGCTGAACCGCGCGAGGTGTGGCGGGTGCTCTGCGAGCAGTGGGACGCGTTCCGCGGGACCCCCTCCCGGTACTGGATCGAGGCCGAGCTGGCCGAGGTCTTCGAGGTCCCGATCCGGCCCTCGGCGGCCGACGCCGACCTGCTCTACGATCGGCTGGTCGAGCGCTTCGCGCTTCCCGAGTTCCGCCCCCGGGCTCTCTTCCAGCGCTTCGGGGTCGAGGTCCTCGCCACCACCGACGACCCCTGCAGCGACCTCGCCGCCCACCGCAGCCTCGCTGAGGACCCCTCCTGGAGCGGAAGGGTGGTGCCCACCTTCCGGCCCGACGGTCTCCTCGACCCGTCGCTGCCGGGCTGGGCAGGCCGCCTCGACGAGCTCGGACGGGCCGCCGGCGTCGACACCCGGCGCTACCCCGGCTACCTCGAGGCGCTCGCCGACCGGCGCCTCTACTTCAGGCAGCACGGTGCGACCGCCACCGACCACGGGCCGCCCGATCCCCTCACCGTGCTGCTCAGCGGCGACCATGCCGAGCGGCTCTTCGTCCAGGCCCTGCTGGGCAGGGCGACCCCCGACGAGCTGCGCGCCTTCCGGGGCCACATGCTCTGCGAGATGGCCCGGATGTCGTGCGACGACGGCCTGGTGATGCAGCTCCACCCCGGGGTGCTGCGCAACCACCACCCCGCCACCCTGCGCGACTTCGGCACCGACCGGGGGGCCGACATCCCCGTCGCGATCGAATTCGCCCGCTCCCTCGGTCCCCTGCTCGGGCGCTACGGAGACCACCCCAACTTCCGGATCGTGCTCTTCACCTTGGACGAGACCACCTGGTCCCGCGAGCTGGCGCCGCTGGCCGGCTTCTACCCGTCCGTCTACGTCGGTGCGCCCTGGTGGTTCCTGGACACCCCCGACGCCATGCTCCGCTTCCGCGAGGCGGTCACCGACACCGCCGGCTTCGCCAAGACCAGTGGCTTCGTCGACGACACCCGCGCCTTCTGCTCGATCCCGGCGCGCCATGACACGGCCCGCCGGGTCGACTGCACCTTCCTGAGCCGGCTGGTGGTCGAGCACCGTCTGGATGAGGAGGAGGCCGCCAAGGCCGCCTCCGACCTCGCCCACCGGCTGCCCCGCCGGGTCTTCCGCTTTTGACCCGCCTCTGCCGCGAGAGCTGGCCGGCGGCCGGGCCGCCGCGTCCGGTCCGCGCCGTCCACCTCGGGCTGGGCGCCTTCCACCGCTCGCACCAGGCCTGGTACACCGAGCACGCCGCCGACCGCGACGCGTGGGGGATCGCTGGGTTCACCGGGCGCAGCCCCGGGACCGCCTCGCTGCTCCAGGAGCAGGGGGGCCTCTACACGCTGGTGGAGCGAGGCCCGGCCCGTGACCGCCCCGAGGTGGTCGCCAGCATCAGCGCCGCCCACGACGGTGACGATGCCAGGGCCTGGGCCGGCTGGATGAGTGATCCCAGCGTGGCCGTGGTGACGCTGACGGTCACCGAGGCCGGCTACCGCCTGGACGGCGCGGGGCACCTGGATCGGGGCCACCCCGATGTCGAGGCCGACCTCTCGCGTCTCCGGCCCGGCCACGACGCCGCGGCGTGCCCGGCGCGGACGATGCCGGGGCGTCTCGCGACCGGCCTCGCCGCGCGGCGGCGTTCCGGCGCCGGCCCGATCTCCGTCGTCCCCTGCGACAACCTCATGGCCAACGGTGCGGTCACCCGGAACGTCGTTCTCGAGATCTGCGAGACGGTCGATCCGAGCCTGACCAGGTGGGTGGAAGCCAACGTCTCCTTCGTCTCCACCGTGGTCGACCGGATCACCCCGGCCACGCTGGTCGAAGACCTGGCCCTGGTGGAGCGCGCCATCGGGCGCGAGGATCGGGCGGCGGTGGTCGCCGAGCCGTTCAGCGAGTGGGTGCTCGCCGGCGAGTTCCCCGCCGGGCGGCCCGACTGGGCGAGCGCCGGCGCCCGCCTGGTGGCCGACGTGGCCCCCTTCGCGGAGCGGAAGCTCGGCCTCCTCAACGGGGGCCACTCCCTGCTGGCGTACGCCGGGTCGTCGCTCGGCCACTCCACGGTCGCCGGAGCCGTCGCCGATACCCGCTGCCGCGCCTGGCTCGAGGAGTGGTGGGACGGGGCCGCCGGAGTCCTGCCGCTCCCCGCCGACGAGGTGGACCGCTACCGGCTGGCGCTGCTCGACCGCTGGGCCAACCCGCGCATCAGCCATCCCCTGAGCTCCATCGCCCGGGACGGATCGCTGAAGCTGGTCCAGCGTGTCCTCCCGGTGATCCACCGCTACCGCGCCATCGGCCAGGCGCCGCCACCCGGCGCGGCCCGCATCCTCGGCGCCTGGCTGGCCCACCTCCGGGGCTCCGGCGCGCCGATCGCCGAGCCGCGCGCCGCCGAGCTGGTTCCACTCGCCGCCGGGGAACGGTCGGCCGCCGCCCGCGCCCTCCTCGACGCGCTGGAGCCCGGGCTGGGAGGGGATCCCGGCCTGGCGCGCGAGGTCGCCGCGACCTGCCAGGAGCTCGAGGGGATCAGGAGATGAGATCACGCCCCTCTCATCAGAACTGCGCCATGCGCAGCGCGGACAGGCCATGATTGCGTGACGGCGGGGCTGACCGGAAGTCGGGTCGCCGGCGACGAAGTCGTGCTGGAGGCAGGATCGGATGGATCGCAGCAGCCGCGTGATCGGCATCGACATCGGGGGGACTTTCGGGAGAGGGATGCGGGGCGGGATCGTCGATGGCACCGCGGAGCTGGTCGAGCGGAAGGACTTCGTCACGCCCCGCACCAGCCAGGAGGAGCTGATCGAGTCGCTGGTGACCATGGCCAGCCGGCTCGCCGAGGCGGCTCAGCGGGATGGCGCCCCGGCGACCGCTCTGGGGGTCGCCGTTCCCGGGCTGGTCGACGAGACGCTCGGGGTGGTCCGCCGCAGTCCGAACCTGAAGCTGCAGGACGTGCCGCTCCGTCAGATCCTCCAGGACCGCGTCCGGATGCCCGTCTTCCTGATCCACGACGCCAGCGCGGGCGCCCTCGCCGAGTACGCCGTCGGTGCCGGCCGCGGGGTGTCGGACCTGCTGCTGGTGGTGATGGGGGTCGGTGTGGGCAGCGCCGTGATCAGTGGCGGCCGGGTCCTGCGCGGGGCGCACGGGGCGGCGGGTGAGATCGGGCACATCTCTATCGATCCCGCCGGGATGGTGTGCGGGTGCGGTGGCCGGGGCTGCGTCGAGACCTTCGCCTCCGAGGTCGCCATCGCGCGCCGCTACACCATGGCCGCGAAGGAGGCGATCCTCGCCGAGGAGGTCATCGCCAAGGCCACAGCCGGGAATCCCGCGGCGGTGCGGGTCTGGAGCGATGCCCTGAGCGCGCTCTCCACGGTGATCGCCACCGCGGTGGCGCTGGTCGACTGCGAGCTCGTGGTCCTCTGCGGGACCATGGGGATCCCGTCGGAGGCGCTCGCGCCGCTGGGCGCGCTGCTCGCCGCGAGGATCAACCTGGTTCAGCTGCCACGCGTGGAGATTGGCGGGTTGGGCGGCGACGCCGCCCTCGTCGGAGCAGCGGCTATCGCCTTCGAACGCAGCGGCGTGGGCGACCCCATGCGGGAATGGCGGTCGTCGGGGCCGGCATCCAGCGGGCTCTGACCACTGACCAGCCGGGGGACCAGACCGCGGCCAACGGGGTCGCGGCTCGCGGGCGTGCAGACGCGCGAGCTGGGCTGCGCGTGACGCGCGATTGGCGGCGGCTCGGATCGTGCCGCGATGCGGTGTTAGAATTGTATTCGACGCCAACGAACAGCGATCGGTAGTTCACAGCTTGGACAACATCGTGATCGCTGGGCACCGAAAGGGAAATTGCTAATGCTTGAGCCGAGCCGCGAAGACCGCTTTACGTTCGGGCTCTGGACGGTTGGTTGGCAAGGTGTCGACGTCTTCGGCACGGCGGTGCGCGCACCGCTGGACCCGGTGATGACCGTCAACCGGCTGGCCGAGCTGGGCGCCTATGGGGTGTGCTTCCACGACAACGACGTCTTCCCGTTCGACGCCACGCCCGCCGAGAAGGGTCATGCGATCGGTCGGCTGCGCCAGGCGGTGGAGGCCGCCGGTCTGGTGATCCCCATGGTGACCACCAACCTCTTCTCGCACCCGGTCTTCCGCGACGGCGCCTTCACGGCCAACAACCGTGAGGTGCGTCGCTTCGCGCTCCGTAAGGTGCTCGACAACCTGGATCTCGCCGCGGAGCTCGGGGCGGGAATCGTTGTCTTCTGGGGAGGGCGCGAGGGCGCCGAGTCCGGTGCCGCGAAGGATGTCCGGGCCGCCCTCGATCGCTACAAGGAGGCCTTCGACCTTCTCACGGGGTACGTCATCGAGCGGGGCTACCCGCTCCGCTTCGCCGTCGAGCCCAAGCCCAACGAGCCGCGCGGCGACATGTTCCTTCCCACCGTGGGGCACGCGCTGGCGTTCATCAACGAGTTGGAGCACTCGGAGATGGTGGGGCTCAACCCCGAGGTCGGGCACGAGGAGATGTCGGGGCTCAACTTCGCCCACGGGCTTGCTCAGGCGTTGTGGCACGGCAAGCTGTTCCACGTCGACCTCAACGGCCAGAACGGACCGCGCTACGACCAGGACCTCCGCTTCGGAGCCGGCAACGCCCGGGGCGCCTTCTGGACGGTCGACATCCTCGAGTCGGGCGGCTACCAGGGGCCGCGCCACTTCGACTTCAAGCCGCCCCGCACCGAGGACATGGACGGGGTGTGGGAGTCGGCCGCCGGGTGCATGCGCAACTACCTGATCCTGCGTGATCGCGTCCGTGCCTTTCGCGCCGACCCCGAGGTGATCGCGGCCAGGTCGGCGGCCCGCCTCGACGAGCTGGCCCAGGCCACCCTCGACCCGGGCGAGACGCTGGTCTCGTTGCGCGCCCAGACCTTCGACCCTGACGCGGCCGCAGCGCGCGGCTGTGGTTTCGAGAAGCTGGACCAGCTGGCCCTCGACTACCTCTACGGCATCCGCTCCTAGGCTCGGGGCGGAACGGCGACCGAGGCGTTGACCGCTGTGGCAACCGCTCCTAGGCTCGGGGCGGAGCAGCCACCGAGGCGTTGACTGCTATGAGTTCGAGCGCGTTGATCGGGATCGACATCGGGACATCGTCGGCCAAGGGCGTGGCGGTCGATCCCGCCTCGGGCCGGGTGATTGCGGTGGCCGAGTCCGGCTATCCGGTGAGCTCGCCCCAGCCGGGCTGGTCAGAGCAGCATCCCGACGTGTGGGTGGCGGGGACCCGGACGGTGCTCGACCGCCTCAAGACCGAGGTGACCGAGATCCTCGGTATCGGCTTCTCCGGCCAGATGCACGGGCTGGTGTGCCTCGACGCCGGCGGGGAGGTGATCCGCCCGGCGATCCTCTGGAACGATCAGCGCTCCGCGCCGCAATGCGCCGCGCTGGAGGCCGGAGGCGGCCGCGATCGTCTCGTCAGGCTCACCGGCAACCGCGCCCTGCCCGGCTTCACCGCCCCCAAGCTGCTCTGGATGCGGGAGAACGAGCCGGCGGCCTACGCCCGCATCCGGCAGATCTCCCTGCCCAAGGACTACGTGCGCGATCGGCTCGCCGGCGGGCATCGCATCGACGTGGCCGATGCCTCGGGGACGCTCCTCCTCGACGTCGCCGAGCGCCGCTGGAGCGACGAGCTTCTCGCCGAGCTGCAGATCTCGCCGGCGTGGCTTCCCGAGCTCTGCGAGAGCAGCGATGTCGTGGGGAGCTTCGAGGGTGTGCCGGTGGCCGCCGGTGCCGGCGACCAGTCCGCTGCCGCCGTGGGCGGGGGGATCACTCGCCCCGGCCCGCTGTCGGTCGTCCTCGGGACCTCCGGGGTGGTGCTGGCTGCGACGGACCGCTTCCTGGCGGACAGCCAGGGTCGGGTCCACGCCTTCTGCCACGCCGCGGCGGACCGGTGGTTGGTGATGGGAGTGATGCTGTCGGCAGCCGGCTCCCTGGCCTGGTTCCACGACACCCTCCTCCCGGAGGTCGACTACGACGCGATGCTGGCGGAGGCCGAGGACGTGCCCCCCGGCTGCGAGGGTCTGATCTTCCTCCCCTACCTGGCCGGGGAACGGACGCCCCACTTCGACTCGGCGGCCCGCGGAGCGTTCTGCGGTCTCAGCCTCAGCCACGGTCGCGGCGCCCTCACCCGGGCGGTCCTGGAAGGGGTCGCCTTCGGCCTGCGCGACTGCCTCGACAGCGTCCGCGACGTCGGCGCGCGCGCCGACCGCGGTCGCGTCTCGGGCGGGGGCTCGAGAAGCCGGCTGTGGCTGAGGACGGTCGCCAGCGCCCTCGAGCTGCCCCTCGAGGTGATGGCCACCGACCAGGGCTCAGCGTTCGGCGCCGCCCTCCTCGGCGGTGTCGCCGCCGGCGTCTACGGCGACCTCGACCAGGCGGCGGCCGCCTGCGTGCGGGTCACCGATGTGGTCGAGCCCGTCCCCGCCTGGGTCGAGCCGTATCGCGAGATGCGGCAGCGCTTCCGAGACGGCTACACGGCGCTCCGCTCGATCAGCTCGGGAGAACTCCGAGCCGGCCTGAGTCGCCTGCTCCGGGACCGGCCGAGCCCGCGCCGCAGGCCGGGCGCGGAAGGCGTTCTCCTCCCGGCACTCTCCCCGGGTGAGGAGAGGTGGCACGAGTGTCGGCTCATCCAGGAGCCGCGTCAGCGCCAGCTCCGCGGCGCCGAGCAGGCTGGCGTCGACCCCGAGCTGGGCCGGCTTGATCTCCACCGAGTCCAGCGCCGGCGCCATGCCCCGCACCCGCAGCTCAGCCTGGACGATCTCCTCCACCAGGGGCCACATCTCCCCGAGGTACCCACCCAGCAGGATCAGCTGGGGGTTGAAGGAGTTGACCAGGCCGGCCAACCCGGCGCCCAGCCAGCGACCGACGTCCTCCACCGCGGGCAGCGCCACAGGATCACCCCAGGCCGCCTCTCGCAGCAGCCTTTCGATCATCTCGGGGCGGTACCGCTTCTCGCCACTCCCCACCCGCCGCAGCAGCGCCGGGCCGCCGACCTCGGTCTCCCAGCAGCCGATCGCTCCACAGCGGCAGCGGACGCCCATCGGGTTGAGCTGCACATGGCCCACCTCGCCCGCGCAGCCGGCCGCCCCCACCAGTGGGCGGCCGTCGATGACCAGGCCGGCGCCGACGCCGACGTCGCTGGAGAGGTAGATGAGATGGTCCACCCCGACCCCGCCCCCCCAGGTGTGCTCCGCCACCGCGCCCAGGTCGGCCTCGTTGGCGATCTGCACGGGGAGGCTGGAGCCAAGCCGCTCCGCGACCAGGTGCCCCAGAGGGACGTCGCGCCACCCCAGGTTGGGGGCGAAGTGCACCAGACCGTCGGCTCGGCGGGTGACGCCGCAGACGGCGATGCCCAGACCGGCGAGCCAGCAGTTGGCGGGGATCGACGCCTGGGCGGAACGGATGAGGGTGACGATGTCCTCGACGGTCTGCTCGAAGGCCAGCCGGCGCGGCCGGTGCGCGACCCGGGCGAGATGGAGGATCCGCCCGCCCAGCCCGACCACGGCGACGGAGAGCGAGTTGACGGCGATCTCGGCGGCGATGGCCGCGGCCCCCTCCGGGCGAGGGCGGACCATCAGCGAGGGACGTCCGCGCGATCCCAGGCGGGCGGGGTCCCCGGTGGTCACCAGGCCCCGCGACTCGAGGTCGGCGACCAGCTCCCCGATGGTGCTCCGATTCATCCCCAGAGCCCCCCCGATCGCGGATCGGGAGAGGCCGCCGGACTGGTGTAGGTGCCGCAGCAGGAGGCTCAGATTGTGACGCCGGACCGATTCCGGCGAAGCCACGGGGCTCACGTCTCACCGCGCTGGGCGACCTGCAGCCATGCCCCCCCGGGGGCGCGACCGGGTCGCGTCGGTGGGGGAGGACGGTGCGCTAGCTCAGGGCGGCCGGTGATCTCGCTGTCCTTGCGCGGAGCGAAAGGTTGGCATCGGTGCCCCCCGACCCCGCGCCGGAGTCCGGGAGGCCGAGCGCTCCGCGGGCGGTGCGCCGGCGGACGGCATCGAGGGCAAGGCAGATCGCCCCCACCAGCGTCGCCCGCCGGTCCAGGGGGCTCTCCACGATCTCGACGGGAGGCGCTCCCGCCGGCACTGCACGCTGCCGGACCGTCTCCCGCAGCGGACCGAGGATCGTCTCGCCGGCACCGAAGATGGCGCCGGCGACGATGACCCGTTGCGGGCCCAGGAGATTACACAGATCGGCGATCACCATCCCGACTGCGCGCCCGGCCTCGCTGAGCGCTCGGTGGCAGCGCAGGTCGCCCCGCCCGGCAAGCTGGATGACCTCTTCGATCTCCAGATCCGGCCCGTAACCGGCGCGGAGCTGGGCCAGGAAGCTGGTGGCTCCGGCCACCGTCTCGAGGCACCCGCGGTTGCCGCAGCGGCAGATCTGTCCATGCGGATCTACGGTCATGTGGCCGATGTCCCCGGCGGCTCCGGCCGCGCCGCGGTGCACGCGTCCGTTCAGGACCAGGCCGGCGCAGATGCGCTCTCCCGCGTGGAGGTAGATCATGTCCGAGCATCCGCGGCCTGCCCCCTGGCGCAGCTCGCCGAGGGCACCGAGGCTGCAGTGGCCGTCGACCACGACCGGCAGCTGGAACGCCTTCTCCAGGGCGTCCCGCGGATCCAGCAGCGCCCACGGGGACGGCGCCGGCCGTCCCTCGAGCGGCCGCCCGGCGACCGCGTCGACGGGGTGCGGAAGTCCCACCCCCACCTGGAGCACGTCCGACGCCGGCACGCCGGTCCGCTCGAGCAGCCGGATCGTCATCGCCCGAGCCTGGGCGCAGCTCTCGCGGGTGCCGACGTCCACGGGCAGCGGCTGCTCCTCTTCGGCGAGGATCCGTCCGCCCAGGTCGGCAACCGCCACCCGCATGTGGCGGCGCCCGTTCTCGACCCCCGCCACGACACCGGCTCGGGCGATGATCACCTCCAGGCTTGCGCGGCCACCGGCGCGCGCGGTGTCCCCGCGCACCAGCCCGCGACGGCGCATCTCCGCCACCAGGTTGGAGACCGTCGCGCGACACAGCCCGGTCCGGCGTGCCACCTCGGCCTGGCTCAGACCATCCTCGGTGCTGATGACTTCGAGAACCCGCCCCAGATTGGCCTCTCGCAGGGCACGGAGTGCGCCCCCCGGCCACCGGAGCGGCGATGCAGTCGTTGCGTCGCCACCATCGCTGGAGATCATGCCTGTGATCGAGCGCTCCTGCGGGAGATGACGTCGATGGTCCCCGCCGCCAGCAGCACCACGGCGATGAGGATGTCGACCCACTCCGACGACACCCCCATCAGGTAGAGGCCGTTGTAGATGGCGCCGATGATCAGGCCTCCCAGGACCCCGTGAAGGGTCTTGCCCCGGCCTCCGAAGAGGCTGGTGCCGCCGATGACGGCGGCGGCCACCGCCAGCAGCACGTAGCTGTTCGAGGACTTGATGATGTTGGAGGTGAGGAACTGTTGCCACGAGGCGAAGAGGACGCCGGCGATCCCGGCGGTGAGCGACGCCAGGACAAAGCACCAGGTCCGGATCGAGGGCAGGCTGATACCGGCTCGGCGGGCCGCCTCCGGGTTGCCGCCGATGGCGTAGACGTAGCGGCCGAAACGGGTCCGCTGGAGGAGCAGGGTCCAGAGGAAGAACACGGCCAGGACGATCGGGATGATGTAGGGGAGACCTTCAATGATCCCGTAGTGGGCCCGGTTCACGTTGCAGAGGCCGACCACCACCACCCCCGCCACCGCGACGCCGCCGATCTTGATCGCGGTGAAGCTCGGCGGCGGTGCCACCAGCCCACGGCGGCGGCGGCTGGCGTCTCTGAACCACCACGCCGCGGCCACGATGACCAGGACCACCACCAGCAGGATCCAGCTGACCGTCGGGCTGAAGTACCCATAGAAGATGTTGGAGATCTGCACCTGGGCGGGGACCGTGAGATTCTTCAGGGTGACCGGGAGGCCGTTGAGGACGATGAGCGCGACCCCCTCGAGGATCAGCCACCCGCCCAGGGTGACGATGAAGGAGGGCATCTTGAACCGAGCCACCAGCGTCCCCTGGATGGCCCCGATGCCCGCGCAGATGAGCAGCGTGGCGCCGATCGCCTGCCACGCCGAGAACCCGAGGCCATGTGGGCAGAGCGCGCAACTGGACGCCCCGGACGGCTGGACCAGCTCGACCACCACCACGGAAGCCAGACCCATGACCAAGCCCGTGGAGAGATCGATCTCACCCAGGAGAAGGGCGAAGATCTCGGCCATCGCCAGCAGGATGTAGATGCTGCTCTGCTCGAAGATGTTGACCAGGTTCTGAGGTGAGAGGAAGTGACCGTTGGCGATCTGGAAGGCGGCGGCGACGATCACGAGCCCCAGGATCACGGGCAGGACGCCGCTGTCACCGGCTCTGACCCTCTGCCACCAGACGCGCAGGTACCCGCCCATCAACTCGGCGACGAGCCCGGGTGGGACGTCCACGACCCCAGCGGCAGCGGTCAGGTCAACCATCGCCCCCGCTGCGCCGCTGGAAGAGGAGACGTCCGCGGGAACGGTCAGTGGGTCACTGTCGATCGGGGCCATCGCTCACCCTGAGATGTTCAGACGGATGCAGTTGTTCAGACACGGGCCACGCTCCCCGTCCTGGCGCCACGCCGCGAGACGACGTCGACGAGCACCGCGAGCAGCAGCACGCCTCCCGGCAGGATGTATTCGAGGGGGATCGATAGGGGCCCCAGGTTCATCAGCGAGACCCCATAGGCGATGGCACCGATGAGGAGTCCGCCCAGGACACCATGCATCGGCTTTCCCCGACCCCCGAAGAGGCTGGTCCCGCCGATGACGGAGGCGGCCACCGAGTAGAGCACCAGCTGACCGGGGTCCCCGACGTTGGTGCTGTACTGCCCGTAGTAGAAGGAGCCGAGCAGGATGCCCGCGAAGCCGGCGGTGGCGGAGCAGAGCACGAAGCACCATGTGCGGATCACGGCGAGATTGACGCCCGCCCTGCGCGCCGCCTCGGGGTTGCCGCCGATGGCGTAGACGTAGCGGCCGAAGCGGGTCGCCTGGAGAAGCAGGGTCCAGAGGCCCAGCAGCACGACCACCACCGGGATGACCCAGGGAAGGCCCTCGATGGTGGCGAAGACGCCACCCCGGTTGATGGTGCAGATCACCAGCACAGCGACCCCGATCGCGGCCATGAGGCCGATCTTGATGGCGGTCAGGCTCGCCGGCGGGGCGACCAGACCGGACCGGCGGCGCCCCGCCGCGCGCAGCCACATCATCGCGCCGAACCCCACCACCACCACCGCCAGGATCACCCAGCTCACCACCGGGTCGATGGTCCCCTGCACGAGGTTGTAGAGGACGCTCTGGTTGGCATCTGTGGAGCTGACTGAGAGCGACGCGTCGGCCCCCCCCAGGATGACGACCAGCATCCCAGTGAAGAGCAGCTGGCCGGCCAGGGTCACGACGAAAGCGGGGATCTTCAGTCGCGCCACCAGGGTGCCCTGCAGGGCTCCGATGACACCGCAGCAGACCAGGCTGGTGAGGATCGCCAACCACCACGGCCAGTTCGGCGACGGCTTCTGGATCAGCTTGTAGGCGATGGTCCCGCCCATGAGCGCCACGGCGCCGATCGAGAGGTCCAGCTCGCCGAGCAGCAGGACCGCGATCTCCCCCATAGCCAGCACCATGTAGACGGTGCTCAACCCGAAGATGTAGACCAGGTTGCTGGGCCGCAGGAAGGCGTTCTCCGGGGTGATCAGCTCAAAGGCGATGGCCGTGATGACCATCGCGACGAGCACCGGCAGCACCCCGCTGTCGCCACTCTTGAGCTTCTGCCACCAGCCCCGGAGGTACTCGCCCAGCGACTGGGCCACGATCTCGAGAGGGACGGCCGCGGCGGCCCCGGCGGCTGCGGTCAGGTCGACGTCAACGGGGGCCTCGACGGCTCCTTCGCCGGGAGCGCCGGACTTGAGGCCGCCCTGGATCCCGGTCACGGTCTCAGGCCTCCTTTCCGGCCGCGGATCCGGCCGGCTGCTCGAGCGGCCGGCCGCCCGAGCTCCCGGTGGTCATGAACTCCACCACGCTCTGGCGGTCGAAGGCGGAGGCCGGTCCCTGGGCCACCATGCGCCCGAGGTGAAGCACCGCAAGCCGGTCGGCCACCTCGAAGCAGTCGTTGAGGTTGTGGGTGATCACCATCACCGCCAGGCCCCGGTCACGCAACCGCAGCACCAGGTCCAGGACCATCCGGGTCTGGACCACGCCGAGGGCCGCGGTGGGCTCGTCCAGGAGCACAACCTTGGAGTTCCACATGACCGCCTTGGCAACCGCGACCGACTGCCGCTGACCTCCGGAGAGCGAGGCCACCGGCTGGCGGATCGACCGCACCGAGGTCACCCGCAGGCTGGCCAGGGTCTCGCCCGCGGCGCGCTCCATGCTGTCCTCGTCGAGCATCTGGCGGCGCATCCGCTCGCGGCCCAGGAACATGTTCTGGACGATGTCCAGGTTATCGGCCAGAGCGAGGTCCTGGTAGACGGTCTCGATGCCCAGCGCGGCGGCGTCACGGGCTCCACGAATGTGGACCGGCCGTCCCTCGAAGTAAATCTGCCCGTGGTCCGGCTGGTGGACCCCGGCGATGCACCGCGTCAGCACCGATTTGCCGGCCCCGTTGTCGCCGCACAGACCGGTCACCTGGCCGGCCGGCAAGTCCAGGTCGACGCCGTACAGGGCCTGCACCGGACCGAAGTGCTTGTCGATTCCCCGCAGCTTCAGGAGCGGCTCGACCGGAGTTGGCGCGGGAGGGCCGCTGGCAGGTTCTGTCTGTTCACTCATCTCATTGACCTAGATCTGCGTTCGTCGGAATGCGGCGGGCGGGGGGTCCCCCCTCGCGGCGGAAGACCGGTGAGATCCGGGCCGCCCCCGAGGGGCGGCCCGGACTTGTCACCGAGGAGGATCTTCTTGAGAACGCTCCGTCAGCGGATTACGAGATTCCGTCCGCGGTGCAGAGAGACGCACCCGCGATGGCGCAGATGGCGGAGGCGGTGTCGAAGGCGTCCTTGACGACCGTGGACTCCATGTTGGCCTTGGTCACCCAGGTCGGGGTCAGCAGCGATGCCTGCTCAGTGATGCTCGAGTTGGCCGGGTCGACCGTGGTGCCGTTCAGGATGCTGGTCGGGATGGTGACCTTCCCCAAGAGGGCGGTGGCCATGATGACCGCGTCCTGGGCCTCGAGGTAGATCGGCTTGTAGACCGAACCGCACTGCCAGCCTTCCAGGATGTACGCCATGCCCTGGACGGTCGCGTCCTGGCCGGTGGTCGGGAAGGTGCCGGCCTTCACGCCGTCGGTCTGCAGGTCGGTGATGACCGCGCTGGCGAGGCCGTCATTGGCCTCGATCGAGGCGTTGATCTGGGGGTTGCTGGTGTACTCCTGCTGGAAGATCGTGCCGCCCTGGGTGTTGCTCCAGCCCGGCGCGAAGTTCTCGCCCACCAGGGTGGCCCCGCCGGAGGTGCTCTTCGCACCAGCGGTCACGGTCTTGGCCTCCTGGCCCCAGACCGCCTTGTTGTAGCCGTCGGCGAAGGAGATCGCGTTCGGGTCGGTGTCCTCACCGCCGTTGAGCACGAAGACCTGGGGGCTGGAGACGTTGTCCGTGGTCAGGCAGCTGAGGAACCCGGTGCCGATGAGCGTGCCGACCTGCTCGTTGTTGAAGCTCACGTAGTAGGTCTTGCCCGATGTCGGGAAGATGGCCCGGTCGTAGTCGACCAGGGTCACGTTGTGGGCTGCGGCCAGTGCCGCGATGGCCACACCGGTCGGTCCGTCGAGCGGGCACACGACCAGAACCTTGGCCCCGAGGTTGATGTCTGCCGTGGCGTCGTCGATCTGGGTCGGGTCACTGCCCTGGGCGTTCTGGACGTTGAACTCAGCCGAGGTGTAGCCCGCGTCCGCGAAGGCGTCCGTCAGGTACGGCAGGTCGTAGTCGGCCCAGCGAACGGACGACGTGGTGTCGGGCAGGATCACGCCGACGAGCAGGGTGTTGGCGCCCTTGGTCGCCGCAGCCGTCAGTGGCTTCAGCTGGCTCATCGTCGAGTTGAGGTCGGGGCTCAGCCCGGTGAGAGAGATGCCCGACGGGAAGACGGCGGGAGCTGTCGACGACGAGGCGGTGGTAGGACTGGAAGTGCTGCCGCAGGCCGCCGCGACAACCGCTCCCACACCCACCAGGCTCAGGGTGCTCAGCCTCCGCAACTTGTGGGACCCCCGGTCCCGGGTGAACTCTTGGACACGCATGTGAACCTTGCCCTCCACGGGTTGGACGATTTCGTTCGCGATGCCAGCCTCAAGGGGCGGCTCGAGCCGCGCCCACCGCATCAACTTGCGAACGTCTCGTGATGCGGCGCCCGGATTGTCGGAGGAAGCTCAGGGGTTTGTCAACGGCGCGAACTAAAGATCACCCCAACGGGTGATGCCGCGGCGAGCCGCCGAGATGGGGGGCCCCGGAGGCGTCGAGCCTTGGGGGCGATGGCGCACGGCCTCGCGGCGACACCTTAGGTCCTTCGGACGCCCGGCATGGGGCTAAACGTCCCGCCTGGCAGGCGAACGGTTCGAGGAGTGCCGGTCGCGGGAGCCGCCGACCGCCCCGGCCGGGCGCCCCGACGCCCCCGGCGGGGGAGATCCGGATCGGCCACCGCCGCCGGCTCCGGAGGCTGGGGTGTGAGCCTTCGGTTGATGGTTGACGGATCAACTCCGGGTGATGCTTGACACTCCCAGGCTTCTGCTGTGACGCCTTGGGGCCGTCCCCAGGGCGTTCTGGTTGCAAATTGCACCATGCGAGGTCCGGGCGACGGTCTTGAGGAGCTCGTTGCCCACCCAGAACTGGAGCAGCCGTCGGTGACCAGGACGTTGCAGGGGCTGCCGCTGTAGTGCTTGCCGACGCAGACCTGCTGGTAGCCGACACAGACGATGCCGTTGGCGGCCACGCGCCGGGTCACCCACTGCTCGCCGATGGGGTCGAGACCTGGTCGGGGTGCCCGTGGGCCCGCGCCGCCCGCGCTGAACCGGCTGGCCGGGGTGGCGTCGCCGAGTGACTGGTGGGGCCGTTCGTTGTTGTAGTGGGTGACCCACTCGTCCAGCGCCCCCTGGGCGACCTTGAGGCTGGAGAAGACCCGGCGGGTGTCGAACTCCAGCCGCAGGGTGCGGTGGAAGCGCTCGATCTTGCCCGTGGTCGTCGGCGAGTGGGGCTGGGTGAGCAGGTGCTCCACCCCGTTCTCGCGGCAGATCCGGTCGAACAGCACCTCGACGGGCGGGTGGGCGTACCTCCCGGTGAAGACCTTGCCGTTGTCGGTCAGCACCTGCTCCGGCACCCCGTAGGTCCGTAGCGCCGCCGTGAAGCCGTCACAGACCAGCTGGGTGCGCTCCCGAGGCATCAGCCGGGCCGAGACGCAGAACCGGGAGTGGTCGTCGACGCCGGTCAGCGCCTTGGCCGTGGTCCCGCCGGCGAGCAGGAAGCCACCCACCACGTCGATCTGCCAGAGCTCCATGGGCTGGCCCCGTTCCCAGCGCTTCCAGTGCTCGAGCCGGCGGTGCCGGCGGACCGGGTCGATGACCCTGGCCCGCACTAGGCAGCGGTACACCGCCGACTCCGAGGGCAACGGCGCCACCTGGCGCCGGGCCAGTTCCAGCACCAGCCGGTGGGGCCCCCAATACGGCTTCCACCGGCGCAACTCCAGGACCATCGCCTCGAGGTCGCCCGACATCTGGTGCGGGCAGCTCGCCGGCCGGTGCGACCGGTTGCTCAGCTCCTCCAGCCCACCGGCTTCGTACCGGCTCAGCCAGGTGTGCACCGTCTGCCGGCTCACCCGCCACTCGGAGGCCGCCTCGGTGACCGTCCTGCCATCCCTGATCACCGCCAGGATCGCCTGATACCGCTGCTCGGTCACGCTCAGTTCCCTCATGTGAGGGAGTGTCAAGTCTCAACCGAAGTAGCTGTCAGCCATCACCCGCAGGCCTGTCAAGGATCAGCCGGAGCCCTTTCGTCAAGGGTCAGCCGCATCTCTACACTCCGGAGGCTGGGGAGGAAGGATTCGAACCTTCGAATGGCGGATCCAAAGTCCGCTGCCTTACCACTTGGCTACTCCCCAGCGGCAAGGTGATCGTAGCCAGCCATCGCCGGATCTGGTCCGGTGGCGGCTCCGGGCCTCGGCCCGTCGTGCCGGCTGGCCCGGCCGGAATCCGGCGGAGCGGGGGCCCCGGCCGGCCCAGGGCTCAGACCTGGATGTGGACCCGGGGGATGCGCAGCCGCATGCATCCCGGCCTGCCTGCGGCGGGGCGGCGGCAACCGCAGCTCCGCCGGACGGCGGTGACCCGCCCGAGGCGGGCCAGCCGGCTGGGCCGGGGCCGGCGGTCGGGGACTGGCTCGGATGGGCTCTGCTCGGCCACGGGCCGGATCATACAGAGGCGGCTGCCCGCTGTCCGCTCGGGGCGCGGCCGCCGGGGTCAGCCGCGACCTCCCCTCCGCCGAACCTGGTGGGAGCACCCCGTATACTCCGGCGGAGATGGGAGATGCACCGCGCGCGGTGATCCTCGCCGCAGGGCAGGGCACCAGGATGAGGAGCGCCCGTCCCAAGGTGCTCCATCCGCTCGCCGGCCGCCCGATGCTCCTCCACATCGTCGACGTGGCGCTGGAGGCGACCGGGGCGCGTCCCATCGTGGTGTTGAGCCCGGGTCAGCCCGCGGTCCGCGAAGCGATCGAAGCGATCGCCGAGGTCGTGACCCAGCCCGAGCCCCGGGGGACGGGGGACGCGCTGCGCAGCCTGCCCGCGGAGCGTCGGGACGGGGGCGCGGTAGTGGTCCTCTACGGCGACCTCCCCCTGCTGCGCGCGGAGACCATCCGCGGCCTGGTCCGGACCCAGGCGGCGAGCGGCGCCGCCTGCGTCCTGCTCTCGGTGGTCCCCGAGCGTCCCGCCGGGCTCGGTCGGGTGATGCGCGACGGGTCGGGCCGGGTGGAGCGCGTCGTCGAGGAGCGCGACCTGCCGTCCGGCGAGCCCGTCCCCGCCGAGTGCAACGCGGGCGTCTACGTCTTCTCCGGGACCCGCCTCTGGCCCGCGCTGGAGACGCTCTCCGCCGACAACGCCCAGGGCGAGCACTACCTCACCGACCTCATCGGGATGCTCGCCCCCGAGGTGGAGGCCGTGCTCGCCACCGACCCCGAGGAGGCGATGGGGGTGAACGACCTCAGTCAGCTGGCCGCTGCCGAGGCGGTGCTGCGGCGCCGCCTGCTGGAGGCTCTGATGCTGGCCGGGGTCACCGTCGAGGACCCGGCGACCACCTATGTGGACGCCGCGGTGAGGGTGGGCGCCGACACCGTGCTCCGGCCGATGACCGTGCTCCGGGGGGCCACCGTGATCGGGCGCGAGTGCGAGATCGGGCCGATGGCCCAGATCCGCGACAGCCGCATCGGTAACCGGGTCCGGGTGGGCGCCTCGGTCATCGATGAGGCCGAGATCGCCGACGGCGTCGAGATCGGCCACTTCAATCGGGTCCGGCCCGGCAGCGTCCTCGAATCGGGGGTATCTTTGGGAACGCATGCCGAGGTCAAGAACAGTCGGGTCGGGGCGGGCAGCCATATCAACCACGTCGCCTGCGTGCTCGACAGCGACGTGGGCCGCGAGGTCAACGTCGGCGCCGGCACGATCACCTGCAACTACGACGGCCGCTCCAAGCACCGGACCGCCATCGGGGACGGTGTCTTCGTCGGCAGCAACAGCAGCCTGGTGGCCCCCGTCCGGATCGGACGCGGCGCGTATGTCGCCGCCGCCAGCATCGTCACCCGGGACGTCCCCGAGGGAGCCCTGGCGGTTGGCCGGGCCCGTCAGCGCAACGTCGAGGGCTGGCATCCACGGGAGCGGCCGGAGGACCCGCGGCCGTGAGTGACTCGAACCCCTACGGGGAGCTGATGCTGCTCTCCGGGACCGGCAACCCGGAGCTGAGCCAGAGGATCTCCCGCGAGATCGACCTCCCGCTCGCCCCCATGGACATCACCCGCTTCGCCGACGGCGAGTTCGACGTGAAGATCCACGAGTTGGTGCGCGGCCACGACGTCTTCCTGATCCAGCCCACCTGCCAGCCGGTGAGTGACAACCTGATCCAGCTCTTCGTCACCCTCGACGCCCTCCGGCGCGCCTCGGCGGCCCGGATCACCGCGGTGATCCCCTACTACGGGTATCAGCGGAAGGAGAAGAAGACCGCTCCCCGGGACCCCATCTCGGCCAAGCTGATGGCCAACATCATCGAGCTGGCGGGGGCCAGCCGGGTGGTGGCGGTGGACCTTCACGCCGAGGCCATCCAGGGGTTCTTCGACATCCCCGTGGATGCGCTGACCGCCACCAAGATCCTGGCCCGGCGAGTCCGGGAGCGTCATGGCAACAACGTGGTGGTGGTCTCCCCCGACACCGGGGGCGCGCTCCGCGCTCGGCGCCTGGGCCGGCTGCTCGACGCCCCGATCGCGATCATCGACAAGCGGCGGCCTCGCGATGACGCCGTCGAGGTGGTCCATGTGGTCGGTGACGTGGCCGGCATGCACGCCGTGATCGTCGACGACCTGATCTCGACCGGGGGGACGCTCGTCAGCGCCAGCGAGGCCCTGAGGGGCAAGGGGGCCACCGGCGTCGACGTGGTGGCGACTCACGGCCTGCTCACCGAGGGCGCTCTGGAGCGCCTCCGCGACGCGCCCATCGACGAGATCTGTGTCACCGACACCATCCCCGTCAGTGACCCCGAGCGCTTCCTCGACAACCACCCCAGGCTCCGGGTGCTCTCGGTGGCGCCGCTGATCGCCGAGGCGATCGTGCGCGTCCACGAGGGGAGGAGCGTCAGCGAGCTGTTCCGATGAGTAGCTCAGACCCTCCGCTCCGGCCATGACCTGGCTCGTCATCCTGCTCGCCGCGGGTCTGGTCTTGGCCGCCTTCGCGGCCGCCGCCGAGACCGCGCTGACCTCGGTGTCGCGGCTGCGGATGCGCACCCTCGCCGAGGATGGGGACCGTCGGGCCAGCCGGGTGGTGCACCTCCACAACAACCCGAACGGCTACCTCTCGACCATCCTCTCGGTCAACACCGTCGCCGTCATCGTCGCCTCGACGGCGACCGCGCTGATCGCCTCGGGTCACACCCACGGCCTGTACCAGGCGCTGGTCACCGTGGCCCTCTCGGTCTTCGTCCTGGTCTTCTGCGAGATCGCCCCCAAGTCGCTCGCGCTCCGCTTCAACGAGCGGCTGGCGCTGCACCTGGCCGCGCCGGTTGGCGTGCTCACCCGGGTGCTGAGCCCCCTGATCGCAGCCCTCACCCTGGTTGCCCGCCTGCTCCTCCGGCTGCTGACCCGGGGGCGCCCCGCTCCAGGCCCGTTCGTCACCGAAGACGAGCTCAAGCTGATCGTGGCGATGGGCGAGCGCGAGGGGGTGGTCGAGCAGGAGGAGCGGCAGATGATCGACGGCATCTTGGAGATGACCGACAAGCCGGTCCACGAGGTGATGGTGCCCCGGGTCGACGTGGTTGGCATCGAGGCCGGCCGCAGCCTCACCGACCTGATCGCCCTGATCGTCGACCACGGTCACTCCCGGATCCCCGTCTACGAGACGACCATCGACAACGTGGTGGGGGTCGTGTACGCGAAGGACCTGCTCCGCCACGGCGTCCGCAGTGGCGATCCCCGCCAGCTCGCAGCACTAGCCCGCGAGCCCTACTTCACCCCCGAGAGCAAGCACGTCGGCGAGCTGCTGAGGGAGATGCAGGAACGCAAGGTGCACATGGCCGTGGTGGTCGACGAGCACGGCGGCACCGCCGGGATCGTCACCTTCGAGGATCTCATCGAGGAGATCGTGGGCCCGATCCGCGACGAATACGACGTCGCCGAGCAGGAGGAGATCCAGTTCGTCAGCGATCACGAGGTGGTGGTGAGCGCCCGGTTCCCGGTCCATGACGTGGCCGAGCTGCTCCATCTCGACCTCGGTGAGACTGACGCCAACTCGATCGGCGGCCTGGTCTACGAGCGGCTGGGCGAGATCCCCAAGGCGGGGGCCGCCCTGCAGCTCGGGGCGGCGACCCTCACCGTCGAGTCGGTACGCCGGCAGAGCATCCAGACGGTGCGGATCGTGAGCCCCGAACCCCTGGTCGTCGACCGCGACGGCGCCAAGCATGCCCCGGTCGCCGAGGGCCCTCGGGTCGGCGCCGAGCATCCGCTCTGACCCGGGTCGGGTGGCCTGAGGTGGCGGGGAGCTTCACCGACGAGGGGATCGTGCTCCGCCGGGTCAACTACGCGGAGGCCGACCGCGTCCTCACCGTGCTCACCCGCGAGCACGGCAAGGTGGGTGTGATCGTTCGGGGGGTGCGCCGGGCGGGGAGCCGCATGGCGGCGCAGACCGACCTCTTCGAGCGCAGCCGGATGCAGCTCGCCGAAGGCCGGGGGGAGCTGCTGGTGCTGGCCCAGGCGCAGCGGGCCTCGGGGCCGCCCCCGGGGCTGAGCGGCGACCCCCGGCGGTCCGCCTGCGCCGCGGTGATCGCCGAGCTCACCGACCGGGTGCTCGAGGGTCACCATCCGGACCCCGAGGTCTACGCCCTGGTGGCCGGGTCCCTGGACGAGCTGGGCGATCCCGCGCGCGATCCGCGCCGGGCCCTGATCTGGTTCGGTCGCCAGATGATCGACCGCCTGGGCTACGCCCCCCAGCTGGACCGGTGCGCGTCCTGCTCCCGGGCCCTCGCCGAGGCGGCGGCAGTCTTCAGCGCCGCTGGCGGAGGGCTGCTCTGCCTCGACTGCCGGCCCGGTGACCCGGCTGCCATCGCCTGCTCGGTGCGGGCCATCAAGGTGCTGCGCGTGGCCGCCGCCGGCGACGCCGACACCTGGGGCCGGCTCCGTCTGGACCCCGAGACCCTGTCGATCCTCGAGGCGATCATCGAGCGCGAGCTGGAGCACCACCTGGACCGCCGGCTCCGCTCCTGGGAGGTGCTCCGAGCCCTCGAAAGGTGAGGGCGGATACACTTCCCGGCCGTGGCCGTCCCATCCGACGAAGCTCCCGGCGCGCCCCCCGCGATCCCGCCGCCGTCCGATCTCATGGAGCGGCTGGTCTCGCTCGGCAAGCAGCGCGGTTTCTTCTTCCCGTCGAGCGAGATCTACGGTGGCATCAACGCGCTCTACGACTACGGCCCGCTGGGCACCCGGCTCCGGCGCAACATCCGCAACCGCTGGTGGCGCTCGATGGTCGAGCTGCGCGACGACATCGAGGGAATCGAGAGCTCGGTGATTATGAACCCACAGGTCTGGGTCGCGAGCGGCCACGTCGCGGGTTTCTCGGACCCGCTGGTCGACTGCACCGGGGACTGCCGGCGGCGCTGGCGCGCCGACCACCTGAGCGCCGAGCGGGTGGCCCGCGGCAAGCCGGCGGATGCGCCCGGCTGCCCCGAGTGCGCAGGACCGCTCACCGCGCCCCGCCAATTCAACCTCATGTTCCGCACCTTCCTCGGTCCGGTGGAGGACAGCTCCGCCCAGGTCTACCTGCGCCCCGAGACGGCCCAGGGGATGTTCGTCGACTTCAAGTCGGTGCTCAACAGCAGCCGCCAGCGGATCCCCTTCGGCATCGCCCAGAACGGCAAGTCATTCCGCAACGAGATCTCCCCCGGCAACTCCATCTTCCGCACCCGTGAGTTCGAGCAGATGGAGATGGAGTTCTTCTGCGAGCCGGGCACCGACGACCAGTGGTTCGAGCACTGGCGCGGCGAGCGCTTCCGCTGGTACGTCGAGGAGCTGGGAGTGCGCCGCTCGCGCCTCCGCTTGCGCGACCACGAGAAGGACGAGCTGGCTCACTACGCCAAGGCCGCCACCGATGTCGAGTACCTCTATCCCTTCGGGTGGGGCGAGCTGGAGGGGATCGCGAACCGCACCGACTTCGACCTCTCCGCGCACCAGAAGGCCAGTGGGGTCGACCTCAGCTACCTGGACCCGGTGACTGGCAACCGCTTCGTCCCCTACGTCATCGAGCCGGCCGCGGGCGTGGACCGCATCATGCTCACCATCCTCATGGACGCCTACGACGAGGAGATGGTCCGCGGTGAGACCCGCACGGTGCTGCGGATGCACCCCGACATCGCGCCGGTTCAGGTGGCGGTCCTGCCCCTCTCCAAGAAGGCTGAGTTGACGGTGCCGGCGCGCGCGCTGGAGCACCGGCTCCGGCCCCATTTCGCGACCGACTACGACGAGACGCAGGCCATCGGCCGCCGCTACCGGCGCCAGGACGAGATCGGGACCCCGCTGGCGGTGACCTTCGACTTCGACAGCCTCCAGGACGACGCGGTCACCATCCGCGAGCGCGACGGGATGACCCAGGTCCGGGTGCCGATCGCCGGTCTGGAGGACGCCGTGCGCGACCAGCTGGTCGCCTTCCGGCGTCGGACGGCCGAGCGCTCTGGCGCCGGGGGCTGATGGCGTGCCCGACCCCGACGACACCCTGGACGTGCGCGCGGCCTTCCTCGCCGTCGCCGGGACGGCCCGCGAGGCCGTGGCCCTCACCGCCGTCGCACTCCGCTGGGAGGAGCCCAGCGCCCTCGCCGAGATGACCGTCGGGGCACTGGTCGCCCACCTGGCGCGCGCGGTCACCAACGTGGAGCGCTCCCTGGAGGCGGCGGAGCCCTCCGGGGAGGAGCCGATCTCCGCGGCCACCTACTTCGCCCCTGTGAACGCCGACCTCGCCTCGGGGCTGAATGTGCGGGTGCGCGCCACCTCCGCCGAGGAGGCGCTGGTCGGCCACCGCGCCGTGCTGGGCCAGATGGACCGCGCCCTCGAGCGGCTCCGGGCCCGGCTGGAGGGGGAGCCGGAGGGGCGTCTGGTGAAGGCCAGAGAGGAGGTGCTCCGCCTCGACGACTACCTGAGGACCCGGGTCATCGAGCTCGCCATCCACACCGACGACCTCTGCGTCAGCATCGGCCGGGCTACGCCCCCGCTCCCCGGCCTCGCGGTGGCCATCGAGGCGCTCCTGGAGGTCGCGGTGCTGCGCCATGGCGAGTTGGCCGTGCTGCGGGCCCTGGCTCGCCGGGAGCGCGACCCGGATCAGGTGCTCCGCGTCCTCTGACCGGGCGAAGCCGCGGTGAGCCGGATCAGCTGACCGAGGCCGACGGCGACGCGCTCGGCGCCGCGCCGGGCCCGTGGCCCGAGGGGCCGCCGAAGGCGCCCCCTCCGATGAAGGTGCCGCCGATCCCCCCGAAGGGGCCGAAGGGCCAGCCGGGGTAGGTCCCGTTCACCCACGCGGTAACCCGGGACTGCACCTCTGAGGTGAGGGTGCTCGCCTCCGCCGAGGTGATCTTTCCACTGCTCTCCAGGCTGCTGATCTGGCTGTCGACGGCGGTGGTCACCGCGCTGACGACGCTGGAGACGCTGACGCTGTGGGCCTGCGCAACGCTGGCGATGGTCTGACCGGCGGCGAGGTCGGACTGGAGGGTGGAGGCGGTGACGCCGATGGTCGTCGCCGACGCCTGCAGAGCCGCCTGCTCTCCGCTGCCGCCACCGATCCCGGGCACCGTGGTGGGTCGCGCCTGGTCGACGAAGTCGGTGACCATCTGGGTGAGATTGGCCGTGATCTTGCTCGCCTGGCTGGAGGTGAGCTTGCCGCTCGACACCAGGTTGTCGATGGCGGTGGTCTCGTCGCCGACCAGGGCGGTGAGGACGTCCTGGGCGGTCTTGCCGTTCGCCGTCGCCACCTGGGCGATCGTCTGACCGGATTGAAGGTCGCTCTGCAGCGTCTGCTCGCTCACCCCGATGGCGGTGGCGGCGTCCTGGATCAGGTTGACGCCTCCGAAGAAGGCGCTCGGCCCCCCGAAACCGCCCCGGGAGTGGGGCCCGGGGGAGGGGCTCGCCGTCGGGTTCGAGCCGGTGGCGGTGGTGGCCGCCGCTACCGGGGTGCCGGTCGCCGCGCGCGAGATGAGGAACCCGCCCACCGCGCTGCCCAGCACCAGACCGGTCACGGCGGCGACGATCGCCACGCCGCGGCGGAGGCCGATCACACCACCGCGGGGCGCCGCCTCGCGCGGGTCGCCGGGGGCTTCCGCCCAAGCATCCTCGGAGCCCTCGGGCCAGCTGGCGTCGTCCCACGCGGGCGGCGTCCCCGGATCTCCGGGGGTGGGAACTTCCTCGCTCATCACGATCTCCCGGTGGTGGCGTCAATCAGCTGGTGGAGGGCGGCACCCCGCTCGTGGCCGGCACGAGCCATGCACCCAGTCAAGCATTCTGAGGCTCGGAGTTTGTCGATTCCATGACGGAATCGACGCGTCTGGGCGCCGCTCCCCAAGGAATCGCCCCCTACCTCATCCAGCTCCCGGCCATGGGCAGATGGCAGGCCCCACCGCCCTGCTTCTCGAAGTACTGCTGGTGGTACTCCTCGGCCTCCCAGAAGCGGGGCGCGTCGGTCACCTCGGTCACGATCGGGTGGCGGGACCGGCTCTCCGAGCGCAGCCTGGCGAGCACGCCCTCGGCCGTCTCGCGCTGGGCGTCGTCGCGGACGAAGATCGCCGAGCGGTACTGGTCTCCGATGTCGGGCCCCTGGCGGTTGAGCTGGGTCGGGTCGTGGATGTCGACCAGGAAGGCGGTGACCAGGTCTTCGTAATCGGTGCGCGCTGGGTCGAACACCACCTCGACCGCCTCGGCGTGACCGGTGGTGTGGGAGCAGACCTCGCGGTACGTGGGATGGTCAGTGCGACCGCCCGCGTAGCCGACCCGGGTGGCGACCACGCCGGGCAGACGCCGGAAGGCGTCCTCGACGCCCCAGAAGCAGCCGCCCGCGAAGGTGGCCGTCTGCAGGGTCGCCGGGTCCGTGGCCGTCTCCGGCTCCGGCTCCGGGACCAAGGGGGTAATGGGATCAGGGCTCGGGGATGTGATGCTCATGGCCCCATTGTGCCCTCTTCCGTGGTTGGTCACACGCCGGGACAGCCGCGTCGAACGCCGCACCGCCATTCGCAAGCGGCGGCCCCCCGCCCCGGTGATACCCTCGCCTCGCCCTAGCCCCAACGGACGATCAGAGGACCCATCATGCCCGCGACTCCCAAGTCCCGATCCGCCAAGAGAAGCCGGACCACCGCGCCCGCGGTCGCCCACGGCACAGTACCCGCTCGCGCCGCACGCCCGGCCACCAACGGGGCCCCGGCGCGTCGCCGGGCCACCAAGTGGGTGTACCTCTTCGAGGACGGCAACGCTCAGATGCGCGACCTGCTCGGCGGCAAGGGGGCCGGGGTCGCCGAGATGACCCGCGCCGGGCTGCCCGTGCCCCCCGGCTTCACCATCACCACCGAGGCCTGCAACGCCTTCTACGCGCAGGGGCAGAAGTTCCCCGAGGGGATGTGGGAGCAGGCGCTGGCCGCCCTCAAGACCCTCGAGCGCAAGACCGGCAAGGGATTCGGCGACGCGCACAACCCGCTCCTCGTCTCGGTGCGCAGCGGCGCCAAGTTCTCGATGCCGGGAATGATGGACACCGTCCTCAACCTGGGGCTCAACGAGACCACCCTGAAGGGCCTGGCCAGGCTGACCGGCGACGAGCGCTTCGCTCTCGACTCGTACCGCCGCTTCATCCAGCTCTTCAGCAAGATCGTGCTCGACGTTCCCGGCGAGCTGTTCGAGCACGCTCTCGACGCCGCCAAGCGGAAGTACGGGGCGGCGAGCGACGCGGAGCTGAGCCCGGAGGCGCTCCGCGAGCTGATCGGGACCTTCCGCGGCATCGTCAGCGAGCAGCAGAGCGGTGCGGGGTTCCCTGAGGAGCCGCTGGAGCAGCTTCGCGCCGCCATCGGCGCGGTGTTCGACTCCTGGAACGGCAAGCGCGCGGTCGACTACCGCAACTACAACAAGATCCCGCACGACCTGGGCACCGCGGTCAACGTCCAGTCGATGGTGTTCGGCAACATGGGCGACGACTCCGGCACCGGGGTCGCCTTCACCCGCGACCCCGCCACCGGCGAGAAGGCGCTCTACGGCGAGTACCTCACCAACGCCCAGGGCGAGGACGTGGTGGCCGGCATCCGCACCCCCAAGCCGATCGCGGCCATGGCCGACGAGCTCCCCAAGGTGTATCGGCAGTTCGAGCAGATCGCCAAGAAGCTGGAGCGCCACTACCGCGACGTCCAGGACATGGAGTTCACCATCGAGCGCGGCAAGCTCTACATGCTCCAGACCCGCACCGGCAAGCGCACCGCCGAGGCGGCGGTGAGGATCGCCGTGGAGATGGTCAAGGAGCGGCTGATCACCCGGGAGGAGGCGGTCCTCCGGATCGAGCCGGTGCAGGTCGACCAGCTCCTCCACACCCGGATTGACCCCAGCGCCAAGGTCGAGGTGCTGGCCACCGGCCTGGCGGCCTCCCCGGGCGCGGCCTACGGCAAGGCGGTCTTCGACGCCGACCGCGCCGAGGCCATGGCCAAGGAAGGTGAGAAGGTGATCATGGTCCGGATCGAGACCAACCCGGACGACGTCCACGGCATGATCGCCGCCGAGGGCGTGCTCACCTCGCGGGGTGGCCGCACCTCGCACGCGGCGGTGGTCGCTCGCGGCATGGGCAAGCCCTGTGTCGCAGGTGCCGAGTCCATCCTCGTGGACCTCCAGGCCCGCAGCTTCACCGCCGGTGGGAAGACCGTGCACGAGGGCGAGGAGTTCACCATCGACGGCTCCACCGGCCGCGTCATCGCCGGCAAGGTGCCGACGATCCCACCCGAGCTGAGCGGGGACCTCGAGCAGGTGCTCCGCTGGGCCGACGGGATCCGCCGGCTCCAGGTCTGGGCCAACGGTGACTACCCGCGCGACGCCGAGCTGGCCCGCCGCTTCGGCGCCCAGGGCATCGGCCTCTGCCGCACCGAGCACATGTTCATGGAGCAGGTGCGCCTGCCCCACGTCCAGGCCATGATCCTCTCCGCCACCACTGAGGAGCGCCGGCGCCATCTCGATGAGCTGCTGCCCTTCCAGCGCGCCGACTTCTACGGCATCCTCAAGGCGATGGCCGGCCTGCCGGTGGTCATCCGGCTGATCGATCCGCCCCTCCACGAGTTCCTGCCGTCGTTCGAGGACCTGCTGGTCGAGGTGACCCGGGCCGAGGCCAAGGGCGAGCCGGAGGAGAGCTACAAGGACAAGCGGACCATGCTCGCCGCGGTGCGCTCACTCCGCGAGCAGAACCCGATGCTCGGTCTGCGCGGCTGCCGGCTCGGCCTGCTCTTCCCCGAGATCATCGAGATGCAGGTGCGGGCGATCATGGAGGCGGCGGTGCAGCTGACCCGGGAGGGCGTCAAGGTCCACCCGGAGATCATGATCCCGCTGATCAGCACCGTCGAGGAGCTGCGCCGCACCAAGGGCTATCTCCAGAAGACGGTGGATGCCGTCCTCGCAGAGGCCGGGATGAAGGTTCCCTACAAGTTCGGCACCATGATCGAGCTGCCGCGCGCGGCCCTGGTCGCCGGAGACATCGCCGAGGAGGCCGAGTTCTTCTCCTTCGGGACCAACGACCTCACCCAGACCACCTTCGGCTTCTCCCGTGACGACGCCGAGGGCAAGATCATCATCCCCTACGTCGAGCAGAAGATCCTCCCCAGCAACCCCTTCGAGACCCTCGATCGCGGTGGGGTCGGCCGGCTGATGAACATCGCGGTCATCGAGGGTCGCCAGACCCGCCCGGACCTCACTGTGGGCATCTGTGGCGAGCACGGCGGCGACCCGGGATCGATCGCCATCTGCGAGAAGCTCAACCTCAACTACGTCTCCTGCTCGCCCTACCGGGTGCCGGTGGCACGGCTCGCCGCCGCCCACGCCCGGCTCGCGACCCGGGACGCCGATCGCTGACAACCGGCCGGGGGAACATCGGTGATGCCGGCTTGGGGGCGCGCTGCGCCCCCGAGCCGCTCACGGGGCACCTAGTGCACCGGCCCGGAAGCGTGCTCGTCCCCGGCGGCCTGGCCGCCGCACCAGAACGCCACCCCCGCGCCGGTGTGCCAGGGGCCGTGCCCTGCCGCGCTATCCTCGGTCCGGCATGAGCGAGCGGGTGAGGATTCGCAAGGTCGGCACCCGTGACGGGCGCCCCACCAATCTCGACGACGGCCACGTGGTCGAGGGGGACGAGCTCGCCGCGCCAACTCCCGGACAGCCGTACGCGGTGCGCCGGACCGTCATCGAGCATCACGACGCCCCCGACGTCTTCGCCACCTCGCCGGTGCGAGCGGTGATCACCGAGAAGGACGGTTCGATCGTGATGCTCACCGACAACTCGCGCTATCGGGTCGAGGTCATCGGCCGCTGAGCCGTGACAACGGACGCCCGCGCCGAGATCAAGGCCCGGCTGGACATCCTCGACGTGATCGGGGGTCACGTCTCGCTGCACCGGTCGGGCACTCAACACGTCGGCCTCTGCCCCTTCCACGCGGAGAAGACCCCGAGCTTCTCGGTCAGTCAGCAGCGGCAGGCGTGGTACTGCCACGGCTGCCACGAGGGCGGGGACATCTTCACCTTCGTCGAGAAGATCGAGGGGGTGGACTTCCCCCGCGCCCTGGAGCTGCTCGCGGAGCGCGCGGGCGTGGAGCTAGAGAAGGACCATCGCGGCGGTGGGCGCGGCGCCGGGAGGCGCCGTTCGATCGAGCTGAACGAGCGGGCGGCCAAGTTCTACGAGTACGTGCTCTGGAGCCTGCCGGCGGGAGGGGCCGGGCGCCGCCTGCTGGCGGAGCGTGGCGTCGACGAGGCGCTGGCCCGGCGCTTCCGGGTCGGTTTCGCCCCCCAGGGCGGCCAGGCTGGGGATGCCCTGTCGCGTTACCTGGTCGGGCGTGGGGGGGCGGCCCTCTCCGAGGTCGCCGCCGCCGGACTGGCCGGTCGGGGCGGGCGCGACCTCTTCCGTCACCGCCTCGTCTTCCCCATCGCCGACGAGCGCGGCCAGGTGCTCGGGTTCGGAGGCCGGGCCCTGGGCGACGCCACCCCCAAGTACCTCAACACCCCCGAAACCGGTGCCTACCACAAGTCGACCGCTCTCTTCGGGCTGGACCAGGCGCGCCAGGCGTTGCGGGAGCGGCGGGTGGCTGTGGTGGTCGAGGGCTACTTCGACGTGCTCGCCGCCCATGCCGCGGGGGTCGCCAACGTGGTCGCCTCGAGCGGCACGGCGCTGACCCGGGAGCAGGTGCGCATCGTCGCCCGCCACGCAGACCTGGTGGTGCTCTGCTTCGACGGCGATGCGGCGGGCAGGCGGGCTGCAGACACCGCCGTCGACCTCTGCGCCGCCGAGCGGCTGGCGGCTCGGATCGCGGTGATGCCCCCGGAGTTCAAGGACCCCGACGAGATGGTCAGGGCGGCCCCGGCGGCCTTCGCCGCGACCATCAGCGGGGCCGAGCCCGAGTGGCATGTGCTGCTGGTGTGGGCGACGGCCGGCACCGGCGGGGGGGTCGACGAGCGGCGGAGAGCCGGCGAGAGGGTGGCGGCGCTGCTGCGCCGCATCCCCGACGAGAACACGCGCGAGCTCTATGCCCGGGAGGGTGCCCAGAGGCTCGAGGTCTCGGCGTCCTCGCTGGTCGCTTCGGCGCTCACCGAGGTGCGGGCGGCCAATCTGACCCGGGGTCGGTCCACCGGCGACCGGGTCACCCCTCCGATCGGTGTCGGCTCCCCGCCCCCCGCCGACGAGATGGGCTCCGCCGATCCGGGTTTGGGCGACGAGGATCCCGGGAATCCTCCGCCGTCGTGGGAGGAGTTCCTGGCCGCCTATGCCGCTCAGCGCCCCGCCCTGGCGCGGCTGGTGGTCGACGAGATGGGCCTGGATCTCGATGACCTGGCCAGTCCGGCGGTTCGCCGCATCCTCGAGCTGGCAAGGACGGCGCCCCCCGGCTCCGGCCTTCCCCTCCACGCCCTGGGTGCGGCCGACCGCCGGCTGGCCGCGCGCCTCTCGGTCCGCGATCTCCCCGAGCTGGCCGCCGACGCCGATCCGGTCGCCCTGGAGCGGGCGATGGCCGATTGCGTCCGCCAGGTCCGGCGGGCCGCCAGCCGCGGTCGGGCCCGGCGTGAGATCGACGAGCTGCTCGCCGCCTCCGGCGGGCTGGACCCGGAGCGCGACGAGAACGTCGCCGCTCGACTCCGCCGCCTGCTGGCCGAGGAGCGGGAGAAGCCGGAGTGATCGGCGCCCGAGCGGTCGGGCGGCGACCGCTCCGGGCTCAGGAGCGCGGGTGACCGTTGCTACTCTGAGCGGACCGGCGGAGCCCCGCCGGCGGCGGGCCGGTGGTCCCGCGGTAGCCTGGGGTGCCTGGAAGACCTGATGGCGACGAACAGAGGATCGGCCAAGAAAACGGCCAAGCCGGCGGCGCCCGCGGCGCGCCCTGGTTCGCGTGGCAGCGCCTCGCCCCCCAAGTCCGCCGAGGCGAAGGGCACGGGGCGGGCCGCTGCCCGCGGCCCCGCGCCGCGCCCCGCGGCCGCGCCGCCCGCTCGGGGCGCAGGGCGCTCTCCATCCCGGGCCGCCGGGGCGCCGCCCGGGAAGGCGCCGGCCGGGGGCGCGCGGTCCCCCGCGAGCCGCGGCGCCACCCGGCCCCCGACGTCGCGCCCGGCCACCGCCAAGGCGGCGAAGCGCGGCAAGCCGGCTGCCGCCGCGTCCAAGTCCGCCTCGACCCACCCCGCGACGCGAGCGATCGCCTCCCGCCCCCAGAGCCCGGCATCCCGGGCGCCCGCGTCGAAGCCGGCCGCCTCTCGGGCCGGCTCGCGGACCGCCGCCTCCCGTCCGGCCACCTCGACCTCTGGCGGTCGCACGCGGGGTCAGGCCGCCGGTCCCGCCTCCAACACCTCCGCCTCGCGCGGGCGCACCACGGCGCGGGCCGCCGGTCCGTCCACCACCCGACCCACCGCCATTCGGTCGAGCGGCCGGGGCCCGGCCACCCGGCCAGGTGGCTCCCGACCGTCCCCGGCCAGACCCTCGGGCACGCGTGCGGCCTCGCCGGCCGCGGCTACGAAGCGTTCCCAAACCACCCCCAAGGCCCCCTCGCTCCCCCCATCTCGCGCGCCGACGTCGAAACCGGCCCCCCCAAGGGCGGGCGCTCGGCCGGCGTCCCGGACCTCCCCCGTCCCCACCTCCGCGACCACCCGGCCTGGCGCCCCCCGTCCGTCCGGCCGACCGTCCTCGGCCTCGGCGAGGCCCGCGCTCGCCGTCCCCACCCGGGCGGCCGCCGCCACCCCCCCACCGGGCGTCCGCGGGGGTCGGCTCGCACCGGATGCCCTCAGCGAGTCTGGAATGGCCGCGAAAAGGGCACAATCTGGGGAGCCGCCCCGCACCCGGGGTCGCGCGGCGCCCGCCGCGGGAGAGCAACCGGGGGTGAGACCTGGTGACCGGGGCGTGGCCCCCGCCGCCGGAGGGGGCGACGGGCATCCTCCTCCCACCTCCGGCGCCGCGGCACCGAGCGATCGGGCCGGGACCGCGGCGAGCCCCGTCCCGAGGCCACTGGCCGACGCCGGGGCGACACCAACCGATCGACCATCCTCCGCTACCACACTGGTGAAGAAGATCGCAGCTGTGACAACCTCCGTGAAGCAATCCGACGATCCCATCGACCCGGCCCCGACGGGAACGGCTCCGCTCCCCCCGCCGGCAACCCCCCGAGCCGCCGCTTCGGCTTCGGCCGGCGTCCTCGCGCCCGACCCGCTGGTCGTCTCCGCGGAGCAGCTGATCGTCCGCGGCAAGGAGGCCGGCTACCTCACTCCGGACGACGTCCTGGCCGCCTTCCCCGAGATCGACGTGGAGCCGGACCACCTGGAGCGGATCTTCCACGCCTTCCGGGAGATGGGGATCGAGGTCACCGACGGTGACAAGGACTTCGAGGTCGTGGAGGACGACGAGGAGCTGGTCGCCACCGCCGAGGCGATCAACTCGGTGTCGCTCGACGACCCGGTGCGGATGTACCTCAAGGAGATCGGCCGGGTCGCGCTGCTGCGGGCGGAGCAGGAGGTGGAGTACGCCAAGCTCATCGAGCAGGGCGACGAGGACGCCAAGAACGCCCTCACCGAGGCCAACCTCCGACTTGTGGTCAGCATTGCCAAGAAGTACATCGGTCGAGGCATGTCGTTCCTGGATCTGATCCAGGAGGGCAACATGGGCCTGATCCGCGCCGTCGAGAAGTTCGACTACCACAAGGGTTTCAAGTTCTCGACCTACGCGACCTGGTGGATCCGGCAGGCGATCACCCGGGCCATCGCTGACCAGGCGCGCACCATCCGGATCCCGGTGCACATGGTCGAGACCATCAACAAGCTGGTCAGGGTTTCACGCCGCCTGCTCCAGGAGCTGGGTCGCGAACCGGCCGACGAGGAGATCGCCGAGGAGATGGGGATCACCCCGGAGAAGGTTCGCGAGATCACCAAGGTCTCGCAGGACCCGGTCTCGCTCGAGACTCCCATCGGCGAGGAGGAGGACTCCCATCTCGGCGACTTCGTGGAGGACAAGGAGGCCACCGCCCCCAGCGATGCGGCCTCCCTCACCATGCTGCGGACCGAGGTCGAGGACATCCTCGACACCCTGACGCCCCGGGAGCGTCGCGTCCTCCAACTGCGCTTCGGTCTCATCGATGGACATCAGCGGACCCTCGAGGAGGTCGGCAAGCGATTCGGTGTCACCCGCGAGCGCATCCGTCAGATCGAGGCCAAGGCATTGCGCAAGCTCCGCCATCCTTCGCGGAGCAAGAAGCTCAAGGACTACCTGGAGTAGTTGCGGGGCACCTCATCGCTGACCGCGCCCGCTCCGGTCCGAGCCGCCGTGGCCCGGCAGCAGCCGGTTGCGTGAGCCATCGGAGCATCTCGACCTTATAATCCCGATTCGATCCGTTCCGGGTTAGCTCAGCGGTAGAGCAGGCGGCTGTTAACCGCAAGGTCACTGGTTCGAATCCAGTACCCGGAGCCACCGCGACCCACATCACACCAGGATCGAGGAGAACGCCCATGGCTGAGACCGATCAGGTGGAGGCCGGGCTGGTCAGCCCCACCCCTCCCGACGACCCCGTGGAGCCGGCGAGCGTGGCGACCCTGCGCCCTCCGGCCGACTCAGAGCTGGCGCCGGCGGCATTGCCGGAGTCGCCCATCGGAACGGGCGACGCTTCCGCCGCGGCCGATTCCGAGCCCTCGGCATCGGTGCTTGGCGTCCCAACCTGGACGTTCGCGGTCCCCCCGTCCGGCCCCCCGCCCGCGCCCGCGCCGCCGGCCGGCGCTGCCGCCGCTGCCGCGCCCGGCTTCCCGCCTCCACCGCCCGCCCCCCCGACGCCCGCCACGGCGCGGAAGGGAGCCACCCCCGCGGTGCAGCTGCTGACCGTCCCATCGCTGGGACCCGCCGGTGAGCCGCGCCACCCGGCCGCCGTCACCGTGCTCTCGGTGGTCACCCTCGGCGCCTACGCGGTTGCCTGGCATGCGCAGGTGAACCGGGAGATGTCCGACTTCGACGCCCGCCTCGAAGTCCGCCCCGCCGCCTCGACCCTCCCCGTGGGCCTGGCCTGGACGATCGGTCTGCTCTCCACCCTGGCCGGGGCAGCCGCGGTGATCGCCCACGCTCTGCGGGTCGGGCCCCACCTCTTCACCTTCGCGTCCGGCCCCACGCTCCTGGGCGTGACGATTCCCTGGGCCTACCTGATGCTCTGCGGCCTCCTCGCCGTCCCCTACCTGGTCCTGCTGCTGCCGACCTCCTCGGTCGCGCTGGTCATGACCCTGGAACGGGCCCGGCTGGTCCAGGAGCGGGTCGGCATCCGGCCGGACCGCCAGATCCACCCGGTGCGCCGCGCCGCACTCCTGCTCCTCCCGGTGGTCGGTGGCCTCTGGCACGTGGCCTCCGTCCAGGCCTGTCTCAATGCCGCCTGGCGGGCGGCGCCGCTTCCTCTTCCACGCCGGCAGTGAGCGGTCCCCGGTGGCCATCTCCATCGCGTGCGTCTCGGGCAAGGGCGGGGTCGGGAAGACGACCACCTGCGCCGCTCTGGCGGGCGCCTTTGGGGAGATGGGCCAGCGGGTCCTCGCCATCGACGTCGACCCCCAGTCGAACCTGACCTCGGGGCTCGGTTTCAACCCGTATCAGCTCCAGAGGACGATCGTCGACATCCTCGTCGATCCCGGCCTCACCCCCGAGGCCGTGACCATCGCCACTGAATGGGAGGGGATCTCGCTGATCCCGGCCTGTCCCGACCTGAGTGCGGTGGAGGGGGAGATGGCCACCACCGTCGGTCGCGAGCTGCGGCTCCGCGACGCCCTCCGCCGTGGTTCGGGCCTGCGCGGCTACGACATCGTGCTGCTCGACACCCCGCCCAACTTCGGGTTCCACACGGTGAGCGCCCTCGCCGCGGCGTCCTGGCTCCTGGTGCCCCTGCAGATGTCGGGGTACGCCATGAAGGGCCTTAAGGAGGTTCTCCGCACCTACCATGCGGCGCGGGAGCAGCTCAACCCGGAGCTCCGGATCCTTGGCCTGCTGCCCACCTTCGTCAATCTGCGCACCCGGTTCAGCCAGCAGATGCTCGAGGGCCTTCGGGAGATCCCGAGCCTGCACGTCTTCGATACCGTGATCAAGGTGACCGTGAAGCTTCAGGAGACGGCCATGGCCGGGGCCCCGATCACCGCCTATGCGCGAGGGTCCGACGTCGCCCAGGCCTACCGCGGCCTGGCGCAGGAGATCCTCGCGCGCACCGTTCCGCCGCCTCCACCACCCAGTCAGACCTGAGGGATCGCGTGTCGATGGAGGTGGGCCTGGCCGGCACCGATGTGCCCGAGGGGGAGACGGCTGGCGCCGGCGGGGTGCACCCTGCGGAGGATGTCGCGGCCGGCGAGGCTTCGGTCACCACCGGGGTGGAGGAGGCGCCGCCCGCCACGGCCGCGGAGGAAGCTGCGGTGGAGGAGGAGGTCGAGTTGCCGCCCGCGGAGGTCGACGAGGAGCCCGGCGGGGCTGTGGAGTTGGCGCCCGCCGAGGTTGACGCGGAGCTGGGCGGGGCTCTGGAGTTGGCGCCCGCCGAGGCCGACGAGGAGCCGGCCAGAGCTCTGGAGTTGGCGCCCGCGGATGTCGACGATGAGCCCAGCGGGGCTGTGGAACCGACGCCCGCCGGGGTCGACGCGGAGCCGACCGGGGCTGTGGAGCTGGCGCCCGCCGAGGTCGGAGAGGAGCCCGCCGAGACAGCGGAGTTGGCGTCCCCCGAGATCGACGAGGAGCCCGCGGCACCCGTCGAGTTCGCGCCCGGCGAGATCGACGAGAAACCTGCCGTGACCGCGGAGGCGGCCCCGGCTGAGGTCGACCACGTATCCGCGGAGCCAGCTGCGGAGGAGCCGTCCCAGGGCGACGCGGAGCCCGCCGCGGCCGCGGAGGCGGCTCCGGCTGAGGCCGACCAGGCATCTGCCGAACCCGCCGCGGAGGAGCCGTCCGAGGTCGGCGAGGAGCTAGCCGTGGCTGCGGAGGTGTCCGCCGAGGCAGGGTTGCCGCCGGCCGGCCCGGTGCGCGCCTCGTCGATGGACTCCACCACCCTCCCCGACCGCTCACGGCACGATGCGGCGAGCCGGCGGCAGCGGCATCGCCGCAGCGCCGCCCGCCTCCCGGCCGTGGTCACCCCAGTGGACATCCCCGAGGACGCGGAGGGGCGCATCGACATCATCGTCATCCGCGCCGCCCCCGACCGCGACGAGCCAGGGCTCGGCCTGCCGGGGGCGTCCCCGCCGGGCGCAGACCGGGTCCGCGACCTCCTGACCCTGGGCTCGGGGTGGGTGGCGGTGGGCGGCCTCGCCGCTCTGCTGATCGTCGTCTTCGTCGTGCTCGAACTCATCTATCGATGAGGCGCCGGCCATGCGCTGGCGCGGTGCTGACGGTTGCCGCGGCCAGCTGGGTGGGGGCATCCGCGTTCGTCTACTGGCGGACGTTCGGACGGTTCCCGCGGCTGGGCCGGGACTCCCGCCGTCTGATCCCGGCCGACTTCGAGATGGGGTACGAGGAGCTCGAGGTGCGTACCGCCGACGGGTTCCGCCTGCTCACCTGGCTCCTACCCGGTCCGCGCGACGCGGTGGTGGTGATCAGCGGCGGCCATCGCGGCCACATCAGTGACGTGCTCGGGATCGCGGCTGCCCTGCGCCGCGCGGGCTTCTCGGTGGTGGTCTACGGGTGGCGCGGCACCCCGGGGAGCGATCTCGCGGCGCACACCCTCGGTGTCCACGAGCAGCGCGACCTGACCGCCGTCCTGGACGCCGTGGCGGGCCGGCTCGGGGAGATCCCGATCGGCCTCCTCGGCTACTCGATGGGGGGCGCGGTCTCGCTCTGCGTCGCAGCCGACGAGGCGCGGGTCGCGGCGGTCTGCGCGGACAGCGCTTTCGCCGACCCGGTCGGCCTGCTGCTGGAGCGGACCGGTCGCCGGCTTCTGGTGCCAGCCGGGCTGGTGGTCACCCCGGCCCTGGCCCTCCTCGAGCGCCGGACCGGCGCCCGGCTGGGCGACCTCCGGCCGGTATCCGCCGTGCGTCGAATCGCCCCCCGCCCCCTTCTCATCATCCATGGCGAGGCCGACGCCTCGGTGCCCGTCGAGCACGCCCGAAGGCTCTTCGCAGCCGCGGGCGAGCCCAGGCATCTCTGGACCCTTCCCGAGGTTGGTCACGTCGGCGCCTACTTCGCGGACCGCTCCGTGTACGTCGAGCACGTGGCCGGGTTCTTCGAGCGCGCCCTCCTTTGCTAGTTGCACGCAAATACACTAACCAGTTACACTCCGGCTATGGAAGTCACTCGAGGCACCCTGGGACTGCTCCGACATCTCGACGCCAGCCTGGGCAGCCGCCCCGAGGATGAGCTCATCGCCCAGGTCCTCGGGGGCGCCGAGCCACCCGCCGCCCTGCTCGCCACCGCCGCCCGCCTGGCTGGGCTGCCCTTCTGGGAGCGCCGCGCCCTGGGCGCGAGCGGGCTGGTTCGTGACCATCGGGTGCCGCCTCGCGAGGCGATCCGGCTGGCCGCCCTCTGGGAGCTGGCCGAGCGCTGGTACCCCGATGAGCGCCCCGCCGTCTCCACACCGGGGGCGGCGCTCCACCTCCTCCAGGGGCTGCGGACCCTGAGCCGCGAGGAGGTCTGGGCGATCTTCCTCGACGCCCGTCATCGCCTGATCAGCGTCGAGCCGGTGGTCGCAGGCTCGCTCAACAGCGCGCGCCTCCTCCCCCGTGACGTGCTGGCCCCGGCGCTCCGGGCCGGCGCCGCCGCACTGATCGTCGCCCACAACCACCCCAGCGGCGAGGTCTCGCCGAGCCGGGCCGACCGGCTCGTGACCGCCTCTCTGCGCGATGCCGCGCGGCTGCTGGGCCTGCCCCTCCTCGACCACCTCATCCTCACCGCCCGGTCTCACTTCTCGTTCCGGGAGGTCGAGGGCTGGGAGACCGACGGGGCGACAGTCGCGGCGTGACCGCCGGCGCCCTGGCAGCGCCCCCCAGGGTGGCCGGGCCGCCCACCCGGCTATGCTGCGGCGTGCAATTGCGAGCGCGGAGGGCGAGGTGAGGCTCATAGGAGCGACGCCGGCGCCGGCGTCGCGCCAGGGCAGGGCGGCGGAGGTGCAGCCTCTGCCGGCACCGCTCGGGGGTGGCGTCCGGTGAGCCTGGATCCGGAGGATCTCCGGGTGGGAGCTTCCTACGAAGCCGCCAGGGGGGATGCGCGCGCCGCGGCGATCGAGCAGCGACGGCGCCGGCGCATCGATCTGGGCGACCTGATCAGCGTGGTCTTCGAGAGCCGGGAGACCCTGGCCGCCGCCGCCGAGGAGGCCTTGCGGGCCGAGAGGATCGAGGACCGGGAGCAGGTCCGCAGTGAGGCCGGGAAGTTCTCGCTGCTGTTGCCGCCCGAGGGTGGGCTGGCCGCCAGCCTCTTCGTGGAGGTCGCCGACGCGGCCGAGATGGCCTCGGTCCTCCCCGAGCTGGACGGCATCGCGGCCAGCATCCATCTGGAGATCGACGGCAGCCGCTGCCAGGCCGCGGCGGTGTCGCCCGGGGCGGTCGCGGAGGGGGCGCCGCCGGTAGCCTACCTGCGCTTCGAGCTCACGCCGAGCCAGCGTGAGGCGTGGACGGAGGGGGCACGGGTCCTGCTCCGCGCCACCCACCCGCGCTACTCGGTCAGCACCGAGTTGAGCGACGAGCAGCGGGCCGCCATCGCCGCCGATCTTCTGCCAGCGTCGTCCGGACGAGGACGGTGAGGCGCCTCTGGCGCCGGTTTCCACCGCCGCCGCGTTCCCGGTGGGCGCTCCCGCCCGCCTTCGCTGCCCTGCTCGTCGCTGCGGTCTCGGTGGGCGTGCTCGCCGGCTGTGGCAGCTCGGGGCCCCCGCCTCCCTGGCGCTCGGGCCACCCGGACCCGGCTAGCCTCAGCCTGCTCGACCCGGCGCAAGCGGGGAGTTGCGCGGCGGCGGCGCCCTACCCGGACCAGGCGCCCGCGGCGATCAGCTTCGACGGCCACGAATACGTCCAGTCGAGCCGGCAACCCTACCAGGCGTCGCCCGCCGGCTCCTTCGAGATCGACCACAGCGGCGACTGGAGCTTCTTCGCCGTGAGCGGCACCACGCTGATCCTGGTCACGCCCCAGGCCGACTTCGCGTATCAGGCACGGAACTGCTGACGGCATCGGCGGTGGCGCGCGGCAGGCCGCCGCTCGGACGAGCTGAGAGCGGGCGCCCCCGTCCTTGCGACAATCGGGCGGATGGCAGGTCCTGAGGTCCTCCCCTTCACGGCGCTGGTGGGCCAGGAGCCCATGAAGACGGCGCTCGTCCTCAACGCCGTCAACCCCAGCATCGGCGGGGTGCTGATCAGGGGAGAGCGGGGCACGGCCAAGTCGACCGCGGTGCGCGCCCTGGCGGGCCTGCTCCCCGAGATCGAGGCGGTCGCCGGCTGCCGCTTCTCCTGCAGCCCGGGGAGCGGCGACCTGCTCTGCGACGAGTGCCGTGCCCGGCAGCTCGCCGGGGAGCACCTGCTCCGGCTCAGCCGCCCGATGCGGGTCGTCGAGCTCCCCATCAACGCCACCGAGGACCGGGTGGTCGGGACCATCGACATCGAGCGAGCCATCAAGGCGGGGGAGCTCAGCTTCGAACCGGGCATCCTGGGGGATGCGAACCGCAACCTCCTCTACGTCGACGAGGTCAACCTGCTGGACGACCACCTGGTCGACGTGCTTCTCGACGCCGCCGCGATGGGCGTCAATATCGTGGAGCGCGAAGGCATCTCTGTGATGCACCCGTCCCGCTTCATCCTGGTCGGGACCATGAACCCGGAGGAGGGCGATTTGCGCCCCCAGCTCCTCGACCGCTTCGGTCTCTGCGTGGACGTGGTGGGGCTGCGCTCAGTCGACGAGCGCGTCGCTGTGATGGAGCGGGACATCGCTCAGCAGGCGGACTGGCTGAGCCAGCGGGGATCGAGCCAGGAGGGAGAGGACCGGCTGCGGGCGATCATCGTGAAGGCCCAGGAGCTGCTCCCGCTGGTCGAGGTCCCGGCCGAGATGCGCTGGCTGATCGCTCTGGCGTGCATCGACTCCGGGGCTCTTGGGCACCGTGCCGACCTGGTGGTCAGCCGGGCCGCCCAGACCCTCTGTGCCCTGCGCGAGGCGGAGGCTGTGGTCGAGCTCGGCACCAGCGCCGAGGGGGCGGCGGTCTCCCCGACCCGGGCGCTCTCGGTGACCCTCGAGGACATCACCGTCGCGGCGGAGCTGGCCCTCCGGCACCGCCGGCGCGAGCGTCCGGCGGAGGGCGGCGGCAATCCGTCGGTCGCCGCCGAGCAGCGCCGCGAGCGGATGGAGGAGCTGGCCGATCAAGCCCGGGAGGCGGCAACCTCCGCGGAGGGCCAGCCCGAGGATGACGACACGTCGGGCTTGGCCGAGGACCAGGACGGCGGCGAGAGCGTGGCAGATCAGGGCGGGACAGAGGCCGCCGGTCAGGAGAGCACCCGGCTCGGGGTCGCCCAACTCTTCGAGGGCGAGCTCTTCCCGGTGCGATCGATCAAGCTCCCGCGCGATCGCAAGTCGAGGGCCGCCAGCGGCAAGCGCTCGAGCTCCGAGTCGCGCGACAAGCGCGGCCGCTACGTGCGGGCCGTGCTGACCGAGCGCACGACCGACGTGGCCTTCGACGCCACCCTGCGGGCGGCCGCCCCCCATCAGCCCAGTCGCCGCGCCGAGGCCCCGCCCGGCGGGCCGGCGCTGCGTCTCGAACGCCAGGATCTCCGCCAGAAGGTGCGCCGCCGGCGCACCGGCACCCTCATCGTCTTCGTGGTCGACGCCAGCGCTTCGATGGACGCCGAGCAGCGGATGCAGGCAACCAAGGGGGCGGTGCTCTCGCTGCTGCGGGACGCCTATGTGCGTCGCGACAAGGTGGCGCTGGTGGTCTTCTCCGGTCGCATCGCCAGGGTCGCGCTCTCCCCCACCAGCAGCGTGGACCTGGCGGAGGCACGGCTGCAGCGGCTCACGGTGGGGGGCACCACCCCGCTCACCCACGGTCTGGTCGCCGGCCTCAAGCTGGTCCGCACCGAGCGGCTCCGGGATTCCAACGTCTACCCGCTGATCGTCCTGATATCGGACGGCCGCGGCAACATCTCCCTCTTCGGCGAGGAGCCGCTGGTGGAGGCGCAGCGGATCGCCGAGCAGATCGGCCACGAGCACATCCGCACCCTCGTCATCGACTCATCGAGGGACACGGCCGGTCCGCAGCTTCCCGGCGCCGGCGTGCTCGCGACCCAGGCGATGTTCGGAGGCTTCGGCTTCAACGCCTGTCTGGACCTCGCGGAGCGCAGCGGGGGCGAGTACCTCGGCCTCTACGACCTCTCCCAGGGCGCCATCGTCGCCGGGGTGGAGAAGAGCCTTCGGGGCCACTGAAAGAGGACCACGGCATCGCTCGCGCTCGCGCGGGCCAGGAGGTTGGGATGGGCAGCGTATTGGTGACCGGCTCGACCGACGGCATCGGCCAGGAGACGGCGCGAGCTCTGCTCAGCATGGGTCACCGGGTCGTCGTCCACGCCCGCGACGAGGGGCGCGCCGCCGACGCGCGCCGCGCCGTCCCTCGGGCCGCGGCGATCGTGGTTGGTGATCTCGCCTCTTTGGGGGAGACCCGGGCCCTGGCCGTTGCGGCCGACCGCCAGGGGCCGTATGACGCGGTGATCCACAACGCCGGGGTCGGCGCCACGGCACGCCGGGAGACCACCATCGACGGTCTGGAGCGCATCTTCCAGGTGAACGTGCTCGCCCCCTATCTGCTCACGGCGCTCATGGCGCGGCCGGCCAGGCTGGTGTACCTCACCTCGGGTCTGGAGGCCCAGGGGCGCATCGACCTCGACGACCTCCAGCACCAGCGCGGGCGCTGGGATGGCGAGCAGGCGTACTCGGATTCCAAGCTCTGCGACGTCCTGGTGGCCTTCGCGGTGGGGCGGCGCTGGCCCGCGGTCCGCTCCAACGCCGTCGACCCGGGGTGGATCAGGACCAGGATGGGCGGACCCGGCGCCCCCGACGCGCTGCCGCTGGGCGCCGAGACACCGGTGTGGCTCGCGGTGAGCGACGAGCCCGAGGCCCTGGTCAGCGGCCGCTACTTCAAGCGCCGCCGCCAGCTCCGCGCCAATCCCGCCGCCGACGACGAGGTTCTCCAGGAGGCCCTCCTCGCCCGCTGCGCGGGCCTCACGGGAGTGACGCTGCCGCCCTGAGGGACGGCCCGCGTTGTCACTGAGGCGAACCGGGACCAGCCCCCAGCAGGGCGGCGGCGAGCCGCACCTCACCCTCGGCGTTCGCCATCACGGTGTCGAGGAGGCGCACCCGCATTCCCAGCTGGCTGATCGCGCCGCGCAGCCCTGCGTCCGCGCGGTCGAGGACGAATCCTGCCGCGATGCCGGCGTAGTGGCGCGCCACCCCCAATGCCGTGGGCTCCTCGCCGAGCTGGGCCATCAGCGCCACCGTCGGGCCCTTGAGAGCGCGGCCGCCGACGATCGGCGAGACGGCGATCACCCGCTCCCGGCGCAGGTGGGGGCGGAGCAGGGCGCAGATGGGGTCGATGCTGAGCCGCGGGTTGGAGGGACCGATCACCACCAGGTCGGCCGCGGTCACCGCCTCCACCGCGGCCGGCGACGGCGCGGCGGCCTCCAGCCCGTCGAAACGCAGCCCGTCGACCGGCGGCTCGCAGCGACGGCCCACGAACCATTCCTGGAAGCTCAGCTCCCCGTCCGCGACGGCCACCCGGGTGCGCACCCGGTCGTCGCTCATGGGTATCACCGCCACCTCGAGGCCGAGACGCCTGGCGATCTCGGCGGTGGCCTGGCTCAGGGTCGCGCCGCGGCGGCGGAGCTCGGCGCGCAGGAGGTGGAGGCCGAGGTCCCGGTCACCCAGGCCGAACCAGGTGGGCTCGCCCAGTCGCCCGAGCATCTCCAGGGCCCGAAACGTCTCGTCGCGCACCCCGAAGCCGGACTCCTCGTTGAAGAGCCCGGCCAGGCGGTACAGGACGGCATCGGTGTCCGGGCAGACCAGCAGCCCCCACATCTCGTCGTCGTCCGCGGTGTTGGTGATCACGCTCAGCTGCCCGGGCCGGAGGGCGCCGGCCAGCCCGCGGGCGAGACGGGCCGCCCCCGTGCCTCCGGCGAGCACCGCGACCTTCATCGTGGCCCCCTGGCGAGAGCCCCCGCGGGTCACCGGAAGAGGTCGAGGTCGGCGGGGCGCACCAGTTCCTGCCCGCTCCCGGCCTCGCCGTCCAGCGCCAGGCCGCGGACCACCACGGCGGGGATGCGGCGGGTCTTGCCCATCACCAGCTCGGCGGCGGCGGCGACCTCGTCGGCGGCCGCGATGACGGTGGCGTGGAGAGGCATGCCGAAGTCGTCCGCGCTTCCCCGGTAGTCGACCGCCGCGGGCACGCCGGCCACCCCGAGTGCGACGTTGCAGAGGCCGAGCCGCCACGGCCGGCCGAAGGTGTCGCTGATCACGACCCCGACCTCGACCCCCGCGGCCTGCTCGATGCGCCGCCGGAGTCCCTCGGCGCTCCGATCGCAGTCCAGCGGGAGGAGGCAGACCAGGTCGGTCCCGGGCACGTTGGAGCGGTCGACCCCCGCGTTGGCGCAGACATACCCGTGGCGGGTCTCGACGATGAGGACCCGGTCACTCCGCACCACCCGGACGCTCTCATCGAGGACCACCTGCACCATCCGCGGATCAGCGCTGAGGCCCTCGGCGAGCTCCCGGGCCCGTGGGCTCACCCTGACCCGGTCCAGGTCGAGGAGGCGCCCCTCGGCCTTGGAGACCACCTTCTGAGCGATCACCACGACGTCACCGGCGAGCAGGGCACCGGCCCGCTCCGCGATCAGCCCGCCCAGGTCATCCCCCGGGAGGATCTCCGGCAGGCCCTCGATGCCGCGGATCTCCAGGCTGACCGGGCGTGGCCCGGCACCGCTGGGGCCCCTGGCGGCGGCGGGGCCGCCGGTCACGCCGTCCGCCCGGCGCCGGTCTGCCAGCGCTCCAGCGTGGCCAGGTCGTCCGGCTCGTCGACGTCGAGGGCCAGCGCGGGCTCCTCGTGGATCACGAATGACCGGCCCCGGCGTCGTGCCTCCTCCGCAAAGCGGGGCAGCGACGCCTCGCCGAACTGGAGGTCGAAGCCGGTGATCGGGCGGAGGAAGAGGGCGTTGGTCCCCACGCGCCCGAGGGCCGGGGCCGCGACCGCCACAGGACCGTCGATGGCCTCGGCCCGGCGCAGGAACCGCCGGAGGCTGTCCGCGTCGACGAGCGGGAGATCGGAGCTGAGCACCAGGCAGCCCGCGCCGCCCCGGGCCGCGATCGCCGCCAGGCCACGTTCGGCGGCGCTGTTCTGACCCTCCGGCCGGGGTTCGAGGAGGACCTCGGCACCCGCCCGGCGGGCCAGCCGGACCGCCCCCGGCCCCCCGCAGACGGCGAGCGTGGGGGCCACCTCCCGGGCTGCCGCCAGGGTCCGGCCGGCACACGCGGTGGCGAGCCGGAGCCGCTCGGCGCTGGAGAGCGCGCCCGCCAGTCGCGTCTTGGCCGTGCCGGGCTCCTTGATCAGGACGACGATCCAGGGCACCTCTCCCATCTCGCCGACTCTAATTGGGCCGGAGGCGCCGGCGGACGATCCGGCAGTGCGGGGGGCTCTGCGACAATGGCGCGTATGCAGCGTGGGCGCAGCATCTTCCCCTTCACCGCGATCGTCGGCCAGGAGCCGATGAAGCAGGCCCTGGTCCTCAACGCCATCAACCCCGCCATCGGCGGGGTGCTGATCCGGGGCGAGAAGGGGACCGCCAAGTCGACCGCGGTGCGTGCCCTGGCCCGGCTCCTGCCCGAGCTGGAGGTGGTCGCCGACTGCCGCTTCGGCTGCCCGCCGGACACCTCCTCGCTCCGCTGCGCCGAGTGCGCCGAACGGGTGCGGCAGGGAGAGGAGCTGCCTCGTGCCACCCGCCAGATGCGGGTGGTCGAGCTTCCCATCAATGCCTCCGAGGACCGGGTGGTGGGCTCGATCGACATCGAGGCCGCGATCAAGAAGGGGGAGAAGGAGTTCGAGCCCGGGGTGCTCGCCGAGGCCAACCGGAACATCCTCTACGTCGACGAGGTCAACCTGCTCGACGACCACATCGTCGACGTCCTCCTCGACGCGGCGGCCATGGGGACCAACACGGTCGAGCGCGAGGGCGTCTCCGTCTCCCACCCCGCTCGGTTCATCCTGGTCGGCACCATGAACCCCGAGGAGGGCGAGCTCCGGCCCCAGCTGCTCGACCGCTTCGGCCTCTGCGTCGACGTCCAGGGCATCCGCGACCTTCGCCAGCGGGTGGAGATCGTGGAGCGCCGCGAGGCTTTCGAGGAGGACCCGGAAGCCTTCGCCGCCGGCTGGGAGCCGCAGGAGCACGCCGAGGCGGAGCGGATCCGCCGGGCCATCCTCTCTCTCGCAGACGTGGCTGTCGACCGCGACATCCTGGTTGCCATAGCCCGTCTCGGGATCGAGCTGGAGGTGGATGGCCACCGCTCCGACCTGGTGAGCCGCAAGGCCGCCCAGGCCGTCGCGGCCCACGAGGGGCGTGACCGGGTCACCCTGGGTGACGTCGAGCGGGTGGCGCCGATGGTCCTGGCCCACCGGACCAAGCCGGCAGCCGGAACGCGCCGGGGCCTCGCCGACATCGGGGAGATCCTGCGCAGCGCCGCTGACGGCTCGGGCCGGGGCGGCCGCTGAGGTGGCGGCGTTCCCGCGCCCCGACCGGTCCGCGCGCGTCTCCTTCGAGCCACCCTCCGGGCGCCAGCACCGTCTCGTTCATGGCGATCAGGAGGTGGTGGTGACCGAGGTCGGCGCCACGCTGCGCGCCTACCTGGTCGGAGGACGGCCCGCGATCCTCGGCTTCGACGAAACCGAGCTGGCCACCCATGCGCGGGGCCAGCTCCTGATGCCCTGGCCCGGGCGGGTGGGTGACGGCCGCTACCGGTGGGCGGGGGTCGACCACCAGCTCCCCCTCGATGAGCCCGAGCTCGGCAACGCCATCCATGGCCTGGTCCGCTGGGTCAACTGGGTGAGCGCGGAGCAGTCCGACGGCCGGTTGGTCATGTGCCACCGGCTGCACGCTCGCGGCGGCTATCCGTTCTGCCTGGACCTGGTGGCGAGCTTCAGCCTGGGGGAGACGGGTTTGGCGGTGACCTTCGCGGCCACCAATCTCGGTGATCAACCCGCTCCCTTCGGCGCCGGGGCCCATCCCTATCTCACCCTCGGCGATGAGCCGGTCGACGCCTGGAAGCTCCGCCTCCCGGCGGAGACGGTGCTCCACGCCGACGGCAGGATGCTGCCCGGCGCCCGGGGGCCGGTGGAGGGTACGGAGCTGGACTTCCGGGTGGCGCGCCCGATCGGGGGAGCCCGGCTCGACACCGCCTTCACCGACCTGGTCCGCGACCCCGACGGCTGCGCCCGGGTGACCCTGGAGTCCTCGGATGGGCGGCGCCTCGTCCTCTGGGCGGACCGCAGCTTTCCCTGGCTGCTGATCTTCAGCGGGGACGTGCTGCTGGCGGGAGAGCGGCGGCGCGGGCTCGCCGTCGAACCGATGACCTGTCCTCCCGACGCGCTGCGGAGCGGGGAGGGCATCATCACCCTGGAGCCGGGCGAGACGGTGACGGCCGGCTGGGGGATCGACGTGACCGGCTGGCGCGACTGAGAATCAGGTCCCGCGCGGCCGCGGCCGACCTCCCGGCGCGCGGCTCAGCGGAAGCCGTACAGGCCCTCGTGGAAATCGCCGGTGGTGATCCAGCGCTCGATCACCATGTCCACCACCCCGTCGTCGACCTCGGTCGCCCCGAGGACCCGGGCGTTCCCCTCGATCGCCTCGAGCACCTGGCCGCGGACGAACTCGGGGATCCGCGAGAAGCGCTCCACGGCGGAATCCGTCCAGGGCAGCCCCTCCCGCTCCCGCTCCTGGATGGCGTGGGACACCCGGCCCCACAGCTCGTACTTCACCTCCATCTCGCGCGGGGTGATGGTGGTGCCCAGGCCGAGCTTGTGAGCCGTCCACTCCACCCGCCACCGGGTCAGCTCCCGGCAGAACTCGGGGACGTCGGCCAGCCGCGCCTCCGCCTCGGCCGTCCAGGTGAAGCGGAGTTCCTCACCCCGTTCGCTCAGGGGATGCCCGTACCCGAGCTTCCTGCCAAGGGTGCGCAGGAAGAGGGCGGTGATCTCCTCCTGACGCTTGGCGGCGCGCTCCTCGGCGACGCCGCGCACCAGGGCCTCGCCCCGGCTGGGATCGCCGTGTGACCAGATCTCGGCACGCTCCCTGACCACCGCCTCGGCATCCGGCGACCAGCGGGGCCCCCGCGGCTCGGCGACCGTGGCGGCCGTCTGCGGCGTGACCGTCCCCGCGGCTGGGGCGGGGGCGGGGACGGCTCCGGCGACGGGGCAGGCCGCCGCGTCGGCGCCGAGCACCGGGGGATGCGCGCCGGAGAGCTCTGCCGGCTGGCCCGCCGCATGGGGATAGGGGCAGCGGGCGGCCTCGGCCTCTGATGCGTGAGGAACGTGCAGCTCGTTCGACACGCGTGCAGTGCTAGCCACGCTTAGGTCCTCCGGCCCATGTAGAACGCACCCATGTGGCTTATGTTCCTACAATTGATCAGAGCCCCGCAGTGGGGCGGTAGAGGGGGCGCAACGCGGCGCCGGGACAGGGATCGAGGACAAGATGACCGCCATCTACGGCTACTCCAACCTGTACGTCCCGCTGGACAACTCCGAGCACTCGGATGCGGCGGCGGGGCTGGCGATCGAGTTGGCGTCCGCCTGGGGGTCCCGCTGCGTGGGGATGCACGCCTACGCGGCCCGGATGCACGACTTCCGGTTCAAGCAGATGGAGTACACCCTCCCCGAGGAGTACCAGGACGAGGCCGAGCTGCTCCGCCAGCGCCGGATCCACGACTCGCTGATCACCACCGGTCTGGAGCTGATCAGCGACAGCTACACCGACGTCATGCGCTACCGCTGCCTGGAGCGGGGCGTGGAGTTCGAGGCCCGGCGCCGGGACGGGCGCAACTGGGAGGAGATCGTCGCCGACGTCGCCGAGGTGAAGCCGGACCTGGTGGTGATGGGGGCGCTGGGCACCGGCGCGGTCCGCGAGTCCAGCCTCGGGTCGGTGGCCGAGCGCGTCCTCCGCCGCATCCGGACCGACGTCCTCCTGGTCCGCGACCTGGACTGGCAGCGCGAGGGCGACATCGTGGTGGCCGTCGACGGCTCACCCCAGAGCTTCGCCGGGCTGCGCGCCGCCATCGAGCTGGGCCGCCGATTCCACCGCCAGGTGGAGGCGGTTGCGGTCTACGACCCTTACCTCCACTACGCCGTCTTCAACGGGATCGTCGACGTGCTCAGCGAGAAGGCGAGCAAGGTCTTCCGCTTCAAGGAGCAGGAAGCGCTCCACGAGGAGATCATCGACACTGGGCTGGCCAAGATCTACGAGTTCCCACCTCCGGGTGGCCCAGGCCACCGCGCGGGAGGCGGGGATGGAGCTGCCCATCACCCTCCTCGACGGCAAGGCCTTCGACCGCCTGCTCCGCCACTGCCGCGAGCGGAAGCCGTGGCTGCTGGTGATGGGACGGATCGGGATCCACTCCGACGCCGCCATGGACCTGGGCAGCGCCACCGAGCAGCTGATCCGCTCGGCGCCCTGCAACCTGCTGGTGGTCAGCGGGACCTACCTGCCCCCTCTGGACCTGCGCGCCGACGCCTCGGTGGTCTGGACCCCCGAGGCCGAGGAGCGGATGGAGCGGGTGCCGGCCGGGGTGCGCGGCCTCGCCCGCACCGCGGTGCTCCGGTGGGCCACCGAGCGCGGCCACAGCGTGGTCGCGAGCGGTGACGTCGACGAGGCGCTCGATGAGCTGATGCCCTTCCAGAAGCGGATGCGGGTCATCGCCGAGGCACGGTCCTCGCTGGAGGGCGCGGAGCGGGCGATGGTGGAGGAGCCGCCCGCCGACGAGACCCGGGCCATCTGCCGGGTCTGCGGCTACGCGGCGCGCGTGGAGCACCCCTCCCAGTGCCCGGTCTGCGGCGCCGGGGCGGAGGAGTTCGAGGCGCTGGACGTCACCGCCCTCCGCGAGGCGGCCGGCCAGGAGGGCGACGCAGCGGAGACCGGCTTCGACGGGCACAAGCTGGGCTGGACCCTCGAGGCTCGCCGGTTGCTTCAGCAGCTCCCCGCCGGCTACCTCCGGCGCCGGGTCAAGGCGATGGTGGAGAAGCAGGCGCGCACCCGCCGGCTCCCGGCCATCACCGCCGACGTCGCCGAGCCCTTCGTGCGCCCGGAGTTGGAGGCGCTCGACGCGGGCGCGGGGCCGCACCGAGCTCCGCTCGGCGTCGAGGCCCACACCGGTCCCCACGTCTCGCCGCGCCGCCTGCCCTGGAGCGCGGAGGCGGAGGAGCGGCTGGACCGCATCCCCGCCGGATTCCTCCGCAATCTCGCCGCCGAGCAGATCGAGCGTCTGGCGATCGCCCTGCACGCCCCGGAGGTCGAGATCCTCCACGCCGAGGCCGGGATCGCCGAGGCGCGAGCCCGGATGAGAGAGCGGCTGGACGACGAGACGGCTCCGAGTTCCGGCACCGGCTGCCCGGTGCACACCGGGACAACCGAGGCCCCGGCGCATCACCACCACGCCGGGCGGGGGGCGCACGGGATGGGGGAGGAGAGTGCGCGGACCGACTACGACCACGGCCTCAACGAGGTGAGCGCACCGATGGTGGAGATGCTGGGGCGGCGCCTGACGTCCGCCGAGGCCGCCGGCCTCGGCCGCTCTGACGCCCCGGAATGACCCAACCCGGGGCGCTCGGGCTGATCGCCGGCGCAGCCGCCTCCCCCCACGCCCCGGCTGCGGCCGGGCAGATGCTCGGCCTCACGGTCACCATCCCCAGCTTCCCGGGGATCGGCGACGCCTGGCTGGTCGGAGCGCTCTTCCTCGCCCACATCGCGATCGCCGAGTTCTCGGTGGGGGCCATCACCCTCGCGGCCGCGATGGAGGGATATGCCCTGCGCAGCGGCAGGGCCGACGCGCGCCGCTACGCGCGGGCCGCCGCCAACAGCTACTACCTCGTCTTCAGCCTGGGGGCGACCTTCGCCATCTTCGCCGTGGTGGCGCTGGTCGGGCTCTTCGGGAATGGCGCCGGCACTCTGATCAACCGCTTCCTGCCCCTGGTGGGTCTCGCCTTCGGCCTCTTCATCGTGCTAGCACCGCTGCTGGTCTGGTACCGCAACAGCTTCGGCCGGATGCGCGACCGCAACCACCTCCTGCTCGGCTGCTGCGTGGCCGCCATCCAGACCCTCTTCATGGTGCTGATCGTGGGGCTGGACGGCTTTCTGATCACCCCCGCCAACGCCAGCTTCGCCTCGGTGCTTAACCCGGTCTACCTCCCGCTCCTGATCCACCGGCTGATCGGCAACGTGGGCTGGACCGCCCTGCTCCTGGCCGGCCTGGCCACCCTGCTGGCCTGGCGCAGCACCGACGCCGAGGAGCACCGGTTCCAGTTCTGGGCGGCTCGGGTCAACCTCCGGATCGGCCTCGTCGCCACCCTGATGATGCCGATCGACGGCTTCGTCCTGGTGCTGGTGCTGCACAACGTCCAGCTCGGCTACTTCGACAGCCTGGTGGGCGCGTACGGCAACTACATGATCGCCCAGGAGGCGCTGGTCGGGGCCATCCTGGTGGGCGGCAACGTCGCCCTCGCCGGTGAGAGGGGCGGCTTCCGCAGCTCGCGCTTCGCCCAGGCGGCCACCGTGATCACCGCGGTCGGGATGGTGGTCGCCTGCCTCCCCGCCGCGGTGATCACGTCTCACATCCTGGCCCTGCGCTACGTCGGGCTCGGCCTCGCGGTGGTGGTCACCGCGATCCACGTGGTCCTGCGCTGGAACCCCAGCGGACTGCTGATCCAGGCGGTGCGCGGCGTCACCCTGCGCCGCAGCCTGGTCCTGGTCGGGGTCGTCTCCATGGCGACCGCCCTCTACATGGGCTTCATCAAGGAGCAGGCGCGGGGTGACTACGTCGTCTACGGGGTGCTCACCCAGTCCAGCGCCCACGGCCGCTTCCTTCCCCCCACGAGCGACTACCCATGATCCCCATCGACGCCCTGCGGGTGCTGGCCGCGGCTCCCCTGACCCCCGGGCGCGAGGCCGACTTCGAGTCCTTCTGGTACTACACCATCCTCGGCGCGGGCATGACCGTGCTGGTGGTGATGGCCGCGTGGTGGGTGGTCCGCGGGATCCGACCGATGTGGCGCGACGGCCACCATCTGGCGGCGGTGCTGGTCAGCGGCGCCGCCGGGTTCTTCTGCCTCCTCTTCCTCTCCATGGCGCTCAGCGCGCTGATCGGGGCCACCAACCATCCGATGACCCCACCCTCCTTCCAGCTGGGATCGTCGGGATGAGCAGTCGCATCAGCCGCCGCCAGTTCATGGTCAGGGGGACCGGCGCGATGGCCGGTCTGATCACCGCCATGGTCTCGGTACCGGCGGTCGGCTTCCTGCTCAGTCCGCTCTGGGCCGCCACCAAGGAGATCTGGGTCGACGTCCAGGGGGGCTCCATCGACGACGTCCCCGAGGGGCTGCCCACCGCCCGGATCGCCGCGGTCCCGCTCGGCAGCGGCCCCCCGGCGCCGCCCGTGAACCGGGTCGTCTACGTGACCAAGTACCAGGGCAAGCTGTACGCCTTCTCCAACATCTGCACCCACATGCAGTGCGACGTGCACTGGGAGCCATCGCTCGACCTCTTCGAGTGCCCCTGCCATGGCGGCCTCTACGCGATCACCGGGCGCAACGTCGGCGGCCCCCCTCCGCAGCCCCTTCCCCAGTGGGTGCACCGGGTCTACACCGGGGCCGACGGCAAGCAGTACCTCCAGATCGCCAACCGCCTCGAGGAGCAGATCTGATGGCGCGGAACGGGGCGACCGGGGTGGTGGGGGGAGCGGGCCGGCACGGCGCGGACACGAGGTGGCGTTCGCAGGAGCGGAGCCGATGAGCGATCGCACGGTGCGAACCGACGTGCCCGGAGCCGAGGCATCCGGCTCGAACGGGGCCACCCCTCCCGAGGAGAGGGGCGACTTCATCGGCTTGGTCCCCGAGCCCGTGCTCGGACCGTTCCGGCGCAGCTGGGCCTGGTTCGACGATCGCACCGGGATCAGCGGCCTGCTCTACAAGGGCCTCTACGAAGCCGTTCCCAGGCAGGGCGGCTGGGCCTACACGCTGGGCAGCGCCACCCTGGTCGTGATCCTGGTCCAGTTCTTCACCGGAATCTTTCTGCTCCTCGCCTACGTCCCCTCGGTGACCCAGGCCTACTCCAGCCTGCTCTACCTGCGCACCAACGACCTCTTCGGGGACTGGATGCGCGGGATCCACCTCTGGGGCGCCTACATCCTGATGCTCCTGATCGGCGTTCACGCGCTGCGCACGTTCATGTCGGCGAGCTACAAGAAGCCGCGTGAGCTGAACTGGATCAGCGGGGTCATGCTCTTCTTCCTGGTGCTGGCCATGGCCATCACCGGAGCCATGCTGCCCTGGGATCAGGCCTCCTACTGGACGGCCGTCGTGGTCACCAACATCCCCCACTACCTGCCCGTGATCGGCAACGGGGTGCGGACGCTCTGGCGGGGCGGCGACTTCGTGGGACCGGTGACCCTGACCCGCACCTTCGCCCTCCACATCTGGGTTCTCCCCGCCCTGCTCCTCGGCCTGATCGGCGGCCACCTCTACCTGCTCCGGCGCCACGGCGAGTTCGGCTCCTGGGTCAACTACCGGACCACCACCGCGGACCCCGAGCGCGAGGTCGCCGAGCGGCTGCGCCACGCCGAGCCTCCCTACCCGACCCGCGGGGCCGCCCCCCAGTACTCGGTGCCCAGCGACACCGTGGACTTCTTCCCCGACCAGCTCTTCAAGGACACCCTGGTGTCGCTGGTCCTGGTCGTCTTCATCTTCGTCATGGGCCTGATCTCGGGTGCGCCCCTGGACGGGCCCGCCAATGCCGCGACCCTCACCTACGTGCCGACGCCGGAGTGGTTCTACCTGCCCCTCGACCAGCTGCTGGTCTTCTTCCCCACCGCGCTGGTCGGTTTTGGCGTCTTCGTGGTGGTGGGCATCGGGGCCACCCTGATGCTGGCGCTGCCCTTCATCGACCGCAACCCGGAACGCCACCCGATCCGCCGCCCCGACGTGCTGATCCCGGCCTTCTTCCTCATCGGCACGGTCATCTACCTCGCGATGCTGGGCGTCAACCGCCTCTACAACCTGTGATCCACGTGCCATGCAGCATCTGATCCTGACCCTCAGCACCACTAGCGTCCCCGGCACGGTGCTCTCCAACACGATCATGGTCGGCTGCGTGGCGCTGCTGCACGTGCTCTTCGCCACTTTCCTGATCGGCTCTTGCACCCTGGTGGCGCTGAGCGAGGGGATCTCGATGGTGACCCACGACGAGCGCCACGAGCGGCTCGCCCGCAGCCTGGTGCACGCCTGGGGCTACATCTTCTCCACCGGGGCGGCGATCGCCATCTTCTTCGTGATCTTCGTCCTGGTGGGGGTGTGGGGCCGCTTCTTCGTCACCTTCCAGCAGTTCACGTTCTGGGTCTGGTTCTTCGAGGCCCTGACCTTCGTCGGCGAGATCGCCCTCCTCTACACCCTGTACGCCAACTGGGAGCGGATGCGCGGCTACCGCTTGGCCCGGCTGGGGATGGTGATGCTGCTCAACATCGACCAGTGGTTCCAGATGTTCTTCATCGACGTCATCGCCTCGCAGATGCTCACCCCCACCGTCCAGGGTGCCACCGACAATGTCAGCTACCTGCTCCAGTTCCTCAACCCCACCAACCTGCCGCTCACCGTCCACCGCACCATTGGCAACATCGCCTGGGCGGGGGCCATCGTCACCGCCGTCGCCGCCTACCAGTACCTGCGGGTGACCCGGCGCCAGGAGGCCACTGCGCTGGTGCCCGGGCGGCGCGCGCCGGTGCGGGCGCTGGGGGCCATGCCCGAGGGCGAGCTGGTGCGCGAGCGCAACCGCGAGGCGGCCTACTGGGACTGGGCCGGGCAGTGGGGGATGCTGTTCGCCTTCGGCTTCACCATCGTCCAGATCTGGGTTGGTTACAGCTACGCCAAGGAGATTCAGCTCCACTCCCTGGACAGCTGGTACCAGATGATGTACGGCTGGATCTCCAACATCTTCCTGGCCCAGTTCGCCGGAGTAGGGCTGATCTTCATCTTCGGGGTCGCCTACTTCTGGCGTCGCCTCAAGGCGGCCGGCCAGCGGGTCGCAGCCCGCCGTCAGCAGATCGCCCTGGTGCTGCTGCTCCTGCTCTGGCTTTTCGGGATCCAGCCCGCCTGGCTGGCCGGCTCGTATCCGGACATCGTGGCGGCCCATCTCGCCAAGCCCTTCTGGGACGGCGGTCTCGAGGACCCGCTCGGATTCTTCTTCCCCTGGAAGGTGATGGTGTTGATCGCGGACATGCTGATCGCGGTGTACGCGCTCACCTCCTTCGTCCGGGCGCGGGTGCGCACCCCCATGACCATGGGCCAGGCGAGCCGCGGCAGCCAGCGGCTGCTGATCGGAATGGCCGTGGTGGTCGGACTGATGATGCTGATCATGGGCATCATCCGGGAGAGCTCGCGGAGCCCCTACCTGGTCAACCAGAACATCACCATCAGCCACCAGGTGATCCTCCAGCAGCCGGCCTCCAACATCCCCCTCAGCCAGCGTCCGATCGGTCCATGAGCACCCTTCCGCCGGCGTCCGGCCGGACCGCGAGCACCCAATCCCTGCAGCTGCCGCTGGGCAGCGTCGCCGTGAGGATGCGGGTCTTCGACACCGCCGAGGAGGAGCTCGCGGCCGCCCTGACCCCTCCCTGGCCGCAGTGGATGCGCCGCCTCTATGAGGTGCAGGCGCTGCAGAGCTCGCGCGTGGACGTGACCAGGGGGGAGGTCGGCGTCTCCTCGGCTCTCGCCGCCCTCAAGGAGCGGATCTCCCACCGTCTGGGCGCGGTCAGCTTCGTCTGCGCCCATCTCGAGGAGCTGGGGTGGGAGATCGCGGCGAGCGGTCCCGACGTGATCGCCTATCGGGTGATCCCCGCTGGCGCGGCGCGGGAGGTCCTGGACGCCCACCAGCTGGCCGGCGCCCTGATGGCCGTCGGCGACGTCGACGAGCAGGGTCAGGTCCGCCTCTACGAGCCGTGGGAGCTGGTGGCGACGGGAGGATCCCCGAGGGGGAGGGGAGATGGGTGAGCTGCTGATCCTCGAGGGAGAGCCGATGGTCGGGCGCATCCTGGAGCACAAGCTGCGCCGCGAGGGCCATGCGGTGACCTGGCTGCGGGCCGCCGCGCCGGCCGCTCCGGAGACGGACGTCGCCCTCGTGGAGGTGGACCTGGGCGGGGACTCGCGCGCGTGGATGGCCGGCGGCGCCGCCCCCCGGGTGGGCTGGTTCGCCATCTGCGACCACGACGACGAAGAGGCCGCGCAGCGGGCGGTGCGCGCCGGCGCGGCCGGGATCATCCGCAAGCCGTTCAAACCGACCGAGGTGGCAGCCCAGGTGAGGACCCTACTGGAGGTGGGTGCATGACCGGGCTGTTGGCGCCGGAGCGGGTCCCGGCAGTCCGCCCCGCCGTGACGGCGTCGAGCGTGGTGGTCACCGGCGCCGTCCGCCGCTACCCGGGCGGACGGAGCGTGGGTCCGATCGACATCGACGTCCGTGCCGGCGAGATCCTGGCCCTGATGGGGTCGAACGGCGCCGGCAAGAGCACCCTTCTTCGCCTCATCGCGAGTGCCGACCGGCCCAACTCGGGGCGGGTGACCTGGTGGGGCGACCCCCTGGCCCGCCGGGCCCGTCGCCGGATGGGCTATGCGGCCGACGAGCCCGTCGAGGAGAGCACGCTCTCCCTGCGCCAGTCCACGTACTTCTGGTGCCGGCAGTGGGTCGCCGACCCGGGCCTGGCGCGGCGGCAGACCGCCGAGACGCTCGCCGACCTCGGTCTCGCCGACCGGGCGGACGAGCCGGTCGGGACCCTCTCCTACGGTCTGCGCCGCCGGCTGGCGCTGGCCCAGGCGCTCGCCCACCGCCCGGCGCTGGCCCTCTTCGACGAGCCCAGCGCGGGGCTGGACCCGGATGGTGTCGCCGTCGTGACCGCGGCGCTCCGCGCTCGAGCGGAGGCGGGCCAGGGCAGCGTGGTGGCGAGCAACGACCCCGAGTTCGTCGCCGGGCTCGCGGACCGGGTGGCGATGCTCCACCAGGGGCGTTGCCTGCGCGTGGCCCCACTCCAGGAGCTGCTCGCCGAGGTGCCCCGGCGCCGCATCGTCGAGCTCCGGGTGGGCCAGGACGCGACCCAGACGGCCCTCACTATCGTGGTGGCGGAGCGGGTGGCGAGCCTCTCCGGAGTCCGGCTGGTGTCCGCCGCCGACGGGCTGGTGACCGCCGAGCTGGAGGAGGACGCCGCCCTCTCCCTCCTGGTCGCCGCCGCCGACTCGATCGGCTCGGGGGTGCGCAGCCTCGAGGTGCGGCGTCCCGACCTGCGCGAGTGCTTCCATGCCCTGGTCGGTCGCGAGGGCCAGGGCGACGTCCGGCTCGAGCCGCCCGTGGCCGCCACCGGAGGCCGGCGGTGAACGCGGCGGTTCCGCTCCGCCAGCACGGCCGGCCGGTGGTGGTCCCCCGCCGGGCCGTGCTGGCCCGGCTGCTGCCCCGTGGCACCCTGGGCCGGGAGCTCCTGGTGGTGGCGGCCCGGCGCCGCTCGCTGGCCCTCAAGGTCGGGATCCCGCTGGTGCTTGCCCTGCCGCTCATCGCCGGCGGAGCGCCGACCTTCTGGGCGGGGATGCTGCTCACCGTGCTCACGGCGATGGTCGGGGCGGTCGGGACCGCGGTGACCCTCGCCCGGGCCCGCCAGTCCGGGCTGCTGGTCCGGCTCGCGCTGGTGCCGCGTCCCGGCTGGCGGGTGGTGGGCGGTGTGATCGCGGCGGGCGCGCTGGTGGACCTGATCCAGCTCCTCCCCGTGGTCCTGCTGGTCGCCATCGCCGGCGGCGCCGCTCCGCTGGAGTGGGCAGGCCTGATCGTCGCCGTGCTGGCCGGGCTGCTGACCGGAAGCCTGCTCGGCTGTCTCGTCGCCTGCCTCGCCGGCGGTGTCGGCGAGGTCCTCCTCGACGTCTGCGTCCTGCTCGCGCCGCTGCTCTTCTTCGGCGGCCTCTTCACCGGAGTGCCCCGGCAGGGGTGGGGCTGGACCGTCGCCATGATCGACCCCTTCAGCCAGCTCGGCAGCGCCTTCATCGGAGCCCTGGGCGGGACGCCGGCCTTCTCTCCCACCACCGTCCTGCTGGTGAGCGCCGCCGCCATCGTGGTGGTCCTGGCCGGCGTGGGCATGCTCAGCCGGCCCCTCCTGGAGCGCCGCTGAGGCGATCGCCCGCGGTGCTTCGAGGTGACCTCTCGCCCCCGATGGCGTCGCACCGCGCCCGCCGGACCGCACCCGCCCGGCTCGGCCCCCTGGCTCTCGCCGCCGTGGTCAGCCTGGTCGCGGCCTGCGGCGGCCCGGCCACCCTCTCCGCCGCCCAGGTCGGGGTGCCCAGCAGCGGTCATCCGCGGACCCTGGCCTCCGCCACCTACAGCACCAGCCCGGATGGGGGCATCTACGTCAACCCCGATCCGATCCACGTCACCCTGATGGGGCGCATCCCCATGGGCCCGCTCGCCGCGGAGCTCCATGCCCAGACCGCGTGGGCGCCGCTGGCGGGTCTGGGCGACCTCACCGCCGTCGGCTTCCGGCTCACCAACGCCGGTCTCGCGGGGAGCAGCCCCGAGCTCGACGACCTCCAGATCGCGTCCTCGTCCTGGGCCACCTGCGAGGCGGGCGCAGCGGCCGCCCTCTGCCCCCCCGGGGTGAGCAGGTCGACCTTCAACCACTTCTACTACCCGGCCTACCCGCTCGCGGGGCTCAGCACGGTGGCCATCGATGGCAGCTGCTCGGTGAGCATCGACCCCGGTCAGACGGTGACCGTGATCCTCGTCTATCCGCCCATCCGGACCACCGCCTACGTGACCTGGGGCGAGTACGGGACCTTCGCGGTCGCCCTGCCCCTGGGCGGGGCGGTCACCGACGCCACCCAGCTGCGTGCCAATATCTGCGTGCCTCCCGACACCACCCAGGGCACATGATCGCCTTCCCGGCCCGCGACCATCACCCGGCTCGGGGCCGCTCCCCGGCCGCCGATGACGACGGCGTGACCTCCGACGGCGAGGAGCGCTGGGCCGCCGAAGCCGGCGAGGGCGCGGCCGCGTCGACCTCCGCCGCGAGCGCCCCCCTCTGGCGGGTGCACATCCCCACCGTGGACGAGAGCTGCGTCCGGGTGCGCTGTCGCCAGCCGGCCGGCGCCGGTCCGTGGCCGCTCAGCATCGCTCTCACCGAGCTGGGGCAGTTGGGCCTGCAGGTCAGCGAGCGCTTCCGCAGCCTCGGCACGGGCCGGGGTCAGCCGCTCGTCCACGCCCAGGAGGCGAGCTGGCGCGGGCTCGCGGTCCATCTCGAGTCGGTGGTAACCTCGGGCGGGGCCGTGGTCGAGGCGGCCCTGGCGCTGCCCGGCATGGACGAGGTCGTGCTCCGGGTGGACGAGGACGCCTGGTGGGAGCTGGTCGACGTCTTCGCGACCGCGGTGGACGCCACCCACGGCGCCCTGGTGGACGGGGAGCCGGTCGACCTCACCCCGCCCGCATCGCCGCGCGGCTGGCGGCGGCGCATCGGCGACCACCTGGCGCTGCTGATCCCCTCCGGCAGCGCCACGGGGTGGGCCCCGGTCGCGAGCCTCTACACGCGGCTGCCCTCGAGCCGGCTGGAGGTGGTGCTGCGATGACCCCCTCGGCTCTCCTGGCGGCCCAGCCCTCGGGCGCGCTCGGCGTGCTGGTCAGCGTCCACGAGCGGCTGGGTGACGCCCTCCTGATCGTGCTCGCGGCCGGCGTGGTGCTCGGCGCCCTGGCGGTTCGGAATGCCGGCCTCCTGCCCACCGTCCGCTCCTACCTCTGGCTGGCCCTCGCCGCGGTGGTGCTGCAGGGGATCGGCGGCATCAGCCTGCTCATCGCCGGGCAGCGACCCGACCAGGGGCTGCACCTCATGTACGGGCCGCTGGCACTGGTCACCCTGCCGCTCGCCCTCCTCTTCACCCGCGGGACGGCCCCGCGGCGCGAGGCGTGGACCCTGGTGGTCGGCTTCGTGGTGGCCCTGCTGCTGGCATTCCGCGCCGTCTCGACCGGCTGAGCCGGGGTCAGGCGGAGGCGGCCGCGGAGTCGCCCGGCCCGAGGACCCGATGGGCGGGCAGGCCGGCGGCGCAGGCGGCGGCGGCGAGCAGGCACAGGCCCGCCCCGCCCAGGAAGGGGAGCGGGGCGGCGATCCCGTACAGGGTGCCGAGCACCCCCGCGCCAAGGGCCCCGCCGCCGGCCTCGAAGAATCCCCCCAGTCCCATGGCGCGGCCGCGGATCGCCACCTCTGCGGAGTCGCCGACCACCGCGTACAGGGTGGGCTCCACGACCACCCAGGCCGCAGCCTCCACGGTGCCCACAAGGAGGATCGGGTAGATGTTGCGCAGCAGCGGGTACGCGGCCGCGCAGACCGCGCCCACCACCAGCGCGGCGGGGACCAGCGCCCGCCGGTTGGCCCGGTCGCTGAGCCTCCCCGCGCGCCCGGCGAGGAGCAGGATCGGCACCGCGAAGAGGGAGATGGAGAGCCCGATCACCAGGCTGCTGTAACCGCGGGCACTCAGGTACTGGGGCCAGACGACGTCGTACATGTTGAAGAGGGCGCCCACCGCGGCCAGGGTGGCCGCCGGCAGCAGCAGCGCCCGGCGCAGCCACCACCGGGGTGGGGGAGGGCCGGTCTCGGCCGGCCCCGGGCCCGGATCGACCCCGGCGCCCGCCGCCTCCCGCGGGTCGGGGAGGCGCGCCGGGGCTCCCGGGTCGCCCACGGCCGCGCCCGGCATCCCGCGGGTCTCCGGCATCCGGGCCAGGGTGCCGAGGCCCACCAGGACCGAGACCCCCGAGGCGGCGAAGATCCCCGAGTACTGCCAGAGGGCGATGGCGCCGCCGATCGCCGGGCCCACCAGGAGCCCGACCATCTCGCAGGCCTGGAGCTGCGCGTACCGACTGCCCCGGTGCCCGGAGGGCGTGAGATCGGCGAGGGCCGTCCGGAGCGCCGGCAGGTACGCGCCGCTGGACGCGCCCTGCCCCACCCGCAGCAGGGCCAGCAGCCAGAGCGGTCCCAGGTTGGCGAAGAGGGCGAAGGAGAGGACCGCGAACGCCAGCCGGCTCCCGATCAGCACTGGCTTGCGGCCGATCCGATCGACGAGGTGACCGGCCGGCACCTGGACCAGGGTGTTCGACACCAGGGGGCCGGCCACGAAGAGGGCGATGTCGGCGGAGCTGCCGCCATGGGCTCGGACGTAGAGGGGGACCACCGGGAAGAGTGCCGCGATGCCCGCGAACATCACGAGCTGGGCGAGCAGCAGGCGATGGACCGGCGCCAGCCGGCGGGTGAGCAGGGCGCGGGTCAGCTCCAGCACGGCCGCCCATGATCGCATCGGGCCGGCTTCCCGGTCCGGCGCCGACGGCTGTGATCGGATTGCTGCTGGCGGTGACGGAGGCGTGACGCCAGAGCCGCCCTCGCGTCGTTCGGCGCGCCTACTGTCAGGGTGCCATGTTCGTCTCCGCGCGCGGTCTCAGGCTCCGGCGCTGGCAGCTCGTCTCCGCCGCGCTGGCGGCCGTGGCCGGAGCCGGCGGCGTGGTCGGGTGGGGGGTCCTGGGCGCCTGGCAGGGTCTGACCGAGAACCCCACCAACAGCGTCGCCGCGGTGACCGCGTCCGCGGTCCCGGTCTCCTCCCTCCACTGCAGCGGGGGCTCGACGCCCTACTCCTCCTGCAATGACACCTCGGGCACGGTGACCCTCTCCTGGGCCGCGGTCAGCGGCAGCCCCGGGATCACGGTGGAGCGGGCAACTTCGCCGGCCGGCACCTACGCGAGCATCGCCACCCTGGCGGGAACCGCGACCACCTACACCGACGCCGGCGCCGCCTACAACACCCAGTACTACTACGAGGTCTTCTCGGGTCCCCCGGGCTGGGTGGCGACGCCGAGCGTGGAGATGGCCCTGTCGCTGCCGCCCACGGGAGGCGCCGACGATACCGGTACGGCCCACACCTTCACCGCCGCCAACCTGACCGCAATGTCGGTCGCCGACGCCAGCACCTACCCCGACACCACCAACTGGGGCGCGGCCGCGACCCTGCTCGGCGGCCAGTCCCCTGACTGGATGGGCTGCGCCAACGCCGGCCAGTGCTGGGCGTACACCTACCAGGGCTACATCTGGGCGAGCACCAACGGTGGCGCGACCTGGACCGAGGAGACCACGCCCTCGCACCCGATCTGGTACGGGGGCTGGTTCGTCAACGCCGACGACGGCTGGGCGGTCGGGGCGACCGGCACCATCGTGGCCACCACCAACGGGGGCACCACCTGGACCGCCCAGACCTCGGGGAGCACGCAGGAGCTCAACGCGATCGTCTGCGCCTCGACCACCCAGTGCTGGGTCGTGGGAGCTGCAGGCGTCATCCTGGTGACCGCCAACGGGGGTACCACCTGGACCGCCCAGACCTCGGGGACCGCCCAGGTCCTCAACGAGGTGAGCTGCGTCTCGGCCACCCAGTGCTGGGCGGCCGGAGCCGCCGGGGTCATCCTGGCCACCGCCAACGGGGGCACCACCTGGACCGCCCAGACCTCGGGGACCACCCAGGAGCTCTACGGCATCAGCTGCGTCTCCACCACCCAGTGCTGGGCGGCGGGGGGCGCCGGTGTGATCCTGACCACCGGCAACGGCGGGACCACCTGGACCGCCCAGACCTCGGGCACCACCGATGCCCTCTATGCCATCGAGTGCTACTCCGCCACCGCCTGCTGGGCCGGAGGCAATGCCGGAGTGATCGTGGCCAGCGCCAACGGCACCAGCTGGGCCGCCCAGACCTCTGGGACCACCTACCCCATCTGGGGCTTCGACTGTCTCTCCGCGCTGGACTGCTATGCGGTGGGCTCCAACGGTACCGGCGGTGCCGGGTATCTCCGGGAGACCACCAACGGCGGCTCCACCTGGTTTGCGCCGGTCGCCACCCAGTACCTGCAGTGGAACTTCACCCCCGTGGTGGCCACGGGGACCCCGGTCACCTCGGCGGTGGTGACCCTGGTGTCCGACGCCAGCGCCGCCCCGGCCGCCGGCACCACCACCTACATCGAGGTGTCCGCCAACAGCGGCTCGACCTGGACCGCCTTCTCGATCGCCAATCAGACAACCGCCATGACCACCCAGACGGTCTCGGTGGTCTCGGTGATCAACAGCGCCACCGCCGCATCCGGGCTGGAGCTGCGCTACGTGGTCAGCAACGGCAGCGCCTTCAAGAGCACCTTCGATCTGGTCCACATTGACATCAACTGAGGGGTGACGGAGTTGGGTCGGGGGCCCGGGCTCCCGTTCCGAGCGGAGGAGCGGCCCGAACCGTTGCTTTAGCCCTCCGTCGCCAGCGGGGCAGCGGTGACCTCGGTGCTGGTCACCCTGGTCGACCAGGCCAGTCAGGCCCCGAGTGGCACCGCCCAGGCCTACCTCCTGGTCTCGGCCAACTCGGGGGCCACCTGGACCGCCGTCTCGATCGCCACCCCGACCCCCACCCCCACCCTGGCCACCCAGGTGGTCAACGTCACGGCGGTGCTGGGCAGCGCCGTGGCCGTCTCTGGTCTCGAGCTCCGCTATGTGGTCAGCGACACCAGCGCCTTCATCAGCAGCTTCGACCTGGTCCACGTGGACGTGAACTGAGCGGCGCTCCCATCACCGCCGGCCAGGCGGGGTGGCCGGGATGCGCCGAGGGGCGGAGCGGGGGGTGGCGCCCCTCGCTTCGAATACGATGCCCGGCGTGCCCCCGGTCCGCCGCGACGCCATCCGCAACTTCTCGATCATCGCCCACATCGACCACGGCAAGTCCACCCTCGCCGACCGCCTGCTGGAGCGGACCGGGACGGTGGCTCCGCGGGACATGCAGGCTCAGGTGCTCGACACCCTGGACCTGGAGCGGGAGCGCGGCATCACCATCAAGGCCCAGGCGGTCCGGATGGACTACACGGCCCAGGACGGCCGCACCTACGAGCTCAACCTCATTGACACGCCCGGTCACGTGGACTTCGCCTACGAGGTCTCCCGGGCCCTGGCCGCCTGCGAGGGCGCGATCCTGGTGGTCGACGCCACCCAGGGGGTCGAGGCCCAGACCCTCGCCAACGTCGACCTGGCCCTGGAGCACGACCACGAGCTGATCCCGGTGATCAACAAGATCGACCTCCCGGCCGCCGACCCCGAGCTGGTCCGCCGCGAGATCCAGGAGGTCGTCGGCCTTCCCGGCTCCGGCGCCATCCTGGCATCGGCCCGCGACGGGACCGGGGTCGACGAGATCCTGGAGGCGGTGGTGGCCCGGGTGCCCCCGCCCCGGGGGGACCCCGAGGCTCCCCTCACGGCCCTGATCTTCGACGCCAAGTACGACGCCTACCGGGGGGTGGTCGTCTACGTCCGGGTGTTCGACGGCTCGATCAGCCCGGGCCAGCGGATCCGGATGATGGCGACCGAGAAGGAGTTCGTGGTCGACGAGGTCGGGGTCTTCCGCCCGGTGATGACCCCGACCGGGGGGCTCGGCGCGGGCGAGGTCGGCTACCTGATCGCCTCCATCAAGAACGTCCGCGACTCCAAGGTCGGCGACACCGTCACCCTGGCCGATCGCCCTGCGGTCACGCCGCTCCCCGGCTATCGCAGCGTCACCCCGATGGTCTACGCCGGCATCTTCCCCATCGACTCGGACGACGTCCAGGAGTTGAAGGAGGCCCTCGAGAAGCTCAACCTCAACGACGCCTCGCTGGTCTGGGAGCCGGAGTCCTCGGCGGCTCTGGGCTTCGGCTTCCGCTGCGGGTTCCTCGGGCTGCTCCACATGGAGATCGTCCAGGAGCGGCTGGAGCGGGAGTTCGACCTGGCCCTGATCACCACCGCCCCGACCGTCGCCTATCGGGTCCGGTTGCGCACCGGCGAGGTGGTCCCGGTCGACAACCCGGAGCGGTTGCCCGACCCCTCGGCGATCGAGGAGATCGAGGAGCCGCGCTGCACGGCCACCATCCTGGTGCCCACCGCCCACGTCGGGGCGATCATGGAGCTCTGCCAGGAGCGGCGGGGCGAGTTCCGCAACCTGGAGCACCAGACCGGCGATCGGGTGGCGCTGGTCTACGACCTCCCCCTGGGCGAGATCATCCACGACTTCTACGATCAGCTCAAGTCGCGCAGCCGCGGCTACGCCTCGCTCAACTACGAGCTGACCGGGTTCCGGGCCGAGCGCCTGGTCAAGCTCGACATCATGGTGGGGGGCCAGCGCGTCGACGCCCTCTCCATGATCGTCCATCGCGACCGGGCCAACCTCCACGGCCGCCGCCTGGCCGAGCGGCTCCGCAAGCTGATCCCCCGCCAGCTGTTCGAGGTCCCGATCCAGGCCGCGGTGGGCGGTAAGATCATTGCCCGCGAGACGGTTTCGGCGATGCGCAAGGACGTCCTGGCCAAGTGCTACGGTGGGGACATCACCCGCAAGCGCAAGCTGCTCGAGAAGCAGAAAGAGGGTAAGCGCCGGATGAAGCGGGTGGGTAGCGTGGAGATCCCGCAGGAGGCATTCATGGCCGTCCTGCAGATGGACGAGGAGTGATGAAGACACAATTGGCAGCAACCTTTAGGAACCGGGCAGTGTCCTCCGGCGGGGGCGCCTGAGGGTGGCCCCGCCCCGCCACCGCCGCAAGCGCCGGCCCTCCCGGACCGTCAGCTCCCCGTCGCCGGCCGTCCAGCCCGAGCCCGAGCCGCTGCCACCGCCCCGCCGGGGGATGATGGCGGCCCTCTTCGCGCCGCCGCCCGCGGGGTCGGCGCGGGCAATGCGGCCGACCATGCCGCCCGCCCCGTCGCTCCCTGGCATCCCCTGGAACCGGCGCGACTACCTGGTGCTCTCCGGGATCGCGGGGGCGGTGGTGGTGGTCATCGGGCTGCTCATCGGCCTGACCGACACCACCAGCTCCAAGGTGCAGGCGAGCCCGGCGCCCACCACCAGCAGCTTCTCGGTGGCGAGCGGCGCCGGCAAGACCTTCCTCTGCGGGCCCAGCATCAATCTCACGGTCGGCTCGACGGTCACCCACATCGCGGCGGTCGACGGTGACCGGATCACCCTGGACGCCCCCCTCGCCGCTCCCCCGTCGTCCGGGACCACGGTCTCTCAGAGCATGGTCGGACCCGGCACCGTCTCGGTCTGCGCGGCGGTGGCGGCGAGCCCGGCGCCCACCACGACCCAGCTCACCCTGGCCGGCGGCGCGGGCGTCGACTTCGTGGCCGCCAGCATCACCCTCGACGGTCAGCCCGCCACGGTCAAGACCGTCGACTCCACCAGCTACCGGCTCACCCTGGCGAACGCTCTGACGGCGCCGCCCGAGCCGGGTACCGCGGTCGTCCAGCAGCTCTACACGACGGGCAGCCTGATCGGCGGCATCGTGGGCCTGGCGATCTCCGAGATCGCCATCATCATCCTGGCCGTGGCCGCCTGGGTGTCCCGTCCGTTCGCGGTGCGCATCGTCAAGAAGGGCCGTCCCGGGCTCCTGGAGACCTTCGTCTTCGGCGCCCTGATCGCGGTCGTCGACACCCTCGTCTACTTCCTGGAGGTGAGCACGCTGGGGTCCACGACCGGGGCCGGCGTCGCGGTGGCGGAGATCGTCGCGGTGGTGTCCGGCTTCATCCTGGTGCCGCTCGCGTACCCGGCCATCACCCGGATGTTCTTCCGGAGGCGGCAGCGCCAGGGCATGGCGGGGCCGTCCGGCCGGTGAGCCCAGACCTGGCCCCGGTGGAGGGCGCGGAGACGGTCTCCGCCGCGGGCCAGGTCCGCTCCCTCTACGTCCACGTCCCCTTCTGCGAGCGACGCTGCGAGTACTGCGACTTCGTTTCCCTGCCCGGCCGCGATCGGGAGGCGGAGTACGTCGAGGCGCTCCGTGCCGAGCTACGCGCCCTTGCCGAACGGCTCGGGCGGCTGGAGCTGGACACCGTCTTCGTGGGCGGCGGGACGCCTAGCTTCATCGACCCCGTCCGGCTCACCGGGGTGCTCGACCAGGTGCGTGAGGGCTTCACCCTCGCCCCGGGTTGCGAGGTCACCCTCGAGGCCAACCCGTCCAGCACCACCGAGCGGCGTGCGGCCGCCTGGCTCGAGGCGGGCTTCAACCGGGTGAGCCTCGGGATCCAGAGCCTGGAGCCCGACATCCTCGGCTTCCTCGGCCGGGTCCACGACCGTGAGAGGGCTCTCGCCGCGGTGGGGGAGGTTCGCGCGGCGGGGTTCTCCCGGATCAGCTGCGACCTGATCTACGCGGTGCCCGGCCTCGACGACGTGCGGTGGCGGTCGACCCTGGAGCGGGTCGCCGGCCTGGGCAGCGGGCATCTCTCCGCCTACGAGCTGACCGTGGAGGCGGGCACGCCCCTCCACGCCAGCGTGCGCCGCGGCGAGAAGCCGGCGGTCGACCCCCAAGCGGCGCTCCGCCAGCACCGCATCGCGGTCGAGGTCCTGGACGCTGCCGGGCTTCGCCAGTACGAGGTCAGCAACTTCGCGCGTCTCGGGGAGGAGTGCCGCCACAACCTCGTCTACTGGCGGCGCGGTCACTACCTCGGCGTCGGGTTGGGCGCCCACGGGCACCTCCCCGGCGGCCTCGCACCCGCGCTCGGCATCCCGGCCGCGGCGGCAGCCGCCTCCCTCCGCTACTGGCACGGGCGCAGCCTGACCGCCTACCTGGCGCGATCGCCGGGTGCCGCCGGCAAGCTGCCGTTCGAGGCGTGGGAGGCGGTCGACGACGCCGCGGCCGAGGCGGAGCGGGTTCTGCTGGGACTGCGCCTGGCGGAGGGTCTGGAGGTCGGCCCGGGGTGGCGCGGGCGAGCCGGCGACCTGGTCGACGCGGGCCTGCTCTGGCGGCGCGACGGCCGGGTGGGGACGACCGCGCGCGGCCAGGAGGTGCTCGACGAGCTGGTCCGCCAGCTCGTCGCCTGACCGCTGGGCGCTCCGGGCCGGCGCCACCGTCAGGTCGGATGGCGGCGCTGTGGTCATCTGTAACGCCGTCGCTGAGCCGGGATGCCCGGGCAAGACGGGCGGGTCACAGTGTCGCCGCAGGGCTTCGGAGCGGCCTGCGCTTGTCCCAGGATTGCGTCAATCATGCGCCAAATTCCTGGCTCTCCAGGCCGTCAGCCCGTGCCCGAAACCGTTGCCGCCGAGCTCCTCCGCGCCGGTCTGTCGCGCGGCACCGTGCTGGCGATGGAGAGCTGGAAGGCGCAGGAGGTGCTCGAGCTGCTCCACTCGGTGCATGCCGGTGAGGGCCGTCACTGGGTCCGCGAGCTGCGCAGCAGGGCCCCCGGCCGGTCGCCCATGCCGGGGCCGGCGAACTCCCCGGCCGGTCCGGTGCTAGGATTTAGCACTCAGGACTAGCGAGTGCTAAGGTGGGCCCCGGGTTGGGGCCGCCGGTCCGGGAGAGCCATGGAGAGCTGGATCCCACTCGACGCCCGCAAGGAGCAGATCCTCGAGGCGGTGGTGGCCGACTACACCGCCACCGGGGTGCCCGTCGGCTCGCACGCCCTCGCCCTCCACCTCGCGAGCTGGTCGGCGGCCACCATCCGCAACGAGCTGGCCACCCTGGTCGAGGTCGGCTATCTCCTCCAGCCGCACACCTCGGCCGGGCGGGTGCCGAGTGATCGAGGCTACCGCTACTACGTCGACTTCCTGATGCAGGAGGAGGGGCTCCCGGGCGGGGTGCGCCGCCAGCTCGAGCCACGCCTGGCGGTGATGCCGGCCGACATCGAGGGCATCCTCGAGCTCTCCGCCCAGGTGCTCGCCGTGGCCGTCGACGCGCTCAGTATCGTCACCGGCCCCCAGGCCCGGAGCGTCGAGGTCAAGCATCTCGACCTGGTATCTCTCGACCCCGGCCATGCGCTGCTGATCCTGGTGCTCGACGGCAACCTGATCCGGCAGCACCCCATGGCCCTCAGCCGCACCGCCGATCAGGAGGAGCTGAGCCGCCTCGCCGGAGCGCTCAACGAGGAGCTCGTCGGCCTCGACGGGTCCCGGATCGAGCTCAGCCAGGGCGGCGAGTTGGCCCACCCGCTGCGCTCCGAGGTCGTCGCCGACATCGCCACCTTCCTCCGCTCCGTCGAGTTCGCGGCAGGACACCCTGATCGTCCACGACGGCGTGCGCAACCTCTTGCACCAGCCCGAGTTCGGCGATGTGCAGCGGCTCGCCCAGGTGCTCGAGCTGGTCGAGGAGGAGAGGGTCCTCGGCGAGCTGCTGGCGGCGGCCTTCGAGGTCCAGGCCGCCGGCCGGGAGGCGGGCCCGGCCGGGAGCGCGCCCGGACTCCGGCTCGGATCCCGGCCGGGGCAGGGAGGTGCCTGGCAGACCGGACGTGGCGAGTCCGCGCCGTCCACCGGCCGCCCGGTGACCGTGGTGATCGGTACCGAGTCGGGGATCTCCCAGCTCAACGGCTGCAGCCTGGTGCTGACCACGTACCGGGCCGGCGACGGACGCGGGGGCACGGTCGGCGTCCTGGGTCCGACCCGGATGCCCTACTCGCAGGTGGCCCCCCGGGTCCGCTTCGTCGCGGATCGGGTTGGTGAGGCCGTCGCCCGGGTACTCAGTTGACCATGGCCCCGCAGCGAGGAGATCGAGGATGACCGAGCATCCCAGGCGGACCGCCGATGGGAGGGCCATCCACGCCTCCTCGCACCAGGCGGTGCCCGGCGGCCGGAGCAGCGGCCCCGGCGGGCCGGCCGGCGGCCCGGCTGCGGGCGATTCCCCGCCCCCCGACGCCGGGGGGAGCGAGGAGATCACCGGGAGGCCCGCCCCTGAGGTCGCTGACCCCGCGGCGATGATGACCGCGGCCCCGTCGGCGCCGGACGTGGAGGCGCTGCGGCGCGAGCTCACCGAGCGCAACGACCAGCTCCTCCGGCTCGCCGCCGACTTCGAGAACTTCCGGCGGCGAAAGGCGCAGGAGCTCGCCGACCGCTCGCGCTACGCGTCCGAGGAGGCCGCCCTGGCCCTGCTCCCGGTCCTCGACAACCTGCGCCGCGCCATCGGTCACTCCGGAGCGGACGTTAGTGGCCAGCAGCTCCAGGACGGCCTCCGGATGGTGGTCGCCCAGTTCGAGCAGGCGCTGGCAGCGGTTGGCGTCGAGCCGGTCGAGACGGTCGGCGCGCGCTTCGACCCCGCGCTTCACGAGGCGATCGGTGGGGAGGAGTCCGATGCGGTCAGCGAGGACACCGTGATCGCCGAGCTGCAACCCGGCTACCGCCTCCACGACCGGCTGCTCCGGCCCGCCCTGGTCCGGGTGGCGCATCCGCGGCGAGGCGGAGAGGGCGCACACGGGATGGAGCCCTGATGGCGACCGTCAAGCGCGACTACTACGAGGTCCTGGGGGTGCGGCGCGAGGCCAGCCCCGACGAGTTGAAGCGCGCCTACCGCAAGCTCGCCATGGAGTACCACCCCGATCGCAACCAGGGGGACAAGGGGGCCGAGGAGCGCTTCAAGGAGGTGGGCGAGGCCTATTCGGTGCTGAGCGATCCTCAGAAGCGCCAGCGCTACGACACCTTCGGCCACAGCGGCCAGCAGATGCCCGACTTCGGCCCCTTCTCCTTCGACTCCGCCTTCGACCTCTTCGACATGTTCTTCGGTGGGGGCAGGCGCTCCGGCCGAGCCGCCGGCCCGCGGCGCGGCGCCGATCTGCGCATGGCGGTCGACATCACCTTCGAGGAGTCGGTGTTCGGCGCCAAGCGCACCGTCGAGGTGCCCCGCGCCGACACCTGCCCCGACTGCGCGGGCAGTGGCGCCGCCCCCGGGACGACCCCCCCGAACTGTCCCGACTGCGGCGGCAGCGGCCAGGTGCGCCGCGCCATGCAGTCGATCTTCGGTCAGGTGGTCAACCTCACCGCCTGCCCTCGCTGTCACGGGGAGGGCAGGCTGCTGGACCACCCCTGCACCCGCTGCCGGGGGCGGGGCCTGGTCGAGGAGCGCAAGACCATCGAGGTGAGCATCCCGGCCGGGGTCGACGCCGACGTCCAGGTCCGGGTGGGCGGCGAGGGCGAGGCTGGGCCCCGGGGCGGTCCTCACGGTGATCTCTACCTGGGCTTCCGGATCGCCCCCCATCCCCAGCTGATCCGGCGCGGCCAGGACCTCGTCTACGAGCTTCCGGTCACCGTGACCCAGGCCGTGCTCGGCGACCAGATCGCGGTCCCGACCGTCAACGGCGAGACGGTGCTGGACCTCCCGGCGGGCACCCAGCCGGGCCGGGTCATCAAGATCGCCGGTCACGGCGTGCCCCACCTCCGCACCGGGCGGCGGGGCGACCAGATCTGCATCGTTCGAGTGGTGATTCCGAGCCACGTATCGGCCCGCGATCGCCAGCTGTACGAGCAGCTGGGCGGGCGGGACGGCAAGCCGGTCGAGGTCAGGCGCGGCTTCTTCGACCACCTGCGCGACTTCTTCGCGCCTGCGGAGTAACCGTCCCGTCCCCCATCCTCCGCCGCTGCGGGCGGGCCCTCGCCACGGCTTGATCGTCGCGCCGCCACACGTTTAGACCCTCCCGGCGGGCTGGTACAGAGGAAGCAGATTCAGTCTTCCTCACGCGCATGGATCGCAAGGAGGGATGTGAGATGGCCATGGTGCGATGGAACCCCTGGGGCGAGCTGTCCAGCCTGCACGAGCAGATGGACCAGTTGTTCCAACAGGTTTTCGGCGACCCGCTGACCCGCAACGGCGGCGGCGAGCATCTGACCCTCCCGGTCGACATCCGTCAGACCGAGAGCAGCTACGTCCTCGAGGCGTCGGTGCCGGGGTTCGGCCCGGACGAGGTCGAGGTCACCTATGACGACGGCGTCCTCACCATCAGGGGCGAGCGCCGCGCTGAGCACGACGCTGCCGAGGGCGACTACGTGCGCCGCGAGCGGAGGGTGGCCTCGGTGTTCCGCCAGGTCAGCCTCCCGGGCGAGATCCGCCCCGACGGCATCACCGCCGGCTTCGATCGCGGGGTGCTGACCATCACCGTGCCTCGCGTCGCCAAGCCGCAGCCGCAGCGGATACCGGTCACCACCGGGACCCCGCGGGTGGGCCAGCCGGCCGCGAGCTGAGCCCCGACCGGGCCTTTCCACGGCCGCCTCCGGCTCTCACCCTTCAGCCGGAGGCGGCCTTTCTCGCCCGTTTCTCCCGGTACATGTTGGTGTCGGCGCGGCGGAGGAGCTGGGAGGATTCGCCACCATCCTCGGGGAAAGCGGCCAGGCCCATGCTGAGGCACACCGGGATCGGCCGCTCGTCGACCAGCATCGGGTCCTCCATCCGCTGCCGCACCTTGGCGCCGATCAGCTCGGCGTCAGCAGGGTCGGCGTCGACGGCCACGATCACGAACTCGTCGCCGCCCAAGCGGGCGACCGTGTCCGAGACGCGGACCGACGCCTGCAGCCGGGCGGCCGTCTCCTTGAGGACGGTGTCACCGGCGGTGTGGCCGAGGGCGTCGTTGAGCGCCTTGAAACCGTCGATGTCGAGCACGAAGAGCGCCAGCGGGCGGCCTGATCGGCGGGCGTTGGAGATGCCATGCTGAAGCCGGTCGTTGAAGAGCAGGCGGTTGGGCAGACCGGTCAGCGGGTCGTGCATGGCCGCGTGCTCCATCACCGCCGACTGCACGATCAGCGCCGCCTCGGTCTGCTCCTGCCGGTGGAGCTCCCGGTTGACCATGTTCACCGCGGCGAGGAAGAGGAGGGCGAGGGCGCCGCAGATGCTGAACACCGCGATTCGCAGGTTGGTCACCGCGGCCAGTGCGGAGCCGGGCAGGGAGGCGCGGATCACCCAGGGTGTCTTGCCCACCGGGCTGTAGGCGGCGGGTCCGCTCGGACCGTTGTCGTCGATCTGCACGCTGCGGCTGTTGAGGGCGAGGGCCGCCTGGGAGGTGAGCCCCGGCTGTGGGGTCCAGGAGGTGGTCAGCCGGGCGTTGCTCGAGCCGGAGGGCTCGACACCCATCACCAGGCCCCCGGTCCTGTCGAGCACCAGGAGGCCCATCCCCTGGGGACCGGCGAAGGACTCGAGCGACGCGACGGCGCCGGCGAGCCCGTAAGCCTCCACCAGGAAACCGCCGGCCGCTCCGCCCCCCTCGAGGACCGGGACGGCGACCGCCACCGCCGGGGCGGTCAACGACGCGGGCACCGCGGCGGCGAGGAAGCCGTTGCGAAGAGCGCTCGCACGCCAGCCCGGGGCCAGGGCGGACAGCGGGTCCTGAGCCCCGGCCTGGAGAACGGTCCCGCCTGCGGCGTCGGTCAGGACGACCCCCTGGCTCGCCGTCTCCGCGTGGAGGAGCGCGGTGAGGTCCGCGGTCGCTGTCGCCGGGTCCGCCGAGGCACTGCCCTCGGCGGTGGCCAGCACCGGGAGCTGGTTGGCGACCGCGTCGAGGGCGGCCACCCGGTCGGTGATCACCTGCTCGAGATAGGCGGCCGCCTGCCTGCCGGCCCCCGAGAGCCGTGCGTTGACCTGGCCGGTGATCGCGGAGCCGCCGATCGCGGTGGTCAGCAGGGCCACCGCGACCAGCGGGGTGAGCCCGATGACCGCCAGCAGCACGGCGGTGCGTCGTCGCCGGATCCCGCGCCCCCGCCCTCCGTCCGGCTGACCCCGGGGCGGCGGATAGGGTGCCAGCGGTCGCTCCGGCGGCGACGGCGAGCCGTGGTCCGGAGGACGTTCGGAGCGGGGCCCGCGTCCCAGCAGCTCGTACGAGCTCATGGGCGCGGAGGCCGGCGCTGCGACCCCACCAGGCGATCGCCGAGGATCAGCAGGACCACCGCCGCCAGCGCGACTAGCCCGGCCAGCGTCACCGCGGCCGACACCGGCTGAGGGCTCGGGGCGGCGGCGGGGACCAGCAGTCCCGGGGCCGGAGCCTCTGGGATCGCCGGCATGGTCGCCGGGCGGACCGGAGCGGTGGGAGCGGGCACCGCCGCCGCGACCGCGCTCGGAGTTGCGGAGGCGACCGGTGATGGCTGCGCCACGGCCGCCGCCTCAGCCCGGGTGGTGAAGCCCGGAGGGGTCGGTACCGGCCGGTGCCGTGCAGGTCGCGGTGTGGGGGTGGTGCAGTCGGGGTGCGCCGGCGCGGCGGTGGGGAAGCCGGCGGCGGCGGTGGGCGGGGTGACGGCACTACCTGCCGCCGCGGCCTCCGGCGAATGGAACGACCCTGCGGCCGTGACCGAGAGCGCGACCGCTGCGACCACCATCCCGAGGGCGCGCACCCACCTGGTCATGCGACCCCGCCACCATGGTCACGGGGCCCTGCCGGCAAGCGAAGGCTTGCGCCAACCGATCGACTCAGGTCGGCCCCTCCCCGGCGGGCCTCGGAGGCTCCGCTGGTGGGGAGCAGTGTGCCACCGACGCAAGCCCACCTGCAGGAAACCGCGCTCACGTCGAGGTGAGCGCACGTCGTCAGGTGGGAAGCGCGTCGGCCCCCTCGACCTCGAACAGCTTGTGAGCGTTGTGGTGGCCGCCGATCAGACGGACCCGCGACGGCGGGACGTCGAGCCACTCCGCGAGCAGCCTGCGGGCGGCGGCGTTGGCGGCTCCCTCGACCGGAGGCTGGGTGATCCAGAGCGAGAGCTCGCGGCCGTCCCAGCGCAGCGCCTCGCGACTCGCCCTCGGGTGCACCACGACGGCGATCCGCATCAGACCGCGTCCCGAGCGCCGGCCGCGACGATGACGCCGCGGAGGTGATCTCCCTCCACCTCGCTGACCTGGACCGTCTGCAGCCCTCCGACCCGCGTCAGCGGGTTGGGGACCGCCACCACCTCGTGATACCCCGCGCTCAGTCCGTGGGCCTCGCCAGGCGCCAGGCGATCCCACACCACCTGATGACGGGCGTTGACGGTGCGTCGCCGCCGCTTGACGGCGGTGGCGGCTGCCGCCCCCCGGATCTCCGCGCTGCGCCGGCGCGCGACCAGGTCGTCGACGCCATCCGGCAGCCCGACCGCCGCGGTGCCGGGACGAGGCGAGTAGCGGAAGACGTGGCAGCCGAGAAAGCTCACCTCCGCGATCAGGCTCAGGGTGGCCTGGTGGTCCGCCTCGGTCTCGCCCGGGAAACCCACCATCACATCGGTGGTCAGCTCGGTGTCGGGGTCCCGGCCCCGCAGGCTCTCGACCACCCGGAGGTAGCGCTGGCGGCGGTATCCGCGGTGCATGGCCCGGAGGATGCGGTCGCTGCCGCTCTGCAGGGGGATGTGCCAGTGGGCGCAGAGCCGCGGGTCCCGGTTGAGGGCGATCAGCCGCTCGGAGATGTCGTTGGCGTTGACGCTGCTGAGCCGGAGCCGCACCTCGCCGTCGAGGCTGTCCAGCAGGCGGCTCACCAGGCCGGCCAGGTCCGATCCGTGGTCGCGGCCGTAGCTGCCGAGATCGACGCCGGTGAGGACCAGCTCGGCGTGCCCGGCCTCCGCGGCCGCTCGCGCCCGGGACAGCACCACCTCGGCGGGCACGCTCACCGACGCCCCCCGCGCCCGCCATACCACGCAGTATGTGCAGCGGTGGTCGCAGCCGTCCTGGACCTTGAGGAAGGCTCGGCTCCGGAGCCCCGCCGGAGGCAGCCGCCGCGGTGTGGCTCCGACCCGGGCGGCGAGCGCAACGACATGGTCCGCGATCCGGCCCTTCTCCGCGTTGGCGAAGACGGAGTCCAGGTGGGGGGCTGCCGGCCGCCCGTCTTCTCCGGTGGCGAGGTACCGCTCGGGGTTGGCGTCCACCGAGCAACCGGTGAGGATGAGGTGGCATCCGGGGTCCTGGCGGCGCAACCGCTGCAGCCGCTGCCGGGTGGTGGCGTCCGCCTGGAGCGTTACCCCGCAGGAGTTGAGGACGCGGACGTCAGCTGGCTCGTCCTCGGGGACCACCTCGCAGCCGAGGCCCGCGAGGGCGCCCGCGAGGTCGGCCATCTCGGCGTAGTTGACCTTGCAGCCGAGGGTTGTGAGCGCCACCCGGAGCGCTCCGGTCGCCGCCGCCCGGCGCGGCCCGGGAGCCTCAGAGGGGGGGATGCCGGTGATCACTGCGCTGGTGCCGTCGGGACGGCGTCGTCGAGGTCCCCGGCACGGGCCAGGAGCAGGCCGGCCGCGAACGCCGCGGCCCGGCGTGCCGGAAGCACCCGGGGACCGAGATGCACCAGGTCCGCGCCCGCGGCGCGGAGCCGCTCCGCCTCGGCGGGAGTCAGCCCTCCCTCGGGGCCGATCACCAGAGCCGCGGGCCGACCTCGATCGACGTCCAGACGGGCCAGAGGTTTGGGCGAGCCGACCATGCAGGCGAGGATACGCGAGCCCGCCGGAAGCGCCGCCAGGGCCTTCTCCAGGTCGCTGACAGGTTCAACCGCGGGGACCCTGGCGCGATGGGCCAGCTCGGCCGCCTCGCGGGCGATCTCCCCCCAGCGCCGGGCCCGGCCCGCCGCCCGCAGCGGGTCAGGACGGCTGACACTGCGCTGGGCCACGACCGGGCGGATGACCGCGGCACCCACCTCGGCCAGGGCCGCGACCACCTCGTCCATCTCGCGGATCAGCGCGTGGACGACCTCGAGGTGGAGGAGGGGCTCCCCGGCCGCCTCCCGCGACCAGACGATCGCCCCGGCCACCCGCCCCGGCTGCACCGCGGTGACCCTGACCCCGTGCTCCTGCCCGGCGTCGTCGACGACCACGATCAAGTCGCCGGGGCGGGTGCGCAGCGACGTGGCGAGGTGCCGCCCGGGCTCGCCGTCGATCGCCAGGGTGCCATCCCTGAGCTGCTCACGGGTGACGAAGAGTCGCGGCACGGGCCAATGGTGGCGCGTCGGAGCCACCGCCGACGTCCACCTGCAGCCGTGCCCTACGATCCGGTGCCGTGACGGAGCCGACCCTCGACCGGTTCGTGGTCACCGACGACGGGGTGCGGCTCGCGTTCAGCGTTCGCGGCGAGGGCGAGCCCCTGCTGATGATCCCCGGTCTGGGGGCGACGCGCCGCATCTACGCTCCGGTCATCCCGGCGCTGGCCCGGCGCCACCGGGTGATCGTCTACGACCCCCGAGGGGTCGGCGACTTCGACGTGCCGACCGGCCCCTACCCGATGTCCCGGCTGGCGGCGGACTGCGTCGCGGTGGCGACGGCCTCCGGGGCGCCGAGCTTCCAGCTCTTCGGGGCCTCGATGGGCGGACTGACCGCCGAGCATGTCGCCGTCCTCCACCCTGAACGGGTCACCCGTCTGGTGCTGGCCGCGACCGGTCCGGGACGCCATGCGGCCGTCCCCGCGGCACCCGAGGCGACCGCGGCCCTGCTCGGGCGTGGGGCGGTCACGCCGGCGGCGGCGTACCGGCTCGCCTGCACCGTCCTCTACTCGACCCGCTTCCAGCGCGACCACCCCGAGTTCATCGAGGACGAGGTCGCCCACCGGGCGGCGCACCCGATCCCGGGCCGCGCCTTCACGGCGCAGTTCCGCTCCTCGCGAGACGCCGACGTCAGCCGCCGTCTCGGGGAGATCGCGGTTCCGACCATCGTCCTCCACGGCACCGAGGACGTCCTGGTCCCGCTCGCCAATGCCGAGACGCTCACCAAGCTCATCCCCGGCGCCCGGCGGTACTGGTTCGACGGCTGCGGCCACCTCTTCTTCCACGAGGTGCCGGGGCTCGCCGCCGAGGTGATCCTCTCCTTCCTCGCCGGCGGGAGCGCCTCAGTCGCCTCCTGACCCCCGGCCCAGGGAGACCTTCTCCGGCTCCGGTGGCGCAGCTCCGCCGGTACGCGACGGCTGCCGGCAGGAGACCGAGGCCCGCCAGGAGGCGGCCAGGACCACCCGACGCGGTCCACGCAGAACTCGGCGTGGGCGCAGGAGGAGCCCCGGGTGCTGCCCCCGATGCGCGGCTACTCGGCCTCGGCTGGACCGGCAGCTTCGGAGGGACCGCCCGACTCGCCCTCCCCGGCGCCCTTGCGCTTCCGCCGGCGGCGCCGTCGCTTGTTGGCGGCCCCCGCCAGGACCGGCTCCAGCGGCTCCACGCTGCGCCCGACCTGGACCGGGGCGGTGGCGATGGCCTGCGTCTCGCGGATGAGGGTGACCTTGATCACCCCCGGGTACTGCATCTCGCTCTCGATCTCCCGCGCGATCTCCCCGGTGAGCGCGGGCATGTCGGGGTCCGAAACCTGGCCGGCTCTGACGAAGATCCGGACCTCGCGCCCGGCCTGCAGCGGGAAGGCTCGCTCCACCTGGGGGTGCCGGGTGGCGATCCCCTGGAGCTGCTCCAGCCGGGCGAGATAGGCGGCGAGCGTGTCACGGCGTGCCCCGGGGCGGGAAGCCGAAATGGCGTCGGCGCAGATGGTGAGCATGGCCAGGTCGGTGGAGGGCTCGACGTCGAAGTGGTGCGCCTTGACCGCGTGGGCGATCGCCGGGTCTCTGCCCATCACCAGGAGCAGCTCGCCGCCGATGATCGCGTGGGATCCCTCGACGTCGTGGTCCACCGCCTTGCCGATGTCGTGCAGGGTCCCGGCCTCGCGCGCCGCGGCCTGGGGCAGGCCCAGCTCCGCCGCCAGCACGCCGCACAGGTAGCCGGTCTCCTTGCAGTGCAGCAGCGCGTTCTGACCATAGGAGAAGCGGTAGTGGAGAACCCCGAGCAGCTCGGCGAGCTCCGGGCGCCCCTCCATCGCCATCTCCCAGAGAGCGCGCTCACCGAGCTCGGCGATGGTCGTGGAGAGCCGGCGACGTGCGCGCAGCACGAGCGGCGCAACGTCCGCCGCCTGGACGCTGCGGTCCAGCACCTCGAGCGAGGCCTGCCGGGCGATCTCGCGGCCGACGGGGTCGAGGCCGCGGAGCGTCGCCTGCCCCCTCTCGTTGTCGATCCCGAGGTCGGTCCCGGTGGACTCCGCCACCACCTGGAGGGCGGTGAGGATCCGCTCCCGGTGCGCCTCGTCGAGCCCGTCCAGATCGATGGGGGAGAGCCGGGGTGCGCTGTCGACGTGGCTTTCCGACTGCCGCTCCACGGCTTCCACCAGCAGCATCCGGGCGGTGGCCTCCCCCTCCCCGGTCCGGTCGGCGACCAGCTGAGCGACCCGCTCGGCCCGCTCCGCCTCCAGCTCGGCGTCCAGCTTCTCCAGCACCATGCCTCGAGCGGTCTCCAGGTCGGCCGCCGCCCGCTCGGCGATGGTGCGGCGCACCTCGGCCCGGGCCACGTCGACCTCGGCAGCACGGGCATCGATCTCCTCCCGCCGCTTGCGGTGGGCGAAGCGGCGCTCGTCAAAGATGGTTCGCCGATCGCGCCAGGTGCGCTCGCGCTCGGCCAGCGCTGCCTCGCCGGCCTCCAGGGCGGCCCGGCGGATGCCCACCTCCTCGGCGACGGCCTCGCGGACGGCGAGCGCCTCGGTCCGGGCCGCGCTCACGATGGCGGCCGCCTCGGTGCGCACCTGGGTCAGGCTGGGCGGTGGCGCTGCCGCCGGGCGTGCCGCGGCTCGGGCACGGACCGCGAGCACCAGGGCGATGGTGCCCACGACCAAGAGGGCGGCGATGGCGAAGAGGGCTGCGGCCATGGCTGGTGGCTCAGTCTACGGTGGCGGCACCCCCCCGGCCCGCCACGAGCAGTCACCCCCCGACCTCCGGCAGCCTCCCGCGGTCTCTCCGCTCCGAGCGCGGGCCCGCGGCTCTCGCTCCCCACTGCGTTCCCCCGGCTAGAATCGACCGCCAGTCGCAGCGATCCCTCCACCCAGCCGGAGTCCACCGTGATCCCTCATCTCACCGACCGTGTCTGGACCGACGACCTGGCCGCGCGAGTTGGTGAGCGCGTGCACCTCCAGGGCTGGCTCCACCGGCTCCGGCGCCTCGCCGGGGTCAGCTTCCTCATCCTCCGGGACGCTCACGGGACCGCCCAGGTGGTCATCCAGGACCCCGAGCTGGTCGGGCGGCTGGCCGGCCTGGAGCACGAGTCAGTGATCGGGGTCGAAGGGGTGGTGTCGGCCGAGGCGCAGGCCCCCGGGGGGGTCGAGCTCCACGACCCGGCGGTCACGGTGATCTCGGCGGCCGACCAGGCCCCGCCCTTCGACCTCTACCGGCCGGTGATCAAGGCCCAGCTCCCGACCATTCTCGACAACGCCCCGGTGGCGCTCCGCCACCCTCGCCGTCGCGCCTACTTCGCGATCCAGGCGGCCTCGATGTCCGGGTTCCGGAGCGGGCTCCGGGAGCTCGGCTTCACCGAGATCCAGACCCCGAAGATCGTCGGCTCAGCCACCGAGTCCGGCGCCACCACCTTCGCGCTCGACTACTTCGGCAAGACCGCCTACCTGGCCCAGAGCCCGCAGTTCTACAAGCAGATCATGGTCGGCGTCTTCGAGCGCGTCTTCGAGGTCGGCCCCGTCTTCCGGGCCGAGCCCCACGACACCGCCCGCCACATCAACGAGTACGTCTCCCTGGACGCCGAGGTGGGCTTCATCGAGAACGAGTTCACGGTGATGGCGGTGCTCACGGACGTCATCGCCGCGATGGTGGCGGGCGTCGAGCGTGAGGCGGCGGGCGCCCTGGCCGTTCTGGGCCTCGAGCTGCCCAGGGTGCCGCGGCCCATCCCGGACGTCCACTTCCTGGACGCCCAGACCATGATCACCGCGGCCACCGGGGAGGACCTGAGCAACGAGCCCGACCTCTCGCCGGCCAACGAGCGCTGGCTCGGTGAATGGGCGCAGCGCGAGCACGGCTCGGACTTCCTCTTCGTCCGCGGCTTCCCGATGAGCAAGCGGCCCTTCTACACCCACCCCGACCCCGAGCGGCCGGGCTTCGCAGCCGGGTTCGACCTCCTCTTCCGCGGGATGGAGCTGGTCACCGGTGGCCAGCGCCTCCACCGCTACCAGGATTACGTCGACGCGCTGGTCAACCGGGGGGAGGACCCCGAGAACTATGCGGCCTACCTGATGGCCTTCAAACACGGCATGCCGCCCCACGGCGGCTTCGCCATCGGGCTGGAGCGGTGGGTCGCTCAGCTGGTGGACGCCCCCAACGTCCGCGAGACCACCCTCTTCCCGCGGGACCTCAACCGCCTCGCCCCCTGAGCCGCTCCTCTCCCCTCGGGGGTCGAGATCAGCGCGATGCTGGCCCCCTGCCAGCGCGATTTCAGGCGGTCGCGGTGTGCCGGAACGGCTCGCCCACCTGCTCGACGATCCGGCGGCAGAAGAGCTGGGCAGCGGGCGGCAGGGTCCGGCGGCGATCCCAGGCGATCGCCATGGTGCGGGCGATCGGCGGCTCGCGCAGCGGGATGACCACCACCCGGGTGGACGGGGTCGGCAGGGGCATGGGCAGCAGCGAGATCCCGAGCCCCGCCTCGACCAGCCCCTGCACGATCGCGAAGTCGTCGCCCTCGTAGGCGACGTGCTCGCTCAATCCCTGGCGGGCGAAGGCATCGTCGATGACCCGCCGGAGGCCGGTCCGGGATCGGGGCAGGATCAGCGGCTCGGGGGCGAGGTCGCGCAGGGTGACCGACGCACGCCCTACCAGCCGGTGTTCGAGCGGGACCACGACCGAGACGCGCTCGCGGAAGAGGGGCACCACCTCGATCTCAGGCGTGTTGGGAGGAGGCGGTCCGAGGATGCCGAGGTCGAACCGCCCGTCCAGGAGGCCGGCCACCACCTCGCCGCTGGTGCCCTCCTCGAGCGTGAAGCGCACCCCCGGGTACTGGTCGAGGAACCGGGCGAGGCGCTCCGGCAGCCACCGCGCGCCCACCGTGTGGAGGAATCCGAGGTGGACCTCGCCGGTCTCGGCGGAGACGGTGCCGGCCGCCTCCGCGACCGCGTCCCGCATCTCGCTGAGGATGCGGTCCGCCCGTCCCACGAAGCGCTGCCCGGCCTTGGTCAGCCGGATGGAGCGGCCGATCCGCTCGAAGAGTGGCACTCCGATCTCGTGCTCCAGACGGGCGATCTTCCGGCTCACCGTCGACTGGTCACTCTGGAGAGCATCGGCCGCACGTCCCAGATGTTCCAGGCGTGCCACTTCGATGAAAGTTCTCAAAAGATCAGCATTGATGCGATCCATGCATCAATCTGACACCATGGTGGCTGTTGATGTCAACGACACATACCGATAGCCTATGGAAGCAACCGCGAGGCGGCGGGTTTCGCGGCTCGCCATAGGAGAGACCCATTGCTCATTGAGAACGCTACCCAAGAGGTTCACCGCGCCCGCCGTCGTCACCACCTCGAAGTGGTGGAGCGGACGCGGCTCCGTCAACTCGTGGAGCGGGTGGATTCTGCCATCGAGCTCTGCGAGGAGACGCACCTCCAGGGTATGAAAGAGGTTCCGCCGGATGTCGCTCTGCGCGCCCAGCGGGTCTTCACGTTCGCGCGCAAGGCCGTCCGGCTCACCGGCGACGACACCGCCTGCCGCCTGGTGGACGAGACCCTGGCCCGCCGGCACGTCAAGATCACCGAGATCATGGACATGCTCTGGACCATCCAGGAGATCGTCTTCGACCTCATGCTTCCCTGGCGGACCGAGCTCCCGGAGGACGTCGAGATCGACGACGACGAGCCGGGGGCGGGGGAGTGGCGGCACTTCAACCCCGCCGCCTGATCGCGGCATCCATCTCCGCCCGGCTCTGAGTCAGCTTCTCTGCTCGCTCGGTCACCCACGTCGGGTGCGCTCCCTGGCTGCGCTGCTCGCCGCCTTGATCTGATCGACCGGGACGCCAGCTCACCGCTGCTGCGGCATGCCCTCCCTGGTTGCGCCGCCCGCTTCCTTGCGCTGGGCGAGCCGGGCAGGCCCACGGGCAAAAGAAGAGGCCCGCCGGTGCGACCGGCAGGCCCCTAGTTGAGTGGGGGGCAGTTTTAGCTGTCGTGCCTGGTCATCTGGGCGATGCCGACCGCGGGAACCGAGCCCGAGGCGCCGTACGCGGGGGCGAGGTCCCTGGCGGGGCTGGTCGCACGGGCGTCGGCGCGCCAGCGGACGATCTCGAAGACGAAGGTGAGCAGGACGGCGAAGGAGGCGATCGCCAGGCCGATGCCGGCGAACCCGGTGTAGGTCCCGACCGTCCACCAGCCGTACGCGTTGAGCAGGGTGCCGCGGAGCATCGTGCCCTCGAAGACAGTGGTCACGACCGCCGCGTCCTTGGCATTGGTCGGGTTGGCCCGAGCGATGCCGCTCGCCGCGTCGTAGGTCGGCATGGCGCTGAGGTGGACCTTGATGTAGTCATTGGCCCAGACTTCCGCCTGGTTCCCGGTGGTCATCTTCTGTCCGGCGTACTGGTTCATGGCAGCCGCGTCGGCCGCGGGCAGAGCCTTGATGGAAGCGCTGTTGTACGCGGGGAAGGTGATGTTCTGGGCAGCCAGCTGCGTGGTCACCGAGCCCTGGACGTAATTGGATGCCCAGAGGGCGAATCCCGCAGCGAAGCCGAGGATGACGATGAGCCCTGCCTGAAGGACGAGGACTCGCCAGCGAAGTGCCTTGGTCATGGTTTCTCTCTCCCGTTTTGGTTGGTCAGGTCGAACCTCCTCCATGCTGGGGTCTCCGCGAGAAGCCATCCAGGGCCAGGGGTCATCAGTCAAAATAACTCGCGGCCCTGATTGCCATGGGCCACGTCCTGGGGTGATCAGTGACCTTCTCCTCCGGTGCCGCTCAGGACCGGGTGGGCATGATGGTCGGGTCAGGTCAGGCGAGGGGCCCGGGCCCGTGACGCCGCGCCGGCAGCGGAACCGCTGGGGGCAGGGGCGACCGGAGTTCGCGGCCCCTCCCGATCTCGCTCCCCGAGTTGGGGCCTGGACCCACCGTGGCGCCACCGGGCCACCGGTCGTCCGGGGGGCGGACGGCGCTCCTGATCCGCCGCTACGGCGAGGACGGCACCCGCCAGCTGACCACGGTGCCGCCCCCGGGGCGGCCGCTGAACTCGCAGACGCCACCGAGAGCCTCGGCGCGCGCCTCCATGTTGTCGAGCCCCCGACCGCGCGCGGCTCCCCGGGAGATGCCCACGCCGTTGTCGGCGACGCGCAGCGTGATGGTCCCGGCGCTGGCGCTGAGCCGGACGTCCACGCTGCTCGCCGCGGCGTGCCTGGCAACGTTGGCAAGCGCCTCGCGCAGGGTCTTCAGCAGCTCATCGCGAGTCGATGCATCGGCGGCGCTGTCGAGCGGCCCCTCCATGTGCACCTTCGGCTCGAAGCCGAGGGTGGGCGCTACCTCATTGGCGAGGGCCAGCACCCGGGCGCGCAGGCCGTCCTTGGCGACGGCGCGAGCCTCCAGGTCGAAGATGCTGATGCGGATCTCCCGGATGGTCTCGTCGAGCTCGTCGATGGCCTGCTGGAGGCGCTCTTGGAGGTCGGCCCCTTCGATCCGGCCGACCAGGCCCTGGAGGCCCAGCCCGGTGGCGAAGAGCCGCTGGATCACCGTGTCGTGCAGGTCGCGGGCGATCCGCTCGCGCTCGCCGAGCACGGCCACCTGCTCGAGGCGCAGGTGCAGCCGGGTGTTCTCGATCGCCACCCCGGCAGCGCCGGCGAGCGCCACCACCAGCTCCTCGTCGGCCTCGGAGAACTCCGCGGCCCCCTGCTTCTCGGTGAGGTAGAGGTTGCCGAAGACCTCGTCGCGGACGCGGATGGGGACCCCGAGAAACGACCGCATCGGGGGGTGATGGGGGGGAAAACCGGACGACGCCGGGTGAGCTCCGATGTCACGGATGCGCCGAGGCTTGGGGTCGGTGATCAGCAGGCCCAGGATCCCCCGGCCGTGAGGGAGATCCCCGATGGCTCGGATCCCCTGGGCGTCGAGGCCGGTGGTGACGAACTCGACCAGACCGCCCTCCAGGCCGGCCTGCTCCGGGTCGATCACCCCGAGAGCGCCGTAACGCGCCCCGCTCACCTCCGCGGCGGCCTCCACGATCCGCCTCAGCACGTTGGGGAGGCTCAGATCGGCGGAGAGCGCGACGACGGCGTCGAGCAGGCGCGAGGACCGGTCGACGGCGGGCATCACGCGAAGTCTAGGGGGGCGATGCCGATGGAGGGGCCAACGACCCGGGGATGGGAGGCCCGAGCGGCCTCCCGGCGGCCGCCGGAGTGCGCGCAGCGCGGCGGGGACGGCCCCGGACCGCATCATGGCGGGCCCGAGCAGCAGGGCCCCGGCTCGTCTCCGGCGCCGTCCCGGCCGGACGGCATCGGCACAGCCGCCGCCAGGGTCGCATTCTCGGTATGGTGTCGGCACGGCCGGAGCCACGCATCAGGAGGACCCGATGACCACCAGCCAGAGACCCCTCCACAACCTCAGCCGGAAGGAGTGTCTCGAGTTCCTGCAGTACCACTCCTTCGTCGGCCGGCTCGGCTTCGTCATGGATGGCCGGCCGATGGTGCTGCCCGTCAACTACCTGGCGGATGAGGAGGCCGTGGTCTTCTGCACTTCCGAGGGCACGACGCTGAGCGCGGTGGCCGAGGGCTCTGAGGTGGTCTTCGAGGTCGACGACAGCCACCCGCTGGAACGCTCCGGCTGGAGTGTGGTGGTGCGCGGCCCGGCCCGGGTGGTCACCGATCCCGGTGAGGTCGATGCCTTGCGGCGCGGCCCCCTCCGCTCCTGGGCGGCCAGGTCGCCCGAGCGGTGGGTCCGGATCACCATCCAGGAGGTCACCGGCCGGCGCCTGGGTCAGCACTGATCCCGCCCGAGGCTGGGTTCAGATCGCCGCCAGGAAGAGGAAGCCGAGCAGGGCCACGGCGACGATCACCAGCAGGGCGGTGAGAAGCGCCCAGGCCACATTGTCGAGGCTGCGCACCAGGTGTGCCATGGACGCATCGTCGATCCACGACGGGGGCGCCGCCAGGGTCCAGAGGTGGTCACCGCAGCGGGCTTACGGCCACGATGAGAAGGGCTGATCGACCCTAGTGTTGCGGTCTGCATAGGGCCGAAAGACCCAGGATCATGGAGGCCCCTGCCCCTAGCCCCGGCGGGCGACGGGTGTCGATGCTAGTCGCCGATGGTCCAGCGCATCTCTGCTCTCCGTGAGCTTTCGCGCGCTCGCTGCCTCGATCTGCTGGCCACCGCTGGCCTCGGACGGGTGGGGGTCAGCGTGCGCGCGCTGCCGGTCATCCTGCCGGTCAGGTACGCGCTCATGGGGGAGACGGTGGTCTTCCGCACGGCTCCGGGCAGCAAGCTCGCCGCCGCGATGCGCCGCTCGGTGGTGGCCTTCGAGGCCGACCGCTGCGATCCCTGCGGCAACTGGGGTTGGAGTGTCCTGGTCCAGGGGGTGGCGTCCGAGGTCAGTGATCCGGCCCTGAGGGCTGCGGCCCGGGCCCTGCTCGCGGACGCCCCGCCGTTCCTCGACGTCGAGGTGGCGCGGGTGGTTGCCGTCGAGATCTCCTTCGTGAGCGGTCGGGCATTCGGCGCGATCCCGGAGGCTGACAGCTAGCGTCCGCCTCACTGCCGTCCATCTCGGCGCCAGTTCGATGCTGCGAGGAAACCGGCCCGTGCGGCCGCCGCGCCGCGATCTGAACGGCCACTGCGGCCCTATCCGGGACCGCCCCGTCTCGTGGTGTCGCATGAGCACGTGTGTGCTCAGCGGTTGAGCCACGCTCTAGGCTCACGTCGAACTGCGGTCTTCCGGACAGTCACCGCGGGAGAGACATTCAAGGGCAGGCTCGTCAGCCCTGCTCCTCACCCTGCCTTCGGCCAGTCCGTGCAGGCTCCGAAGTGGACATCATCAAAGAGACCTCCGTGGCGGGTGCTAGGAGACCCGTCTCCGGAGGGTCGTCGTCGCCGCCACCACCAGGGCGACGGCGAAGGCCGCGACCACGCCGATGTCGAGCAGCACCGCCCCCGACGTCAGCCCGTTGCCCTTCAGCATCACGTCCCGCAGTCCGTCCACGCCGTACGTGAGGGGCAGCAGCTTGGAGAGCACCTGGAGCCACACCGGCTCGCTGCTCACCGGGAAGATGATGCCGCTCAGCAGCACCTGGGGCACGATGGCGAGGGGGATGAACTGCACCGCCTGGAACTCGGTGGTGGCGAACATGCTGAGCAGCACCCCGAGATTGACCGCGACCAGGGTCATCAACAGAGTGATCAGCACGATGACGGCGAGATCGCCCTGGTTGTGGACGTGGAGGACGTACAGCGTGAAGAGCACGACCTCCACCGACTGCACGGCCGCCACCACCATGAAGCCGGCCATGTAGCCGACCACGATGTCGGCGCGACGCAGCGGGCTTGCCATCAGTCGTTCCAGGGTGCCCTGGCTCCGCTCGCGGAGGAAGGCGATGATGGTCACCACGAAGACGAGCAGGAAGACGACCAGACCGATGAACGCCGCCCCGAAGTAGTCGAGCGTGTTCAGGGACGGACCGCCGTGCAGGTAATCGACGGTGGGCTCGAGCACCGGAGCGCGCCCACCGGCGCTCTGGTCGAGCTGCTGGGCGGCACGGGTGATCGACTGGTCGAGGGCGAGCAGCACCGGCTGGGTCAGGCCGGGCTCGGTGCCCTCGAGGTGGACCTCCGGAGTGATCACGTCCTCGGCGGTGACCGCCGCCGAGAAGTCGCCGGGGAAGACGACGTAGGCGGCGACCGCGTCGCTGTTGAGGTCGCTCGCCGCGCGGGCTGCGCTGGTCGGCCGGGCGGTGACCTGCGTCGAGCTCTCGAGGTCGGCCGTGACGATCGCGCCCAGGGGCCCGCGATCCTGGTTGACCAGATCGATGGCCGGCAGGCTGGAGCCGCCGCCGGTCAGGAAGTAGAAGAGGCCCAGGATGATGATCGGAGCCCCGAAGACGAGCACCAGGGTTCGACGGTCGTGCCGGAACTGCTGGAGGATGCGGAGCGCGATCGCCCCGGCTCGCCGGGCGCTCACGTCCCGCCCGCTGAGAGCGCGAGGAAGGCGTCCTCGAGCCGCTCCACGCCGGCTCGTCGCCTGAGGTCGGCGGCGCTGCCCTCGGCGAGCATCCGGCCGAAGCGCACCAGCCCCAGGCGCTGGCACCGCTCGGCCTCGTCCATGACGTGGCTCGACACGATGATGGTGGTCCCCTCCCCGGCCATGCGGGCGAATCGCTCCCACAGCTCGGCGCGCAGCTGAGGGTCGACGCCGACGGTCGGCTCGTCGAGGAGCAGGAGCCGGGGCCGGTGGACCACGGCGCAGGCGAGCGAGACCCGCTGTCGCATCCCTCCGCTGAGCGTCGCCACCACCGAGTGCCGGCGCGCTGCCAGGTCCACGAGCTGGAGCGCCGCGGTGGCGCTGCGGGCTCCGTCCTCGCGGCCGAGGCCATGCACCGAGGCGAAGAACCGGACGTTCTCCTCCACGCTCAGGTCGGCGTAGAGGGCGGGCGACTGGGGCATGTACCCCACTGCGGCCAGGATCTCCCGATCCGGCATCCGCCGCCCCAGCACGGTGACCGTGCCCGCCTCGCCGGTGATCAACCCGACCAAGGAGCGGATGAGGGTCGTCTTGCCCGCGCCGTTGGGCCCCAGCAGGCCGTAGATCTGACCGGTCGGGACGGTGAGCGAGACGCCGTCCAGGGCTCGGATCGGGCCGAAGGACTTGACCAGTCCCTCGACCTGCACGGCCGCGCCGGTCGCGTTCACGGACGTGCCTCCGGGGCCATCGCGCGCAGCCAGGTTGCCGCCAGAGCGTCGGCCACCACCTCGAGGGTCGCATCGAGCCCCAGGGCGCGACCCATGGCGTCGCGGGTGAGGAGGTGCATGACCAGCGGACCCACGAAGGCGAGCAGGGCGAGCAGCGGGTCCATCCGCCGCAGCCGCCCCTCGTCCATCTGACCGGCCACGTAGGCGGCGAGGGGCGCGATGGTGTCGGCGATGGCGAGCTCGCGCGCCAGCTCGGCATCGGCCCCGGGGCCGGAGACCTCGAACAGCAGGGTCCGGAGGAGCCCCGCCTGACCCTCCGCGCTGCGGAGCGCCGCCCGCGCGAGCGCTGGCATCACGGCCTCCGGCGCCTCCCCGGCGTGCTCGGCCAGAGCGCGGGCCACCGGGATGAAAGGGGCTCGGGCGCGGACCACCTCTCGGAAGACCGCCGCCTTGCCGGGGAAGAGGCGGTAGAGGCTTGCCCGGGAGATGCCGGACCTCACCGCCAGCTCGTCCATGGAGAGCCCCGCCAGGCCGTGCTCGCCGATCAGGGACGTGCCCTCGGCCAGAACGCGCTCCCGGGCGCTCGGGTCGGGGTCGACCTCCAGAATCCGGAGCAGCTCGGCCCGCGAGGCGACGAGGCGGTACAGGGTGGCGCGGGAGACGCCCGCTTCCCGGGCCAGCGAGCCGAGGGGCGGGAGGCCACCCGAGCGGAGCCGGCCCCGGGCGGTCCGAAGGATGTGCTCACGGACGGTCTCGGCGGAGGAGGCGCCAGCTCCCCGCGGGAGCTTGCTCTCAGGCACGGAGACGATACTAGATGAGACGTCTCGTCTTGTCTAGGCTCGGCGACGGCCCCGGCCGCGACAAGGTGCCCGGCAGCGCTTCCGGGTCGGGGTCAGAGGCCCGCCGGCCCCGCCTCAGCCGATGTGGACGGGGTGGTGATGCTCCGCCCGGCGGAAGACCTGGACCGCCCAGGCGCTCACCCGCTCCCGCTCGCCGTCCATCAGCTCCGAGACGTCGCCGGGTTTGACCAGGAAGCTGGCGGGCCGGGTGACCAGATGGCAGCCGCGGCGCCGGAGGGCGCGGTAGAGGGCGAGGGCCGCGGTCCCGGTCAGCACCCGGAGGCCCGGCTCGCGGGTGTCGAAGGTCGCGGCGCAGAAGCTGGGTCGGGGCGGGAGGTGGTCCAGCCAACTGCGCACCCCGTCGGGGGTGAGGTGGTACTCGCGGAGGACGTGGGCCGAGGTCGGGGTCCGGGTGACGTCGGACCAGTCCTCCCAGCGATGGGTCGGACCGCCCACCACCAGGAACTCGACGCCCTCCAGCTCGGTGAGCGGGATCTCGTGTACCTCGCCGACGATGACCGGGCCGTGGACCGCGGCCTCAGCGGCGATGATCCGGGCGACGGTCGCGCTGCTGCCGTGTGTGCCTTCGTACACGATCGCGGTGCGCATCAGACCGATCCTCCTTGGCATCCCAGGGTGCCCCCTGCCGTTCCAGCGCACCAGAGCCCAACGGCCCCTTTCCGTAGATGCCTCGCGCCCCATTCAGGGGTGGGGGTTCCAGCACTCCGGGTCGTGATGTTCGGGCCAATCCTGACCGCGACCCGCTGCCACCGGGCGGCTGCGGGGGTCAGGAGCGCGCCACCACGACGCCCGCAGCTGACCCGGTTGGTGGGGGGCTCGCGACCTCGACCCAGATCAGACCCGCGGCCGCCGGATCGACGGCGAGCGCGTGGTGACGGTCGCCCACGCTCAGGCTCACCTCGCCCGGGCGACCGTCGGCGTCGACCGTGACCTCGACGCCGGTGCGCACTCCCGCGGCGGCCAGATCGCGGAGCAGTTGGAAGGACTCGTGCTCGATGATCTCGGAGATGCGCCGCACCGTGGCGGTGGTTCCGGGCGGGAGATCGGCCAGGGCGACCACCGTGCCGTAGGGCGCGGACCGTCCCGGGATGGCGTGGCCGTGCGGGCAGATGGCCGGCCGGTCGAGAGCCCGGTCGAGCCGGGCCAGCACCGTGTCCGAGAAGGACGCCGCCAGCCGGTTCGCCTCCAGGTGCGCGCTCGCCCAGTCCAGTCCGAGGACGTCGGTGAGCCAGCACTCCGCCAGCCGGTGGCGGCGCACGATCGTCTCGGCGGCGGCCCGACCGGCCGGGGTCAGGGTGACCCGGCGGTCCATCTCGGTGTGGATCCAGCCACCCGCCCGCAGCCGGCGAAGCGCGATGCTGACCGTGGGTGCCTTCACCCCGAGCCAATGCGCGATCCGGGTCGGCCGCACCGGCTGGTCCTCGGCCGCGATGCAGAAGATCGTCTCGAGGTAGCGGTCGATGGCCACCGTCCGGACCGGCAGGGCGGCGACCCCGCCGCGGCGGCGCGGGGCGCGGGGCGCCCGCGGGGCGCGCGGGCGGCCGCTCGGAGGCCGCTCGACCACAGGGGGCGCGGGCCGGTCGGCTACCGGTGTGCCAGGTTCCGCAGCCACGTCCGCCGTCGTCACCCCGCGCTCACTCGGCCGCCGGCGACGCCCTGCCGATCGGCAGCCGCGGTTTCGCGGTGTCCGCGGCGAGCCTCTCGACGACCATGCCGAGCAGCGCCCGCACGCTGGCCTGGGCCAGGCGGTGGAGGAGCATCCGATCGACCTCCCTCCCCAGGGGCCCGAGCGGGGGGACGTAGCGACCCATGAAGGTGATCGCGGTCATGGCGGTCCCCATCGGGGCGAACTCCAGGTCCGCCACCATGGCGGGGAAGAGGCCGGTGGCCCCGGTCGCCCGCCAGCGCAGCGGCTGGGTCACCCGGTCGGGCTTGACGGTCATCTCGCCCAGCTCGGCCCAGACCCGCTTGCTGACCCGGATCGGCCCGAGCGACGAGGCGACCCGCACCGAGAGCTGCTCGCCCTCCGCATAGGCGGCGACAAGCGAATCCCCGAGCCAGGACGGCCCCGCGGCGACCAGCTCGTCGCTGACGGCGGCGAATGGCCGATCGATCTGTATGAAGTCGGACACCAGCACCATCGCAGCATCCCCGGCGCCGGCGCCCTGGGATAGGGGCGAGGGTCACCGTCCGATGGGGCCGTTCGCCCCTTTGAGGGCCGGCCCCCTACGGCTCGGCGGTCTCCTGCTCGCCGTCGTGGTGGGCGAGGAGCGCGTGCTCGGCCGCCCGGCGCGCCGCCCGGCGCTTGGCGCCCGCCTGCAGCAGCTTGGCCTTCTCGCCCTCCAGGGGGACCCGGTGCGAGGGTCGGAAGGGGCTGATCACCTCGTCGCGTCCCCCGCGGCGCGGTCCCGACCAGAGGGCGGGCGGGGCGTCCAGGTGGAGGGCCAGCCCGTACCCGGCGGCCTCGTAGTTGACCCGCCATCCGTGGAAGTGCGTCCAGGCCCGGTCCTGGTCTCGCTCCAGCTTCCAGCCGACCGAGGTGAGCCTCTCCACCGCGCCGTCGAACTCGGCCCGGGTGAGCTGGATGGGATCGGCCGGGTCGGGGTCCGGGTCGACCGCGATGCCCAGGGTGCCGGCCAGCTCGCGGAGGGCCACGTAGCCCATGCGGAGCAGGGGGCGGGCCGATGCCGGTGCCGTGATCGGCGAGAGGCTGAGGTGGAGCGCCGCCGCGTCCATCACCGCCAGCAGCGCGACCACCCAGGAGCGGAAGGGCTTGGGGAGCGGAAGTAGAGCAGCTGCGGGTAGGTGGTGTGGGACTCCGAGACGTCGGCGGCCCACTCCGTCCAGCGCTCGTACAGCCAGGCGAGCCGCTCGGTGTTGTCGATCAGCTCCTGGCGCATCAGGATCTCGGGGCCCCAGGCGGGCACTCCCCCCAGGAACTCCAGCATAGTGACGAGCGTCTCGCGGCGGTTGAAGGCGGCGTAGAGGGTCGGCAGGTAGGCGATCTGGAGGGCGACGATCACCAGCCCGCTCATGGCGCAGAGGAAGGCCAGCGCCACCGGTGCCGGACCCCGGGGGAGGACGAAGCCGAGGGTGAACATCGAGGAGCCGGTGACCTGCAGGGCGCCGCCGAAGCTGGAGACGAAGGGCCAGAAGAGCAGCGCGAAGCTGAGGAAGACGAGCGCGACCCAGGCGAGGAGGAGGGCGATGAGCAGCGCCGGCCCGTTGAGCGCCTCGATGCGGTCGCGGGCGCGGTAGTCGGCGACCCGGTCGGTGACCAGCAGGAAGCTCCGATGCACCGACTGGGTGATCAGCACGGTCAGCCGGGGCGCCGAAGCCCGCGGCACGATCAGCGTCCCCAGCACGCTGCTGGCGGTGAGCAGGAGGATGGCGATGCCGGCGGCAAAGCCCACCCAGGAGACCGCGGCCATCCTGCCCAGAATACGGAGATGGGGCCCGCGGGCGACGCGGCCCTCCGCTCCCTGCTACAGGCCGGCGGCGGCCCCGGTCAGGTAGCGGATGACGTCGTCGGCGCCGTAGTCGTCGCGACCGGGGGGGAGCAGGCTGGCCAGGCGGGCCAGGTCGTCGCCGCTCGTGACGATCGGCGGCTCCACCGTCCCGTCCTTCTGCACCTGGGGGTGGCCGGCGGTGGCCAGCAGACCGTTGCAGAGGCAGCGGCGCTCGGCCGCGTCCTCCGCCGACCCGCCCTTGGCGAGGTAGGCCGCCAGCGGCTCGGCGGCACAGCGGTAGGTGACCCCGCCACCGATCGCCACCGGCTCGCGCAGGTAGCCGCTGTCGCAGACCCGGGGCCGGGCCGCGTAGACCTCGGGCCTCGAGACGCTGCCCTCGACCTGCACCACCTTGAAGGGGTACCCCGACGAGGAGGCTCGGGGGTCGGTACGGACCTCGCTCCCGCCCTCGTGGACGGCCTGCAGCACGCGGGTGCGCAGGGCCGGGTCCATTCCCGATTCCCGGGCATAGGCGAAGAGCGTCCCCAGCTGGATGCCGGTGGCTCCCGCCGCCCGGGCCTCGGCCAGCCCCTCGGGTGAGCCGGTGCCTCCCGCCAGCCAGAAGGGCAGGCCCAGCGCGGCCATGCGCGCGGTGTCCACCTGGTCGCGCTCGCCGTAGACCGGCTGGCCGCTCTCGTCGAGCACCGTCCGGCCCCGGGGGGGCGCGTTGTGACCGCCGGCCAGCGGGCCCTCGACCACAAACCCCTCGACGCTGCCGGTGGCGCGCCGGATCAGCATCACCGCCAGCGAGTCCGCGGAGATGATGGGGAGGAAGGCGGGTCGGGGCAGCGTCGCGGCGCCGTACCCCACCCGGGCCGGGTCGAACGTCAGCATCGGCACGGCCTGCTCCGGCGCCGCACCGTCGATCAGGTGCATGCCCGCCTCCCGGCCCTCGGCGAAGGCGTCGAGGACGCCGGGGATCTCGCGGGGGATGCCGGCGCCCATCAGGATGCAGTCGACCCCGGCCAGCATCGCCCCGTAGAGCGTGGGCAGGGTAGGCGGGCGGAGCTTGGTCATGAGGTTGATCCCCACCCGGCCCCGATGGCCCTCGCGGGCCAGGACCACCTCGACGAATGCCGCCAGCACGGTGAGGTCGCGCACCAGAGGCCGCTCCACGTGGCTCTGCATCCCCACCCGGCGGTAGGCGGTTTCCGGCCGCTTGCCCATCGGCACGAAGAAGCGGTCCAGCACGCGCCCGGCGACCCCCTGGTCGGGGAAGGCCTCGATCGCGCGGCGCAGGTGCCCGCCCTTGTCGCCGTCCTGGAGGCGGCGCGCCACCACGCTGTCGAGGGCCGTGCCTGAGACCACCCCCATGCAGCCGTGGTGGGCGGCGACGGCGCGCGCGAGCCGCCAGCCCGAGATGGCGACGCCCATCCCACCCTGGATGATCCGGATCTGGTGGAGCCAGCCGTGCCGGCTCGGGGACTCGTTGCTCACTGTGGCCACGTCGGCCAATCTTCGCGTCTCGCCAGCTGCAAAGCATCGGCAATGTGGGCCAACGCGCCCTGACTCCCAGGGCCATGTCGCCCTCTCTTAGAGCGCAAAGAGGTCCAGAATGCCCTTGTGTAGCCGGGTATTTCGGCCCACCACTTCAGGGCATATGTGGCCCTACATATGTGCGATTGCACAGCATGGGATGACCTTTGGTCCGCGGCAAGTCACGTCTCTCGACCCTGTTCCCGCGGTCGCGGTTCTGGTTCAATCGATCCCGTCAGGAACCCTTGCACCAGGGTCGCTCCCACGGCGGCCCGTGCTCTGGAGGTGACGTCAAGCGTTGTCCCAATCCGCGCGCATCTGCATCGACGGCAACGAGGCGGCGGCCAAGGTGGCCTACGCGCTCTCCGAGGTCATCTCGCTCTATCCGATAACTCCGTCGTCGCCGATGGGCGAGCACGCCGACGACTGGGCCGCCGCTGGGGTGCCGAACCTCTTCGGCCAGGTCCCCGACATCGTCGAGATGCAGTCCGAGGCGGGTGCCGCCGGGGCTCTTCACGGCGTCCTCCAGAAGGGCACGCTGGCGACCACCTTCACGGCCTCGCAGGGGCTGCTGCTGATGGTCCCCAACATGTACAAGATCGCCGGCGAGCTGTTGCCCGCGGTGATCCACGTGGCCGCGCGGAGCGTGGCCACCCACGCCCTCTCCATCTTCGGCGACCACTCCGACGTGATGGCGGTGCGCTCCGCCGGCTGGGCGATGCTCTCCTCGGCCACCGTCCAGGAGGCCCACGACCTGGCCCTGGTGGCGCATGCCGCGACCCTCACCTCGCGCGTGCCGTTCCTGCACTTCTTCGACGGCTTCCGCACCTCCCACGAGCTCGGCTCGGTGACCCCGCTGGAGCCCGCGGTGATGGCGGCAATGATCGATAGCCGGGCGATCGAGGCGATCCGGCTGCGCGGGATGAGCCCCGACCACCCCGATGTGCGCGGGACCGCCCAGAACCCCGACGTCTTCTTCCAGGGCCGCGAGGCGAACACCCCGTTCTACCGTGAGGTCCCCGCCATCGTCGCCCGCGCCATGGATGAGCTGGCCCGCCTCACCGGCCGTCGCTACGGCCTGGTCGAGTACACCGGTGCCCCCGACGCCGAGCGCGTGGTGGTGCTGATGGGGTCGGGATGCGGTGCCGTCGAGGAGACCGTCGAGGTCCTCCGGGCACGTGGCGAGAAGGTCGGGATGCTCAAGCTGCACCTCTACCGGCCCTTCCCGAGCGCCGAGCTGGTCGCGGCCCTGCCCCCGTCGGTGAAGAGCGTCGCCGTCCTAGACCGGACCAAGGAGCCGGGCGCCGTCGGCGAGCCCCTCTACCTCGACGTGCGGGCCGCCATCGACGAGGCCATGGAGGCCGGCGAGCCTCCCTTCGCGGCCGCCCCGCTGGTCGTCGGCGGCCGTTACGGGCTCTCCTCCAAGGAGTTCACTCCGGGGATGGCCAAGGCCGTGTTCGACGAGCTGGGGTCGGCCCGGCCGCGCCGCCACTTCGTGGTCGGCGTGAACGACGACGTGAGCCTCTCCAGCCTCGACTGGGATCCGACCTTCGCGCCCCCGCGGCCGGTGGGCGAGCTGCAGGCGGTCTTCTTCGGGCTCGGCGCCGACGGCACCGTGGGTGCCAACAAGAACAGCGCCAAGATCATCTCGGACGGGACTGGCGCCAACGTCCAGGGCTACTTCGTCTACGACTTCAAGAAGTCGGGCTCGATGACCGTCTCGCACCTCCGCTTCGGCCCCCAGCCGATCCGCTCCACCTATCTGATCACCGAGGCCGACTTCGTGGCCTGCCACGAGCACGGGCTGCTGGACCGGGTCAACGTGCTGGAGTGGGCCAAGCTGGGGGCGACCTTCCTGCTCAACATCCCGCATCCCGCCGACCAGGTGTGGGACCGGCTGCCGGAGGCGGTGCGTCGCGAGATCGTGGAGAAGAGGGTCGAGCTCTGGGTGGTCGACGCCCAGCGCATCGCATCCGAGGCCAACCTCGGCACCCGCATCAACACCGTGATGCAGGTCTGCTTCTTCGCCCTCTCCAAGGTCCTCCCCGTCGACCAGGCCATCGCCGCCATCAAGGGGGCGGTGGTCAAGACCTACGGCCGGCGCGGCCAGGCGGTGGTCGATCAGAACATCGCCGCCATCGACTCCGCGCTCGCCGGGCTGACCAGGGTGATGCCGCCCGCCGGGGGCACCCGGACCGACGCTGAGCCGGCCGCCCGCGACTTCAGCGGCGCTTCCCAGTTCGTGCGCGAGGTCACCTCGGAGCTGATCGCCGATCGCGGCGAGGCATTGCCGGTCTCGGCGATGCCGGCGGACGGCCGCTTCCCGTCGGGCACCGCCCGCTTCGAGAAGCGGGCCATCGCCACCGAGATCCCGATCTGGGATCCCTCCATCTGCAGCGACTGCGGGAAGTGCGCCATTGTCTGCCCACACGCGGCGATCCGGATGAAGGTCTTCGCTCCCGAGGCCGTCGAGGCGGCTCCCGCGGGATTCCTCTCCAAGCCCTTCCGCTCCAAGGAGCTCACCGGTCATCTGCTGACCATCCAGGTGGCCCCCGACGACTGCACCGGCTGCGGCCTCTGCGTCGAGGTCTGCCCGGGCCGGTCCAAGACCGAGGCCCGGCACAAGTCGCTCAACCTGGAGCCCGTCCTCGAGCACCGCGAGACCGAGCGCACCCGCTGGGACTTCTTCCGGGCGATCCCCGAGCTCGACCGCAGCCTGCTCGCCCACAACACGGTCAAGGGGGCAGCGGTTCTCCAGCCGCTCTTCGAGTTCTCCGGGGCCTGCGCCGGTTGCGGCGAGACCCCCTACCTCAAGCTGCTCTCCCAGCTCTTCGGCGATCGCCTGCTGGTGGCCAACGCCACCGGCTGCTCCTCCATCTACGGGGGCAACCTGCCCACCACCCCCTGGTCCGCCAACCAGGATGGCAGGGGACCGGCGTGGGCCAACTCGCTCTTCGAGGACAACGCCGAGTTCGGATTGGGGATCCGGCTGGGTCTCGAGGCGCAGCTGCGCGCGGCCCGGTCGCTGCTCCAGGAGCTGGCACCGGCCGTCGGGGAACCCCTCGCCTCGGCCATCCTCGACGCCGAGCAGGCGGACGAGGAGGCGGTCTTCGTCCAGCGCGCGCGGGTGGACTCGCTGAAGCAGCGTCTCGCCTCGCTGGCCGGCGCCGACGACGAGCCCCAGGCGGTGCAGGCGGCCCGGCTGATCGCGGTCGCCGACACCCTGGTGAGCAAGTCGGTCTGGATCGTCGGCGGCGACGGCTGGGCTTATGACATCGGCTTCGGCGGCCTGGACCATGTGCTCGCGTCGGGCCGGAACGTCAACGTCCTGGTGCTCGACACCGAGGTCTACTCCAACACCGGCGGCCAGGCCTCGAAGGCCACCCCGCGGGGCGCCGTCGCCAGGTTCGCGGCCTCCGGGAAGGGCACGCCCAAGAAGGACCTGGGAGCGATCGCCCGAGCCTACGGCAACGTCTACGTCGCCCAGATCGCGGTCGGCGCCAACGACGTCCAGACCATCAAGGCCCTGCTGGAGGCGGATGCCTACCCCGGCCCCTCCCTGGTCATCGCCTACTCCACCTGCATCGCCCACGGCATCCTGGACATGGCGACCTCGATGACCCACCAGAAGGACGCCGTCCGGTCCGGGTACTGGCCGCTGTACCGCTTCCGGCCCACCCCCGAGGAGACCGGTCAACCGCTGACCCTGGACTCCCGCGAGCCCACCATCCCGGTGGCCGATTTCGTCGGCTCCGAGGTGCGCTTCTCGGCCCTGGCCCGCAGCCACCCCGATCGTGCCCGGGAGCTGATGCGCCTGCTGGAGCGAGACGCCACCGAGCGCTGGCGCTACTACAGCCAGCTCGCCGGCGTGCAGCGGACCGTGGTCAGCGAGACGTCCGACCCCGACGGCGAGGCCGCCGAGGAGACCCCGGGCGGAGACGGCCCGGCTCCCGGTGCGGCACCGGCCGCCCCCGAATCGGCCGGGGAGGTCACCCCGTGACCGCCGCTGGCGTCAACCTCACCATCGCCTACCTCGGGCTCTCCCTCCGCTCCCCGCTGATCGCCTCCGCCAGCCCGCTCACCGGCGACGTCGAAACCGCCCGCCGCCTCGCCGGCGCCGGCATCGGCGCCCTGGTGCTCCCCTCCCTCTTCGAGGAGGAGATCGTGGCCGAGGAGATCGGCCTCGCCGCCGCGCTCGAGGCCGGCGCCGAGGACAGCCCCGAGGCGCACGGCTTCTTCCCCCCGATCGAGGGCGCCACGGTGGCCGACCGCTACCTGGCCAACCTGGAGCGGATCAAGGCCGCGGTCGACATCCCGGTGATCGCCAGCCTCAACGCCACCTCGGTGGGCGGGTGGAGCCGCTACGCGGCGCTGGCGGCCGACGCCGGCGCCGACGCCGTCGAGCTCAACGTCTACCGGGTGGCCGCCAGCCCCTACCTCGCCGGCACCGACGTCGAGAGCGCCGACCTGGAGCTGGTCGCCGAGGTCTGCCAGGCCTCGACGGTGCCGGTGGCGGTCAAGCTCTCGCCCTACTACTCGGCGATGGCCGATTTCACCCGCCAGGTGATCAAGGCGGGGGCCTCAGGGCTGGTCCTCTTCAATCGCTTCTACCAGCCCGATATCGACTTGGAGACGATGGACGTGGAGTGTCGCCTGGAGCTCTCGACCTCGGTCGAGCTGGGCCTGCCACTCCGCTGGATCGCCATGCTGCGTCCCCAGGTGCCCGAGACGGTGTCGCTGGCCGCGAGCTCCGGTGTGCGCAGCGGTGAGGATGCGGCCAAGGCGCTGGCGGTTGGCGCCGACGCGGTGATGATGACCTCCGAGCTCCTCCGCCACGGGCCCGAGCGGGTCGCCGGGGTGGAGGCGGAGCTGCGCGCCTGGCTGGCCGGCCACGAGTACGAGTCGGCCGCCCAGCTGCGCGGATCGGTTTCACGAGTGACTGCGGAGGCCGGTGAGGCCTTCGAGAGAGCCAACTACATGGCCACCCTCCGCTCCTGGGTGGGTGCCGCCGGACGGAGGTGACCCGATGAAGGTCTGGATCGATCAGAAGTACTGCACGGGGGACAATCTCTGCGAGGAGCTGTGCCCGGCGATCTTCACCCAGCTCGACGACGGGCTCTCCTACGTCAAGCAGGACGGCTCCGTCCTCGACACGCCGGGAGGCAATCTGAGCATGGCCGCGGTGGCCGCCGAGCATGAGGCCGGGGTGCGCGAAGCCGCCGACCAGTGCGCCGGCGAGTGCATCTTCATCGAGGAATAGGCGCATGACCACGGCGCCCGTCGAGGCTCCTCCGAGCCCACCCCGCGAGGACAAGCGGTGGCGTCAGGTGGACGTGAAGATTCGCCGCCTGGGGGCGCGGCCCGATGGCCTCATCGAGGTCCTCCACACCGTCCAGGAGGTCTTCGGCTTCCTGGACGACGACGCCCTCGGCTACGTGAGCGAGGCCCTCGGCGTGCCGCCCAGCCGGGTGCTGGGCGTGGCCACGTTCTACTCCCATTTCGTGCGCAAGCCGCAGGGGCTGCACACCTGCGTGGTGTGCATGGGGACCGCCTGCTACATCAACGGGGCCAGCGCGATCTTCGAGCGGCTCCATGGGACCCTGGGCATCGACGCCGGCGGGACCACCCCCGACGGGCGGGTCTCCCTGCTCCGGGCCCGCTGCCTGGGGGCGTGCAGCATGGCCCCCGCGGTCGTGGTCGACGACGAGGTGCACGGCAGGATGAGCCCCGACGGGCTCGAGCAGATGCTGGAGGCGCTATGACGGAGACGGGTGGCGCGACACCGGCGCGGCGCCGGCGCCAGGAACCTCTGATCCCCGACGGGCCGGTGCGCGCGTCGGCCGACGTCTGCCAGGCGGCGGGCTGCCTCTCGATGCAGTCCGACGCCGTCTTCGACTCGCTCTGCGAGCGCGTCACCGCCTCCGGGCTCACCGACGTCGCGGTCCGGCGGGTCGGCTGCCTCGGGCTCTGCGCCGCCGGGCCGCTGGTCGCGGTCCCCGAGCGCGGGTGTCTCTTCGATCACGTCACCGCCGGCGACGACGCGTCACTGGACGCCGTGGTCACCGCCCTCTCGGGCGGCGACGGCGGCCGTCCCATGGCCTCCGACCCGTTCTTCTCCCACCAGGTCAAGGTGGTTCTTGAGCACTGCGGGCGGATCGACCCGGAGCGGGTCGAGGACTACGTGGGCGCCGGCGGCTACGAGGCGCTCACCAAGGCGGTGACCAGCATGACCCCCGCCGAGGTCCTGGCCGAGGTGACCCACAGCGGGCTGCGCGGTCGAGGCGGTGGCGGCTACCCCACCGGGCTCAAGTGGACGACCGTGGCCAAGGCGGATTCCGCCGACGGCAAGTACGTCGTCTGCAACGGCGACGAGGGCGACCCCGGCGCCTTCATGGACCGCAGCGTCCTGGAGAGCAGCCCCCAGCAGGTGCTGGAGGGGATGGCCATCGCCGCCTACGCGGTGGGAGCCTCCCACGGCTACGTCTACGTCCGGGCCGAGTACCCGCTCGCCGTGAAGCGCCTGACCACCGCCATCCGTCAGGCCGAGCGGGCCGGGCTCCTGGGACAGCGGATCGCCGACAGCAGCTTCAGCTTCGAGGTCCAGCTGCGCATCGGGGCGGGCGCCTTCGTCTGTGGCGAGGAGACCGCCCTGATCGCCTCCATCGAGGGCGGCAGGGGCACGCCGCGGCCGCGGCCGCCCTATCCGGCGGCCTCGGGCCTGTGGGGCAAGCCGACCCTCATCAACAACGTGGAGACCTTCTCCAGCGTGGCGGCGATCATCAATCGGGGCGCCGCCTGGTACCAGGCCATCGGCACCGGAAGGAGCCGGGGGACCAAGGTCTTCGCGCTGGCCGGGAGCGTCGTCAACACCGGCCTCATCGAGGTCCCCCTGGGGCTCACCCTGCGCGAGATCGTCTTCGACATCGGCGGCGGCCTCCCCGGGGGAGGGCGTTTCAAGGCCGTCCAGACGGGTGGCCCGTCCGGCGGCTGCATGCCCGAGGAGCTGCTCGACATGCCGGTCAGCTACGAGTTGCTGGCCGAGGCCGGATCGATCATGGGCTCCGGCGGCATGATCGTCATGGACCAGGGGACCTGCATGGTCGACGTGGCCAAGTTCTTCATGGACTTCTGCCGCGAGGAGTTCCTGCGGCAAGTGCGTTCCCTGCCGGGTGGGCACCACCCAGATGCACGGCCTGCTCGACCGCATCACCCGCGGGCTGGCGAGCCGTGAGGACCTCGCCGAGCTCGAGGACCTCGCCGGGATGGTCCGTGAGACCAGCCTCTGCGGCCTGGGCCAGGGTGCCCCCAACCCCGTCTTCTCCACGCTCCGCTACTTCCGCGACGAATACCTGGCCCACATCGACGACCGTGTCTGTCCTGCCGGGGTCTGCAAGATCGAGCCGGCGCCGGTCGCGGAGGGAGTCCGATGAGCGTTCTCACCCTGGTCATCGAGGGTCAGGACGTCGCCGGTCCGGCCGGTCGCACCATCCTCCAGGTCGCCAGTGAGAACGGCGTGGCCATCCCCACCCTCTGCCATCTGGAGGGCCTCTCCGACGTCGGCGCCTGCCGCCTCTGCATGGTGGAGGTGGAGGGACAGCGCAAGCTGCTCCCGGCCTGCGTCACGACGATCGAGGAGGGGATGAAGGTGACGGTCAACTCCGACCGTCTCACCGCCTACCGCCGCCGCATCGTCGAGCTGCTCTTCACCGAGCGCAACCACGTCTGCTCGGTGTGCGTGGCCGATCGCAACTGCGAGCTGCAGGATCTCTCGGTGGAGTTCGGGGTCACCCACTTCCAGCTGCCCCAGCTCCACCCCAAGGCGACCGTGGACGCCACCCACGAGCGCTTCGGCATCGACCACAACCGCTGCATTCTCTGCACCCGCTGCGTGCGCGTCTGCGACGAGGTCGAGGGGGCGCACACGTGGGATGTGATGGTACGGGGCACCGAGGCCAGGATCATCACCGACCTGGGCACCCCCTGGGGCCAGTCCGCCACCTGCACGAGCTGCGGCAAGTGCGTCCAGGTGTGCCCGACCGGAGCCCTCTTCGAGAAGGGCAGATCGGTGGGTGAGGCCCGGCGCCGCCGGCCCTACCTTCCCTACCTGGTGGCGCGGGAGGGTCGTGCAAGATGACCGCCAAGCCGCGTCTCGCCACCATCTGGCTCGACGGCTGCTCGGGATGCCACATGTCCCTGCTCGACATGGACGAGCGTCTGCTCGAGATCACCGAGCGCGCCGACATCGTCTTCGGAGCCCTGGTGGACTTCAAGGAGTTCCCAGAGAACGTCGACGTCACCCTGGTCGAGGGGGCGGTGAGCTCGGAGGACGACCTGCGCAAGATCCTCGAGGTCCGCCGCAACACCCGCATCCTGGTGTCACTCGGCGACTGCGCGGTCACGTCCAACGTGCCGGGCATGCGCAATCCCATCGGACCGGGGCCGATCTTGGAGCGCGCCTACCTCGAGAACGTGACCCTGCACCCCCAGCTGCCCGGGCCGCTGGTGCCGCGCCTGCTGCCGCTCTCCCGTCCGGTGCACGCGGTGGTCAAGGTGGACGTCTTCGTCCCCGGATGCCCGCCCTCCGCGGACCTGATCCACAGCGTCCTCGACGATCTGATCTCCGGGCGGATGCCCGTTACCGCGGGGGTGACCTGCTTTGGCTGACAACACGATCGTCATCGAGCCCGTGACCCGGATCGAGGGCCACGCCAAGATCACCATCCAGCTGGACGAGGCGGGCAAGGTGGCCGACGCCCACTTCCACGTCACCCAGTTCCGGGGCTTCGAGCGGATCAGCCAGGGCCGGATGCTCCACGAGATGCCCTCGCTGATGGCGCGGATCTGCGGGATCTGCCCGGTCAGCCACATGGTCGCCTCGGCCAAGGCGTGCGACGAGATCCTGGGGGTCACCGTGCCCCCGGTGGGGGTGCTGCTCCGGCGGGTGCTCAACCTGGCCCAGATCGTCCAGTCGCACTCCCTCAGCTTCTTCTACCTCTCCTCGCCCGACCTCCTGCTCGGGTTCGAGTCCGACCCCGCCCTGCGCAACCTGGTGGGGGTCGCCCAGCAGGCTCCCGAGCTGGCCCGTGACGGAGTGGCGCTGCGCCGCTTCGGGCAGCGGATCATCGAGCGGCTGGGGGGCCAGCGGGTGCACCCGGCGTGGGTGGTGCCCGGCGGGGTGAGCCGTCCCCTCGACGCCGAGCAGCGCGCGGCCATCCTCGAGGAGATCCCCGACGCTCGCGCCCGGGCCCGGCGCACCCTGGAGTGGTTCAAGGCCAACGTCGCGACCTGGGCCGACGAGGCCGCCCACCTGGGTGAGTTTCCGAGCCTCCACATGGGCCTGGTCCACGAGAGCGGCAACGCCGCCTACTCGGACGGCCTGCTCCGGGTGGTGGACGGCAACGGCTGGGTGCTCGCCGACGGGGTCGACCCTCGATCCTACTGGGACTACCTCGGGGAGACCGTGGAGCCCTGGTCGTACCTGAAGTCGACCTACTTCAAGCCGCTCGGGTATCCGGCGGGGATCTACCGGGTCGGGCCCCTGGCCCGCCTCAACGTGGTGGAGCGGCTGGGCACCCTCGCCGCCGACGCCGAGCTTGCCGAATACCGCGAGCGCCTGGGCCGCTATCCCTCCAGCTCCTTCCACTACCACTACGCGCGGCTCATCGAGATCGTCCACTGCATCGACATGATCGATGAGATCCTCTCCGACCCCGACATCCTCAACCCGCATGTGCGGGCCCGGGCGCAGGTCAACCGCAACGAGGGCGTGGGCGTCTCCGAGGCCCCCCGCGGGGTCCTGATCCACCACTACCGGGTCGACGACGACGGCGTGGTGCAATGGGTGAATCTGGTCATCGCGACCGGCCACAACAACCTGGCCATGAACCGCAGCGTCCTCCAGACCGCTCGCCACTACGTCCACGGCGCCGACGTCAAGGAGGGGATGCTCAACCGGGTGGAGGCGGTGATCCGCTGTTACGACCCGTGCCTCAGCTGCTCGACCCACGCCGTCGGCCAGATGCCGCTGCTCGTCGACATCCGCGACGTCGAGGGCGCCCTGATCCGGCAGGTCTCGCGCTGATGGCGCCGGGACGTCGCTCGCGGCGTTCCGCCCCGGCTGAGTACCTGATGGCAGGGCAGCTCGCCGGTGCCCGCCTGCGCGGGGTGCTGGTGATCGCCTGCGGGAACACCCTGCGCGGTGACGACGGCGCCGGTCCGGAGGTGGGCGAGCTGCTCGCCGCGGAGCTGGAGGGGACGGGTGCGGAGGTGGTCGTGGTGGTCCAGTTCCTCCCCGAGCTGGCCCTGGACGCCAGCCGGTCCAGCCGGGTGGTGTTCGTCGACGGCGCCGCCGACGTGCCCCCCGGCGCGGTGAGCGTCCGGCCGGTCCACCCCAATCCGGATGCTCGGGGCGACGGCGGCGCCGAGCCCGCCGACTCTTCCGGCCGGGCGGGCGGCGGGCCGAGGCCGTCGCCGGACCCCTTCTCCCACGCCATCGGTCCCGAGGACGTACTCCGTCTGGCTCGCGACCTCTACGCGGCCAGCCCCGACGGGGTGCTGGTGAGCGTGGGTGCCCAGAGTTTCGAGCCCGGGGACGGGCTCTCCGACGCGGTCAGGCGGGCGATCCCCGCGGCGCTGCGCGCCGCGGTCCGCGCGGCCGAGGAGGGGGCCGGGACGGCCTCGCGCCACGATGCATGAGCTCTCCCTGGTCACCGAGCTGGTGGCGGAGTGCGCCCGGCGCGCGGCGGGCCGCCCGGTGGCGGCGGTCGAGGTGCGCTGCCCGGCCGGGACCGATGCCGACGAGATCGCCGACGCCTTTGCCCAGCTCACCGCCGGCGGTCCGCTGAGCGGCGCGGCGCTGCGGCTCCAGACCGTGCCTCAGGTGCTCAGCTGCGACTGCGGTTTCGCGGGTGAGGTGGGACCGGACCAGTGCGCGGGGCACATGGTGATCTGTCCGGGGTGCGCGCGGGTCCACGAGGCGCCGGATGCCCTGGAGCTGGTGGCGGTGGAGCTCGAGGAGAGCTGACCAACTCTTCTCTATAAGAGAAGATTAGGCACAGTTAACATCTCTTGATCATTGGGGTTGGCGCGTGCCAGAGTCACCCGGCTGATGCGCGGCCCGCTGGGCCTCGCTGACACCGCCCCGGCCGTTGGCGCTGCGGCGGAGGTCCGCCTCTCGACGGGAGAAATCGAGCCACCCCATGCCGCACACCACTCCGGAGGTCACCCCGATCGAGGGGGGCGTCCAGCTCTTCCGCAGCTGCATGGTCTCCAGCGAGTACCCCGGTGCCGAGGCAGCGACCAAGTGGCTCTTCGAACGGCTCGGCGTCGAGTACATCGTCAATCCCGATCAGACCTGCTGCACCGGGCTCGGCTACTACACCGACGTGATGCCCTTCGCCACCACGCTGGCGATCGCCGCCCGCAACGCCTGCGTGGCGGTCGAGGCGGGACACCCGGTCCAGGCCTACCTCTGCTCGACCTGCTACGCGATCAACAAGAAGGCGCACCGCGTGCTCCAGGACCCGGAGCAGCGGCGCGAGGTCAACCGGGCGCTGGCCGGGATCGGGCGCAGCTACGACGACCAGGTCGCCGCGACCATCCAGCACCGCCACGTGCTCGAGGTCCTCTGGTCGCAGCACGAGAAGCTGGCCGGCCTGGTCCGACGCCGCCTGGCCGGCATCAAGGTGGCCACCCATCCCGCCTGCCACTACTGCAAGGTGTTCCCCGACGAGGTGCTCGGGGACAGCGAGAACCTGATGGTCGCCGAGGACCTGCTCGAGCCCGCCGGGGTCACCCGCACCGGCTACTACCCCGAGAAGACCACCCACTGCGGGGCCGGTTTCCGGCAGCGCTTCGTCAACCCCTCGATGTCGATGGCGGTGACCAGGGAGAAGCTGCGCCGCCTGGCCGCCGAGAAGGTGGACGTCTGCGTGCACATGTGCCCCAACTGCGCGGTCCAGTTCGACCGCCACCACGACGTCATCGAGCGCACCTCGCACGAGGAGTACCCGTTCGTGCACCTCCACGTCCAGCAGCTGGTGGCGCTCGCGCTCGGCGCCGATCCGGACACCGTCTGCGGCGTCGGCTCCCACTCCCAGGACCTGGAGCCGCTGCTGCAGCGGATCGGAGCCCGTCCCCGGGCCGTGGTGTGACCCGCAGCGGCGTCTTCCTCTGCGAGTGCGGGGGCAACATCTCCGGCGTCCTCGACCTGGGCGCGCTGGCGGAGCGGGGACGGGGGATGGAGGGCGTCGTCAACGTCGCCGTCTGCCAGTTCCTCTGCGGCGCAGAGGGGCGGAGGCTGATCGAGGGCCTGGTCTCCTCGCGCGGGCTCGACCGGGTGGTCATCGGTGCCTGCTCGCGGCGCTTCCAGGGCCCCACCTTCGAGCGCATCGCCCGCGAGCTGGAGCTGGGCGAGAACAGCGTCGCCTTCGCCAACCTGCGCGAGGGCTGTGCGTTCATCCACCGGCAGGAGCCGGAGAGGGCTCAGCGCAAGGCCGAGACGGTGCTCGCGGCGGCGGTCGCACGGGCGGCATCGCAGCGGCCGCTGGAGCCCGCGCGCACCTTCCTGCACCACTCGGCGCTGGTGGTGGGCGGGGGCATCGGTGGGCTCTCCGCGGCCGAGGAGCTTGCCGGCGCCGGGATCGAGGTCCACCTGGTGGAGAGGGAGCAGTCCCTGGGGGGGTACATGGCGCGCCTCGCCAAGACCTTCCCGACCGAGGACTGCGCGATGTGCTCGCTCGGTCCGCGGCTCGCCAACGCCGCCACCAGCTCGCGTATCCACGTCAACACCCTCTCCGAGGTGACCGCGGTGAGCGGGCCACCCGGCGAGTTCCGGGTGCGGGTGCGCCACCTGCCCCGCTTCGTCAGCGACCAGTGCGTGGGCTGCGGCGCCTGCGCGGCCACCTGCCCGGTCGAGCTGGAGAGCGAGTTCGACCTCGGGATGACGGGGCGCAAGGCGATCTCCCGGCCCTTCGCCAACGCGGTGCCGGCGACCTTCGCCATCGACCACCGCGGCTGGGCTCCCTGCACCTCGACCTGCCCTGCGCACACCTCGGCGCAGGGGTACATCGCCCTCGCCGCCCAGGGGCGGTGGGAGGAGGCGTACCGCGTCGCCAGCGAGCCCAACCCCTTCCCCAGCGTCTGCGGGCGGATCTGCCCTCATGCGTGCGAAGAGGAGTGCACCCGGGGCCGCCTCGACGAGCCGGTGGCGATCGCCGGGATCAAGCGCTTCGTGGCCGACCAGGTGGGGGCGGCCCTCCCGGTGGCGCCGGTCGTGGTCCGGTACGAGGACCGGGTGGCGGTGGTGGGGGCGGGACCGGCCGGGCTCACCGCGGCCCGCGACCTGGCCCGGCTCGGCTATCCGGTCACCGTCTTCGAGGCCCAGCCGGTCGCGGGCGGGATGCTGGCCCTCGGGGTGCCCGAGTACCGGCTGCCCCGCGAGGTGGTCGCCGCCGAGGTCGCGCGCGTGCTGGCCGGCGGGGTGGAGCTGCGCCCCGGGCAGCGCTGCGGCCGCGACTTCACCGTGGACTCGCTGCTCGCCTCGGGGTACCGGGCGGTGCTCCTCGCCGTGGGGCTGCAGCAGCCGCGCCTGCTCCCGCTGCCCGGGGCGGAGCTGCCCGGGGTGATCGCTGGCCTGGACCTGCTGAGGCGTCGGGCGCTGGGCGATGCGGTCGTGGTGGGCCGGCGCGTGGTGGTGATCGGTGGGGGCGACGTCGCCATCGACGCGGCCCGGACCGCGCTCAGGCTCGGCGCCGAGCGCGTGACCGTCGCCTGCATCGAGGGCGGCGAAACCCTCCCCGCCCAGCCCGACGAGATCGCCGCCGCGCTGGCCGAGGGGATCGAGCTGGCTCCCTCGCTGATGCCGGTCGCGATCCTCGGCGGCGACGCGGTCACCGGGGTCCGCCTCCAACCCTGCACCCTGGGGGAGCGCGACCCCCGCGGCTGGCGGCCACCCCTGCCTCTCGGTGGCGAGCCGGTGGAGCTGGAGGCCGACACCGTCCTGCTCTGCGTGGGGCAGTCGCTCGAGGAGGACGCCGTCCATCTCGCCGCCGGTGTCGAGGTCGCCGGCGGCCAGATCCTGGTCGACCCGGCAACCCTGATGACCGGGCGCCGCGGGGTCTTCGCCGCCGGGGACGCGGCCCCCGCCGGTGGGCTGATCGCGATCCAGGCGATCGCGGCCGGGGCCCGGGCGGCGCGGTCCATTCACAACCACCTCCGCGGTGACGAGCTGCTGGAGGTCTGGCCGGCGGAGCGGGAGCGGGTCGAGGTCACCGATCAGGAGCTCAGCCGGCGCCCGGTCCGGCCACGCCGCGAGATGTCCAACCTGCCGGCCGGCGACCGTCGCCGGAGCTGGGACGAGGTGCGGCTGGGCTTCAGCGAGGAGGAGGCCCGGGCCGAGGCCGGCCGTTGTCTCTCCTGCGGCGGCTGCGCCGAGTGCGGCTCCTGCGTGACGGCCTGCCCGGCCGGGGCCATCGAGCTCACCCAGCAGCCCTGGGAGGAGGAGCTGACCGTCGGCGCCATCGTCGTCGCGACCGGGCACCGGGAGTTCGACGCCCGGCGCAAGCCACCGCTCGGCTACGGGCGCTACCCCAACGTGCTCACCCAGAGCCAGCTGGCGCGGTTGCTGGCGGCGTCCGGGCCCACCGAGGGCGAGCTCCGCCGGCCGTCCGACGGCCAGGTGCCCCGGCGCGTCTTCATGCTCCAGTGCGTGGGCTCGCGCGACTCCAGCTCGCGCGGCAACTCGCACTGCTCGGCGATCTGCTGCCTCTTCGCCACCCTCCACGCCTCGCTGATCCGCGAGTCCTACCCGGACACCGAGGTGACCATCGCGTACACCGACCTGAGGATGCCGGGCAAGGCGCACGAGGAGTACCTGCGGCTGGTCGCCGAACGCGGCGTCCGCTATGTGCGCAGCCGGGTCGGCGAGATCTCGGAGGAGGCTGACAGGAGCCTCAGGGTGCGCTGGGAGGACACCATCACCGGGGTCAAGACCGAGGAGCTCTTCGACCTGGTCGTCCTCTCCGCCGGCCTCGAGGCGTCGGAGGGCACCACCCAGATCGCTCGCGTGGTCGGCCTCCAGCAGGGCGTGGCCGGCTTCCTCAAGGAGTACCACCCCAAGCTCCGCCCGGTCGACTCGCAGCGCGCGGGGATCTTCATCGCGGGGACCGCGCAGGGACCCAAGGGGATCCCCGAGACGATCGCCCAGGCCAAGGCAGCGGCGGCGCGGGTGACCTCGATGCTCCAGGGGGGGATGGCCATCACGCCGGTGGAGGTGGCCTACTCGGATCCCGGCGTCTGCATCGGCTGCGGGGTCTGCGTGAGCGTCTGCCCCCAGGGGGCGGTGCGCCTGCTCGACGGGGACCGGCCCCACGCCCTGGTCGACCCGGCGAGCTGCCGGGGCTGTGGCATCTGCGCCGCCGAGTGCCCCTCCGGCGCGATGACGGTCGGAGGCTTCTCCGACTCCGAGCTGCTGGCGGAGGCCGGCGGGTGAGCGCGGCCGAGGTCGCCGTGGCGGCCACCGCGGCGGCGCCTGCGGCCGCGGCCGCCGAGCCGCCGAGCACGGGGGTGGAGGGTGAGCGGTCCATCGTCGCCTTCCTCTGCCGTGAGTGCGCCTACAGCGCCGCCGACGCCGCCGGCAACGCCCGGACCGCGCTGCCCCCCTCGATTCGCACCATCCTCGTCCCCTGCACGGGTCGGGTGTCGCCGCTCCATGTGCTGAACACCCTCGCCGCGGGGGCCGACGGCGTCTACGTCGCCGGCTGCCTCGAGGGGCAGTGCCACTACCGGGTCGGCAACCTCCACGCCCTCGACCGGGTCGCCTTCCTCCAGGAGCTGCTGGTGTCGGTGGGGGTCGAGCCCGAGCGGGTCGCGATGTTCACCATGAGCGCCGCCGACACCCCCCGTTTCATCGCCACCGCCCGGGGCATGGACGCGACCATCGCCCGCCTGCCGCGGCTGCGGAGGCGCTGACCGATGCCTCTCAGCGCCCGCGGCAGGCGGGTAACCAGCGAGCTGGACGGGACGGGCCTTGCGGTCAGCCCCGGGGTCATGGGCTGTGAGGTGGTGCGCCGCGACGAGCTCTGCGTGGGCTGCGGTCGCTGCGTCGCCGCCTGTCCCACCGGCGCCATGAGCCAGGACGGCTGGTTCGACCCGGCGGTGCTGTACGCGGCGCCCCCCGGGACCGGGCGCGGTGCGCTGGCGGCCGCCCTCCACCGCATCGCCCGTCACGCCCCGAGCGGTCCGATCCGGGTACCCGAGCGCGTCGTCACCTTCCGCGCCGTCGTCTTCGACGCCGAGCGTTGCGTGGGCTGCGGTGCCTGCGCCCGGGCCTGCCCGACCGGGGCGGTGGTGGCCGGGCCGATCCCCTCCGCGCCCGCGGCGCCGCGCGCTCTGGCCGAGACGGGGTCGAGGTCGTGAGCCCAACCCCGGCGGGGCTGGCCGCCGGCCCCGCGCCCGGCACCCGCGCCCTCCTCTGCGAGTGCGCCGGCACGATGGCGTCCAACCTCGACTTCGACGTCCTGGAGGCGGGCATCTCGGCTCTGGGCGTGGAGGTGGAGCGGCGGCGGACCTGGTGCGGCCGGGAGGGGAAGACCCGTCTGATCGAGCTGGTCGAGGCGGGCGCGGGGGCCGGACGGCTAGTGCTGGTCGGTTGCTCGGCGGACTTCGCGGCCCGGCGCCTGCAGGGGCTCACGGATCGTGGCCTCCGTTTCGAGACGGCGAGCATTCGCGAGGGGTGCTCCTGGGTGCACGGGGAGGACCGGGGGGCGGTCACCGCCAAGGCGCTCCGGGTCGCCGAGGCGGCGATCAGGTTCCCCGCCCACCCCGAGCGGCGGGAGGGACGCCGTCCGGGCTCCGACCGGGTCACCGTGATCGGGGGCGGGGTGGCCGGAACCCAGGCCGCGGTCGAGCTGGCGCGGATGGGCCACCACGTCGACCTGCTCGAGCGGCGGCCCTTCCTGGGTGGTCGGGCCACCACCATCGGCCCGGTGTTCCCGACCGGGGACTGCGGCCCGTGCCTACCGGCGACCGGGGCCCAGGCCGGGGTCCGGAAGTGCCTCTTCCGCAACGTCGCCATCGACCATCCCAACCTCCGGATCCGGCGCCGCACCGAGGTCCAGGCGGTCAACGGCAGGGCCGGCGACTTCCGGATCGAGGTGCGCTCCCTGCCCACCATGGTCGGCGCCGAGTGCATCGACTGCGGTCTGTGCGAGCAGGCCTGCCCGGTCCCGGGCCCACCGGGGCAGGCCACCGCCATCAGCGCCGAGCTGTACGACGGGCGGGTGCTGCGCTCCATCGACCTGGAGCGGTGCACCTTCTGCGGCGCCTGCGCCACCGCCTGCCCGGTGGGCGCCATCGACCTCCGCCCGGCGGCCGACCTCGAGGTGCTCCACGCCGGCGCGGTCCTGATCGCCACCGGGTGCGAGCCCGCCCCGGGCCATCTCGTGACCCACCTCGGCCACGGCCGGCCGGGGGTGATGACCCAGGTCGAGCTCGCCGAGAAGATCGATGGGTGGGAGCGGGAGTCGTGGCGGGGCCGGACGCCCGCCCGGCACCTGGTGATGATCCAGTGCGCCGGCTCCCGCGACCAGCGGCGCCTCCCGTACTGCTCGCGTCTCTGCTGCATGGTCGCCCTCAAGCACGCCATCCGGCTGCGCGCGCTCTTCCCCGAGATGCGGGTGACCATCTGCTTCCAGGAGCTGCGCACCCCGGGCGCGCGCGACGAGACCTGGTACCTGGCGGCCCGGCGTGCCGGCGTCGAGTTTCTGCGGGGCTCGCCGGCGGCGGTCGAGGTCGACCCCGAGGGGAGGCCGGTGGTCGACGTGGAGGACCTCGCGGCCGGGGAGCTCCGCCGGCTGCGCCCCGACCTGGTGGTGCTCTCCACCGGTCTCGTCCCCACCGCGGAGGCGGCGCCGGTCGCCCATCTGCTGGGCGTGCCCCTCGACGATGCCGGCTTCGTGGCCCAGCTCGACGCCAAGAACCGCACCACCGAGACGCGCGCCGAGGGGGTCTTCGTCTGTGGATCCGCCTCGGGACCGAAGACCCTCGCCGAGTGCATCACCGATGCCGCCGCCGCCGCCGCCCGGGTGCACGAGTTCCTCAGCTCCGGCGGGCGCGAGCACGCAGCGACGGCGAGCGTGGACCCCGCGCGCTGCGTCGGGTGCGGAGCCTGCCTGGCCGCCTGCCCTTTCGGCGCGGTGGGGCTCGTCGATAGGGCGGGGGCCGCCCCCCGCCCAGCGGCGGTGCGCCCCGACGCCCCGGTCGCCGAGATCGATGGGGACGCCTGTCGCGGCTGCGGAATCTGCGCTGCGAGCTGCCCCGAGCTCGCCATCAGCCACTCCCTCGACGACGCCACCGTGATTGCCCGCATCGAGGTCCTCACCGCCGGGACCGAGGGCCCGGTGATCGGCTTCACCTGTGCCGAGTGCGCCGCCGCCGCGTTCACCCTGAGCGGGTTGCGCCACGACCGCTACCCCGAGCGGGTGCGCCTCATCGAGCTGCCCTGCCTGGGCCGGATCAGTGCGTCGCACCTGGTGGAGGCGGCGCGCCTCGGCGCCGCCGGGGTCTTCCTGGCAGGCTGTGTCGAGGGCCAGTGCCAGTACATGCGCGGCGATCGGAGCGCCGCGGAGCAGGTCGAGCTGGCCGCTGAGCTGGTTCGCCAGACCGGCCGCACCATGCCCATCGAGCTCTGGCAGCTCTGCGCCGCCGAGCACCACGGCATCGGCCATCGCATCGAGAGCTTCTGCGCCCGGGTCGACGCCGCCCACGCGCGCGCCTACGAGGCGCGGCTCGCCGTCGCGGGGGTGGGCGGATGACCGCGGTCGCCGATCCGACCCGTCGGGCGGCCGCCGATCTGGCCGTCCGCTGCCGCCCCTGCTACCAGTGCGGACGCTGCCGGAGCGCCTGCCCGCAGGGACTGGACCTGGCGGGCGGTCCTCGCGCGGTGGTCCGTCTGATCCTGGCGGGGGAGGTGGAGGCCCTGCTGGACTGCGAGGACGTCTGGCGCTGCACCGAGTGCGGCGCCTGCACGCAGGCGTGCCCGATGGGCGTGGACGTCGCCGGGATGCTCGCCGAGGTCCGGCACCTCCAGCGGGACGCGGGTCGGGGCCCACGCTGCCCGGAGCGGAGCGGGGCGGCGCTCGCCGCCCGGCGGCTCCGGGGTCACTCCACCCTCAACCCCCTGACCCTGGGCCTGGCCATGGCGGCGCGCGGATTTCTTCCCCGGCACCGGTCCGCGGCGGTCTCGGCCGGTTCCCGCGCCCTGCGCGGCGAGGCGGCCAGGGCGGTCACACCGGCGCGACGCGGGGCGGCGCCGCCGGTCGCAGACGGGACGACCGTCTTCTATCCCGGTTGCGCGCTCCGGCTGGACCGCGGGGCGTACGCCGCCACCCACGCGGTGGCGGCCGCGGCCGGGGTGCGGCTGGCCGAGCCCGACCCCGGCGCCGCCCGCTGCTGCGGGCACCCGGCGCGGGATGCCGCCGTGGCCCCCCCGGCTCTCGGGGGGAGGGTGCTCACCGCCTGCCCCGCCTGCGAGCGGACCCTGGCCGGCGCCGGCACCCAGGCCGTCCCGATCTGGAGCGCGGTGGTGGAACGAGCCCGCCATGGCAGGTGCCGGCTGCGTGCCCGAGCGGCCCGGTTCGTCCCTTACGCCGGCTGCCTCTCCGACCGCGACGCCACCCTCGCGATGATGGTCGAGGCGGGGAATCTGGCCGGGGCGGAGCCGCTCATGGCCCGGCCCTCGCTGCACGCCACCTGCTGTGGCGCCCTTGGCGGCGTCTACCGCGGCCCGACCGCGGGGGTGGTCGAGCTGATCGGTTTCGCCGCCGAGCGGGGGGCGCCGATCGTGACCCCCTGCCTGCTCTGCCGTGACAACGTGGGCTCGGCGGCGCGGCAGTCCCGCAGCGGGGTCGAGGTCCACTTCTGGCCGGAGTTCTTCCGGGTGGTCCCGGCCGGCGCGGCCGACGCCGCGGCCGCGGTGGGAGGTGCAGGGTGACCCTCGACGTGGACGTGGACGAGAACCTCAACCCCTACGGGGAGATTGCGGCGAGCGCCTTCCAGCCGCGTCCGGCCCTGCCCGAGCTCACCCGGCGGATCCTCTCCGATCCGCGCATGCACGACCATGCCGAGGGGTTCCTCTCCTGCATGCAGTGCGGCATCTGCACCTCCGTCTGCCCGGCGGCGCGCTTTGCGGACTACTCGCCCCGGGAGATCTCCCGGCGCGCCCACGACGGGGACCCGACCCTGCTCGAGGACGACTCCGTCTGGCTCTGCTTCTACTGCTACACCTGCCAGAGCCGCTGTCCTCGGGGCAACTCGGTCGCGGTCATCAACCAGGTCATCCGCGGCCTCCAGGTGGAGTCGGGCTACGGGCTCAAGCACGTGGCGATGTTCGCCGACTGGGCGATCCAGTTCTATGAGAAGGGGATGGGGGGCACCCCCGCCGAGTTCCTCCCGCGCATGGCCAACGCCTTCGGCCCCCGCTGGAGGGAGTTCCTCGGGCGCCGCGACGCGATGCGTGAGGAGCTCGGCCTCGGCAGCATGTACCCCTCCGACCAGGCGGCTCGCGAGATGCGGGTGCTGATGGACGAGACCGGCTTCACCGCCCGGCTCGCCGCCATGGGCGCGCGGCCCCACGCCGACGCCAGCTCCGGGCCGGTCACTCCCTCCGCGCCGGCCGCCGGGTAACCGGCGCGCCGCCGAGGCAGCGCGAACCGTCGGGGCGCCTCCCTCCGCAGCGCTCCCGCATCCTCTCCCCCGCCGGTTATGGACAAGAAAGTCGTCAACCCGTGAGGCGGGGCGTCGGTCTGGCGCCTCCGGGCCTATGCCTTCTCGGCGAGGAGCTGCGCGCGCGCCTTCTCGAGGTCGGCGTGAGCGGCCGGGCCCAGCTTGGGGAACTGGGGGTCGATCGCGGCCAGGGCGTCGACCACCACGGCCGACACCGCCACCCGGGCAAACCACTTGTGGTCGGCGGGGATGACGTGCCAGGGGGCGTGCGCCGTGCTGGTGTGGGAGAGGACCTCCGAGTAGGCGTGCTGGTACTTGTCCCAGTGCCCGCGCTCGACCAGGTCGGCGGCCGAGAACTTCCAGTTCTTCGAGGGGTCGTCGATGCGGGCGAGCAGCCGCTTGCGCTGCTCGTCCCGGGAGAGGTTGAGAAAGATCTTGACCACCCTGATCCCGTTCTCGGTGAGGTGCGCCTCCCACTCGTTGATGGCCCGGAAGCGCTGCCCCCAGACGTCCTTTGCCCTGGCCTCGGCGGGCAGGTGCTGGCGGTCGAGGTTCTCGGGATGGACCCGGACCACCAGCACCTCCTCGTAGTGGGATCGGTTGTAGATGCCGATCACACCGCGCGGGGGGAGCTCGCGGACGTAGCGCCAGAGGTAGTCGTGGTTCAGCTCCTCGGGGGAGGGGATCTTGAAGCTCCTCACCCAGACGCCCTGGGGGTTGACCCCGCTCATGACGTGCTTGACGGCGCCATCCTTGCCGGCGGCGTCCAGGGCCTGGAGGATCACCAGCAGTCCGTAGGTGTCCTGGGCGGCAAGCCGGGCCTGGTAGTCGCTCAGCAGGCGCACCCCGGCCTCCAGTGAGGACGTCGCGTCCGACTCGTGGACGAAGCTCGCGGTGTGGCCCGGGTCGAAGCCGTGGGGCAGCCGCACCTTGGTCTCGGGGGGCACCCGCAACTGGTGCGCCAGCCGGCGCAGGGTCGCAAGCTCGTCAGTCGCCACTGTCCATCCTCCGGCGGTCGATGCCCGGCGATTCTGCGCCCTCGGGGCCAGGCGCGGCCCGTCCCGCGTCCTCGGCCAACCCCGCCTCCACCAGGAAGCGGACCTGCTCGGGGTGCATCTCTTCGGGGAGGCGCCGGAACCAGCCGTGGCCGTCGGCCTCCGCGCTCAGCTCCAGCTCGCCGCTGTGGCGGGTGACCAGGAAGGCGATCCCGACCGGGCAGTCGAGGCCACTCTCGTAGTGGCTCGGATACTCGATGCAGCCCAGCATCCGGCTCTCGGTGACCACCAGGCCCAGCTCACGCCGGGCCACCCGGGCCACGGCGCCGGCCAGCCGCTCCCCGAAGCGGACCGTGCCCCCGGGCAGGTGCCACGTCCCGCGGCACGGCTCGATGGCCCGGCGGGTCAGCAGCACCCCGTCCGCGCCGGTCACCACCACCTCGACGGTGAGCCGGGGGACCCTGCGGTAGATCTCCGAGAACTCCTGCTCCGAGAGCGGGTGCGGCTCGGTCACCAATCGTCGCTCACCGGCTGGCGGATGATGGTCCGGAGCTTCTCCGGAGCGCTGCGTCGCGGATCGCCGAGGTAGATCTCGTGATGGGCTCCCCGGGGTTGCAGGCCCTGAGCCGCGATGAAGGCGTGCAGCCGCTCGATGGTGGGTGCCTCCGCGCTGTACGGCCCGATGTGCATCACCTGCGCCGCGCGGCCCTCGCACCAGCGTTGGTGGCGAAGCCCATCCAGGGCCCGGGAGCCCCCCCTCTTGGCGCGGACCTCGGCGATCGTCTCCTCGACGATCTCCGGCGTGACCTCATCGGACACCGTGATCAGCGCCCGCCAGCTCCAGCCGGCCGGCGGCGTGGTCATGTCGAACGTCGCGCCGCCAACGCTGAACCAGAGCGCTTCGAGGGGGAGCACGGGCACCACCACGCCGTCACGCTTGAGCCGGAACTTCGCGGTGTAGACGACCGAGTAGAGGGCGCCGATGGCGAGCTGGAACTCGCTCGGTGCACCGCCCATCTCGCCGGTGGGCCCCCCCCGGCCGTCCACCATCAGGCAGCCCAGCTCGGGCACCTCCACCATGACCGGCTCACGCGGTGGCGCGAACAGCGGCGCCAGGCGCTTCTTCAGATCGGGAACCACTGCGGTGGCCACGCTTCCCTCCGTCAGCTCAGGGGCCGGGGGCCGACTCGCTTGGTGGAGCAGCCCGCGCTGATGGTAGCCGCACGGATGCGTGTGCGCCGGGCCCTCTGCTGGCCTGCTCGCCCTCAGCCGAGCAGGACCTCCAGCACCCAGGCGGTGTCGCCCAGGTCCTCCATCACGACGTCGGCCGCCAGGTCGCGCACCGCCCCGAAGCCGTCGTGGCCGGTGCCCACGATGAGGCAGCGGACCCCTGCAGCCCGCGCGCAGGCGAGGTCGCGGGCGGTGTCCCCGATCACCCACACCTGCTCGGGCAGGTAGGTCTCCCCGCGCAGCTCGACGACCCGGCGCAGCGCCACCGGCACCAGTCGCTCCCGCTCCTCGTGGTCGTCGCCGTAGGCGCCGATGGGGAAATCGAAGAAACCGTCCAGCCCGAAGGCGCCGACCTTGATCTCGGCGTTCAGCGCCAGATTCCCGGTCAGCAGCGTCTGCCGCACACCGGCCCGACCGGCGAGGTCGCCGAGCAGCCGCCCGACCCCGGGGTGGACGCGACCCTCCCGGGCGATCCGCTCCCTCCACCCGGCCAGCGACCGCTCCGCCTCCTCGAGCGCCACGGGAACCAGGCCGTCGATCGCGGAGCGGTCCACCCCGGCGAGCTCGAGCATCTCCCGGATGATCTGGGGGTCGGTCTTGCCGCCCATGGTCACCCGGGGGACGCCGTCCAGCCCGCCGGCCAAGCGCGCGCCGGCTTCGAGCGCCTCGCGGCCGGCCGGGCCGCACGACACCAGGGTGCCGTCCACGTCCCAGAGCAGAAGCCGCCGGGACACGCCCTCCGGATCGCCACCGCCGACACCCCGGCCGCGAGTGGTCGCGCCGTCCCCATCGCGAACGGTCGTGCCGCCCCTGTCGCTACCGGTCACCCCGCCCTCACCCTGGCTCGGGACGTCCGGCAGCGGCGAGCACCTGCCGGACGCCGCGCGCGATTTCGACATCCTCGCGCGCCTCGACCACCAGCGTCCTCACCGCGGCACCGCTCGCACCGATCTCCCGGTCCGCGCCGTCCATCCGGTTGGCCGCGGGGTCGACGGCGATGCCGAGGAAGCCGAGCCCGTCGGCAGCGCGCTGCCGGACGGCGGCCGCGTGCTCGCCGACCCCACCCGTGAAGACCAGGGTGTCGAGGCCGTCCATGGCTGCGACCATCCCCGCGATGGCGGCGCGCAGCCGGTGGAGGTAGACGCCGATGGCCAGCGCGGCGTCACCGTCGCCGTCCTGCTCGGCCTGGAGGATCACCCGCATGTCTCCGGTGCCGCAGATGCCGAGCAGCCCGGAGCGATGCTCCAGGGTGGTCGCGAGCTCAGAGGGGGGCATGCCGACGTGTTCCTCGAGCCAGAGCAGCAGCCCGGGGTCGATGCTGCCCGACCGGGTGGCCATCACCAGCCCCTCGAGGGGGGTGAACCCCATCGTGGTGTCCACCGAGACCCCGCCCCTCACCGCGGCCAGGGAGGCGCCGGCGCCCAGATGGCAGGTGACGATCCGCATCTTCCCCAGGTCGTGTCCGGTGAGCTCCGCGGCGCGTCGCGAGGCGTAGGCGTGGGAGAGGCCGTGGAAGCCGAACCTGCGGAGGTCCCAGCGGTGGCGCCACTCCGGCGGCAGGGCGTAGGTGGACGCCGCCGGGGGGATGCTGGCGTGGAAGGCGGTGTCGAAGCAAGCCACCGCGGGCGTCTCCGGGAGCAGGCCGGTGACCAGGTCCAGGCCGCGGAGTGACTTGGGCTGATGGAGCGGGGCGAGGTCGGCGAGCGCCTCCAGGCGGCGCCGCACCCGGGCGTCCACCAGGACCGGCTGGGTGAACTCGGTGCCGCCGTGGACGATGCGGTGACCGACCGCATCGAGCGGGGCGTTCGCCGCGATGGCCGCGCGCAGGGCGCCGTCGTCGATACGGCCGACGGGGGCGTCCACCGTCTCCGCTGCCAGCGACGTGTCGGCGTCGTCGAGGACGGACAGCTTGAGGCTGCTCGACCCCGCGTTGACGACCAGGATTCTCACCGCCGGAGCTCCCGCCTCAGCTCAGATCGACCACGTCCAGTTGCGGATGTCCGGAGGATCCTCACCCTCGATGCGGGTGTGGGCCCGGCAGCGCACCCGCTCGTCGACCATCCGCTGTCGTAGCGCGGCCGCGTGCGACTGCAGCCCGGGCACGCGGTCGATGACGTCCAGGACCAGGTGGAACCGGTCGAGATCGTTGAGCATCACCATGTCGAACGGCGTGGTGGTGGTCCCCTCCTCCTTGTAGCCCCGGACGTGGAGGTTGGCGTGGTTGGTCCGGCGGTAGGTGAGCCGGTGGATCAGCCACGGGTAGCCGTGGTAGGCGAAGACCACCGGCTTGTCCGTGGTGAAGAGGATGTCGAACTCGCGGTCGGAGAGCCCATGGGGATGCTCAGTGTCGGGCTGGAGGCGCATCAGGTCCACCACGTTGACCACCCGCACCCGCAGCGTGGGCAGCTCCTGGCGCAGGATCGCCACGGCGGCGAGCGTCTCCAGGGTGGGGACGTCACCGCAGCACGCCAGCACCACGTCGGGATCTCCCTCGTCGTTGGACGCCCACTCCCAGATCCCGATGCCGCGGGTGCAGTGCAGGACGGCGTCGTTCATCGAGAGGTAGTTGAGCTGCGGCTGCTTGCCGGCGACCATCACGTTGACGTAATGGCGGCTGCGCAGGCAGTGGTCCGCCACCGACAGCAGGGTGTTGGTGTCGGGAGGGAGGTAGACGCGGATGATCTCGGCCTTCTTGTTGACGACGTGATCGATGAAGCCGGGATCCTGGTGGGAGAAGCCATTGTGGTCCTGGCGCCAGACCAGCGAGGAGAGCAAATAGTTGAGCGAGGCCACCGGCCGCCGCCAGGGAATCTCGCGGGTCACCTTCAGCCACTTGGCGTGCTGGTTGAACATCGAGTCGATGATGTGGATGAAGGCCTCGTAGCAGTTGAACAGCCCGTGCCGGCCGGTGAGCAGGTAGCCCTCCAGCCAGCCCTGGCACTGATGCTCCGAGAGCACCTCCATCACCCGGCCCTCGGGCGCCAGGTGGTCGTCGCCGGGGAGCGTCTCCCCCTCCCACTGGCGGTCGGTGACCTCGAAGACGGCCTGCAGCCGGTTGGAGGCGGTCTCGTCGGGGCCGAAGATGCGGAAGCGAGTCGCGTTGTTCCGGATCACGTCACGGAGGTAGGTGCCCAGCACCCGGGTGGGCTCGGAGAATGTCGTCCCCGGACGGGCGACCTCGACCCCGTAGGTGCGGAAGTCGGGGAGCACCAGGTCCTGGAGCAGCAGACCGCCGTTGGCGTGCGGATTGGCGCTCATCCGGCGGTAGCTCTTGGGCGGCAGTGCGGCCAGCTCGGCGGTGAGCGAGCCGTGCTCGTCGAAGAGCTCCTCGGGGCGGTAGCTCTTCATCCACGATTCGAGCAGGGCGAGATGGTCGGGATTGGTCCGGACCTCGGCCATCGGCACCTGGTGGGAGCGCCAGGTCCCCTCGGTCTGCAGACCGTCGACCGTCTTGGGGCCGGTCCACCCCTTGGGGGACTTGAAGACGATCATCGGCCAGCGCGGCCGGGTCGTGTCACCGCCCTCGCGGGCCCGCTTCTGGATTGCGCTGATCTCGGCGATCACCGTGTCCAGCGTCGCCGCCATGAGCTGATGCATGGTCGCCGGGTCGTCCCCCGACACCCAGTGGACCGTGTGACCGTAGCCCTCCAGCAGGGAGGTCAGCTCGGCCTCGGGGATCCGGGCCAGCACCGTGGGGTTGGCGATCTTGTAGCCGTTGAGATGCAGGATGGGCAGGACCGCCCCGTCCGTGGCGGGGTCCAGGAACTTGTTCGAATGCCATCCCGTGGCCAGCGGCCCGGTCTCGGCCTCGCCGTCGCCGACGATGCAGGCGACCAGCAGGTCGGGGTTGTCGAAGGCGGCGCCGTAGGCGTGCGAGAGCGCGTAGCCCAGCTCGCCTCCCTCGTGGATGGAGCCGGGGGTCTCGGGGGCCACGTGCGAAGGGATGCCGCCGGGGAACGAGAACTGGCGGAAGAGGCTGCGCAGCCCCTCCTCGTCGCGCGTGATGTGAGGGTAGATCTCGCTGTAGGTGCCCTCGAGGTAGGCGTTGGCCACCGCGGCGGGGCCGCCGTGGCCGGGTCCCATGATGTAGATGGCGTCGAGGTCCCAGTTGCGGATCACCCGGTTCATGTGCGCGTAGATGAAGTTCAAGCCCGGGGTCGTTCCCCAGTGCCCGAGCAAGCGCGGCTTGACGTGCTCGGGGCGCAGGCGCAGCCGGAGCAGGGGGTTGTCGAGCAGGTAGATCTGGCCGACCGAGACGTAGTTGGCGGCCCGCCAGTACGCGTCGATGAGCGCCAGGTCATGGTCGGAGAGGGGTCCCGCGGCGGCCGCCGCGGTGGACGTCTGGGTCATCGCGCTCCTCCGAGGGGTGGCGTCGCCCGCCAGTATGGCGGCCGGTGGCCGGCTTCCGCCCCCTCCCACCGGGCGGCCGCGGGGGCCGCCGGAGGATTCGGGACGTTCGCTCGTGGACCTTCGACCCTGGTACTTCCTTTCCATCGACCCTATTGCTCCGGGCGGCACCGAGCTTGACTGGACAGTGTTCCGATCACGATTGAGCTGAGGTTGCGGAGATGCGCTGGCCAAAGGACGCAGTGACCCGAGCCGCCGAGCGCGAGGAGCGGGAGACGCTCGAGCGCTACCTCCAGCTGCGCGCGCGCCCCGTCGACGACGTCTGGGTCGAGGCCATCGGGGAGGCGAGCCGTCGCGCCGACTGCGTCATGCGTTTGGAGCGCCAGCTGCAGGGGCCGCGCTGAGCTGCGCGTCCGTGGGGCACTCACCCTCCCGCGTGGGCGATCTCTCAGGGTGGGCGTCCGCCTGAGTCATGACCTTCGGGCCTATGTGGATGGCCCCTCTCGACCCTATCGCCACGGCACAGAGCGAGCTTGACTGGAGATGCCGGAGGACACCCCTCCTGCCCGCTCCGATCCGGTGGGACCGGCGGAGAGCAACCCCATGTTCCGCAGCATCCTCGTTCCCGTCGACGGGTCGGCGCACGCCGACGCCGCTCTCGTCCAGGCCATCGATCTCGCCCGCTGCCAGCGGGCGCGGATCACGCTGCTCTGTGCCTGGCGGCCCTTCATCTGGTACGGCGGGGCGGTGGCGCCGGTGGGCGTCGACGTCGAGCAGTTGGAGTCCGACGTCGAGGCGGAGGCGCGTCGCCTCGCCGAGGCGGCGCGCGATCAGGTTCCGGACGGCATCGAGGCCGAGATCGTGGTGGTGTGCGAACGGCCCGCCGACGCCATCATGCACGAGGTCGAGCGAGGTGGTCACGACCTGGTCGTGATGGGTTCGCGGGGCAGGGGGAGCCTGCGCTCGCTGCTGCTCGGCAGCGTGAGCCTCAGCGTCCTGCACCGGAGCCACGTGCCGGTGATGGTCGTCCACGCCACCCAGTGCGGCGAGCTCCTCCACCTCCACAGGGTGGTGGAGCACCCCCTCGTCGCGCACCGGTAGGCGGACCGCAACCGTCCTCCCACGAGGGTGGTGGCCAGCTGTCATCGCAACGTCGTGTTCGGAGGGCGGATGGCCGGGACCAACGAGGTGAGCGGATTCGAGGCTGGTGCGACGCTGAGCTCTGCCATCCCGGGGATCGTCCACAGCGGCTTCGTTGATGAGCGAAGGTCGGTGGCGTTGCCCCGGTGGTCTCGCGCGCGTGCGCTGGCCGTGCTGCCGCTCGTGCTCTTCGGGTTCCTACTCGCCAGCTGCTCCACTGGAAGTCCGGCCCCCACGCCTCGCCCACCGACTCCGGCACCTACCTCGGCGACGCCAAGCGGATCTGCCCTGGCATCGCTTCCGATACCGGGGCAGGCTCCGCCCACCGCGCTGACGCTGGTGCAGGTTACGGAGGGGACCGGCTCGACGACGCTCCCGACGATCGTGCCGCAGGGCACCCTGTATATCGAGATCTCCTGTGTCGGCACCGGGTCCCTCAGCGTCGCGTCCGCTGACAATCTGGTCGGCGTCGTGATTGAGTCATGCGTGGGCCCTGGAACCACGGTCCAAGTACCAAGTGAGGCTTCTGACCTTCCCAGGTTCGTCGGCAACCCTCTGACTCTGCGACTGACTGGAGCGCCAGGCTTGCGCTGGAGGATCTACGTCGCCGGGAGTTCGACGGGAAGTGGCGGGTGAAGCAACCACCAACCGAGGCCCGCTGCCGCCCGCTGGAGGGGGTGACTGCTAGCGGCTTCGGGCGCGAGGCTCGATCGCGGCGGCGGTCCGCGTCCCTACGCGAGGCTCGCGATCAGGAGCAGGGCGGCCGCGCCGGTGAGCAGCACCGGGCAGATCTTGAACCACACCACCGGAGTCCGCGCGCCGGTCAGCGTGGTCAGCCCGGCCAGGGCGACGAGCAGCACCGCTGCGGCGCGGTAAAGCCACCGGCTGGGCTCGGTTTGGGCCCCGGCGACAGTCGCAACGATGACCGCCAGGGCAAGCCCCCACATGGTGAACGCCTCGGCGAGCCACTCCTGCAGGAGCACGCGGCGGTTGTCGGCGGTGATCGGCTCGAAGCCGGCGAGGACCTGTCGGGTGGGGATGGCGTGCGCAACCCCCCAGAGGGCCACGACAGCCGCCGCAAGGGACGCCAGGATCGCCGTCATGCGTGCATCCTCACCACCACGTCGGGCGACGGCCAGGGCCACCGGTCATCCGTCCTCGTGGCCCCGGGGACCTGGTCGGACCTCAGGGTGCGCGCCGCCCACCCGGTTGGGGCGCCGGCCTGGAGTGCTTGGAAGGGCGCCGCAGAGGCGGGCGTCCGGAGTGATCGAGGTGGCGCACCTCGTCGGCGGCCACGCGTGAGCACGGCCATCCACACGGGGTGCTAGCCTGGCGCCACGATGCCCGATCTGCTGGCGTGCTGGCGCCGACCCCCACTTCCCGGGGGACGAGGCGGCCAGGCGTCGCCTGTGCCGCCGCAGCTTGGGGTCCTGCGCCTCCTGGCCGCGGAGCTCGGGGAAGCCGAACGGCAGATCGACGAGGCGTTCGAGAGGACGAGGCTGCCCGAGCAGCTGCTCCGCACCAGGGCGTGGGACAAGAACATCGCCAAGGTGGAGTCCGCGCCGGCCATGCAGGGTCTCTGCGCCGATCTCGAGAGCGCCTATGCCGAGATCCGGCGGATCGCGCAGCTCCGCACCGGCCGCATGTGGCAGCACTACATCGCGTTGCCGGGGGACCGGGTGGAGGATGCGCTGGCCGGGATTCGCCACGCCCTCGACGCCCTCGAGATCACCATCGAGACGCTGACCCCAGCCTCGGGCTGACCGGATCGTCCCGCGCCCCCCAGCAGTGCGGCAGAACCGCCGGCTCAGCCTCTGACCGTGACCCCGAGCAGCGAGACGGCGACGCCGATCAGCGCGGCCGCTATCAGTCCCACCACCACGTTGCGGCGCAGGGCGAGCATCCAGATCAGCGCCGCGGCCAACACCCCCACCTGCCAGAGCTGGCTGAGGGCGAGCCCGAGGGGGATGGCTGAGCCCGCGATGGCCCCGATCGCAGCCGGCCCGGCCCCGGTCAGGAAGGCCTGGACGCCCGGGCTGCTGCGCACCCGGTCGAAGTGCCGACCGCCGAGGAGGACGAAGCCGAAGGAGGGGGCGAAGGCGACCACCGCTGCCAGCAGCCCACCGCCCAGCCCCGCCGCCGCATAGCCGACCACCGCGACGGTCTGCACCACGGGTCCGGGGGTGACCTGGCCGAGCGCCACCGCGTTGAGGAACTGGGCGCCGGTCATCCAGTGGTAGACGTGAACGACGTCCTGCTGCATGAGCGGGATGATCACGAAGCCGCCGCCGTAGGAGAGGGCGCCGACCTTGAATGCCTCCCACACCAGCGCCCCCAGGCCTCCCACCGCCGCCACCGCCAGCAGCGGCAGCGGGTTGACGCTGTGCAGCGTCGGTGCCGGTCGCGGCCAGCCGCCCCGGGCGGCCACCTCGGCCAGTCCGGCGGCGAGCAGGAACAGCATCAGGAACGGCCCGACGGTGGCGGCAGCGGCCGCACCGCAGAGCGCGTAGAGCGCCCAGCGACCCCGCTGCGCGCGGCGGGTGCCCGCCCGCCTCCAGCTTGCCGGCATGAGGCCGAGGGCGGCGTTCAGGGCCACCGCGGCGACGGCCGCCCCCGCACCTGCGGCCGCTCCCTCCACCGCGCGTGGGGGGTGGCCGGCCAGGAAGAGGGCGGAGAGGGCGAGGATCAGGACCAGCCCGGGAACGATGAAGCACACACCTCCCACCAGGCCGCCGATGGCACCCCGGAGCCGCCAGGCGCAGAAGATGGAGAGCTGGGTCGAGGCCGGTCCGGGGAGGAGGTTGGTTGCCGCGATCCCGTCCTCGAAGTCGCCCGCCGACAGCCAGCCCCGATCCGTCACGCAGAGGCGGCGGAGCAGCGCGATGTGGGTCGGCGGTCCGCCGAAGCCGATGCAGCCGATGCGCCCCCACTCCCGGGCGATCACCCGGAGAGAGACGCGCTCCTCCCCCGTGGTCACCTCGCACCCCCCGAGCTGCTCAGCCGCCGGCCGGGCGCCCCGCCGCGCGGATCAGGTGAACCGCCTCGGCGGCCGCCGGTGCCATCTCCGGGTTGAGCTGGTGGAAGGACCAGAGGCCGCGCCGCGCAGAGGTGACCATGCCGGCCTCGCGCAGCTTGGCCAGGTGGTGGCTGATGGTGGGCTGGGAGAGCTCGAAGGCGGCGGTGAAGTCGCAGACGCAGACCGGCTCGGATGCCTCGGCCAGGATCCGGATCATCTGCACCCGGGTGGGGTCGTCGAGCGCGGTGAAGACGCGCGCGAGCTCGGCGGCGGTGGCTTCGGGAAGCAGGCCGCCCACTGGCTGGCAGCAGCCCTTGGTCCGCTCACGGGCGGCGAGGGTGGCAGCGCTGACGTCGGGCATCAGGGTCGATTCTACCCATTGACGATCGCCGATGGAGTTGTGCTAGGATACCCATAGATCGACGAACGTCAATGCAAGGAGAGAGTGATGGCTGACCGTCCCTGCTGCGGTGTGGACTGCTGCGATTGCCCCGGGTGCTGCTCGGATTGCCCCGTGTGCGGCTGTGACTGACGTGGAGGCGGACGGCGACCGGTTGCGCGAGGCGGTGCGCGCCCGCTACGCGGCGGCGGCCGCGGCCGTTGCCGGCGGGGGCCGGGCGGCCGACGTCGAGGCCGCCCTGATCAGCGCCGAGGCAGGCGCCCTGGCTCCCGCCACGGTCTGCGGCTGCGGCTGCTCATCCGGCGGCGATTGCTGTTCCGCCCCGGCTCCCGTCGCGGCCTCGTCGGTTGGCGAGTGCTGCTCCGCCTCGGCCCGGGTCGACGTCTCGCCCGAGCTCCACTACTCCGCCGAGGAGGTGGGTGAGCTCCCGCGGAACGCGGTGCGCGCGTCCCTCGGCTGTGGCAATCCCACCGCGCTGGCCGAGCTGCGCCCGGGTGAGGTCGTGCTCGACCTCGGGTCCGGCGGTGGCATCGACGTCCTGCTCTCGGCTCGCCGGGTGGGACCCACCGGGTTCGCGTACGGCCTGGACATGACCGACGAGATGCTGGCTCTCGCCGAGCGGAATGCCGCCGAGCAGGGCGCGGTCAACGTGAGGTTCCTGAAAGGGAACATCGAGGAGGTTCCGCTCGCCGACCGGAGCGTCGACGTGGTGATCTCCAACTGCGTGATCAACCTGAGCAGTGACAAGCGCAGGGTGCTGGGCGAGGTCTTCCGGGTGCTGCGCCCGGGCGGGCGGCTGGCCGTCTCGGACATCGTCGTCCAGGGCGAGCTGCCGTCCGAGGTCCGCCGGGATCTCGCCATGTGGGTGGGGTGCGTGGCGGGGGCACTGAGGGAGGACGAATACCGCACCCTGCTGGCGGATGCCGGCTTCGGCGACATCGAGGTGGAGGTCACCCGCGACCTGACGGCGGAGAGGCTCGCGTCGTCCGGCCCAGATCTGGGTGCGTCCCTCACGGCGGCAGGCGCCGAGAGCGGCAGCGTGGTCAGTGCCTTCGTGAGGGCCCGGAAGCCAGTCCTGCCCTGATACGTCGAGGCCCGCGGCTCGAGGTGGCCGCGTCCGTCTCGAAAAGCGTGAGAGCAGCGTGCCATGCTTCACCCCGGGGGGTAGCGCGAGGTGACCGGGTGGCAGACCACCAGCCTGCGGGGGGTGACCACGGCACGCCGCCGTCCGACCCGCCCAGCCGCCGTTGGGACTCGGACAACTCGCGTCACCCGGTCAAGCGGCTGCGCCGGGCGATCACAGCCGGTGGGCAGGGCTCGCTCGATCCACGGCGACGCGGCGACCCCGGTCTCCACCGAGCGGCCGCAGCGGGCGCCCATGCCGTGGAGACGGCTGGCCGCGGCGGGGAGGCGGTGCCGAGCGCGGGGGTGCAGGTCGCCGATACCCGGCGCCGGCGAGCGCCGCCGGACGCGACGGCTCCGCACGGCCGTCCCCGGTGGGCGCTGGCGACGGTTCTCGGCCTGGCAGCCGCGGTCGCGGTGGCCTCCGGCGCCGGCGCGCTGCTGACCCGAGGCGGGGCGCCCCCGGCCGTATTGCCGCCTTCGACAGTCCCCGGGCCGACCCTCGATCCGACCTTGCCCGTTGGGTCGCCGTCGAGCACGCCCGTGCCCGGCGTCGTGATCGGGAACCTCCGGATGTTCACGACCGCCACCGGCTGGGCGCAGCGGGCCCTGGACGGAGCCATCCTGCACACCACCCGGGGCGTCGGCAGCTGGCTTCTCGCGTCGCCCCCGCTCGGGGGAGGGCACCCCATCGCCGTCGCGTTCGTCAGCGCCAGCGGTGCCCGGGTGCTGAGTGTCGCTGCCGCGGGGAGCGCGTCTCCCTCAGGGGTCGCGACGTCAGAGGTGGTCGACTGCTGGGCAACTGCGGACGGAGGTGTCACCTGGAGTCGGATGGGCACCCTGCTGGGACCGCTGGAGCCCGAACCCGAATACCGCAGCCTCGACTTCGTCGACGCCGAGCACGGTTGGTGGTCCCTGATGCCGGGTGGGAGCGGTGAGACGTCTCACCTCTCCCTCTACCGAACCGCGGACGGTGGTGCCCACTGGACTGAGGTGGCCCGGGCCCCCGGGACGTCTGCGGGGGGTGGCGCACCGGCAGCTGCGACCATCCCGGGCGGCTGCGATACCAATGGTGCGGTCTTCATCAACGCCACCACGGGGTGGCTCACCGGCACCTGCGGCGACCTCCATGACTACCTCTACGTCAGCCACGACGGCGGCGCCACCTGGGGGGCGCAGACGCTGCCCCCGTCCGGTTCCACCGGAATCCCGGTGACAACTCCCCCCGCTTCAGCTCGCCGTCGGAGGGTGTGATGGTCATGGACATCGTTGGTTCGATCTTCCAGAGCGCCTTCCTCTACGTGACGACGGATGGCGGGAGCACCTGGACGGTCCACCCCACCCCGGCCAACCAGGAGCAATCGGTGGACTTCGTCGATCCCGGCGATGGCTGGCTGCTGATGCTCAATCAGGAGGAGGTCGTCAATGGAGTGGGGGAGTCGGTGCTGTACACCACGCGCGACGGAGGACGTTCCTGGACGCTGCTCCAAGACAGCGGCCCGATCGGCACCGACCTGGGTAGCCTGGCCGGACTCGAGCTGGACTTCCTCAACTCCGCCGAGGGCTGGGCGGCGCCTCGCCTGGATGGCCCGGGGGTGCCGGCGTTCTCCGACGAGCTCATCCAGACCAGCGACGGCGGGAGCACCTGGGCCGTCGACGTCCCCCAGATCAGCTGAGCCGCACGGCGACGCCTGGCTCGCACTCCAATCCTACCGAGCAGATCGAGCCCGGCGAAATTGGCCTCCGCTGCCCGCCGCCCCCTCGGGCGAGCTACATGATGCCGACCATCATCATCGCCCGGAGCAGCGCCGAGAGCACGTCGGGGTCGGTGCGGACGTCGATCAGCGCCGGGCCGCCGGCGGCCGCCGCGCGCTCCAGCGCAGGTCGGAGATCGGCCAGACGCTCGACCCGCTCTCCGCGGCCGCCGAGGGCCTCGGCGAGGCGGTCGTAGCGAGTGTCGGCGAGGACGCTGGCCACCTCCTTGCCGTACATCTCCCGCTGGTGGTGACGCACGTCGCCCCAACCGCCGTTGTTGGCGACGACCACGATCACCGGCAGGTGACACCGTGCCGCGGTGTCCATCTCCATCGCGCTCAGCCCGAAGGCGCCGTCGCCGGTCAGCAGGACCACCGGCTCCTCCGGCCGGGCCGCCTTCGCGGCGAGGGCGAAGGGGAGGCCCACTCCTAGCGTGCCCAGCGCGGTGGTGGTGGAGAGCAACCGTCCCGGTGCCTCGGCGTCGAAGTAGGCGAGGGCCCAGGTGAGGGTGTCGCCGCCGTCGGCGACCAGCGTGGAGGCTCCTCCCCAGGTCTCGCGCGCGAACGCGGCGACCTCGCGGGCCAGCGCGCCAGGATGGACCAGCCCGCCTCGGTAGTCGTCGACCTGCCGGTCCCACATCTCCCGCGAGATCTCCAGCAGCTCGCGGCCCTGGGCCAGCCAGGGGCGGCCGTCGCGGCTGCGCACCCCGCTGCGGGTCAGCTGGGCCATGACCTCGCGGACGTCGCCCTGGACGGCGATGTCGGCGCGCCGGCTGCCCCCGATCTGGTCGGCGGCGATGTCCACCTGGATCAGGGTCTGTTCCTCGTTGAAGAGCGGCGGCCCGCCGTAGACGAGGTTGCCGTTGAAGGCGCTGCCGAGCACCAGCACGCAGTCGGCGGCGGCGACCGCCGTGCCGGCGTGGACCAGGGAGCCGAGGCACCAGGGGTGGCAGTCCGCGACCAGACCACGGGCGGAGCTGGTCGTCGTCACCGGGATCTCGGCCGCGGTGCAGAAGGCGGCGATCTCCGCACCGGCTCCCGACCAGAAGGCACCCCCGCCAGCCAGGACGATGGGCCGGGCGGCGGTCCTCAGCGCCTCAATCGCCCGCTCCAGGTCGGCCGGCGAGGCGGTCGAGCGGGGCGGAGGGGTCGGGAAGCCCCAGGGGCCCGCCGGGGGCTGCACCCGGGCCATGAACACATCGTGGGGGACCTCGAGGTAGATCGCCCCGGGCCGGCCGGCAACTGCCTGGTGGAAGGCCTCGTCGGTGAGGCGGGGGAGGGTCTGGGCACTGTAGGCGACCGCCAGCCACTTGGCGATGGGGGCGAGCATCCCCTCCTGGTCGACGTCCTGGACCGCCCCACGCCCGCGTCGCTTGAGGGCGGTGCGGCCGGCGATCATGACCAGGGGCACGTTCGAGACGGCGGCGTCGGCGAAGCCGGTCACCGAGTTGGTGAAGCCCGGCCCGGCGGTGACCGCGCAGACCCCGGGGCGGCCGGTGGCGAACGCGAAGCCCTCCGCCGCCTGGGTGACGGCGCCCTCATGCCGCATCCCGATGATCCGCAGGCCCTCGTCAGCGCAGCCGTCGAGCAGCTCGACGATGTGACCGCCCCCGAGTGTGAAAAGCGCCTCCACACCATTGGCGCGGAGGCGCTCGGCCACTAGACGACCACCGTGAGGCGGGGGGGTGAGGCTCTCAGCGGCAGCCGCCGTCATGTCTTGCCCTTAATGTGCCGAACCCTGGTAGCGGTCACCAGGGTCGGCCGACCCGAGTCTCGGTGGGACCTTCGGTGCCCGTCCGGTCCGGCGCCGGCCCGGCCGTCGGCCCTGGTCACGGAGCGGCGGTGGCGCAGGGCCTGGACGTTCCACGCCACCGGGCAGGCCGGGCTCGATATGGTGGACGTCCCATGGCCGACGAGGAGCGAGACCCGTCCGTCCGCCGCCTGCGCCTGCGGGTCGAGGGCGTGGTGCAGGGGGTCGGATTCCGGCCCTTCGTCCACCGGGCGGCCACCGAGCTCGGGCTGGGCGGGCTGGTGGGCAACGACGCGGCCGGCGTCTTCATCGAGGTGGAAGGGGCCCCGACCGCCCTCGACCGCTTTCGCGCCAGGCTCGAGAGGGATGCCCCGCCGCTGGCGGTGATCGATCGGATCGACACGGCGTCCCTCGAGCCGACCGGTGACCGGGAGTTCGCCATCGTCCCGAGCGACCCGGGCGGGGAGCATCAGACGCTGATCTCCCCGGACACCGCGACCTGCGACGCCTGCCTCCGGGAGCTGTTCGATCCAGGGGACAGGCGATTCCGCCATCCCTTCATCAACTGCACCGACTGCGGGCCGCGCTTCACCATCATCCGAGACGTCCCCTATGACCGGCCGCTCACCACCATGGCCGGCTTCGCGATGTGCGCCGACTGCGCGCGAGAGTACAGCGACCCGCGGGACCGGCGCTTTCACGCCCAGCCTGTCTGCTGCCCCAACTGCGGGCCCTCGCTGCGCCTTCTCGATCGCGATGGCGCGACCATCGCCGTGGACCCCCTCGTCGGAGCGATCGACCTGCTCCGGTCCGGCGGGGTGGTGGCGATCAAGGGTGTCGGCGGCTACCATCTTGCCGCCCTCGGCACCTCGGAGCCCGCCGTGGCGGCGCTCCGGGCGCGCAAGCACCGCGAGGACAAGCCCTTCGCCCTGATGGTCGCCGACCTGGCGACCGCGCGCCTGCTCGGCGAGGTCGGCGACGCCGAGGCGCGCGCCCTCACCTCCCCGCGCCGTCCCATCGTGCTCCTGCGCCGGCTGGCCGGCGACGCGGTGGCCCCCTCGGCGGCTCCCGGCAACCGCTCGCTGGGGGTGATGCTCCCCTACAGCCCGCTCCACCATCTCATCGCCCGCGAGCTGACCATCCCCTTCGTCCTCACCAGCGGCAATGTCTCCGATGAGCCCATCGCCTACCAGGACGACGACGCGCTCGACCGGCTGAGCGGCATCGCCGACGCCTTTCTCGTCCACGACCGCCCCATTCACATGCGGACCGACAACTCCGTAATCCACGTAAGCGGGGGGAGGGAGACCCCGCTGCGACGCTCGCGCGGGTTCGTCCCCCAGCCGGTGACGGTCCCGCAGCCCTTCCGCCGGCCGGTGCTCGGCTGCGGTGCCGAGCTGAAGAGCACCTTCTGCCTGGCCAAGGGACGCTGGGCCTTCGTTTCCCACCACATCGGCGACCTGGAGAACTACGAGACCCTCCGCTCCTACCTCGAGGGGATCGAGCACTTCATGCGACTCTTCGAGGTCCGACCCGAGGTGGTCGCCCACGACCTGCACCCGGAGTACCTCTCCACCAAGCACGCCCTCGAGCTGGACGGCGTGGAGCGGGTCGCGGTCCAGCACCACCATGCCCACGTCGCAGCGTGTCTCGCCGACAACGGCGAGGCCGGACCGGTGATCGGGGTGGCCTTCGACGGCCTCGGCTTCGGCAGCGACGGCGCGATGTGGGGGGGCGAGTTCCTGGTCGCCGACCTCACCTCGTTCCGGCGGTCCGGGCACCTCGCCCCGGTGCGGATGCCGGGGGGAGCGATGGCCATCAAGGAGCCGTGGAGGATGGCGGCGGCCCACCTCGACGCGGCCTTCGGCGGCGACCTGCCCGCCGGGCTCGACGTGATGCGCGACCACGCCGAGCGCTGGGAGACCGTGGTCGCGATGGCGCGGGCGGGGACCTCCAGCCCAATCACCACCAGCGCCGGCCGCCTCTTCGACGCCGTCGCGGCGATCCTGGGTGTCCGGGACCGGATCAACTACGAGGGCCAGGCGGCGGCGGAGCTCGAGCAGCTGGCGGACCCGACGGAGAGGTCTGCCTATCCCGTCGCCATCGCCGATGGGGAGCCGTTCCAGCTCACGGGCGGGGGGCTGGTCCGGGCGGTGGTCGAGGACCTCCAGGCCGGGGTGGCGGTGCCGCTGGTGGCGGCCCGCTTCCACAACGGCCTGGCGGACGGCGTGGTCGCCGCCTGCCGGCGGGTCCGCGAGGCGACCGCGCTCGGGGTGGTCGCCCTCTCCGGAGGCGTCTTCCAGAACGTCGTGTTCACCGAGCGGGTCGTCGCTGGGCTCGGTGCCGTCGGCTTCCGGGTGCTCACCCACTCGCGGGTCCCGCCCAACGACGGCGGCATCAGCCTCGGTCAGGCGGTGGTGGCAGGAGCGCGGGACAGGGCGGAGCTGAACCGGGGCAAAGGACAGGGTTCAGCCGTCTGAAGACCTTGCAGTGTCGGGGCCTTCGGTGATTAGGCCGGGCAGGCCCGTGGGTTGCTCCGGGCTCCCCGTCCGCGTTCCGCCGTGGCGAATTCGCCGCTGCCGCATGATCATTGCCGAATGTGCTTCGGAGGATGAGTGAGCATGGAAGATGTGGTGGCAGTCGAGGTGGTGCTCGAGGACGGCAGCAGCCGCTACTTCATGACCTGGGGGCGCATTCAGGACGTGGTTGACACGAAGCCCCTGGAACAGCTCATCCTCAAGCACTCGTCGCGCGTGTCCCTGCGCGGGGTTGCCAAGTCAGCCCGGGTTTGCTCAACCCTATCGGAGGCCCAGTCGGCCCCGTACTTCTTCGAGGCCTGCTGTCCTTCGCGTGGGAACCGATTCCATTTGACGAACGACACGACCAGTGGAGAGAGGAACGGCAGAGGCACATGGAAGACGGCCAGGACATCTACTACCTCGGTTGAGGTCGTCAGGATCCGTGGGCTCGTGATGGCTCTGGCGGACGGCCTCGATCCGTGCTCCCCTCCCAGTTCGCGATACTCACGCGATGCGCCCGGCCGCAGCGTGAATGCCCCCGCCGGGTCGCTCAGCTGGTGGGCCAGCTCTCCCCGTTGCCCAGGAAGGGGACGCGCTCGCCGGCGTTGAAGATGATCGGCGCGAGCTTGCTCTGCTTCATCTGGATGTCGAGGTTGCGCAGGATCCCGAGGACCAGGTTGAACTGGCCGATGTCGGCGTCCGAGGTCGGAGAAGAGCCGAGCGAGCTCTTGAGGTTCTGCAGCTCGGTCGGGTCGAGGGCGATGGCCGCCGCGGGGTTGCCGGCCAGGGACTGCTGGATCTGGTCGAGCTGGGCGGCGGATACGTTGCCGCTGCCGTCGACGGCCGCGGTGGCCCGGTCCAGCGTGACCATCCCGCTCAGCAGGATGAAGATCGCGACCAGGGCGAGGACCAGGCTCACCACCGCGCCCCCGAGACGGTCGAGGGCGCCCATGCCGGGGATGATCCGGTAGATGCGGGGGGCGAGCAGGTGGGCCACCAGGAAGCCGACCACGGCGAAGACGACGACCACCACCACTCCCATCACCGGTCGCCAGGCGGCGCTGGGGGCGAAGCGCGCGGCCACCCCCGGGTGGCCGAAGCCGACCGCCACCCCGGCGAGGATGAAGGCCCAGGTGATCAGCGGCCGGAAGAGGCCCTTGAGCAGGCCGTGGAGCAGGGCCAGCACCAGGATGACCAGGATCACGATGTCGATGACGCTCATGGCCGCGCCATCGTAGCCCGGCATGGAGGGCGCCGTGGGGGATGTTGGCCGTCATCCTGACCGCCAGGTCTGATGAACGCTGCCCTCGCGGTCAGCAGATGCGCGGCAGGGGGTCGCCCACCAGCATGTCGACGATCCGCATCCCGCCGAACTCGGTCTTGACCAGCACCAGCCCGGGCGGGTCGTCGCCGATCCGGCCGATGACCGCGGCGGCCGCCCCCTCGGGATGGGCGCGCAGCGCCGCCACCGCTGCCTCGGTCTCGTCGCCCCCGACCACCGCGACGAAGCGGCCCTCGCAGGCGACGTAGAGGGGGTCGATGCCGAGGATCTCGGACGCGCCCCGCACCTCGGGTCGCACCGGGATCGCCTCCTCATCGAGGATCACCGCCACCCCGGAGGCCTGGGCCAGCTCGTTGCAGATGGTCGCCACCCCGCCTCGGGTCGCGTCGCGGATGAAGCGCGTCGACGGCGCGGCGTCGAGCAGCAATCCCACCAGCTCGGTGAGCGGCGCGGTGTCCGAGCGCAGGTCGGACTCGATGCCCAGCTCGCCCCGCGCCAGCATGATGGTGATTCCGTGGTCCCCGATCGGTCCCGAGACGATCACCGAGTTGCCGGGCCGCGCAGCCGAGACCGAGAGCTGGACGGGCCGCTCCAGCACCCCGATCCCCGCCGTGTTGATGAAGCAGGAATCGGCCTTGCCGCGCTGCACCACCTTGGTGTCGCCGGTCACGATCTGGACCCCCGCCCGCTCCGCGGCGGCGGCCATCGAGCTCACGATGCGGCGCAGGTCGGCGACCGGGAACCCCTCCTCGAGGACGAACCCCGCGGAGAGGTGCAGCGGCCGGGCTCCCGACACGGCCAGGTCGTTGACCGTGCCGTTCACCGCCAGGTCGCCGATGTCACCCCCGGGGAAGAAGAGCGGGGAGACCACGTAGGTGTCGGTGGTGAAGGCGAGCCGGGCGGAGCCCACCGAGAAGACCGCCTGGTCCTCCAGGGGTTCCAGCAGCGGGTTGCGGAAGGCGTCGAGGAAGATCGCTTCGATGAGCGTGTGGGTGGCCCGTCCACCGGAACCGTGGGAGAGGGTGATCAGCTCGTCGGTCACCCGGGGGGGACGGCGCCGGACGCGCTCGATGCGGTCCAGGACGTCCTGCTCGGTCCGCTCGGTCACGCCGAGGTCGCCTGCCTGACCCTCTGCCGGCTGAACCGCCCGAAGTTGTAGTAGGCGGCGCACGCGCCCTCCGAGGAGACCATGCAGGTGCCGATCGGCGTCTCCGGGGTGCACGCCGTCCCGAAGACCCGGCACTCCCACGGTTTGATGGTGCCGCGCAGCACCTCCCCGCACTGGCACGCCGGAGGGTCGGCGACCCGGTTGGCGGGGAGGGTGAAGATCTTCTCGGCGTCAAAGCGCGCGTACTTCTCGCGGACCTGCATCGCCGAGTTGGGGATCCAGCCGAGCCCGCGCCACTCGAAGGTGGGGCGCGGCTCCATCACCTCGTCGATCGCCCGGAGCGCCCGCTGGTTCCCCTCCCAGGGAACCACCCGGGTGTACTGGTTCTCGACCTCGGAGCGGCCCTCGTGCAGCTGCAGCAGCAGCATCTGGATGGACTGGAGGATGTCGAGGGGCTCGAAGCCAGCCACCACGAAGGGCCGGCCGCGCTCCTCGGCGATGAAGCGGTACGGTTCGCAGCCGATCACCGTGGAGACGTGGCCGGGGCCGATGAAGCCGTCGATCTGGATGTCCGGCGAGGCCAGGATCGCCTGCAGCGCCGGGATGATGGTGACGTGGTTGCAGAACACCGAGAAGTTGTCGAGGCCCTCGGCGGCGGCGCGCAGCACGGTCATCGCGGTCGAGGGCGTGGTGGTCTCGAAGCCGATGGCCATGAACACCACCCGGCGGTCGGGGTTCTCGCGGGCGATCCGCAACGAGTTCGAGCGGGGAGTAGACCATCCGGATGTCGGCCCCGCGGGCCTTGGCGTCGAGGAACGAGCCGCGCCCGCCGGGGACCCGGAGCAGGTCGCCGAACGAGGTCAGGGTGACGCCCTCCTGCTCGGCGATCCAGATGGCGTCGTCGACCCGGCCCATCGGGATCACGCAGACCGGGCAGCCCGGCCCGTGGACCAGCTGGACCCCCTCTGGGAGGTAGTCCTCGATCCCGTGCTTGTAGATGGTGTGGGTGTGGCCGCCGCAGATCTCCATCAGGCCGTAGCGACGCCCCGGCTCGCAGAGGGTCGCGATGCTCGCCGCCAGCGCCTGCGCCTTCTCCCGGTCGCGGAACTCGTCGACGAAGCGCATCCCTCCGGAGCCCCTCAGTCGATCCGCGACTCGGCGAGCGCTCGCAGCTCTTCCCGGTACGCCTGGCCCATCTCCTCGAGGTGGGAGAGGGTGAGCCTGGCCTCCTCCTCGTCGATCTTGGCCAGGGCGAAGCCGACGTGGATGAGGACCCAGTCGCCGGGCTGGACCCCGTCCTCCTCGATCAGCATCACGTTGACCTGGCGGCGCGCCCCGCCGACGTTGACGGTCGCCATGCCGGGGCGGTCGACGTCGAGGGTGACCACCTCGCCGGGGATCCCCAGGCACATGGCTAGACCCTGGCGATCACGCCGATCGCCTCCCCCGCATGCACCAGGACCGTGTCTCCGGGAGCGGCGTCGACCAGGGCCACGCTGATCACCTCCATGGTTGACCCCGTGTCCACCAGGGCCAGGCCGGGGTCACGCAGCTCGACCACCCGGCTCGGCACCGCGATGTCGGAGCAGGTGATGCAGACGTCCTCGCCACAGGTGTGCCCGGGCGGCTCGCTGCCCGCGTCAGGCGGCGCCCCGCGCCGCGCCGTGATGCCGCGGTCACCCGTCGCGTCTCGCAGCACCAGGGTGCCGGCCACCCTGGCTGCCTCTCGCCCGTCCATCATCCCCATGCTACGGTCCGCAACCCCCATTCGGGCAGGGCCGAAGGGCCCTCTGCTGGCGGGACCCCGGCCGCCGGGCACCCAGGAACCGGTTGCGGAGACAGCTCACCCTGGGGTGGACGCCGGCTCGGGAGTTGCCAGGCCGACGATCAGGCGGTCATGGCAGAGGGGCGGCGCGGCCACGCCGCCCTGCCGGCGGCCGGCGCCGCCACCCCCGCCTCGGGGCGCGCCCGGACCTCGATGTCGCCGCAGACGTAGCAGCGGCTGATCACGGCGTTGGAGGTCGCCGTGATCAGCCGCTCGGCATCCCCGCACTCGACGCAGCGGACGGTCAGCACTGACAGGACTCGGGTACCGGCCATGACCAGAGTCTCCCCTGGCTGCGCGCCGCCCACCATGTGCCGCGGGCACAAGTCCGCCGGGTGGCGGCTTGGCGCTCCCGCCCGGGCGGGAAGCGCGGTGTGAGGTTAGCCGGCCTCCCCCAGGTGCACGGCCTCGGCGGGGTGGTCGCCCGCGGGGGAGGCCGCCAGCGCCACCGGCCCACCCCGGAACGGGACGTGGGCGCGGACCGAGAAGCCCTCGCTCCGCAGGCCTCGCTGCACGTCGGTCCGCACGCCGAGCAGCATCTCGAACTCGAACTGGTCCGGCGCCCACCCCGCATCCCGCGCCATGGCAGCGATCCGGCGCACCAGCGCCGCGTCATGGGTGGCGAAGAGGGGCCGCAGGCCGGCCTCCCGTGCCGCCGGCGTCAGCATCCGGGCGGCCAGGGCGAGGTAGGCGGCGCTGACTGCGCGTCCACCCTGGTGGGCGTCCCCGGGGCCCGCCGGATGCGCTCCCTTCACCAAGCGCACCGCGGTCGGCAGCTCCAGCAGCGGGCCGAGGTCCTCGGCGGTCCGGTGCAGCCTCGCCTGCAGGGTGATGCCGGCCGGGACGCCCAGCGCGAGCAGCTCGCGGTGGAGGCGGAGGGTCGGCTCGACCAGGCTCAGGTCCTCCATGTCCAGGGTGATCAGGTTGAGGCGACCCGGAGGCCGCTCGGCGACCGACCGGGCGATGCGCGCGGCGTTGCGCAGGCAGACATCGGCGTCGGTGAGCAGCCCGATGGCGGTGGGATCGATGGAGAGATGGGCGGGGAGCCCCGCCGAGCCCATCAGGCGGCAGAGCTCGACGGTGGCGGCCACGGTGCGCTCGATCAGCTGCGGATCGCTGACGTACTCGCCGAGGAAGAAGAGATCGGCGTCGATCCCCTCGGCGTCGCGGAGGCGCCGGGCCGCCGCGACCGCGGCTTCGGCCCCGGCCGGCACCCTGCCCGCCACCTCCTCCTCGAAGCTGACCTCCTCGACCCGCTCGTAGAGGCGGTAGAGGTCTGGCTCGGGGAGCTCGCGGTCGAAGGCCGAGAGCAGTTCGCCCTCTACCGCCTCCAGGTGGCGGCGCAGGAGGCGGACCAGGCTCGAGAGGTGGCGACGGCATCCGGCGTTGTCATGGACGCCGCCCCGGAAACGGGCGTGGTCGTGGAGCACCCGGGCCACCTGGCGCTCCAGCTCGTCCCAGTTGTCAGCGAGCCGGCGGAGCAGCCGCGGGTCGAGCCCGGCCAGCACCGAGGCCTCGGGGGAGAGGACGGTGCGCTCCGCCCGCAGGTGGGGGACCACCACGTCCTGCAGGTAGTCGGACACCCGGGCGAAGGCGGCCAGCTTCTCGGCCTCGTCGCCGCGCTCGTGCATCAGCTCCTCGAGCTGGGAGACCGACGCGACCCCGCTCCGGAGCCGGTCGTGGAGGTGGCGGAGGCCGTCGGCCGCGCTCATCGCCCTCACCATGGCAGTCACCCAGGGAAAGCGCCAGGGGCCAAGCGCCCTGGCTCCGCGGGGACTGCGGCGGCACCCGGCCGGCGATCCACCACCCGTCCCCGGTCGAGGGTCACGATCTCGTGGACCTGGCCGGCCAGCCCCGGCTCGTGGCTCACCACCACGATGGTGCGCGACCCGGCCGCCCCCAGGAGCTCGGCCAGCACCTGGCGGGAGGACCACGGGTCGAGGTGCGAGGTCGGCTCGTCGAGGAGCAGCAGCGAGGCCCCGGAGAGCACGGCCCGGGCCATGCCGAGCCGCTGGCGCTCGCCGGCGCTGACCGCCCGGCCGCCGGCGCCGAGGCCGGTCCCCAGCCCCTCGGGCAGCGACCGGTACCAGGCGCCGAGCCCGACGCGGTCGAGGGCCGCGATGCAGTCGACGTCGCTCGCCTCCGGCCTTGCCAGCCGGAGGTTGTCCCCCAAGGTCGCGGCGAAGAGGTGCGTCTCTTCGGCCAGCCAGGCCAGGTGCCTGGCCAGGCCGCTGCGGGTCATCCGGCGCACCTCCACGCCGCCGATGGCAGCGCTCCCTGCGGACGGCTCGAGGAAGTGCAGGAGGACGTGGAGCGCGCTCGACTTGCCGGCGCCGCTGGGCCCCGTCAGCCCCAGCCGCCACCCCGGCCTGACCGCCAGCGAGACGTCGGAGAGCAGGGGGGAGCGGGGGGACCGCCGGGCGCGACCACGTCGATGTGCTGAAGCTCGGCTCCCACCGGGCCGAGGGCCGGGCCAGCGTCGACCGCGGGCTCGCGGACCTGGGCTTCGAGCGCGGACAGCTGGGCGAGCCGGGTCGCGGCTGCGTCGCCGGCGGTCCGTCCGGCCAGAGCTGCCGGCAGCGTCGAGGCCTGGTCGAGGGCCGCCAGGGCAACCAGGACCAGAACCGTGAGCATGATCCCGGAGAGCCGTCCCCCGCGATGGGCGGAGAGGCCGGCGAGGACCACCCCGAGGAGGCCGGCGCCGGCGGCCCAGGTGGTCAGGGTGCGCAGGATCCCGGTGACCAGTGACTGGCGCCGCGCCGCGCTGCGGCCGCGCCGGCGGAGCTGCTCGAGCCGCTCGTCGACGAGGTCGGCGCGTCCGAAGGCGAGCAATTCGGGGGCTGAGCGCATGGTCTCGACGACCTGGTCGGCGAGGTCGGCCCGGAGCGCCGAGAGCCTTGCCGCGGCGGAGCGCCCCAGGCGCGCCACCAGCATCGCCAGGGCGATGGCACCGGCGGCGCCGGCGAGCAGCGCTGCCCCGGCGCTGGGGGCCAGCAGAAGGGCAAGGGCGGCGCCCAGGAGGATGCTCGCCCCGAGATCGATGGCCGCCGTGACCCCCTTGGCGAGGGCCTCGGCGACCTCTTCGGTGCCGGTGACGAACCCGCTCAGCGGCGAACCGCCGGCCCTGTTGGCCGCCCTCTCCGCACCGCTACGGGCCGGCGCCAGGGCGTCGGGCACCAGCGGCTCGACGGTGTCGAAGAGCCATAACCGTAGTCGGGAGAGCGTCGTCAGCGAGAGGCCGTGGACCGCCAGCCGCTGCAGGTAGCGGGCGATCCCCCGGCCCAGCGCGAATGCCTGCACGGCGCCGACCGCGATCGCCAGGTCAAAGACCGGCGGCCGCTGCGATGCGCGGGTGAGCAGCCAGCCCGAGGTTGCGAGCAGCCCGATGGCGCAGACGGCGGAGAGGGCTCCGGCGCCGCCGGCCGCCGCCAGCCCGCGACCCGAGAGAGGCCCGGACCGCCGGATCAGGCCCAGCACGGTCGAGCCGCGCCGCTCCACCCCGGTCATGCCGGCAGCTCCGGAAGCGGGAGGGTCGGAGGCGCTCCGCCGGCCGTGCCCACGCCCGCTCCGCGGCCTGACCCGGCGCCCGCTCTCATCCATTGAGCGGTCGCCGCCCAGAATCGCCCGGCGTCGAGGGTGATCACCCGGTCGGCGAGGTCGATGACGGCCGGCCGGTGGGTCACGATCAGCGCCGAGCAGCCGGCGACAGCCCCCCGCAGGGTCTCCAGGACGGCCGCCTCGGTCCGGTCGTCGAGATGGGCGGTCGGCTCGTCGAGGAGGTGGAGCGAGGCGGGTCGGAGCAGCGCCCGAGCGAGTGCGATCCGCTGCCGCTCGCCGGCCGAGATCCGCCGCCCGCCCTCTCCGAGCCGGGCGTCGAGCCCACCATCCCACGCCTCCAGCAGCTCGGCGCCGCCCGCCTGGCCCAGCACCTCGACCAACCGGGCGTCCGGGGCGGTGGGGTCGGCCAGCCGGAGGTTGTCGGCCAGCGACCCGGCGATCAGCGTCGGGCGTTCCGGGAGGTAGCTGATCCACCGGCGCCAGGCGTCCATGTCCAGATCGCGCAGGTCCACTCCCCCCACGGTCACCGATCCCCGCGCCGGCTCGGCGAAGCCGAGCAGGAGGGAGAGGATGGTCGACTTGCCGGCGCCGTTGGGGCCCATCAAGACCACCTTCTCCCCGGGCCGGATGGTGAGCGACGCGCCGTCCAGCACCGGCTCGGCTCGACCCGGCCGCTCGAAGCGGACCTCACTCAGGGCCACCGGCTGCCGGGCCGGATTTCCCGGTGGGCGTCCATCCGGTCGAGCCCCGCGTCCCGGGGTCCGGGCCGGGCCGCTTCCCGGCCCCGACTGCCAACCGATCCGGCCATCGGCCGGGGGCCCGCCCTGGTGGATGACGTCCATCGCCCGCCGGGCGGCGGCGAGGCCCTCGGCGCTCTCGTGGAACTGGGCGCTCGCTCTGCGCACGGGGAGGAAGACCTCCGGGGCGACGATGAGCACCGCCAGCGCCGGGGCCAGCCGCACCGATCCGGTGAGCAGGCGCAACCCCAGCGGGACCGCCACCAGGGCGACCGAGACCGAGGCGAGGGTGTCCAGGACCAGCGCCGAGAGGAAGGCGACCCGGAGGGTCGAGAGGCTCGCCTGGCGGAGCCCCTCGGCGGCCTCGACGATCCGCTGCCGCTGTCCCGCGCTCTGTCCGAATGCCTTGAGCACCGGCAGCCCCTCGAAGACGTCGGCGATCTGGCGTCCGAAGGCCTCGACCTGGCCCCACCGCCGGGCCGCCAGGCGCCCGCCGGACTCCCCCACCAGGATGCCGAAGACCGGGAAGAGCGCCAGGACGGGGAGGACGATGAGCGCCGACGGCCAGTCCAGGGCGCCGATGACCACCACCAGGGCGATCGGCACAGTCGCCGCCAGCACCAGGTCGGGCAGGCAGCGGCCGATGTAGGCGTCCAGGGCGTCGAGGCCGCGCCCGGCCAGCGCGGCGGCGTCGCCGCCGCCCATCCCGCCACCGCCGGCGGCCTGGTTGAGGGTCGCGCTCAGCAGACGCCGGCGGAGCTGCGCCTTGGCGGCCTCGGCACCGTGAGCGGCGACGACCTCGCTGAGGAGGGCGCAGAGGCCGCGGATGGCGAAGGACCCGGCGAGCCAGAGGATCGCGGGCAGGGGATCCTCATCGGTCCTGCCCATGGCCCCGGCGAGCAGGCCGGCGAGGGCCAGCGCCTGGACCACCACGCTGGCGGCGGACACCATGCCGATGACGGCGGACGCGGCGATCGACCGTCGCACCGCCGGCTCCCCGAGCAGGCGTGGCTCCACCGGTCCCGGGGTTCTCCCCGGCCTCCGGACGGCGCCGGAGCCCGTGGGCAAGGGGTCAGCGCCCGCCAGCGGCGGGGATAGGGCTGGGTGCGTCCGCGGGGCGCTCCAGGCGGCGGCGGAAGACCCAGTACGTCCAGCCCTGGTAGAGCAGGACGATGGGGGTGAAGATGGCCGCCACGATGGTCATCACGGTCAGCGTGTAGGGGTGCGAGGCGGCCAGCCCGATGGTGACGCCCGGCACCCCGGGGACCACCGCACCGCTGCTCGCCGGGATCGCCATCGGGTACATCAGGCTCCAGACCGCGCCGACGGCGAGCAGGACCGCCGCCCCGGTGGCGAGGAAGGCCTGCCCCTCCCGGGACCGGAGGATGAGGAGCACGGCGGCGGCGAGAAGGACGACCGCGACCAAGGCCAGCAGCAGCGGAGCCACCCCCGGGAGCGCTCCGCTGACGCCCGCCCAGGGGCGCCCACCAGCCGCCACCCCGACGATGGTGAGAGCGAGCAGGACGACCGCGGCGAGCCCGGCGGTCCGGGCCGTGCGGCGTGCCCTCCCGCGCAGCTCACCGCTCGTCTTGAGCGCGAGAAACACCGAGCCGTGGAAGGCGAAGATGCAGACGGCGGCGAGGCCGCCGACCAGCGCCAGGGGGTTGAGCAGGCCGAAGAGGCCCCCCGTGTACCCGGCTCTGGAGAGGGGCAGGCCGTGGGCGAAGTTGGTGAAGGCGACCCCCCACACCAGCGCCGCCACCAGGCTGCCGGCGAAGTTGGCGATGTCCCAGACGCGCCGCCAGCGCCGGTCCTCGAACTTGCCTCGGAACTCGAAGGAGATGCCGCGGACGATGAGCGCCATCAGCACCAGGAAGAGCGCCAGGTAGGCGCCGCTGAAGAGCGACGCGTACCAGAGCGGGAAGGCGGCGAAGGTCGCGCCTCCGGCCACCAGCAGCCACACCTCGTTGCCGTCCCACACCGGCCCGATCGCGTTCATGCAGAGCCGGCGGTCGGTGTCGTCGCGACTCACCAGCGGGCTCACCATGCCGACTCCGAAGTCGAAGCCCTCGAGGAAGAAGTAGCCAGCCCACAGCAGTCCGATGAGGGCGAACCAGAGGGCGCTCAGCCCGGTGTATGCGGCCATCCGCGGCTCCTCAGTACACCAGCCGGGGAGCGGCGGGAGCCTCTCCCGGTCCGGGGGTCTCCTCGACCCGGTCGAGGGGATGGCGGGCGGCTCGCACCACCAGCACCGCCGCGATGACCGCGAGGATCGAGTACACGAGGACGAAGGCGGCCGTGGTCCCGCCCACGTCGGCGGCGCTCACCGTGGAGACCCCCTTCGCCGTCTGCATCAGGCCGTAGACGATCCAGGGCTGGCGCCCCGCCTCGGTGAAGATCCAGCCGGAGGCGTTGGCGATGATCGGCAGCGCGATCCCGGCGAGCGCGGCGCGGACGAACCACCGGCTCTTCACCAGCCGCTTCCGCCAGCCCAGCCAGATCCCCCAGGCGCCGAGCACGATCATCAGGATCCCGGCCCCCACCATGGCCCGGAAGGACCAGTAGGTGAGCCAGAGGACCGGGGTGTAGTTGCCGGCCCCGTACCTGGCGGCCTCGGCCGCCTGCATCTGGTTGATACCGAGCACCTGGCCATTCCAGCTCAGGTCGGCGATCAGCGAGAGCAGGTGCGGCACCCGGATCTGGAAGATGGGCTGGCCGCTCAGGTTTCCGATCGTGAGCAGCGAGAAGCTGGCGCCGTTCTGGGTGTTGTAGAGGGCCTCGGCGGCGGCCATCTTCATCGGTTGCTGGACGTCCATTAGCCGGGCCTGGATGTCACCGGACACCGCCACCAGGATGACCGCGACCAGCACCACGGCGCAGGTGAAGCCGGCAGCCCGCCGGAAGGCGTCGCGCTCGACGTCATCGGAGGCGCGGTGACCTCGCCAGATGCTGATCCCGAGCACCAGCGCCCCGCCGGTCGCGATCGCCGCCACCACGGTGTGGACGAAGGACGCCCAGAGCGTCGAGTTGCCCAGCACCGCCCCGAAATCGGTGAGCACGGCCTGACCGTCCTCGACGGTGTAGCCGACTGGGTGCTGCATCCAGGCGTTGGCGGCCAGGATGAAGAGGGCGGAGAGGACGGTGCCGACGCTGACCATCCAGATGGTGGCCAGGTGGAGGCGGGGCGACAGACGCTCCCGCCCGAAGACCCAGAGACCGATGAAGGTCGACTCCAGGAAGAAGGCGAGCAGACCCTCGATGGCGAGCGGGGCCCCGAAGATGTTGCCCACGAACACCGAGTAGGCAGACCAGTTGAGGCCGAACTGGAACTCGAGCACGATCCCGGTGACCACGCCCACGGCCAGGCTGATCAGGAAGATCCGGCCGAAGAAGCGGCTGAGCCGGTCCCAGGTCTGGTCCTTGCGGACCAGCGCGAGGGTCTGCATCACCGCGACCAGCACGCCGAGGCCGATCGTCATCGGCACGAAGAAAAAGTGGAAGACGGTGACGATGGCGAACTGCCAGCGGGCCAGGTCGAGGGTCATCTCGCGGCCGATTGTCCGGGCTGCGGCAAGGATCGGGCCAGGGACCGACGTCCTGACTGGCCCAGGTCGGAGGACCCATCCGGGGGCGCTCGGGCAGGGCCGAGCGCCCCGGAATAAGACGCCCTCGAGGCTACCTGGCGCTAGGGCGGCGCAGGTGGCGCGCCTCGGTGATGGGGTCGCGTGTGTACGGCTCGAGCCGCACCTTGACGTCCACCGCCACGGCCCCGGCCGGGCTCACGATCACCGGGTTGAGGTCCATCTCGGCGATCTCGGGCAGGGCGCTGACCAGCGCGCTGATCCGCTGGATGATGCCGGCCAGGGATTCGGTGTCGCAGGGTGCGCTGTTGCGGTAGCCGAAGAGGAGAGCCGATCCCCGCGGCTCGTGGATCAGCTCGATGACGTCCCGGTCGGTGAGCGGTACCGCCCGGAAGGCCTGGTCGCCGGTGAGCCCGACCGCCGTGCCGCCCGAGCCGAAGACCAGCAGGGGTCCGAAGTGGCGGTCGCGCACCACCCCGACGATGGTCTCCACCCCCGCGCCCAGCATCGGCTGGACGATCGCGCCGCCCATCTCGTCGCCGAGCCGGGCCTGCATGGTGTCGAAGGCGATCCGCAGCGCCTGCTCCGAGGCGAGGTCGGTGAGTACCCCGCCCCGCTCGGTCTTGTGGACCAGGTTGGGAGCGGCCGCCTTGAGGACCACCGGGTAGCCGAAGCTCTCGGCCACCGCCACCGCCTCATCGGCGGTGTCGGCGCGGGTGGTCATGGCCACCGGGACAGCGATCGCCTTCATCAGGGCGGCGGCGTCGAGCGGGCCCAGCTGGCAGCCCTCGGGATTTGCCGCCAGGACCCGCTGCACGATGTCCCGGGCCGCGCTGAGGTCGATGTCGGCGGGCATCACCACCGTGCCGGGATCCCGCCTGCGCCAGGCGGCGTAGTCGGTGACCGTGCCGAGGGCATAGGCGGCCGCCTCCGGGAAGGTGAAGACGGGCATGTCGCGTCCCTCGCGGAGCCGCTCCTGGGCGTCTCCGAAGACGGCCGCGAGCACCGGTTTGGTGGCCTCGTGGGCCACCGAGCGGATCACGTCCGCGATCCCGACGGCGTCGGTGTGGAGGGGCGTGAAGATGGTGATCACGGAGTCCACCGCCGGGTCGGCGAGCACCACCTCGAGTGCGGCCCGGTACTCCTCAGGGCCGCCCATGGCGGTCATGTCGATGGGGTTGCCGATCGCCGCGGCGGCGTTGAGCACCTCGCGGAGCCGGGCGGTGGTCTTCTCGCCCAGCTCGGGAAGGGCCAGGCCGGCCGCCTCGCAGGCGTCGGCGGTGAGGATGCCCGCGCCGCCCGCGTTGCCCACCACGGCAACCCGGTTGCCGGCCGGCAGCGGCGAGGTGGCGACCACCCTGGCCACGTCGAAGAGCTGCTCGAGCGAGGCCACCCGGATCACCCCCGACTGGCGGAAGAGGGCGTCCACGGAGACGTCGGGGGAGGCGAGGGCGGCGGTGTGCGAGGCGGCCGCCCGGGCTCCGGCGGAGCTGCGCCCGCCCTTGACGGCGATGATCGGCTTGCGCCGGGAGACCCGCCGGGCGATCTCCGCGAAGCGGCGGGGGTTCCCGAAGGACTCGAGGTAGAGCAGGATCACGTCGGTCCGGCTGTCCTGCTCCCAGTACTGGAGCAGGTCGTTGCCGGAGATGTCGATTTTGTTTCCGGCGGAGACAAAGCCCGAGAGGCCGATGCCCAGCCGACCGGCCTCGTCGATGACCGCGACCCCGAGCGCTCCCGACTGGGTGAAGAAGGCCATGTTCCCGGCGGGTGGCTGGCTGGGTGCGAACGTGCAGTTGAGCCGCACCGAGGGGTCGGTGTTGATCACCCCCATGCAGTTGGGCCCCACCAGACGCATCCCGTAGCTGCGGGCCACGTCGAGCAGCTCGCGCTCCTTGGCGGCACCGTCGGCGCCGGTCTCGCCAAAACCGGAGCTGATGATCACCAGCGAGCCGACCCCCGCCTTGCCGCACTCGTGGACGGCGCCGAGGACGGCGTTGACCGGGACCGCGATGACCGCCAGGTCCACCTTGCCCGGGATGTCACCCACCGAGGCCCAGGCGGGCACGCCCGAGACGTTGTCCGCGCCCTTGTTGACCGGGTAGACACGGCCGTTGAAGGGCCCGCGGATGAGATTGCGGAGGATCTCGTGGCCGATCCCGCCCGGGGCCCGACCGGCCCCGATCACGGCGACGCTCTTGGGCTCCAGCAGCCCGCGCATGGCGGCCACCGAGGCGAGCCGTTCCCGCTCACCGCTGGCGGCGCGAACCCCCTGGGTGTCGCTGATGTCGAGGGCCACCCCGACGACCCCCTGCTCCGGGGTCCCCACCCGCTCGATGAAGCCCGCGTGCCGGAAGACGTCGAGCATGCGCAGGTTCTCGGCCATGGTCTCGGCGCGGAAGCGGGTGATCCCGGCCGCCCGGCCCAGCTCGGCCAGGTACTCGAGCAGCAGCGAGCCGACCCCCCGACCCTGGAAGTCGTCGCTGACCACGAAGGCGACCTCGGCCTCCCCCGGGGCGGAGACGATGAAGTCGCCGACGCCCACCACGCTCCCGGCGTGGAAGGCGCCGAGGTGCATGTGGCTGGCGGCGTCGCTGGTGGTCAGCCGGTCCAGCTCCGCGTCGGTCATCTCACGGCGGGCGGAGAAGTAGCGGAGGCGGAGGCTCTCCGGCGAGAGGTCGCCGAAGAAGATCCGGAGGACGGGGACGTCCTCGGGCCGGAGCGGACGGATGGTGATCGCCGCGCCGTCGATGAGGGCGGCATCGGCGCTCCAGTCGAGCGAGATCGGGGGTGGGCTGGTGGTTTCTGTCGTCACCGCCCCAGCCTACGGAAAATCGCGGCCGGATGTCGTGGGCCGATGGTCACCGAGACGGAGGGTCGGAACCGGCGAGGACCGGCAACCCTCGATTCGAGGCGCCATCCCCCACCCGCCTCTCCACTCCACGGCACCCCCCTTACGTCCGGCGCCACCCCGCCGAGGACGAGCCGCGATCCGGGAGTGCGCCCTCCGCCGCGGGACACCGCCCACGTCGTGGGCCGGGCGTGGGATCACCGTATCAGGGGGAAAAAAATCCGCCTCGCTCCCTGCGGCCACCGGAAGCGCCGGGGAGAGCCCACACCATCGGCGCCTGGAGTCGCAGGGAGCTCGGACGGGTCGTAACGGTCAGGCCCGCGGAATGACGGGTTCCAGTGGGCCGACACTGCGAGCATCCGCGTGCCGACCCCGCGAGGCCAGGGGATAATGTCACCACTCTCGTAAGGCCACCCGACCTTGGGGCCTCAGGGACCTCCTCAGCGGCGCCGCCGGGTCGGTCCCAGGTGATGGGGGCCGGATGGCCCTTTTTGAGGCCGGTCGCGGCGGGCGACGATCCGCTCGTCCCACCCCCAACGGTGAGCTCGCAGCCATGATCCGATCCGTCGTCCACCGATCCACGCCCGAGGCGCCGGGCTGAATGTCGCTCGGAGACTGGGGAGTCGCCTGCCTCTGGCTGCTCGGCATGTTGATCGTGATCGCCGCGATCCTCGGCCTGGTGGCCATGACCGACCCCCTCCGCCGGCGCGGGCCCCTGCCGGCGGGAGGCGCCGAGGTCCCGGATCCCGAGGGGCCGACCGCGCCCTCCTCGCTGGGCGGCCCGGACCCGCCAGCCTGAGCCCGGGGGGCCCGGCGGCCCGGCGGTTGGGTGACCGGGGGCCCGGACGATGGGTCCGTTCGGGGCGAGGCCGATGGCCTTTGGGCGTACACTGCAGGGCCATGGATCCCGGGGACACCATTCGCGTCCTGCTCTGTGACGACCACGAGTTGGTCCGGCTGGGGCTCCGGCGGCTGCTCGAGGTCGAGCCCGACCTCGAGGTGGTCGGGGAGGCCGGGGACGCCGACTCCGCCCTGGATGCGGTGGCCCGCCTCCACCCGCGCGTGGTGGTGATGGACGTCCGGATGCCGGGCCGGTCCGGGATCGAGGCCTGCCGGGAGATCCGCTCGGCCCATCCCGACACCCACGTGCTGATGCTGACCTCGTTCGCCGACGACGAGGCCCTATTCACCTCGATCATGGCTGGGGCTTCGGGCTACATCCTGAAGCAGATCCACGGCGGCGACCTGATCGGCGCGATCCGCGAGGTCGCCGGCGGCCATTCGCTCCTCGACCCCCAGGTGACCGAGCGGGTGCTGGCCCGGCTGCGCGGCGAGGTGGTCACCCCCGGCGACATCATCAACGACCTCACCCCCCAGGAGCGCAAGATCCTGGCCCTGGTCGCCGAGGGTCTCACCAACCGGCAGATCGCCGAGCGGGTGCACCTGGCCGACAAGACCGTCAAGAACTACGTCTCCAACATCCTCATGAAGCTGGGCCTGGAACGCCGTGCCGAGGTGGCCGCGTTCGTCGCCCGGCGCAAGGAGAGCCAGCCCAGCGAGTGGCCCTGAGGCCGGCGCTCCAGCCGCGCCACGGGCCGGCCCTGCCGGGCCCATCGGCCGTCTCCACCAGGCTTTTCGGCCGTCTCGACGGGGCCCCCCGGCCGACACCGCCGGCGCGCTTCGGCGCGACACCCCGTGTCTGGACCTCGATCAGGGAGGCAATCGGCCATGGAATTCGATCGCTTCACAATCACCCTGCTGACCCTTCGTCCCGACCCGCCCACGCTCGCCGATGACGCCCTGGACGCCCTCCAGGACGAGCACATGGCTCACCTCGCCGAGCTCCACGAGGCCGGGCACCTGCTGGCCGCCGGCGCCGTGCTCGGTCCTCCCGACCGGGGCCTGCGGGGCCTGAGCATCTGGCGCGGCGACCCCGACGAGGTGCGGGCCCTCCTCGAGGAGCACCCCGACCCGATGGTGACGGCCGGCCGGATGCGGCACGAGGTCCTCCCCTGGATGGTGCCGAGCGGCGCGCTGCACTTCGCCGTGACCCGCTTCCCGCGCTCGATGGCCGACGCGCAGCGCTGAGCCGCTCGTCGCTCACCCCGGTCCCGGCCGCGACCTGTGGTGGCTGTGCGGGCTAGCCCAGGCTGCGGTAGTGGCCGCGCCAGATGAGGCGGTGGACCGGTATCCAGCGCGGGATGTCGCGCAATCCCGGGATGAAGGGGATGAGCAGCAGGGCAAGCGAGAGCACGGTCATGGTCAGCACCACCAGCAGGTCGGCGTTGCTGGCCGTGTTGTAGGGGGGGATCTGGTACCAGAGCGTGAAGAGCCACAGCCAGGCTTGACCGGGGTACCTGCCGGTCTCGTTCATCATGCCCCACTGCGATCCCGTCAGATCCTGGGCCTGAGCGAGCCCCACCAGGTAGCCGCCGTCGGCCATGAAGAGGAGCGGCTTGCTGTAGTCGGTCTGGTAGAAGTGGCCGCTGGTCAGCAGCAGCGCGTCCAGGCCGCCGGTCCGGGCCAGGCCGAGCAGCCGGCTCATCAGGAACGGGACCGAGCCGTAATCGCCAGACGCCACCGTGACCTGGGCGCCCACCAGGCTGGCGCTGCCGAGCGCCTGGATGTAGGCGTTCAGCCACTTCTGCTGCTGGTCGGGGCTGGCGGCGTCGAAGGTGCTCAGCGCCGCCGCCAGGTTGGGGTCGCCGACGGTGGACTGGGCAAGCGGCTCCAGGACGAAGTCAAGGGGCGGGTTGACCGCGACGTGGACACCGGTCCACTGCTGCGGCACGATCGGCCCCAGGCTCTGGACCGAGCCGCTGTTGGTGTTGTACGGGGGCCCGTACTGGGCGGTGGTGCTCTGACCGGCCAGTTCGGTGGCCGCGGTGGTCACGAAGTCGACCGGGTCCGACTTCGCCCAGGCCTGGATCGTCGCCGACGGCACGTCGGGTGATGACAGCACCGCTGAGAGCACCAACACCACCACCAGCAGCGCCACCGTGGCGATCGCGAGCTCCTTGAGCAGGTCGTAGGGAGCCGTCCGGACCCCGCGGTAGTAATCGTCCTTGCTCACCGCGGTGCGACGCCCTCCGGGGCGGCGGCCGCTCATCGAGCGGGCCCTCCCGGGGCCGCGCTCACGCCCGCGTCCGCGACGTAGGGGTCACCGAGCGGCCGGACTACGCCCTTGCTGCGCACCTGAAGGATGTGGAGGACCACCAGCAGGGTCACGGCGATGGGGAAGAGCATCACGTGCAGGCCGTACATCTGGCCGAAGTTGAGGACGTTGAAGAAGCCGCCCAGACCGGTCGCGTTGATGGCGTCCTTGGCGTTGACCGCAATCCACTGGGAGTCGAAGTTCTGCTGGACCAGGTACCCGGTGAAGGCGGTGACGATGCTGACCAGGAAGATCACCACGCCGACCATCCAGGTCTTGGCCCGCCCGTCGCGCCAGCCCGCGCCCCAATACTGGCCCCAGAGGTGCAGCACCATGAAGATGAAGAACATCTGGACCGACCAGAAGTGGATGCTGTTGAAGAAGTGGCCCAGGCTCGAGGTGTGCCACCAGGCCGAGCCCATCAGGGCCAGGACCACGCCGCTGACGACCACCCAGACCAGGGCGGCGATGGTCACCACTCCGAAGACGTACACCCAGGAGCCGACGTAGGCCGGCTGGCGGGTCGGCAGCAGCTCCTCGATGGTGAGGCGCCGGTTCAGTTGGTCGCGCAGCGCGGCTGTCCATCCGGATTCGGCGCCCGGCGGAGCCTCGGCGCCGGCGTGCCCGGTGGGTCCCTGTGGGCTTGCCCCGGTGCTTCCGCCGTCGGCCTCAGTCATCGTCGTCAGACCCGTGGTGGGAGGCCCCGTGCGGGAAGGGGGCGATCAATGCCACCGCGAAGAGCACGACCATCACGGCGATCAGGATCAGGTTGGGGAGCGAGATGAGGATGAATCCCCAATGGAAGTACTGCGCCGGCGAGTTCATGGCGATCCTCCGCGGCTGGCGGGAATGGAGGGGAGGCGGGCCGACCGAGATCCCCAGGTGATTCAAAATGGCCCGGCGTCTAGGGGGCTGAAGGTCATATCGACCAGTGCCGAGGATATCAGGTGTGGTGGGACAAATGGCCATGGTCAGTGCCCGAGCCCGGGGGGACGATGGGCGCGGAGATTGCGAGAAGGCATGTCAACTTCGACAGATCGGCTTTTCCTGCTGCTCGACCCGCAGACGCGTCGGGTGATCGACCTCTGCACCGGGCCGTCCCCGAGCGGCGACTGTCCCAGCTTCGTCGGTGGTCAGCCGCTCCCGTGCGAGGGGTATCGGGTCGTCCCCCTGCGGCGGACCTCGGCCAACGGCCTTCCCTTCCTGGTCGCCAACTCCGAGGGGATTCGGTGCCCGCTGGCCTGGCTGGTCGAGGGCTCCACCGCCCCGGAGGGTGGGGGCGCACCGACCACGGAGCCCGACCCCGAGGGATGGGTCCCGCCGGTAGGGGACTGACCCACCTCCCGTTCTTCCCGTGGGGGCAGTGGCCGACCCCGTCCTTACCACCCTCTTTCGGATCCGTCCTCCGTCTCCGGACGCTCCGGTCATCACCTGACCGACCTCAGCCTGAGCCCTGGCGAAAGCCGCACCGGCGGCACCGCTGGCGAGGGCATCTCGGAAGCCGATCCGGACCCGATGCCGGGGCAGCCCTAGCGACTTCAACCCTGGATCAGAGGACCAGCGTAACCACGCACGCGGTGGGCAGTGCCCGGTAGACGCGTCGTCGACCGCGCAAACCACCAAACCAACCGGCGGCGCCGCATGATGCCCAGGGCGAGGACGAACGCCGCCAGGATGAGGCCCGCGTCAACGGGAGAGGGCTGGTTCCCTGGCCGTCGCAGTAGAGGATTGATTCTAGTATAATTCATCTATGGGCAGGACGGCGGCGTTCACGAGCGGCCTGTTGCTCGATGCCGCGGAGCGGCTGGTGGGTGCTGGCGGGCCCCGCGCGCTAACGGCCGAGAGCCTCTCGTCGGCGAGCGGGGCCGCGGTCGGGTCCATCTACCACCGGTTCCCCTCGCAGGCGGTGCTGGCCGCTGAACTGTGGATTCGTGCCGTCGAGCGTTTTCAGGATGGGCTGATCGCGGCGCTGGAAGGGCGGGAGCCAGTTGCGGCTGGGGTGGACGCGGCTTTGCACACGCTGCGGTGGTCGCGGCTAAACATGCCGGCCGCCCGCATGCTGCTGCTGTACCGCGACGTGGACTTCGTCGCCGTCGACCTGCCAGAGCCGTGGCTCACCCGTGCCGCCGGCTTGAACCCTCCGCTGCTGGCTGCTCTTCGCACTTATTCGCGAAGGCTCTATCAGTCGGCAGGCCGCACCGGGCTGCGGCGGGCCGGGCTGGCGATCATCGACATCCCGTACGGCGCTGTTCACCGCTACCTGGCGGCCGGCAAGCCGATCCCGGCCGGCCTCGACGCCCTTGTCGCCGAGGCCACCGAAGCTGTGCTCACGAAGGGAGCGCATGCCACATGACCGCCTGGCAGCGGACCGCCATCGCCATCGCCCGCAGCCGCATGGCAAAGACACTGGCGCAGCCCGTGATCGGTCGGACGCTGCTCGCGCGGCGATTCATCGCCTACGGAACGGTCAATGATGCTGTGTGGGCCGCGCGCGCGCTCGACTCGGGTGCCGGTATCACGGCCTCGCTGTTCTACCTCGGCGAGTACATCGATGACCCGGCACGGGCGGAAGAGACGGTCAGCTCGACCTGCCGCGCGGCCAGTCTGCTCGGCGTGGCCGGTCTCGACGTCCATGTCTCCATTGACCCAACGGCGATCGGCTACCTCACCAGTGAGCAGCTCTGCCGCCGCAACGCCGAACGCGTCGCACACGCGGTCGCCAGCGACGCGCGCGGTCATAGCTGGGTCATGCTCGACATGGAAGACCTTTCGGTGCTGGAGCCAACTCTTGCCCTGCTTCACCACCTCCTGGCCCAAGACCTCCCGGCCGCCATCACCCTCCAGGCACGGCTTCGCCGGACGCGCGACGACCTGGCACCGCTGCTTGAAAAGCCGACCTCTGTGCGGCTGGTCAAGGGAGCGTTCCCGCTGGGGCCCGAGCACGACTACCAGGGCAGCATAGGGATCTCGCGGAACTTCCTCTCGCTTGCCTCGATGATGCTCAGCCCCGCCGCCAGAAGAGCCGGCTTCTACCCCTCGTTCGGCACCCACGACGACGTGCTCGCCCGGGAGGTCATCAAGCTCGCCCGAGCGAACGGCTGGCAGCCAGACCAGTACGAGATCGAGTTCCTCTACGGCGTCCGCATACCCTGGCAGCGCGAGCTTCGGAACGACGGCGTAGCCGTCAGGGTCTATCTCCCGTTCGGGACGGACTGGTGGCCCTATGTCATGCGCCGAATAGGCGAGAACCCGCGAAACGTCCTCCTCGTCACCCGGTCACTCCTTCCCCGGGCGGGGGGCGGCGTGGCTAGGGCTGATCGTCGCAGGGGTGGATCGTGAGCGGGATGACGCGGATGTCGAGATAGCGCGCCAGCGGGGGCCTGACAGAATCTCATGGAGCCGCGCGTGGCCGTCCACGTCCAAGACGCTGACGTTGGCGCACCGGCCGACCACGCGCCACCGGTGTAGCCACTCTCCGCTCCGCTGAAGCCGCTTGGCTTTGGCGTCTCGGGCGGGCTGGTTGCGGGTCGCTTGCAGTGACGTGGCCTGCCGGCGGTCACCCTCTTGCTCGCCACTTCACTTGCCGCGATCAACCTCAGGCTACGGGCCCTGGACTGGAGGCGGCCGTGACGGAGATCTCCGCCATCAACCTCGAGCTGCTGGCCAGAGGGCAGCTCGACTGACCGCCGATGAGCGCCATCGCCCGCGAGCTGGTCGTGCCGGTGGCCAACATGCTTGCCGCTGCGGTGCTGTGGGGAGGGCGGGGCGATGATGACCACGTCCAAGATCGGCCGGGTGCATCTGGAGCGCGCGGCCCTCGTCTACATACGCCAGTCCACGCTCGCCCAGGTGCGAGACAACACCGAGTTCGACGGCGCGCCAGTACGCGCTGGCGGAGGAGGCAGCCCGGCTGGGCTGGGAGGCGTCGAAGATCGTGGTCATCGACGACGACCTCGGCGTGTCGGGGCGGACCGCGTCGGGCCGCGAAGGTTTCAAACGGCTGGTGACCCAGGTGTGCATCGGGGAGGTCGGCGCCGTCTTCGGCCTCGAGGTCTCGCGGCTGGCCCGCAGCTCCGCGGACCTCCAGCGCCTCCTCGAGTTCTGCAGCTTGACCGACACGCTGATCGTGGACGCCGACTGCGTCTACGACCTTCAGCAGTTCAATGACCGGCTCCTCCTCGGCCTCAAGGGGACGATGTCCGAGGCGGAGCTGCACATCCTGGCGGGGCGCCTGCAGGAGTCCAAGACGGCGGCGGCGGCGCGTGGAGAGCTCCGCATCTCCCTCCCGGTTGGCTACCTCTACGACGAGGACGGCCAGACCGTCATCGACCCCGATGAGGAGATTCGGACCGCCATCGCGGACGTCTTCTCGACCTTCGAGAGGACGGGGTCAGCCTACTCGGTGGTCAGCGCCTTCGTGGGGCGGCCCTTCCCCACCCGCGCCTCGGGCGGTGCGTGGGCGGGTGAGGTCCATTGGGGGCGGCTCACCCACGGGAGAGTCCTGCAGATTCTCTACAACCCGACCTACGCCGGCGCCTACGTCTACGGCCGCTCGCGCTCGCGCCGGGCGGTCCTGGCGGACGGCACCATCTGCATCCGGACGCGCCACGTCGCCCAGGAGGAGTGGCCCGTCCTGATCCAGGATCACCATCCCGGCTACATCGACTGGGAGGCGTTCCTGAGCGACCGGCGCCGGCTGGCGGCCAACAACACGCAGCGAGGGGCTCGTCCACCCCGAGAAGGCACCTGCCTCCTCCAAGGAATCGTGCTGTGCGGCTCCTGCGGCCGGCCGATGGCGACGACGTACTCTCGGGGTCCGAGCTACGAATGCGGCCACTCGCGGGCTGACTGCGTCGTCACGCCGCACTGCCGCTCGGTTGGCGCCATCCAGGTCGATACGGCCGTCGCCAAGCGCCTGTTGGCGGTGGTCGCGCCGGACGAGATCGCCGTGGCCCTGGCCGCGGCTGACGAGGTCGCGGATCGGCGGCGACAGAGCACCCGGGCGCTGGAGCTCACGGTAGAGCGGGCCCGCTATCAGGCGGCGCGCGCCGAGCGGGCCTTCCATCACTGCGAGCCGGAGAACCGGCTCGTTGCCCGCAGCCTGGAGCGGCGCTGGGAGCTCAAGCTCGCAGCGCTCGCCGAGGCCGAAGGTGCCCTGGTGACCGCCCGGATGCAGGTGGTCCCACTGCCACCTCGCGAGGAGCTGGCGGCGCTGGCGCGCGATCTGCCGTGTCTGTGGGCCGCTCCCAGCACGTCCCCCCGGGACCGAAAGCGGCTGCTCCGCACCCTCGTGGCCGATGTCACCCTCACCTCCCAAGCGGGCGGGAACACGGTGCGCGTCGGCATCCGCTGGAGAGCCGGTGCCGCCGAGGAGCTGACGATCCTCCGGCCGGCGCTTCTCTATCAGCACCATCGCACCGATCAAGCAGCGGTCGAGATGGTCGACCAGATGGCCGGCACCGGCACGCCTGACCCCGAGATCGTGGCGGCCTTGAACGCCGCGGGGCTGAAGACCGGGGTCGGTCGCGCCTTTGACGTCCGTGCGGTGCGTTGGCTGCGCTACTCCTACCATCTCCCCCCTACCCCCGACGCCCCACCTTTGCCCGACGAGGCTACAGCCGCTGCCGTAGCCGAGTGGTGCGACGTCCGCGAGAGCGTCGTCTACTACTGGCTCTACCGCGGCTTCCTCCAAGGTCGGCACATGCGGTCAGGTCGGTGGTACATCCCCTTCTCCCCCCAGGTTCAAGCCAAGTGACGGGAAATGGTGGCACGATCCTCGCGCATCGGCAGGAACTTCAAAGCTGGAGGATGAGCAAGACCCCTGGCTGGCTCGCCGCGGTCACAACGCGCGCGAGTGCCGATCTGGATGATGCAGAGGACTGTACTAGAATCGGGGACCTTCAAGCGAGGGTTTCTTCGTTAGTTAGTTAACCGCTCACAGCTGGCGACCACAACTCAGCACGTCCATTCCCCGGAGATTGCGGATCCCTGTTCCGTCGCGTTAAACGTGCCAGTCGATCCGCCGCCCTGCATGGTGATGCTGCCGGTGGCCTGGGGATCGCTGTCGAGGCCTCCAGCTTCGAAGCGAGCCCCGTTTACGGTCCAGGAGACGTAGGACGGGGTTTGTGGACCGATAGCGTGCGTGGCCGTGGTGGGCATCGCGCCCTCCACGAGACTGTACTCGATGGCGCCGTCCAACGTGACTCTGCCTACGTTCAGCAGCGCGGTTCCCGTGATCTCCCACACGAGGTATGCGCTCTCCCCGACCCCGTCTCCCGCCGCGATGGACATCGCGTTGCAACTGACCCCGATCGTTGCAGACACGTCCGCTGATCCTGTGATGTCGAGCGTCGCCGAGTAGGGGCCACCCTTGGTTCCGCAGCCGGTGAGCGTCAAAGTGATCGCCAACAGGCACGCGAAGGCCAGGCCGCCCCGCCGGAGGCGGACGCGCCGCGCTGCGAAGCCATGCGGTGGCCGGAAAGGGTGGAACCGGGTCATGGGCAACATGATGCAGCGAAGCTGCGTGACGGACCCGCGCGCTACTGTCTTGCGACATTTCGGCTCACAGCAGGATCGGCCATGCCAATACCCTGCCTTGACCTTCCGCTCTACCCCATGGTCCACACCGTCGATTGGAGCGCCAATCCGGGTCTGCTCGAGGTACAGATTGTCGAACCGGCCACGGCCCGGTTCCCCGCCGACCACGGTGGCGTGCTCGCCGTGCGAGGTCAGCTCCACCCGCGGCAGCTCGATCCTACCCCTCGAAGACCGGAGCCCGCAGATCCCGAGTTCGACAGTGACCCTTCCGAGGAGGCACACGAGGGCGAGTTCAGGCTGAGATCAGGACGGAGGGCGACGGCGGGGGGAGGCGTGTGACTACGTGGCGGAGGGAGGCGCTGAACTCGCGGCGGACCAGATCCGAATTGGGACCGGCACCGCCAACGCCTCAAACAATCCGGCCTGAAGTGGGGTCAGCTCGGTCCGCTGGGAGACCCTGCCGGCAGGGCCGCTGAGGTCCACCAGGGCGACCCGCTGGAGCTCACGGCGCAGCCGCGGCCAGGTCTGCGCGGTGGTCCGCTCGGCGACCCGCACCAGCAGCAGTCCCAGGAAGCAGAGCAGCACGTGGGCGGTGATGCGGTCCTCGCGACGGTGGTAGACAGGACGCAGCTCCAGGTGCTGCTTGAGGTCACGCCAGCCCCGCTCCACCTCCAGTAGCTGCCGGTAGCCGAGCGCGATGTCCTCGGCGCTCAGGGTGTCATCGCTGCTGCGCAGCAGGTACTTGCCATCCAGCCGCTCCTCCTCGTGGAGCAGGGCGGCGTTCACCGAGAGCCGCCCCGTCGACGACTGCTTGACGTAGCGGCCGAAGCGCCGGTTGATCCGAAGCGCGCAGGCCCGCTTGGCATGCACCCCCCGGGTCTGGTCGAGCAGCTTCAGCTCCGCCGCCAGGTCCGCGGCCAGCTGCTCGCGCTGCTCCCGGTCCCGCTGGGCCTCCACCGGGTTGCGGCAGATGACGTAGCGCAGCCGCGCCTCGCCGTCGCCGACCTGCACCTCCTTGACCTCCAGGTTGTCGCGCACCACCCGGTAGCGGCCGGGACGGGAGAGTGCCGCCTCCACCGCCCCGATCCCGGCGCGCATCCGCTCCCCGATGATGTAGTGGCCACCACCCCGCTGCAGGTAGCGCAGGTTCTCTTCGCCGGCCATGCCCCGGTCGGCCACCAGCACCACCCGGTTCAGCCGCCAGCCCCGCAGGTCGTCCTTGACCCGCTGGATGGTGGCGGCGTCGGCGGTGTTGCCGGGGAACACCCACACCCGGACCGGGATCCCCTCCCGGGTCACCGCCATGCCGATCACCGTCTGGGGACGGTCCTCTCGCCCATCCTTGCTGTGGCCATAACGGCGCAGGCCGTCCTCCCCGTCCTCGGCCTCGATCTCGAAGTAGGTGGAGGTGGTGTCGAAGAAGAGCAGGTCCACCTCCAGGTTGAGCAGGTTGGCGACTGCGAAGAAGACCCGCTCCTGCACCGCCTCGGCGTTCTCGAGCAGGAAGTCCATGGCCCGATAGCAGTGCTGGACGTCGAGCTGAGCCAGGCCCGGGATCACCACGTCGCGGCTCACCCACTCGGTGCAGGCCAGCTTGCTGCCTGGCTCCAGGCAGCGGTTGGCGACCAGGGCGAAGAGGACCCGCTCGACGTCGACGCTGAAACCGCGCTCCCGCAGCAGGCTTCGCAGCTGCTCGGCGATCCCCAGCCGCTCCCACAGCGCCGCCAGCACATGGGCACCGCCCAGAGGGCGGCTGCGCTCCACGCTCAGCTCACCGGGGTGATCCCCGTCCCCCGGCCGGTCTAGCCGCTCCAGGCTGCGGGCCAGCCGACGCAGCGCCTCCGGGTCGACGCTCTCGGCACGCCCGAAGTTGTAGATGACGTGGACCTTGGACTGTCCCCCGGGGTCACGAACGTTGTGGGCCAGCTGCAGGTACTCGACCACCGAGCCGTCCTTGTTGGCCCGCCGCGTCCGCCGCAAATACATACCTACGCATTCTAGCGGACGCCCATACCTCTGTGGGCTAGATCGTGTATCTACGCTTTCGGACCCGTCCCCCTACCCAGAGTGGCGATCCCGAGTTCAGCGCAGGCTCATTCTCCGTGCTGCGTATGCCTCTGGCTGTCGAACTCGGGCAGATCGGTGGGAGCCCCGATGACCCCTTCGGCGCTATGCACTCTAACTTGGGGCCTCCGGCCAACTCTCTCTCCAGGTCAGAAGCCGGACGCGCTGCACTGGCCGGAGCGAGCTCCGGTGACGCTGTTGGGCGAGCTGTCATCGGCGGGTGCCGGCGCGTTGCCGCTGCACGACAGCGCTCCGGTGATGTGGTTGCCCTCGATCACCGTGGGGCCCCCGACGTTGCCGGTCACCGAGACCGCCCCGGTCACGGTGCTGCCTCCCAGGGCCACCTGCTCCGTGTTGTCGCTCAGCGACACCGCGCCGGTCTGGGTGTTCCCGGCGCAGGCGGCACCGTCATAGAGGACGTCCCCGATGATCACCGGCCCGGTCACCCCCTGGACCGAGAGCGCTCCGGTGATGGTCGCACCGCAGGCCAGGAACGCCGTCGCTCCCGAGATCGCGACCGCACCCGTCACGTGGCCGCCGACGAGGGCCAGGGCTCCACCCGCCTCGACAGTGACCGCTCCCGTCTGTGTTCCGGTGATGCAGATGACCTCTCCCGCCGTCACCGTCAGCGCCCCGGTGTGGGTCCCGGTGATGCAGCTGGCATAGGCGACCACCACCTGGAGCGCCGAGCTTGTCGAGGCCAGGTAGTTGGGGTCTCCCGAGTAGATCGCGGTCAGGGCGGCGTGGGTTCCCGCCAGCAGTCCTTGGGTGGTCAGGATCGACTGTCCCGAACTGTTCAGGGTCACGGTCCCCAGCGAAACCGTCCCGTCGAAGAAGCTGACCGTGCCGGTGGGCACGCCGGACCCGGGGGTCTTGGCCACGACCGTGGCGGTGAGCGTCAGCTGCTGGCCAAACACCACCGAGGTTGACGACACCCCGAGGGTGGTCGTGGTCGCATCCTGCTCCACCACCTCATTCAGCGCCGTGGCACTGCTGGCCACGAAGTCGGATCCGCCCGAGTACGACGCCGTGACCGGGTAGCTGCCCGCACCGGGGTAGGTCACCATGCACGTTGCCCAGTCTCCGGAGAGCACGACAGCGCCGCTGCAGAGCTTGGTACTGCCGCTCATGAAGGTCACCGATCCCTCACCGTCGGGATTGACGCTACCCACGGTCGAGGTCACCGTGGCGGTGTAGGCGACGGTCTCGCCCGCCACCGCGGGGTTGGCGCTGCTGGCCAAGCTGATCGCCGTCGAGGCGGGGGTCACGGACAGCGCTCCATACGTGTATGCAATAGGTCCAGCCGTCGACGAGAGGCCCGAGCAGTTGGAGATTGCGTACGGGCCGCCCGCCACCGTGCTCGCTGATGTCGCGCTGGTCGAGCAAGCCAGGCTACCGCTGACGGTTGCCGCTGTGCCCGGGGGATCGGCGCTGTAGCCCGGCGTAAACGTCGGCGTGCCCCCAAAGACCTGGGTTCCGGTGACGTTTGCCACGATCACGGGCATGTTAAGGTTCGTGGTCGACCCGCTGATCGACTCATAGATAGGGCTTGTCTCGATATTCGCCCAATTGCCGAGAGTGACCGTCGCCGGGATGCCGCCACCCGGGATCGCCACATTCACCGTCGCACTCGACCCATCCTCGCCCACCTGCGACACCTGCAACTGGGCAGTCTGAGCGGCTCCCGAGGATGTGATAGACAGGCTATCGGTGTCGGGATCTGTCTGAACCTGAATCGTCTCCGAGGGCGTGAGGCCAACACCGGATACGGTGAAGGTCCGACCGTAGTCGGGTGGGTAGTCAGCACCCACGGTCACCGAGAACTGTTCTGCCGCCGAAGCTCCTGACAGCGTGACATCGGATGCGGTGGGGTCAATCGCGGCCACGTGCAATGCCCCTGCGGCATCGGCGTCGGTCTCCACGACGAGCGCAGCGTGGTTGCCCGACAGTTCTCCAGCTGCCGCGCCGGTGGCATTCGCGGTGACGCTGCCGTCGATCCCCTGGGTGTTCGGCACGACCAGGAGCTGAGTGGTAGGGCCCGTCCCCCCGTTGTCCAGAAGGAGCGACTGAAAGAGCGCCAGACCCCCACCGACCCCTACGTCGTACTGTGGCATGTCCAGGTCCTGGAAGAAGGCCACGTTAACCTGGGCGAGCAGGCTCGGATCAATCACCCAATGCGAGTTGTCAAGAGTTCGTAGAGCTGGAGAAGTAGGAATCCGAAGGAAAGGGTATCTGGGTGCTCGGCTGCCAGAGCGAGTCGGGGATCATGACCAGCTGCCAGGTCCCGTCGTCATGGGACACCTCACCCGTCGCGGGGTCAACCAAAGAGATGGCCCCGTCGGGAGCCACCGAGATGTACGCACCATTGTCACCTTGATCGTTGGAATCGTAGACGCTGATGGAGCCCCCTCCGCCGCTCGCGTCCTGCGTTGCGTACGCGACGACTGCGTGGCTGCCGGAGGCCATCTCCGTCTCCCACTGGCTCTGATTGTCTTGAAGCAGGCTGAGACTGGGGACGAGCGCCACGACCACTGGCTGTAATCCTTGGTCAACCTGGGCGGCAATCTGCTGGTACACACCCACGTTGCCGCTTTGTGACGCGTTGACATATTCCACCCATCCGCCGATCACGCCAAGCGTACTGAGCTGTTCCGCGTGATACTGGGAGACCTCATCACCGACAGTTCCGCTGCCAAGGGGCGTCGCAAGCGAGGGAAGGTCAACGTAGGGGTCGGGGTCCAAGCCATCCAGGAAGTTTGCAACGCTTGCGGCTGCAATGCCATAACAGAGGCCGTCAAACTCGGGCAAGTAGAGGTAGTTGTAGAAGAGGCAACCTGCCAGCGTGGCGCTATCCGGGACCCCGTTACCGATCTCCGGAAGTAGGCCAGAGACCGCCTCTCCGAGGTAGCTCTGGCAGGCGTCGCTATAGGGAGCCGCGCTAAAGCCCGGGTAGTACATGTCGGATTCGGAGGCCGGATAGTCTGTTGCCATGTTCGAGTAGGGCGGGTTGGGGTTGAAGTAGGGGGCGGCACCTGGGGGACTCGAGCTGTTTGGAAACGAGAAGCCATCGATGCTCGGAAGGAACGGAGTGGGTGGCGACGGCGGGCTCCACTGCTCGATGAGGCCCCCGACCTGCGAGGTCGCTGTGTCGAAGTAGTCCCCAACGGCGACACAGAAGCTCGAACTGGCGCAGCTTACACCATCTAGCCCAACGTTGTTGCCTTGGGTGTCGGTGTTGATCTGCGTCGGCGGAAGCGCCCCAACCTCCCACGAAGTCCCGTCCCACAACTCCAAGTAAAACAGGTCGCCACCTGGGATGTACTCCATCCCGCTGGCAGCGCACATCGTGACACTAGTGCAGCTGACCCCGATGAGCAGGTCATCGCCACTAGAGGTAAGCCCTGGCGCATCGACCACGGTCCACGTCTGGCCGTCCCACGCCAAGGAGATGTCGCCGTAATAACTCTGAACGTAGTCGCCCTGGCCAACGGCCATGCAGAAGGTGGAGCTCGCACAGCTCACGCCGAATAGCTCGCCCTCGCCCAACTCGGTTCCCGTAGCGGGCGCCGGGGCGGCCGTCCACTGTGTCCCGTCCCACTGTTCGACGAGGCTGAAGCTCACGCCGCCGGTGGCAGATTCGCCGGCTGCCAGGCAGAAAGCTTTGCTGACACAGCTTACGGCATTGAGGAGGGTTAAGGACGCACCCCAATTCGGTGCGCTGAGGAGGCTCCAGGCGCTGCCGTCCCATTCCTCCGCGAAACCCTCAAAGTAATACGGCCTCCCCACGTTACTGTACCCAACGGCCATACAGAAGCTACTGCTCAGGCAACTCACGCCAGTGAGGTAGGCGTTAAGGGCTGGGGGTGTCGGTGAGGTAACCAGACTCCAGGTCGTTCCATTCCACTCCTCCGTCAGGGTCTGGCCGGCCCCTGATGAGGCACCGATTGACCCGCCGACTGCCATGCAGAAACTGCTGCTCGTGCAGCTCACTCCGATCAGCGAATTGTCCATGTTGGGCGCACCGGGCGATGGGACGGTTGTCCAAGTGGTTCCGTCAGTGGAGTCCTCAGCCAGGTTTTGGTCGCTCGGGAAAGGGTTCGAAACTGACTGAACGCCCACAGCCATACACAGGCCACTGGCGCAGCTCACGCCAAAGAGGTCTTGCATGGTTCCTGGGTTGGACAGCGCGAGCTGGACCAAGGTCGATGGTTCATCGTTCGCGAGGAGACGTGCATCCGAGACGTGAACACCCGAGGTCGAGGGAGCGGCGGCGCCGGCCATGACAACCACCGCTACCGCCACGGCCATCGACCACAAGCGTCGCAGACGCCCGCATTTACTAGTAACCGGCTCAGCTGGAGTCGGAAAGCCGCAGGCCTCTTGGGAGTTCAGAGAACGGACCTTCGGCGTCATCGCACACCTCGCTGAAGCGCTGTCCGCCTGGCCAGCGCGGCATCCAACGGCGAGGGCAACCCCATCCCTCTCAACGTCCGGCATGTAACGTGAATCGCACCGAGCGGCGCCAGGGCTATACGGCCGCCTTCCGCTAGGTCCTTTGGCCCTGTCACTGGTGTCACTCTCCTTCTATAGCGATCTCAGATGGACGGTCATGGGAATGGAGGCGACCAGCAGTCGATGACGCGTGCGGATGAACAGTGGTCGGCCGCACCCAGACAATCCGCTCGCGCGGGGTGTCTGCAAAGAGTCGTCTCGGATAGCCGGTGCGGTCATGGGGACGGGGGGAGGCATGTGTGCCCTCGGGGGCGCGCTTGTCGACTGGTGGCGAAGGCGCATCAGCGATGGTGAACAGCGTCACTGCTTCGACCAAGGGGAGCCCGTCCCTCACTGTGAGTCGACCTTCGGCAAAGATCCATTGCGCCGGCCGGAGCGCACGGGCATCGTCGGCGAGATGCCCTCCCGTAATGACCGTGGCCCGCTGAAGCCACTGTCGACCAAGGCGTTCCTGCGGTACTCCTACCTCGAACGCCACCATCCCGGCGCTCTCTTGGGGGGGCATGGTGACGAGGCCCATGAGAAGCACCTTGTTCACGCTGACCCCTACTCCTCCGAGCTCCGACCTGGGACACTCAGCTCATCACGGCCACGTCCTGGAGTACGAACCGTACTGGAGGAACGACAGTTTGAAGCCCACGTCCCGAACTCCCCTCGGTCATCGCGCACCGTCGGGTTCGCGTTCGCCGTTCTCGCGAGAGGAGCCCCAGGCTTGACGCGCTGGCCTGCCCGGACCGGCAACCGCCGCCGCTGATCCCGGGCTGCAAGCTAGTGTCTCGTTTCTGAAATAGCTTGCATATGGGGCCAGCCGAGGTCATGATGTTGACATGCCCTTCGCTCCCGCTCCACCGCTTGCCCTCACCGACGACGCCTTCAGCGCCCTGACCACCTGGTCGCGTAGTCGGGCCCTGCCTCAACGGCTTGTCCTCCGCGCCCGCATCGTGCTGCTGGCGAGCGAGGGCGTGCCCAACCGTCAGATCGCGCTCCGGCTGGGCGCCTCGGCTCCGACCGTGCAGCTCTGGCGGTCACGCTTCGAGGCTGGCGGCGTGGCGGCGCTGGAGATCGACAAGCCCGGCCGCGGACGCCCCAAGGTGTTGGGCGAGGAGTTCACGGCGCGCGTGGTCAGCACGGTGCTGCGCACACCGCCACCCGGGATGTCGCACTGGAGCGTCCGGGTCCTGGCGGAGACGCTGCAGGCCAGCCCCACCGCGGTACACCGGGTCCTGCGCGAGCGCGGCCTCCAGCCGCACCGCACCCGAGGGTTCAAGTACAGCACTGACCCCGAGTTGGAGGCCAAGGTCACCGATGTCATCGGCTTGTATCTCCATCCGCCAGAGAACGCACTGGTGCTCTGTGTCGATGAGAAGAGTCAGATCCAGGCTTTGGACCGCACCCAGCCCTTGCTTCCGATGCGGCCGGGGCAGGTGGAGCGCCACACCCACGACTACGTCCGCCACGGCACCGCCACGCTGTTCGCGGCCTTCGACATCGCCAGCGGAACGGTCACCGGTCGGACCTACTCACGGCACCGCCATCAGGAGTTCCTCAAGTTCCTGAAGGTGATCGATCAGACCTATCCCGACCTCGAGATCCACCTCGTGCTCGACAACTACCGCACCCACAAGCATCCCGTCGTCAGGGCGTGGTTGGCGATGAACCCGCGGTTTCACCTTCACTTCACGCCCACCAGTGCCAGCTGGCTGAACCAGGTCGAGACCTGGTTCTCGATCCTTCACCGCCAAGCCATTCAGCGCGGGGTCTTCCACAGCGTGCGGTCACTGATGGCCAAGATCCAGCAGTTTCTCGTCACCTGGGACGATCACAAGCACCCCTTCGCATGGGTCAAGACCGCCGACGAGGTGCTGCATCGCCCTCGTGCGCAAGCTATTTCAGGAACGGGCCACTAGTGGTCTGTCTGTGAAATAGTCTGGTATAATGTGGGGGTGGCCAGCCTCACCGCCCCGGCCTTGCCGCTCACGACCACGCAACGTCGATCGCTCGAGCACATCGCCGGCTCACCATCACTCGCCCATCGGAAGGTTGTCCAAGCGCGGGCCTTGCTGTGGGCGGCAGAGGGTGTTGGCAACGAGGAGATCGCCCGCTGCTCTCATGTCGATTCGGATGCGGTGCGTCGCTGGCGAGCCCGCTTCGCGGCCAAGGGCATCGACGGAGTTGGGGTGATCGCCAAGGGACGGGGCCGCAAGTCGTGGTTGCCGCCAGGGACGGTCGCCGAGGTGCTCCGCATCACCCAGCATGAGCTGCCATCGGACGGGTCGACGCACTGGACCACGCGGACTCTGGCCGAGAAGCTCGGCATCGGCAAGGACGCAGTCGCCCGGATCTGGGCTGACCACCACCTCAAGCCGTGGAGGGTCGACACCTTCAAGATCTCCAACGACCCCGACTTCGAGGAGAAGCTGGTTGACGTGGTCGGGCTGTACATGGATCCCCCAGAGCGGGCCGTGGTGTTCAGCTTCGATGAGAAGACCCAGTGCCAGGCGCTGGACAGGACCCAGCCCAGCCTGCCGCTCCGCCCCGGCCGTGCCGGCACCATGACTCATGACTCATGACTACAAGCGTCATGGCACGACCGATCTCTTCGCCGCCCTCAACATCCGCAGCGGCGAGGTCCTCACCCATTGCCGAAGCAGTCATTCCGCCGCGGACGTTCTGAAGTTCTTCAAGCGCATCGACGCCAGCGTGCCCCGAGCCCTGGAGATCCACGTTGTACTCGACAACCTCTCGGCCCATAAAGCTCCTGAGATCACCGGGTGGCTGGGGCATCCGCGCCGGGCGCGCTGGCACCTCCACTTCACGCCCACGTCGAGTTCCTGGGTCAACCTGGTGGAAAGGTGGTTCAAGGAACTCACCGACAGGCGGCTCCGCCGTGGCGTTTTCACCAGCGTCGCTGATCTCGTCGTCGCCATCGAGAAGTGGGCTGCTTGCTGGAACGACGCTCCTCAACCCTTCGTCTGACACACCCCCGCCGCCGAGATCATCGAGAAGGTTCAACGTGGGCGCGCAGCCCTCCACCAGATCAAATCACCGACAGACCACTAGGCTGACGAGCATCACCCCGGTTCTTGGGGTCAGGGGTGCAGGCAACCTGGGGGCGAGCGACCTCGCTGCTGTCATGGGGCCCAGAAATTGGCCAGAGGTCAAACCTGGCCCTGACTATCTGCCGCGTACGCCCGCCCAGGCTCATCGTCAGAAACTCGCGAGGGAGTCGGCAGGAACTACAGAACGTCCCGGCCCTCGTCGCAGATGGTCCGGAACTCGCAGCGGCGGCACCGCCAGCTGCTCGGCCGGGGCGGGAAGTCATGGAGCCGGTGGGCCTGGGCCAGCTCGCGGGCGCTGCTCTCCACCTGGAAGTGGAAGCTTCCCAGCGCGCGCGAGTCGAAGCGCAGTCGGCTCACCTCCGCGGTCTGGAGCCAGTGCAGCTCGACGGTGGCCTCGTCGCTCTTCCCTTCCCGGGCGAGCGCGACGGCGTAGGCGCGCACCTGGAGATCCCTGCGCAGCGCCTCCTCGTCGCGGGGCGCCCCGGTCTTGTAGTCGACGACCACGCGCTCTCCGTGCTGCCCGGCGTCGATGCGGTCGAAGCGGCCGGTCACCTCCCCGGCGGCGACGCTCAGGGTGAAGGGCCGCTCGACCTCCAGGGGTTCGGCGTCGCGCCACCCCGGCGACGCCGCGTAGCGGCGCAGCTGGCTCTCGCCGAGGCTGCGCAGCTCGGCGTGGGCTCCCTTCGGGCCCCGGGAGGCTTGCCAGGCATCGGCCCAGAGCCGGGCGGCGTCGTCCGGCCCGGCATCGGCTCCGGCCTGGCGGCGCGCGGCCAGCGCCTGGAGGACGGTGTGGATCAGGGTCCCGTACCAGCGCTGGGGTGAGGCCGGGACGGGGAGGCGGTAGACGGCACGATAGGCGTAGCGGCGCGCGCAGTCCTTGAAGGCGGCGATGTCGGAGACCGACGCCCGGATCTCGGGCGCGGGGGCCCCGGTCGGAGCGCTCGCCTGGCGGCGCGACGGCGGGCGGACCCCCTCGATGGTCCGGCGGCCCACTCCGGGGATCCCCTCGATGCCGGTGAGGAAGGGGCTGGGTCGCTCGTCTTGATAGGAATGCGGGTAGCGGCGGGCGTGGACCATGACCAGGCGGTCCCGGGCCCGGGTGGCGGCCACGTAGAAGAGACGGCGCTCCTCGTCCCGGCTCGCCTCTCCCTGGGGAGCGGGCTCGGGCACCAGCTCGTCGGGGAGGGTGAGCCGGGCCGGGAAGCCGCCCTTCCCCGGCCATCGCTCCTCGGTGCACCGTCCTAGGAAGACGACGGGCCACTCCAGCCCCTTGGCGGAATGGGCGGTGAGCAGGCTGATCCCTGTCTCCCCGGTCTCGACGGTGGCGATCTCGTCGGCGGCGCGACTGTTACGGAGGATCTCGAGGTAGCGGAGGGCCAGGCCGAGGCTGCGGTCGTCGCTCCAATCCGCGAACCCCTCGAGCAGCTCGCCGAACTTGTTGAGGTTGGCCCCGACCTGGGCTCGCAGCCGGGGCTCGGCGTCGTCGAGGACGCCGAGGAACTCGGTCCTCTCGAGGGCTGCGTAGAAGACGTCGCGCACGTCGTCGCGGGCTGCCTGGGCGTGGAGCTCCGCCACCACCTCGACCAGGCGGCGGGCCGCCGCCAGGTCGTCCGCGCTCAGCTCCGGGAGCTCACTGGCGATGATCTCGGCGAGCGGGAGGTCCCGGTCGTGCGCGGCCCGACCGAGGGAGAGCCGGCCGGGGTTGCTCACCGCGAAGGAGGGCAGGTTGACGCAGCGGAGCAGCGCCTGGGAGTCGCCGGGGTCGTGGACGGCGCCGAGAACCGCCAGCAGATCCTTGATCTCGCGTCGCTGAAAGAATCCCCGCCCGCCATGGACGACGTAGGCGACCCCGGCCTCCTGGAGGGCTCGGGTGGCCGCCTGCATGTCGTCGTGGCGCCGGAACAGCCAGGCGATACCGGTGGGATCCGCGCCCGCGTCGAGCAGACGCCTGCACTCCTGGGCCACCTCGACGACCTCGCCGCGCTCGTCGGCGGCGCGCCACACCTCCACCGTGCCTCCCGTCCCGCGATCGGCGACTAGGTGCTTCTCGATGCGCGAGCCGGGGGGCGCGGCTCCGATGATGGCCCGGCTCGCCTCCACGATCTCCTGGTGAGATCGGTAGTTGCGGTCGAGGATCACCCGCTGGTGCTGGGGATAGAGGCGGGCGAAGCGATCCAGGTTGGCGAGCGACGCGCCCCGAAACTTGTAGATCGACTGGTCGTCGTCGGCAACCACCAGGAGGTTGCCGCGGGCCCCCGCCAGCGCCTCGACCAGGCGGGCCTGGGCGTAGTTGGTGTCCTGATACTCGTCCACCATCACGTGGTCGATGGCCCCGGCCACCGCCTCACGGACGTCGGCGTGCTCCCGGAGCAGCCGTTCGGCGTAGAGGATGGTGTCGTCGTGGTCGAGGATGGCGCGCTCCAGGAAGCTCGCCTCCATCCGCCGGTAGACCTCGGAGCACTCGCGGTGGCGGGTGAGCAGCTCACGCTCCAGGCCCTCCGCGGCGCCGGCCAGCCGGGCCACCGCCCATCTCGCGTACTCCTCGGGGGAGACCAGCTCCTGCTTGGCCTTCTCGATCAGGTCCAGGATCGGGTCGACCAGATCGTGCGCGCGCAGCGGGTTGTAGAGGGTGGTCGGCCGCAGCTCGGCGAGGATGGCGTCGACCATCAGCCAGCGCTCGGCGTCGTCGGCGATCCGGAAGGCGGGAGAGATACCGAGCCGCCAGCCCCAGTGACGGAGCACCCGCTGGGCGAATGAGTGGTAGTTGAGCAGGGGGGGATCGCCCTCGAAGGGGCCGTGCACCCGCTCCACCCGGTCGCGCATCTCGGTGGCGGCCTTCCGGGTGTAGGTGAGCACCAGCAGGCGATCGGCCGGGAAGCCCTCGCGGACCAGGCGCAGGAAGCGCTCGACGATGACCCGGGTCTTGCCTGAGCCCGGTCCCGCGAGCACCAGGCACGGCCCCTCTCCGTGGTCGACCGCCCGCCGCTGAGCGTCGTCCAGTTCCGCCAGGCCGGCCTCGGCGACCTCCCCTTCCCAGCTCCTCTCGAGCGCCGGGGGCGCCGTCTCCGGCACGTCGGCCACGGGGCTCTCCCTCGAGGCCGCATCGTGCGGTTCGGGTGGCAGATCGAGCATCCGGCGATGATAACCCCGGCCAGCGTACATCTGTTTGCCGGGTGCCCCCCTCTCGGACGGACCCCTGCTAGAGTGGACACTCCGTCCGGCCATGGGCGCAGCCTGCGCGTAGGCGAGCCGGCCCGGCCGGATTGTCTTCTAGTCATCAGCCAGGCCGCCGCGGGCGGCGCCGAGGAGGTGATCCCTCAACCGTGTCGGAGGTCAAGGTCCGCGAAGGCGAGACCTTCGAGAGCGCGCTGCGCCGCTTCAACAAGAAGATCAAGCAGAACGGCATCCTCTCGGAGGTGCGGCGCCGTGAGCACTACGAGAAGCCCTCGGTCCGCCGCAAGCGCAAGCTGGTCGCTGCCAGGAAGCGTCGGGCGAAAGCCGGCTGAGGCCGTCATCGCCACCCATCGGGCTCGCCTCGGCGAGCCCCTTTCTTTCTGCGCCACCATGGGGCGGCCATGCGCGTGACCGTGCACCGCTCCGACGCCCTAGACCCCGGGGCTCTGGCCCAGGCCCGGAAGAGCGGACTGGCTCCGCTGCTGCGCCGGAGCGGCGACGCCCTCGGCGTGCCCGCCCGCTCCGGGCTGGCGCTTCGGCTCACCGACGACGAGGAGCTGCGCCAGCTCAACCGGCTGCACGCCGGGGTGGACGCCGCCACCGACGTCCTCGCCTTCCCCGGCGACGGCCGGGAATGGGTCGGGGACATCGCCATCTCGGTGGAGCGCGCCCGTGCCCAGAGCCCGGCCGGCCTCCCGGGGGAGCTCCGGCTGCTGGCCGTCCACGGGCTGCTGCACTGCCTGGGCCACGACCACGACCGGCCCGAGAGGGCCGCTCTGATGACCGCCGAGACCCGGCGTCTGCTCCCCGAGCAGGACGTCCCCGACCTCGCGCCCCACTGAGGCCGCGGACGCCATGGCCACCCTGATCATCGGCCTGGGCAACCCCGGTGGGGAGTACGCCCACACCCGGCACAACTGCGGGTGGATGGTCCTCGACGAGCTCGAGGGTCGGGGCCGCTTCGCGCGGGCCCGCCGAGAGGGTCCGTCGAAAGTGCGCGCCGGCACCCTGGACGGCTTCGACGTCGTCCTGGCCCGGCCCACCACCTACATGAACCTGAGCGGGCGAGCCGGCGTCCACCTGGTGCGCGTCCTGGGCGTCTCCCTGCCCGACCTGGTCGTGGTCCACGACGACGTGGACCTCCCCTTCGGGCGGCTGCGCCTCCGCCGCGGCGGCTCGGCGGGGGGTAACCGCGGGGTGCGCTCGCTCATCGAGTCCCTGCAGACCCAGGACTTCAGCCGGGTGAGGGTCGGGATCGGCCGGCCCCCCGAGGGCGAGGACACCGTGGACCACGTCCTGGACCCGTTCACGCCCTCCGAGCGCGAGGCGCTGCCCGCGATCCTGGGCCGCGCCGCTGACGCGGTGGGCGCGATCGTGCGCGACGGGCTCGAGCGGGCCATGACCGAGTACAACCGCCCGCCTCCGCCTCCGCCGGCGGATGGGCAGGGGACCGCACCCGGTGATTGAGCCGCCCGGTGGCGGCGCTGCCACGCTGGCCTCCCGCCTCGACGCCGTGACGCCCCTGCGCGCGCTCGCGGACGGCTCGCTCCGCTCCCTCGGGGGCATCCCCTCGTCCGCGGTCGGCCTGGTCGCCCTCTGGGCGAGGCGGCACGCCGCCCGCCATCTCCTGGTGATCGCCAGCGACCCCGAGACCGTCTACGCCGACGCCCGCCTCTGGGGTGGGGAGGCACACCTGGGGCTCTGGCCGGCGGCCGACACCCCCGGCTTCGATCGGATCCCACCCTCCGAGGAGGTGACCCGCCGCCGCATCGCCACCCTGGCGCTGCTCCGCGGGGGGGAGCCGGCCCTGGTGGTGGCGTCGCCCGCTGGGCTGCTCCGCCCGACCCTCCCGGTCGCGGCCCTCGACGCCACCGGCCAGCTGACCAGGGGACAGCGCGTCGGCCGGGACGCCGTCCTCCGTCGCCTGGTCGGGCTCGGCTACCGGCGGGTCACCGCGGTGACCGCCCCCGGTGAGATGGCGGTGCGGGGCGGCATCGTCGACGTTTTCGGCCTGGATCGGGGCCGCCCCTGGCGGGCGGAGTGGTTCGGTGACGAGGTCGACGAGATCCGAGCCTTCGACGTCGACACCCAGACCTCGGTGGGCCGGCTGGAGCGGGTGCGCCTGCTCCCCGCCCGGGAGCTGGACCTGAGCTCCGACGCGGTGGACCGAGCCCTGGCCGACGTGGCCGGGCTGGAGATCGACGGCTGCCGCCCGGAGGTGCGCGAGCAATGGCGTGAGGACCTGGCCCAGCTCGAACTCGGCGTCTACGACGACGGTGTCGACCTCTTCGCCCCGTACCTCAACGGCGCGGCGAGCCTCTTCGACCATCTCGGGAAGGGCGCGCTGGTGCTCGTCGCCGGGGGTGTCGAACGGGCTCGGCGCGCGGCCGCGCGGTACCTCGAGGAGATCGAGGGGCTGCGCGACCAGGAGCAGGCGAGGGGTGAGCTGCCCGCCGGGGCTCGCACCGGCCTGCTCGGGACGGAGGTCCTTGACGCCAATCTCCGCCACGCGGTGGAGCTGCTCCCGGGCGAGGTCGAGGCCGGCGCGACCTCCACCGACCTCGGCTGGCGAGGCGCCGAGCCGTACGCCGGTCGATGGGGCGCGTTCGCGGAGGGCCTCGGCGGGGAGCTCGGGGAGGGAGGCTGCTGCGTCGTGGTCACCCGCCAGGAGGGGAGGGTGGTTGAGCTGACCACCGACGCCGGGCTGGAGCCGGTCGCCATCGACGACCTCGATGCCGCCACCCTGACGGTCCCCCCCGGGGCGCTGCTGGTCGCCGCCGGTGAGGCATCGGGTGGCTTCCGCGCCCCCCAGCTCGGGCTCGCCGTCTTCAGTGACCACGAGCTCTTCGGCGTGGTCAAGCGGCGCGGCTCCCCGCTCGCCCGAGGGGCGCGGAGGGCGGAGTCAACCTCGGCCCGGGGGGCGCGCAAGGCGGCCGCGGGCCGGGCGGGTGCGCCAGGCTTCGTGCTCGAGTTCGCCCCCGGGGACCTGGTGGTCCACCGCGACCACGGCGTGGGCCGCTTCATCGAGATGCGCCGGGTGGCCGAGGCGGGGAGCGCCGCCGGGACGCCAACCGCATCCCCAGCCGGGCCCGGCGGGGGAGGGGACGGCCTCGGGGCGGGCTCGGCGGGGGCCGCTGAGGACGCGGCCGCCGTCGCGGGCGCGCCCGAGCAGGAGTACATGCTGCTCGAGTACGCGGACGGGGATCGCCTCTTCGTCCCCGTCCAGCACCTGGACCGGATCGACCGTTACGCGGGCGGCTCCGACGCCCACCCCGCCCTCTCCCGGCTGGGCACCGGGGAGTGGGAGCGGACCAAGCGGCGGGTGCGTGAGCGCACCGAGGCCGTGGCCCGCGAGCTGCTCGCCCTCTACTCGCGCCGCGAGGCCGCCCCGGGCCACGCCTTCTCGACCGACGGCGACTGGCAGCGAGAGCTGGAGGGGTCGTTCCCCTTCGAGGAGACCCCCGACCAGGTGCTGGTGCTCGACGACATCAAGCGCGACATGGAGGCGTCCCGGCCGATGGACCGGGTGGTCTGCGGTGACGTCGGATTCGGCAAGACCGAGCTGGCGCTGCGGGCCGCCTTCAAGGCGGTCGCCGAGGGTCGGCAGGTGGCCGTGCTGGTGCCCACCACGGTGCTCTGCCAGCAGCACTTCCTGACCTTCACCGAGCAACTCCGTCCCTTCCCGGTCACGGTCCACCAGCTCTCCCGCTTCTGCTCCGAGGAGGAGCAGCGGGCCACCCTCGTGGGGCTCCGGGCGGGGACCGTCGACATCGTCATCGGCACCCACCGCCTGCTCCAGCGGGACGTGGAGTTCCGCAACCTGGAACTCGTCGTCGTCGACGAGGAGCAGCGCTTCGGGGTGCTCCAGAAGGAGCGCTTCAAGGAGCTGCGGGTCGCCGTCGACGTGCTCTCGCTCTCGGCCACCCCGATCCCCCGCACGCTGCACATGGCGCTCGCCGGCATCCGCGACCTCTCGGTCATCCAGACGCCCCCGGAGGAGCGCCAGCCGATCAAGACCTATGTCACGGCTCGCGAGGACTCGTTGGTCCGCGAGGTGGTCAGCCGGGAGCTGGCCCGGGGCGGCCAGGTGTTCTACGTCCACAACCGTGTGCAGACCATCGATCGGGAGGCCGAGTGGATGCGCAAGCTGGTCCCCGAGGCCCGCATCGCCATCGCCCACGGCCAGATGCACGAGGACCTGCTGGCCTCGGTGATGCGCGCGTTCATCGACGGCGAGGTGGACGTGTTGGTCTGCACCACCATCATCGAGTCGGGGCTGGACATCCCCAACGCCAACACCATCGTGGTCGACAACGCCCACCGGCTCGGGCTGGCTCAGCTCTATCAGCTGCGAGGCCGGGTCGGTCGCGCCGGCCAGCGCGCTTACGCCTACCTCCTCTATCCGGCGGAGAGGTCGCTCACCGAACGCGCCGACAAGCGCCTCGACGTCATCGGCGAGCTGCAGGACCTGGGGGCGGGATTCAAGCTGGCGATGCGTGACCTGGAGATCCGCGGAGCCGGCAACCTGCTGGGGGAGGAGCAGCACGGCGAGATCGCGGCGGTGGGCCTGGAGATGTACAACCGGCTCCTCGAGCAGGCGGTGCGTTCCCTCCAGGGCCGGCCGCTCGCCGAGGCGCCGGCTCAGGTGACGGTGTCGCTCCCCCGGCCGGCCTTCCTCCCGCCCGGCTACATCCAGGAGGAGCAGCTCCGCCTGCGCTGTTACCAGGACCTGGCCGGCTGCGCCAGCGAGCCCGAGCTGGAGCGGCGGGCCCGCGGCCTCGCCGATCGCTTCGGACCGCTGCCCCCCGAGGCCGAGTCGCTGGTGAGCTCGCTGCGAGTGCGGCTGCTCGCCGCCGCCGCCGGTGCCCAGTCGGTCGAGACCTGGCGAGGGGATGCCGGCCGCCGGCTGGTCCCCGGCGTCGCCGACGCCCGCGAGGCCGGGTCGCCCCGCCTCGGCGTGGTGGTCCAGCTCCCCAACGGTCATGGCCTCGACCTGGAGGCGGTGGCCCGCCAGTTCCCGGCGTATGCGGAGACCACGCCGACCCGGGTCTACGTGGTCCCGCCCCCGGGGCGGGGCCCCGACGAGCAGTGGGAGGATGCGCTGCTGCGGGTCCTGCGCGAGCTGGGCCGGCTGATCCGAGCCCGCCAGGCGGTGCCCGCATGAGGATGAAGATGTGTCGATGCCGGTAGCGGCTCCCCGCCTGCGCCCGGTGGAGGCGCCCAGGCGTTGGGAGGCCGCAGCGGAGCGCCACTCCCACGACCGCCCATCAGGTGGATCAGGAGGTTGCCATGCGTGAGGAGGCGGCGGAGTCGCTGCGGCGGCTCAACGAGGTCGTCGAGCGGCTGCGGGCGCCCGGCGGCTGTCCGTGGGACCGCGCCCAGACCCACCGTTCCCTCCGCCCCTACCTGCTGGAGGAGACCTACGAGGTGCTGGAGGCGATCGACCTGGACGGTTCCGCGACCCTCCGCGAGGAGCTCGGCGACCTCCTTCTCCAGGTGCTGATGCACAGCGCCATCGCCGCCGAGCGCGATGGCGGGTTCGACATCGGCGATGTCGCCGAGACCACCCGGGTCAAGATGGTCCACCGTCACCCTCATGTGTTCGGCACCACCTCGGTCACCGGGCCCGAGGAGGTGGTCGTCAACTGGGAGAAGCTGAAGCGCACCGAGAAGCGGGAGCGGCTCTCGCTCCTCGAGGGCGTTCCCCACGCCCTGCCAGCGCTCGCCTTCGCCCAGGGGGTGCAGAAGCGGCCCGCCCGGGTCGGCTTCGACGAGACCCCGACCGTCGCCGACGCCCTGGCCTGGCTCCGCCAGGGTGTGGACGCCCTGGCCGCTCTGGCCGCCGCCGCTCCGCCCGGGGCCCGCCGCGGCGCCGACTGGGCACCGGGCGGCGAAACCGCCAGCGGGGAGGGCCTTCCCGAGCCGGGCGATGGGGCGGTGACCGCCGCCGACACCACCGCCGGGCACGCGCCGCCCCCTCCGCCCGCGCCGCGCGTGCTGGAGGAGGCGGTCGGAGAGCTGCTCTTCGCCACTGTGGCCCTGGCCCGCCAGCTCCGGGTCAACCCCGAGGACGCCCTCCGCGGCCGCACCGTGGCCTTCGCTGACCGCTTCCGCCGTCTGGAGGCGACCGCGCGCGCCGCCGGGGTCGACCTCCACGAACTGAGCCCTGAGGAGTGGCGGCGCCGCTGGGCGGAGGCCGGATCGGTCTGAACGGTGGCCGGTTCGACTCCGGGTGGGCCGACGGTCATCGGCCATGCCATGCTCGGCGCCTCTGGTGAGGCGGGCGCGCGCCGGAAAACGTTGGCACCTATGAAGCATGCCCTGACCCTCCTGGGAACGGTCCTCGCCGCGGCGACGCTGGCCGGCTGCGGCGGAGCCGCCGCCCCCACCGCCACCCCCACCCCCACCCCAACGGCCCCGACCTCGGCGCCCGCCACTGCGGCACCCGTCACCGCGTCGCCCACGCCGCTGCCGAGCGTCCCGGCCAGCGTCAGCCCGACCCCGTTGGTGGCGGTGCTGGAGATCAAGGAGTACGACGTCGCGATCACCCTTCCCAGCGGGGTCGCCGATGCCACCTACCGCATCGACCCCAGCATGGCGGCGGGCAACGAGGATGTGAACGGGAACCCCATCGCCGAGCTGCCGGGGATTCGGATCTGGACCACGAGCCTGGTCGCGGACTTGGCCTGCACCGACATCCAGGAGGACGGGTTGGTTGCGATCTCGGTCTTCCCCAGCGATCCGAGCGGCCTCGACATCCCCGAGGGGCCGTCCGACATCCTGCATGTGGGCCAGTACTGGTTCGGCATCTCCCAGGAGCAGGCGAACATCTGCACCGACGGCAACGCCCAGGAGCCGACCTCGGTCGCCTCGCTGCTGCAGGCGTACGACACTCTCCACACTGGCTGACCGGATCTCATCGCCGCGCGGCTGACCCGGCCGTCTTCGGCTGCCGGCATCCGTGGGTAGGGGCCCGCTGACAGCCTCGGGACTGCGGCGCCGTGTGCCCCCCTGTCACCTGGGTAGCCGGCTGCGGGCATCTGCCCGGGACGGTGCGAGTCCTCGCAAGTACGTTGTCTTTTCGGCGATCCCGTAGCAGACTACGGGTCCCGCGGCCAGTCCCGCCCACGTCCCCCCAAGGCCCGCAATGAGTTCTCGTGCTTCCCAGCGACCCCGCGCCGTGACGGCGCGGCGGGTCATCGCCCTGGTGATCGCCGTGGTCTGCGGCTGGGTCGCCTATGCCCTCTACGGCGAGGCGGCGCAGGACCGCGCCGCCCTGGCGCGGGTGACCCAGCTCCAATCCGCCGACGCCGCCCTCCGGGCCCAGATCGCGCAGCGCTCCCAGGAGATCACCGAGGCCCAGGGTTCGGCCTGGGTGGAGGACCAGGCACGTCGGCTCGGGTACCACCTCCCGGGCGAGCAGATCTACGTCGTCGACCCCGGGGGCAAGGCGGCGTCCGGCGGCCTCAACGCTGTGCCCCCGACCTTCAGCCCCACCCCGGCCCCGACCCCGACCCCCACGGCCACCCCGGTTCCGACCGGCCCCGCCGGCCCGACCCTGGTCCCGCTGTCGCCGTCCTCGACGCCCACACCGGGCGCGCCGACCGCCTCGCCGACGCCCTGAGGCCGCCGCCCGCCTCTGGTTCGCGAACGCGGCGCGGCCGGCGGCCCGGCGCGACCCCGGCGCCACAGCGGCGAGGGGTTGGCGGCCCGCGCTATGCTGGCTCCGCGGCGTGGAGCAGTGGAAGCTCGTCGGGCTCATAACCCGAAGGTCGCTGGTTCGAATCCAGCCGCCGCAACCACCCCTCCCTCTCCCTGGCGTTCGGTGCCGGCGTCGGCGCGGGTCGCGCAACCGGCCTTCGGCGCCCCCTCCGGCGGTATAGCTCAGGTGGTAGAGCACCCGGCTCATACCCGGTATGTCCCTGGTTCGAATCCAGGTACCGCCACGCCGGCGCACCGGCTCCCGCCGGCGGAGCGTGTTGCCGCGGTCGGCCGCGTCCGCCGTGCCGCGGCCGCCGCCGCCGATCGCCGCGGGGTCCTTCTCCCCGGGGAGACCGTGGTGGTGGCCTGCAGCGGGGGGCCGGACTCGACCGCCCTGGCTGACGTCCTGGCCCGGCTCGCACCGCCGCGGGGCTGGCGCCTCCACGTCGTCCACGTCGACCACGGGCTGCGCCCCGGCTCGGCCGCCGAGGCGGAGCCGGTGCGCGCCCTGGCCCAGCGCCTCGGGCTCGAGTTCGAGGCGATCGCGGTCGAGGTGCCCGCCGGTCCCTCCCTCCAGGACCAGGCCCGCCGAGCCCGGCACCGAGGACTCGGCGAGGTCGCCGACCGGATCGGAGCCAGCGCGATCGCGCTCGGCCACACCGCCGACGACCAGGCTGAGACGGTGCTGATGCGGCTCCTGACCAGCGCCACCCCCTGGAGCCTGCGGGCGATGGCCGAGCGGGAGGGCAGGCTGGCCCGGCCCCTGCTCCGGGTCTGGCGGGAGGCCACGATTGCCTACTGCGCCGCCCTCGGGCTGGAGCCGGTCGACGACCCCAGCAATCGAGATCCCCGCTTCCTGCGCAGCCGGGTCCGCCACGACCTGCTGCCGGCGCTGGAGGCGGTCTTCCCCGCCGCTCGCCGACGCCTGGTCACCCTGGCCGAGCGCCAGCGGCACCTCCAGGCCGAGGTGGGGGTGGCATGGCCCGCGGGCCCGGGACGGCCTGCTGCCCTCCGCAGCTCGCGGCCTCCGGGCAGTCCGGACGCTCCCTGATCGCGCCTTCCGCGCAATTCGGAGCCCCTGCTATAGACTGGCTGCGATGCGCACCTCGCGGCGCGGCTTCACGTGGCTGCTGCTCCTCCTCTCGATCATCGTGGTCGCGGCGATCTTCTACGGTCGCTTGCCCGGCTCCAGCGCGGCCACCAGATCCAGCGGGCAGCTCGCCGCGGCAGTGGAACAATGGGCCTCCGACCACACCGCGCCCACCGCCATCTCCAACAGCTCGGGCGACCAGACCCAGATCAGCAGTGACGGGAGCACGGTCACCTGGTATGACAACGCCGGGAGCCTTTTCACAACCACGGTGGGCTCGAGCGCAGAGGCCACCGACCTCTTCAACAAGGTCGACTACACCAATTATCAGAATGAGGGCAGCGGCTTGAGCAGTCTCCTGGAGGCAATCCTCCCGACCCTCCTTCTGTTCGGGATCATGATCGTCTTCGTCTGGTGGATGCTGCGCCAGTCCCAGGCCGGCAACAACCAGGCGATGTCCTTCGGGCGCAGCCGGGCCCGGCTGCTGGCCGGCGACAAGCCGTCGGTCACCTTCATGGATGTCGCCGGGGTCGACGAGGCCAAGACCGAGCTGGGCGAGATCGTCGAGTTCCTCAAGTACCCGGACAAGTTCACGGCCGTCGGGGCCCGCATCCCCAAGGGGGTGCTCCTGGTCGGCCCGCCGGGAACCGGCAAGACGCTGCTCTCCAAGGCCGTCGCCGGGGAGGCCGGGGTCCCCTTCTTCAGCATCTCCGGCTCGGAGTTCGTGGAGATGTTCGTCGGCGTGGGCGCGAGCCGGGTGCGCGACCTCTTCGATCAGGCCAAGAAGAACTCGCCGTGCATCGTCTTCGTGGACGAGATCGACGCGGTGGGGCGGCAGCGCGGTGCCGGGCTCGGTGGCGGTCACGACGAGCGCGAGCAGACCCTCAACCAGCTGCTGGTCGAGATGGACGGCTTCGAGACCTCCACCCACGTGATCGTGATCGCCGCCACCAACCGGCCGGACGTCCTCGACCCCGCGCTGCTGCGCCCCGGACGCTTCGACCGCCACGTCATGCTCGACCGCCCCGACATCCGGGGACGCCGCGCCATCCTCGAGGTCCACTCCCGCAACAAGCCGCTGGATCCCGGCGTCGACCTCGAGGTGCTGGCCAAGCAGACCCCCGGGTTCTCGGGCGCCGACCTCTCCAACCTCATCAACGAGGCCGCCATCCTGGCCGCCCGCCAGAACCGGAAGCTGATCAGCATGCCGCACCTGGAGGAGGCGATCGCCCGCGTCATCGCCGGCCCGGAGCGCAAGAGCCGGATGATCAGCGACCGGGAGAAGACCACCATCGCCTATCACGAGATGGGCCACGCCCTGGTCGGGATGAGCCTGGAGCACACCGACCCGGTGCACAAGGTCTCAGTGGTCAGCCGCGGCATGGCATTGGGATGGACGCTCTCCCTGCCCACCGAGGACAAGTACCTGGTCAGCAAGGCCGAGCTCCTCGACCAGTTGGCCCAGATGCTCGGTGGCCGCTGCGCCGAGGACCTGATCCTGGGCGAGGCCAACATCACGACCGGCGCCAGCGACGACATTCGCAAGGCGACCGACCTGGCTCGCAAGATGGTCACCGAATGGGGGATGAGCGACAAGCTGGGCCCCCGCACCTTCGGTGAGCGCCAGGAGATGGTGTTCCTGGGCCGCGACCTGGGTGAGCAGCGCAACTACTCCGAGGACATCGCCTCGGAGATCGACCAGGAGGTGCACCACCTGGTCGAGACCGCCTTCCTCCGGGCCAAGGAGGTGCTCCGTCGCCGCGAGGGCGTCCTCCGTGTCCTGGCCACCAAGCTGACCGAGGTGGAGACCATGGAGGGGGCGGAGATGAAGCGCATCATCGACGAGTTCGAGGGCCGGCAGGAGACGCCGGGCCCCGAGCTGGGGACAGTCGCCGCCAGCGTCTGAGCTGAGCTGGGCGGCGGGCCCTGCGCCATCAGTGCGGACCCCGCCCCGATCCCGCTGGGGCCGGGCTGCGACCGAGTCGCGACCGGGCCGTTCGCCGCCGCCTCGCCGGCGGCGGGAGACTCCGATGGATGCCGGACGTCACCTGTTCCCAATGCTGGCTGTGGCAGCCGCTCGGACGATCGACACGGTGCAGGGCCTGTGGCGCGCCCCTGATCACCTCCGGCGGGATGCGGGTGGACCAGGCGCTGGCTCAGCCCGTCGCATACGGCCCTCCACCGGGATACCCCAGCGGTCAGTTCGCGCCCAGCTTCCCCGCCGACCCGCCTCCGCCCGGCTACCCCGTGGGGCCACCCCCTCCCGGCTATCCCGGCTGGGCGGCCGCAGACTACCCGGGGACGATCGCCGCCGACCCGTCCCGGGGCATCGACTGGGTGCTTTGGGTGCGCGTCGCCCTCGGGGTTCCGAGCCTGCTCGCGGCGGCGCTGCTCATGATCGTGGGGCTGTTCCTCCGTCACATCACGCTGCCGGCCAGCGCCGGCGCGGTGCCTCAGACCGTGGATCTCGGCCCGGCGGTCGCGATCGTCGTCGTCTTCATGCTGGCGTTCACCGCGCTCATCGTCTGGCTGGCCAAGTTCGCGGTCATGCGAGTCGTCCTGCTCGTTCTCGTCGCCATCTCCGTCGTCTTGGTGCTCAGCCGCATCGGCAGCGCGATCTCCTCCGACCCGATCGCTTACCTCGTCGACCTCGGCTGGGACCTCGCCTTCGGCGCGCTGCTGCTCATCTCCCTGCTGGCGCCACGCCCCCGACCCATCTGAGCAACGCCGGGGGAGACCGAGCCTCCCGTGGCTCCCTCGGCTTCCGGATGCCCACCCTCGGTGATCGCCGCCCGACCGGCGATCTGCCCCGCGGCCCGCCGACCCCGGTCAGAACCCGCGCTACACTGAGAGCCGGTCGTTCGCACCGCGCGCGGGGCCCGGGGACGCCAGGGGCGCCTCGAGGCGATCCGCACCGCCCGCGGCGGGAGCGGCCACACCAGTCCGCTTGGATCCCGAGGTGACCGAGACGGTGAGCGCGCGTGGCGGCGAGTTGCCGCTCCCGACCCCGGAGAGGGTGTGGCGGGCCGAGCCGGCGACGCCGTCCCTGAGCGCCGGCAACCCGCTCGCGACCCTCGCCTTCGTCGGCGCCGGGCGGGCGGCAGGAGCCCTGGCGGTGGCCTCGGCGGCGGCCGGGTACCGGGTGGTCGCCGTCGCCAGCCGTGACCCCGCGCACGCCGCCGACCTGGCCCGGCAGGTCGGTGCTCGCGCCGTGCCGAGCGCGTTCGCGGCCATACGGGCCGCCGAGATCACCTTCCTCACCGTCCCCGACGCCGCCGTGACCGGCGTGGCGGGCTGCGTCGCGGCGAGCGGCGCCGCCCTGCGCGGCCGCGGCGTCGTCCACTGCAGTGCCAGCCTTGGGGTTGGCGCGGTGGCGGCACTCCGGGTCACCGCCGCGGCCGTGGGCAGCCTGCACCCCCTCCAGGCGCTGGCCGGCACAGGGTCGGCCCCCCTGCTCCGGGGCTCCCTGATGGCGATCGACGCCGATCCCGCCCTGCAAACGCCGCTCCACCACCTGGTCCTCGCCCTCGGCGGCGTGCCGGTGGCGCTGCCGGCCGGAGCCCGGGCCATGTACCACGCGGCCGCCGTCCTGGCCGGCAACGCCCCGCTGGCCCTGCTCGCCACCGCCACCGAGCTGCTCGAGGCCGCCGGGCTGGACCCCGCGACCGCCGAGGAGGGCCTGCTGGCGCTCATGGAGGGAGCCATCGCGAACGCCCACCGGGCGGGTCTGCGCGCCGCGCTCACCGGACCGCTGGCGCGCGGCGACGCGACCACTGTCGCCGCCCACCTCACTGCGCTGGCGGGCCGGCCGGATGTCGAAGCCCTCTACCGCGCCGTGGCCCGCGAGATCGTGCGCCTCGCCGGGACCGAGGGGCGCGAGGAGCTGATCGACCTGCTGAGCGCGCACCGGGATCGCGGCACGGGGCGTCGCGCGGGGCCCGGCCCCCACCCCCTGCCGCCCCACGCAACGGAGGACCCGACATGGCCGTGACCATCCCGAGCCTGCTGGAGCGCAAGCGACGCGGCGAGCGTTTCGCCGTGCTCACCGCCTACGACTACACCACCGCCCGGATCCTCGCGGAGGCGGAGATACCGGTCCTCCTGGTCGGCGACACCCTGGGGATGGTGATGCTCGGCTACCGGACCACCCTGCCGGTGACGATGGAGGAGATGCTCCACCACGCCCGGGCCGTGGCCCGGGGCGCCCCCGATCAGCTCCTGATCGGCGACATGCCCTTCAACTCGTACCACGCGGCCGACGACCAAGCCCTCGCCAACGCGGCGAGCTTCCTCCAGGCGGGGATGCACGCGGTCAAGCTCGAAGGGGGCGGTCGGGTGGTCCCGCTGGTGTCCAGGCTGACCGAGCGGGGCATCCCGGTGATGGGCCACCTCGGTCTCACCCCCCAGTTCGTCAACCTCTTCGGCGGCTACCGGGTGCAGGGGAAGGAGGCGGAGGCGGCGGCCCGGATCGAGAGCGATGCCCGGGCGCTGGAGGCGGCGGGCGCCTTCGCCCTCGTGCTCGAGGGCGTCCCGCGGAGCCTCGCGGCGTCGATCACCCGCTCCCTGACCATCCCGACCGTGGGAATCGGAGCCGGCCCGGACTGCGACGGCCAGGTGCTGGTGATCAACGACATGCTGGGGCTGACCCGCGACCCGCTCGCCAAGTTCGTCAGGGTCTTCGCCCCCCTCGGCGACCAGGCGGTGGCGGCGGCCCGCGCCTATGCCGAGGCGGTGGCCGCCGGGACCTTCCCCGACGACGCCCACTCGTATGGCTGAGCCGCGCCGGCTCACGCCGCTCGCGACCCCGGCCGAGCTGCGCGGGGAATGCGCCCGCATCCGGGCGGCGGGCCAGAGCCTGGGGCTGGTGCCGACCATGGGCGCGCTGCATGCCGGCCATCGCTCACTGATCCTCAGATCGCTCGCGGAATGCGAGCGGACCGTCGTGAGCGTCTTCGTCAACCCCACCCAGTTCGGGCCGGGCGAGGACCTCGACCGCTACCCGCGCACCCTGGAGGCCGATCTCCGGCTCTGCTCCGAGCTGGGAGTGGACCTGGTGTACGCGCCCACCGCGCAGGCCATGTATCCGGAGGGCTTCGCCACCTGGGTCAACCTGCGCGGGGTGCTGGTGGGGTCCCTCGAGGGGGCCCACCGCCCCGGCCATTTCGAGGGCGTGGCCACGGTGGTCACCAAGCTCCTGGTCACGGCCCGGCCGGACCGCGCCTACTTCGGCCACAAGGACGCCCAGCAGTGCGCGGTCGTGCGCCGTCTCGCCGCGGACCTGGACACGGGCACCGAGATCGTCGTCTGCCCCACCGTCCGCGACTTCGACGGCCTCGCCTTCTCCAGCCGCAACCTCCGCCTCGACCCCGCCGCCCGGCGTCAGGCCCTGGCCATCCCGGCGGCCCTGGCCGCGGCAGTCGACGCCGACCGCGCCGGCGAGACCGACCCCGAGCGCATCCGCGGGCTGATCCTGGGGCGCCTCGCCGAGAGTCCCGACCTGGCCGTGGACTACGTGGCCGTGGTCGATGCCGAGACCTTCGAGCCGGCTCGGCAGGTGAGCGTTCGGTGCGAAATTCTGATCGCTGCTAGAATAGGCGGGACCCGGCTCATCGACGTGATGACGCCGGGGACCGATGAGAGGCTGGCCGTCGGCGCGGGGGGTTGACCCCATCAGCCCGGATTCGGAGAGGAGCGAGGCGTGCTGCGCACCGTCGTCAAGTCCAAGATCCACCGCGCCACCGTGACGCGCGCCGACTTGGACTATGAGGGCTCCTTCAGCATCGATCGCGACCTGATGCGCCTGGCCGACATCCTGCCCGGCGAGCAGGTCCACATCCTCAACCTGGCAAACGGATCCCGGGCGGTCACCTACGCCATCGAGGGCGAGCCCGGGGAGATGGGATTGAACGGGGCCATAGCTCATCTTGGTGGAGTGGGGGATCTCGTGATCGTGGTCACCTATGCCGCCTGCGACGAGGCCGAGCTGAGCCGGCACGTCCCGCGGATCGTGCGGGTCGACGAGCGCAACCGCGTGCTCGCGGAGGCCACCGCCTCGTGATCGAATCCACGCTGCTGAGCGGCGCGGCCCCCGACGTGGTGGTGGTGGGCGGCGGCGTCGCCGGGCTCGCCGCCGCGCTCGCCGCCGCCCACCGGGCGAGGGTGATGGTGGTGAGCAAGGGTCCGACCGACGACGGCTGCACCGCCGCCGCCCAGGGGGGGATCGCGGCGGCGGTCGGGCCGGATGACTCGCCGCAGCTGCACTTCGACGACACGGTGGCCGCTGGGCGCGGCCTCTGCGACCCGGGCGCGGTCCGGCTCATGGTCGAGGAGGCGCCCGCGCGCGTCGCCGAGCTCGCGGCCTGGGGAGTGGAGTTCGATCGCGACGGCGACCGAGTTGATCTGCACCAGGAGGCGGCCCACAGCCGGGCGCGCGTCCTCCACGCCGGGGGCGACGCCACCGGGGCGGCCATCGAGCGCGCCCTGCTACGCCGGCTGGGCGCGAGCGGGGCCAGCGTGGTCACCGACCACGTGGTCACCCGCCTGCTGCGGGACGGCAGCGGCTGCGTCGGCCTCGAGCTCTGCGACGTCGGCTCGGGCACGCGGGTGCGGGTCGGTGCCGGGGCGGTCATCCTCGCCTCCGGCGGGGCCGCGGCCCTCTGGCGGCACAGCACCAACCCGTCCGGCTCGACCGGTGACGGCGTGGCCCTCGCCTACGAGGCGGGTGCCGATGTGGCCGACCTCGAGTTCCTGCAGTTCCATCCCACCGTGCTCGCCCTGCCCGGGGCGCCGGCCTTCCTCATCAGCGAGGCGGTCCGGGGTGAGGGGGGGCTGGTCGTGGACGCTGCGGGCCGGCGCTTCCTTCTCGACACCGACCCCCGGGGCGAGCTGGCGCCGCGGGACGTGGTCGCTCGGGCGATCTGGGAGGAGATGACCCGGAGCGGGAGCGCTTCGGTCTTCCTCGACTGCCGGAGGGCCGGGGAGCGGCTCGTCGAGCGCTTCCCCACCGTGGTCGCCACCTGCCGCGGACACGGCGTCGACCCGGTCGAGCGACCCATCCCGATCGCCCCCGCGGCTCACTACACGATCGGCGGCGTGGTCACCGACCTGGATGGGGCGACCACGGTGCCCGGCCTCTACGCCTGCGGAGAGGTCGCCCGCACCGGCGTGCACGGTGCCAACCGGCTGGCCAGCAACTCCTTGCTGGAGGGCCTCGTCTTCGGGCGCCGCGCCGCTGGGGCGGCCCTGGCCGGGCTCGCCGACCGGCCCGCGGGGACGGTCACCGAGCTGCCGGCCCTCAGCGTCGACACCCGCCTCGCCGACCTCGCCGCGGAGCAGGAGCTTCGCGAGCTGATGTGGTCGGCCTGCGGCATCAGCCGCACCGGTCCCGACCTCGCCGCCGCCCTGGGGGCGATCGATCAGATGGCGGAGGGGGGAGACGAGGGCACGGCCCGGCTGGCGCCGCGACGCAGCCGGCTGGCCCGGACCGCGGCCCGGTTGATCGTCGAGGCCGCGCTGAACCGAGAGGAGAGCCGGGGCGCTCACCACCGTGGTGACTTCCCTACGAGCAGCGACCGCTGGCGTGTGTCCCACGTTATGCGAGCACAGAGAGGAGCAGACATTGTCCGCGACCCTGCAGCCCATCACTGAGACGCTCGCCCCGGAGCATCTCGACGCGCTGATCCGCGCCGCCCTCGAGGAGGACCTCGGGGCCGGCGACGTGACCACCGACGCGCTCATCCCCGCCGCCATGACCTGTCGCGGCAAGGTCGTTTGCAAGCAGGACGGCGTGATCTGCGGGCTCTCCCTGGCGCGCCGGGTCTTCGAGCTGCTCGACGAGCGCGTCCAGTTCGACGCCAAAGCCAAGGACGGCGACAAGGTCCAGGAAGACCAGATCGTCATCCGCCTCTACGGGCCGGCGCGCGCCATCCTCAAGGGGGAGCGTGTCGCCCTCAACTTCCTCCAGCATCTCTCCGGCATCGCCACCATGACCGCCCGCTATGTCAAGGCGGTGGAGGGGACCAAGGCGGTCATCCTCGACACCCGCAAGACGACGCCCGGGATCCGTTCGCTGGAGAAGTACGCCACCCGCATCGGCGGCGCCGTCAACCATCGCTTCGGGCTCTACGACGCGGTCCTGATCAAGGACACCCACCTCGCCCTGGTGGGCGGCGTGACCCCGGCGCTCCGCGCGATCCGCAAGGCCTACCCGGACGACGACGTCAACATCGAGGTCGGCTGCTTCCAGGAGCTGCAGCAGGCGCTCACCGACAAGGCCCAGCGCGTCCTGCTCGACAACTTCTCGCCGGGCCAGGTGCGCGAGGCCATGGGGCTGATCCGCGGCCGCGCCATCGTCGAGGTGAGCGGGGGCGTCCAGCCCAACAACGCCCGCGCCTACGCGCTGGCGGGGGTCGACTACATCTCGGTGGGGGCCCTGACCCACAGCGCGGTGGCCCTGGACCTGTCGCTCAAGGTGACCCGCTACTGACGGCATAGGGGCAGCTCGGCGAGGGTGGACGTGGGGTCCGGGCGCGTGCGGAGCCGTGGGGTGGTGCTCCGCTCCGGCCCGGTCGTCGGCACGCCTGACTGGCGTGCCGCGCACTCTGCTCGGCGGCATTGCAGCGGGCGCCTGCGCAAAGCCTTCGCTCCGCACGCACCCCCGCGTCTCCGCTCGGCGGTGGCTCAAGCGCGGACGCCACGCTTGGAGGGCGGCCATCTACTGCCGCCTGCGCCAGGCCTCGGCTCCGCACGCAGCCCTGCATCTCCGTTTGGCATTGCCGGTTCCCCGCCCCGCCCCCCCCCCCCCTGGCATTGCCGGTTCCCGCGGCGCACCGGCGTGACCGGCGACCTGAGCCGGTCAGGTTGCTGGCCGCGCCGGAGCGTCACCGGCGTGCCTTTCTCGCACGCGGGCTGGGGATTGTCCCTGGGCCCCTGCCGGTCCCCCCAGCCTCCGTGCCGGCTGATCCGCCGAGGTGGCCGTAGTGGCGATCGCTGCCAGCAAGACGGGGCATGCAGGAACCACCCCACGGCGGGCGAGCCTACCCGTGATCGCCGAGGCGATCGTTACAACCGGCTGCCCAGCCCTATCACTGCCGGCCACCACGGCCGGACCGGGGCGAAGCACCTGCCCCTCGCCGCCCGCGACCGTGCGAGGCCTCAGCCCTCGAGGACGGCGACCAGCTCCTCCTGGAGCAGCCCCAGGGCGAGCAGCACCCGGAACTCCGTGGAGCCGCGCACGCTCTCCTCGACCCGCTGCTCCCAGCCATCCTCCTCGACCCCGAGCAGGCCGCCCGCGGTGAGCCGGAGGAGGTTGAGGCCGCGGACCCAGGCCAGCGCCTGGTCGTCGCTCAGCGAGGTCACGTCCTCTCCCGAGCCGAGGCAGGCGCGGATGGCGTCGAGGTCCTCGCCCCGCCCCCGGTCGATCTCGGGGCGCACCCAGCGGTCGTACTCGGCCTGGAGCTCGGCGTCCTCATAGGCCACCGGGACGGTCCGGCGGACCTGGCCCACCTGGGGCGAGAGCTGCTCCACGATCATGCCGAGCGCCGCCCTCTCCTCGGCGTTCAGACGGAGCTGGATGCGTCCGCGCCGTTTGCGGACCTCGGCCATCGGGGTTACCCGCGACCCAGGGTCGCCTGCAGGCCGAAGCCGTGCAGCCGGCATACCGAGACCTCGGCCTGCTCCCGTGGCTGCGTGGCGACCACCGCCTTGCCCTCGTGGTGGACCTGGAGCATCAATCGGGTGGCGGTCTCGAAGTCGTATCCGAACAGACGCCGGAACACCAGCACGACGTACGACATCAGGGTGATCGGGTCGTTCCAGACGACCACGTTCCAGCCTGGGTCGCGGAGGCTCCGTTCACCGCCCGCCGGGGTTTCGATCGGCGTCGCGACGTGGGCGGGAGGCTTGGCGGTCGCCGGTGGCATCGACTTCCAAGGTTAGTCCACCCGGAGGCGAACGCGGACGTCGAGAGGGATGCCGGACCGGAAAGGGGAGGCCGGGGCCGAAGCCTAGCTGGCGGTCCCCACGTCGGAGAGGTTGAAGATGTCCTTCCACACCGCGAAGGCGGTCTGCACCTGCCGGGCGGTCGGGCCCTCCAGGACTGCCTGCAGGGGCAGCTCGCAGTTGTGGCAGATGATCCAGATCGGCCCGGGCTCGCTGATGCGCCGCTCGAGGCGGTGCTTGTGCCCACACTCTTCGCAGGTGATCGTGACCCTCATGACGCCACCGAGGTTCCCACGACGCTGCGACGCGACCTCCGAGGGTCCTGTATTGCCCCGGTCACGGGCTGCAACGAAACCCTGACAGCACCACTCCGCTGTTTGCGGCGCCGGGGCAGGACGCTGTTTTCGCCGTCCGAAAGCCGGGGAATCCCGTGCTTGCCGGCGTTCGGGGCGATCGCGCAGCCCGCCCCAGCGGGCGCGAAAACGGCGAGCGATCCGGTCCCCCGAGTCGATGGGTTGACGTCGGACGGCGGCCTCCCCGCGTTCGCCCCTGAGGGCCCGCGCTCTGAGCGGACGGGGGACTCCGTGTTCAGGCCGAATGGCGCTACCCTGGTAGACTGCCCGTGCCGCACGGCAACGACGCAAACGCGCCTGTTCATCGCCCCCAAGCGGCACCGTTCCGGGCACCGCGCCCACATCCCTCGGCAGGACGCTCTCCCCGGAGCGGCAGGCCAGAGGACAGAAGGAGACAGTTGGCCCCCAGCGTCGAGACCCCTGAGCGCGAGCCGCTCACCATGGAGGACCTTCTCCGCGAGGAGGAGGGCAACGTCAAATCCCTTGCCTACGGCGACATCGTCGAGGGCGTGGTGGTGCGGGTCGACCCCGATGAGGTGCTCGTCGACATCGGGGCCAAGTCCGAGGGTGTGATCTCCAACCGGGAGCTCTCCGGGCGCAACGAGGCTGCGGTGACCCTGGCTCCCGGTGAGCGGGTCAAGGTCTACGTGCTCCAGCCCGAGGACGACGAGGGCCGGGTGATCCTCTCGCTGCGCAAGGCGCGCGCCGAGTTGATCTGGCAGGCTGTCGCCGAGAAGGAGTTGGAGGGCGAGATCCTCGACGCCGAGGTGCGCGAGCAGAACAAGGGCGGGCTGATCGTCAACATCATGGGCCTGCGCGGTTTCCTCCCCTCCAGCCAGGTCGCCCGGCAGTTCTCCGGCAACCTCATGGAGCTGGTGGGGACGAAGATCCCGGTCAAGATCCTCGAGGTCAACCGCAAGCGGAACCGCCTGATCGTCTCCCAGCGCGCCGCCCAGGACGAGGACCGCGCCCGCCAGCGTGAGGAGCTCTTCGAGAAGCTCAAGGTCGGCGACCTGATCACGGGCAAGGTGAGCGGTCTGACCAGCTACGGCGCCTTCGTCAACCTCGGTGGCGCCGACGGTCTGATCCACATCAGCGAGCTCTCTTGGGACCGCATCAACAATGTGTCGGACATGCTGACCGTGGGCGACGAGGTGAGGGTCAAGGTGATCAAGCTCGACCCCGAGCTCTCGCGCATCAGCCTCTCGCTGCGCCAGCTGAGCGACGACCCCTGGGACACCATCGAGGACCGCTTCCCGCCCGGCAAGGTGGTGGACGGCGAGGTCACCAAGACCAAGAAGTACGGTGCCTTCCTCCAGATCGCGGACGGGGTCGAGGGGCTGCTCCACATCAGCGAGCTCTCCTGGGACCACGTCGAGCGCACCGAGGACATTCTCAAGGTCGGCGAGCAGGTGAAGGTCATGGTGCTGAGCGCCGACCGCGCCCGGCGCCGGATCAGCCTCTCCCTACGCCAGCTGCACGGCGGCGGGCCGGAGGGACCGGCCGAGTACGTGCCGCCCAGCTACGATCTCGGCGAGGACGGCGATGGCCCGACCGACGGAGCCGCGCTCACGGCCGAGGCGGGCGCCGAGCTGAACCAGAGCCTGGCGGAGTCGGCGCTGCCCGAGGTCCTGGGCGAGGGGATGCTGGACGAGTCCACCGGGGAGGCCGAGGCCGTGCCGGAGGAGGTCTCCGGGGAGCCCGAGGTCGAGGCCCAGGCGGTGCTTGAGGCGCTAGCCCTGCCCGAGGTCGAGGCCGAGCCGGTGCCGGAGGTGGCTTCCCAGCCCGAGCTCGCCGCCGAGGCGGAGCCGGTCGAGGCCGCCGGAGAGCCGGAACCGGCCGAGGTCGGAGCCGCCGGCGCGGCCGCGCCGGAGACCGCCGCCCCGGGCGCCGACCCCGGCGGCGAGGCAGCCGTCGAGGAGTAGCCGGGGGCTGGGCCGGACCGGACCGGCTCGGGCGGACCACGCCTCCCCCTCGCCTGCGGTGTGCCCCGGTCCGGGAGCCGACACCTATCTCCCCTAAATAAGGCGGGGGGAGAGTGGGCGACGCCTGCGATGGGCATAATGGGTGACGTTGGAGCAGGTCCCGAGCTGACCCCTTCCTCCTCTCGGGGGGGCCGGGCGGGGCGCGGAGGCAATCTTGTACCCCTTTGAGCGGTTCACCGAGAGAGCGAAGAAGGTCCTCACCCTCGCCCAGGAGGAGGCCGAGCGCTCTCACCACTCGTACATCGGAACCGAGCACCTTCTGCTCGGTCTGCTGCGCGAGGGCGAGGGTCTGGCCGCCAAGGTCCTCAACAACCTGGGGGTCGAGATCAACAAGGTGCGCAGCACCATCGAGTTGGTGCTCGGGCGCAACGAGCGGATCATCATCCAGCAGATCATCCCCACGTCGCGGGTCAAGAAGGTCATCGAGATCTCCTTCGAGGAAGCCCGCCGGATGGGCAACAACTACGTGGGCACCGAGCACCTGCTGCTCGGGCTGCTGATCGAGGGTGAGGGGATCGCCGCCCACGTGCTCGAGGACCTGGGCGCCAACCTGGAGAAGGTGCGCGGTGAGATCGAGCGCCTGCTCCACGAGTTCGGTGTCGAGGAGGAGTCCAAGGAATCCCCGAAGAAGCCGAGCAAGACCCCGCTGCTCGACCAGTTCTGCCGCGACCTGACCGAGCTGGCCCAGAAGAACCAGCTCGACCCCGTCATCGGCCGGGCCATGGAGATCGAGCGGGTGGTCCAGATCCTCTCCCGCCGGACCAAGAACAACCCCGCCCTCATCGGCGAGCCGGGCGTGGGCAAGACGGCCATCGCCGAGGGGTTGGCCCAGGCCATCGTGCTCGGCAACATTCCCGAGTTGCTGATGGGCAAGCGCGTGCTCACCCTCGACATGGGCGGGCTGGTCGCCGGCACCAAGTACCGCGGCGAGTTCGAGGAGCGGCTCAAGAAGATTCTCGACGAGATCCGCCAGTCCCGCGAGGTGGTCCTCTTCATCGACGAGCTGCACACCCTGGTCGGGGCGGGCGCCGCCGAGGGGGCGATCGACGCCGCCAACATCCTGAAGCCGGCGCTGGCGCGCGGCGAGATCCAGTGCATCGGCGCCACCACGCTCAACGAGTACCGCAAGTACATCGAGAAGGATGCGGCCCTGGAGCGGCGCTTCCAGCCGGTCTACGTCGACGAGCCGAGCCTGCAGGAGACCATCGACATCCTGCACGGGATCCGTCCCCTCTACGAGAAGCACCACCGCGTCAAGATCACCGACCTTGCGCTCAAGGCCGCCGCCGACCTCTCGGTGCGCTACGTGGCGGACCGCTCCTTGCCCGATAAGGCGATCGACCTCATCGACGAGGCGAGCGCGCGCGTTCGGATGAAGCTGACCACTACTCCCGACGACCTGCGCGCCATGCAGCGCGAGATCCGGGAGATGGTGACCCAGAAGGACGAGGCCATCGCCGGGCAGGACTTCGAGACCGCGGCCAACTTCCGCGACAAGGAGAAGCAGCTCAAGGAGAAGTACGTCTCCGAGGAGATGGCCTGGCGGGACAAGCTGGGCGCGACCGTGCCCGACGTCACCGAGGAGCACATCGCCGAGATCATCAGCTCCTGGACTGGCGTCCCCGTCTCACGGCTGGTGGAGGAGGAGACCACCAAGCTGCTCCACATGGAGGACGCGATCCACCAGCGCCTGATCGGCCAGAACGAGGCTGTCACCGTGATCTCCCAGGCGGTGCGGCGGGCTCGCGCGGGGCTCAAGGACGCCCGCCGGCCGATCGGCTCGTTCATGTTCCTCGGGCCCACCGGGGTGGGCAAGACCGAGCTGGCGCGCTCCCTGGCGGCATTCCTCTTCGACAACGAGGACGCGATCATCCGGCTCGACATGAGCGAGTTCATGGAGCGCCACTCGACGGCGCGGCTGGTCGGGTCTCCCCCCGGTTACGTCGGCTACGACGAGGGTGGCCAGCTCACCGAGGCGGTGCGGCGCCGCCCCTACAGCGTCGTGCTCTTCGACGAGATCGAGAAGGCCCACCCCGAGGTCTTCAACATGCTGCTCCAGATCCTTGAGGACGGGCGGCTAAGCGACGCCAAGGGCAAGGCCGTCAACTTCGCCAACACCATCGTGATCATGACCAGCAACCTCGGCGTGGCCAACCTCAAGGGCAACGTCTCGCTCGGGTTCCAGCCGGCCATATCGGACGAGAAGGTGGGTGACGCCGACCACGCCAGGATGCGCGACACCATCATGGAGGAGCTCAAGCGAGCCTTCCGGCCCGAGTTCCTCAACCGGGTCGACGCCGTGGTCGTCTTCCAGCGCCTCACCCACGAGCAGATGCGCAAGATCGTCGAGCTGATGCTGGCCCGGATCGCCACCCACCTGGCCGCCCAGGAGCTGCTGCTCACCGTCGCCGACGAGGCCAAGGACCAGATCGTCACCCAGGGATTCGACAAGGTGTACGGCGCCAGGCCGCTCCGCCGCGTGATCCAGAAGGTGATCGAGGACCCGCTGGCCGAGGAGCTGCTGCGCCTCAAGCACGGCCCCGGCGACACGGTGGTGGTGGACGTCGTCGACGGTGAGATCAAGATGCGCCTGGTTTCCAAGCCCGGTCGCCGCGAGAAGGGCGAGCGGAAGGAGAAGGCCGAGGCCGCAGCCGCGGCGCCCTCCGAGTAGGGGCCGCGGCGACGGAGGACGCACAGCCGCACCCGCCGGGGGGCGTCCCCCGTGACGTCCCCGCGCTGGTCGCCCGGATGACCCTCGACGAGAAGGCGTCGCTCACCGCCGGGGTCGACTTCTGGCATACGGCCGCCATCCCCCGGCTGGGCATCGGCGCGGTCAGGCTCACCGACGGGCCCAACGGGGCACGCGGCGACACCGAGGGCTTCCTCCCCGTCACCCCTTCTGTGTGCATCCCGTCGGCGACCGCCCTGGGCGCGACCTGGGACCCGGACTTGGTCGCCCAGGCGAGCGCGGCGGTGGCCCGCCAGGCACGTGACAAGGGGGCCCGCGTGCTACTGGCGCCGACCGTGAACCTGCACCGGCATCCGCTCTGGGGGCGCAACTTCGAGGCCTTCTCCGAGGACCCGATGCTCACCGCGAGGCTGGCCGTCGCCTACATTCGCGGCGTCCAGGAGCAGGGCGTGGTCGCGACCGTGAAGCACCTGGTCGGCAACGAGACCGAGTTCGAGCGGTACACCAGCTCGTCGGTCATCGACGAGCGGGCGCTGCGCGAGCTGTACCTGCTGCCCTTCGAGCATGCGGTGCGGGTGGCCGGCGTGCTCGCCGTGATGACCAGCTACAACCGCGTCAACGGAAGCCACGTCCCCGACCAGCCGCGCTTCCTCACCCGGATCCTCCGCGGGGAGTGGGGCTTCGGCGGGCTGGTGATGACCGATTGGTTCGGATTGTCGAAGACGGTGGAGGCCGCCCGGGCCGGGCTCGACCTGGAGATGCCGGGACCGGCCCGATCGTCCGGTCCCCATCTGGCCGACGCGGTGCGCGGCGGGAGGGTCGAGGAGTTGCTGCTCGATGCCGCGGTCGCTCGCATCCTGGGTGTCTTCGACCGGGTCGGCGCCCTCGACGACCCGCCGCCCGGAGAGGAGCGGCCGGTGGATCGCCCCGAGGACCGCAGCCTCACCCGGCGGGCCGCCGCGGAGGCGATGGTGCTGCTCTCCAACCGCGGGGTCCTGCCCCTCGCCCGTGACGGCCTGCGCCGGGTCGCCGTGCTGGGGCCCAACGCCGACCGCCCGGCCATCACCGGGGGTGGCAGCGCCCGGGTGCAGCCCTTCTACCGGCTCTCACCGCTCGCCGCGCTGCGCGAACGGCTCGGGGCCGCCGTCGAGGTCGTCCACGAGGCGGGGACCGGCCCCGGGGCTGTGGATCGGGCCGTCGAGCTGGCGCGTGGCGCCGACGCCGCCATCCTGGTGGTGGGCACCGACGACAAGTGGGAGAGCGAGGGGTACGACCGCGAGACCATGGACCTCCCCGGGGGCCAGGACGAGCTGGTGACCAGGGTCGCCGAGGCCAACCCCCGCAGCGTCGTGGTCGTCAACTCCGGATCGCCGGTCGCCATGCCGTGGGCGGACGGTGCCGGCGCCGTGCTCCAGGCCTGGTTCGCGGGGCAGGAGTACGCCAACGGGCTGGTTGACGTGCTCCTCGGCGAGGCCGACCCCGGCGGTCGACTGCCCACCACCCTGCCGCTCCGGATCGAGCACACGCCGGCCTTCGGCAACTTCCCCGGGGAGAGCAGCGAGGTCCGCTACGGCGAGGGCCTGCTGATCGGCTACCGCTGGTACGAGGCGCGTCGCCTGGCGGTGCGCTTCCCCTTCGGCCACGGGCTCTCCTACACCACCTTCGCGATCGGGGCGCCGCGCCTCTCGTCCCGGCGGCTCGGCGCGGGCGCGAGGCTCAGCATCGAGGTGGAGGTGACCAACACCGGGTCGCGCCGCGGCTCCGAGGTGGTCCAGCTCTACGTCGGGCCTCCGGGCGGCGGCTACGCGACCCCGCTGCGCCGGCTCCGTCCCCTGAAGGAGCTCAAGGCGTTCGCCAAGGTGCACCTGGAGCCGGGCGAGGCGACGACCGTGAGCCTCGAGCTGGGCGAGCGCGCCTTCGCCTACTACGACGTGGCCGACGAGTACTGGCCGGAGCTCGCCGGCCGCCGGGCCAACCCCCCCACCCATATGCACGACAGCCCCCTGCACCGCGAGGCGTCCGGCTGGTACGTCGACGAGGGGACGTATCAGATTCATGTTGGCCGGTCGTCGGCCGAGATCGCCCACGTCGTGGACGTCGAGGTGGTGGGCGGTCCCGAGCCGCTCGATCCGTCCGTCCGCGCCGACTGACTGAGGTTTGGCCCGCCCTCCCCGCCGGGGCCGGAAGCCGCCTCCGGGCCGGCCCCGTAGACTCGAGCCGAGGGTCCGGCGAGGCCGGCTTGAGGAGGCGGGAGAAGATGGACGTCCAGTTCGTTGCGAGCGTCGCCCCGATCGTGCGCGACGCCGAGGCGGCCCGCCCCATCTACCGGGACGCCCTGGGCCTCTCCTTCGAGGGCGAGGCGGGTGATTACGTCTTCACCGACAGGCTGGAGGGGACCAAGCACTTCGGACTGTGGCCCCTGTCGGAGGCGGCGAGCGCCTGCTTCGGGACCGCCGCATGGCCCGCCGACTTCCCCGTCCCCCAGGCCAGCATCGAGTTCGAGGTCGCCGACGTCGCGGTGGCGGGCCGCCGAGCTCACCGCCCGCGGCCAGCGGCTCATCCATCCGGCCCGCACCGAGCCCTGGGGCCAGGTCACCGCACGGCTGCTGAGCCCGGAGGGCCTGCTCATCGCCGTCTGCCACACGCCGTCGCTCCATGGCCAGCGCGACGGCTGACCCGCGGCCCCTGCTCGCCTAACCGGTGGTCTCTTCGCCCGCCTCCAGACGGCGCAGACCGAGCCGGCGGTGGAGGATCGCGAGGGGGTGGGGCGCCCACCAGTTCCAGCGGCCCAGGATCGCCATCAGGGAGGGGACCAGCAGCGCCCGGACCACGCTCGAGTCGATGAGGACGGCGAGCGCGGCCGCCAGGCCGATCTCCTTGAGCACCACCGTCTGGCAGAGCACCAGCGCCCCCACGGCGACGCAGAAGAGGATGGCCGCCGAGGTGACCACCCGGCCGACCCGCTGCAGCCCCAGGGCCACCGCCTCGCGGGTGGAGAGCCCGTTGCGGTACGCCTCGCGGATGCGGCTGAGCAGGAACACCCCGTAGTCGGTGGAGAGGCCGAAGGCGAGCGCGCCCGCCAGCACCGGGGTCATCAGGTCGATGCCGTCGGGCGAGAAGCCGAGCACCCCGCTGAGGAATCCCTTCTGGAAGACGACGACGAGGAGCCCCAGGGTGGCCCCCAGGGTCAGCACGTTCATCAGCAGGGCCAGCACCGGCAGCACCAGGGACCCGGTCATCACGAAAAGGATGAGCAGCGTCGTCACCGCGAGCAGGATGGCGGCGCTGGGCAGGTGGGAGCCTAGGCTGGCCCGGAAGTCCAGGTAGTTGGCCGTGTACCCGGTCGCCCACACCGTGAGGGAGGTGGGCAGCCGGTTGACGGCGATGACCGCGTCCTCTGCGCTCGAGGAGAGGGTGGTCCCCCGCAGCGTCCCGTTGATCTCCCAGAGGTCGGAGCCGATCATGGTCGGCTTCTCGATGGCGGCGACCCCGGGAACCCGGGCCACCGCCGCGACGTACGTGGCCACCGCGCTTGCCGACGACGGCCCGGCTCTGACGATGAGCTGCAGCGGCGAGTCGCTGACGTCGGAGTAGCCCGCGGCGACGATGTTCTCCACCTGCACCGCCGGGAGGCCGGCGGGAAGCCCCTTGGTTTACCCGGTGAACTGGACACCGAGGAGTGGCGCACCGGCGCCGACCAGCACCAGGGCGACCACCAGGGCGATCGGCGCCGGGTGTCTCATGACGCCACGGGCGAGGCGCGCCCACCACCCGCCGGTGTTGAGGGCGGGCGCACCGTGACGGCGCCGCACCGACAGCATGTCGACGCGCGCGCCCAGCAGGGCGAGCAAGGCCGGCAGTGCCACCACGGCGGAGACCGCGGAGGCGATCGTGACCATCATCCCGGCCAGTCCCATCGAGGAGATGGCGGGGATCGGGAAGAGCAGCAGGCAGCCCAGCGCCGCCGTCACCGTGGCGGCGCTGAAGAGGACGGTCCGGCCCGCGGTGGTCAGCGTCCTGGAGAGGGCCGCGGCGCCGGGGCCGCTGCCGGCCATCTCCTCGCGGTATCGGGAGACGATGAGCAGGCTGAAGTCGATGCTGAGCCCGATCCCCAGCGCGTACACGAGGTTGAGGGAGTACACCGAGATGTCACCCACCAGGGTGGCGAGGAGGAGGCCGAGCGTGGTCAGGCCGATGCTGACCAGCGCTCCGAAGAGGGGGAGGAGTCCCGCGACCACGCTGCCGAAGATCAGCAGCAGGAGCACCAGCAGGATGGGGATGGCGATAGTCTCCGCGAAGCTGAGGTCGCGCAGGCTCTGGTCGTTGCCCTGGGCGTCCAGGGCGGTGGAGCCGCCGAGCAGCACGTGACCGGCGAGCAGCGGATCGGCGTCGATGGTGGCCTGGAGGGCGTGCACCGCGCTCACCTCGTTGAGCGGGCGCAGGCTGGCGACGACGATGGTGCTGCTGCCGCCGTTGGCGAGCAGCTCGGGGAGATCCTGGGACCACGCGTCGATGATCTGGACCACCTCGGGCCGCCCGCGCAGCACCCGGACCGCCGCGGCGACGATCGCCGGCGGGGGCGATGCGACGCTCGCCGGGGTGCTGAGCCGGACCAGCAGCGTGTAGCCCTCCTCGAGGTCGATGCCGGTCGCCCGCTGCACCGCGGCGCGCGCCTGAGCGCTGGCGGAGGCCGGGTCGTCGTAGTCGGAGAGGCCGTTGCTGAGGCGGCCGGAGACGGCGCCCGAGAGGCCGAGCCCGATCGCGGCGAGCGCGAGGAAGGCGAGCAGGACACGCCAGGGGCGGTGGGTGGCGAGGCGCGCCAGACTGGACATCGAGGGCTCTCCCTCCGCCGATTGCCGGCGGGTGGTCGATGTGGGCGGATGATGTTTACAGTGTAAGGTTGGTGGTCGTACCTTACAACGTAAGCATCCCTCGGCGCAACCCCGGTGTGGGGCAAGATGGAACAGACGTGACCGACCAGATTCCCGCTGCGGTCGAGGCCGACCGCCCCACCCTCACCCGCCGCCGCATCCTGGAGACGGCGCTCACCCTGGTCGACGCCGAGGGCCTGGAGGCGCTCTCGATGCGCCGCCTGGGTGCCGCCCTGGGTGTGGAGGCGATGAGCATCTACCACCACGTCCCCGGGAAGGCGGCGCTCCTCGACGGCCTGGTGGCGACGGTGCTGGCCCGCTTGCCGCTGCCCGAGCCCACCCCGACCGGCTGGGAGGACGCGGTCCGCCGGGGCTTCTCGGACTTCCGCCGCCTGCTGCTGGCGCACCCGGCCCTCTTCACGCTCATCGCCACCCGCCCCCCGACCGAGCCGGAGAGCCTGGCCCCGGTGGCCCGCGCCTTCGCCATCCTCGAGGCGGCGGGATTCGATCGCCGGGACGCCACGACCGCCTGGGACACCCTGCTCGCCTACACCTTCGGATTCGTCCTGTGCGAGATCAGCGGCGTGGGCGAGGCGACCCGGGGCGCCCCCATGCTGGACCTGCTGGAGGAGCACCCCGACCCGGAGTTCGACGCGCTGCGCGCCGCCCACCTGGTGGCCGACGAGTGGGACGCGGACGCCGAGTTCGTGCGCGGGCTGGAGGTGGTGCTCACCGGCCTGCGCGCCGTCCTGGCGCCCCCCGCGTCCTGAGCCGCGCCGGGCCCGCTTCCCCCGTTCCCTGCGACCAGTCCGGCCGGCGGTGCGCGGGCGGCCGCCTACCCGGGGGCCTCGCCGCCCCCATGGGCGAACCGCGCCGCCAGAGCGGCCAGGCTGATCACGTGCGCATGGTCGTCGCGCGGGCAGAGGCGGTGCGGGTCGAGGTGGATGGCCGTGAGACCGGCGGCGACGGCCCCGGCGACATCGATGCTCAGGCTGTCGCCGACGTGGGCCGTCCGGGTGCGCTCGGCCCCGGCGCGCTCCAGGGCGAGCCCGAAGATCGCCGGGTCGGGTTTGGCGACCCCGACCACGTGCGAGTTGACGGCCGCGGCCAGCGCGACGCCACGTCCCGGCCCGACCTGGCAGACACCGAGGCGCCGGAGCGTCGCCTCGATGTGGCCGTGCTCGGTGTTGCTGACCAGGGCCAGGCGCACCCCGGTCGCCGCCAGCGCTCGGAGGCCGGCGCGGCAGCCCGGGACGGGCCGGGTGAAGAGGGGCCGGGTCTGCTGGAGCCGCCGGACCTGGGCGGCGGCGGGCTCGGCCAGGGCCCGGGGCAGGCCGGCGGCGCGGGCGTAGGCCACCCAGTAGTCGATCGGCGGAGCGGCCCCGCCGGTGACCTCCGCCTCCGCCAGGGCCGTGTAGTGCGCGGCGTCGAGAAGCCGGGATTCGGCCCGCGCGCCGACCGTGGCGAAGGCCCGGGCGATGGTGCGGTGCTCGGGCAGCAGCAGGACCCCGCCGACATCCAGGAAGACCGTGTCGACGTCCAGGAGCCGGGCTGCGGCGAGCATGGAGGGGCAGGATAGCCCGCCGGTCGAGAGGTCAGCCCCCCGCCGCGTCGCCCCCCCCGCCGGCTGCCGCGCGGCCAGCCGCCCCGCCTGCAGCGCCGCGCGATCCAGCTCGACCCAGCTCTCCCGCTTGACCAGCCGGTGCAGCGCCCGCTCGAGCGCCGCCTCGGGGAGCATCGCGGTGGTCTCGAGCAGGGCCCCCAGCATCACCATGTTGCCCACCTTCGGCGAGCCCAGTCGATCGGCGATGGCGGTGCTGGCGATGGGGATGACCCGAAGGCCGTCCACCGCGCAGTCCGCCGGCAGGTGGTCGCCGTTGTAGAGGACGAGCCCGCCCGGCTCCATGGCCGGCAGGAACTTGCGCAGGGAAGGCTCGTTGAGCGCCAGCAGCACGGTGGGGCGAGAGACCAGCGGGGAGTCGACGGGCGCCGCGGAGATGCGCACGTGGCAGTTCGAGGTGCCCGAGCGCATCTCCGGGCCCGTACGACGGCAGCCAGGAGACGTGGTAGCCCGCCTCCAGCCCGGCTTCGGCCAGCACTTCCCCGAGCATCAGCACGCCCTGCCCGCCGAAGCCGGCCACCTCGATCCGGTGGTCGGCGGTCGGGTCCGGAGCGGCGCGGGCGACCGCTCCCCGGCCTCGTCGCCATCCGGGCTCGAGGTCCAGGCCGAGGATGCGCGGCAGCTCGCCGAGATCCGGGACGGTCGCGGCGGGCGCGGCGCGGGACGCGCTCTTGGTGCGGTCGCGGAAGTTGCCCGACCGGGAAGCTGCGGGTCATCTCCTCGCGGACGAAGGTCTGCGCCTCGAGCGGCTCCAGGCTTCCAGATGGTGGGGCACGGGCGAGAGCACCTCGACGAACGAGAAACCCAGCCCGCTGACCTGGTTCTCGAGGGCGCGGCGGATCACCCGCGCCGGCTGGCCATGATCTGCTTGTTGCTGCCCAGCGCCACGCGCTCGATGAAGACGGGCGCCTCCAGGGTGGCCAGCAGCTCGCACACGTGCAGCGGATAGCCTTCGTTCCGCGCGCTCGCGGCCGAACGGGCGTGGTGGTGGTCTTCTTGCCCAGCAGCGTGGTCGGCGCCATCTGGCCGCCGGTCATGCCATAGATGCGCGTTGTTGACGAAGATCACGGTGATGTTCTCGCCGCGGTTGGCGGCGTGGATGATCTCGGCGGTGCCGATGGCGGCCAGGTCGCCGTCGCCCTGGTAGGTGATCACGATGCTCTCGGGCCGGCTGCGCTTGACCGCCGGTGGCCACCGCCGGCGCGCGGCCGTGCGCCGCCTGGATGTTGCCCACGTCGAAATAGTAGTAGCCGAACACCGAGCAGCCCACCGGGCTGACCAGGACGGTGCGGTCCTGGATGCCCAGCTCGTCGATGGCCTCGGCCAGCAGCTTGTGGCACGATGCCGTGGCCGCAGCCCGGGCAGTAGTGCGTCTGGTGCTGCAGTTCGGCCTTGCGGTCGAAGCGGTCGTAGAAGCATCGGCGAGCTTCTCGTGGATCACCGCATCGCCTGGATGTCACTAGCCATGGACCAGCTCACCTCCGCGGGAACCCGCGCGCCGGCCGCGAACTTCTGCTCCACGAACTGCCAGCATCTCTTCGGCCGTCGGGAACGTTGCCGCCCACGCGGCTGTAGAACTCCACCGGGCGCCGGCCCTCCAGCGCCAGGCGCACGTCGTCGACCATCTGCCCGGTGCTCATCTCGACCACCACGAAGCGCCTTGGCCTGCGCGGCCAGCTGCGCGGATCGCCTCGGTCGGGAAGGGATACAGCGTGATGGGCCGCAGCAGTCCCGCGCGGATGCCGCGCGCGCGGGCCTGCTCCACCACGGCCTTGCAGCACGCGCGCCACGATGCCGTAGCCCACCAGGACGATCTCCGCGTCTTCGGTCGCGCCAAGCCTCGCCGCGCGGCTTCGCGTCGCTCGGCCTCGCGGTACTTGGCCTCCAGCTTGCGCACGTGCCGCTCCATGCACGTCGGGCTCCAGGTAGATGGAAGTGATCAGGTTGCGGCCGCGTGTGCGGCGGTCCCGGTGACCGCCCACGCCGGCGGCGGCCGGGACCGGCCGCGGCGTCGGCGAAGGCCACCGGCTCCATCATCTGCCCGATGTAGCCATCGGCCAGCACCACCACGGGATTGCGGTACCGGTCCGCCAGGTCGAAGGCCAGCGTGGTCAGGTCGGCCATCTCCTGCACCGAGGCCGGCGCCAGCACCAGGGTGCGGTAGTTGCCGTGGCCGCCGCCTTTGACGATCTGGTAGTAGTCGCCCTGCTCGGGCGCGATGTTGCCCAGGCCGGGGCCGCCGCGCATGATGTCGGCGATCACGCAGGGCAGTTCGGCGCCCGCCAGGTAGCTGAAGCCCTCCTGCATCAGGCTGATGCCCGGCCCGCTGGAGGCGGTCATGGCGCGCACGCCCGCGGACGCGCCGCCGTAGAGCATGTTGATGGCCGCCACTTCGCTTTCCGCCTGGACGAACACGCCGCCCACCTGCGGGAAGATACAGGGCGGCCGCCTCGGCGATCTCGCTCGCCGGCGTGATGGGATAGCCGTAGAAGGCGCGGCAGCCGGCCAGCACCGCGGCCTTCACGATGGCTTCGTTGCCCTTGGTCAGTTGCTTGTGCATCGCATGGCTCAGCGCCGCCAGCCGCCGCAGCACCGTGATGGCGCCCGGCTCCGGGCAGGCGAAGTAGCAGATGCCGCAGCCGGTGCAGCCCGCGCCCAGATACTCCGCCGGATGGTAGCCGTAGCGGTTCAGCTCCGCCGCCAGCCGGAGCACTTGGGCGGGCAAGCCTCCACGCACAGGCCGCAGCCCTTGCACTCCTCCAGGTCGACGGCCACCGCCCCTCGGTCGTGGATCTCTTCCATCGGATCTCCTAGGTTGGCGCCGAGACGGCATCCAGCAGGTGGGCGCGCACTGCGTACTCCATGAGCTCGGCGCGGAAGCTCGGGTGGGCGATGCTGATCAGCGCCTCGGCGCGCTGACGAAGGTTCCGTCCGCGCAGGTGGGCCACCCCGTACTCGGTCACGACATCATGCACATCCGCGCGGCTGGTCACCACCCCCGCGCCGGGGGCGAGGGTGGGCACGATCCGTGAGACGCTGCCCCTCCGGGCGGTCGACGGCAGCGCGATGATGGCCCGGCCTCCCCGGGCCCGCGAGGCGCCCCGGACGAAGTCGAGCTGCCCGCCCACCCCGCTGTAGGGCCGGGTCCCGATGGAGTCCGCGCACACCTGTCCGCTCAGATCGACCTCGATCGCCGAGTTGATGGCGATCATCAGGTCGTTCTGGGCGATGACGAAGGGATCGTTGACATAGCTGGTGCGGTGGAACTCGAACATCGGGTTGTTGTCGATGTAGTCGAGGATGATCCGAGAGCCGAGCACGAACCCGGCCACCACCTTGCCGGGGTGGAGCGTCTTGCGCGCCCCGGTGATCACCCCGGCTTCGATGAGCGGGACCACGCCGTCCGGGCAGAGCTCGCTGTGGATGCCCAGGTCATGGTGGTCGCCCAGCCGGGCGAGCACGGCGCTGGGGAGGGCCCCGATCCCGATCTGGAGGGTGGCGCCGTCCGGGACCATCGCCGCGACGCGCTCCGCCACCCGGATCTGGACGGGGTCCGGGGGTTCCGGCACCAGCTCCCGCAGCGGTCGCGACACCGGGATGATCGCCGTGGCGCGACTGACGTGGAGCTGGGTGTCACCCAGCGCGTGCGGCATCTGATCGTTCATCTCGACGAGCACGCGCGAGGCGTGGCATGCCGCGGTGAGGGTGCAGTCGGGGCCGGTGCCGAGGGTCAGGAACCCGTCCTCATCCGGGGGCGAGGCCTGAAGCAGCACGACGTCGATGCGCAGCTCGTCGGTGAAGAGGCGTTCGATCTCGCTGAGCGACACCGGGGTGTAGTCGGCGCGCCCCTCGGCCACCGCGGCACGCACGTTCTCCCCCAGGAACAGGCCGTTGTGGCGCAGGTGGCCGGCGAGATCGGGGCGGAGATATTCGAGTGGACCGAGGGTCATCATGTGGCAGATCTCGACGTCCCACAGCTCCCCCCCCCGCTCGGCCAGCGCATCCAGCAGCGTCGCCGGGGTCCCGGGGCCCTGCTGCGCCCAGACCCGGTCACCGGGGCGGATCAGCTGGACGGCGGCTGCGGCGGTGGCCAGCCGGTCGCGCCACCCCTCCATCCGGCCCTCCCCGGCTGCCGCCATCCGGCCGGCGGCACCTGCTGCTTCGCTGATCGTCCGGTCGACATCCTCTGCGCTCCGCCGCTGGGCGGCTGAGAGACGCGCCCTACCGATCCGGCGGCGCTTCCGGTTTCCGTGGTGACTCCTCTGCAGGCCCCCCGGGTCCTGGAGCAGGTATACACCCAAACCCGCTACGTCTCACCGGGCTGGTTGCAACGAAGCTGCTGGGGCCGGATGGCCCCCCTCCACGGGCATCATGGCCTCGGGTGGGCAGGGCGCCTCAGCGGCGAGCGCAGCAAATGGAGCAATCTCGAGCATGGCGAGGGCGCCTCCCGCCTGGCCGGGGTGGACGGCGCGGGTCGGTTCGGGTAACGTACAGACGTTCGCATCCAGCCGGGCGGGGGCGGTCAGCCGGCCGGCGGGCCGATGCAGAGTTCTGGGTACGCTAGGAAGCCCGTGCCACACGACACCATCGACATCCGGGGCGCCCGGGAGCACAACCTCAAGAACATCGATCTCACCCTGCCCCGCGACAGCCTGATCGTTCTGACCGGGCTCTCGGGAAGCGGCAAATCCTCGCTCGCCTTCGACACCATCTATGCGGAGGGACAGCGGCGCTACGTCGAATCGCTCTCCGCCTATGCACGCCAGTTCCTGGGCCAGATGGAGAAGCCGGACGTCGATCACATCGACGGTCTCTCGCCAGCCATCTCCATCGACCAGAAGGGCACCAGCAAGAACCCTCGCTCGACGGTGGGCACGGTCACTGAGATCTACGACTACCTTCGACTGGTCTACGCCCGGATCGGGCATCCCCACTGCCCCCGATGCGGGCGGGAGATCAGCAAGCAGACCATCGAGCAGATCGCCGATCAGGTCCTGGCCCTCCCGGATGCCACCCGCCTGATGGTGGCGGCGCCGATGGTCCAGGGGCGCAAGGGGGAGCACCGTGACGTCTTCGCCGAGGCGCGGCGCAAGGGCTACGCCCGGGCGCGGGTCGACGGGATGGTCCGGGATCTCGGCGAGACCATCGCGCTCGACAAGAAGTTCAAGCACGACATCGAGATCGTGGTCGACCGGGTCGTGATCGGTCCCGAGCTGCGCAGCCGGCTCACCGACTCCCTGGAGCAGGCGGCCAAGCTCAGCGACGGTCTGATCCTGCTGATCCCGGCGGACGAGCCGGCCGGCGGGGGAGAGGAGCGGATCTCCGCCGGCCTCCCCGCGGGAGCGCCGCTCCCCGGCGGGCAACCTGCCGGTGCGCCCGGTCCGTCGGACGCCGATGGGGCGGAGCCGGCGGAGCAGGGAGACCCCGCGGCGGGGACCGGCGACGCGGACGGCGCCGCCCCGCGCCAGCTGGCCACCGGCGAGATGCTCTTCTCCCAGGACTACGCCTGCGTCTACTGCGGCATCTCCATGGAGGAGCCCGCGCCCCGGAACTTCTCCTTCAACAACCCTCACGGCGCCTGCCCCACGTGCACCGGCCTGGGGTTGCGGATGGAGGTCGATCGCGACGCGGTGGTGCGCGACCCCTCGCTCTCGATCGACGACGGGGCGCTCTCCGGCTGGACCAAGGGGCCGTCTCAGATGTGGGTCCTCGACGTCCTCCAGACCGTCTGCCGGCGCTACCGCATTCCCACCGACGTCCCCTTCGGCGAGCTCCCCCTACGGGAGCAGCGGGTCATCCTCTACGGGCTGCCCAAGGACGAGACCGTCCGGATGCGCTACGTCTCGCACACCGGGCGCACCCACTCCTATGAGGCCGCCTACGAGGGGGTGATCCCCAACCTCGAGCGCCGTTACCGCGAGACCGAGTCGGAGTGGGTCAAGCAGGAGATCGAGCGGCTGATGATGCAGAAGCCGTGTCCCGCCTGCGCCGGCAAGCGACTCAAGCCGGAGTTCCTCGCCGTCACCGTCGACGGGATGAGCATCATGGATTTCACCGGCCTCACCGTCGCCGAGGCGCTGCGCCGCACCGAGACGCTCCACCTCAGCGCCCGTGAGATGGAGATCGCTGGCCGGGCGTTCAAGGAGATCCGCGAACGGCTGGGATTCCTCCGCGACGTCGGCCTCGACTACCTCAGCCTCGACCGGGCCTCGGCCAGCCTCTCCGGTGGCGAGAGCCAGCGCATCAGGCTGGCCACCCAGATCGGCAGCAAGCTGATGGGCGTCCTCTACATCCTCGACGAGCCGTCCATAGGTCTCCATCAGCGGGACAATCACAAGCTGCTCGCAACGCTCACCACCCTCCGCGACCTGGGCAACACCCTGATCGTGGTCGAGCACGACGAGGAGACGATCAGGAGCGCGGACTTCATCGTCGACATCGGCCCGGGGGCGGGCGAGAAGGGAGGGGAGGTGATCGTCGCCGGGACCCTCGAGGACGTGCTCGCCTCCCCGCGGAGCCTCACCGGCCAATACCTGCGCGGCGAGCTCAGGATCCCCATCCCCGCGGTGCGCCGGCCGGCCGGCGGAACGATGCTCACCGTGCGCGGCGCGACCGAGAACAACCTCAAGTCGGTGACCGTCCAGTTCCCACTCGGGCTCTTCATCTGCGTCACCGGCGTGAGCGGCAGCGGCAAGTCGACGCTCGTCAACGACATCCTCTACCGCCGGCTGGCGCAGTCGCTGTACCGGGCCAAGGACCGGCCCGGGAAACACGAGAAGGTGGAGGGCATCCAGCACATCGACAAGGTCATCGACGTCGACCAGTCACCCATCGGGCGCACCCCCCGCAGCAACCCGGCGACCTACGTGGGCGTCTTCACCGACATCCGCGACCTCTTCGCCAAGCTGCCCGAGGCGAGGATCCGCGGCTACAAGCCCGGCCGCTTCTCGTTCAACGTCTCCGGGGGCCGGTGTGAGGCGTGCTCCGGCGACGGGATGATCAAGATCGAGATGCACTTCCTGCCCGACATCTACGTCGCGTGCGACGTCTGCAAGGGTCGCCGCTACACCAAGGAGGCGCTCGAGGTCAAGTTCCGGGGCAGCTCGATCGCCGACGTCCTGGAGATGACCGTCGACGAGGCGGCCGCGCTCTTCGCCAACCAGCCCCGGATCGTCCGGCGCCTGCGCACCCTCCAGGACGTCGGGCTCGGGTACATCCGGCTCGGCCAGCCGGCCACCCAGCTCTCCGGAGGCGAGGCCCAGCGCGTCAAGCTCTCGACGGAGCTCTCCCGGCGCGATACCGGGCGGACCCTCTACATCCTCGACGAGCCCACCACCGGTCTCCACTTCGCCGACGTGGAGAAGCTGCTCATGGTTCTCCACCGCCTGGTGGACGCCGGCAACACCGTCATCGTGATCGAGCACAACCTCGACGTGGTCAAGACCGCCGACTGGATCGTCGACCTGGGTCCTGATGGTGGCGACGCTGGCGGCGAGGTGGTGGCGGCGGGGACCCCCGAGATGATCGCCGGCGAGCCCCGGAGCGCCACCGGCTCTTATCTACGGCGGATCATCGGTGGCGCGGCCGGCAATGGCAGCCGGGCCCGCGGGGGCGGGGCAGCCCTTCGGGAGGGGCCCGCCGCCACCCCGCCAAGGGGGGCCCGAGGCCGGCCCCGGCGGGCAGGGGCGGCCGTCCGCTGAGACCGGACTCCCGACTTTGGTCGAATTGCGCTATTTTGGACGCCATGATCGAGCTGCACGGTGGCGAGGATCGCCGGCAGCGGCTCCGCCGCCTCGATGACTGCCTGACCCTGCTGGAGCAGGCGCACGAGATGGAGATCACGGTGGTCACCGAGAAGATGGCGGACGCCCTCGCCGGTCGGGTCCCGGCGGTCCACGCGGGGATGCTGGTGGCCGAGGCCATCGAGGAGGTCCTCCGCGAGCAGGAGCCGTACATGGTCCAGGTCCGCCCCGAGGTGTCGCGGCGGATCCGGCGGCGGCGCGACCCCTTCGACGTCCGCCTGCTGCTCCAGCGGCGCTAGCGGGAAGCCGCCCGCGCCGGCCGGAGGGCCAGCGGCGCGGGCTTCCGGCCGAGTGGCGGCGCGATCGCCGGGGCCAAGGCGAGTACCATCGGCCGGGCCGTGAGCAGCTTCAACTTCGACCCTGAGGTCCTCTTCCGGCGGCGCCGGCCCCGCGTGGTCAGGTCTCCCCGGTTCACCCGCGTCCGCAAGATCCTGCTGATCGTCCTCGCGGTGATCGTCGTGCTGGTGATCGTCGCCCTGGCGCTGATGAGCCTCCGGGTCAACTTCCTCTACCTCTCGAGCCTCGGCCACTCCAACGTCTTCTGGACCCCCCTGATCGCCCAGGTCGTCCTCTTCCTGATCGGGCTGGTCCTGACCGGCGCGCTGGTCGGGGTGAGCGTTCCCTTCTGGGCGCGCGCCGTCTCCGCGATCGACACCCGGGCGGGCAGGATCACCTTCTGGGTCGGGATCGCGATCGCCGTGCTGGCTGGGATCGGAGGAGGCTCCCACCTCGCCGGGAACTGGCAGGACGTGCTCCTCTTCCTCCACGGCCACGCCTTCGGCGCCACCGACCCCGTCTTCCACATGGACTACGGCTTCTACGTCTTCACCCTGCCGGTGATCGACGGCGTCTCGGCCCTGCTCTGGGGCGCGGCCGTGATCGGCCTGCTCGGCGCCGCCGCCGTGGTGGCGGTGAGCCTGACCATCATCCACGCGCCCGAGGAGGTCGATGTCCAGCTCCACCCGGCCGAGGGGAAGAGCGTCGACGATGCGCTCCGGATCGGGATCCTCCACGCCGGGGCGGCCCTGGCGGCCATCTTCGTCCTGGCCGCCCTGGGGGCCCACTTCAGCGTCTACCACCTCGCCACCGAGGGCAACTCGCAGTACTCGTTCGTCGGGCCCAACGCCACCGACCTCAACGTGCTCGTCCCGGTGCTCACCGCCCTGCAGGTCATCGCCCTCGTCTTCGCCGCGGCGACCATCGCCCTGCTGGTGCGGAGGAGCCGGCGGCGGCCGACCTGGCGCACGGTCGCCTGGCTCGGCGGGCTGCTCGGCGGCTGGCTGGTCCTGGCCGCGGCGCTCACCAGCATCCCGGAGGCGGTGTACACCGCCGCCAGCGTCAACCCGAACGCCGAGTCGGCCCAGGCCAAGTCGATCGACAACTACCTCACCGCCAGCCGGTACGCCTGGGACCTGCAGGCCACGGGCAGCCAGCCGAGCGTGGTCAACCAGCCCTTCAAGACGGTGACCACACCCACCTTGAGTGGCGACCTCGCCGCCGATCCGGGCACGCTCGCCAATGTCCGGGTCCAGGATCCGACCCAGCTCCCCGCGGTGCTCAACCAGCTCGACCGGACCCGCGCCTACCAGACCTTCGACAACAACGTCACCGTCGACCGCTACCCCAACGCCAGCGGGCAGGAGACCGAGGTGATGATCGGCGTCCGCGAGATCGCCGAGGGTGACATCCCCAACTCCAACTTCGTCAACAACACCTTCGTCTACACCCACGGTTACGGGATCACCGCCGTCTCGGTCAGCCAGATCGGCCCCGAGGGCGAGCCGGAGATCCTGGACGGCAAGCAGCCGCTCACCCAGGTCCAGTCCGGGGCCCCCCCGGCGCTCGACTTCAACGGCACCGGCGGCAACCCCGAGATCTACTGCGGTCAGCAGACCAGCCAGCCGGTGGTGGTCAACACCAACCAGCTCGAGTTCAACTATCCCTCCACCCCGGATGCCTACATGCACGCCGGGACCCAGATGGCCGGCTTCACGATCAACAACCCGTTCGACAAGCTGGCCACCTCGATCAGCCAGTTCGGCGGCCTCAACCTCTTCTTGAGTGGCATCCCCAACAACCAGAGCAAGGTGCTGATCAACCGCACGGTCACCCAGCGGATCCAGAGCATCGCCCCCTTCCTCACCGTTGACGGCGACCCCTACATCGTGGCCGACCCGCAGACGGGTGACCTGATGTGGATCGCCGACGCCTACGTCGAGACCGGCAACTTCCCTGAGTCCGACAACGTGAACGGGATCTCCTACCAGCGCAACGCCGTCAAGGCGGTGGTCAACGCCCGGACCTGCGCCGTGACCCTCTACGCGGTGGACCCCAGCGAGCCCCTCACCGCCGCCTGGAGCGCCATCTACCCCGGGCTGCTCCACCCGATCAGCCAGATGCCCTCCTTCCTGGTGCAGCACCTGCGCTACCCGGAGAACCTCTTCAGCAACCAGGTCCAGGTCTACTCCCAGGTCCAGGTCGACAACCAGCTGCCCGTCTCCGACCCCCAGGTGGCCGCCGACTTCTTCTCCAAGAACGACTTCTACAGTCCCGCCCAGGGGCTGCAGCCGGACAACACCCCGGTCCCCACCACACCCCAGTACCTGGAGCTGACCCTGCCCGGCAACCCGACCCCGCAGTTCGTCCTGATGCAGACGTTCAGCCCCTACAACAGCGGGAGCGGCGGCCAGGCCAGCAACATGACCGCGTGGCTGGCGGCGGAGTCCGACTACACGGTGACCGACCATCCACCCCTGGTCGCGGTCCCCCTCGGCAACAACACCAACGTGCGCGGGCCCTACCAGTTCGACAACAACTCGAACACCGACCCCACCATCAGCCAGCAGCGGACCCTGCTCGGGGCGACGGGCTCCCAGGTGATCCTGGGCAACGTCATCGTCCTGCCCTTCAACGACGACTCCTTCCTCTACGTCCGGCCCTTCTACGTGCTCCCCAACCAGTCCAGCGGGATCAGCTTCCCGCAGCTCCGCTACGTCATCGTCGGCACGCAGAACAGCGTCGCCCTGGGGACGAGTTTGTCGGCCGCCATCGAGACCCTCTACAGCACCACCACCCTGCCCGCCGGGCTGAACCTCCCCGGCTCGTCGACGTCGCCCTCGCCGTCACCCACGCCGTCCCCCGGCGCGTCGCCGACGGCGAGCCCCACGGCCTCGCCGTCCAGCGGCGGCTACACGCCCCAGGAGCTGGCGATCATCGGCGACCTGGTCACCCAGGAGGCCAACCTCAAGGCGGACTATGCGGCGGGCAACCTCTCGGCCGCCGGTCAGGCCCAGGCGGCCATCAACGCCGACATCACCGAGCTCGACCAGCTGCTCGCCGCCGGTGGGGTGTCCGTCCCGACCCCGTCCGCGTCGGCGTCGCCGTCCGCCTCGCCGTCGCCGTAGGGAGGGGGCCGCTTCGCCGGCCATCGCACCGCTTGCGCCGGCCAGCTCCTCCCCTCGGGTGGGGTACCCTGCGGGGCCATGGAGGAGATCGCCCCGGGGCTGCAGCAGCTCGACACCCTGCTCGGGGGGATCGAGCAGCTCACCGCCGGATTCCTGGTCGAGGGGCCTCAGCCGGCCCTCGTCGAGACCGGTGCCCAGACCTCGGTGGCGACCGTCGTGCAGGCGCTTGCCGGCGCCGGCGTGGGCCCCCATGACCTCCGCTGGGTGGTGGTCACCCACATTCACCTCGACCACGCGGGCGGAGTGGGCGACATCGCCCGGGCCTTCCCCGCGGCGACCGTGGTCGTGCACGAGAAGGGGGCTCGCCACCTCGTCGACCCCGAGAGACTCATCTCGTCCGCCGCTCGTGTCTACGGTCCTCTGCTCGACGACCTCTACGGGCGGATGGTCCCGGTCGACGCCGACCGCGTGGTGGCGGCCGGCGACGGCCTGACCCTCGACATCGGTGGGGGTCGCAGGCTCCGGCTCGTCGACTCGCCCGGTCACGCCCGGCACCACCAGGCGGTGCTCGACGAGCAGACGGGGACCCTGCTGGTCGGCGACGCAGTGGGCGTGCAGCTGCCGCGGGCCGGCGCCCTGCGCCCCGCCACCCCTCCCCCCGACTTCGACCTCGAACAGGCGGTGGCCAGCCTGCACCGTTTCCACTCCCTCCGCCCGTCCCGCCTAGTGCTGACCCACTACGGTCCGGTCGCGGATCCGGAGGCGGCCCTGCTCGAGGCCGAGGAGACCCTGAACCGATGGGTCGAGACCGCCGAGCGGCTCCTCCGCGCTGCCCCGGGATCGGGGGTCGAGGATCTGGCCGCCGCTCTCGCGGAGGCAGGCGGCACCCCGCCCGGGGCCGGCCCCGAAGCCGTCGGGAGCCGACTGGAGGCCCTCAGCGGGGTGCGCAGCAACGCCGCCGGGATCCTCCTCTACCTGGAGCGGCGGGCTGCGGCGGACCCGCCCCGATGACCAAGCACCCGGCCTCCGCGGCGCCTGCCGAGGGCTCTTCGGCCGAGCTCGACCCGGCCTCCGCGGCGGGTCCCGAGGGCTCCCCCGCCGGGCTCGACCCGGTCAGCTCGCCGGCCGAACCGCTGATCAGGCCCGGTCCGGGTCTCCGGCTCCTCGCCGCGGTCGTGCTCGCGATCCTGGCCGGCGGGGTGGTGGGAGGGGCGGCCGCCTGGGCCATCTACCAGCACTACGGCCCGGTCGAGCGGAACGTCTACCAGCAGATCACCGGGTCGCCGGGCAGCCAGGCTCAGACCGTCGGTCAGCTGGCCCAGGCGAACGCCGCCTCGGTGGTCACCATCGCCACCCAGGCGGTGACCCCCGCCGATCTGGCCGCCGGGACGGCGAGCCTGGTCGACGGGGTGATCGTCAGCGCGGATGGATTGATCCTCACCAGCGCTCATGCGGTGCAGAACACCAGCCAGCTCCGGGTCGGGCTGCCCGACGGCCGCGGGTATGACGCCGTCATCGCCAAGATCGACCTCACCCACGGCCTGGCCATGCTGCGCATCACCACAGCGACCGGGCTCACCCCCACCGGGCTCACCCCGATCGCCTTCGCAGCCGCCCCGCCATCCATCGGCGACGAGGCCATCGCGCTCAGTCGCAGCGCCTCGGGCGGTCTGAGCGTCGGGGTCGGTGCCGTCAGCGCCGTCGGTCTGACGGTGACCACCGACACCGGCAACGACCAGTCGGTCCAGGGGGCCGTCCGCATCGACGCGACCCCGGAGCCGGACGCCGACGGCGCCCCGGTGCTCGACAGTGCCGGGAACCTGATCGGGATCGTCACGACGATCACCCAGGCCCCCGCTCCGCCCGGTCTCACCGCCCTCTCCCTGAACGCGGCCAGCGCCCTGCTGACCACCGTCTCCGGAGGCGCCAGCGGGGCTCAGGGGAGCTTCGGGGTCGAGGCCACCTACATCGACCCGGTCACCGCCGCCGCCGCGGACCTCACCCCGGGGGCGCTCGTCGAGGCCGTGGACCCCGGGGGCCCGGCCGCCGCCGCCGGTCTCCAGGTGGGCGACATCGTGACGAGCGTCAACGGGATCTCGATCAACGCCACCCACCCCTTCGATCCCGCCAGCCTCGGGCTCAGCCCCGGTGACACCGCCGAGCTCACTGTGGTCCGGGGGACGTCCAGCCAGACCATCGCCATCAAGGTGGGAACGCCGAGCACGGTGGGAACGCCGAGCCCGGTGGGAACGGGGAGCTGATCCCGGTCCGCCCCGGGCACCCGCCCGGCTAAGATCGCTCGGACGTGGAGATCACCTATCTCGGCCTCTCCTGCATCCGGCTGCGCGGCCATGACGTCCAGGTGCTCGTCGATCCGCCCGCGACGACCTTGCCGGGGCTCGGGCGCAGCCAACCCGAGATCGTGGTCCGCACCGAGGGGGTGACCGTCCCGGAGCGGCTCCGGCCCCGCCCCGGGCAGGCGCAGGAGGTCAGCGGGCCTGGGGAGTTCGAGGTCCGCGGGGTCACCGTCCACGGTCTCCCCGCCGGCGACGTCACGATCATGCGGATCGTCATCGACGAGGTCTGCGTCGCGGCGCTGGGCAGGCTTGACCGCCAGCTCACCGAGGACGAGGTCGACGAGCTGGGCCGGGTGGACGTGCTGGCGGTGCCGGTGGGCGGCGTGGACGCGCTGGGCGCCGTGGCGGCCACCAAGGTCGTCAACGCCATCGCTCCGGCGATCGTGGTTCCGGTGCGGTACCGCAGCGGCGGGGTGGCGGGGACCGGTGACTACGACTCCGTCGACCGCTTCGCCAAGGAGATGGGACTCACCGACGGCAGCCTGCCGGCGCAGCCCAAGCTCAGCCTCACCGGGACCATGGGTGCGGCCGAGGAGACCCGCGTGGTGATCCTCGAGCCGCGGGGTGCCGGCTGAGCGACCGCTCGGCGTGTCGCCGGCACCGGTCGCCTGCTAACATCGGAAAAACCCGCCACCGGGAGGTCTCGACGATGGCCAAGTTCGTGTTCGTGACCGGCGGTGTCGTCTCCTCCCTGGGCAAGGGCATCACCGCCGCCTCCATCGGCACGATCCTCAAGGCGCGGGGACTGCATGTCGGGATGCAGAAGCTCGACCCCTATCTGAACGTGGATCCCGGCACCATGTCGCCGTATCAGCACGGCGAGGTCTTCGTCACCGATGACGGCGCCGAGACCGATCTCGACCTCGGCCACTACGAGCGCTTCGTCGACGTGGCCCTCTCGCAGGCGAGCAATGTGACCACCGGTCGCATCTACGCCAGCGTGATCGCCAAGGAGCGGCGCGGCGACTACCTCGGCGGGACCGTGCAGGTCATCCCCCACATCACCAACGAGATCAAGCAGCGTGTGCTGCGGGTTGCCGAGAACGAGCTCCCCGAGCCGGAGGTCGTGATCGTCGAGGTGGGCGGCACCGTGGGCGACATCGAGTCGCTGCCCTTCCTGGAGGCGATCCGTCAGTTCAAGAACGACATCGGTCGCAGCAACGTCTGCTACGTCCACCTCACCCTGGTCCCCTACATCGCGGCCAGCGAGGAGTTCAAGAGCAAGCCGACCCAGCATTCGGTGAACGAGCTGCGCTCGATCGGCATCCAGCCGGATGTCATCGTTGCTCGCAGCGAGCACCCGATCGGCGCCGGCCAGAAGGAGAAGATCGCGCTCTTCGGCGACGTCCCCCTGCGCGCCGTGATCAACGTCCCCGATGCCCGCTCCATCTACGAGGTGCCGCTGATGCTGGAGGCGGCCGGGCTGGGTGACTACATCGTCGAGCTGCTCGGGATCAACGCCACCCCTCCCGACCTCGCCGACTGGCGCCGGATGGTGGCACGCATCCAGGCGCCCAAGCCGTCCGTGCGGGTCGCGCTGGTGGGGAAGTACGTGGCCATGCCCGACGCCTACCTCAGCGTCACCGAGGCACTGCGCCACGCCGCCGCGCACTGCGGCGTCGACCTCCACCTGGAATGGGTGAGCTCGGAGGACGTGACCCCCGAGCTGGAGCGGCTGGAGGGAGTCGACGGGGTGGTGGTGCCGGGCGGCTTCGGCCACCGCGGCATCGAGGGCAAGGTGCTCGCCTCCCGCTTCGCGCGCGAGCACCTGGTGCCCTACCTCGGGCTCTGCCTGGGGATGCAGTGCGCCACCATCGACATCGCCCGCGCGGCGCTCGGCACCGAGGACGTCAACTCCACTGAGTTCAACGCCTTCACCGCCCACCCGGTCATCGATCTGCTCCCCGAGCAGCGTGACATCGAGAACAAGGGCGGGACCATGCGGCTCGGCGTCTACCCCTGCAAGCTGCAGCCGGGTACCCACGCCGCCGCCGCGTACGGCGAGGCGGTTGTGTACGAGCGTCACCGCCATCGCTTCGAGTTCAACAACCAGTACCGGGAGCGGCTCGCCGAGTTCGGCGTCGCCTTCAGCGGCACCTCGCCCAACGGAAGGCTGGTCGAGATCATCGAGCTCCGCGACCACCCGTTCTTCGTCGGCTCGCAGTTCCACCCCGAGTTCCGCTCCCGACCCGGGAGGCCGCATCCCCTCTTCCGCGAGTTCATGGCCGCGGTCTGCCGGCGGGCGGGCGTGGACACCGAGGCGGTGCCCGCCGGGGATGGCCGCGAGGCGGAGATCCCGGCGCTCGGCGCCGAGGAGGTCGCCCAGCCGGTCCGGGGGGTGCTGACCGCGCGGGCCGATCCGGCCATGGGGGCGCCTGAGCCCTGACCGCCGCAGAGCACCGGCCGGCCGCCCCGGTCTCGCCCGCGCGGTTGAGCCGTGAGCGCCACCGCGGCCTCGAGCTGCTGCGCGCCACCGAGGCGGCGGCGCTCGCGGTGGGACGCTGGCTGGGTCGCGGGGACAAGACCAGTGCCCGCGACGTCGGGGAGCGCGCGATGGAGGAGGCCCTGCTCAGCATGCCCTTCGACGGGCGCGTGGTGATCGACGTCGGCGGGGCGGCCGACCCCCTCAACCCGGGGAGGCGGGTCGGGGTGGGCCGGGACCAGGTGGACCTCGCGATCGACTCCGTCGACGGGGTGAGCCTGGTGGCCAAGGGTCTCTCGCAGGCGCTCTCGATCGCTGCCGCCGCCGAGACCGGTGGGATCGCGACGCCGCCGCCGTGCGCATACCTGCACAAGCTCGCGGTCGGGCCCCGCGCGCGGGGGGCGATCGACATCGCCGACAGCCCGGAGAACAACCTGCGCCGCATCGCCTTCGCCATGGACGTTCAGGTGCAGGACCTGACCGTCATGCTGCTCGACCGCCCGCGGCATCAGGGCCTCCTGGAACGGGTGCGCGCCCTCGGGAGCCGGCTCGTGCTCATCAGCGACGGCGACATCGCGGCCGCGCTGATGACGGCCTGGCCGGGGAGCGGCATCGATGTCCTGATCGGATCCGGCGGCACCGCCGAGGCCGTGCTCGCCGCCTGCGCGCTGCGCTGCCTGGGCGGGGAGATGCAGTGCCGGCCCTGGGTCCGCAACCAGGAGGAGTCCGCGGCGCTGAGCGCCGCGGGCATCGATGCGGAGGCGAAGATCACGATCGATGACCTGGTCCCCGGCCGGGACGTCGCGGTGGCGGTCACCGGGGTGACCGGTGGGGGCCTGGTGCGCGGCGTTCAGTACCACAACTGGTGGGCCGAGACCCACAGCCTGGTGATGCGCGCTCAGAGCGGGACGGTCCGGGACATCCGGACCAAGCATCACGTGGCCCTCGACCCGCGGGACGCCCGCCGCCTGGTCTGAGGCGAGCCGGCTTCAGCTCGGCGGCGCGCCGTCCGCCAGATGCTGAGCGGGAGCAGCACCAGGAGGGCGGCCGGGAGCACCCACCAGCACGGGACCGGGCTGCGGCTCAGCACGGCGGTCAGCGCGATGGCTCCGGCCAGGCCCAGCGCGACCCTCCAGTCGTCGCCGATCACGAGGTCGTCGACGAAGGTCACCACCGCCCTCAGCCGCCGCGCCATCAGCCGGCCTCCGCGGGGCTGGACGCGGCCACCGCCCCACGGGCGGGCGAGCCGCCGCGGCGGCGCAGCCCGTACGCGAGCAGCAGGCCGAGCAGGGCGATGGCCGGCAGGAGGACGAGCAGGGCCGCGTCCGAGCCGGGCCAGCGCGCTCCGGCCCCCTCCGCCGACCAGAAGGTGCCGAACCCGGTCAGCATGACCCCGACCAGGAACTTCAGGGCGTTCTCCGGCACCCGCGCGAGCGGCGCGCGCACGGCGAATCCGGCCGCGCCGACCACCAGCACCGCGGCCACCGCCGCGATCGCCGCCAGCGGGATCGCGTGCTGGTTGCTCCCGAAGGTGAGCACGATGAAGGCCACCTCCGTCCCCTCGAGGAGGACCCCCTGGAAGGAGAGGGTGAATCCGTACCAGTCAGGGACTGTCCCCACCCGGTGTGAGGCCGCCTGCCGGGCGGTCGCCAGCCTCGCCCTGAAGATCTCGTCCTCGTCGTGCGGGGCCCTGACCCCGCCGGCGCGGAGCACCGCCTTGCGCAGCCACTGGACGCCGAAGACGAGCAGGAGGGCCCCGATGACCAGGCGCAGCGGCGCGGTCGGGATCCTGGTCAGCGCCGGCCCGAGGGCGGCCACGATCACGGCCAGGAGCGCGATCGCGGCCACCGCCCCATACCCGGCCGATCTCCAGTCGCGGGCGGTGCCGGCCGCCAGGACGATGGTGGTGGCCTCGACGGCCTCCACCGCCGAGGCCAGGAACACCGCCAGGAAGAGGGCTCCCGCGTTCATCTCAACCAATCCTTCGGTGGCCGCCCGATCCCTGCCGCTGATCATGCCCGGCCGGCGGGGTGCCGTGGATCTCCCCGCTCACCGGCCCGGTCCCGTCAGGGCGGCGGCGGCCGCGCGGCGCGGTATGGTCCGCCGCGTGTCCCCCGACGCGGCCCTCGACCCCGGGCTGAGCTCGCTGCTGGCCGGGCTGCCGGCTGCGGACGCCGCCCTCCTGGGCCGCGCCCGCGCCATCGCCGAGCGGGCCCATGCCGGGCAGATCCGGCGCCAGGGGACCCCGTACATCGACCACCTCGTCGAGGTGACGCTCCTGCTCCACGAGCGGCTGGGGGTCACCGATCCGGCGATCCTCGCCGCGGGGCTGCTCCACGATGCGGTCGAGGACTCGGAGCTCACCGTCCACGATCTGGGCGAGTTCCCAGAGCGGACCCGGGAGCTGGTGGCGCTGCTCACCGATCCCCTGCCCGAGATGACCGGAACGCGCCGCCGGGCCCACCTCGCCGAGATCTGGAAGGATCCCGATGCCACCCTGGTCAAGGCGGCGGACCGGCTCTCCAACATCGGCGACGTGGTCGCCCAGGGCGACCGCGCGTTCACCCGTCGCTACCTCCGCAAGACCCGGCGCGAGATCCTCGGCGCCGGCTCGCCGCTGGCCGCGCACCCGCTCGCCGGCCCGCTCCTGCGCGCCGCCCTGGAGGGAGCCGCCCGCGGCCTGGGCTGATGTTGACTTCCTTGGATTGCTGAGTAATCATGTAATTTATGAGATTCGAGCAACACCCCCACCCGCATCATCTTCACCCCACGCCCGCCCCCGAGCTCACCGACGAGGAGCTCCGGGGATGGTTCACCGGCCGGCTCCCCGACGGGCTCTTCACCGGGCCGCCGGAGATCACCGGGGATCGCGACGAGATCCTCGTCGTGGGTGAGATCCCGGATGTCCCGCTGGAGGCCGGCACCGGCGAGGCCGCCCAGGCGACGGCGCGCTCGGCGCGCATCGAGCGGTTCCGCGCCGAGACCAAGGAGGCGCGCATCGCAGTGGCCCGCGACGCCGAGCGTCTCTTCGGCCGGACCATCTCCTGGGGGGCGCGCTGCGGCGATGTCACCCAGCACTTCACCACCCTGGGCGTCCCGGTGATGACCCGGCTGCGGCTCGGTGATCGCAAGGTGCTGGACACCCTGATCGACGCGGGCGTGGCCCGGAGTCGCAGCGAGGCGCTCGCCTGGTGCGTCCGTCTGGTGGCCCGTCACCAGGGGGAGTGGATCGAGAGCCTGCGCGAGGCGCTCGCCCAGGTCGAGAAGGTCCGCGACGAGGGGCCGGCCGGCTGAGGAGGCTGACCGCCGCTCAGGCTAGGGAAGCGGCGCCGGCGTTAGGCCCAGCGGCACGGGCGGGGGCGCCGGCGCTGGCGGTTCGGTGCGGCGGTGCAACCGGATCAGGGCGGCCAGCGCGAGCAGCCCGCTCACCCCGCGCGGCACCGCGAGATCTCGGCTCTCCCACCGGGTCGCGAACTTCGCCTTGAAGTGGGAGAGGCCGCGGTAGCTGTATCCCCCGTACCCGCGCTGGTAGAGGGTGGCCCGGACCGTCCTGGCCAGCCAGCCGTCGGGGGCGTCGCCCAGGCTCTCGCGGAAGGGCACCGACCCGAGTGACAGCCGCGACAGGCCCGCCCCCCGAGCCTGCTCGATCGCGGTCGCGATGCAGAGATCGACCGCCCCCGTCCCGGCGTCGGGGCGGCGTCGGATGAGGTCGAGGGCGATCCCGTCGTCGCCCATCCGCACCCAGGAGCAGAAGGCGTGGACCCGCCCGCTCTCGTCGCGGGCGACGGTGTACCGGGTGGCGCTGTCCACGACGTCCCGGAGCCGTCCCAGGGAGAAGCCCATCTCGCGCCCGCCCCGGACTCGGAGCCAGTCGCTTGACACCTGCTCCAGCTCGGACCAGAGCTCTCCGGGAGCATGGGGGTCACAGAAGCTGGCCGCCCGCAGGCCGGAGCGGCGCGCCCGGGCCAGCTCGTGACGCGCGTCGGCACGGGCCGGTGAGGCAAGGTCGAACTCCCCGATCTCCACCACCGCCTCCTCGCCGAACTTGAGGAGGCGGAAGCCCGCGCTGCGATAGGCGGGGCGGAGGCCGGGGTCGGTCTGGAAGAAGCAGGGTACCCACCGCTTCCCGGCGCAGAGGTTGAGGAAGGCGGTGAGCGCCATCTTGCGGAAGCCCGGCGCCGTCAGGGGATCACCCACCGCCACCGCCACGCCCCAGCGCACCTGGTAGCCGATGACCCCGCCACCGACCTGGAGCCCGCTCTTGGCGCCCTCGCCCGCGAAGCAGGAGATGTGGGTGTGACCGTGGAGGAGGCGCAGCCGCTCCATCTCGCCGGCGTTCCCGGGTGGGCAGAGAACGTGGCGCGTCGCCAGGGCGCCGCCGATCTCGAACCCGACCGCGCCGGCCAGGGCGAGGAGGCCGAGCCAGTCGGCGATGGGGTTGAAGGGGACGGGGACGAACACGCTCACGGCACCGGCCAGCACCGCGAAGGTCGCCGCGGCCACGATGGGGCGCGACGGCCGCATGCTGCCCGCGGCCGCGGCCAGCAGCCCCAGCACCATCACCACCGGTCCCAGCGCGTAGCCGATCATCAGCCCGCCGTGAGGAGGGCCAAGGTGATGCGTCGCGGCCGCGGCGGCGGCGAGCAGGCCGGTCACTGGCTCACCTGGGGGCCGGGGATCACCGCGCTCGCCACCGCGGGCGGGCCCGCCATCTGGGTGGGAGGGTGATACCAGGGCGTCGGGCCCCAGATCTGACCCAGCCAGGTGAGGCTCTGAGCCAGCTCGGCGTTCCAGGCCACCCATCCGTGTCCGCCCGGCACCGTCTGGAGGTCGTAGTCGGTCCAGCCGAGCGACTTGAGGGTGGCGGCGAAGGTCAGGGTTCCGGGACGGAAGTCATAGTCCTCGCTGCCCGCCCCGAGGTAGAGGGGCATGCGCTCCGCCTTGGGCACGTCCGCGGCCGTGTAGAGAGGGCTGTTCGCTCGCCACGCGGCCCCGAAGATGGTCGATCGGCCCACGTAGTACCCGGAGTAGCTGGCCGCCCAGCTGAACTGGGTGGGGTTGAGGATGGCGAGGTTGACGGCACCGAAGCCCCCGCTGCTCAGCCCGGCGATCCCTCGGTAGGCGGCGCCCAGGGTGCGGTACTGGTCGTCGACCGCCGGGATGACCTGGTCGATGAGCCAGGTCTCGACGTCCCCCTGGGAGCTGTTCCCCCACTCCGTGTCGTTGCTGTACTTCTCGTTGCCGTTGGGCAGGACGACGATCATCGGCGGGATGGTCCCCTTGGCGATGAGCTGATCGAGGACCCCCTGCACCTGGCCGCCGCTCACCCATTCGCCCTGGTCGCCGGGGGTGCCGTGGAGCAGGTAGAGCACCGGGACCGCGAGTTCCGGGTCCGCCTGGTAGACGCCGGGGACGTAGACGTCGACCGGATGGCCGCCGATGGTGAGGTACTGGAGCTCACCGGGGAGCTGGCGGAGCAGGGACTCGTCCGGCGTGGGGACGGCGACGGGGGCGGTCACGCCCTCCGGGCTCGGTGTCGGTGTCGGCTTTACCGCGGCGAGGCCCGGCCCGGTGCTCACGCGGTAGTCACGCAGCGCCGAGAGCGGGCCGACCTGGAGGGCGGTCAGGGCTGAGCCGGTGGCGACGACCACCAGGACGATGACCAGCGCGACGACCGGCCAGAGCCGGCGCCGCCGCAGCAGCGAGGGCAGGCGGGCGGCATCGCGGGCGAGGCCAACCCCCAGCGCGGCGCCGACGACCACGCTGATGGCGGCGAGCAGCAGCATTCCCAGCGGCTGCAGGATCCAGCCCGCCACGCTCTCGGTGTACCGGAGCCCGGGCGTCCCCGGCGCGCTGGCTGCCCGGATCAGGAAGGGGACGATCTGGATGGCCACGAATCCGACCAGGCCCCCCACCCGGGTCGGCGCGGGCCGCCGGGAGGCGGCCCCGATCACCGCGGTGGCGGTCAGCGCCAGGACCATGGCGGAGAGGAGGTAGGCCCTCTCGTCGTCCATCCCCTGCGCCACGAACCACTGCTCCAGGCCCGAACCCAGCAGCCAGGCGAGCAGGATACAGAGGGCGGCCGCCCCCGCCGCCGTCACCACCGTGAGGTGGTGGGCGGCCAGCTGAACCGGTCCCGCCAGGCGCCGCCGGGCCAGGGCCAGAGGGGCGGATGACCCGCGCCGCGCCACCCGGGCGACCGCGCCGCCCACCGACGCGAGGGCGTGGCCGCCCGGGATGCGGGGGCGTCTGGTCATCCCCGCCGCCTGCGTGGTGGAGCGGGGTGGGAGCGAGGCGGACGGGAGGTCGGAGCCCATGTGGCCGTTTGATTCCCTGGCCCGGGTGTGAGGCGGGGACGCCCGGTGCAGCCGGCTCGTCGCAGATGTATACGTGGAAGTCGGAGCCGCCGTTACGTTACCCGCAGCGTGGGGGGTGTCGTGGGCCTCCCGGTTAAGGGGAAGTTGTCGCCACCTCGTCCTCTTACGTCGGGATCGGCTGGCTTGTTCCTTTCTTCCCTGGGCGCTGGGCGGGGACGGCGAACGCGAGCTGCCTTCCCGCCGGTCGCCGGACACGGCCCCGCGGCGACAATGGCCGCGTGCGTCTCTGCGTCGCCCGCCCCGACGGTTCGATCGAGATCCGCGACGGCCTCCGGCCGGCCGCGAGGTCGGGTCGCAGGCTGGTTCCGCTCGCCGCCGCGGATGTCATCCCGCTGCCGGAGGGCGCCACCGTTGCCCATCTGCCGGGACGGCGCGCCATCGGGTTCGACCGGGGCGGGGAGCCGGTCGAGCTGGCCGGTCGCTGGGCCCCGGTCGCCGCCATCCTGCCGGTCGGTTACCTGAGAACCCTGCTGCCCGCGTCCCGTCCCGGTCCGGACAGCCCGCGCCTTCCGCTCTTCGGCTATGCCGCCGTCGCCGAGCGGGACGGGGAGCCGGTGGTGGCCGCGCTCGGGACCGACGCCTTCGAGTGGTGGCAGCCGCGCCGGCACGGGACCGCCGGGCTGCCCGCGGCCATCGACGCCGCTCGCCAGGCCCTCCCGGGCAACCGTCTGGTCGACCACCTGGCGCGCTGCGCGCTCGAGTACCGCTGCTACACGGCGCAGAACACCTTCTTCCGCCGCTATGAGGCGGCGCTGCCCGCGTCTCCCGCCTGCAATGCCGACTGCCTCGGCTGCATCTCCCTCCAGAGCGACGGCGCGGTGCCGTCCCCGCAGGAGCGGATGGGCTTCGCGCCGACGGTGGCCGAGCTGGCCGGATTGGCCGGCCACTTCCTGGAGGGGGAAGCGGCGGCCATCGTCTCCTTCGGCCAGGGCTGCGAGGGGGAGGCGCTGACCCGGGGTCGCGCCGTGGTCGAGGCCACCGCCGCGATCCGCGCCCGCCACCCCGCGGCGACCATCCACGTCAACACCAACGGCAGCCGTCCGCGGGTACTGGAGCGGATGGTCGCGGCCGGCTGCGACAGCGTGCGGATCAGCGCCATCTCCTTCACCGAGAACGTCTTCCGCGCCTACTACCGTCCGGTCGGCTACGGGCTCGAGGAGGTGATCGAGTGCGGGCGGGTGATGCGCCGATCGGGCGGACAGGTCTGCCTCAACCTGCTCGCCTTCCCCGGGATCACCGACACCCCGTCGGAGCTGGAGGCGACCGTCGCCGCCTGCGCCGAGATGGGGGTCGACCAGATCCAGTGGCGGAGCCTCAACGTCGATCACGACTGGCTGATCGACGAGCTGCCGCCGATGGAGGAGGGGATGGGCTTGGCGGTGGCCATGGAGACGGTCAGGCGCCGGCTGCCCGGGGTCGCCCGCGGGAACTTCACCCGCCCGGTCGCTCGCCCCGGCTGATCGCCGGCGGGCAGCCCACACGGGGGGCCGGCGAGCCCTCGCCCCCAGGGCCTGCTTCGCTTTCCGGTCCCCGTGGTATCCTCGCCCCGTTCCCTCCCCCCACGCACGAGCCTGTCCATGAAAGCTGCCCTGCACCCCGAGTTCCACACCGACGCGGTCGTCACCTGCGTCTGTGGCAACACTTTCCTGACCGGCTCGACGCTCCGGGAGCTCAAGACCGAGGTCTGCTCGGTCTGCCACCCGTTCTTCACCGGGACCCAGAGGATCGTCGACACCGGCGGTCAGGTGGAGCGCTTCCGCCGCCGGGCGGCGGCGCGCACCGTCTCCCGGTAGCCGGCCCGGCCGCTCCGACGAGGGGTCCCCGGCGCCCTCGGCAGAGGGCGCGCCCCCCGGTGCCCCGCCCGCACCCGGCTCGGCCACCGGCCTGGACGGTCGCGCTGGACCCGGTTCTGCGGCTCGCCTTCGCTTGGTGAGGCCGCGCCGATCGCCGAGTACGATGGGCCTCGTGAGAGCGCGCCGACCGTCCCCCGGTGACATCCTGCTCACCGCGGCCCTCAACGCCGCCGCGGCGCCGCCGGCGACCTTCTTCTACGGTGGGCAGGCGGTCATCGAGGGCGTCCTGATGCGCGGCCGGCGCCACTACGCGGTGGCTGCGCGCCGCCCCGACGGTGCCATCACCGTCCTCTCCGAGCGGCTCCGCTCCCGCGTCTACACCGGCCGGCCGTGGTCGCTCCCCCTCCTGCGCGGGGCGGCCACGCTCTGGGAGATGCTCGCGCTCGGGATGCGCGCCCTGCAGTGGTCGGCCAACGTCCAGCTGGGCGACGACGTGGAGCTGAGCCCCGGCGCCATGCGGGTGACCATCGGCGTCTCCCTCGTCTTCGGGCTCGGCCTTTTCATCGGCCTGCCCCTCGCGGCGTCGTCGTTCCTCGGCCATGGCGCGCCCCAGTCGGTGGGCTCGGTGCTGATCGAAGGGGTTGCCCGCGCCGCCATCCTGCTCGGGTACCTCTTCCTGATCGGACGGCTGAAGAATGTCCAGCGCGTCTTCGAGTACCACGGTGCTGAGCACAAGGCGATCAACTGCCTCGAGTTCCGGCGCCGCGGTTGAGGTTGGCAACGTGCGCCTGGCGAGCCGTCTCCACCCGCGCTGCGGCACCGGATTCCTGGTGGTGGTGGCCTTGGTCAGCGTGATCGTCTTCACGCCTCTTGGCTGGTTGTTCTGGCCGGTTCGCGTCGCCTGCCAGGTCGCCCTCATCCCCCTGGTCGCCGGGGTGGCCTACGAGATGATCCGCGGCCTGGCCCGCATCCGCCACACCCGCTTCGGTCGGATCGCGCTGGTGCCGGTGCTGGCCGCCCAGCGGCTCTCCACCCGGGAGCCCGACGACGCCCAGATCGAGGTCGCGATCGCCGCCCTGGCCGCCGCGCGCGCCGGCGACGACGGGGGCGTCGGAGAGGTCCACGCCGCCGTCCCCTGAGGGTCGGGCCGGCCTGCCGCCCGCACGGTGAGGTCGCGTGGGCCACAATCCCCTGAGCCATGGACAGCCTGGACGGGCGGCTCGCCGCCATCACCGACCGCTACCGGGAGCTGGAGACCGAGCTCTCCGATCCCGAGATCTATCTCGACCAGCCGCGCGTCCAGCGGCTCTCCCAGGAGCGGGCCCGGCTCAGCGAGGTGGTCGAGACCTCCCGCCGGCGCCGCGCCGCGCTCACCGCGGCGGAGCAGGCGGCCGCGGCGGCCCGCGACGAGCGCGATCCGGAGATGGTCGACCTCTTCGAGGAGGAGGGGCGCACCCAGCGCGAGACCGTCGAGGCCGCCGACGCCGAGCTCCGCCGCCTGCTGGTGCCCCGCGACCCCAACGATGATCGCGACGTCATCGTCGAGATCCGGGCCGGCACCGGCGGCGACGAGGCCGGGCTGTTCGCCGCCGACCTGCTCCGCATGTACGGCCGCTACGCGGAGCGGCGGCGGTGGTCGGTGGAACTGATCAGCGAGAGCTCCTCGGGAGCGCGCGGCGTGAAATCGGTGGTGGTCGAGGTCCACGGCCGCGGTGCCTACTCCCGGCTCAAGTTCGAGTCCGGCGTCCACCGGGTCCAGCGGGTCCCCGAGACTGAGGCCAAGGGCCGGATCCACACCTCGGCGGCGAGCGTGGTGGTGATGCCCGAGCCCGACGAGGTCGAGGTCAGCATCGACGAGAACGACCTGAAGGTCGACGTCTACATGAGCACCGGTCACGGCGGTCAGAGCGTCAACACCACCTATTCGGCGGTCCGGATCACCCACCTCCCGAGCGGCCTGGTGGTCACCTGCCAGGACGAGAAGTCGCAGATCAAGAACCGGGCCAAGGCGCTCCGCGAGCTGCGCACCCGCCTCTACGACATCGCCCAGGCGGAGCGCGACGCCGAGCTGCGCGGGACCCGCCGCTCGATCGTCGGTAGCGGTGACCGCAGCGAGAAGATCCGCACCTACAACTTCCCGGAGTCGCGGGTCACCGACCACCGCATCAACCTGACCCTCTTCCAGCTTCCCCGGATCATGGAGGGCGACCTGGACATGCTGGTCGAGCCGCTGATGCAGGAGGACGAGGCCCGACGTCTGCTCGAGCAGGACGGGGTCTCCGGCTGAGGGCCCTCGGCCGGCACGGCAGCCGTTCGGCTGCAGAATGCTCGCGCCGCGGGCGGTTGAGGCAGAGGGTATCGAGGCCCTGGTTGCGGTAGCTCCGCGCCAGCCGGCGGGCTTGCACCGCTTCTTGGCGGTGGTGATGATGGTCATGGCGTCGGGGCAGGCGGCGTAGAAGGCGATGTGGGCGATCGCCTCCACAAGCTCATCGCCCGTGAGTTGGTGGTCGATTGCCCGCTTCATGTGGCCAGCAGCCGTCTGGTCGGTGCGGTAGAGGCCCTGATGCCATGTATACGCCATACTTGGCGATAACTGATGGGGGGTCGCGAAGCTCGGAGGCCGGATGGGCGTCCGCGACGACCGGGATGCCTATACCGACGCCAAGGCGCCCTTCATCCTCGAAGTGCTTCGGCTGGCTCGGGCAGCTGCCAGAGGTTAGGGCGGCTTCCTGGGAAGAGGCCTCCCAGCCGAAGCCAGTCGCCACGTTGTTCGTTCGCTTGCAGCGGTCGAGTGATGCCCCTCTTGGGGGCGAAGCAGCACTAGGTTGACGTACTGGAGGGCCCCGGGCTGAGCGTGCGTCGCCGGCGCGGCTCGACCACCGGCAGCACCAGGAAGATGCCGACCACGAAATAGACGACGAACATCCCGAAGACGACCGGATAGCCGCCCAGCTCGCCGAAGATGTGACCTCCGGCGTTGAAGTGGTCGAGAACCGGCCCGGCGATGAAGCGGGCGATGATCCCGGACCCCGCGGTCGCGATGTTGGAGAAGCCGAGGAAGCGCCCCGTCTCGGCGGGCGGGATCAGGTCGATCATGAAGGCCCAGTCGACGGTGAGGAAGCAGCCGATCCCGACCCCGATCGGGACCCCGAACCAGAGCACCTGGGCCAGCCCCCGGGGAATCCCGAGCAGGGAGGCGACCGGCGCCGTCATCGCGGCGGGCAGCAGCGTGTAGTGGGAGAAGACGAGGCCCAGCGCGCCGAGCGCGCCGAGGATGGCGCAGACGATCACCATCGGCTTGCGGCCCCAGCGGTCGGAGAGGCGCGCCGCCGGATAGCAGACGGCGATCGCCAGGACCACGATGATCGCCAGCAGGTAGGTGGTCGCCGCGTTGGCATGGTTGGTGCTGTGCGGGTAGAAGACGTCCTTGAAGAAGAACTGGGCGTAGGTCTCCAGCCCGACCACCCCCATGAGGATGAGGAGCCGCGACCCCATCAGCCAGAGGAAGTCGCCGTGGCGGCGGGGGCTGATCTGGAAGGTGCCGAAGGTGATCTCCCCGACCGACATGCCGAGGCTGCCGTCCGGCCGGCCGCGGTCGGGAACCAGGGTGACCGTGAGCACCATGCTCACCACCAGCATCGCGGCCATCGCGAAGAGGGCGGCGCCGTACTGACCGCTGGCGGTGAAGATGCCGGTGACCAGGAAGCCGATCAGGGTGCCGACCAGGTTGCCCATGCCGTAGAAGGCGCCGAACTTGCCGAAGTCCTTCTCGGGGACCGCGTCGGGACCCAGGCCCTGGTAGGGCGCCTGGGCGGTGTTGGAGGCGACCTGGAGCAGGAAGTAGGCGATCAGCAGCCAGAAGTAGACCCCGACGAAGGCCATGATCACGAGGAAGAGCGAGGAGCCCAGCGCGCCCCCCGCGATGTAGGGACGCCGCCGCCCCCAGCGCAGCCGGGTGCGGTCGGAGAGGGCGCCGACCACCGGCTGCCAGACCACCGCCACCAGGGTGCCGAAGCCCTCGAGCGCGGAGAGCGCCGTTCCCTGGTGAGCCTGGCCCACCATGCGGGTGATGACCGGTGGCAGCACCTGAGCGCCGAGGGCGTTCCAGAGCCAGCCGATGGCGACCCAATAGATGCTGAGCAGGGTGAGCCGGCGCAGCCCGACGCTCTCCCAAGCGCCTTCGCGCCGGGACGCGATCGCGACGTCGGCGCTCGCCATCCCGCGACTCTACGGCGCGGTCGCGGGGTGGGGTGAGACGGCACACATCGCCTGCACACCCCGCCGCCCCGATACAGTCCGCTGATGGCCACCCCCACTCCCGGCGGTCCGGTGGGCGCCCGCACCGTCCTCGACGTCGTTCGCCTCTGCACCGCGTACCTCAACGATCACGGCAGCGAGTCCGCGCGGCTCGACGCCGAGCTGCTGGTGGCGCACGCGTTGGGGATCGCCCGTCTGGACGTCTACCTCCAGTACGACCGCCCCCTGGACGACCCCGAGCTGGGCGCGATCCGCGAGTTGCTGCGCCGGCGGGGGAGAGGGGAGCCGGTGGCGTATCTGACCGGTCGCCGCGAGTTCCACGGGCGCAGCTTTCGGGTGAGCCCGGACGTGCTGATCCCCCGGCCCGAGACCGAGAGCCTGGTGGAGCGGGCGCTGGTTGCAGCTCGGGAGCGGCGCGGCGCGCTGCGCATCGCCGACCTCGGCACCGGCAGCGGCTGCCTCGCCATCAGCCTCGCCTGCGAGCTGCCGGCGGCGACGGTCATCGCCGTCGACCTCAGCTCGGCGGCCCTGGCGGTGGCGGCCGAGAACGCCGAGGCCCTGGGGGTCGCCGATCGGGTCCTCTTCGTCGAGGGGGGCTGGGTGGACGGGCTGGTCGCCGACCTCGACCTGGTGGTGAGCAACCCCCCGTACGTCACCACCGCCGAGATGGACGAGCTGCCCCGGGACGTCGGCTTCGAGCCCCGGCTGGCCCTCGACGGCGGTCCCGACGGGCTCGACGCCTACCGCCTCCTGCTGCCGGCCGTGGCGGAGTTCTCCCCCCGGGTGGGATGGGTGGGCCTGGAGGTGGACAGCCGCCGGGCGACGGCCGTCGCCGAGATCGCGGGCACGCTCTGGCCCGGGGCCGCGGTCAGCATCGCCGCCGACCTGGCCGGCCGTCCCCGGGTGGTCGAGGTGCGGCTCGGGGCAGCGGGATGACGATCGACGATGCGATCGCGGCGATCCGCGCCGGCCAGGTGGTGGTGGTCCCCACCGACACCGTCTACGGACTGGCGGGTGATCCGTCGAACCCGGCTGCCGTCGAGCGCATCTACGTCATCAAGGGGCGGCCGCCGGGCCTCGAATTGAATCTGCTGGCAGCCTCCATCACCCAGCTGGACGGGCTGGTGGAGATGGACCCGGCCGCCCGCGCCCTGGCCGGCGCGTTCTGGCCCGGTCCGCTCTCCATGGTCTGCCCGGTGGGGAGGCGGCGGCTCGCCATCCCCCGCAGCGGCGGCACCCTGATGGTGCGCGTCCCCGGTCACGACCTCCTGCGCGGACTGCTCGCCGCGACCGGGCCGATCGCCTCCACCAGCGCCAATCGCCATGGCGCGCCCCCCGCCGCCACCGCCCCCGCGGCCGAGCTGGCCCTGGGTGGGGACGTCGCCGGTGTGGTGGACGGGGGTCCCAGCAACGGGATGGCCTCGACTATCATCGACCTGTCGTCGACGCCTCCGCGCCTGCTTCGGGAGGGGCCGATCGCCTCGATCGCTCTCCGTCCGTACATCGGAGGCGCCACCCCCGCACGCAGGAGGGAAGCCGGGACGTGACCGAGCAGATCGCCGAGATCCCCGCCCGCACCGCCGTTCTCCCCCCCGGCACAGCCCCCGGCTCGTTCGCGGACAAGCCGCACCTCCGCGCCACCGATCCGGTGGTGGCCGGCCTTCTGGACGAAGAGCTGGTGCGCCAGGAGGAGACCCTGGAGCTGATCCCCTCCGAGAACCTGGCCTCGCCTGCGGTCCTCGAGGCGCTCGGGTCCTGGCTCAACAACAAGTACGCGGAGGGCGTCCCCGGAAAGCGCTACTACGGCGGCTGCCAGGTGGTCGACCGCGTCGAGGACCTCTGCCGCCAGCGGGCCCGGGAGCTCTTCGGTGCCGAGCACGCCAATGTCCAGCCGCATTCGGGCTCGCAGGCCAACATGGCCGTCTACGCCTCGATCCTCCAGCTCGGGGACACCGTGCTGGGCATGGCCCTCGACCAGGGAGGCCACCTCACCCACGGCTCCCCGGTCAACTTCAGCGGCCGCCTCTACCACTTCGAGCCGTACTTCGTCTCCGAGACCACCGGCCGGCTGGAGATGGATGAGGTCCGCCGCCGCGCCGAGGAGGTGCGACCCAAGCTGATCGTCGCCGGCTACAGCTCGTACCCGCGGTTCCTGGACTTCGCCGCCTTCCGGGAGGTCGCCGAACTCGGTGGGGGCGATGCTGATGGTCGACATGGCCCACTTCGCCGGGCTGGTGGCAGGCGGCGCCCATCCCTCCCCGGTGCCGTACTGCGACTTCGTGACCTTCACCACCCACAAGACCCTGCGCGGCCCCTGGGGCGGGCTCATCCTCTGCCGAGCCCAGTACGCCGAGGCGATCGACAAGGCCGTCTGTCCCGGCATCCAGGGGGGTCCGCTGCTCCACGCCATCGCGGCCAAGGCGGTCATGTTCCACCAGTGCGCCCAGCCCGAGTTCCGCGCCTACGCCGCTCAGGTGGTGACCAATGCCGCCGCCCTGGCCGCAGGCCTGGCCGAGCGCGGCTGCGTGCTCACCACGGGCGGGACCGACAACCATCTGATGGTCATCGACCTGCGCCCCTTCGGGCTGCGCGGACGCGCCGTGCAGTCGGCCTTCGACGAGGTCGGGATCACCCTCAACGCCAACGCGTTCCCCGGCCACGGCGGGACGCCGTACAACCCCAACGGGGTCCGGCTCGGGACGCCCGCCGTGACCAGCCGGGGGATGCGCGAGGCCGAGATGGACGAGATCGCGGCTCTGATCCACCTCATGCTCAGCCGGTTCGAGGACCAGGAGGTGCGGGCCGAGGTCCGCCGCCGCAGCCGCGAGCTCTGCGGCCGCTTCCCGCTGCCGTACCGGGCGCCGTGACCCCCGGGTCGGCCTGGCTCAGCGCCCTCCCACCCTTTCTGCTCGCGGCGGCGGTCTGCGCCGCGGCGGTCCCGCTCTCCATGCTGCTGGCCCGGCGCGTCGGCGCGGTCGCCCAGCCCGATGCGGAACGCCACCTCCACGCCGTACCCACGCCCCGGCTCGGCGGGCTCGCCATGCTGCTCGGCTACGTGGTGGCGGTGGCCGCCTTCGGTGGCCACATTCAGTCGCGCTGGCCGCTCCTGGCGGTGGCGGGGGTCGTCACCCTGGTGATGGCCGCCGACGACATCCTGGATCTGGCCTGGTGGCAGAAGCTGGTCGTGGTGATCGGGGCAGGGGTGGCCTTCGTCGCCCTCGGGATCAGCATCACCTCGATCGACCTGCCCGGGATCGGCATGGTCAACCTGGGCCTGCTGGCCCTGCCGCTCACCGTGCTCTGGGTTGCCGGGATGCAGGTGTCGGTCAACTTCATGGACGGCGCCGACGGGGTCGCCGCCGGAGTGGTGGCGATCGTCGCCATGGTGGCGATGCTGGCCGCCATCAACCGGATCGTGGTCCCCGGCGACCTCCAGTCGGGGGTGGTGATACTGAGCGCGGCCCTGATGGGGGTGTGCGCCGGGTTCCTGATCTTCAACCTCCCCCCGGCCCGGACCTTCATGGGCGACACCGGGAGCCACTTCCTCGGGGTGGTGCTGGCCGCGATCACCATCGTGGGCATCGCCAAGGTGGCGGTCGGTCTCTCCATCCTGGTGCCGCTGATCGCCCTCGGTCTGCCCATCAGCGACACCGCCTGGGCGATCGTGCGCCGGCGGAGGGCGGGGCTCAGCCCCACCACCCCGGACGCCGGCCACCTCCACCACCGCCTGCAGGCGCGGGGGATGACCCCGATGGAGACGGCGCTCACGTTCTACTTCACGACCGGCGTGCTCGGCTGCCTGGGGCTCGCCATCTTCGGCCATCGCACCATCCTCGACGTCGCCATCGGCCTCTGCGCCCTCGGGGTGGTGACGACCTTCTGGCGCAACCGACGCCGCCTGCAGCGGCTGCAGCGCAGCCAGGCGCCGCTCTCCCGCGACCCCGAGCCCCGGGTGGCGATCACCGGGCGCGGGGCGGTGCGCGAACCGAGCGGAGGACCGGGCGAGCGCGACTG